>CAVQXF010000010.1:0-776243 GCA_963717855.1 uncultured Actinomycetota bacterium | reverse complement strand
GGCTGTTCTAGAAGCTGAGGGGCAGTCTCGTTGTGGGTCCCATGGGGAGACAGATGTCAGATTCCTCGCTGACGACCCGACAATTGATGATCTTGGTCCAGGACGACTTGCGACGGGTCGGCCAACTCCTAATTTCGGTACACAGCATCCCCGTCGGCCGGGAGGAATCCCATGTCGGACAGGCAACCCATGGCCCCGATGACGACCCGACGCCGGCCGTGCCTCGCCGTCACGGTGGCCATGGTGGCCGCGGTGGTGGCGTGCTCGGGACCTGATGGGGTGTCACCCTCGGCCGGTCGTGCCTCCACGTCGACGACGGCGGAGGTCTCCACAACGCCGAGCGCCCCGGCCTCGGTGATTCCGCAAGGGCGTTGGATGCTCGACACCGTAGATGTCGACTACCCGGACGGGCTGGCCACTATCGACGGTGGCGTGTTCGTCAAGACCGATGACGGCCGGGTGGCCAGGATCGATCCTGAGACCGGCACCGTCGTCGCCGAGGCAAAGATCGACACGGCTCGTGACGCCTCCCGCTACTGCCTGGGGATCGGCAGTGACGGCGCCACGCTGTGGGCTTGCACGGCCGGCGACAAGACCACCGACGTCGTCCGGCTCGATCCGAAGACGCTGGAGGTGACCAAGGTCGTCAAGGTGGACAAGGTCTTCGACCAGTACGCGCTGAGCATCGTCGACGGAAGGCTGTGGGTGCTGGCCGGCAACGGGAACCGGCTGACCAGCGTCGACACCGCGACCGGCCAGAAGACCACGGTGCCCCTGGGGCGCCGCTGCTTCCAGCTCGCGGCGACGACGACGACGGTCTACGCGACCTGCCAGGTCACCAACGAGGTGATCGCGGTCGACGCCGGGACCGGCGACGTCACCAGCCGCGTCGACGTCGCGTCGCCCGGCAATGTCAGCGTGTCTGGGGACAACGTGTGGGTCAGCGGATCTGCTGGGTTGCTCCACCTCGACACGGGACTGCAGCCCCGGGCGGACTACCCCGGGCCGGCCGCCGGCAGCGAAGGCGACCTGGTCGCCACCGACGCCGCGGTCTGGATACGTCAACCAGAGGGATTTCTGCTCCGCGTCGACCCGACAACCGGCCAAGTCGCCGCGCGCTACGACATCGACCCAGTGCCCAGCGGCGGCAGCCTGCTGGTCACCGACAACGCCGTGTGGACCTCGGCCTTCGACGACAACACCATCTACAAGATCGACCCCGACCCCAAACTGGGCTCTGACCTGGGCAGATAGGCCGATCTAGTAGTACCAGGGGTACGGAGACCAGTCCGGCTCGCGCTTCTCGAGGAACTGGTTGCGGCCCTCGACGGCCTCGTCGGTCATGTACGCCAGCCGGGTGGCCTCGCCGGCGAAGAGCTGCTGACCGACCAGGCCGTCGTCGAGCAGGTTGAAGGAGTACTTCAGCATCCGCTGGGCGGTCGGCGACTTGCCGTTGATCTTGCGGCCCCAGTCGAGGGCGACCTTCTCGAGATCGGCGTGGGGGACCGCGCGGTTGACCGTGCCCATCCGGACGCCGTCCTCGGCGGAGTACTCGTCACCGAGGAAGAAGATCTCGCGGGCGTACTTCTGGCCGACCTGGCGCGCGAGGTACGCCGAGCCGAAGCCGCCGTCGAAGGAGCCCACGTCGGCGTCGGTCTGCTTGAAACGTGCCTCCTCGGCGCTCGCGATCGTCAGGTCGCAGACGACGTGCAGGCTGTGGCCGCCACCAGCGGTCCAGCCGGGTACGACGCAGATGACGACCTTCGGCATGAAGCGGATCAGCCGCTGCACCTCGAGGATGTGCAGGCGGGCGAGCTTGGCCTTGTCGACCGTCTCCTCCGTCTCGCCCTCGGCGTACTGGTAGCCGGCGCGTCCGCGGATCCGCTGGTCGCCACCGGTGCAGAACGCCCACTTGCCGTTCTTGTCGCTCGGGCCGTTGCCGGTCAGCAGCACGCAGCCGACGTCGCTCCAGCGCCGTGCGTGCTCGAGCACCCGGAGGAGCTCGTCGACCGTGTGCGGGCGGAAGGCGTTGAGGATGTCGGGTCGGTCGAACGCCACCCGGACCGTCCCGTGGGCCTTCGCCCGGTGGTAGGTCAGGTCGGTCAGGTCCTCGAAGCCGGGCACGGCGTCCCAGTCATCGGCGTCGAAGATCTCGGACACCCCAGCGATAGCACTCATGACGCAGACGCTATCGCCGCTGGAATATCGGGCCGCCGGGTGGTCTTCTGGAGAACATGACCCTTGAAGGCGAGTACGAGCCCAGTCCCGAGCAGTGGGTCCGCGACCAGGTCGAGGAGTTCGAGTCCTCCAACGGTCAGCGCGGCAACATCCTGCGCGGCAACCCGGAGTGGCCGATCGTGGTGATCACCTCGAAGGGCGCGAAGTCCGGCAAGCTCCGCAAGAACCCCGTGATGCGCGTCGAGCGCGACGGCAAGTACGTCGCCATCGCCTCGCTCGGCGGTGCCCCGAAGAACCCCACCTGGTACTACAACTTCGTCGCCAACCCGGAGGTCGACCTCCAGGACGGCGCCGAGAAGCACACGTACGTCGCGCGCCGCCTCGAGGGCGACGAGCGCGCCGAGTGGTGGGACTACTCCGTGGCGACCTGGGCGACGTACGGCGAGTACCAGAAGAAGACCGACCGCGAGATCCCGGTGTTCCTGCTCGAACGCGCCTGATCGACCGGGCCTGGGGTGCTAGCCACGGACGATCTGGCTGATTTCTGGGCGCACGAACAGCCATTCTGTCCGTGGGTACCCCTCCGGGACCCCACAATGCCGGTGTGACCACCGACACTCCCCCGACTCGACCAGCAGTGCGCCGTTCCGCGCTGGCGGAGCCGACCGAGAACCCGCCAGCACGCTGGGTCGCCTACGTGACCCTGGCGAGCATCGGGCTGTGGGCCGGCTTCTTCGGGCCGATCCAGGTGCTGCTCGCCCAGCAGGCCGAGGCGATCGACGCCGACAGCAAGAAGCAGATCCTGTCGCTGGTGCTCGGTCTCGGCGCGTTCACGTCGGTCGTCTGCAACCCGGTCTTCGGCGCGTTCTCCGACCGGACGACGTGGCGCGTCGGCCGGCGGCTGCCCTGGGTGCTCGGCGGCGCGCTCGGCGGCGCGCTCGCCCTCCTCCTGCTCGCGGCCGCCGACAGCGTCGTCGTGATGGCGCTCGGCTGGTGCGGCGTCCAGGCCTCGCTCAACGCGATGCTGGCCGCCGTCACCGCGACCATCCCCGACCAGGTGCCGGTCAGCGGGCGCGGGCGCATCGGCGGCGTGCTGGCGATCGGGCAGACCGTCGGCGTCGTCGGAGGGGCCGGCATCGCAGCGGCGACCGGCAGCATCGCCCTGGGCTACGTCGTCACCGCGATCGTGCTGGTCGCGCTGGCGATCCCCTACTGCCTCGACTCGCGCGACATACCCCTGGCGAGCAACGAGCGGCCGGAGCCGTTCGACTGGGGTGCGTTCCTGCGCTCGTTCTGGATCTCGCCGCGCGAGCACCCCGACTTCGCGTGGGCGTGGTTGACCCGCTTCCTGGTCAACCTCGGCAACTCGCTCGGCCTGCTCTACCTCCTCTTCTACCTGCAGGACGTCATCGGCTTCGACAAGGACGAGGCGGCCACCCGGGTGCTCATCCTGACGGCGACGTACGCCGCGGTGCTGATGGCGACGGCGGTGACCTTCGGCATCTGGAGCGACCGCACCGGCAAGCGCAAGGTGTTCGTGATCTGGTCGGGCGTGGTCGGGGCGTGCGCGGCCCTGCTGCTCGCCTTCGGACAGTCGTGGCCGACGGCCGTTGTCGCGGCCGTGCTGATGGGATTCGGGTTCGGCATCTACACGTCCGTCGACTTCGCCCTCATCACCCAGGTGCTGCCCGGAGCGGACGACCGGGCCAAGGACCTCGGCGTCATCAACATCGCCAACGCCCTGCCGCAGGTCTTCGCCCCGGGCATCGCGGCGGTGATCCTGTTGGTGGTCGAGAGCTTCGGCGGCATCACCGAGACCAACGGCGAGCAGTTCTCGGTGGGCTACTGCGCCGTCTACGCGAGCGCGTTCGCCTCGGCGATCCTGGGCTCGGTCTTCGTCACCCGGATCAAATCCGTGCCCTGAGCAGCCCTTCGGCGGGACCTCGAACACGTTTGGTGAACGGGGTCTGGGCGGCCTGACCCGGGCCGAGCGTCAGTGCACGTGCGCCTTGGCGGCCGCGCGTGAGATCGACATGGCCAGCCCGACCAGGTGGCCGAGCCGGGCGATCTCGGAGTCGAGGAACTCCGGGCCGCCGCGACGACCGATGATCACGATCTCGGACTTGTTGAGGCGCGCCGCGCAGGCGACGGTGTTCTCGTCCTCGCTGTCGAGGTGCTCGGCCCGGTCGATCTGCACCCAGGCGAGCTCGGACGGCGCCGCCTCGGTCGTGTAGACGATCCCGTCGACCTTGCTGACCCGCGCGGCCCAGTCGGCGCGGAAGGTCACCGGGAGCAGGTCGATCAGGCGGTCGAGCGCGACCTCGGGGTCGGCGGTCAGCTCCTCGACGGCCTCGAGGTCGAGGAAGAGGTTGCCGCCCGCGGCATACCGACTGATCCAGACGACGCTGACGCCGTCGAGGCCGTTGACGGCCGAGACGACGGAGTCGGGCATGGTGCCGGGGGCGATCTCGAGGAGCACGTCGTCGACGGCCGTGCCGCCGCGCTTCTCGACGATCTCGATCGCCTCGATGTCGCCGCCGGCCTCACCGATGGCGCCCGCGAGGCGTCCCAGGGATCCCGGGACGTCGGGCAGCTCCACGCGCAGCAGGAAAGGCATCACAGCTCCAATCTGTCCACGACCCTAGCCGGATCAGATTGCGGCGGGGTTTCCATGACCAGAGGCTGGGCCGTGGGTGTTCGGGTCGTCTCAGTCGTCGGCCAGGCGCAGTCTCAGGCCGGTGGCGCGCTGGGCCAGAGTCCCGACGGCCGCGCGTACGGCGGCCTCCGAGCCCACTACCCGCACATGTCGACGGGCCCGGGTGACCGCGGTGTAGAAGAGCTCGCGGGTGAGCAGCCGCGAGTCCTCGTCGGGCAGCAGCACCGTCACCCGGTCGGCCTGGCTGCCCTGGCTCTTGTGGATCGTCATGGCGTGCATGGTCTCGACCGCGTCGAGGCGACCGGGCGCGAACTCCTTGAGCCGCCCCGACCCAGCGACGAACGCGCGCCGGCGTGCACCCTGCCGCACCACGACCCCGGTCTCGCCGTTGTAGACGTCGAGCGCGTAGTCGTTGCTGGTCACCAGCAGCGGGCGACCGACATACCAGTGCCCGCCCCAGGGCCCGTACGGGTCGAGGTCGGTGTCCTCGGCGAGCCAGCGCTCGACCAGCTGGTTCCAGCGGCGTACGCCGTAGGGCCCCTCGCGATGGGCGCACAGCAGGCGGTAGCGATCGAGCTCGGCCAGCGCACCGGCCGGGTCCTCGTTGCTCGCGGCCTCCCACACGGCGCGACCGGCGGCGACCGAGTCGGGCCTCAGCGCGGCCTCGATCGCGGCCTCGTCGGCGGCCTCGACGAAGGACACCTGGTCGGACGGGGCGCGCAGCACGCGGAGCACCTCGTCGGCGTCGCCCTCGCGCAGCGCCGCGGCGAGGGACTTGATGTCCTCCTCGGACCGGAAGTTCTCGGTGAGCGCGGAGACCGGGGAGTCCGGGCGACCCTGGTAGCCGGCGACCAGGTCGCTGAGCACCGCACCCGCTCCGACCGACGTGAGCTGGCGCGGGTCGCCGACCAGCACCAGGCGACACTGGGGCCGCAGCGCCTCCAGCAGCCGGCCCATCATGGTCAGCTCGACCATCGAGGACTCGTCGACCACGACCACGTCGTACTTGAGCCGGTTGCTCCGGTCGTGGCGGAAGCGGGTCGCGTTGTCGGGGCGCCAGCCGAGCAGGCGGTGCAGGGTGAGCCCGTCGAGCCGTCCGACCAGGTCGGGCGCCTCGGGCCAGGTCCGGGCCACGTCGGCGAGCTCGGAGACCACGGCCTCCTGGAGCCGGGTCGCTGCCTTGCCCGTGGGAGCCGCCAGAGCGATCGCGAGCCGGCCGTCGGCCGCGGACTGGTCGGCGAGCAGCGCGAGGAGGCGGGCGACGGTGGTGGTCTTGCCGGTGCCGGGGCCGCCGGTGAGGATCGTCGTACGCCGGTGGACCGCCGCGACGACCGCGGCCTCCTGCTCGTCGCTGAAGTGCCCGCCGCGGACCTTCGCCAGCGCGGCCTCCAACCGTGCCGCGTCGACCGGCGGCGCCGCCTGCGCGAGGCGTCCGGCGAGGTCGTCGTGCACCTGGGTCTCGAGTCGGTGGTAGCGGTCGAGGTAGAGCAGGCCGTGCTCCCAGCGGACCACCCCGGCCGCGACCAGCGGCGAGGCCTCGATCAGCGCGGCCCAACCGTCCGGCCACGGCAGCTCGGGGGCGGTCTCGGTCACCAGCGCGAGGTCGAGGCAGACCGAGCCCCGGCGTACGGCGCGCACGGTGAGCGCGACCGCGAGCAGCACCCGTTCGTCGCTCTCGCCGCCGAGCACCCCGACGCGGGTGGCGACGTGGATGTCGGACGAGGTCAGCACGCCGGCCTCGTTGAACGTCGTCAGCATCCCGGCGGCACCGGTCGCGAACCGCCAGTCGTGCTCTCCGGTCGGCTCCCAGAGCTCCGTCATGCCGCACCGTCCAGGAGGTCCGAGAGCGCCTCGACCAGCGCGACCGGAGGCTGCCACGCGAACACGCCGCACGGCGAGCCGTCGACCAGCGGTGTCTCGGGGCCGCACATGCCGCGCAGGTAGAGGTAGAGCACCCCGCCGAGGTGCACGGCCGGGTCGTAGCCGGGCTGGCGCCAGCGCAGGAACCGGTGCAGCACCGCGGCGTACAGCAGCGCCTGCAGCGGGTAGTCGGAGTGACCCATGGCGCCGGCCAGGGCCTCGGGGCGGTAGCTGTGGGCGGTGAGCGGCTCGTCCATCGGGCCGAGCCAGTTGGTCTTGTAGTCGACGATCAGGTAGCGCGGCCCGGTCTCGGAGTGCACCCGCAGCACCACGTCGACCGAGCCGGTGAGGTAGCCGCGCAGGGTCTGCTCGCCGAGAGGTCCCGTCAACGTCGCGGCGTACGCCCGCACCGGGTCGCCCTCCGGCAGATGACGCTCGAGCAGGGGCGCCAGGTCACCGAGCCGGGTGTCCGTGGCGTCGGTCGCGAGGTCGCCCCCGGCGAGGGGCAGCTCGAAGTCCATCTCGCGCAGCCGGTCGGTCAACGGCACCTCGCGGAGCGTGGCACCGACGAGCGGGCCGAGCGGCGAGTCGCACACGGCGACCAGGGCGTCGGCGAGCTCCTCGCGATCGAGCTCGACCGGCCACCAGCCGAGCTGCTCGTCGATGTGGCCGAGCAGCTCCGCGCGCAGGTCGGGAGCGTCCGGGTCGGTGTGCTCCAGGACGGCGTGCACGAGCGAGCCGAACGTCGCGCCGACCGGGAGCGCGGCCATCGGTGACGGCACGTCGCCCTCGACGGGGGCCTCCACCATCTCGGCCACCACCTCGACGTCCTCGTCGTCCTTGCCGCTGACCTCGGGCTCGCTGGCGACCGCGCCGGTCGGACCGACGGCGACGTCGACCTTGCTGAGGGAGGAGTACGACGCGCGCCGCCACTCGGTGTCGACCTCCCGGGTGAACGACCGGGCGGCGAGCGCCGGCGCCGTGGGCCGCGGCGGATCGGTGCCGGGGTCGGCATGGATCGCGGGCTCCGGCGACGGGCCGCCGCGATCGCGCCACCCGGCGAAGAGCGCGACGACCGCGTCGTCGTCAGGGACGGCCGGCGAGTCCGGCACCTCCGCGTCGTCGACGTCACGCATCAGCATCCGGTGGAGCGGCGACGCGACCGCGTTCTTGGTCGGCGCCCACCAGCACACGACCTGGGACTTGGCGCGGGTGATCGCGACGTACAGCAGGCGCAGCCACTCGCCCGCCTCCTCGTCGGCCCAGCGGCGGCAGTCGTCGGCCCAGTGGGCTCCCCCGCCACCGACGTTGAGGCAGCGCCTGCCCTCGTCGTCGTGGAAGAGCGGTCGGGTCGGCTTGGGGACGTGCCGGTCGGCGACGGCGGGCAGGTAGACGACGGGGTACTCCAAGCCCTTGCTCGCGTGGATCGTCACCAGCTGGACCGCGGCAGCGTCGGAGTCCAGACGCCGGGTGCGCTCGACGCCGCGCCCGGAGCGACCCTCGGACACTTGGGCGCGCAGCCAGGTGAGCAACGAGACGGGGCCGTGCCGCTCGGTGAGCGTCACCTCGTGCAGCGCCTCTCCGATGTGACGCAGGTCGGTGAGGCGGCGGTCGCCACCGACCTCGGCCAGCACCCGCGCGGGCAGGCCGGCGACGTTGGCAGCCTCGAGGACCGCAGCGACGCCGCGGGTGGTGAACAGCTCCACCCAGGCGCGCAGGGTCTCGGCGACCTCGTCGGTGAGGTCGTCGCCGCGCGCGTCGAGCTGCTCGGCGGTGTGTCCCAGGAAACAGGTGAGCGCAGCCGACCGGACCCGCGCGCTCCGGTGCGGCTGCTCGAGCGCCTCCAGCAGCGTCAGCCACTCGAGCGCGGCCGGGGTCGCGAACACGCTCCCCCCGCCGGCGATCACCGCGGGCACCCCGACCTCCAGCAGCGCTTCGCGGACGGCGGCCAGGTCGGCGTGCCGGTAGCTGATCACGGCGACGTCGCGTGGCCGCAGCGGCGCACCCTCGAAGGTCGCCGCGGACGCGAGCAGACGGCGTACGTCGAGGGCGAGGTCCTTCGCGATGTGGGGCCGCACCTGAGCGACGGTCAGCATCGCGCTCGCGCTGCGGCCGAGCTCCTCCCGGCGTACGACGCGCACGCGGAACGGCGACGGCGACGGGGCGCCGACCAGCCGGCTGTCGTCGTGGTGGGCGGCGACGTCACGCACCACGATCCGGTCGTCGCCGAGCGCGGCGCCGGCGAGGAGTCGCTGGAAGGAGTCGAGCAAGGGCTGGTCGCTGCGCCAGTTGACCGACAGCGTCTGCTTCACGGCGGCGGTGTCGGCGGCCTCGAGGTAGGTGGTGACGTCGCCGCCGCGGAAGGCGTAGATCGCCTGCTTGGGATCGCCGATCAGCACCATGGTCGCGTGCCCGCTGAAGGCCCGGTCGAGGACCTGCCACTGCACCGGGTCGGTGTCCTGGAACTCGTCGACGAGCACGATCCTCCAGCGCTGGCGCATCCGCTGCGCGGCGGGTCCGTCGGCGTCGGCGAGAGCGGCGGCGAGCTGGGAGAGCAGGTCGTCGTAGGACAGGATCCCGAGCCGCCGCTTGCGCCGGTCGAGCTCGTCGCGGACGGTGCGGGCGAAGCTGACCCGGCGACCGACGGACGTGGTGCGGTCCTCGTCGGCGGGCTGGAGGGTCGCCTGGGGGTCACCGACCGCGGCGCGCGCGATGGCGAGCGCCTCGCTGTGGCTGAAGGCTGGACCGTCAGCGTCGAAGGCGAAGGCCCTCAGATAGAGGTCGTCGACGGTCTCCTTGACCAGGTCGTCGAGGTCCTCGACCAGGCGGGCGCGGGAGTCGGTGTCGCCCGCGACCCCGAGGGAGTCGAGCACCATCGAGCAGAACTGGTGGGTGGTCGCGATCGTCGCGGCGTCGAAGCCGGCCAGGGCGTCGGTGACGCGCCGGTGGCCGAGCCGGCGCTGCTCGGGGTCCCACTCGCGGAGCAGGGTCACCAGCTCGGAGTCGGGGGAGGCATCGACGACCACGGCGGGCTCGTCGCTCAGCACCCGCTCAGCCTCGACGAGCTGCGCGCGGACCCGCTCGCGGAGCTCCTGGCTCGCGGCCCGTCCGAACGTCACGACGAGCATCTGCTCGAGCCTCGCCGCACCCTCGGCGACGTACCGCGTCACCAGCGCACCGATCGTCCACGTCTTGCCGGTGCCGGCGCTGGCCTCGAGGAGCACGGTGCCCTCGGGGAGCGGACCGCGGATGTCGAATGCTGCCAGGGGAGCGTTCACAGCGGACCCACCTTCTCTCCGCCGGTGAGCAACGGCTCCCAGATGCGCCAGGCGTACGTCGCCAGGCCCGCGTCGAGCAGCACGCTGATCGGGGCACCGGGGCCGTAGACCCGGCGGTGGTAGGCATCGTCGTCCTCACCGGTGATGCCGAGCTGCTGGTGCGGGTCGGTCTCCCACTCGCGGCGCGCGGCCTCGACGGGCGGGTTCTCCTGGCCCATCAGCTCGCGGACGTGCGCCTGGGCCCACGCGCCGGCGGTCTTCACGGGCACCGGTAGCGGCTCGCGCAGCCCCTGGTCGCGCAGGTCCAGCAGGGCGCGCAGCCAGTCGACGGCGCGGTGGTCGAGCGGGCCGGACAGGGCGCGCTTCGGTCCGGCGCGCTCGCGGCCGATCGCGTGCGCGGTCCAGTGGTCGTCGGGACGGGAGGCACTCAGGGCCAGCAGGTCGACCCAGGTCTCCAGCCGCTGCTTGTAGCCGAGCCGCGAGTAGCCGAGCGAGACGACACGGTTGCCGTAGACACCGGGGACGGTGCCGGTGAGCCGGCGGCCGTCACCGAGGTCGACGTCCACGTCGACGGAGCGCCGTTCCCCCTCGCGTACGGCGGCGGTGCCGGTCCAGAGCTTGTGGCACTCCCGGACGACCTCGTCGAGCGCGACGGTGCCGAGGCGGCCGGGCGGCAGGGTGCCGCGCAGCTGCTCGGCGGTCATCACGGCGACCGGGTCCTGTCCGGCCAGCAGCTCCTTGAGCAGGTGGTCGCCGATCTGCCACTTCTCCAGGTTGTCGAGCGTCACCGGGATCGCGTCGGCCAGGTCGTCGGGCTCGAACGGCGAGGACACATCGAGGCGTTCGCGCAGGAAGGCGCGGACCGGGCGGACCAGGAACGCCTTCAGGTCCTGGAGCGACACGTCCGGTGCTTGTCCGTCGGGGTCGAGGCGCGCCGGCAGTGGTCCGTCGAGCAGCGGCGGCGGCACGTGACGCACGCTCCACGCCGACCGGGCGCCACCGAGCGCAGCGGTGTCGAAGCTGAACGGCCGGGCGCGGTCGAAGTTGCGGGCGTCGTACGGCTGGAGCGGGTGGCGCGTCAGCACCTGGTCTCGCACCGGAGCGGCGGTGGTGCGATCGGCGGCGTCGAGGATCTCGCCGAGGGGTACGGCGGGCGGCCGCCGCGCGCCGGACTGCTCGTTGGCGCCCGTGTAGGTGATGACGAGGTGCTCGCTCGCGGCCAGCACCGCGTCGAGGAGCAGCTGCCGGTCCTCGCTGCGCGGGTCCCGCTCACCGGTGAGTGGCCGGCGGCCGAGCACGTTGTCGCCGTCGACCGCTCGGGCGCGGGGGAAGACGCCGTCGTCGAGTCCGACCAGGCAGACGACCCGGTGCGGGACCGAGCGCATCGGCACCATGGTGCAGACGGTCAGGGTGCCGGTGCGGAAGTTGGCGCGGGTCGGTCGTCCGGCCAGCCTCGACTGGAGCAGGGCGCGCATGTCGGAGAGACGCAGCTCGAGCTCACCCTCGTGCGACGAGGCTGCGGCGCGAGCCAGCTCACGCTCGAACTGCGGCAGCTGCCAGCCGTCGTCCGCGGTGACGTCGGTCAGCTCGCGGACGCCGTCGCGCAGCCGCTCCGTCCACTCCACGACCGTGCGCGCGGCCGCGAGCCCGGTGAGGCACTCGTCCAGCCGCGCGACCAGCTCCGCGAGCCGACCGGCGAGGTCGATCTCGTTGCTGCCGACGTCGTCGAGAGGCAGACCACGACCGAGGTGTCGGTGGTCGTCGCCGCTCATGGCGACCCCGAGCAGGATCCGGTCGAGGCCGGCTCGCCAGGTGTTGTGCTCGAAGCGCTCCATCGAGAACGCGCCGCGCGACTCGGCGTCCAGCCCCCACCGCACGCCGGCCCGCGAGACCCAGCGGCTGACCCGGTCGAGGTCGTCGTCGGTGAAACCGAACCGTCGCCGGCAGGGCTCGCTCGCGGCCAGGTCGAGCACGTCGGCGGCGGTGACCCGGCCGCCCGACAGCTCGAGCAGCGACCCGGCGACCGCGAGCAGCGGGTTGGTGCTGGTGAGGGCCCGGTCGGCGAGCTTGACCCGGAGCTCGTGGGCGGGGTGGCCGGCGGTCGTGGCGAGCCCGAACCCGGCCGAGATCAGCGGCGCGAACGTCTCGATGTCCGGGCACATCACGAGGATGTCGCGCGGCTCGAGCGTCGGGTCGTCCTGGAGCATCCCGACCAGGACCTCGCGGAGCACGTCGATCTGGCGGGCCGGGCCGTGGCAGGCGTGGACCTGCAGGCTCCGGTCGGCGGTGTCGAGGTGGCGGCCCCCACGCTCGTCGTACGTCGGGGCGTGGTTGGCGCGCAGGTCCTGCTGCAGCCAGCCGAGCAGGGTGGCGGGTCCGCCGCCGGTCGAGACCGCGACGTCGCCGTCGCCGACCCCGGCGAGCAGGCGTCGCAGCTCGCGGGCGTCGCGTCCGAGCGAGGCGAGGAGGGGGTGACCGACCCGTTCGACGGAGGTGTCCTCGTCTCGTGGGACGACACCTCCGAGCCCCGCCATCTCCTCCCACAACGCGGGCGAGGGCTGCGGCAGGAAGAGGTGGACGTCGCGGTGCTCACCGAGCGCCTCGAGGAGCGCGACCTCGGTGACCGGGAGGCGGGTGTGGCCGAAGAGCGACAGCCGGCCGGGGAGCGGCAGCCCGTCACCGCCGTCGCGCAGACGGCGCACGGTGTCGGCGTGCCGGACGTCCGGCGGCGGGCCGTCCACCCGCGGGAGCAGGCGGCGCCAGAGCTCGGCCTGCCACCGGAGGTCGTCGGCGAGGTCACCGTCGTCGCCGTCGCGCCAGGCGGTGACGAGCGACGGCCGCTCCACGGCGTACGACGCGAACAGGTTGGCCAGCCGGATGGCGACCGAGTAGCGGCGATTGCGCCGGAG
The DNA here is from genome assembly GCA_963717855.1 of uncultured Actinomycetota bacterium. Classification (GTDB taxonomy): domain Bacteria; phylum Actinomycetota; class Actinomycetes; order Propionibacteriales; family Nocardioidaceae; genus Nocardioides. The sequence goes on along the minus strand of CAVQXF010000010.1, from coordinate 763,362 downwards.
CTCGCCGTCCGGTCCGTCGAGCCCGTGCCCGAGGTGCGCGGCGAGCGGAGCGAACCGCGGGTCGCCGAGGCTGTCGTCGATGGTGGCCAGCAGCGGCCAGACGAGGCGATCGGGGTCCCAGGCATCGTCGCGGTCACGCCCGAGGAGCAGGGAGACCAGGCTCCGCGGGTTGAGGAAGCGGACCCCCGCGCACACGCCGTCGCCGCCGCGCGGACCGGTGCCGAGCCGGTGGCTGAGGCGCTGGGTCAGCCAGCGCTCCACGCCCTTGGCGGGCACCACCACGAACTCCTCGGCGAACGGGTCGTCCAGGGGCGCCCCCAGCAGCTCGCCGAGGGCGTCGGCGAGCTGGTCGGTGCGCGGTGCGCGGTGCAGGTGGAGCGCCACGGGGCGCACGATACGGCCCACCGCCCCCGGCACGGTCGAGGGACCGTTCACGTGCCTCGAGGGGATCAGGCTGCGGAATGATGGCGTCATGCCCGAGTCCCAGCCCGTCACCTCGCCGCTGACGCGAGCGGCCGTCTTCCTGGTCCTGACGATCGACGCCGGGGGGGAGGGCGTCGTGCGCGAGGTCCTCGCGGACGTGCCCGGGCTCGCCCGGGCGATCGGCTTCCGCAACGTGGAGGCGGCGCTCTCCTGCGTCGTCGGCGTCGGCAGCGATGCGTACGACGGGGTCTTCGGCGGACCGCGGCCGTCGGGGCTGCACCCCTTCGCAGAGGTCAGGGGGCCGCAGCACACCGCGGTCGCGACTCCGGGCGACCTGTTCCTCCACATCAAGGCCGAGCAGCTGGACCTCTGCTTCGAGCTCGCTGCCCGGGTGACCCAGCGGCTCCGAGGCGCCGCGACCGTCATCGACGAGGTGCACGGCTTCCGGTACTTCGACCGGCGCGACCTGCTCGGCTTCGTCGACGGCACCGAGAACCCGGTCGGTCCGGCCACCAGCGACGCCCTCCTCGTCGGCGACGACGACCCGGACTTCGCGGGCGGCAGCTATGTCGTCATCCAGAAGTACCTGCACGACCTCACCGCCTGGAACGCGATGACGGTCGAGCAGCAGGAGGCCGCGGTCGGTCGCGAGAAGCTCTCCGACATCGAGCTCCCTGACACCCAGAAGTCCCCCGGCGCGCACACCGCGCTCACCAGCATCGAGGACGACGACGGCACCGAGCTCGAGATCCTGCGCGACAACATGCCGTTCGGCAGCGTCGGCGGCGGACCGGACGGCACGGGCCAGTACGGCACCTACTTCGTCGGCTACACCCGCGACCCCGCCGTGATCGAGCGGATGTTGCGCAACATGTTCGTGGGCGACCCACCGGGCGTGACCGATCATCTGCTGGAGGTCTCCACCGCGGTCACCGGATCGTTGTACTTCGTGCCGACCGTCGACCAGCTCGAGGGCTGATTTGGGTGGACCGAGCAAGAATGGACCCATGATCGGTTTTCTCGTCGCAGGGCTCATCATCGGAGCGCTCGCCCGCCTCCTCAAGTCCGGCAAGCAGGACCTGGGCATCCTCGCGACGCTCGGCCTCGGAGTCGTAGGGTCGCTCATCGGCGGCACCATCGCGTGGCTGATCGGCTCCGGCAGCATCTGGGAGCTCAACATCATCGGCTTCGTCCTGTCGGTCATCGCCGCGGTGCTGCTGGTCGGCACCGCCGAGACCGTCGCCGGGAAGAACCGCACCAGCATCTCCTGACCCCTTGCGGATGCCGCGAGATCGGCGGATCGTGCAGGGATGAGGACGTACGGGGTTCCGGACGGCCTGCCGGTCCTGGCCCGCGGGAAGCACCGCAGCGCGCGCAAGGGCGCCTGCTTCATGGAGATGGCGTCCGTGCTCGCCAACGAGCCGTGGAGCGACCATCCGTCGTGCACCCACCCGCTCCTGGCGCAGCTCGCCCGGTCGGTCAACGACCACACCACCGACGCGGGCCGCGGTCGGCTGGTCGTGCTGATCCCGGAGGTCGTCGGTGTCCGCGGCGACGGCTTCGAGTGGGAGGTCCGGCTGGTCGCCGCCGTCGCGGCCCGGGCGCTGCTGGACGTGCCGGAACCCGCACAGCGCGCCCTGGCCGCCGGCCTGATCCGCTGCGACGAGCTGGTCCCGTCGCCCGCCACCAGGGCGGCCCTGGACCTGGTCCCCCACGCGACCGCCTGGGCGCGCGGCTTCATCGACAGTCCGCAGCCGCTGAAGCCGGCGGCCTTCCGGCGGCACTCGGCGCCGGCGGTGATCCGCTCCGCCGTGGGCGGCCTCGCCGCCGCTGCCGTCGCCGACCCCGACGCCCGCCTGCTCGACCTGCTCCGCACCGGCATCCGGGCGGCCCGCCCCGAGGTCCGGCCCGAGGTCCGGCCCGATCACTCCGCCTGGGCCACCAGCGTCGCGAGATAGGTCGCGAAGCCGCCCGACACCCGGCTCGCCGTACGCCCCGACGTCTGCACCGACCCGCTCGTCGTCCACTCACACCCGGCAGCACGCATCGCCTCGACCAGCAGGACGTCCTCGTGCAGACCGACCGGTTGCAGGCCTCCGGACCGGGCGTACGCCGCGAGCGTGAAGCCCAGGTTGGCCCCGTGGACGTGGCCGTGCGGCCGACGGTGCCGGTCTCGCCAGCGCTCGAGGACACCGGCCGGCAGGTCTGCCGGGTCGGGGTGGACGGAGCCGACGACGAGGTCGTAGCCGGCCGAGGTCAGGGCGTGCAGGTCGACCAGCCACAGCTCGGGGACGACGCAGTCCGCATCCGTGCTGGCCACGAGCACCCGGTCCGCACGATGACCGTCGGCGAGCTCGACCACCCGGTCGATGCCTGCGGCCCGGGCCACGCCCACGTTGCCGGCATCGACCAGGACGGTGTCGACGCCGTACGTCGCCGCGACCGCCGCACTGCCGTCGGTGCACCCGTCGAGGACGACCGTGATGCGGACCACGACGCCCTGGACCTCCGCCGTCAGCCGAGCGGCCGCCGTGGCGAGCGAGGCCAGGCAGTCGCCGAGCAGCGCCTCCTCGTCATGGGCGGGCACGACGACGTGCACGACGTCCACGTTCACGCGGTGGGCTCCGGGAGGACGTCGACGGTGCCGAGCAGGACGATCTCCACGTCGCGGTCGCGGTAGGTCGCCTGGGCGGCCAGGCCACCGGAGTCGGTGAAGGCAGCGCGCACCTGCCCGGCGTTCGGCACCCAGCCGTCGATCCGGTGGCGCCAGTGGCAGAGGACGACGACGCCGTCCGGCGCGAGCGACCCCTGGATCCGCTCGACCAGAGCCCGGAGCTCACCGGGGCTCAGGAAGTAGGCCATCTCCGAGACCACGACGAGGTCGAGCGCGCCGCTCGGCCACTCGTGCGGCACCTGCAGCAGCCCCACCCGCACGCCCGTACGGCCGCGGAGCCGGAGCCGCGCAGCCTCGACGGCGACCGGGCTGCTGTCCACGGCGAGCAGGTCGTCGCAACGCTCGGCCAGCCGCTCGGCGAGCACCCCGGTCGAGCAGCCGACCTCGAGGCCCCGGGCGAAGGTCGGCCGCGGCAGCATCGCCAGGGTCAGGTCGCGCTTGCGCTGCTCGTACCACCGGTCATCGACGCCCCACGGGTCCGCGTCGGCCCGGTGCAGGTCGTCGAGAGCGGTGTCCTGCGCGCCCTCGAGGACGTAGACCTCGACGGATCCGTGGAAGTGCGCGAGGAACGCCGGATGCAGCATCACCTCGTCGCCGGGCTGGTCCGAGAGCGGCCGCACCTGCGAGGAGTGCGCGGCGATCGCACGATGCTTGCGGTGCCGGGCGGGACCGGTCAGGTCGAGGCGGCGGATCGCGTCCCACGGGGCGTCGGCCGGCGTCCCCCAGTGCCACCACCAGACGGGGTACTCGGCGAGGGCGGCGTCCGTGCGCCGGGCAGCGGTGGCCGCCGCCCGTCCGGCCGCCTCGTGGTCGGGATGGCCGTCGTGGCGCCAGGGTGCCGCGACCAGCGTGCCTGCGCCGTCGCCGATCAGATCGACCAGCTTCGCGGCGACGGCGGACTCTGACTCCGCGACGGAGCCGTCGCCCAGCGCGAGCCGGGTCAGTGCCGCGTGGGGTGCGACCGCGCTCAAGGCTTCCTTCGCCTCGTCCAGACGGCGCTGCGCCAGCTGGTCGCGGGTGTGCGTCGGCGACACCGGGTGGCTGAGCTCGCCGGCCGTGAGCAGCACCAGCTCGACGTCGACGCCGCGCTCGTGCGCCGTAGCGAGGAGCCCGCCGGCGCCGAGCGACTCGTCGTCCGGGTGTGCCGCCACGACCACCAGCCGTCGTACGCCGTCGAGCAGCAGGGGTGGGCGGTCCGCCCACCGGGCGTCGCCCGACCAGACCTCGGCGGCCGTCCCGATCCCGTCGTGGGTGAAGTCGGGTCGGGTCACCACGGGGAGCTCGCACTCACTCGTCGACCCAGCGCCGCGGTGTCCCGCTCGCCGTGGTGCTGACGGAGGTAGATCCGGAGGTCGGCCACCCGGGTGGCGTGCTCGTCCTCGGTCGTCAGCGGAGCCGGGCCGAGAGCGTGGTCCGCGACCTGGAGGACCGTCTCGGCCGCGTCGGCGACCACCTGACGCACCCGGAGCGCGGCCAGGGCGCCGGCCTCACCGCCGGCCGTGCCTGCGTCGATCTGGTGGGCGGTGGCGAGCAGCACCGAGGCCGCCGCGGTGAGTGCCGTGTCGACCTGCCCGAGGTGGAGCAGTCCCACCTGGTCGAGCTCGCGCTCGCCGGTCTGGTGCCAGAGGCGGCGCGCCAGTCCCACACTCGCGCCGTACCAGATGGCGGCCACCCCCATCCCGCCCCAGGCGAACCCGTCGCGGCGCAGGTACCAACCCGGGTCGCCGACCGGTCTCGCCGGCACCGCGTCGAAGTCGACAGGCGTGCTGCGGACGGCGTTCAGCCCCCGCGCCACCCAGGGTGCGTCGACCACCGTCACGCCCGGGTGGTCGAGTTCGACGGCGAACAGCTGTCGGCGCTCGTCGTCGACCCAGGCCGTCACCAGTGCGTGCGACAGGTCGGCGGCCAGGGAGCACCAGGGCTTGCGGCCGGTCAGCAGACAGCCGTCGTCGGTCTGCTCGGCGCGCAGCCGCGCGTCCGGACCTTCGGCAGCCCACACGCCCCAGGTGCCGCCCCGGGTCTCGTCCAGGATCGCAAGCGCGTCGAGGTGCGGCTCGACGACGCGGGCCACGGTGAGGTCGACGGACCCGAGGGTGGCCAGAGCCTCCCAGAGAGAGGGCGTCCGACCTCGACCCGGAGCCGGGAGCCGCTCCCCCCACCGTTGCGCGAGGTCGAGCGCCCGCCGTACGTCGCCACGGGCCTCGTCCGCCTCGGCGGCGAGTGCGCTCAGCTCCCCGTCAGGGTGATGACCCGGCCGCAGGGTCGCGGCCGTCGGCCGCGTGGATGGCATGTCCACGCAGTACCCAGATCCCGCCGGGCTAACGGGCGACAGGCTCCGGTTGTCAACGAGGCCATCCCCTCCCGGTGGTCGAGAAGGGACGAAGTCCCGGATGGGCGCGGCATGCGGGCCCGCTGTGCTCCGCCGCCGACAGGCAGCTACGACGGGTACGGCGTGCAGGGGGCTGCGGTCCGCCGCCGGCTTCCCGGCCGGCGGAGCCCCGGTGGTTGAGGTGCGAGGGCCGCCAGGCCCGAGCCTCGAAACCACCCCCTCACGAAGACGGGACGATGAGCGCGACCTGCGGGTCCGTCCGGGTCGACCGCCGAGGCAGCAAGGACGGGTACGGCGTGCAGGTGGCTGCGGTCCGCCGCCGGCTTCCCGGCCGCCGGAACCCCGGTGGTCGAGGTGCGAGGGCCGCCAGGCCCGAGCCTCGAAACCACCCTCCACATGCCCGCTCAGTGACTGTGGGCAAGCGTCCGCGGATCGTAACCTGTTCGTGACCTGAATCCCTGTGGATAAAAGCCTTCTGGGCTCCTGACTGTCGGTGGTCAGTGCTTGAGTAGACCCATGACCACGATGACCGCACCCCACCACCAGGTGGCTTCTGCGACCGCGCACATGCGCACGGTCGCGGACGGTGTGATCGACGCATCCGTGTGGTCCATGAGCGCCCCCGAAGCCGCTGTGACACTGGTCGAACTGGCTCGGTTGAAGTCACAGATCGTCGAGCTCGAAGCCCGGGTCGCGGCGCACGCCGACGAGGTCCAGGTCGGCACCGAGACCGGTGCGAGCAGTACCGTCGAACTGGTACGCCCACCAGACCCGGCAGACCCGCACTGCAGCGTTCCGGACCGTGCGCCTCGGCTACGACCTGAGCACCTTCGACCGGGTCCGGGCGGGGCTCGCGGCCGGTGGCCTGGTGGTGGAACAGGCCGACGTGATCATCCGGGCGGTGAAGGCCCTGCCTGAGGGCCTCGACGCCGACCTGCTCATCAAGGCCGAGGAACACCTCGTGGGCCTGGCGGCCGAGTACGACGCCAAAGCACTGCGGATCCTCGGCAACCGCCTCATGGAGGTCGTCGCCCCGGAGTTGGCCGATGCCTACGAGTCCGACCGCCTCGAGAAGGAAGAAGCCAAAGCCGCGGCCGCCGCCCGGCTCACGATGACCGACGACGGCCACGGCAAGGTCCACGGCAGATTCACGCTGCCGGCACTCCAGGCCGCGGAGCTGAAGAAGATGCTCCTCGCCCTCGCCGCCCCCAAGCACCTCGCCGCCACCGAAGGCCCAGGTGTGGAGCGGCGGCCTGGTCCGGAGCGGATGGGCCGGGCGTTCCTGGAGCTCATCGACCGCATCAGCGCCAAAGACCTCCCGAAGGTCGGACGCAGCGACGCCACGATCGTGGTCACCATCGACCTCGACACCCTCCTCGGCCAGCTGCAGAAGGCCGGGGTCCTCGACACCGGCGAGACACATCTCCGCCGCGCTGCCCGACGCCTGGCGTGCACCGCCCGGATCATCCCCGTCGTCCTCGGCGGCGACTCCGAGGTCCTCGACCTCGGCAGAGCCAGACGGTTCTTCAGCAAGGCTCAGACCACCGCCATGAGCCTGCGCGACGGCGGCTGTGTCGCCGAGGGCTGTGACTGGCCACCGTGGATGTGCCACGCCCACCACTGGACCCGCTGGACCGACGGCGGCACCACCGACCTCGACCACGGCGGACTGCTCTGCCCACGCCACCACGCCCGAGCCCACGACCCGGCGTACGAAATGACACACCACTCCAACGGCAAGGTCAGGTTCCACCGCCGGACCTAGAGTCTGCCGGTGACCGCACTGGTGGCCGGGTCGATGGTCCCCGACGTGCCGCTGTTCCTAGATTGGACCCGCGGTCACGAGGTCACGCACGGGCTGCCCGGCGTCGTCACCGTTGACCCGATCCTGCCGCCGATCCGCACCCCGGACCCGAGACCGCACTGGGCCTCGCCGGTCCTGCCGGCGATCGTGGTCATCGGTGCCGTCGCTGGAGTCGCCATGGCGACCGCGTACCGCCCGCTGAGGCCACGTGCCAGTTCAGACCGCCGGCGGTCGCAGGACGTCGTACGGGTCCCACTCGAGCTGCCAGAAGGCCTCGAGCCCGCGCTCGGCGATGAACTGGCGCTCCACGTCATAGGTCGGGTACATCCCCACGATGAAGACCGGCAGATCGTCGCCGACGTCGACCTTCGCGTCCTCCGGCGACACCATGAGCGGCGCGAACACCACGAAGCCGTCCAGGCCGGATCCGGGAGCGATCGGCTCACCGAGGTTCAGGCTGTTGCCGTAGGAGAAGGGGCAGTCGCCCGCCAGCTGTTCGGCGAAGTAGCCGACGGCCATCCCCCACGAGGGATCCTCAGAGCGCACGCAGATGGACAGCTCGGGCCGTCCCTGACGCCAGGACTCGTGGTGGGCCAACGAGAGCCCGTACGTCACCCCGAGCGTCAGGCCGGGCTCGGGCAGGTCGTCGTACTGCAGGACGGTGACGCCGGCCCGCTCTCGCCGCCCGACCTGATCGGCCGGAACGCAGGCTCGGCCCCTCCACTGAGCCGATCGAGGTGGGCGAGGTACCGCTCCACACGGGTGGGTTCCGCAGTCATGGTCCAGACCCTAACCGCGGGTGAGCGGCACCTCGAGCCGGTCGGCGAGCTCGTCGTACGACGTCCCGAACGTCTCCACCACGACAACACCCGATGACCCGACTTCGAAGACCGCGACTTCGGTGTAGACCCGAGAGACGCACCCGACGCCGGTCAGCGGGTAGGTGCACGACGGCACGAGCTTGGGGGTGCCGTCCTTGGTGAAGAGCGTCATCAGCACGAACACGCTCTTGGCGCCGATCGCGAGGTCCATCGCCCCGCCGACGGCGGGGATCGCGTCGGGCGCGCCGGTGTGCCAATTGGCAAGGTCACCGGTCGCGGAGACCTGGAAGGCGCCGAGCACGCAGACGTCGAGGTGGCCGCCGCGCATCATCGCGAAGGAGTCGGCCTGGTGGAAGTACGCCGCACCCGGTGGCTCGATGACCGGGATCTTGCCGGCGTTGATCAGGTCCGGGTCGATCTCGTCGCCGATCGCGGCACGCCCCATGTTGAGCATGCCGTTCTCGGTGTGCAGGATGACGCCGGAGTCGACGTCGAGGTGGTCAGCGACCAGCGTGGGCTGGCCGATGCCGAGGTTGACGTAGGCGCCGCGCGGGATGTCCTGGGCGACCCGGGCTGCCATCCCATCCCTTGTCAACGGAGTCTTGCTGAGGCTCATACCGCGACCACCCTGTCGACGTAGATCGACGGCGTGACGACAGCCTCGGGGTCCAGCTCGCCGACCTCGACCACGGAGGAGACCTGGACGATCGTGGTCGCCGCGGCGGTCGCCATCACCGGTCCGAAGTTGCGAGCGGTCTTGCGGTAGACGAGGTTGCCCATCCGGTCGGCGCGATGGGCGCCGACGAGGGCGACGTCCCCGCGGATCGGGTACTCCAGCACGTACGTGCGGCCGTCGATCTCGCGGGTCTCCTTGCCCTCGGCCAGCGGCGTGCCCACCCCGGTCGGGCAGAAGAACGCACCGATCCCGGCACCCGCGGCGCGCATCCGCTCGGCCAGGTTGCCCTGTGGCACGAGCTCGAGCTCGATCCTCCCGTCGACGTAGAGCCCCTCGAAGACCCACGAGTCGGCCTGCCGCGGGAAGGAGCAGACCACCTTGCGCACCCGGCCCTTCGCCAACAGCGCGGCCAGGCCGGTGTCGCCGTTGCCGGCGTTGTTGGACACCACGGTCAGGTCGGACGCGCCCTGCTCGATCAGCGCGTCGATCAGGTGCACCGGCATGCCGGCCATCCCGAACCCACCGATCAGCACCGTCGAGCCGTCCTCGATCCCGTCGACTGCCTCGGCGGTGGAGTCACAGAGCCTCATGACACGTTCTCGAGTACGACGGCCAGCGCCTGCCCGACGCCGATGCAGATCGCGGCGACGCCGTACCGTCCGCCGGACTCGGCCAGCCGGGCCGCGAGGGTGCCGAGGATCCGCCCGCCCGAGGCACCGAGCGGGTGCCCGATCGCGATAGCGCCGCCCTTGGCGTTGACGATCTCAGCGTCGATGGCCCAGGCGTCGACACAGGCGATCGACTGCACCGCGAAGGCCTCGTTGAGCTCGACCGCACTCACGTCGGCCCAGGTGATACCGGCCCGCGCCAGCGCCCGGTCGGCGGCCTCGACCGGCGCGTAGCCGAACATCGGCGGCTCGACGGCCGACACCCCGCGGCCGGCGATCCGGGCGAGGGGCGCGCGTCCGATGGTCGCGGCGGCGGCCTCCGACCCGAGCAGTACGGCGGACGCCCCGTCGTTGAGCGGGGAGGCGTTGCCCGCGGTGATGGTGCCGTCCGGACGGAACGACGGCTTGAGACCGGCCAGCTTGTCGGCAGTCGAGCCCGGCCGGATGCTCTCGTCGCGCGCCAGCTCCACGCCCTCCACGGCGACCACGAGGTCGTCGTAGAACCCTGCGGCCCAGGCCGCATCAGCCAGCTCGTGCGAGCGAGCGGCGAACTCGTCCTGGCGACCACGCGAGATCGAGAACCTCTCGCCGAGGAGCTCGTTGGCCTCACCCAGCGACACCGTCCACTCGGCGGGCATCCGGTCGTTGACCAGCCGCCAGCCCAAGGTCGTCGAGACCGCGGTGACGTTGCCGGCGGGGAAGGCTCGCGAGGGCTTCGGCAGCACCCACGGGGCGCGCGTCATCGACTCGACCCCACCGGTCAGCACGACGTCGGCGTCGCCGGACTCGATGGTCCGCGAGCCGATGATCGCTGCGTCCAGGGACGAGCCACAGAGCCGGTTCACGGTCGTCGCCGGCACCGACACCGGGAGCCCGGCCAGCAGCACGGCCATCCGGCCCACGTTGCGGTTGTCCTCACCGGCCTGGTTGGCACAGCCCCAGGCCACGTCGCCGATCAAGGACGGGTCGAGACCCGGCGCCTGCGCGAGCGCGCCGGTGATCGCGGTCGCAGCGAGGTCGTCGGGCCGCACCTCCGCGAGGGCGCCGCCGAAGCGACCGAACGGCGTACGGACTGCCGCGTAGATGTAGGCGGAGGTCATAGGAGTCCTTCCTCGGTGAGCACTCCGGACGCGATCCGGAAGGCGGTGTTGGCGTCCGGGACGCCGCAGTAGATGGCGGACTGCAGGATCACTTCCTTGATCTCGTCCACCGTCAGCCCGTTGCGGAGCGCGGCCCGCACATGCATGGCGAGCTCCTCGTGGTGACCGCGAGCGATCAGCGCGGTCAGCGTGATCATCGAGCGGGAGCGGCGGTCGAGGCCGGGACGGGTCCAGATCTCGCCCCAGGCGTACGCCGTGATCAGCTCCTGGAAGTCACGCGTGAAGTCGGTCGTGCCGGCGATCGCCCGGTCGACGTGGGCATCGCCCAGCACCTCGCGCCGCACGGTCATCCCGGCGGAGTCGTCGCCGCGCGGCCTCTCCCCCAGGAAGTGCTCGCGCAGCAGCCCGGCGACGATGCTCGGCACCTCCGCCGGCGCGAGGTGGGCTACCTCGGGCAGCTCGACGAACCGCCCGTCCTGCACCCCCTCGGCGATCTCGCGCAGCTTGTCCGGCGGTGTCGCGACGTCGGCACTGCCGGCCACCGCGAGCACGGGCGCGCCGATCTCCGCGAGCCGGCCGCGCACGTCGTACGACGCGAGTGCGCCGCAGACCTGGAGGTAGCCCTCGTCGACGGTGTCGGAGAGCGCGTGCAGCAACGCCGAGGCCCGTGCGGGCTCGCGGTCGATGAAGCCGGGGCCGAACCAGCGCTCGGCGGAGCCGGTCACCATGACTGCCGTGCCCGACACGCTGACCTGGCCGATCCGGCCGGCCCAGAGGTCCGGCGAGCCGATCTGCGCACCGGTGCAGAGGAGCGCCGCGGCGACGACCCGGGAGGGCGCGTCCAGCAGCAGCTGCAGGCCCACGGCACCACCCACGGAGTCACCCGCATAGGAGAACGCTGCGCCGACGTCGCCGCGCTGCTCCTGGATGTCATCGACCACCCGCAGCACGCCGGCCGCCAGCTCGGCGATCGTGAACGGCTCGTCGGGGACCGACCGGTTGTAGCCGTGGCCCGGGAGGTCCCACGCCAGCACGTCGAACGCGTCGGTCAGGCCGGCCGCGCAGTCGGTCCAGAGCGTGGTGGCCGAGGTGCCGAGCGACGGTCCCAGGACCAGCAGCGGCAGCTCGGCGCGGTGCCGGGCGCCGGTCAGCCGGACGACGGTGATGCTCGGGATCAACTAGATCTCCTCCAGGGTGTGACGGGCGCGGACGACCACGGTGTCGATGTAGGCCGCCGCGTCGCCGAGGTACGACGGCGCGGGCTCGTGACCCGCGATCTCCGCCATCGAGCGCTGCTCGGCGAGGACGGACGTCCCCGGCGGCGGCGAGCGTGGCAGCCATCCGGGCCGTGTCGACCCGCAGTCCGATCAGCAGGTCATCGGTCTGGGACACGGCGACCAGCGTGCGACGCACCAGGTCGCGCAGGGTCGCCCACTCCGCATGCCAGCCACCGTCGGCACGGTCGTCGACCTGCTGGGCCGCGGCCAGGTGCAGCGTCGCCGCGAGCTGAGGGGTGGTGAGGGCGGCCCGGCGAACCAGCACCGACTGCACCGGGTTGGCCTTGTGCGGCATCGTCGACGATCCGCCGCCGGTGCCCTCGGCGAGCTCGGCGATCTCGGGACGCGACAGCACGAGCACGTCGTTGGCGATCCGGGCGCACGCGTCGGTGCAGCCCACCAGGGCGTCGCCGAGCCGGGTGATCGGGGCGCGCGTCGTGTGCCAGCGCGGCACGCCGACCGGTGGCTCGAGACCGAGCTCGACGATCGCGGCGCGGGTGCCCGCGGCTCCGCCGAGCTGGTCGGGGAACGTGAGGCGGGCGAGGTCGTCGTACGCGTCGAGCACCGCCGTCAGCCACGCGGTCACCCGGAAGCCGAACGTCGTCGGCACCGCGTGCTGGGTCAGGGTCCGCGCGACCATCGGGGTGTCGCGGTGGATGCCGGCGAGACCGGCGAGCCGCTCGATGATCGAGGCGAGATCACGGCGTACGTCGGCCACGGCGGCGGCGGCCATCCGCATCAGCGCCGAGTCGACGACGTCCTGGCTGGTCAGTCCCCGGTGCAGCCTCCTGGCGTCCTCGCCCTCCAGCCCCTCTCGGAGGAGGCCGACCAGCGCGATCACCGGGTTGCCGCCGAGCTCGGCCTCGCGGGCCAGCCACTCGGCCCGGTCGGGCACCTCGAGGTAGCGGCCGATCCAGTCCGCCTCGACCGCGACCATCACCTCGAGGAACGACTCCGAGGTGAAGTGGTCGCCGGCGCGGTCGTCCCCGGGCCAGAACAGATCGGTCATGGCCTCAGTCTCGCGCGTAGGACAGGAAGACGGTCTCCCCCTCGCCCTGGAGCCGGATGTCGAAGACGAAGCCCCGGTCGTCGGCACGTGCGGCCAGGCTCGGCCACTGCGCCGGGGCGGTGCCCGGGAGATAGGCCCGGGTGAAGAGCCGGTCGAGCAGCCCGCGGGCGAAGACGGTGATCGCGAAGTACGGCGCCGCACCCGGCGACATCACGCCCGGCCGCAGGGTCGAGAACTGGTAGTGACCCGTGCGGTCCGTCGAGGCGCGGCCCCAGCCGGTGAAGGTGTAGCCGTCGCGGTGCAGCGATCCCGCTGCCCGCGGGACCGACCCGTCGGGCGCTGCCTGCCAGACCTCGACCAACGCGTCCGGCACCGGGTCCCCGGCACCGTCGTACACGCGGCCGTGCAGCCGGATCGCGTCCGGGCGGGTCGGCGGCACGAGCGCGTTGTCACCGTCGTACGGGAGGGCGTAGCCGAAGAACGGGCCGATGGTCTGGCCGGGCGTGGGTGCGAGGCTCATGCGACGTCTCCTTCGAGCAGGGTGCGGTGCGACCCGCTGAGCACGATGTCCCAGCGGTAGCCGGTCGCCCACTCATGCGTCGTCACGTCGTGGTCGTAGGTCGCCACCAGCCGCGCCCGCGCCGCCGGGTCCACGATCGCCTGGTAGATCGGGTCGAGCGCGAAGAGCGGGTCGCCCGGGAAGTACATCTGGGTGATCAGCCGCTGGGTGAACTCGGTGCCGAAGAGCGAGAAGTGGATGTGCGCAGGGCGCCAGGCGTTGTGGTGGTTCTTCCACGGATAGGGCCCGGGCTTGATCGTGGTGAACGAGTAGTGGCCGTCGGCGTCGGTGAGGCAGCGACCCATGCCGGTGAAGTTGGGGTCGATCGCCGCCGGGTGCTGGTCGCGCTGGTGGATGTAGCGACCACCGGCGTTGGCCTGCCAGATCTCGACCAGCTGGTGCCGCACCGGGCGGCCGTCGCCGTCGGTGACCCGGCCCGTCACGATCATCCGCTCGCCGACCGGCTCGCCGCGGTGCTGGATCGTCAGGTCGGACTCGAGCGGGTCGACGTCGCGCTGGCCGAAGACCGGCGTCCACAGCTCGATGCCCTCCGGGTCGACCTGTTGCGGGGCCTTCGTCGGGTGGCGCAGGATGCTGGAGCGGTAAGGGGGGTAGTCGGTGCGGACGCGGCTCTCGGTGCCGCCCGAGGCGTCGTACGCCTGCGAGATCGCCGCGATCTCGGCGCTGAGGTCGGCCTGGCTGGCGAGTTGACTCACCCCGCGAAGGTAGGGACGCGCACCGCTGCTGACGACTCCGTCCTTCCGGTCAGTGGAAGACTGGAGCCATGGCTGGCAACACCTCGACCCCCGGCGCGAGCGTCACGTCGCGCGCGCTGGCCCTGCTGGGCGCCTTCGACGAGCACCACCGCCGGCTCACGCTCACCGATCTCGCCTCGCGGGCGGAGCTGCCGATGCCGACCGCCCACCGCCTGGTCGGCGAGCTCGTGGCCTGGGGCGCGCTGACGCGGACGTCCACGGGCGAGTACGCCGTCGGGCGCCGCCTCTGGGACCTCGGGCTGCTCGCGCCCGTGCAGACCGGCCTGCGCGAGCTGGCCTCGCCGTACCTCCACGACCTGTACGGCGCGACGCTCGCGACCGTGCACCTCTCGGTCCGCGACGGCGTCGAGGTGCTGTACGTCGACCGCCTCGCCGGGCACGCGTCGGTGCCGGTGGTGAGCAGCGTCGGCTCCCGGCTGCCGCTGCACGCGACGGGCGTCGGCAAGGTGCTGCTCGCCCACGCGCCCGCCGAGGTGCAGCGCAGGGTGCTCGCGGACCTGACCCGCGTCACGCCGTACACGATCACCCAGCCGGGGCTGCTGCGACGCCAGCTCGGCCGGGTCCAGCGCGACGGCTACGCGACCACGACCGAGGAGATGAGCCTCGGCGCCTGCTCGATCGCGGTGCCGATCCGACGCGGCCCCGACGTCGTGGCGGCGCTCGGCATCGTCGTGCCCTCGTTGAAGGACCGGCCCAAGCTGGTCGGCGCGATGCAGGTCGCAGCCCGCGGCATCGGCCGCACTCTCGGCTAGGCCTTCCGCCCAGCGGAAGCGCCGAGTGATCTGACAGCCCGCCGCCCGACCACACTGCGACCATGCGTACCCAGGTCGCCATCATCGGCGCAGGCCCGTCCGGGCTGCTGCTCTCCCACCTGCTCGCCGCCGCCGGCGTCGAGTCCGTGGTCCTCGAGACCAGGTCCGAGGAGTACGTCGCGGGGCGGATCCGCGCCGGCATCCTGGAGCAGTCCACGGTCGACCTCCTGCGCGAGGTCGGCCTCGGTGAGCGGCTCGACCGCGAGGGCGACGCGCACCGCGGGATCTACCTCCAGTGGCCCGAGGAGCGGCACCACCTCGACTTCGTCGACCTGACCGGTCGCTCGGTCTTCGTCTACGGGCAGACCGAGGTGCAGAAGGACCTGGTCGCGGCCCGGACCGCGGCCGGGCAGGAGATCCACTACGAGATCAGCGACACCGCGCTCCACGACCTCCGGACCGACCGGCCGTCGGTGACCTTCACCGACGATGCAGGTGTCGCCCAGCGGCTCGAGGCCGACGTCGTGGTCGGCTGCGACGGCTCGTTCGGGCCGTCCCGCGAAGCGGTGCCGCAGGCGGTCCGTCGTACCTGGGAGAAGACCTATCCCTACTCCTGGCTGGGGATCCTCGCCGATGTGGCGCCCTCGACCGACGAGCTGATCTACGCCTGGCACCCCGACGGCTTCGCCATGCACTCGATGCGTTCGGCCACCGTGTCGCGCCTCTACCTGCAGGTCCCCAACGACACTCCGATCGAGGACTGGTCCGACGACCGGATCTGGGACGCCCTCGCCACCCGGCTCGGCCACGGGCAGGACGGCTGGCAGCTCACGCCGGGTCCGGTGACCGACAAGAGCGTGCTGCCGATGCGGTCGTTCGTGCAGCAGCCGATGCGCCACGGCCGGCTCTTCCTGGCCGGCGACGCCGCCCACATCGTGCCGCCGACCGGCGCGAAGGGGCTCAACCTCGCCGTCGCGGACGTCGCACTGCTGGCGCCGGCCCTGGTGTCCCTGTTGAAGAAGGACGACCCCGGCCCGGCCGATGACTACTCCGACGCCGCGCTGCGCCGGGTGTGGCGGTGCACGCACTTCTCGTGGTGGATGACGACGATGCTGCACACCAGTGGCGACCCCTTCGACGAGCAGCTCCAGCGCTCGCAGCTGCGCTGGGTCACCTCGAGCGAGGCCGGCGCGACCGGGCTGGCCGAGAACTACGCCGGGCTCCCCATCGGATTCTGAGCTCGAGTCCGCTCCGGACTCACAGGCTGCCCATAGGTTGTCCTTCAGGTATCAGCAGGATCGTCGGTTCAACTGGTACCATGAGCGACCACGAATCCTTCGACGACGCGCGCCCCGTCGAGCGCAGCCCGCAGCCCCCGGCGTACGACCCCTACGGCAACCCCTACCGGGACCCGCACGCCGCGCCGTACCAGCAGGCCGCGGCGCACCCCGCGCCCCAGGCCGCCCACCGTGCCGGCTGGAGCTGGCGCTCCACCCTCGCCGGCGCCGTCGCCGGCGGCGTCATCGCGGCCTCGGTCGCGGTCCCCGTCAGCTGGGCCGTCGCCCACGGTGGCGCTTCGACCGTCGCCGACAGCCCGGCCGCCGCCGCACCCCAGCAGCCGCAGCCCGACACCGGCGGCCAGCTCGGCGGCTCCGGCCAGGCGCCCGACCAGAGCCAGGACGGCTCCGGCGGCAGCTTCGGGTACGGCGCCCCGGACCAGCAGCAGGGCGGCAGCACCAGCAGCCAGGCCGGTGACCAGACCGACGCGACCGCCGACCAGTCCAAGGGCGTCGTCCTCATCGACACCAGGACGACGGCCGGCGAGGCGGCCGGCACCGGCCTCGTGCTCGACTCCTCCGGCCTCGTGCTGACCAACTACCACGTCGTCGAGGGCTCGACGTCGGTCTCCGTCACCGTCGCCACGACCGGTGAGACGTACGACGCCACGGTGGTCGGCCACGACCAGACCGCCGACGTCGCGCTGCTCCAGCTCGACAACGCCAGCGGGCTCGACACCGTCGACCTCGACGAGAACGGCGACCCCAGCGTCTCCGACACCGTCACCGCGGTCGGCAACGCCCAGGGCCAGGGCTTCCTGTCCGCCTCCCAGGGCTCCGTCGTCGCGCTCGACCAGTCGATCGACACCCAGTCCGAGGGCACCGTCGACGGCGAGCACCTGACCGGTCTGATCCAGACCGACGCGTACGTCGTCGGCGGCTACTCCGGTGGCGCGCTCCTCGACGAGGAGGGTGACGTCGTCGGCATCACCACCGCCGCCTCCAGCGGTGGCGAGACCCAGAGCTTCGCCGTCCCGATCGAGGACGCGCTCGACGTCGCCCAGGACATCGAGGACGGCAACAAGTCCGACGAGGTGCAGGTCGGCCCGTCGGCCTACCTCGGCGTCTCGATCAGCGAGGCCAGCAACGGCGTCCAGGTCGGTCAGATCGAGAACGGTGGCGCCGCCGCCGGTGCCGGCGTCGAAGCCGGCTCGATCATCACCGGCCTCGATGACACCAGGATCACCTCGCTCGACGTGCTGCGGTCCACGATCGCGACCTACCAGCCCGGCGACTCCGTGACCCTGAGCTGGACCGACACCTCCGGCGCCAGCCACAGCGAGAAGGTCACGCTCGGAGAGTCGCCCGTCAACTGATCTCCGACCCCTAGGGTCGGCCCGTGGACGCTCTTCTTGCGGCGGCCGTGGTCGCCACGCTCTGCGTGGCGACCACGGCCGCCGTTCGTGCGAAGCGGGCCGGTCAGCCCCTCGGCGCCGGCATCCGTGGCGTCGGGGCGGCCCGGAGCGTCGGCACCGGCCTGGCGATCGCCGGTGCCGGCATGCTCGTCACCACCACCCTGATGGCTCTCGCCGGGGTCGCCCACGTCGACGGGGTCGAGCTGCACCCCGGCGTACTGCTGCTCGGCGCCCTGGTCTTCACGCTCTCCGGGTACGTCGAGGAGCTGCTCTTCCGCGTCCTGATGCTCGGCGGCCTCGTGCGGCTGACCGGACGGCCGTTGCTCTCGCTGGCCGTGATGGCGGCCATGGTCGGCGCCTTCCACCTCGCGACCACGTCGCACACCACCGCTCTGTCGCTCATCAGCAGCACGCTCGGCGGCGTGATGTACGGCGTCGCGTTCCTCCGCACCGGCAACCTCTGGCTGGGCCTCGGCGTCCACATCGGGTGGAACTGGTGGCAGGGCACGGTCCTCGGCCTCACCGTCAGCGGCACCGACGACTTCAGCGGTGGCCTGCTGCAGGTCCACACGACGGGAGCCGACTGGCTCGGCGGCGGCGCCTACGGCCCGGAGGGCAGCGTGCTGTCGCTGGTCGGCCGGTTGGTGATCATCGGGCTGATCCTGGCCGTCACGGCGGGACCGGGTCGCCCTTCACCCGGTACTTCCAGTAGCTGTAGCCCAGCAGCCCGAGGGCGATGAAGCCGGACAGCACCAGGGTGACCCCGGTCGCCGGGCCGCCGATCAGCCACCACGACTCCCGGACCGGCCACCAGCCGGGCACGGCCGGGTCGACGATCCAGAGCACCCCGAACGCGAGGATCGCCAACCCACCGAGCGTCGACAGCGCGACCCGCAACCAGGTCTCGACGCCCTCGGCGGCGGCCCGCTTGGCCACCCGCTCGACCGGCGCCAGCCGACGCTCGGCCCACTCGTACTCCTGGGACAGCACGACCAGGCCGGCGAACAGCATCAGCAGGCCGGGGCCAGGCAGGACCAGGGCCGCGAGGCCGGCCAGGATCAGGATCCAGCCGACGATCAGCAGCGCCAGTCGCTTCGCGTGCCGGCCGCCGGGAAATGCCATGCGGGAAGCCTGCCAGACGACGTCAAGCAGCCAGGCTCAGGTCGTCGCGTACGACGTCCGGGTCGATGCCGTCGGGCAGGGGCATCAGCCGGGCGTGCAGGTGCGGGGGCACGGCGAGCCGGGTCAGGATCAGCGCCGCGCCACTGGTCGCCACCAGCGCGTAGATGAGGTTGGCGTCGATGTCGGCGATCAGGCCGTACGCACCGGCGAGCGCGGCGTCCACGATCAGCATCGCCCAGGCCGAGGCCGCGATCGCCGAGACGTCGTGCGAGCGCCACGCGGTGACGGCCGCCGGACCGACCATGAGCGTGATCGAGCAGCCGAGCGCGATGATGATCGGGCGCGAGCCGAGGAGCGGCACCAGCGCGGTCAGCGCCGCGATCGTGAGCGCCCAGACGGCCGGCATCCAGAGGCGGTCCCGGTCGCCGCCGCGGCGCCAGGCGAGGACCATCGCGCCGGCGGTGCCCGGCAGCGCGAGCAACGCCGGGAGGACGACCCAGACCTCGTGCTCGACGACGCCGAAGGTCGTCCAGGCGATGCCGCTGACCGTCGAGTTCGCGAGGGCGGCGACGCTGACCCCGGCGGCGGTGCCGGAGCGCGCGAGCTTGCGCATCTGAGGGACGGTGTAGGCGAACGCGAGGAGCGTGCCGGCGAGGCCGACGACGGTCGCGAGGGAGAGGTGCACGGGCCTGTTCTCTTCTGGACACAGACGACGGCCGCCGGGTGCCTGGGCACCCGACGACCGTCGTCGAAGCTGACTGAGGTGGATTGGTCGACGGCGTACCCGCCTGCCGACTGGCCTATCCTACCGACCTTCCGGACCTATTTCGACCAAAACAGCGGCCCGTCAGGGTGACCTCACCCACAGATCTTCCCGCATATTCGTGCAGATGCCGGAAGATGTCCGGTCCTCACCGTCCTTGGTAGCGGGGCGGGCGCTTCTCGGCGAACGCCGTCGCTCCCTCCTGCGCGTCCGCGGACACGAAGACCGGCAGGATCACGTCGAGCTGCTTGGCCCAGCCCTCCTCGGAGGTCCAGTCGCGGGCGGCCCGCGCGACCTGCTTGGTGACGGCGACGGCGAGCGGACCGTTGGCCGCGATCGCCCCGGCGAGCTCGAGGGCCCCGTCGAGGGCCCCGCCCGCGGGGGTCACCCGGTTGACCAGACCGAGGTCGGCCGCCCGCTGCGCGGTGATCGGATCACCGGTCAGCAGCATCTCCAGCGCGATCGTCTGAGGGATCCGCTGCGGGAGCAGCATCGCCGCCCCGCCGCCGGCGACCAGCGCCCGCTTCACCTCGGGTACGCCGAGGTGCGCGTCCTCGGCCGCGACCACCAGGTCACAGGCCAGCAGCAGCTCGAAGCCACCCGCCACCGCCCAGCCCTCGACCGCAGCGATCAGCGGCTTGCGCGGCGGCGCCTCGGTCAACCCGCCCAGGCCGCGACCCTCGATCGTCGGCGTCTCACCGCGCAGGAACGCCTTGAGGTCCATGCCGGCGCTGAACGTGCCGCCCGCACCGGTCAGGATCCCGGCCCGCAGCTCGTCGTCCGCGTCCAGCTCGTCGAGCGCGGCGGCCATCCCGGCGGCCACCGCCCCGTTGATCGCGTTCTTCGCCTCGGGTCGGTTGATCGTGATGACCAGGACGCTCTCGCGCCGTTCGACCAGGACCTCGTCCGCCATTGCGCACTCCTCGATGTCCGACCGCCGGGGTGGTCCCTGACGGAACGGTCGTGATCATGCCGCGAAACGAGCCGTCCCGTCAGGGACCACCCGCCGGAGTGCTCTCAGATGTCGGTGACCCGGATCCCGGCGTGGGCCTTGTACCGCCGGTTCACGCTGATCAGGTTGGCGGTGAGGGCCTCGACCTGGTGGGCGTTGCGCAGGCGGCCGCCGTACACGCCACGAACCCCGGGGATGGTGCCGGCGAGGTCCTGGACCAGGTCGGTGGCCTCGCGTACGTCGCCGAGGACCAGCACGTCGGTGTCGACCGAGGTGACCTCGGGGTCCTCGAGCTTCACGGCGCTCACGTTGTGGAAGGCGCCGACCACGGTGCTCTCGGCCAGGATCCCCTGCGCCTGCTGGGCCGCCGAGCCCTCCTCGACCGGCAGCGCATAGGCGCCCTGCTTGTCGAAGCCGAGCGGGTTCACGCAGTCGACGACGATCTTGCCGACCAGCGCGGACGCGAGCTCGGTGAGCAGCTCGCCGTGACCGTCCCAGGGCACCGCCACGACGACGATGTCGCCGGCCGCGGCAGCGCCGGCGTTGTCGGCGCCGGTGACCGTGCCACCGACCGCCTCGGCCAGGGTGGCGGCCGCCTCTGCGGCGCGCTCGGCGCTGCGGCTCCCGATCACCACGGGCACGCCCGCGGCGGCGAAGCGTCGCGCCAGGCCACGGCCCTGAGGTCCGGTGCCACCGAGGACCGCGACCGTCTTGCCAGCAAGGGACTCGGGGAGAGTGCTCATGCGCGCCACTCTCTCAGCAGGTCAGCAGGCCCGGGCGACGGGGTCAGGTCGTGGACCGCACACCCTTGCGGCCCACCTGTTCCTTGGGTTGGATCGAGCGCATGACGACGGTCGCAGCGGAGCCCGCCCCAGCCGATCCCGCGTCAGCCGGCCCGATCACGCTGGAGGGACGAGCCCGGATCCTGGCCTTCGCCACCATCGGTCTCGGCATGCTGCTCGCGGCGCTCGACGGCACCATCGTCTCGACCGCGCTACCGACGATCGTCGGCGACCTGGGCGGGGGCAGCCACGTGTCGTGGGTGGTGACGTCCTACCTGCTCGCCCAGACCGCGGTCACGGTGGTGATCGGCAAGGTCGGTGACCAGTTCGGTCGCAAGAACGTCTTCCAGATCAGCGTGACGGTGTTCATCATCGGCTCGATGCTCTGCGGTCTCTCCCAGGGCATGACCTGGCTGATCGCGTCGCGTGCTCTCCAAGGTCTCGGCGCCGGCGGCCTGACGGTCACCGCGACCGCCCTGATCGCCGACATCATCCCGCTGCGCGAGCGCGGCAAGTTCCAGGGCGCGCTCGGCGCCGTCTTCGGCGTCGCCACCGTGATCGGCCCCCTCCTCGGCGGTCTGCTCACCGACCACGCCAGCTGGCGCTGGTGCTTCTACATCAACGTGCCCCTCGCCGCCATCGTGATCGTGGCCGCCCGGTTCACCATCCCCAAGGTGCCCGTCGGCGCCAAGCCGCGGATCGACTACCTCGGCATGGCCACGGTCGCGATCGGCGCCTCCATGCTGGTGCTCGCGGCCAGCTTCGGCGGCACGACGTACCCCTGGGGCTCGTGGCAGATCTTCGGCCTGCTCGTCGGCGGCTTCGCGGTGCTGGGACTGTTCGTGCTCGTCGAGTCCCGGGCGGTCGAGCCGATCCTGCCGCTGCGCCTCTTCAAGGCGAAGGTCTTCTCGGAGTGCTGCGCGCTGGCCTTCATCGTCGGCTTCACCATGCTCGGCGCGATGACCTTCCTGCCGTCGTTCTTCCAGTACGTCGAGGGCGTGACCGCGACCCAGTCCGGCTTCCGGATGCTGCCACTCGTCCTCGGCCTGCTGATCACGGCCATCATCAGCGGCAACATCGTCAGCAAGACCGGTCGCTACAAGATCTTCCCGGTGGCCGGCGGGTTGGTGATGGCGCTCGGGCTCTTCCTGCTCTCGACGATGGACCCGTCGACGTCCACCGCCGTGTCGGCGCTCTACCTCTTCGTGCTCGGCATGGGCATCGGGCTGTCCATGCAGGTGCTCACGATCATCGTGCAGAGCTCGGTCCCGTACGGCGACCTGGGCGTCGCGACCTCCGGGGTGACCTTCTTCCGGACGATGGGCAGCGCCTTCGGTGCCGCCATCTTCGGGACGCTCTACGCCAACTTCCTCGGCGACCGACTGCCCGCCGCCATCGCCGAGAGTCCCGGAGTCACCCCGGCCGACCTCGAGACGCCGAGCGCCTTGCACAGCCTCCCGGACAGCGTCATCGCACCGATCGTCAATGCCTACTCCGAGGCGCTGACCGAGGTGTTCCTGTGGGCGATCCCGGTCGCGCTGGTGGCGTTCGTCCTGGCGCTCTTCCTGCCACAGGTCAAGCTCGGCGACAGCCTCACGCCGCAAGCCGGCGACCTCGGCGGCGGCTTCGGCGCACCCGAGTCGCTCTCGAACGACGAGGTGCTCGGCCGGCGGATCGCCAACCTGCTGTACGGCCAGCGCCGCGACATGGTGCTCGACCTGCTCGGCGAGGACACCGAGGGACTCAACGCGGCGCGGATCTGGGCGCTGGTCCAGGTGCACGGCCTGACGATCGCCGACCGCACGGCCGACGTCACCCAGATCGCACACGCCCGGGCCCTGCCCTCCGCGATCCTGGAGCCGGTGTTCGCCGACCTGATCGTGGACGGCTACGCCGAGGGCTCGCTCCACGACCTCGGCCTGACTCCGGCAGGTCGTGCCGCGAT
This sequence comes from uncultured Actinomycetota bacterium, assembly GCA_963717855.1. Classification (GTDB taxonomy): domain Bacteria; phylum Actinomycetota; class Actinomycetes; order Propionibacteriales; family Nocardioidaceae; genus Nocardioides. Next base: position 740,238 of record CAVQXF010000010.1, on the reverse strand, counting down.
CGCGTCGTTGCGGGTGCAGCTGCGCGACTGGATCATCGAGCACCTGGACGGCGTCGAACCCGACCCCGAGGCCGTGTCCGCGGCCATCAGCCGCGTCGTGCGGCGCCTCGTGATCGAGCAGGCGGACAGCAAGCAGCGACTGCCGGCGCTGCTGCCCTCGGGGGAGTCCTAGGATCGTCGCCGAAGGCCGGTGATCCGGGGCACCAGGACGCGCGCCGACCGCGCCCGCACGGCGCCCCACCACAGCCCGGCGCCGTACGCCAGGTCGTCGGCCCGACGTGCGGCGAACGCCTCCGGCGCTGCCCCCGGTGCCACCTCGCGGTGGTCGAGCAGGTCCCAGAGCATCGCCGCGGCGACGATCCGGCGGGCGCGGCGTGACACGAGCGCGGCGCCCGCGAGCCCCGGCCACCAGTGCCGCAGCGCGAGGTGGGATCCCTGGCGCAGGGTCGAGACCGTGACCTCCGCCGTCAGCGCGGTGGCGAGGCGAGCACGATCGGGGGTGTCCGGCAGGGTCCGGCCCAGCCGGACCCGCACCAGCGCGACGCAGCCAAGTGCCACCGGCAGGGACCACCGGCGCTGCGCGAGCAGGGCGAGCGCGCCGACGGCCGGCACGGGCGACAGCACCGCGGGGGCCATCCAGTCACCGTGCCGCTGGGCCAGCCAGGCGCCACCGGTGCCGTAGAACGCCTTGCGCCCGAGCCAGGTCGACCAGGTTCCGCGACTGTCGTGGCCCGCGACGTACGCCGGGTCGTAGCGGACCTGCCGACCCGACTTGATCAGCCGCCAGACGAGGTCGACGTCCTCGGCGACCCGACGTCCCGCGTCGAAGGGCTCGGCCTCGACGTCGGCGACCCGCACGACGAGGCAGGCGCTAGGGAGCCAGCCGACCTTCGACCACGGGCGCACCAGCGCCGGCACCTCGCCGAGGTCGAGCGAGAGACCCTCGACGTCCCAGCGCTCGAAGCGGCGCGGAGCGGCACTGCGTGCCACCCCCTGCACCCGCGGTCCGACCGCCGCGACCTTCGGGTCGGCGAAGTGACCGGCGAGGCCCCGCAGGCTGTCGGCGTCGACGACGACGTCGGAGTCGACGAAGGCGACGTACGGCGTCCGCACCTCCGCGAGTCCCGCGTTACGGGCCCCGGCGGGTCCGACGTTGTCGGGCAGCGCGAGCAGCTGCGCGTCGTGGCGCTCGGCGACCGCGGCCACCGCCCCCGGATCACGCGAGGCGTCGTCGACGACGATCACCGGCAGGCCGCCCAGCCCGGCCAGCAGCCGGTCGAGCCTGTCGGCGCGGTCGCGGATCGGCACGACGACCGTGAGCGCCGCGGCGTCCACCGCGTGCTCGAGCACCGGCGCGGCCAGGTTGGCGGCGAGCAGCCTCTCGGCGACGACGCGGGTCGTCCCGTCCGCGACCGCGAGGACCGCGCCCCGCCCCAACGCGGGCGCGGGCTCCTTCAGCCGCAGCACCCGCAGCGGCGAGCCACCGACGAGGGTGCGACCACCGTCGTGCACTCGTACGTCGTCGCCGACCCGCACCCGGAAGCCGACCGGGAGCGCGCTCACGGCCGGAAGCCGCCGTCGGCGTGCACGACGCTGCCGTTGAGCACCGCGCCGTCGACGGAGCAGCAGAACGCGATCGTGGCAGCCACCTCGTCGGGGGCGAGCACCCGCCGCAGCAGCTGGTTGTCGGCGAAGACGACCGGGTCGGAGACGCCGTACAGGTCTGCGGTCGCGTCGAGCATGGCCGTGTTGGTGGAGCCGGGCGAGACCGCGACCGCGGTCACCCCCGTGGCGACCAGGTCGGCGGCGAGACCCTTCACCAGGCCGACGACGGCGTGCTTCACGGCGGTGTAGCCGGCGAGGTGGAAGAGCCCGTAGGTCCCGGCGGCCGAGGCCACCGCGACGAAGCGGCAGCCGCGGGGCTCGGGACCGGCGAGCATGGCGGGTACGGCGACCGCGGCGGTGTTCCAGACTCCGCGGACATCCACGTCCCACAGCTGCTGGAGCTCCTCGTCCGACGTCTCCCACAACGGCTGCCCGCCGGCGATCACGGCCGCTGCCGCGACGGCCGCGTCCAGGCGACCCCACCGCTCGACGGCGAGATCGACCGCGCCCTGCAGGACGGCTCGATCGCGTACGTCGCCGACGACGTGCGCGACGGAGTCCGACTCCTCGGCCGGCTGCAGGTCGACCCCGACGACGGCGTACCCCTGCCCGACCAGGCGCGCGACCGTCGCCGTACCGATGCCGCCGGCTGCGCCGGTGACCAGCGCGACCCTCACGACAGCCTGCCCAGCACGTCGGCGACCATCGCCGCGAGCACCCGCTCACCCTCGGCCGCGGACGCACCCGTCGGGTCGCCGAGGATGCCGTTGGCGGACACCGCCGCGATGCCACCGTCCATCATCGCGGGGAGAATCGCCCTCAACGGCTGGGTGTTCCCGACCTCGGCCCGGTCGAGTCGGACCGACTCCGGACGCAGGTGGAGCATCAGCGAGGTCTCGGTGAAGCCGGCGTGCAGGTCCGCCCCAGGATTCAACGGAGGCTCCGTGGCGCAGGGCACCCAGCTGACCTCGTCGGAGGCCTTGAGCGCCGCCAGGTTGCCCCCGTGGGCATTGACGAAGACCACACGATCCGCCCAGGTGCGCAACGACCGGGTCAGCTCGACGACGACGTGCGTGAGGGCCTCGGTGCCGACGGACGACGTGCCGGTGAAGGACTGGTGCTCGCCGCTGGACCCGTAGGAGATCGCCGGCGCCACCCATGCTCCCGGCAGCGCCGCCGCCACTCCCTGCGCGACGGCGACGGCGATGGTGGTGTCGGTGTCGAGCGGCAGGTGCGGCCCGTGCTGCTCGATCGAGCCGATCGGCACCAGGACGAGCCCGGCACCGGCGGTCTCGGGCGACGTGGCGTCCCCCAGGTCGCTCACGACCGGTGGAAGCCGTCCGGGATCAGCAGCAGCTCGGGGTCGAGGTCGTCGACCGAGGAGACCCCGAGCCCCAGCAGGGCGGAGTCGATGCCGCCGTGCAGGATGTCGAGGACGTTCTCCACTCCCGCTTGGCCGTTGGCGGCCAGGCCCCACAGGTAGGCCCGTCCGATGAGCACGGCCCGGGCACCCAGCGCGAGGGCCTTCACGACGTCCGAGCCGCGCCGTACGCCGCCGTCCATCAGCACCTCGACCTGGCTGCCGACGGCGGTGGCGATCGGGTGGAGCAGCCGGATCGCTGCCGGCGTCCCGTCGAGGTTGTTGCCGCCGTGGTTGGAGACCGAGATCGCCGAGACCCCAGCATCCACAGCCTTCCTGGCGTCATCGACGCGACCGACGCCCTTCAGCACGAACGGCGTCCCACTGAGCTGAGACCACTGCTCGCGCATCCACGCGACGTCCTCCCACGAAGGCGGCGGCGTGGTCATCCACTCGTAGTAGGCGCCGAAGAACGTCGGGCCCCTGTCGGCGCCCGGGGACGCGAGGTTGGGGGCGGTCAGGTCAGGGATCTGACCGGTCTTCCCGAACTGGTAGAGCCAGCGCGGCTTGGTGGCGACCTTCGGCGCCATCCGCACCATCGTCTTCAGGTCCACCTTCTCCGGGATCTCCGGGCTGCCCCAGTCCCGACCCATCGAGAACGACCAGTCCAGGGTGGCGATCAGGCCGATCGCGCCGGCCCGGTGGGCGCGCTCCATGCGCTGGATCATCACGTCACGGTCGCCGGTCCAGTACATCTGGAAGAGGGTCTTCGGGCAGGCCTCGACGACCTCCTCGATCGACTTCGAGGCGAAGTTCGACAGCCCCATCAACGTGCCCCGGGCGTTGGCCGCCCGGGCCACGGCGACCTCACCGTCCGGGTGCACGGCCTGGACGCCGGTCGGGCTGATCAGCACCGGCAACGAGACCTCGTGCCCGAGCACGGTGCGAGACATCGACCGCTCCGCGTGGTGACCCGCGACGTGCGGCAGCACCCCGAGCTCGGCGAACGCGGCCTGGTTGTCACCGACGGTCTGACCGCGCTCCGAGCCTGCGACCAGCGCGGCGTACACCGGCTGCGGCAGCCGCTTCTGAGCCCGCCGCTGAGCAACCGCCACCGACTCGAACCACGGGTTCTGCTTCCACGGGTTCTCGACCTTCTTCACACCCGCACCCCGGGCTCGAAGCCGGCGAGCGGGCTCTCGGCGCAGTCGCTGACCGGAGGACGGGTCATCAGCTTGAGCATCACCGGCTGGTTGCGGGTCGGGTTGGCCTTGGAGTGGTCCTGGCTCGCGGCCGGGATCATCCGGTCGCCGGACGCGAGCGCGGACTCGCCGTACCCCTGCACGCACTCGGGGTCCGGGCCGTCGAGCGGCAGGCCGGTGAAGAACTTCGCGGCCATGCAGCCGCCCCGGCACGAGTCGTAGAAGTCGCACTTCGCGCACGCGCCGCCGGTCTGCGGCGAGCGCAGGTCCGCGAACAGCTCGGAGTTCTGCCAGACCTCCTTGAACCCACCGTCGGCGAGCAGGTTGCCGGCCAGGAAGTTGTCGTGGATGGCGAAGGGGCACGCATAGACGTCGCCGATCGGATCGATCAGGCACACCACCCTGCCCGCGCCGCACAGGTTCAGCCCAGGCAGAGCCTCGCCGAACGCCGCGAGGTGGAAGAACGAGTCGCCGGTCAGCACGTTGTCACCGGAGGCCATCAGCCAGTCGTAGAGCACCTTCTGCTGCTCCGGCAGCGGGTGCAGCTCGTCCCAGACGTCGGCGCCGCGACCCGACGGACGCAACCGCGTCAGCCGCAGCGTCGCGCCGTACTTGTCCGCCAGCGCCTTGAACTCGTCGAGCTGCCCGATGTTCTGCCGGGTGCAGACCACCGAGATCTTGGCGTCGGAGAAGCCGGCGTCCTGCAGGTTCTGCAGGGCTGCGATGGCCATGTCGTAGGAGCCCGGGCCGCGCACGTAGTCGTTGACCTCGGCGGTCGCGCCGTCGAGCGAGATCTGCACGTCGACGTATCCAGCACAGGCCGGTCCGGCCAGGAACGCTGCCCGCTCGGCATCGAGGCGGACACCGTTGGTGGAGAACTTCACGCCGACCTGGTGGTTGACGGCGTACTCCAGAAGGTGCCAGAAGTCAGGCCGGATCGTCGGCTCGCCGCCGCCGATGTTGACGTAGAAGACCTGCATCCGCTGCAGCTCGTCGATGACCGCCTCGGCCTGGGCGGTCGTCAGCTCACGCGGGTCGCGCCGCCCCGACGAGGAGAGGCAGTGCGCGCACTCCAGGTTGCAGGCGTAGGTCAGCTCCCACGTCAGGCAGATCGGTGCGTCGAGGCCCAGCTCGAAGTGCTCGACGAGTTTCATGCAGCCACCTCACGTGGTCGGATCATGTCGGCATCGGCCAGACCCTCGAGCGCCGCGGCGTACGCCGGGTGCTGCTGCTCCGGCACCCCCACGGCGACCAGCGTGGACCGTACGTCGGGGTGGTCCGCCAGCTGCTCGACCACCCGCACCAGCTCGGGGCGCTTGAGGAAGGTCAGCTTGCGGTTGCCGAAGTGGTAGGCCAGCGCCCCGAACGGCTCGGGACGCAACGCCACCGACGGCGAGAGCCGCCAGGGCTCGTCGAGGATCATCAGCTCAGTAGACGCCGCACATGCCGTCGATCGAGACCTCTTCGATCAGGTCCTCGGCAGTCACGTCGGTGTCGACGGCCTGGTCGGTGAGGGAGTTCTCGGGCTCGTGGTTCATGGGTGCACCTTCCGATCGCGAGTGATGCAGGCCACAATAGGTGCACTCATGGCAGAAATGGAACAGGCAACCGGACCCGGATCCCGACCGACGGTCGGCCGTCCCGAGGCGACCTCCCACGGCGCCATCGAGCGCGCGGCGTTCGCGCTCTTCGCCGAGCGCGGCTTCGAGGCGACCACCCTGGACGCGATCGCCGAGGCGGTCGGCGTCGGCCGACGCACCCTCTTCCGCTACTACCGCTCGAAGAACGACATCCCCTGGGGCCAGTTCGACCGCACCCTCGAGAGCTTCCGCCAGATCCTGCGCACGCAGCCCCAGGACCTGCCGACCCACGAGATCGTGCAGCGTGGCGTCCTGACCTTCAACGAGCACGACGACGCCGACGACCCGCCGCACCGCGAGCGGATGCGGCTCATCCTCGAGACCCCGGCGCTCCAGGCCCACTCGGTGCTGCGCTACGCCGAGTGGCGAGCAGTGATCGCCGACTACGTCGCGGAGCGGCACGGGGTGCAGCCGACCGACACCCTGCCCCGGACCGTCGGCAGCGTCTCCCTGGCACTGGCCATCTCGGCGTACGAGGGCTGGCTGGCCGACCCCGCCAGCGACCTGGCCGAGCTCCTCGATCAGACGATGGCGAGCCTGCGCACCTACCTCGCCTGACGGCAGGGTTAGGGTCCGAAGATGCCTGCGTCCCGCCTGCTGCCCTCCGACGAAGCCGTCGACCTGATCGCCCTCGTCCGCGACCTCGCCACCCGCGAGCTCGGCCCCCTCGTGGCGAGCGCGGAGCGCGAGGAGCAGTTCCCGCGCGAGGTGTTCCGGATGCTCGGCCGCGCCGGGCTCCTGGGCCTGCCCTACGCCGAGGAGTACGGCGGGGGCGGGCTGCCGTACGAGGTCTACCTGCAGGTGCTCGAGGAGATCGGCTCGGTCTGGGCGAGCGTCGGGGTCGGCACCTCGGTGCATGCCCTGAGCTGCTTCGGGCTCGTCACCGCCGGCACCGAGGAGCAGAAGCAGCGCTGGCTGCCCGACATGCTCGGCGGTGAGCTGCTCGGCGCCTACTGCCTCTCCGAGCCGCACGCCGGCTCCGACCCCGCCGCGATGACGACCCGCGCCCGGCTCGTCGGCGACGAGTACGTCATCACCGGCGCCAAGGCCTGGACCACCCACGGCGGCCACGCCGACTACTACAAGGTGATGGCCCGCACCGGCGACGGGCGCAACGACATCTCGTGCTTCCTGGTGCCGGCCTCGATGGACGGACTGGTCGCCGATCCCCCGGAGCAGAAGATGGGTCTCACCGGGTCCGCGACCGCGACGATGCGCTTCGACGACGTACGCATCCCTGCCGACCACCGTCTCGGCGCCGAGGGCGAGGGCCTCAAGATCGCGCTGGCCGGACTGGACGCCGGCCGTCTCGGCATCGCCGCCGTCGCCACGGGCCTCGCCCAGGGCGCGCTCGACCACGCAGTGGCGTACGCCAAGAGCCGCGAGACCTTCGGCGAGCGGATCATCGACCACCAAGGGCTGAGCTTCGTGCTCGCCGACATGGAGGCGGCGATCCAGAGCGCGCGGGCGACGATGCTGCACGCCGCACGGCTCAAGGACCAGGGCCTGCCGTACGGCCGCGAGGCGTCGGTCGCCAAGCTGGTCGCCACCGACAACGCGATGAGGGTGACGACCGACGCCGTGCAGGTGCTCGGCGGCTATGGCTACACCCGCGACTTCCCGGTCGAGCGCTACATGCGCGAGGCCAAGGTGATGCAGATCTTCGAGGGCACCAACCAGATCCAGCGACTCGTCATCGGCCGGTCGCTCGACCGTGGTCGCGCCGGAGGCTTGTCGGTTGTCGGCGGAGCCGTCTAGGTTGCAGGTCTCGTCACAATGATGTGACCTGGATCACTCGGGAGTTCCAGATGCGTCCGCTGCGTTGCCTGCCTGTCGTTGTCACGTTGGTGCTGCTGGCACCCCTGGCCCCCGCCGCGGCCCAGTCGGGGCACCACCACCCGTCGCGGCCGGGCGGTGACTACGCCCGCCACGCGCTTCGCGCCGGCCTGACCGACCAGGACTTCTACTTCGTCATGGGCGACCGGTTCGAGAACGGCGACGCCTCCAACGACGAGGGCGGCCTCGGTGACGACCCGTTGGTCAGCGGGTTCGACCCGACCAGCAAGGGCTTCTACAACGGCGGCGACCTGGCCGGCCTGCGCTCGCGGCTCGACTACATCCAGGGCCTCGGCACCGACGCGATCTGGCTGACCCCGATCTTCAAGAACAAGGCCGTCCAGCTCGAGGACGGGCCGTCGGCCGGCTACCACGGCTACTGGATCACCGACTACACCCAGGTCGACCCGCACCTCGGCACCAACGCCGAGCTCACCGAGCTCGTCGACGCGGCGCACGCCAAGGGGATGAAGGTCTTCTTCGACATCATCACCAACCACACCGCCGACGTGATCGGCTACGAGGAGGGCGACCGGACGGCGTACGTCTCCAAGGACGTCTCGCCCTACCGCACCGCCAGCGGCCGGGTCTTCGACGACCGGGACTACGCCGGCGGGTCCCGCTTCCCCGAGCTCGACCCGGCGACCTCCTTCCCGTACACGCCGGTGCTCGACCCGGCGGAGGAGGACCTCAAGGTCCCGGCCTGGCTCAACGACCCGACGATGTACCACAACCGTGGCAACACGACCTTCACCGGCGAGGACAGCCAGTACGGCGACTTCTTCGGCCTCGACGACCTCTTCACCGAGCGGCCCGAGGTGGTCGACGGGATGACCGACATCTACCAGAGCTGGATCGGCGACTTCGGCATCGACGGCTACCGCATCGACACCATGAAGCACGTCAACGACGAGTTCTGGCAGGCGTTCGGACCCGGCATCCTCGACTACGCGGACCGGCACGGGAAGCCGAACTTCTTCATGTTCGGCGAGGTCGCGCTGGACGGCAGCGACGCAGCCGCGAAGAGCTTGACGTCGCACTACACGACCCACGACGGGATGCAGGCGATCCTCGACTTCCCGTTCCAGGACGCGGCGCGTGGGTTCGCGTCCAAGCGGCTCCCCACCCAACGACTGGCGGACTTCTTCGCCAACGACGACTGGTACACGGACGCGGACTCCAACGCGTACTCGCTGCCGACCTTCCTCGGCAACCACGACATGGGTCGGTTCGGCTACTTCGTCACGACCGACAACACCACCAACGGCCAGAGCGCTGACACCTCGGAGCTGCTCAAGCGCGACCGGCTCGGCCACGAGCTGATGTACCTCTCCCGCGGCAACCCGGTCGTCTACTACGGCGACGAGCAGGGCTTCACCGGCACCGGAGGGGACCAGCTCGCCCGGCAGACGATGTTCGCCAGCCAGGTGCCCGACTACCAGGACGACACCCAGATCGGCACCGACCGCACGGGCGCCGACGACAACTTCGCGACCGACCACCCGCTCTACCGGTCGATCGCGGACCTGGCCGCGCTGACCGATCGCTACCCGGCGCTGCGCAACGGGTCTCAGCAGGTGCGCCTGGCGTCCGACTCCGCCGGGCTGTTCGCCTTCTCGCGGATCGACCGGCAGCGGCAGCGCGAGTACGTGGTCGTGCTCAACAACAGCGAGCAACCCGCGTCCGGCGCAGTGCCGACCTACCTCCGCAAGGGCGGCTTCACCCGGGTGTACGGCGCCGGGCCGGCGCACCTGACCACGGACCGTGACAGCAAGCTGTCGGTGGACGTGCCCGGCCTGTCGACGGTCGTCTACGCGTCGAACTCCCGGATCCCGCGCTCGCGCACGGCTCCCGGCATCCGTCTCGCGGCGCCGCAGCCGAGCGACGTCTCCCGCGGCCGGATGCACGTGGCCGCAACCGTCGCCGGCTCGTCGTTCTACGAGGTGACCTTCCAGCGTCGGGTCGCTCACGGCCGCTGGCAGCGCATCGGGACGGACGACTCCGCGCCGTACCAGGTCTTCGACGACGTCAGCACGCTGCGCCCGGGCACGAAGGTGGACTACCGCGCCGCCGTCCTCGACAACGCCGGCCACACCCGCGGCACCTCGCCCCGGTCCACGCGGGTGCCCTCTCCCTCGGTCCGGATCACCTCGCCGGCCGGCCCGACGGTCACCGCGATCGACCCCGTCCACCTCGACGCGGCCGTGGACCCGGAGCGCGCCGCGCAGTCGGTGACGTTCCAGCGCCGCGTCGGCAGCGGCGCCTGGACGACGCTCGGCACGGACAGCTCGTCACCGGCGTACACGCTGGCCGACGACGTCTCCGCGCTGCCGATCGGGACGTCGCTCAGCTACCGCGCCGTCCTCCGTGAGGGGTCGCTGCCCACCGTCACCAGCGCCCCGGTGACGGTGACGACCGCCGACCCGGTCCCGCTGCGCACCAGCGTCACCGTCGCCGGTGGCCTCCAGTCCGAGCTGGGCTGCCCGGACGACTGGCAGCCCGGGTGCGCCGCCACGCACCTGGCCTTCGACACCTCCGACGGCCGGTGGCACGGCACCTTCACCCTCCCGGCCGGCAGCTATGAGTGGAAGGTCGCGATCAACGACGCGTGGACCGAGAACTACGGCGCCGGCGGTGCCTCGGGCGGCGGCAACCTGGTGCTCGACGTGCCCGCGGGCGGTGGCAGCTACGTCTTCACCTGGGACCAGGTGACGAAGGTCCCGAGCGTGTCGCCGGCCGGCTGACCGGTCCTCCTCCTGGCCTACTTGACCGGTAAAGCCGCGAGGTCTACTGTACCGGTACAGCGTCATTCACCAGAGCCCGAGGAGGAGCCATGACGTTCGACCCCACCACCGCCAACCTGGCTGTCCGGGCCACCCTCGCGTCCGTCGGCAGCGCCCGACCGGACGCCCCGGTGGTCGCTGAGCGTGCGACCCGAACCCGGCCCGCCGCCGCTGCTCGCACCCAGGTCGCCGCACGGCTGCACGGTCTCGCCCGCTGGGTCGAGCCGGCCCCGCGCGGGACCTGCCAGCCCGGCTGAGCGCCGCTTTCGTGAGCACGTCCACGGCCGCTGGGGCGGTCCGCGATACTGGGTCCCCCATGGCCAAGGTGACCCTCCAATCCATCGCGGACCGCGTCGGCGTCAGCCGGATGACGGTGTCCAACGCGTTCTCGCGTCCCGACCAGCTCTCCGCCGACCTGCGGGTCCGGATCCTGACCGCCGCCGAGGAGCTCGGGTACGTCGGACCCGACCCGGCAGCGCGCGCCCTGGCCCGAGGACGGACGGGCGCGGTCGGCATCGTGCTCAACGACCGTCTCAGCGACGCGTTCGAGGACGCGATCGCCTCCGAGTTCTTCGCCTCGGTCGCCGACACCCTGGCCGACAACGGCCTCGCGCTCACCCTGCTGACATCGAGCCGCGACGACTACGTCCCGTCGCGCGACGTCGCCATGGACGGCGCCCTGCTCTACATCTGCGAGCCGGAGTCGGTCGACCTGGCGTGGCTCGACCGACGCGGACTCCCCCAGGTCGCGATCGACCAGGACAAGCGCGACCGGGTCGCCAGCGTCAACGTCGACGACCGCGGCGGCGCGCGCTCCGCGGCCCAGCACGTCATCGACCTGGGCCACACCGACGTCGGCATCCTGACCCTGTCGGGCAACTCCGGCGGCCCGTCGCCCAGCTACCCCGCCACCCAGCGGATGCTCGGCTGGCGAGACGCGCTCGACGCGGCCGGCATCGAACCGCGGGTCGCCACGGCGCCGTACCGGCCGTCGATCGCGGCTCAGGACGCCGCGCTCGCGATGCTCGACCGGGCCGAGCGCCCGACCGCCATCGTCTGCTTCTCGGACGCGTTCGCCCTCGCGGTGATCCGGGCGGCAGAGTCCCTGGGCCTGTCGGTGCCCGACGACGTCTCGGTCGTCGGCTTCGACGACAGCCCGCTCGCGCAGGTGGCGCGACCGCCGCTGACGACCGTCCGTCAGGACGTCGCCCGCAAGGGCGAGCTCGCGGTCGCCTCGCTGCTGGCGGTGATGCGCGGGCAGCAGCCCGCGGACGACGTGCTGCTCCCGACGGAGCTGGTCGTGCGGGAGAGCGCCGCCCGACCGCGCGGCTGAGTCACCCTCGAGCCACCCGAAGAACCACCCGATCTTCGGACGCATCCTCCCCCCATTGAGCGTGCGGGCTCGCCATACTCGTTGGTGGTTCGGCCCACCGGGCCGCGGACTCCTGGAGGAAGTCTTGGCAACCGCACCCAACCCCACCAAAAAGCTGGCTGCCGAGTTCCTCGGCACCTTCGTGCTCGTCTTCGGCGGTTGTGGCACCGCAGTCCTGGCCACCAGCGGCGACCCCGGTGTCGGGGTCGGCTGGCTCGGTGTCGCCCTCGCCTTCGGTCTCACGGTCGTGGTGATGGCCTACTCCGTCGGCCACATCTCCGGCGGCCACTTCAACCCCGCGGTCACTGTCGGCGCCGCCGCCGGCGGCCGGATCGGCTGGAAGGAGGTGCCGACCTACATCGCCACCCAGGTCGTCGCCGGCATCGCTGCAGGCGCCGTGCTGCTCCTCATCGCGCGTGGCCGCGACGGCTTCTCCGCCAAGGACAGCGGCTTCGCGTCCAACGGGTACGGCGACCGTTCGCCGATGGGCTACGACCTGCTCGCCTGCCTCGTGATCGAGGTGCTGCTGACCGCGGTGTTCCTGTGGGTCATCCTCGGTGCCACCGACAGCCGGGCGCCGAAGGGCTTCGCGCCGCTGGCGATCGGCCTGTCGCTCACCCTGATCCACCTGATCAGCATTCCGGTCACCAACACCTCGGTGAACCCGGCCCGCTCGATCGGCGTGGGACTCTTCGCCGGCGGTGATGCGATCGCCCAGCTGTGGCTCTTCATCCTCGCGCCGCTCGTGGGCGGACTGATCGCCGGCTTCAGCTACGCGGTCCTCCTCGGCGACGACGGGGCCGTGAGTCTCCCCGAAGCCATGGAGAGCTGAGCACCGCCGTACCGCACGACCACCGACTCGACCCGCGGGAGCCCGGCTCCCGCGGGTCGATTCACGTCGCGATGAAGAGGATCTCGTCGCGGCCGTACTTCATCTCCGGGTGGACCTCCGCCAGGTGCTGCTGGGTGAGCTCGACGAGCTCGTCCTCGTCCTGGGCCTTGATCACTTCGCCGCAGGGGCACGTCAGTCGCGTCTTCATGCCTGCAGCCTAGGCGGGACCCAGGACCCGGGCGGACACATCGACCAGACGGGCCGCGAGCACGGGCGCAGCCGGACGATCGGGCCCGTCCTCCTCCAGCATCCAGGCACGGACCGCGCCGAGGAACCCGGCGGCGGCGTACCGAACGGCGATCGGGCCGGCACCGGGCGACCGCTCGGCCAGCCGATCGGCGAACCACCGTTCGACGGCGTCGCGGGTGGCGGAGAAGGCCGTGCCGCTCCCGATCGTGCGCTGCCACGCGGCCCGCTCCCCCTCGAGGTCCTCGAGGAACGCCACGACGAGGCGGTACGACGCGTCCGCACCCTCGGGGTCGACGAGATCCGCACGCAGTCGGACGAACCGCTGCTCGATGCCCGCGACCGCGACCTCGTCGATGCTCGCGAAGTGCTGGTAGAAGGTCGGCCGACTGACGCCCGCCTCGACGCACAGCGCGGAGACGGAGATGTCGCGTGCGTCCCGGGTGCGCAGGAGCGTCGTCAGTGCCTCGCTGAGCTGTGCTCGGCTGCGCTCGACCCGAGGGTCGTCGTGGGTATCTGGCACGACCGATCCGCCTCTTCTCGATGAGTACGCCGGGTGTGACGGGTCCAACCCCAGTGTGGAGTGGCTTCGCGCCACAGCGACATTTACAATTGTAAGACATCTACGGAGGAAAGGCGGGAAGCCGATGGCGGCGAGCACGGTCTCTCCGACCGCGTCCCGTCGTACCTTCCGCCCGGCCGCCCTCGTGGAGCTGACCCAGCTCCTGGGCGCGTTCCTCGTCTACAACCTCGGACGGGTGCTGGCGACCCAGGAGCTGGGTCGCGCCGACGCCCACGCCCACGGCGTCGTCGACGTCGAGCGGTGGCTGCGCCTCCCGGCCGAGGCGACGCTCCAGACCTGGGCGCTCGGCCACGACTGGATCATCGAGGCGGCCAACCGCTACTACGTCTCGGTGCACTTCCCGCTCACGATCGCCGTGCTGATCTGGCTCTACCGCTACCGGCGCCCGGCCTACCACTGGGCGAAGCGGGCGCTCCTCGGCGCCACCGCCGTCGCCCTGGTCTTCACCGTGCTGCTGCCGGTGACACCGCCGCGGCTGCTGAGCTCGCTCGACATGGTCGACACCGGCCACGCCGGAGGGATCTCGATCTACCAGGCCCCGGTGCTGGGCAGCATGTCCAACGAGTACGCCGCGATGCCGAGCCTGCACATCGGCTGGGCGCTCCTGATCGCGATCGTCCTGATCGCCTCCTGCCGCACCCGGTGGCGCTGGCTGTGGCTGCTCCACCCGGTGGCGACGGTCTTCGTCGTGGTCAGCACGGCCAACCACTACTGGCTCGACGGCATCGCCGGCGCGGCGCTGGTGATCGGTGCATTGCTGGTGACCCGGCCGCGCTCTACTGTCCAGGCATGCCCAACGTCGATCGCGCCGCACTCCTCGCCGGTTCCATCCGCCTCGCCTCAGGCGTCTCGTTCCTGATCTCGCCCGTCAAGGCGAACCGGTTCTGGGGCGACAAGCAGGAGCCGGTCCCGACCACCCGCCTGCTGCTGCGCTCGATGGGCTACCGCGACGCGCTCATCGGCGGAGCGCTGGTGACCACCGCGCTGCGCGGCCGCGACACCCGCCGGTGGTTCCTCGCCTCCGGCGGCGCCGACGCGTCCGACCTGCTCGGCGGGCTCGCGGTCCACGACCAGATGTCGCGCTCCCAGCAGCTGATCGGCCTCGGTGGTGCCGTCGTCGGCATCGGCGTGGGTGTCTGGGGCGCGGCCCGTCCGCGGCGCTGACATCGCATGTAACGCCGTGTTACTGCCTCTTCCCGGGTGCTGCAACCCCCGGGGACAGCAAGTAACACGGCGTTACACCCGCAAGCCGGCGACCGCGCTCAGGCCTCCGCGTCAAGCGCAGCAGAGACCCGACGGTGGGCCTCCCAGATCTCCTCGGGCACCCGGTCGAAGCCCTTCAGGTGCGCCTCCCGGAAGCCCATCTCCTGGCGCCACCGCTGGTTGTCGATCGACAGCACGATCTCGAGGTCCTCGGGGGTGATCTCGACGCCGTCGAGCTCCAGCTCCTCGACCGTCGGGAGCACGCCGACCGGCGTCTGCCGACCCGTGACGTCGCCGTCCTTGTAGCGGGCCAGCCAGAGCAGCGCGCGCAGGTTCTCGCGGTAGCCGGGCCAGCGGAAGTGGCCGTCGTCGCCGCGCTGGAACCAGTTCACGTGCGCGAAGATCGGCCGGTCGGTGGCCGCGCCGATGATCTTGAGCCAGTGTGCGGCGTAGTCGCCCTCGCCGTACGCCATGAACGGGCGCATCGACATCGGGTCGTAGCGCAGCTGACCGTCGACGCCCTCGGCGGCGAAGGTCGCCTCGGCGCCGAGCGTCAGGCCGTCGTACACGCCCTCGGCCAGGTCGGTGATCGCGCGCACCAACGGCTCGCGGTCGCTGGTGCGGCCACCGAAGATGATCGCGTCGACCGGGACGCCGGCCGGGTCCTCGAAGTCGGGCGCCACGTTGGGCACGTTGGCCAGCGTGGTCGTGAAGCGGCTGTTGGGGTGCGCCCACGGCGAGGTGTCGTCGGCGGCGCGCTCCGAGATCAGCTCGCCCTTCCAGTCCTGCCAGCCCGTGACGTCCTCGGGCGGGCTCTTCGTCATGCCCTCCCACCAGACCTCGTGCGTCTGGTCGTTGTAGGCGACGTTGGTGAAGATGACGCCCGACCCGTCACCGATCGACTCGAGCGCCGTCGGGTTGGTCTTCGCGTTGGTGTCCTTCGCGACGCCGAAGACCCCGAACTCCGGGTTCATCGCGTAGACCCGGCCGTCATCGGGGTTGACCCACAACCAGGCGATGTCGTCGCCGTAGAACTCCACGTGGTAACGGTCGCCGAGCGCCTCCGGCGCCAGCGTCATCGCGAGGTTCGTCTTGCCCGACGCACTCGGGAAGCCGCCGCAGATGTGCCAGCGCTTGCCCGTCTCCTTGTCGGTGATCCCGAGCAGCATGAACTGCTCGGCCAGGAAGACGCCGGACGCGCGGCCGTCGTAGCAGGCCTGCCGCAGACCGTGGGCGATCTTGCCGAGCAGCGCGTTGCCGCCGTACGACGAGCCGTAGTGCAGGATCGTCCGCTCGTCGGCCACGGTGGCGAAGTAGCGCTGGTCCTCGGGGGTGCCCTGGCCGAGGTTCTCCAGGTCACCCGTGACGTGCACGGCGCGCACGAAGGTGTCGGGGTCCTCGAGGTCGTTGACGTACGACGCACCGACGCGCGACATCCGGATCATGTGCAGCACGACCGGGCGACTGTCGGTGAGCTCGACGCCCGCGGCGTACGGCGTCAGCGGCGATCCGGGCGGCGCCATCAGGTAGGGGATGACGTACATGGTCTTGCCGGCCGAGGCACCACGCATCCGCTCGGTCAGCAGCTCGGTCATCTCGGCCGCCGGCTTCCAGTTGTTGTAGACGCCCTTGTCGTCTTCCTTGCTGGTCGCCACGACCGTGCGCTCCTCGGAGCGAGCGGTGTCCTTGAAGTAGCTACGCGAGTAGTAGCGCCCCTCGCCCGCGGGCAGCAGCTCACCGGCGTCGAGCGCCTCCTGGATCAGGCGCGCGTCGTCTGCGGCGCCGACGACCTCCACCCGGTCGGGCTGCGTGATCGCGGCCCAGTGGGCCACGTACTCCCGCACTCGAGGGTTGGTGAGACCTGCCTCGTCCAGCGCACTGTTCACATCGACCATGTCCGTCGCAACCCTCTCGATCCCTCAGCGGTGCTCGGCACGGTACCCAACATCGCGACGACTGGAGTCATCGGTGTGCGTTAGAAGCGCCACATCCCTGTGCCTACTGGGCTTTCGTCTTCCGAGGTCCTAAGTAGGCGACCTGCGCAAGCGGCCGACAGGGGCCGATCGGACGGGGCGATCGACGAGCGCGGAGCGGTCCGGCGGAGGGCCTGTAGCCGGACTAGCCCGGAACGTAAATTTGACGATATATGATTGACGATATATCTGCCTGGGCCGGAGTCTGTGCCCACTGCGCGTCCGATCGCGCAGCGCAGAGACAGGTTCTGCTCATCACCTCGCCCCTCCCACCGGAGGGCGTACCCCAAGGAGAACCGGGTAGATGAGAGCAACGAACAGATTCGCAGCCGCGCTCGGCGCGACCGCACTGGCAGCAGCGGGAGGAATGGTCGCGCTGAGTGCCGCGCCCGCCACCGCGGCCCCGAGCACCCTCAACTGCAAGACCCTCAACACGATCGCGCCGTGGACCTCTGACTTCAACCTGACCTTCAGCCCGGCGCACCCGCCCCGGGTCAGACCGTCACCGCGACGCTCACCTTCAACCCGGGCCCGACCAACGGTCCCGTGGCCGTCGGGCCGGGCAACGGGGTGCCGATCACGCCGAAGGCGACCGTCGCACTCTCCGGCGCCGGGAGCGGCACCGTCGCGCTGACGGGCGCGGTGCTCGGCGACACAGCACCGGGCGCCGTCATGCCCGGCGGCTCGATGAGCGGCACCTTCACCGCCAGCGCCGGCGTCACGAACGCCACGGTCGACAACATCCTGTTCGCCGCCAGCGTGCCGACCAACTGCAACCTCGGCACGGACCCGCTGTCGTCCCCTGTACCGACGGGCATCACCGGTTCGGTCAGCGTCTCGAACGCGACGGCGTCGATCACCGCGATCAGCAACCAGACCGTGACCACCCACGCCCGGGCCAATGACGTGATCAGCTTCGACGCGTCCGGCTTCATCAACAACGGCACGGGCTCTGCCCAGCTCTGCGACTCCGACGGCACGAACTGTGGCACGGCGTCGACGTTCACCCTCGCCAGCGGTAGCGGCTCGGGCACGGTGCCGGTCCCGGCCACGACCGGCTTCTCCGGCGCCAAGGCGCTCAAGCTCAGCATCGGCACCGAGCAGACGCTGAAGGCGATCACCGTCCTCGGCGCCCCGACGGTCACCACCAACATCACGGGTGGTGGCGCGGGCACGGTCGTCACGGTGACCGGCGCCAACTGGGACCCGAACCAGGCGCTGACTGTCGGCGGCTACCAGGGCTTCACCACATTCCCGCCCACCGGTCCGCCCCCCGCGAGCACCGACCCGACGGTGCCGGCCACGGCGAACGCCACCGGCAACTTCACCGCGACCTTCGTGGTCAACGACCCCCTGACGGCCTACATCGGTGCCTCGAAGCCCCACGGCGCGGGCGCGATCTTCGCCTCCAAGACGTTCGCCTTCTCCGGCGACTCCTGCGTGGCGAAGACCGGCGCGGCGGCCACCGGCAGCTGCCAGGCCCTGGAGACCGTCACCCTCACGGTCACCGCTGGTGACCTGAAGATGTCGAGGGACCCCGGCAACGTCGTGCTGTCGCCCGTCGCCCTCGACGGCGCGGCGCACACGTCGACCGGCTCGCTGCGCGACGTCCTCGTCAAGGACTACCGCGGCGGCACGCTGGGCTGGTCGCTCACGGGCAAGTTCTCCGGGCTCACCGGCCCGGTGGCGATCGCCCCGAGCAAGCTGACCTGGACGCCGCAGTGCATCGCCGGTGGCAACAACGATGACGCCATCACCGTCGGCGCGGGCGGTGCCTTCGCCGACAGCACTACCGCGAGGCCGCTGTGCTCCGTGGTCGCGGGCAACCTCGGTCCGGACCAGGTCAGCGGTGGCGACACCGTGGCCGACGCCGGACTGTCGCTGGACCTGCTCGCCAACCAGGCAGCGGGCAACTACACCGGAACGCTCTACCTCACGCTGTCGTGATCGTGACGTCCGACTGAACACCACCGACCCGGGTGGGCGCACCTCGCGCTCACCCGGGTCGACGGTCGCTCGAGGCGAGCGACCGCACCTGCGAGGAGCACGACCATGATCCACCCGGACACCATCTGGCGCCGTACCGCACTGGCCCTGCTCGGCCTCGTCGTCGCCGTCCTCACCACCTGTCTGGGCAGCACCCCGGCCCACGCCGCCGACAACGGCGCCTGGTCGGTGGCCCCGACCCCGCCGGGCGCCGACAACCCGGCACCACGCAACTACTTCATCCTCGAGGGCGACCCGGGCGCCGAGATCAAGGACAAGGTCCGGATCCAGAACTGGACCAAGAAGCCGATCACCTTCAAGGTCTACGGCGCCGACGGCTACAACACCGAGCAGGACGGCTTCTTCGCCCTCAAGAGCCTCGACGAGGACATGGTCGACCTCGGGAAGTGGGTCGAGCCGGTGACCTCGCAGGTCACCGTCTACGGCCGGACGCAGGTCGACATACCGGTCACGATCCGCATCCCGCGCAACGCGACACCTGGCGATCATGTCGGCGCCGTGGTCGCGATGAACGTCGACGTCGAGTCGACCGACACCGACGAGAGCGGCTTCGAGGTCGGGATCCAACGAGCCGTCGGCGCACGGATGTACGTCCGGGTCAGCGGCCCGACCACCCCTGCCGTCGACGTGAGCGACATCCGCCTGGAGCACGACCGCGGGGCGTTGCCCTGGTCCGGCTCGGGGAAGGGCACGGTCAGCTACACCGTCGAGAACACCGGCAACGTCCGACTCGCGCCCCGGGCCGTGATCGAGCTCTCGGGGATGACCGGAGAGCTCACGAAGGTGACCTCCGGGGAGCTGGTCGACCTGCTCCCTGGCCAGAAGGTGCGCCTCAGTCAGTCCGTCAGGCACGTGCCGATCGCGGGCAAGGTGACGACGACCGTCTCGCTCAGCACCTCCACGGGCGCCGCTGACCACGACTCGACGACCACCTGGTTGCTCCCATGGCCCGGTCTGGTCGCCCTTCTGCTCCTGCTGCTGCTGGCGACCTGGCTGGTCCTGCGACGCCGTGGAGTCGGCGCGCGGCGCCTCGCCTCGGCGGAGGAAGCACCCGCCATCTCCGTCCAGGCGCACTAGATGGTCCGACGCACACTCCTGATCCTCACGGTCCTGGCCGCAACGCTGGTCGTGCCGCTGCCGGGCTGGGGCACGTCGGCTGCGCGGGCCGACGACGCGTCCGGCGACGCGAACGCCCCGAGCATGGTGCTGCCCTCCAACGCTCGCCCCGGCGATCGGGTGAAGGTCTACAGCACGGGGTGGCCGGCCGGCGCACAGGTCCAGGCCGTGCTGTGCGGCGACGACGCGATCGGCGGATCCAGCGCCTGCCACCTCCCCGGCGCAGCGACCGGTCGCGCCGACCGGACCGGAGTCATCGTGCTCGACCTCGTGGTCGGCAGACCCCCGCGCCCCTGCCCGTGCGTGGTCCGGGTCAGCTCGTTCTCGACCGACGCCCCGGCGCAGAACCTGCCGATCAACGTGATCGGGCACCCCACCGGCACCCCGCCCCTGCCGAGCAGCCCGGTCGCCGACCTCCGGCTCGACAACGTGGCGATCCGACTCTCCGGGTCGACACTCGGTCGACTCCTCGGCCTGGGCGGGCCGGCACAGGTGGTCGTCACGGTCAAGAACGCCGGGAACGCCGACGCACCGGTCCCCGAGCTCCGCTACGGCTTCGGGTCAGAAGAGCCCGAGTTGACCGGGACCACCCGTCCCGACGTACTCGTCCCTGCCCTGCAGTCGCGCGACGTGGTCATCGACGTCGACGTCCCGGCCGGAACCGCCGGCGACCTCCGGGCCCGGGTCGCTTGGGCGGACGACGCGGGGGCATCGGTCGACGACACCGCGGCCACGTACCCGTGGGCACTGCTGACCTTGCTGGTGGCGGTGCTCGCCGCGGCGATCGGTTGGGGCTGGTGGCGGGCCAGGGGCAAGGCCCGGTCGGACGAGCGGCGGCGCCGTCGAGAGCAGGTCGACGCCTACCCGCTCCCCGATGTCGTGTTCGTCGAGGACCTCGGTGGATTCCTGGTCAACCCCGCAACCCAGCGCGGCCGCCGGATGCTGAACGCGGTCGCGGGTCGACTGTCGACCGCGGACCTGAACCGACTGGCAGCCGGGGGCGCCGTGACCAGCACGACATCCGACGTTCCGTCGTCGACGATCGGTCGCGAGCGCCCAGGAGCGCCGCAGGACATTCCCGGCACTTGGCGGACAGCGAACCGTCTTGGACGATATGATGAATGATATATCTCATACTTGATGCGTCCGAATATCGCCGCATCAGACAGACGCGAGCCCCTCATGTCACCTGTCGACATGGGGGGCTCGCTTCGTCCATTATCCCTCACGCCCGCCGCTCGACCGACCAGGGGGTCGGCAGCCACGACGCGGCCCGCACGGGAGGCCACGCCGAGCCGGTCGAGCCCGCGGGACCAGGCCTACGCGACGTTCGGCGTACGCCGACGCAGCAGCAGGAGCGCGATCCCGATGGCCAGCACGATCCCGCCTGCGACGTACCCGACGACGGGCACGACGGTGTCGATCAGGCGCAGGCTGGAGACGTTCGCCTCGGCGTCGTCGATGTTGGTCTGCACCTGGTCATCGGTGAACGCGAGATCGAGGTCGAGGATCTTGCCGACGCCGTCGGCGACGCGCTCCTGGTGCACGACCTGATTGATGATCGCGCCGGTGCGCGGCTCGACGTTGTAGCTGGTGGTCTGGAGGTAGCTGCCCGTCGTCCCGGTGATCACCTCGATGCCCTGGGCGCTCGCGTCGACGCGGTACTTGTACGTCTCGAGCCCATCGAGCTTCTCGGTGCCCTCGTAGGTGGCGTCGACCGCGGAGCCGGTCATCCCGTCCCAGACGGGGTAGGTCTTCTTCTCGGCGCCGAAGGGCCACTTGTTCTGCAGGCCCTCCTGCTGTGGGGTACCGGCCGGCACGTAGTCGCCGTTGTCCACGGTCAGCGCCGTGCTCCGGTCGGTCGCGAACGCCTCGGTCTCGGCGCTGACGAGGCGTCCCTGGGGGTCGTCGGCGTCGACACAGCCGTCGATGTCGCCCTCGTCGCGCACCACGCACAGCGAGGTGTTCCAGGCGGCGACCGCATCGTCGGAGGCATCGCCATCGACCCGGTTGACGCTGTACGCCAGCGCCGGGGACTCCTGCAGGCTCAGGTCCTCGCCTCCGGCCACACGCGCCGTCCCGGAGAGGTACGTCGTGTTGTCGGTGTCCAGCGGCGTCCGCTCGAGCTGTCCCGGCGCCCAGGTCTGGGCGATGACGGCGGCGACGACCAGGAAGGCGCCGAGGCCGACCAGGAGCGGGGCGAGGATCTTGCGCATGGTGATGGGGTTCTCCGTCCGACGAGTGACCGGTGCCGCGTGCGGGCTACCGGCCAGTAGCCTAAGGCGGACCCCGACCCTGCGGACCCAGTGGGTCCGAAATCACACCCGCCGCTCAGCCCCGGGCAGCCGCCCGATGAGCCTTCGCGATCGTGTCCTCGACGATCGAGTTGATGCGGGCGCCGTTGGGCCAGCCGGCGTAGTGGCACAGGAAGATGACGATCTCGCGCAGCTGGTCGTCGTCGAGCTCGCCGTTCTTGTACGCCGCGGGGATCTGGATGGTCAGCACGTCGTGCCCACCGGTGCCGGCCAGCAGCCCGATCAGGAGCAGGCGCCGGTCACGGTCGGACAGTCCCGGACGCTTCCAGATGTCGGCGAAGAGGTGGTCGGCGGTGATGCCGAAGAAGTCGCCGGCGCCGTCGGTCATGTCGAACCCGTAGACCTCCTCCATCTTCTCGAGGCCGACGCGGCGCTGCTCGGGGAGATCGTCGAACTTGCCCATGTCACTTCTCCTTGGTCATGCCGAGCCCAGGACCGAGGCGGTCGAGGGCGAGCCGCGCGAGGGGTACGTCGACGTCGAGCTCGTCGGCGAGTGCGATCGCGAAGGACAGGTCCTTCTCCCCCAGGGCGAGCACATGGGCGAAGACGCCGTGCCAGAAGTCGTCCTCGGCGATCGGCGCAGTCGTCGCGCGGTGCATGATCGCGCCCGGTCCCCCGGTGATGGCGTCGGTGTGGCGCACCACCTTGCCGAGCTCGACCAGGTCCAGCCCAGCGGCCTCGGCGAGGCGCTGTGCCTCGGTCGCGGCGGTGAACGCCACGAAGTGCATCAGGTTGCGGGCCAGCTTGAGCTTCGTGCCGGATCCGATCGGGCCGGCGTGGGTGACCAACGACCCCATCGCGTCGAGCGCCGGACGGGCTGCCGCGAACGCCTCGTCGGTCCCGCCGACCATGATCGCGAGGGTCCCGTCTGCGGCACCCATCGCGCCGCCGCTCACGGGGGCGTCGACGACCTGGACGCCGTGTCGGCGAGCCGTGTCCTCGAGCTGGCCCGGGGTGTCGGGACCGACGGTCGAGTGGATGACGACCGTCTGGCCGTCACGGCTCACACCGAGGATCTCGCCGAGCACGTCGCGGACCTGGTCGTCGTCGCGCACCATCACGCAGACGACGTCGACCTGCGCGGCAAGGTCGGCGACGCTGGTCGCGACAGTCGCGCCCGCCGTCCTCAGCTCCGCGACCGGGTCCGGCGCGACGTCGTACACGGTCAGCTCGATCTCGGCGGACGACGCGAGCCGCAGCGCCATCGGCTTGCCGATGTTGCCGAGCCCGATGAAGCCGACCTCGGTCATGCGCGGAACGTCTGTCCGCCGTCGACGGCGATGATCTGACCCGTCACCCAGGACGACTCGTCGGAGAGCAGGAAGAGGCAGGCGCCGACCATGTCCTCGGGCTGACCCATCCGCTTCAGGGCGAGCCCCTTGACCAGGTCCTTGGCGGCGTCGCCGGCCTGGGTGCGGGTGGCGGCGGTGTCGGTCGGGCCAGGAGCGATCGCGTTGACACGGATCTTGAGGCCACCGAGCTCGTGGGCGAGCTGGTGGGTCAGGCCGTTGACGCCGACCTTGGCCAGGCCGTAGAAGCCGGAGTAGAGGTACGCCGCGGTCGAGCTCTGGTTGACGATCGAGCCCCCGCCGCGCTTCCGGATCTCCGGGTAGACGGCCCGGGTCATCACGAGCGCGCCGTCCATGTTCACCGACATGAACTTCTTGTAGTAGTCCCAGTCCACGCTGATCAGCAGGTCGAAGGCCATGTCGCCGTAGATCGCGGCGTTGTTGACCAGGCCGTCGATCCCGCCGTACGCCGCCACGGTCTCCTCGACCATCGCGGCCGCCGACTCGTGCGAGGAGACGTCGGTGCGCACGAACAGCCCACCGATGTCGGCGGCCACCTTCTCGCCCGACTCGACGTTGAGGTCGGCCACCACGACCGAGGCACCCTCGGCTGCGAGAGCGCGCGCATAGGCCTCGCCGATGCCCTGGGCAGCGCCGGTCACGACGACGACCTTGTTCTCGAAACGGTTGCTCACTTGCTGTCTCCTTGGTTGGTGGTGCGTCATGCGGGCTCAGCAACCGTCTTGGTCTCGAGGTACTCCTCGAAGCCCGCGACGCCCATCTCCCGGCCGATGCCGGACTGCTTGTAACCACCGAACGGCGCGTCCGGGCTGAACCAGACCCCGCCGTTGACGGCGATCGTGCCGGTGCGGATCCGCGCGGCGACCGCCTTCGCGCGCTCGACATCGCCGGAGTCGACGGACCCGGAGAGGCCGTACGCCGAGTCGTTCGCGATCCGAACGGCGTCGTCGTCGCCGTCGTGCGGGATGACCACGAGCACCGGGCCGAAGATCTCCTCCTGCGCCAGGCGCGAGGAGTTGTCGAGGCCGGCGATGACCGTCGGCTCGATCCAGAAGCCGGCCTGGTCGATCACGTGACCCCCGGTGGCGAAGGTGCCGCCCTCCTCGATCGCGAGCTCGAGGTAGGCCTCGACGCGGTCGCGCTGGATCGCCGAGATGACCGGGCCGCAGATCGCGCCGGGGTCGGCGGGGTCCTTCGCGCCGATGGACTCCATCGTGGCCGCAGCGACCTGGACGGCCTCGTCGTACTTCTCCCGAGGCACGATCAAGCGGGTCGTGATCGCGCAGCCCTGGCCGGCGTGAATGCAGGCCGTGAACGCCGTCGCCCCAGCCACAGCTGAGATATCGGCGTCGTCGAGCGCGATCGCGGCGGACTTGCCGCCGAGCTCGAGGAAGACCTTCTTCAGCGTCGGGGCCGCGGCCGCCATGATCGCGCGCCCGACCTGCGTCGAGCCGGTGAAGGAGACCATGTCGACGCGCGGGTCGGTCGACAGCATGGCCGCGACCTCGTTGGAGCGCGGGGTCACGACGTTGAAGACGCCCGGCGGGATGTCGGTGTGCTCGGCCACCAGCCGGCCCAGCTCGCAGGCCACCCACGGGGTGTCCGGGGCGGGCTTGAGCACGACCGTGCAGCCGGCCGCGAGCGCCGGACCGACCTTGGCGAGGTTGATCTGGGTCGGCACGTTCCACGGCGTGATCGCCGCGACCACACCGACCGCCTCACGGCGTACGGTGCGCCGGCTCTTGATGCCCATCGGCTTGGCGACCCCGAGGTCCGTCTCGAACTCGTAGGACTCGAGCATGTCGGTGACCCACTTGAGCCCCTCGACCGGCACGTCGAAGCCGGCCGCGCCCATCATGAAGCCGGGCATGCCGACCTCGGCCGTGGTCAGGTCCCGGAACGCGTCCGCGTGGTCGAGCAGCGCCTGGTGGAGCTGGCGCAGGCACCTGACTCGGAACTCGACGTCGGTCGACCAGTCGGTCTCGTCGAAGGCCCGACGGGCCGCAGCGATCGCCCCCACAACGTCCGCTGCGGTCCCGTCCGGTGCCTGCCCGATCTCCAGACCCGTCGCCGGGTTGAGGATCGGGTACGTCGTGCCGTCCGAGGCGCCGACGAGCTTGCCGTCGATCAGCTGCTGGGCGGCCGGTGTCGAGATGGTCATGCCGAGACCTCCGGGGCCTGCTGCTGGGTGACGTAGTCGCCGGCCTCGACGGGCGGCGGCCAGACCGTCGAGGGCAGGTCGGCGAGGTGGTAGTGGCCGGGGACCCCGTGGCCGGAGACCTTGATCCGCTCGAGCAGGGTGTCAGGCGCCTTGCCGGCCTTGAGGATCTCCATGAACGTGTGCGCGGTCGAGGGCATGTCGAACCAGTCGCGCTGCCAGGCGAACTTGATCAGGCCGTCGTCCGCTCCGCCGACCTGGCGCTCCAGGCCGAACCACGAGCCACCGATGCCGAGGATCTCGTACTCACCGCCGGTCTCGTCGTTCACGATCCCGGATCGCTGCTTCCAGAAGCCCAGGACCATCGACTTCTGCTCGTCGACCATCGTGCAGACGTAGTCGTAGTGCCAGCCGTCGAAGCCGTCCATCTCGATGCCGATGGCGTAGTCGCGGATCTGGTCGCGTCCTACCGCCATGAAGTGCTCGTCGACCGAGTACATCCAGCCGTACGTCGCGTCCTCGGCGTACCACTCCGCCATGATCCGCCAGTCGCCGATCCGCTCGGCCTCCCGGTTGACCTCGAGCCAGGTCTCCCAGAACTCGTCGATCTCGGCACGGGTGAGACTCACTGTTCCTCCTGAATGGCAAGCGCCATGGCTGGGCAGTACTTGACGGCCGACTCGACCTGCGGGCGCAGGGACTCGTCAGGGTGTGCTTGCAGGACGACGACCTGGTCGGTGCCGTCATCGAAGGCGAAGACGTCCGGCGCCTCACCGGTGCACATCTGGTGGCCCTGGCACAGGCCGAGGTCGGCCACCACGCGGAAGGTCATCGGTCACGCTTCTTGTACTTCACGCGGCACGGCTGCTGGAGCTGGATCACCATCTTCGAGACGTCGTCGCGATAGGTCTCCGACGGCTGGACCATCTCGAACGTGTAGTCGCGCAGGATGACCGAGAAGATCGCCTTCATCTGCATCATCGCGAACGCGTTGCCGACGCAGCGGTGCTTTCCGGCGCCGAAGGGGATCCAGGTCCAGCGGTTCTGCAGGTCCTCCTGGCGCTCGTCGAGGTAGCGCGACGGGTCGAACCGCTCCGGCTCCGGGAAGTCCTCGGCGATCCGGTTCGACACCCGCGGCGACGCGGCGACGACGGTGCCCGGCGAGATCGTGTGCCCGGCGAGCTCGATCTCCTCGGCGACGACGCGCATCAGGATGATCAGCGGCGGGTGCAGCCGCAAGGTCTCCTTCAGCGCCGCCTCGAGCTGCGGGATCGAGCGCAGCGCCTGGAAAGAGACCTCGGAGCCATCGGCGTAGAGGTCGTCGAGCTCGGCGACCACCGACGCCATCACGTCGGGGTTGCGCATCATCTCGATCAGCGCCCAGGACGCCGTACCGGAGGAGGTGTGGTGGCCCGCGAACATCATCGAGATGAAGATGCCGGTGATGTAGTCGGCGGACATGTCGATCGAGATCAGCACGTCGAGCAGGTCGCGGTCCTCGCGGGCGACCTTGCCGCGCACCTTGCGCTTGTCGATGATCCCCTGCACCAGCTCGACCAGCTTCTCGCGGGCCGCGTCGCGCCGGCGGAAGGACTCGATGTCGGCGTACGGGTCGACGTACGCGATGGCGTCGGTGCCCTGCTCGAGCTCGTGGTAGTAGTGCGCGAAGGAGGAGTCGAGCTCCTCACGGAACGGCTTGCCGATCAGGCACGACGAGGTCGTGTAGATGGTCAGCTCCGCGAACCAGTCCAGCAGGTCGATCTCGCCCTCGTCACCCCAGTCGGCGACCATCCGGTTGATCTCGGCCTCGATCGTCGCCGCATGCCCGCGCATCATGTCGCCGCGCAGCGCCTGGTTCTTGAGCATCTGCTGGCGCTCCTCGGGCGAGGCGTCGAAGACGACGCCCTTGCCGAAGATCGGGGTCATGAAGGGGTACGCCGCCGCCTGGTCCAGCGTGGAGTCCGGCGCCCGGAAGAACTGCTCCTGTGCCTCGGCGCCGTACACCAGCACGACGTCCTTGTCGGCCAGCTTGAAGCGGCCGATCTCGCCGCACTCGTCGTACACCCGCTGGAAGAGGCCGATCGGGTCGACCCGCATCTCGGCCAGGTGGCCGTAGCCGTCGTCCTCGACGGCGTACGAGACCTCGGGGATGCCGGCGATCGCGGACTCGGTGGTCACTGTCATTGCTTCTCCACAGAGGCTTCGGGGGTGACTTCGATCAGGTTGAGGTGGACACCGCGAGGGGCCGTGACGATCGTGGTGATGGCGTCAGCGAGCGCGCTCGCCTTGAGCAGCCGCGGGTGTCGAGCCAGGCCGAACCGCACCCACTGCGTGATCACGAACGCGGCATCGTCGTCAGCCCAGGCGCTGCCCATCTCGCTCTGCGTGGGCCCGGGACGCACGATCGAGGCGCGGACCCCGGTGCCCTCGAGCTCCATCTGCATCGCGTGCGCCAGACCCTCGAGCCCCCACTTGCCGGCGGCGTACGACGACATGAACGGCCGGGCCCGCACCGCGACGTCGCTGGAGACGAAGACGATGTCGCCACGCTGCCGCTCGACCATGCCGGGCACGAAAGCCCGCGAGAGCCGCTGCGCACCGACCACGTTGAGGTCGAGCTCGTGCGCGAACTGCGCCGTGTCGACCTCGTACGTCGTGCCGGGCTGCACGAGGCCGGCGTTGCTGACCACGATCTCGATGTCACCGAGATCAGCGGCGACCTTCTGGGCGAAGGCCTCCACGGACTCGTCATCGGTGAGGTCGAGCACGTGTGCGGAGACCTCACCGCCCTGGCTGCGGATCTGGGCGGCGAGCTCGTCGAGCCTCTCGGTGCGCCGCGCGCCCAGCGCCACGGGGTGACCGGCTGCGGCCAGCGTCAGCGCCGTTGCGGCGCCGATCCCCGACGACGCACCGGTGATGACCGCCGGACGACGGTCCGGGTGGACGAAGCGCGCCATCAGCGGCTCTCCGACCGAAGGGCCATGCGCACCGGGACCGAGGCGAAGCCGCGGACGTTGATCGAGTGCACCCGCTGGCAGGCGTCGTGGTCGACCTCGACGCGGCCGACCCGGCGGACGACCTCGCGCAGCGCGATCTGCGCCTCGAGGCGGGCCAGGTTGGCGCCCAGGCAGAAGTGCCGACCGCCACCGAAGCTGAGCAGCTGGCCGACCTCGTCCTTGTCGCGGAAGATGTCGTAGCGATCGGGGTCGGAGAAGACGCGGTCGTCGCGGTTGGCCGAGCCGATCACGAGGAGCAGCTTCGAGCCTGCCGGGGCGACGGTGCCCTCGATCTCGACGTCCTCGAGGAGGTGCCGCGCGACCATCTGGCTGGAGGTGTCGTAGCGCAGCGTCTCCTCGATCCACGGCACCACCAGGTCGTCAGGCTGAGCGGGGTCGGCGAAGACCCGCTCGTACTGCTCCGGGTGGCGGGTCAGGTGGAAGAGCGCGTGCCCGAGCAGCTTGGTCGTGGTCTCGTTGCCGGCGACGACCATCAGGAAGAGGAAGGCGATGATCTCCTCGTCGGTGAGCTTGTCGCCGTCGATCTCGGCGGCGAGCAGGGCACTGGTGAGGTCGTCGGTCGGCTGCTTCCTACGCTGCTCGACCATGTCGGCGTAGTAGACGACGAGATCGAGCGAGGCAACCATGCCGGCGCGCGGCACGTCGTGGACGCCGGGCTCGCGGTGCACCACGAGGTCGGCGAGGCGCCGTACCTCCACCCGGTCGGCCTCCGGAACGCCCATCATCTCGGAGATGACGTCCATCGGGAGGCGGCCGGCGAAGTCCGTGATCCAGTCGAAGCCCTGACCGTCTGCCGCCATCTCCAGGCACTGGTCGAGGTAGTGGTCGGTGAGCTGCTGGATGCGCGGCGCCAGCTCGGTCACCCGGCGCGGGGTGAAGCCCTTGGACACCAGCGAGCGCAGCCGCTTCTGCCGCGGCGGGTCCATGCCGAGGAACGACATCACCTTGTGGGCGTCCGGACCCCAGGCGCTCTTGTCGATCGAGACGCCCATCGCGTTGGAGTAGACGCCCTCGGTGCGGATCGCGTGCTGGATGTCAGCGTGGCGGGTCAGGACCCAGAAGTCGTGCTCGGCGTTGTGGTGCAGCGGCTCCTCGTCGCGGCAGCGCCGGTAGACGGGGTACGGGTCCTCCTGGAACGCGTAGTCGTAGGGGTCGAAGACGATCGGCCCTGCGTCGACGTCGATGCTCATCAGTCAGTTGCCCTTCAAGATCACGGCGACGACGGCGTCGAGCCGGTCGCCGAGCTCGGTGTAGGTCATGAGTCCCATCCCGCCCTGGAGCAGGGCCCCGGAGAAGGCCAGCGTCAGCGCCTCGAGGACGGCGGGGTCTGCGTCCGTGCCGAGGGCGGCTCGGAAGCGGTCGACGAACTCGGCGCCGATCCGCAGCCGGAGCCGATCGACGTCGGGGTCGGTGCCGAGGAGGGCCGGCGTCACCGCCGCCGCCAGCTCAGGAGCCGCGGCGAGCCGCTCCGCGAGATGGCGGGTCACCGAGCGCACCCGTTCGAGCGCGTCGTCCCCCGCCGGCGTCCGGCCGGCGTCCTCAGCCAGGAAGCGCCAGAACAGCTCGGCGAAGAGGTGGTTCTTCGAAGCCAGGTACGTGTACGCCGTCGCCGGCGAGACGCCCGCACGCTGGGCGACGGTGCGGACGGTCAGCGTCTCGTGACCGACCGCGCGCAGCTCCTCGAGGCCGGCCGCCAGGAGCTTCTCGGCCGTCTCTGCCTGGCGGGCGTTGAGGCCTTGGCGCGGGGAAGCGGACACCTGACTGGACACATGTCCAATTTAGAACAAGTTGCTCTTTCCCGCAACCACCTCCCGCTCCTCCGCCCGGGAGCCGTCAGGACGGGGGTACGACGAGCCCGACCTTCCCGACGTGGCCGGCCGCGGCGATCAGGGCGATCGCGGCCTCGGCCTCGCGCCAGTCGAAGGTGTGGCTCAGGTGCGGACGGATCTGCGCCCGGGCGACGGCCGCGGCCATCGCCCGGTGGTCGGCGACGCTGCCGACAGTCACCCCGGCCACCCGGATGTTGCGGAGCATCACATGGGGGATCGACAGCTCCGCCGACCCCATCCCGCTGACGACGCCGACGACAGCGACCGTCCCGCCGTACCGCACCGCGCGCACCGAGTGCGGCAACGTCTGCTCTCCCGCCACGTCGACCACCAGATCGGCGCCGGCGCCGTCGGTCAGCTCGAGGACGCGCCACTCCCAGTCGGGATCGGTGCGGTAGTTGACCAGCTCGTCGGCGCCCAGCGTCGCGGCGACCGCCAGCTTGTCGTCCGACGAGCTCAGCGCGATGACCCGGGCACCTCGCGCCTTGGCCAGCTGCAGGACGAAGAGCGAGACCCCGCCGGTCCCCATCGCGACTACGACGCTGTCCGGCCCGATCCCACCCAGCTCGAGCGCACTCCACGCCGTGGTCCCTGCGCAGGGCAGGCTCGCGGCCTCGACGTCGTTGAGGTGCGCCGGCGTCGGCACCAGCTCGTCCGCGCGGCAGGTCCGACTCTGCTGGAGCCAGCCGTCGCCGGTGTCACCGGGCACCTCGGCCACGAGGTTCCGGGCGATCCGGCCGCTCTGCCACCGGGGGTAGAAGGTGCTGATGGCCCGGTCCCCGACCACCCAGTCCTCGACCCCCGGCCCGACCTCGGTGATGACGCCGGCACCGTCGGTCATCGGCACGCGGGGCAGCGGACCCTCGATGAATCCGAGCGCGTTCGCGTAGTCGTGGTAGTTGACCCCCACCCCACGGACCTCGACCCGAACCTCGCCGGGCTCCAGGTCGACGGCCTCGCGGGAGACCTCCACCCACGGTTCGCCGGGGCCGGGCATGACAAGGGCCAGGTGTTCGCTGCGCATGCCTCATCCCACCAGACAGGGGAGGCCGAGGGGGATCAATCGCGCAGTGCAACCGGCCCGGCATGCACAGAAGCCGCAGGTCAGCGGGCTGACCTGCGGCTTCTCGATCTGTGCGCCTGTAGGGATTCGAACCCCAAACCTTCTGATCCGTAGTCAGATGCTCTATCCGTTGAGCTACAGGCGCGCTGTCGCCACTCGCGTGAGCGACTGGACGAGGATAGCCGAACGCGCCGGGGTTGCCGAAATCAGTGCGGCGCTCGTCCCGTGGCCCCCGCCCCGAGTGGCATCGGGGCCTCACCCGACCCACCGCGGACCGACGATCTGATCCGACGGAGGCGTCGTTGCCGTGACGGGTCGGGGACGACGTCGTCGCGGTCGTCCCACCGGTCCACGCGGCCCCCACCGGGGCCCTGTCTTAGGTCTCGAAAAGACCGAACCCGGGATCGTCGCAGGCGGGGTTTCCCGCTCAAAACAAGGGATGTGACGCTCCCCACGAGGCATTGATCGATCCAATGTGTGCGGGCCAGGCTGCCCGGTACTGTCGCCACATTCCGGAGTCGGGCGGCACGCCCCAACCCGTGTCCGGGAGCTCCACCACTCGCCGACAACGACGCCGTGCGATCACCGCTACACGACACCCCGTCGATGCGCTCGACGGCCGGCACCGCCCCTCCTACGGGGTGGAACCGTGAATCGCGAGAGGGAACAGGCATGACCGCCGACACTCAGGCCCCCGTCACTCACCCGACGACCCACCAGGGCATCCTCGACTTCGTCAACGAGGTCGCCGAGCTGACCCAGCCCGACCGGATCCAGTGGTGCACCGGCTCCGACGAGGAGTGGACCGAGCTCACCCAGACCCTGATGGCGACGGGCACCTTCACCCAGCTCAACCCGGCCATCAAGCCGAACTCCTTCTACGCCGCGTCCGACCCGATCGACGTCGCCCGCGTGGAGGACCGCACCTACATCTGCTCCGTCGACGAGCACGACGCCGGCCCCACCAACAACTGGATGCCGCCGGAGGACATGAAGGAGCTCATGCGCGGGCTGTACGCCGGGTGCATGCGCGGTCGCACGATGTACGTGATCCCGTTCGTGATGGGCCACCTCGAGGCCGAGAGCCCGATGTTCGGCATCGAGCTCACCGACTCGGCGTACGTCACCGCCTCGATGCGCGTGATGGCCCGGATGGGCACCCACGTGCTCGACCGGATGACCGAGCTCGACGCCGACTTCGTGCCGGCGATCCACTCCGTCGGCCACCCGCTGGCCCCCGGCGAGGCCGACGTCGCCTGGCCCTGCAACGACACCAAGTACATCGTGCAGTTCCCCGAGGAACGGGCGATCTGGTCCTTCGGCTCCGGGTACGGCGGCAACGCACTCCTCGGCAAGAAGTGCTACGCCCTGCGCATCGCCTCGGTCATGGCGCGCGACGAGGGCTGGCTGGCCGAGCACATGCTGATCCTCAAGCTCACCTCGCCGGCGGGCGTCGTGAAGTACGTCGCCGCCGCATTCCCGAGCGCCTGCGGCAAGACCAACCTCGCGATGCTGCAGCCGACGATCCCGGGCTGGACCGTGGAGACCCTCGGCGACGACATCGCCTGGATGCGCATCGGCGCGGACGGCCGCCTGTGGGCGGTCAACCCGGAGTACGGCTTCTTCGGCGTCGCGCCCGGCACCAACGAGCACACCAACCCGAACGCGATGAAGACCATCAACAAGGGCAACTCGGTCTTCACCAACGTCGCGCTCACCGAGGACGGCGACATCTGGTGGGAGGGTCTCGAGAACACCCCCGCCAAGGCGACGTCGTGGAAGGGCGAGCCCTGGACCCCCGAGTCCGACGAGCTGTCGAGCCACGCCAACAGTCGCTACTGCACGCCGATCAAGCAGTGCGACATCCTCGCGGCGGAGTACGACGACCCGCGCGGTGTCCCGATCGACGCGATCCTCTTCGGCGGCCGTCGCAAGACCACGGTCCCGCTGGTCTTCGAGGCCCGCGACTGGACGCACGGCACCTTCCTCGGCGCCACCCTCTCCTCCGAGACGACCGCCGCGGCGACCGGCCAGGTCGGCGTCGTACGCCGCGACCCGATGGCGATGCTGCCGTTCATCGGCTACAACGCCGGTGACTACTTCAGCCACTGGATCAACATCGGCAAGGACAACGACGCCGCCAAGCTGCCGAAGATCTTCTACGTCAACTGGTTCCGCCGTGCCCAGCTCGATGACGGCAGTGAGGGCGGCTTCCTGTGGCCCGGCTTCGGAGAGAACAGCCGGGTCCTGAAGTGGGTCGTCGAGCGCATCGACGGTCAGGCCGCCGCGGTCGAGACCCCGATCGGGCACGTCCCGACCCCGGCCTCGCTCGACACCGACGGCCTCGACCTGACCGACGCGGTCCTCGAGGCCGCCCTCTCGGTCGACGTGGACGAGTGGGCTGCCGAGATCCCGCAGATCCAGGAGTGGTTCGAGAAGTTCGGCGACGACCTGCCGGCCGTGCTCTGGACCGAGCTCGACGGGCTCCGCGCCCGCCTCGGGGGCTGACCCGCCCCCACGCCGTACGAATCTCAGAGGGCCCCGTCCACCGGATGGGGCCCTCTGCGTTGGCCCGCTGTGGAATCATCGGTCCACACGGGGGCAGCAGGGGGGAACAGGCAGGAGGGGATGTGGGGACACCCGACGCGGATGGTCGCGCGCTCTTCGAGGCAGCGAGCACGTCGCTGTACGAGGAGGTCGCGAGCTCCGGAGGAATGGTCGCCGGCGACCCGCGCATCGAGCCCGGCGGCGATCTCCACGCGCCGTTCGAGCAGCTCCAGGAGCTCGGTCTGGTCCGGCTCGACCCCACCAACGACCGCTGGGTCGCCGAGGATCCCGGGCTCGCGCACCGACGCGTCGTCTCACCGCTGAGCCAGCAGGGCGCCCAGCTCCTGGAGGAGTCGTCGCGATGGGCTGAGGCCCTCAACCTCCTGGCCCAGACCTGGCGCAAGGCGCCGGCGGCGGCCGAGCGGGGGCCGTTCCGCTACCTGCACGGCGACGCGATCACCAACTTCCTCAACACGGTCGTCCCCGACGCCGAGCAGGAGGTGCTCACCGCACAACCTCAGTCCGGTCGCGACACCGGAGAGGCCCTCACCACCAACGTCCTCCAGGCCGAGAGATCGATGCTGGAGCGTGGGGTCCGGATCCTGACGCTCTACCAGCACAGCGCCCGGCGCAGCACGGCCACCCGCGAGTACGTAGCCGCGCTCGCCCCGATGGGTGCCGAGGTCCGCACCCAGGACGAGTTCTTCAACCGGATGATCGTCGTCGACCGCCGGACCGCGATCATCCCGTCGCCCGAGGACCTCGGCACGGCGCTCGCGATCCACGAGCCGACGATCGTGGCCTACCTCGTCGACGTCTTCATGCGCTCCTGGGAACGGGCCCGGCCGTTCACCAGCCAAGAAGCCTCCGTCGTCAAGCACATCGCCGACGAGCAGCGGGCGATGACGATGCGGATGCTGGTCGAGGGCCACTCCGACCCGGTCTCGGCGAAGCGCCTCGGAGTCAGCCCCCGCACCTATGCGGGCTACATCGCCGACCTCAAGGACGAGTTCGACGCCGAGACCCGCTTCCAGCTCGGCTACACGATCGGCCGCCTCGGAGGCCTGGCGGACGGGATCGACGGCAAAATCGATTGAAGGCAGCGGTCCGAGGACCACTGCCTTCAATCGCCGCGAGGCGGGCGGGGGGATGCCGGAGGGTCGGATTCATGGGGGGATGAGCCGACCCGCGCCTCAGCGGGAGTTCATGAGGTCAACGCCGGTGCGACATCCCCCAGGTGAAGTCGGCGTGAGCTGGAGCCGAGATTCCCAAGAGACCGATGCTGAGCATGGCGGTCGCGACCACCACTGCAGCTTTACGCGCAACCTTCATTCTGTTCACCTCTGGCAGTGTTGGGGCCCCACGGAAGGCCCGTTGGGTCAAGTGTGGGCGATGAAAGACGTCCCCCGGTGCCGAATGATGCCTCACTTATCTGCATTGCAACATCCTGCAAATTGGGGCTCCGGTGCATCCGAGTCAGCTCCCAGAACGACGCCGACCCCCCTCGCGGAGCACGCGAAGGGGGTCGGAACGCTGGCGGAGGCGGAGGGATTTGAACCCTCGATGGGGTTGTAGCCCCAAACCCGCTTAGCAGGCGGGCGCCATAGACCGGACTAGGCGACGCCTCCCCGACAGCGAGCACACATTACAAGCAGGCGGGGTGCGGTGCCGAATCAGGGGCCGGTCAGGCGAGTGGACGCAGGCCCTGGCCGCGCTGGAGGTAGCCGCGGAGCACGCGGACGAACTCGTCGCGGTCGGTGTCGAGCAGGGTGACCGGAATCGTGGTCGTCCGCCCGTCGATCAGCTTGAGCACCACGACCGGAAGCCCCTGCGGCGTCGCCGTGACCGCCTCCTGCACGTCTGTCCACGCAGCCGCGGTCACGCCGGCGCCGCGGACCAGTCGCACCCGGTAGCCGGCGGCGTCCAGGCGTACGACGGGCACCCGCCGGGTGAGCAGGTGACCGGCGGCGAAGACCCCCGCCACCCCGAGCACGGCAGCGACCAGGAGCACCAGGAAGGGGAGCCCGGCGACGGCGACCACGAGCGTCACCACGGCCAGCAGGAGTGCCAGCACCACGAGGAGTGCGCCGACGATCCGGGCCGAGACCGCCGGGGCGAACCGGTAGTCGGACGCCCCGGGGGGACCGGACGCGGCGGACGAGTCGGGCATGCACTGATTGAACTAGACATCGCATTGGTGCCCGACAGCGGGTTGCCGCGGGAGGCCCAGGGGGGCGACACTCGGAGTCCCACTCCTCCGGGCCACCGGGAGGCTGCCATGACCGTCACCGCCACGGGGCTGCCCGCCGCGATGCAGAGCCTGCGCCTGGCCCTGGATGCCCGGCACCGGCCGGATGTCTCCACCGGTCAGTGGCGCTGGCGGGTCCGCCAGCAGATGGCGGCGCTCCGCGACGCGTTGGTCGCCGAGGCCGGCAACGGGGCCGAGGGATGGACTGCGGCTCGCGAGGGCGGCATGCTGCGCGAGCGCAACGCGCTGCTCGTGCGCATGGGCACGCTCGGCCCGCTGGTGCTCGAGCACCCCGACCCCGACGCCGTACGGCTCGACCTGCAGCGGCTCCTGGTCGACGTGGGCCACCACGCGCAGCGCCTGCGGGACCTCGCGTACGACGAGGTCGAGCTCGAGCTCGGCGGCTCCGAGTAGCCCGCGCCGCGCGACCCCTACAATTCTCGCGTGCCCGGGTCTCGACCCGGACCAGGAGGGGTGCCGGAGCGGCCGATCGGAACCGCCTTGAAAGCGGTCGTAGGGAGACCTACCGCGGGTTCGAATCCCGCCCCCTCTGCCAAGCGCCGCAGCAGGCGCCGACTCAGTCGGCGACGATCTCGACCAGGATGTCGCCCTCCTGGACGACGTCGCCGGGCGCGACCTTGATCGCGCGGACGGTGCCCGGCGCCTCGACGAGGACGGGAATCTCCATCTTCATCGACTCCAGCAGCACGACGGTGTCGCCGGCCACGACCCGGTCGCCCGGCGCGACCGCCAGCGTCAGCACATTGGCCACCATCTCGGCCACGATCTCGGTCACCTGTTCGCGGGCCATGCTGCGAACCTAGTCGTTACTCCTGCGTACCCGCGCACCGACCCGGGTCGCGTCAGAGGAGCGGACGCGTACGCCGCGGCTCGGGGCGCAGCGCCTCGGCCTCCTCGGCCCGCCGACCACGACGACCGCGCCGGCCGGTCAGGGCCAGGTCGAGCCGGATCACCACGAACCCGATGGCCAGACCGACCACGGCGCCGTACGTCACGGACAGCACGCTCTCGGTGAGCGTCACCGCGGGGTTGACCAGCGCGTTGGCGACCGTCGCGGTCGCGGCGACGCCGAACGCGCACACCCACCAGCCCTGCCGACGCCGGGCCCGCATGTGCACGCCCCAGGCGAGCGCGGGGATGCCGAGCACGGTCTCGAGCGGCCGTGGGAACGCGCCCAGGTTGTCGCGCGACCAGACCACGACGTCGAGCATGTTGGTGACCAGGCCCGGGGTGCCGTAGCGCCGCAGCAGCTCGGCGTACGCCAGCGTCACGGCGAGCACGGCGGTGCCGATCAGCACGGTCACCACGCCGCGGCGGCCGAGTCCGTGCAGGCCGGCGCCCAGCCGGTAGACCAGGGCGAACGCACCGAGGAGGGAGAGGCCGAGCGTCACGTACTCGAAGCGGACCACCTGGACGACCGGCTCGAAGCCGACGGTCGCCAGGGCGCCGGCGGCGGCCAGGACGACGGCGACCACGACCTCGCGCACCGCCGCCACGAACCGCACGGCCGGGACGGTCGCCATCACCGCCAGCACCGCCGCCACGACGCACGTGAGCACGGCGGCGCCGGTGCGCAGGGCGTCGTCATCGCTGATCACCGCGGTCAGGCCGAGGACCAGCGCGACCCCGCCGGACACCAGCGGGCGACCACCGGTGCGGACCGCGAGGGCCCAGGCGTACGCCGTCGCGACCGTGACGGCGCCGGCGCCGCAGGCCCAGTCGGGGCCGATCTCGAGCAGGCAGGCGACCAGTGCGGCCAGGCCGGCCAGCACCACTGCCGCCCAGGTCACGAAGGCCCAGCGGGACCGCGCGAACCGCTCGAGCCGGGTCAGCTCGCGACCGGGAGCAGGCTCCGAGGCCGGTGCTGCCGTCGGCTCGACCGACAGGACTGCGGGAACGACGGCCGGCGAGTCCGGCGGCGTGCCGATCGGTGTCTCGGGCGGCGTGGCGTCCGCCTGCGCGGCGCGGCGCCGCCGCCGGGGCACCGGCTCGGCGCGACGACGGGGGGCGGACCTGGACACGGGGAGGAAGGTTACAGACGACGATTGGCCAGCGAGGGGTTGGTCCTGCGAGCGCGTTCGAGCACGGTGTGCTCGAGCACTGCCGTGATGACCTCCGCACCCTCCTCGGCCTCCGCAAGCACCTCGCCGAGCGGGTCGACGACGAGGGAGTGGCCGGCGTAGCGCGGCCCGGGCTGACCGGCGGCCACCACGAACACGGTGTTCTCGATCGCTCGCGCCCGCACCAGGGTGCGCCAGTGGTCCACCTTGTGCGGCCCCGCGACCCAGGCGGCCGGGACGACGAGCACCTCCGCGCCGGCGTCGACCAGCGAGCGGGCGAGCTCGGGGAACCTCAGGTCGTAGCAGGTCATCAGCCCCACCCCGAAGCCCTGGAGGTCGAAGACCACCGGCTCGATCGGACCCGCCGAGACCCGGTCGGACTCGCGGTAGCCGAAGGAGTCGTAGAGATGGATCTTGCGGTACGCCGTCTCGACCCCGCCGCGGGCGACCAGGGTGTTGAACGGCCGGCCGGGATCGTCACCCGGCTCGAACATCCCGGCAACCACCGTCGAGCCACGCTCGCCGGCCACCCGGGCGACCTCGCTCGCGAACGGGCCGTCCAGCGGCTCGGCGTACGCACTGATGTCGGAGCCGGCCTCGCCGAAGTCGCGGGCGTAGGCCTCGGGGAAGACGACCAGGTCGGCGTCGCGCGGGACGAGGCCGTCGAGGGACGCGCGGTTGGCCTCCGGCTCGAGTCCGGAGGCCTGCTGGACGAGGGCGACGCGCAGACTGGCCACGGTGCGAGACTGCCACATATGAGCTTCGCAGCGATCGTGCTGGCCGGCGGTCGCGCCGTCCGGCTGGACGGTGCCGACAAGGCAGCGATCGAGCTCCACGGCCGGACGCTGCTCGAGCACGCGCTCGAGGCGCTGGCCGAGGCGACCGAGGTGGTGGTGGTGGGGGACCCGGTGCCGACCACCCGGCCGGTGACGTTCGCGCGCGAGAGCCCGTCGTACGGCGGGCCGGTCGCCGCGCTGCTGACCGGGCGGGACGCCCTGCTCCACCCACCGCGCACGCTTGCGGTGCTCGCGGTCGACATGCCGATCGTGAGCGTGGAGACCTTCCGGCGCCTGCGCGAGGCGGCTGCGGGCCGAGACGGCGCCTTCCTGACGGACCCGGACGGTCGTCGTCAGCTCGCGGGCGTGCTCGATGCCGACCGCCTCGACGCCGTGCGCCCCGACCGCGAGGCGCAGCACGGGATGGCGATGCGGGCCCTGCTCACCGGGCTGGACCTCGCGCTGGTGCCGCCGGTCGGCGACGAGGGCCAGGACATCGACAGCTGGGCCGATCTGCGCGACTTGTGAGCCCTGGGGGTTGCGGCACCCTCCGGATGCGGCGAATCTGGTGCTGTGAACCTGCACGACTGGATCGACGAGCTGAGCGACGTCCTCGACGTCGACACCGAGGTCGACGAAGGACTGCTGCTCGACCTGGCTCGGGTCGCGGCCCACAACGTCGCCCGGCCGGCGGCACCCATCACGACCTACCTGATCGGGTACGCCGCCGGCGCCCAGGGCGCGGACCCCGAGAGGATCGAGGCGCTGGCCGCACGGGCCCAGCGGCTCGCCGAGGGCTGGGACCGGCCAGCGAGCGCGCCCGACCCCGACGATGTCAACGACGAGATCCCCGACGACCGCGCAGTCGACCACACCGGCGACACGCTGCCCGACGACTGACCCCCAGGGTCGATCCCTAGTCTGGGGAGCATGCGCGCTGTCATCGCCACCGAGCCCGGTGGCCCCGAGGTCCTGTCCGTCACCGAGCTCCCCGACCCGGAGATCGGGCCGGGCGAGGTGCTGCTCGACGTGGCGGCCGCGGGTCTGAACCGCGCCGATCTCCTGCAGCGGCAGGGCTTCTACCCCCCACCGCCCGGGGCCTCGGAGGTCATCGGGATGGAGTGCAGCGGCACCGTCGCGGCCGTCGGGTCGGAGGTGACCGGATGGTCCGTCGGCGATCAGGCGTGCGCGCTGCTGGCCGGGGGCGGGTACGCCGAGCGGGTCGCCGTACCGGCGGGACAGCTGATGCCGATCCCGGACGGCGTCGACCTGGTCACCGCGGCGGCGATCCCCGAGGTGGCGGCCACGGTGTGGTCGAACGTGTTCATGGTGGCGGGCCTGCAGCCCCAGGAGACGCTGCTCGTGCACGGCGGCGCCGGGGGGATCGGCTCCTTCGCGATCCAGCTCGCCCACCGGCTCGGGGCGCGGGTGATCACCACCGCCGGCACCGCCGAGAAGCTGGCCGCGTGCGCGGCACTGGGCGCCGACGTGACCGTGAACTACCGCGAGCAGGACTTCGTCGAGGTGGTGCGCGCGGAGACCGACGGCGGCGTCGACGTCATCCTCGACAACATGGGCGCGAAGTACCTCGACCGCAACATCGATGCCCTGGGCATCGAGGGTCGGCTGGTGATCATCGGCATGCAGGGCGGGAGCAAGGCCGAGCTCGACATCAACAAGCTGCTGCGCAAGCGGGGCGCGGTGATCGCCACGAACCTGCGCGGGCGGCCGACCGAGGAGAAGTCGGCGATCTGCGCCTCGATCGTCGAGCACGTCTGGCCGCTGGTGGCCGAAGGACTCGTGCAGCCGATCGTCCATGGCACCTTCCCGCTGGCCGACGCCGCCGCCGCGCACGCGCTGATGGAGTCGGGCGAGCACAGCGGCAAGATCCTGCTGACCGTCTGAGGCATCGACGCTCTGGATACGGTGGGCCCATGAGCGAGCAGGACCACGAGTCACACGTCGTCGTCATCGGACCGGACGGCCAGCCCGTCGCCGTACCCGCCTCGGCGGTGTCGGACCTGTCGGCCGCGTCGGACGCCTCGGACACCTCGGACGCTGACGGCGACGGCGGGGGCGGGATCACCGACCTGGTCGAGCAGCCCGCCAAGGTGATGCGGATCGGGAGCATGATCCGGCAGCTGCTCGAGGAGGTGCGCTCGGCGCCGCTGGACGACGCCAGCCGGATCCGGCTCAAGGAGATCCACACCGCCTCGATCAAGGAGCTCGAGACCGGGCTCGCGCCCGAGCTGGTCGAGGAGCTGGAGCGGCTGTCGCTGCCGTTCACCGAGGACGCGACCCCGTCCGACGCCGAGCTCCGGATCGCCCAGGCCCAGCTCGTCGGCTGGCTCGAGGGACTCTTCCACGGGATCCAGACGACGATCTACGCCCAGCAGATGGCCGCCCGGGCGCAGTTCGAGCAGATGCGGCGGGCGCTGCCACCGGGCGCGCCGCGCCAGGATGGTGGCGAGGGCCCGCCGACCCCGGGCGACTCCGGCGGCATGTACCTCTGACTTCTCAGGCTCTCCCTGCACTTCTCAGGCGTTGCAATGCCCGGGAACTGCGGCAATCCCCGGTGCACCGGGGATCCCTGGGGCGGGTGGGGCCTACGCCCGACGCCGACCGCGCCAGGCCACGAACACCAGCCCGAGCACGCCGACGATCACCAGTGCGACGCCGGGGGCGGCCACCCGCTGCACGTCGGCGGGCGCGTCGGCGACCGTGGTGAAGGTGGCCTCGACCGGCGGCGGTGGTACGGCGGCGCGGCCGCCGCCGAGCAGGGCCTCGACCTGGGCGACGTACGCCGGCGTGGCCCGTCCGGTGCCGCCGCGGCGGTCGATGGTGAGGTCGCTGCCCGACCCCTCGGCGAAGAAGACGTACGCCGTGCCGGCCTGGAGCCCGGGCAGCCCGCAGGCGCGGGGCCGCGAGTCGGTGGTGACGGTGATCTGCTGGCCGGTGAGCTTGCCCTTGTAGATCCGGTCCATGTCGACCGCGAAGGTCGTGGTGTTGCCCTCGACCGTCCGCTCCGTGACCGTGCCGGTGAACACGTCGGATGCAGCCATCGCGCGCTGCTGCAGGTCCGTCTGGACGACCGGGCAGGCCGCGGCCGCCGGCGCGCTGCCCCACGCCACCAGCGCGGAGCACGCGAGGAGGAGGGCGGCGAGGAGGCGGGTCACGGAGGTCATCTAACCGAACCCGAGCCCGAACACACCAGCCAGGACCTGGGCCACGCCGTCCTCGTCGTGACCGGGCGCGACGTGGTCGGCCGCCGTGACGACGCTGGGGTGGGCGTCGGCCATGGCGTACGACGTCCCCGCCCAGCTCAGCATGGGCAGGTCGTTGGGCATGTCACCGAAGGCGATCACGTCCGCCGCGTCGACCCCGAGACCGGCGGCGACCTGGGCCAGCGTCGACGCCTTGGTCACGCCGGCCGCGCTCATCTCGAGCAGCGCGCTCGAGGACGACCAGGTCACGACGAGCCGGCCGAGGACGACCTCCTCGGCCAGTGCCCAGAACTCCTCCGGGTCCAGCTCCTCGTGCCGCGCCAGCAGCTTGAGCGAGGAGCGGTCGGCGAGCTCGGCGATCGGAGCCCGGCGTACGTCGGCGGGCAGCGTCGCGCGCTCCATGAACCCGGGCTCGACGTCGATGCCCTCGAGCGACTCGATGGCGAAGGTCGTGCCGGGTACGGCGGCGCGCAGATCCTCGGCGACGGCGAGCGCAGTGGCGTGGTCGATGGGCCGCACGGTGCGCGCCTCGTCGCGCGCGACATCCCAGACCAGCGCGCCGTTGGAGACGACGGCGAGACCGTGCGAGCCGACGTACTCGAAGACGACCTCGGTCCAGCGCAGCGGCCGGCCGGTGACGAACACGACCGGGACGCCGAGCTCCTCGACGGCCAGGAGCACGTCGCGAGTGCGG
Source organism: uncultured Actinomycetota bacterium (assembly GCA_963717855.1). Classification (GTDB taxonomy): domain Bacteria; phylum Actinomycetota; class Actinomycetes; order Propionibacteriales; family Nocardioidaceae; genus Nocardioides. The sequence goes on along the minus strand of CAVQXF010000010.1, from coordinate 697,218 downwards.
TCCGAGACGGTGCCGTCCGAGCGCACCAGGGTGCCGTCCAGATCGGTCGCGACCAGGCGTGGCTTCACCTCAGCCACCCGACGTCGGGGGCAGCGGACGGGCCATGACCAGCTCGCCGTCCTCACTGGCGCCGCGCAGCTCGGTGAACCCGCACTTCGCGAGCACCCGGATGCTGGCCCTGTTGGTCGGCTCGACGCTGGCCCGGACGCGTACGCCGGCCATGTCGGTCTCGACGAGCAGTGCTGCGAGCGCCTCCGTCGCGAAGCCCCAGCCTCGGGCCTCCTCGACCAGCCCGTAGCCCACCTCGGCCTCGAGGACCCCGTCGGAGGCCGCCTCCGGCGGGCCGAAGAACCCGATCGAGCCCAGGGCGGTGGTGCCGCGGACGATGTGGCGCGGCGCCCACGGGTCGTCGGGCCGGTAGATGGTCGCGGCGTCGCGGTCGTCGGGGCGCGGGTAGTCGCGGTGCCAGCCCTGGCGACCACGCCCGGCCCTGATGTCGGCGGCCTCGTCGGGCGTCCACACGGGGAGCGTCAGGCGCTCACTGGTGACCACCTCGGGGAGGGTCACTCGCCGAACCACCGGTCGAGCTCGGTGGCCAGGCCGTCGTCGTACACGCTGCCCGTGACGTCGTCGGCCGCGTCGAGCACGACCTGGATCGCCTGGCCCATGGCCACACCGCGTCGCGCCCACGCGAACATCTCGAGGTCGTTGCGACCATCTCCGACCGCAAGGGCGTCGGCCGCGCTCAGACCCAGCTCACGCGCGACGTGCTCGAGGCCGGAGGCCTTGGAGACGCCGACCGGCGCGAGGTCGAGCCAGGCGGTCCACCCGACGACATAGCTGGTGCCGTGCAGGCCGAGGTCGGCCGCCAGGGCCACGAAGTCGTCGGCGGTGGCGTCCGGGTCGCGGATGATCACCCGGCTCACCTCCGCGGCGAGCAGGTCGGCGACCTCGGTGACGATCATGTCGCCGGTCAGCTCACCCTCGGGGAAGTGCGAGTTCACCCGGTAGCCCACGCCGCGCTCCTCGACCGCGACGAGCGCGGTGGGGTGCCGCTCGAGGATCGCCTCGACCGCCGGACGGGCGTCGAACTTCTCCTCGTGCACCACCTCGAGCGGCGGGTAGCGGAAGACGACGGCGCCGTTGGAGGCCACGATCCAGAGCCTCTCGCGCTGCTCGTCGTGGAGCTCGAGCAGGTCGGCGACCGCGGTCATGCCGTGCGGCGAGCGCCCACTGGCGAGCACCACGTGGGCGCCGCCGTCGAGCGCGCGGTGGACCGCGGCGTAGACCGCTGGCGCGATCTCCTCGTGGGTCATCCCGGCACCCTCGACCCACTTCAGGATCGTGCCGTCGATGTCGAGCGCGACCAGCCGCGGCGTCCAGCCGGCCTCGGTCAGCTCCGTCAGGCCCGTCACGGCGCTACCGGCTCCAGGACCTCGCGCCCGAGCCACTTCTGCAGCGCCTTCGGGACCCGCACCGAGCCGTCGGCCTGCTGGTGGGTCTCGAGGATCGCGACGATGGTGCGGGTCGAGGCGCACAGGGTGCCGTTGAGGGTGGCCACCGGCTTCACGTCGCTCTGCCCATCAGGTCCGGCGAACCGACCGCGGATGTCGAGCCGACGAGCCTGGAACTCGGTGCAGTTGGAGGTCGAGGTGAGCTCGCGGTACTTGCCCTGGGTGGGGATCCACGCCTCGCAGTCGAACTTGCGGATGGCCGAGAGACCGAGGTCGCCGGCCGCGGTGTCGATGACCTGGTAGGCCAGCTCGAGCTTGTCGAGGAACGACTTCTCGATGTCGAGCAGCCGCTGGTGCTCGGCGTACGACTCCTCGAGGGTCGTGTAGACGAACATCTCGACCTTGTCGAACCAGTGCACCCGGATGATGCCCTTGGTGTCCTTGCCGTGCGACCCGGCCTCCTTGCGGAAGCACGGGCTGAACGCCGCGTAGCGCAGCGGCAGCGTGGCCCCGTCGAGGATCTCGTCGGAGTGGTACGCCGCCATCGGGACCTCCGAGGTCCCGACGAGGTACATGTCCTGACCCTCGATCCGGTAGACGTCGTCGGCGGCCTGGCCCAGGAAGCCGGTGCCCTCCATCGCGCGGGGCTTGACCATCGACGGCGCGATCACCTGGGTGAAGCCGTGCTCGCGGGCGGTCTCGTTGGCCAGGTTGATCAGTGCGAACTCGAGCTCGGCGCCGACGCCGGTCAGGAAGTAGAAGCGCGAGCCGGACACCTTCGCGCCCCGCTCGATGTCGATGGCACCGAGGATCCGGCCGAGCTCGATGTGGTCGCGCGGCTCGAAGTCGAACTCGACCGGCGTGCCGACCCTCTCGATCAGCCTGAAGTCGTCCTCGCCGCCCGCCGGCGCCTCGTCGGCTGCCAGGTTCGGGATGCTCAGCACCGCCGACCGCCACTCGGTCTCGGCCTCGTTCTGGACGGCCTCGGCCTCCTTGACGGTGGCGGCCAGCGTCTTGGTCCGGGTCAGCAGCTCCTGCTTCTCCTCGCCCTGCGCCTTCGGGATGAGCTTGCCGAGCCGCTTCTGCTCGCCGCGCGCGGCCTCGAACTCCACGATCGCCTGCCGGCGAGCGGTGTCGGCCGCGAGCGCCCGGTCCACGACCTCGTCGGACAGGCCCCGCTTGGCCTGGGCGGCTCGTACGCGGTCGGGGTCGTCTCGGAGGATGCGCGGGTCAATCATGGGACAGAGGCTATCCGGGCGGTCTGCGGAGACGCTCGTGAGATACGGCGAGGCTGGGGATGACCGTCCCGGGCGGCATACTTCGCACTGCCTGACACCGACCCGAAGGACCCACGTGCTCGACCGCCCCCGCGCCATCGTCCTGAGCTGGGCCGCGCTCTGCTTCGTCCTCTTCGGGCTGCTGACCCTCGCCGTCGTCAACGACGCCGCCTGGCTGGTCGACATCGACGACCGGGGCGAGTCCTCCCAGGCCTGGGCCACGGACGTGTCCTGGCTGCACGACGTGCTGCGAGTGGTCGAGATCGCGTTCGGCACGATCGCGATGACGGCGTACACCGTCGTGCTCGTGGTGGTGCTGCTGCGCCGCTACCCCCGCGCAGCGTTCTTCACCGCGGGCGTGATGATCGTGACGTCGCTGTCGACGACCGTCGTCAAAGCCGTCGTCGGCCGGGATCGGCCGTCGTGGCAGCACCCCGAGGCGCTGCTGAACAACGGCGCCTTCCCGTCCGGGCACGCCTCGGCGATCACCGCCTTCGGCGGCATCGTCATCGTGCTGGTCTCGATGCTGGTGCGCCGCAAGAGCGTCCGGCGCCTGGCGTACGTCGGGGTGTGCGTCGTCGTGGTCGTCGTCTGCCTGGACCGGGTGCTGCTGGGCCGGCACTACCCCTCCGACGTGGTCGGCGGCGTCCTGCTCGGGCTCGGCATGCTCCTGCTCGCGATCGGCGTCTACAACCCGCTGCCCCGCAGCCATGCAGCCAGCGTGGAGCCACTGCCCGAGGTGTTCGTCTCCGAGCGCCAGCTCGCGGTCGTGCTCAACCCGATCAAGGTCGAGAACATCGAGCAGTTCAAGGCCGTCGTCACCGCGATGGCCGCCGAGACCGGCTGGTCGACCCCGTCGTGGCACTACACGACGATCGAGGACCCGGGCTCCGGGATGGCAGCGGCCGCCTCGGTGGCCGGCGCCGACCTGGTGCTCGTGTGCGGCGGCGACGGCACCGTCCGCGAGGTCTGCGCCGAGCTGGCCGGCACCGGGATCCCGGTCGGGATCGTCCCGGCGGGCACCGGCAACCTGCTGGCGCGCAATCTCGACATCCCGCTCTACCTGCGCGCCGCGATCGACGTCGCGCTCACCGGCCAGGACCGGGCGATCGACCTGGTGGACGTCTCGGGCGACGGCTTCGACGACACCCACTTCATGGTGATGGCCGGGATGGGCTTCGACGCCGCGATCATGGAGGGCGTCAACGAGGACATCAAGAAGCGGATCGGCTGGCTGGCCTACGTGCTGTCAGCCCTCAAGTCGCTGATGTTCCCCGCCGTACGTGTCGAGGTGTCCATCGACGACGGCGAGTTCACCAAGCACCGCGCGCGCACGATCGTCGTCGGCAACGTCGGCTTCCTGCAGGCCGGGATGCCGCTGCTGCCGGACGCCGCTATCGACGACGGCGTCCTCGACGTCGTGCTGCTGCACCCGCGCAAGTTCCTGTCCTGGATCCCGCTGGCCTACCGGGTGCTGGCCCGCCGCCCGCGCTCGGACGACCTGGTCAACCGGATGACGGGGCGCACGATCGTCATCCGCACCGCCTCCGACACCCCCCGCCAGCTCGACGGCGACTCCATCGGGCCGGGCAAGGAGCTGCGGATGGAGTGCATCCACGGTCGCCTGCTGGTGCGGGTGCCGCGCTGAGCCTCGGCGCCTAGCGCGGCGTCAGCCAGAAGAGCGGCAGCTCGCGGTCGGTGCGCTCGGCGTACCTGCCGTAGTTGGGCCAGCCGGCGACCGCGACTGCCCAGAGCTCGTCGCGCTCCGGGCCGACGGGCTCGAGTACGTCCACCGCGACGGTGCGGCCCCGGTAGGTGACCGTCGGCTCCTCGGCGGCGCGCAGGTTGGCCGCCCAGGCGGGGGGGTCCGCTGCGCCCCAGTTGGAGCCGACGATCAGCCAACCGTCCCCGTGGGGCACGGTGAGGAGCGGGGTCGAGCGGAGGATCCCGCTCTTGCGCCCCGGCACCTGCAGGACCAGCTCGTGCAGGCCGGTCGTCATCATGATGGTGACCCGCCCCCGGCTGAGCCGCTGCAGGAGCTTGTCGGTGCCGACGATCAGCCGGGAGTACCGCGGCAGCCACGGCTGCCCGCCCAGCTTGATCGCCAGCGACCGCATCGGGTTCATGGCGGGACTATAGGGGCCGACTCAGGCCGAGGGCACGACTTCCGACTCAGGCTCCTCCGTCGACGGGACGGCCGGGCCGGGAGCACCGTGCTGGACGAAGTCCTTCTGCCGGATCAGCACCAGGCAGAGCACGCCGACGACGAACGCCGTGCCGGCCCCGATCAGGACGATGTGGTTGAGCGCCTCGACGAAGCTCGAGGTCGCGGCGTTCGCGAGCGTGGGGCGTACGGCGGCCGGCGCCTGCTGGATGACGGCGCCGACCTGGCCGCCGGTGACGGCGTCGGCGATCTGGCCCGACCGACCCGCGGCCGGCGTACCGGCCAGCTTGTCCTGGAGGCCGGCGGCGACCTGGTGGCTGAAGATCGAGCCGAGGGCGGCGATGCCGGTCGCGATGCCGACCTGACGGAAGGTCGAGTTCACGCCCGACGCCATGCCGGCGCGCGCCGGGGCGACGACGCCGACGGCGGTCGAGACCAGCGGCGGGTTGATCATGCCGACGCCGATGCCGGAGACGATCAGCCCGGGGATCAGGTGGGTCCAGCCGGAGTCGACATCGATGCCGGTCACGAGCAGCAGCCCGACACCGAGCACGAGGAAGCCCGGACCGATCAGCCACTTGGTGGGCAGGTGGTCCATGAACCGGCCGGTCACGGCGGAGGCCACGAAGGTCGCCGCCGAGAGGAAGAGCAGCCGCAGGCCGGTCTCGACCGCGGAGTAGCCGAGGACGTTCTGGAGGTAGATCACGATGTAGGTGAGCAGCGAGAAGATCGAGGCCGAGACCCCGAAGGCGGCGAGCAGGCCGGCGGTGAACGTCGGCTTCTTCAGCAGGGTCAGGTCGAACATCGGGTCCTTCTGCAGCAGCTGGCTGATGACGAAGGCCACCAACAGCACCGCGGAGACGCCGAGGCTGGTCAGCACGGTGGTGTCGCTCCAGCCGTCCTTGCCGGCCTCGATCAGGCCGAAGACGAGCAGGCCCAGCGCCGAGCTGAAGGTGAGGAAGCCGACCCAGTCGGGGCGACCCGCGTCGGGGTTCTTGGACTCGCGCACCTTGGTCAGCGTCACGAACATCGCGAAGAGGCAGATCGGCAGGTTGACGAAGAAGATCCAGCGCCACGACAGGCCGCTGGTGAGGATGCCGCCGAGCACCGGCCCGATCGCCACGGCCACACCGGTGGTCGCACCGAACGCCCCGAAGGCGACGCCGCGGTCCTTCCCGAGGTACGTCGTGCCGAGGATCGCCAGCGAGGTCGCGAACATCGCGGCGCCGCCGATGCCCTGGGCCGCGCGGGCGATCGCGAGGAACTCGATGCCGGGGGCCAGGCCGCAGAGCAGCGAGCCGAGGGTGAAGAGCGCCGTACCGATCACGAAGACCTTGCGGCGGCCGTAGATGTCGGCGAGCGAGCCGGCGGTGAGCAGCAGTGCGGCCAGGCTCAGCGCGTAGGCGTCGATCACCCACTGCAGGCCGGACAGCGACGCGTCGAACTGGTCCTGGATGTCGGGGAGCGCGACGTTCACGATCGTGACGTCGAGCAGGAGCATGAAGACGCCCGTGCACACCGCGACGAGGGTCCACCACCGACCCTTGTCGGGAGCTGCGGGCGCCTGAGCTGTCGCGTCGGCCATGTTCATCAACCACCAAATCATCATCTACTTAACGATTACCCGCAGTACGATACGCTCCTCCGCGGAATCGTCAACTGCCAACGATCGCGAGGTCCGTCACGTGGGTCTGCCCGAGGTCTCCCTCAGCCGGGACCTGCTGCCCTCCCTCGCGCAGAACGACGGCCATCTCTTCTGGCGTGCCGCGGCCCGGGTGCACGCGGCGCTGGCCGAGACGCTCCCTCCGGGTGTCGACGTGCACGAGTACGCCGCCCTCCTCTCGCTCGCCGGCGGCATCACCCGGACCCAGCAGTCGATCGCCGCGGCGATCAGCACCAGCCGCACCACCGTCGTGAAGGTCGCCGCCGACCTCGCCGCCCAGGGGCTGGTGACCCGGGTCCGCAATCCCGACGACCGCCGCTCCTACGCGCTGACCCGCACCGCCGAGGGTGCGGCCGCCGCTCGCCGCTGGCGCCGGCACGTCGAGGACCTCGACGACGCCCTGACTGCGGTCTTCACGATCGACGAGCACGAGGAGTTCCGTCAGATCCTGGTCCGGATCTCGGCGAAGGACCTGGCGGAGGACACCCCGGCTCCGCTGCTGGAGAGCGTGGCCTTCCTGATCACGCGGGTGCACGTCCGGCTGCACCGGGAGTTCTCGGCCGCGCTCGCACCGCTCGGGATCGAGCCCCGCCACAAGGGGTGCCTGGCCGTGCTCGGTGAGGCCGGCCCGATCCCGCAGGCCGAGCTGGCCCGGATCCTGGGGGTCAGTGGAGCCAGCGTCGTGCAGATGGTCGACGACATGGAGCGTCGCGGCCTGGTCGAGCGCCGGCGCCTCGAGACCGACCGGCGCACCCAGCTGCTCCACCTGCTGCCCGAGGCCGGCACGGTGGCGGAGCAGGCTCGCGTGCTGAGCGACGAGCTGACAGCGACCCTCCTGTCGATGCTGACCGCGGCCGAGCGGAAGCGACTGACGGCGTACCTGGCCCGGTTCGTCACCGCACCCTGAGCGTTCAGCGGCGCCCGACGAGGTAGGACAGCACGAGGGCCATCAGCCCGACCGACCAGACCGCGCCGGTCGGCGTCGGGGAGATCAGCAACGGCACCGTGCCGAGCAGCAGCACGTCGAAGCCGCGCAGCACGCTCACGTAGAGCGACGTCGGGACCGCGCCCATCGGCGAGGTGATCAGCGGCAGCCGGTAGTCCGGCGGGCTGCTCGTCATCCAGCGGACCGCCGCGGTCGCCACCGTGGCGCCGCACGCGAGCGCGACCGCGACGCACGAGCCCCAGGAGCCGCCGATCGCTCCGTGCACGGCCGGGGTGGTGGCGAGCGACCAGAGGATCAGGAGCGTGCAGGGCACCCCGAGGCAGGCGAGCCGGACGGTGGAGGCCGGCAGCGGGAAGCAGCGCAGCAGGCTCGCCGTACGACTCAGGACGCGCAGCGAGGTGAAGAGCCCGACCCCTGCGCCGAAGCCGGTCAGCGTCACGACGCCGACCATCAGGTGCCCGAGTCCCAGGGCGGTGGCGAGGTAGGGCAGGACCAGCGCGGCGGCCAGGCCGAGCAGCACCTGGGGCGTCCGCCGCAGCCGCACCACCTCGCGCCAGACCAGCGCGCCGGCGCCGCTCCCCCGTCCGCGCACCACCCGGACGGAGCTCCGGGCGCGCCAGTGCCGCGCGACGAGGATGTCGTAGAAGAGCGTGAGGTCGAGGCTGGCCAGCGCGCCCGAGATGCCGGGCAGCAGGTTGCCGCCGGACACCAGCCGCTCCCGGCGGATGAGGCGCAGGCTGCGGTAGGCCACCACGAGCAGCACGACGCTCGCGGCGGCGCCCACGACGACCACTACCCGGAGGGGCGCCACCGCCGGGACCCGCAGCAGTGCGGGGACGCTGTCGCGCGTGACCAGCACCAGACCGACCCACAGCACGACGCCGAGCGACCAGGCGAGCAGGCGCACGGCCCACCCGCCCCGGGCCTGGTCGACGGTCGCGATGGCGACCAGGAGCACGCAGACGGTGCCGGCCGCCAGGCTCAGCCAGCCGATCACGTCGGCCGGGTAGGCGCTCAGGGCCGCCCCGGTCGCCGCGAGGGCGGCACCGGCCAGGGCAGCCACGACCGAGGTGCCGAGCAGCCGGGCACGCACCAGCGCCGTCCGGTCCAGCGGCGCGGTCAGCAGCCAGGTGCCGACCGCCGGGCTCACCAGCATCGGTCCGAGCAGCCGGGTCGCGGCCAGCACCACGGTGATCGCGGCCAGGCCGAAGAGCCACCCCAGCGCGTCACGGGCGTCGAGGCAGGACACCGCGGTGCAGCCGCCTCCCGTGATGACGTGCACGTTGATGATGACGTTGACCGCCATCGCGCCGAGGACGAGCGCGGAGAAGACGACGACGTACGCATCGCTCAGCGCCTCCATCAGGGTGGTGTCGACCCGGCCCCGGCGCCAGGTGCGGATCTGGGAGCGGAGCTCCCTGACCTCGGCGGCCGAGGCGCTCACGGGGCGAGCTCGTCGAGGTCGAGCACCCGGTCGGCGACCGCCTTCACGAGGTCGGGGTCGTGGCTCGCGAGCAGGATCCCGAGGCCGTCGGCCTTCTCCTGCAGCAGCCGTCCGGTCAGCCACTCCAGGCCGGCCTGGTCCAGCCTGGCCTCCGGCTCGTCGAGCACCAGCAGCCGGCGCGGCCGGACGAACGCGCTCGCCAGGGCCAGCCGCCGCTTCTGCCCCGACGAGAGGGTGCCGGGCAGCTGGGCCGCCTGCGGGGTCAGCCGCACCTCCTCGAGCACGGCGTCGACCAGCTCCTCGGCGTCCGGGACACCGTGCGCCCGGGCGAAGAGGTCGAGGTGCTCCACGACGCTGAGGTCGGGAAAGAAGTCCATGTCGTCCAGCACGATCGCGAGGTCACGCCGTACGACGACCGACCGCTCGTCGACCACCTCACCGTCGAGCTCCACCGTGCCCGCGGTCGGCTCGTCGACGCCGGTGATGCAGCGCAGCAGGGTCGACTTGCCGGCGCCGTTGCGGCCGCGCAGGGCCAGCGCCTTGCCGGAGGTCACGGTGAGGTCGACGCCGGAGAGGACCTCGATGTCGCCGAACTTCTTGGTCAGGCCGCGAACCCGCAACAGCGGCGGCGTCCTGCCGGCCTTGCCCGGCTTGCTCACGGGTGCGCGTGCTCGATCGCCTCGAGCTCCTCGGGCGAGAGCTGCTGCTCGCAGGTCCAGCCGCCGATGCTCTTGGCGTAGGTGCGCGCGTCGCTGCGGCCGTGGATCGAGGTGATGACGACCCCGTCGCCGCCGTCGTCGAGCAGCGCGACCGACCACGACAGGTGGCCACCCATGTCGCCGAACGCGTCGTACCGCACGACCGCGAGGTGGCGCAGCGCGTCCGTCCCCTCGCTGCGCAGGGCGGCCACCTCCTGGCGGAGCCCGTGCAGGTCCTCGGGAAGCGCGTCGATGCCGCTGCCACGCCGGGGCCGGCCGGCTCGGCGCAGCGTGAAGAGCGCTACGACGAGGGCGACGACAGCGACGATCAGGGCAAGGAGATCCACGCGTCCGAGACTAGGTCGGCCAGGGTGGACACCTGGCCGGACCCGCCGAACCGGTCGATGCGGACCGCGTCGATGCCCAGGGCGGTCGCGCCGTCGCAGTAGGTCCGCTGGTCGTCGACGAGCACGGCCCGGCCCGGCTCGACCCCGAGCCGCTCGAGCGCGAGACGGTAGATCGCGGGGTCCGGCTTCACCGAGCCGACCTCGCAGGACAGCACCAGGTGGTCGACCAGCACGCTCAGCCCGAGGCTGTCGAGGAGCGGGCGGGTGTTGTCGCCGCAGTTGCTGACGAACGCCGTACGCACTCCTCCTGCGCGCAGGGACTGCAGGAACGGCACCACGTCGTCGTACAGCACGACGAGCTCCTGCATGAACCGCCCGTCGGCGGCCACCAGCTCGGCGACCCGAGCAGCGTCGGACGGGACCCCGCAGTCGCGCAGGATGGCCGTGATCGCCTGGGCCATCGAAGAACGCCCGTCACCGACGGCCGACCCCCAGTCGCGCGCCACGGCACCGAAGTCTGCTGCCGGCACCCCGGCCAGCTCGGCGAGCCGGGCCAGGTGCTGCGTCTGGTCCACGCTGAGCACCGTCTCGTAGACGTCGATCAGGCACGCGGCGTACGTCGGCACCGTTTGACCCTAGAACGGGTCGTGAGTCTCAGCGTGCACCCCACCGCACTCTGGGCGGCCCGACCCCACTCAGGGAGCCCCGTGGGACCATGACCGACGTGACCCGACGCATCGCCTACCAGGGCGAACCCGGCGCCAACTCCCACCTGGTGTGCAAGCAGCACTACCCCGACTGGGAGGCGCTGGCCTGCGCGTCGTTCGAGGACGTCTTCGCAGCGGTCGAGGGCGCCCCAGGGGTCGAACCGAGTGCGGACCTGGCGATGATCCCGATCGACAACTCGATCGCCGGCCGGGTGGCCGACATCCACCACTTCCTGCCGGACTCCGGGCTGCACATCATCGCCGAGCACTTCCTGCGGATCCGGTTCTCCCTGATGGCGATCCCGGGCGCCAGCATCGCCGACATCCGCACGGTGCACAGCCACGTCCACGCGCTCGGCCAGTGCCGCAAGGTGATCCGTCAGCACGGGCTGACGCCGGTGATCTCCGGTGACACCGCTGGGGCCGCCCGCGAGATCGCCGAGCTCGGCGACCCGACCCAGGCCGCGATCTCGCCGCCGCTGGCCGCCGACATCTACGGCCTCGAGATCCTCGCCGACGACGTCGAGGACGAGGACCACAACACCACCCGCTTCGTGGTGCTCTCGCGGGACTACGTCGAGGCGCCGGCCGGCAACGGCCCCGTGGTCACCAGCTTCATCTTCAACGTCCGCAACCTGCCGGCCGCGCTCTACAAGGCGCTCGGTGGCTTCGCGACCAACGGCGTGAACATGACCAAGCTGGAGAGCTACATGGTCGGCGGGGAGTTCACCGCGACCCAGTTCCTCGCCGAGGTCGACGGGCACCCCGGGGACGTCGGTCTCAAGAACGCGCTCGAGGAGCTCGCGTTCTTCACGACCGAGGTGAAGATCCTCGGGGTCTACGCCGCCGATCCGTTCCGAGCCACGGTCTCGCAGTAGGTTCACCCACGTGGATCAGCAGGACCCCCGCATCGCCGACCTCGGTTTCGCCCGCGTCGACGTCGACCGCGCCGCACGCACCGGCGACCCCGAGGTCGTGTACGGCGCCGGCAAGACGCCCGCCCAGGTCGTGGCCATCCTGAGCGCGCTGCACGAGAAGCACCCGGAGCGCGCCGTGCTCGCCACCCGGCTGACCCCCGAGGCCCTCGACGTCGTCGGCCGGGCGCTGCCGGACGCGACGATCGACCAGGTGGCCCGCGCCGTGACGCTCGGCCCGCTCCCGACCGCACGCGGCACGGTCGCCGTGGTCAGTGCCGGCACCTCGGACGCCCCGGTCGCGGCCGAGGCCGCGCTCACCGTCGCGGTGCACGGGGCCGGGGTCGAGCGCATCGACGACGTCGGCGTCGCGGGCCTGCACCGCCTCCTCGGCGTGCGCGACCGACTCGCCGCCGCCGACTGCCTCATCGTCGTCGCCGGCATGGAGGGTGCGCTGCCGTCGGTGGTCGGCGGGCTGACCGGCGTACCCATCGTCGCGGTGCCCACCAGCGTCGGGTACGGCGCGTCGCTCGGCGGGATCGCCGCCCTCCTGGCGATGCTCAACTCCTGCGCGCCCGGCGTCACGGTCGTCAACATCGACAACGGGTACGGCGCCGGGGTGCACGCCGCCCGGGTCGCGCGGCAGAGCGCGCCCCGATGAGCACGACGTCTCTCTGGATCGACGCCTCCTCGGGCGCGAGCGGCGACATGCTGCTCGGCGCCCTGGTCGGCGCCGGCGTCCCCGTCGAGGTGCTGCAGCGGGCCATCGACGACGTGTCGCCGGAGCCGGTCGCGCTGCGCGTCGAGGACGTACGGCGGGCCGGGCTCGCCGCCACCCGCGTGCTCGTCGACGTCGCCGACTCCCAGCACCACCGCACCTGGCGCGACGTCCGGGGGATGCTCGCGGGGCACGACCTCGCGCTGGCCGCGTTCGAGCGGCTCGCGATCGCCGAGGCAGCCGTGCACGGCACCACCCCGGACGAGGTGCACTTCCACGAGGTCGGTGCGCTCGACGCGATCGCCGACATCGTCGGCGCCTGCGCCGGGTTCGCCCACCTGGGCGCCGCCTCGGTGACCGTCTCCCCGATCGCGGTCGGCTCCGGCTCGATCGAGAGCGCACACGGCACGCTGCCGGTGCCTCCGCCCGCTGTCGCGGAGCTGCTGCGCGGGGTCCCGACGTACGCCGGCAGCGTCCCGATGGAGCTGTGCACGCCGACCGGCGCCGCGCTGCTCACCACCGTCGCCACCGCCTGGGGTCCGCAGCCTGCGATGACCGTCGACACCATCGGGGTCGGTGCGGGTGGGCGGGATCCTGAGGGGCACGCGAACGTGGTGCGTCTGTTCCGCGGTCTCGAGACGGGACTTCGTGCCTCCTCGACCACCGAAGAGACCACCGATGGACCGCTGCTGCTGGAGTGCAACGTCGACGACCTGGACCCGCGGGTGTGGCCGGCCGTGATCGCGGCCCTGCTCGGCGCCGGCGCCTCCGACGCGTGGCTGACGCCGATCCTGATGAAGAAGGGCCGGCCGGCGCACACGCTGAGCGTGCTGGTCGACGCCGCCCGTGCCGCGGACGTCCGCGCCACCATCTTCCGGCAGACCTCGACGATCGGGCTCCGCGAGCAGCCGGTCGCCAAGCACGCGCTGGAGCGCGAGCTCACCTCTGTCGAGGTCGCCGGACAGACCATCAGCGTGAAGCTCGCCCGCCACGACGGAGTGGTCGTCAACGCACAACCGGAGTACGACGACGTCGCGCGGGCCGCGACCGAGCTCGGTCGCCCGGTGGCCGACGTGCTCGCCGAGGCAGCGGCCCTGTCGCGTAGGTTCCTCTAGTGGATCCCGTAGTCATCGGCCTGACGTTCCTGGCCATCTTCGTCGTCGAGCTGCCGGACAAGACGTTCCTCGCGACGCTGGTGCTGGCGACCAAGTACCGCCCGATCCTGGTGTGGATCGGCGTCGGCCTCGCCTTCACGGTGCAGACCCTCGTAGCGGTGTTGCTCGGTCACGCCGTGTCCTTCTTGCCCGAGGAGGTCGTGCAGGCCGCTGCCGGGCTGATGTTCCTGGTCGGGGCGGTGATCCTGATCCGCGAGGGCCGAAGCCACCAGGAGGCCGCCGCCAGCGACGAGGAGATCGAGACCAAGCCCGTGCACGGCTGGCGCGCCGTGCTGGCCAGCTTCCTGGTGCTCTTCGCCGCCGAGTGGGGCGACCTGTCCCAGCTGCTGACCATCTCGCTGGTCGCGAAGTACGAGGAGCCGGTCGCCGTCTTCATCGGCGCCCTCAGCGCCCTGCTGCTCGTCAGCGGGCTCGCCGTGGTCGCGGGCCGCCAGCTGCAGCGCTTCGTCAAGCTGCACGTGCTGCACTACATCGGCGCCGGCGTCTGCCTGGTCCTGGCTGCGATCACGGCGTACGAGCTGCTGACCTAAAGTCGGGCCATGGCAAACCACGGCGCCGACAGCGAGGTCGGCCGGCTCCAGACGGTCCTGCTCCACCGTCCCGGCAACGAGCTGAAGCGGCTCACTCCGCGCAACAACGACCGGCTGCTCTTCGACGGCATCCCGTGGGTGGCCCGGGCGCAGGAGGAGCACGACGCCTTCGCCGAGGCGCTGCGCAGCCGGGGCGCCGAGGTGCTCTACCTGACCGACCTGCTCACCGAGACCCTGGTCGACCGGGCCGCGCGGGACCATGCGATCACCACGATGCTGGCCGCGCTGCACCTGGGCGACACCCTGCGCGACTACCTCGCGCGGTTCCTCGGTGAGGCCTCGCCCGAGGAGCTCACCGGCTACCTGACCGCCGGGATCCGCAACGACGAGGTGCGGGGCGGGTTCGGCCTGGTGACGTCGCTGCTGGCCAACGACGACTTCCTCATCGACCCGCTGCCCAACCTGCTGTTCACCCGCGACTCCTCGGTGTGGGTGCGCGACCGGGTCGCCGTCACGTCGCTCGCGATGCCGGCCCGCTCCCGCGAGACGCAGCTGACCGATCTGATCTACAGCGAGCACCCGCGCTTCCGCGGCACCCGCAAGATCCACGGCTGGCACCACGAGCACGTCGAGGGCGGCGACGTGCTCCTGCTCGCTCCGGGCGTCATCGCGGTCGGCGTCGGCGAGCGCACCACCCCGGCCGGCGTCGAGCGCTTCGCCCGCCAGGTCTTCCACGCCGAGCTCGCGCACACGGTGCTCGCCGTACCCATCGCCCAGGAGCGCGCCACGATGCACCTCGACACCGTCTGCACGATGGTCGACGTCGACAAGATCGTGATGTACCCCAACGTCGCCGACTCCCTCCAGGCGTACGCCGTGAAGCCGGCCGACCGGTCGAGCGTCGGTGAGGACGACCGCGACCTGGTCCTGGACGTGGCCGGGGCGGAACCCTTCCTGGTGGCCGCCGCGAAGGCGATGGAGATCGACACGCTGCACCAGATCGACACCGGTCTCGACCCGGTCACCGCCGAGCGCGAGCAGTGGGACGACGGCAACAACACCCTCGCGATCGCGCCCCGGGTCGCGGTCGCCTACGAGCGCAACCACGAGACCAACGCCCGCCTCGAGGAGGCCGGCATCGAGGTCGTCCGGATCGCCGGCTCGGAGCTGGGCTCGGGCCGCGGCGGACCGCGGTGCATGAGCTGTCCGGTGTCCCGGGAGCCGCTGCCGGTCGACTGACGAGACGTCAGACCCGGCCGCTGTCGACGGGGGAGGCGACAACGACCGGGCGCAGCGACACTACGACGTCGAAGCCGGTCATACAAACTTCAACCCACCGGACGCGGCCGGGACGTGGCGAAGATCTACTCGGCGGTAGCCGGACGTCAGCGCAGCGTGACCTGACGGTTGGCGAGGCCCGAGCGGGCCGCGCGCTCCTCGGTGGTGAGGTCGGAGTCGTCGGCGAGCGCCGCGGCGAGGTCGGCGGCGAAGCGCTCCGCCGGCGCCTCCAGCGCCTCGGGACCGGTGCCGACCGGGACGTCCCAGACCGGGGCGAGCAGCCCGTGCGCCCGGAACATCCCGACGAAGCGCGAGTCCTCCACCAGCACGTCCTTGCCGGCCGCGTGCAGCCGGGCGAGCGCGTCGAGCAGCTGGTCCTCGGGCTCGGGCATCACCCAGCGCAGGTGCTCCTTGGAGCCGACGTTGGTCCAGTACGCCGCCTCGACGCCGGTCAGCCGGGCGGTCGGGTTGGCGGCCGCGTTCGCCTGCTCGAGCGCGGCCTCGGCGGCCGGGCGCTCGTCCTCGGCCACGTCGGCGACCCAGAAGCCGAAGCCGTCGTGGACGGTGATGTCGAGCGGGTCGCTGCCGATCAGGTCCTGGAGGCGGGCACCCTCGCCGGGAGCGTCGGTGAGGCCGACGATGCCGGGATCGGCGCTCAGGGCGAGCTCGAGCACGGCGCCGAGGTCGCGGGCGGGGTCGCCGAAGTTGTGCTGCACCTGCAGGCCCAGCCAGATCTCGCCGTTGTCGCGCACCATGGCCGGGGCCGCCATCGGCAGCAGTGTGCACAGCTTCACGACCCGCTCGGGATCGGCGAGGAGCTGCAGCGGAGCGGTCGCGGCCGGCACCAGCTCGCGCAGCGCGACGACGTCGCACTCCGACGGCATGGCCTCGAACGGGCGCCCGACGTACACCCCGGCGGCACCGCCCGGAGCGCCGTGGCAGGCCTTGTAGCGCTTGCCCGAGCCGCAGGGGCAGGGCTGGCGCGGGCCGACCTCGCCGGCGGACGGGGCGGGACGGGACTTGGTGCGGGACTTCTTGGCCATGCGGGCCAAACTATCCGGCCTGCTCCCCCGCACCGTCGAGCAGGTCGAGCAGGTAGGCCGGTCGGTCGGTGATCACGGCCTTCACCCCGAGCTCCTGGCACAGCTCGAGCTGGGCCGGGGTGTTCACCGTCCAGACGTGCATGTCGTGCCCGGCGCGGGTGATGCGCGGCCCCAGCCGGGGATGCTCGGTGAGCACCTTGATGCCCGGGCCGACCAGCCAGTCACGACCGATGGTGCGGCGCAGCATCGGCCACAGGTGGGCGTGCTCGATCAGCATCACGAGGGGGAGGTCGGGGGCGAGCCGCTCGACCCGCTGCAGCGCGGTCCACGAGAAGCTCATGACACGCGCGGGCCCTCCGGCCTGGTCCCAGCCGACGTGGCGCAGCTGGTCGACCAGGCGGCGCTCCACGAGTCCGCCGTACCGCGTCGGGTGCTTGGTCTCGATGGCGACCTCGACGCGGCGGTCGTAGTCGGCGACCACCTCGAGCAGGGTGCGCAGGGTCAGCACCCGGTCGAGCTGCTCGTCCGGGTCGGGCGCCTCGTCATCGAGGTCGGCCCAGGGATTCTTCCAGGAGTGGAAGTCGAGCTGGTCGAGCTCGGCGAGCTCGGTGTTGGAGACCACTGTGGGGGTGCTCGTCGTACGACGCAGGTTGCGGTCGTGCACGCAGACCAGGTGGCCGTCGGCGGTCAGCCGCACGTCGCACTCGAGCCCCTCGGCACCGGCGTCGAGCGCGGCGACGTAGGCCCGGAGCGTGTGCTCGGCGTTGTCGTGGCTGGCGCCACGGTGCGCGACGACCTGAGGTCTCACGGGACCCATGGTGCCAACACGTCACCCGTTCGGACGAGAGGGACCCCCGCGTGTCACGACTCCTGCGTCACGACGCCGTCCTCGACGCGCCATCGTCGCTCGAGGCTGACGTTGTCGAGCAGCCGCCGGTCGTGGGAGACGAGCACCAGCGCGCCGTCGTAGCTGTCGAGCGCCTCCTCGAGCTGCTCGATCGCGGGCAGGTCGAGGTGGTTGGTCGGCTCGTCCAGCACCAGCAGGTTGACCCCACGCCCCTGCAGCAGGGCGAGCGCGGCCCGGGTCCGCTCCCCCGGCGAGAGCCGGCCGACCTGGCTGGCCACCTGGTCGGCCCGGAGGCCGAACTTCGCCAGGAGGGTGCGGACGTCGGCGGGCGACAGCTCCGGCAGCTCGGCCTCGACCGCGTCGCCGAGCGGGAGGTCCTCGGCCAGGCCGGTGCGGGCCTGGTCGATCTCGCCGATGGCGACCGAGGCGCCGAGGCTGCCGGTGCCGGTGTCGGGCTGGTCGCGGCCGAGCAGCAGCCGGATCAGCGTGGTCTTGCCGGCGCCGTTGGGCCCGGTGATGCCGATCCGGTCTCGCGCGTTGACCTGGAGCGAGGCCGGGCCGAACCGGAAGTCGCCGCGCTGCAGGGTCGCCTCGTTGAGGGTCGCCACGACCGCGCTCGAGCGAGGTGCGGCACCGATGCTGAACTGCAGCACCCACTCCTTGCGCGGCTCCTCGACCTCCTCGAGGCGAGCGATCCGCGACTCCATCTGGCGCACCTTCTGGGCCTGCTTCTCCGACGACTCGGTCGCGGCCTTGCGGCGGATCTTGTCGTTGTCGGGACTCTTCTTCATCGCGTTGCGCACGCCCTGCGAGCTCCACTCGCGCTGGGTCCGCGCCCGGGAGACCAGGTCGGCCTTCTTGTCCGCGAACTCGTCGTACGCCTCGCGTGCGTGCCGCCTCGCCACGGCACGCTCCTCGAGGAACGCGTCGTAGCCGCCGTCGTACACGCTCACCTGGTGCTGGGCGAGGTCGAGCTCGACGATCCGCGTGACGCAGCGGGCGAGGAACTCGCGGTCGTGCGAGACGAGCACGACGCCGGCGCGCAGCCCGCGCACGAAGGACTCGAGGCGCTCGAGGCCGGCGAGGTCGAGGTCGTTGGTGGGCTCGTCGAGCAGCACCACGTCGAAGCGGCTCAGCAGCAGGGCGGCGAGCGCCGCCCGCGCGGCCTGGCCTCCCGAGAGCGACGTCATCAGCGCGTCCGCGCCCACGTCGAGGCCGAGATCGGCCAGCATCGGTGCGATCCGGTCGTCGAGGTCGGCTGCGCCGCTCGCCATCCAGCGGTCGAAGGCGACGGCGTACTCGTCATCGACGCCGGCCCGGTCGGAGCCGAGGGCCTCGGCGGCCACCTCCATGGCGGCCGTGGCGCCGGTCGCGCCGGTACGGCGGCCGACGTACGCCGCCACCGTCTCGCCGGGGACCCGTTCGTGCTCCTGCGGGAGCCAGCCGACGAACGCGTCCGACGGTGCGGTCGAGACGACGCCGTCGTGGGCCTCGAGGTCGCCGGCGAGGATCCGGAGCAGGGTTGTCTTGCCGGCCCCGTTGGCCCCGACGACACCGACGACGTCGCCGGGCGCGACAGTCAGGTCGAGGCCCTCGAAGAGGGTGCGGTGGCCGTGGCCGCCGGCGAGGTTCTTGGCGACGAGGGTGGCACTCACGGCTCGATGCTAGGTCGTGCCTCAGGGAGTCGTGAGGCGCGCGCTCCCGGTGGACCCCAGGTAGTCGGCGGTCCCGGCGAAGCTGGCGTCGAACCCGAGGTTCACCAGCACGATGACGGCGTCCAACGGCCGGCGCCGCAGGTCGCAGGTGGCGACACCCTGAGCATTGGTGATGGACGTGCAGAGGGTCACCTTGCGTGCCTTGAAGACGACGGTCTGGCCGGCCAGGGGAGCGTTGCTCCGGGCGTGGGTCAGGGTCGCCGACAGCAACAGCGGCTGGGGGTCGACGACGCGCGCGGCGACCAGTCGGGTCGCGGCCGCGTCCACGACGAGGGCGAGCTGGGCGGTGGAGGACGAGCCGTAGCGGTCGGTCACCAGGACGGTGACGACGGTGCTGCCGGCTCTGGTGGGAGTGCCGCTGATCGTGCCGCCGGCCGCCAGGGTGAGACCGGCGGGGAGCGTCGACCACGGAGCCACGCTCCACGACAGCGGCGCCGAGCCCGTCGCCGCCAGGTCGGTGCGGTACGCCAGCCCGACCGTGCCGCGGGCAGGCGTCACCGGCGAGATCACCGGCGGCGGAGGCGGATCGACCGTGATGGCGAGCTGGACGGCGGACGACGAGCCGTAGCGGTCGGTGACCGTGGCCGTGAACGTCGTGGTCCCGGGCGCTGTGGGGGTGCCGGTGATGGCGCCGGCCACGCCGAGGGCGAGCCCGGCCGGGAGCACGGACCCCGCCGCCAGGCCCCACGACAGCGGCGCCGAGCCGGTCGCCGTCAGGTCGGTGCGGTACGCCGCCCCGACCGTGCCGCGGATGGGGGTCACCGGCGAGATCACCGGCGGCGGCGGCGGGTCGACGATGATCGTGACCTCGGCCTCCCCGGTGGCGCCGACGCTGTCGGTGACCGTCACGGTGAAGGTCGTGCTTCCAGGCGACGTGGGCACCCCGTCGATGGAGCCGTCAGTCCCCAGCGTGAGTCCCTCCGGCAGCACCGAGCCGGCGGCGAGCCCCCAGAAGAGCGGTGCGGTGCCGCCGGTCGCACTCAGCGCCGTGTGATAGGCGGAGCCGGCGGTCGCGTGGGCAGGTGCCGCGGGGCTGATCACCGGCGGCGGCGGAGCCGCGCCCTCCGGCGTCACGCGATAGCCGCCGCCGTCGGCGGTGTCGAGCCCGACGGCACCGATGCCGTTGGCGGCCTGGACGACGAACCGGACGGCGTCGTACGACTGCCCGATGGGCAGCGTGAGCCTGCCGGTCCAGCGCGTCGAGTCGGTGGAGTCCTGGGTGAGGTCGAGCGGGCGCCACTGCCCGTGGCGGTCAGCGCCCGGGCCGCCCGTCCAGGTCACCCAGACCTCCTGGACGCCCGCGGAGGGGTCGCCGGTCACCCGGGTCGAGAAGCTGACGACCCGGTCCTTCACGGTGCCCGTCACGCCACTCGTGCTCGGCGGAGCCGCGAGCGCCGGCTGGTTGCCGCCGTACGACGTGCTCCGGTCGCCGGAGTAGTACAGCCGCAGGTCCAGGCCCGCGTAGGCCCGCTCCGTGTTGGTGAACGCACCGTCCCGGTCCGAGCGGTACTGCGCCGGCGAGATGACCAACGACGTACGACCGCTGGCGCCGAGCGCGCCGAAGTAGTTCGGCGTGGCCAGTCGCTGCGGGAAGAACGCGTCGGACTCGAACGTCGTGTTGGCGGTCGAGCCCTCGATCGCCGGCGCTCCGGTGAGCGGGAGCAGGCCCGGAGTGTCGACGTAGTCGCCACCCCGGAAGCCGACACCCCGCAGCACCTGTCCGGGCACGGAGACGTCGTCGATCTGCTTGGGCAGGGCCGGGGCGCCCGGCTGGGTGGTCACGCCGTCGCTCCCGTTCAGCCAGCTCAGGTCCGCGGGCAGCCCGGCGCCCGCGCCGGACGGCTTCGTCCCCCGAGTGGTGGAGGTACCGACCTCGAGGTCGTCGGCCCCCAGGCCCAGGGTCGCGCCGGGTCCGCCCGCGACGGCCTGCGGCGAGACCGGGGACGCGTCCTGGCCGACCGGCGTGCGGCCGGGGGCGTCGAACCCGGTCATCGGCAGCCCGTACAGGGTCGCCTGGAGGACGACTTTCTGGTCGATGCCGGCGAGGGTGCCGAGGCCCGCCAGGTAGTCCTGCTTCGCGAGCACCAGTGCCTTCCCGACCGGCACCGGCGGTGCGTCGCCGGTGGCTGGACCCTCGTGGAGCCGGCGAGCCAGGTCGAGGTAGAGCCGCTCGCTGTACTCCAGGAAGTCGGTGTCGCCGTACTGGTAGCCGGTGCCGCCGACCAGCACCGCGTGCTGCTGGGCCATCCGCTGCGTCCAGTCGAACGTGTTGGTCCTGTCGGGGACGGCGGCGCCGTCGACGATGTTGTAGCCGGAGTGGCAGCCGGCGCTGAGCACCAGGGTGTTCTCCAGGGCTCGGGGGTTCGCGCCGTTCTCGGACGCCGGTGCGAGGACCTCCGCGTCGAGGGTCGTCGTGAAGTCGGCCGCGAGCGTGTCGTTGGCGCTGAAGTGGCCGGCCAGGTAGACCAGCTCGTGGTGGCTGCCCAGGAGCGCCTCCTCCAGGTCGTCGGCGTCCCAGGACTGTGCCAGGGGAGTGCCGGACTCGGCGATGAGTGCGTCGTGCCGACCGCCGGGCAGTGCGGCCGTGAACTCGTCGTCGACCCCGTGGGCCGCGTCGGCGAGGAAGTCGTAGCCGGTGACCAGGGACGCGGGAGCCCGACCCGTGGGCATCGGGAGCGTGCCGCCCGCCAGGCCCAGGAAGTTTGCGATCGTCGACTCGATCTCCTCGGGCGTCTTCACCAGCCGCCCGACCGATAGATCCGGCACCGGGAGACTCGCCCCTCCGATGGTCACCTCGGTGGACGAACCGTACGCGTCCTGGCTCTGCACCTGGTCCTGGGACAGGCTCGCGCCGGAGGGCGAGTCGGGCAGCACCGGCGGCTCGAACTGGCTCTCCTGGCCGAGACCCGAGACGTCGGGATAGCGGAAGAACGGGATCACCTCGTCGCCGCCCGCGATCACGACGTAGGTGCTGCCGGCGTTGCGGTAGGAGTCGACGATCTCCTTGACGGCGCGGGCGACCAGGTTCACGGCGTACGGGCAGCCGGGGTGTCCGGCGGCCTGGTCCTGGAGGTCCCGCACCCGCGCCGACCCGTGCACGTCGACGACCGCGCCGTCGGTGCTGGCCGCCAGCTGGCCCAGCGAGGTCAGGTAGGCGGCGTTCTCCGAAGTGCCGGCGGCGAGTCCGAGCTTGTTGGTGTCGGTGACGATGACCGTGCGCGCATCCCGGCGGGTGGGCGCGAGCGTCGACTGGTCGGCGAAGTCCTCGAGGCCGGCGCAGGCGGTGCCGACCGAGACCGCACGCTGGAGCTGGAAGGGCCGATCGGGGTCGAACACGGCGTCGTCGTGTCCCTGCACCCGGACGTAGAAGTAGCCGTCCGTGTTGCCGGTCGCGGCGGAGACGGTCTCGTCCTCGACGCCGGTGTTGGCCGAGACCGCGAGGAGCGTCTGGTTCTGCGCCGCGGAGAACGCGTCCCGGAAGGCGGGATCCGCGTCGAGGCCCGGGTTGTAGGAGTCCGGAGCGTAGATCCGGGGGGCGTAGATCCGCGGCGCGTAGATCCGCGGGGCGTAGATCCGGGGCGCATAGATCCTCGGGGCGTAGATCCGGGGCGCATAGATCCGGGGCGCGAACTGGGTGGAGGGCAGCTCGGCCGCGGAGGTCGGCACCTGGGTGACCTCGCTGGGGTACTCGGGGACCTGGGTCTCGGAGCCCGGAGCGCCGGCGGCCGACGCG
Organism: uncultured Actinomycetota bacterium; assembly: GCA_963717855.1. Lineage (GTDB taxonomy): Bacteria > Actinomycetota > Actinomycetes > Propionibacteriales > Nocardioidaceae > Nocardioides. The sequence continues at coordinate 674,565 of CAVQXF010000010.1, read as the reverse complement.
GCGGCGAGCTGGGTGATGTCCGAGCTCGCGCGCAGCCGGTCGAAGGCTGCCTGGATGTCGCCGTACAGCGCGACGTCGTAGTCGGCCGGCAGGCTCGACAGGTCGACCTTGGCGCTCTGCCCGGGCACGACCGGGAAGCGGAACCAGCGGGCCTCGCCCGGCTCGTCGAGCGTGCCGGCGATCCCGGCGTCGGGCAGGGTCGTCGCACCGGTCCACTGGCGGTTGTCCTGGCCGATCGTGGCGTCGACGTACGGCTTCGTGCTCAGGGTGAACGTGCCGTGGAGGAGGTTGTTGCTGTCGAAGTTGGAGCCGCTCAGCCGGAACCCGTAGGTGTCACCGGCCGCGACGTCGAACGTCGCCACGCCGCCGTACTCGAAGCCGTTCGACGGAGTGGTGCAGCAGTCGACCGGGCCCTTCTGGACCAAGGTGCCGACCACCTGTCCGTTGACGACCTTCTGCAGCGTCGCGGTCACCTGGAACCACGCGTGCAGGCCCGTCCAGGTGTACGGCACCTTGATCGGCCCCGCGGCGCTCGCCGCGGTCGCCCGCGCCGTGAACGTCCAGGTCCCCGAGCGGCCGCTGATGCCGTCCGCGTCGTACGTCATCGACGCCGCCGATGCGGAACCGTCGGAGACGGCGATCGCTCCCGGCCCGCTGGCCTTCCAGCCCTCGTCGACCGGCCCGGCGGCCGCCGGGCCCGCACCGAGAGGCACCGAGCCGGCCATGGCCAGCACGATCGCCAGGGTGGCGACCGCGAGACGACGCCGGCGGCGACGACCGACCCTGGAGGGAGAGATGGGCGCCGGAGCAACGGCGAAGGTTGTCGTAGCCACGGTGTGACCCCCTGGGAGTCCTCGATGTCGCGGCACGATCGGCCACGTCTCCCGAGACCAGCGCTGTGAACGCTAGCGTGACCACTGCGTGCCCAGGCGGTGGTCTAGACCCGCCAGGTGCCGCCTCGCCGGAGCGGGGCTACCGCCCCAGGAGCCCCGCAGCCCGGGCGAGGACGACGTCGAGGTGCGCCGATCCGCCCTCCGCCGCCGCCCGCTCGAGCTCCTCGTCCGCGGCGCGGGCGCGGGATGGCTCCAGGGCCTCCGCCAGGGTGGCGTCGGTGGTCGGGAACCGGGGTGCACCGATCTCGGCGCGCACCTGTTCGGCCGCCGCGATCAAGGACACCGCAGCGGCGTCGTCCGGGGTCCCGCCGGCCAGGACCCACAGGGCGATGTCCTCCAGCAGGTGCGCCATCGACCAGCGGTCGTCGCGTTCGGCATACGCACCGAGGGCCCGGTCCAGGTGCTCGGCCGACGTCTCCAGGTCACCCAGGTCACGGGTCAGGTTGCCCAGGTTGTGGTGCCCCACGGCGACGACCCAGGGGTCACCGACCTCCTCGGCCAGGGCCTGCGCCTCGACGAAACGCTCCAGCGCCAGCGGCAGGTCGCCGCGCACGGTCGACAGCATGCCCATGTTGGTCAGGGACACACTCACCGCGCGGTGGTCGTCGAGGGCGCGCCGCCGGGCGAGTCCCTCCAGGCCGAGCCGCTCGGCCTCGACCAGGTCGTCCTCGTCCTCGGCGACCAGCGCGAGATTGGTGAGCAGTGCGGCCACCCCGGCCTCGTCCCCGAGCGTCTCGCGCAGGGCCAGGCTCGCCTCGTAGGCAGCACGCGCCTGGTCGGGGTGTCCCTGCATCGACGCGAGGGTGCCGCGCAGGTGCAGCACCCGGGCGTGCCCTGCCTGGTCGCCGATCTCGAGGCAGGTCGCCTCGGCCGCGGCCAGCTCGGCCTCGGCCTCGGCATACCTCCCCTGCTTGCGGGCCAGGTCGGCCTGTGCGATCCGGGCTCGGGCCACTCCCCGGGGCTGGTCCTCGAGCTCGGCCGAGTCCCGCGCTCGGCTCACCGCGTCCTCCGCCGCCGCCCAGTCGCCGCCGACCTCCAGGGACTCGGCGAGGTCGAGGAGCACGCCGTGGCGCTCGTCGGGCTCGACGAGCGGGAGGACCTGCTCGAGGTAGGAGACCGCTGCCTCGTTGGCGTACGCCGCCCGCGCGGCCGCGGCCGCGGCCCCCAGGTAGTGCCGCATCTTCGGCAGGTCCTCGCTGCGGGCGTAGTGATAGGCCAGCAGGTCCAGGTGCCGACGCGGCCCGTCCGGCTCGGCCTCCAGGACGTCGCCGACGCGCCCGTGCAGCACGGTGCGCACGCTGTAGGGCAGCGAGTCGTAGGCGACCTCGCGCGTCACCGCGTGGCCGAAGGCGAAGGCCCGGGCCTGGGCGTCGTCGAGCCCGATCAGGCGGGTGGCCGTCAGCCGGACGAGGTCGTCGTGCACGGCGGCCTCGGGGCCCAGGTCGGGGTAGGCCGACGCGACGAGCGGTGAGCGGAAGGCTCGTCCGATCACGCTCGCGACCTTGACCGCGCGGCGGGGACCCTCCGGCTGCGCGTCGATCCGGCTGAGCACCAGGCTGTGCAGGCTGGACGGCAGCTCGAGCGCGTCGGGGTCGATCGAGCCGTCGGCACGTTCGGCGTGCGCCAGGACGTAGTCGAGCAGCTGCTCGAGGTAGAAGGCGTTGCCCTCGGCCCGCTCGACCACGGTCGCGACGAGCTCGGGGGACGGCTCGGAGCCTGCCAGGAGCCGGTGCCTCTCAACGACCAGGGCGGCCGATGCCTCCCGGTCCAGCGCCTCCAGCACCAGGTCGGTGACGTGCTCGGCGCGCCGTACGGGCAGTCCCGCGAAGGCGGAGCCGTCCGGGCGCGACGTGACCACCAGCAGCACGGGTCCACCCGCGGTCACCCGGGCGACCAGCTCCAGGAGGTCGCGGGAGAGCGGGTCGAGCCAGTGCGCGTCCTCGACGACCAGGGCGAGGCCGCCGAGCGCAGCGCGGGCTGTCAGCAGCCGACCGAGGAGGTCCTCGAGCGACGTCTTGCGCAGCTCTCCGTCGAACGACGCGGTCAGCGCGCTGTCCGGCAGCGACAGCCCGAGCAGCGGTCCGAGCAGCGGGGCGCGCGCGACCAGCCGCGGCTCCAACCGCTCGACCGCACGCGTCACCGCGTCCGCGTCTGCGTGCTCCGGGTCGAGGCCGAGCAGGTCGGTCCACACGTCGCGCCACCCGGCGTAGGACGCCTGCGTGGCCAGCGACGTCGCCTCCCCGTGCGCGACGAGGACCCCCTGGGCGACCAGCTCGCCCACGAGCTCGGCGACGAGGCGGGACTTGCCGGCGCCGGCCTCGGCCTGCACGACCACCACCCGGCCCTGTCCGGCCCGGGCCACCTCCCAGAGCGCCCGGAGCCGGCCGAGCTCGGTGTCCCGGCCGATCATCGGGGGGCGCGAGCCGGAGTCCACCACGCTCCGGCGATGCGCCGCACGCCCGCGCAGGGCCCGCACCGGAACGCGGGCGGTGCGCCCCTTCACCGTGATGTCCGCGACCTCGTCCCACACGAACCGCTCGCCCGCGGCGTCGGCGACGTCCCCGTGCACCCAGACTCCGCCGACCGGCGCTCGGGTCATCAGCCGGGCCGCAAGGTTGACCGCGTCCCCGAGGCAGCAGAAGGTACGTCGCTGCGAGTGACCGTAGGTGCCGCTGCGCAGCGGGCCGGCGGCGACGCCCACCTGGACGTCGCTGATCGGCATCTCCTCGGCGATCTCGAGCAGCCGGAGCGCTGCCTCGCAGGCCCGGGCTGCATCGTCCTCGTGGGCGACCGGCGACCCGAAGACTGCGTACAGGTAGGCGCCCTTGTCGCCGATCGTCAGCTGCAGCACCCACCCACCCTGCTCGTTGAGCGCGCGTTGGGCCCGCGTCACGAACTCGTCGAGCACCTGCGGCGCCTCGGGGTCACCCTCGAAGTCGAGCCCGCCGAAACGCACGAAGATCGGGACAGCAGGGCGGAGGTCGGCGAGGAACTCGCCACGGCCGGCCACCATCCGCTCCCACACCGGGGGCAGCAGCCACTGGCGGGCGACGTCCTCCGGGAGGTCGGGCCAGTCGGGAGAGGGATCGAGCGCGGGCGGGGCGGCCACCAGCGTCGCCAGCACCCCCACGGGTCCGAGCCCACCCTCGCGAACCGCGTGCAGGGTCGCCAGCTCGCCCAACGAGGCCAGGGCTCCCGCGTCCAGGACCACATCGCCGGGCTCCGCCTCGGCCTCGGCGGCGGCCAGGGAGTCCATCAGCTGCCCCGCGAGGACATCGACGAGCTGGACCCGCGGATCACCGATGACGAAGCGGTGCACGTCTCCCACAGCCACCGCGATCTTGACCCCCAGCTCGGCCGCGCGTCCGCCAGGCCCGACGATGGTCCCGACCTGGCCCATCACCTCCTGCATGGCCAGGCCGCACGCCGCAGCCCGGCTGCCGTCGTCACCGTCGAGCCACGCCGTCACCGCATCGCCGCTGAAGTAGACGACGTTGCCCCGCCAGGCGTGCAGCGGTTCCATCAGCGCGGCGAAGACGCGGTCGAGGGTGGCGCCCAGCTCCTCGGCGCCGCGTCGTTCGCCGAGCTCGCGCGCCAAGGCCTCCGTGAGTGGGGTGAAGCCGGAGATGTCGACGAACAGCGCCGCCCCGGTGGCCCGCGTCGGAAGATCCTCCCCGCGTGCGAGCGCGCGGCGGCGGTCAGCCGGGATGTAGGCCTGAGGATTGTCCCCGGGCAGCCTCTGCGACATCGGATCCCCTCAACGGTGGGCTTCCCGAGTCTTCACATTCTGGCATCACGAAACCAGCCGCGGTGCACTCAGTCGTGTGAACATCGGGCGATGAGCGTTCACGTCGGCACCCTCGGGAACCGTTCGCTCGTGCGATCCCTCCTGTCCTTCGGGTTCGCGTTCACCGCGGAGTGGGCCTTCACCGTGGCCATCAGCCTGGTCGCGTACGCGGACGGCGGAGCCCTGGCCGTCGGCGTCGTCGGGGTCCTCAGGCTGGTCCCCGCCGCCCTGCTGTCGCCGGTCGTCACGGCGTACGCCGACCGCCTGCCTCGCGAGCGGGTGCTGGTCGTCACGAGCGTGGTGCGGGGGCTGGCCACCCTCCTGGTCGCTCCGGTCCTGCTCGCCGGCGGACCGGTCCCGGTCGTCTACGCCCTGGCCGTCGTCTCGACCGTCGCCTTCACGCCGTTCCGGGCGAGCCACTCGGCCCTGATGCCCTCCCTGTGCCGCACGCCCGACGAGCTGGCGTCGGTCAACGTGACGCGGGCGGCCCTGGACTCGGTGAGCGTGATCGTCGGTCCGCTGGTGGCCGCCCTCCTGGTGAGCGTGGCCGACGTCGCGGCGGTGTTCGTGTTCGCCGGGGCATGCAGCCTCGCCTCGGCTCTCCTGCTGGTCCGCCTCGCCTACGAGCGGATCGCCCAGCCGTCGACGCGGCCACGCAACCTCGGCGCCGAGGTCCGTGAAGGAGTGGTCGCGGTCGTGTCCGACGGCTCCGTCGCCGTGGTGGTGGGCCTCGTCGTCCTGCAGGCCGCGATCCGCGGCGCCTTCACCGTCCTCGTCCTCGTCATCGCCCTCGACCTGCTCGACCGACCCGAGTCGGGAGTCGGGGTGCTCCAAGGTGCGGTCGGCATCGGCGCCCTGACTGGCAGCGTGCTCTGCACCCGGCTTGTCGGAAGCCGTGCGATGACCCGGTGGCTGGGCGTCGCGATCGTCCTGTGGGGAGCACCCCTCGCACTGATCGGGCTGGCCCCCTCCTACCTGGTCGCGATGCTCGCGGCCGGGGTGATCGGCGTCGGCAACGCCCTGGTCGACGTCACTGCGTTCACCCTGATCGGCCGGATGGTCCCCGACGCAGTGCTCGCGCGCGTCTTCGGCGTCCTCGAGAGCGCCGGCGCACTGGCCGTCGGACTCGGCTCGCTCCTCGCGCCGCTGCTGATCGGGCTCCTCGGCGCCCGGGGAGCCCTGCTCGCCGTCGGTGCCGTGACCCCGGTCGTGTGCCTGCTCGCCTGGTCGCGGCTGACCAGGATCGACAGGTCCGTCGCCGTGCGGACCGATGACATCGACCTGCTCCGCCGGGTCCCGATGCTGCGTCCCCTGCCGGTGCCGGTGCTCGAGCAGCTCGGCCGCGACCTGCACCGCACCACGGTGCCGGCCGGCGGCACCGTGTTCGAGGCCGGCGACGTCGGCGACGGGTTCTACGTCATCGCCGACGGCGCTGTCGAGGTGCTCGACCACCAGCGCGTCGTACGCCGGATGTCGACCGGAGAGGGCTTCGGCGAGATCGCCCTGCTCGGGGGCGCGAGGCGCACGATGACGGTCCGAGCACAGGGTCCCGTCGAGCTGTGCGTCCTCGGCAGCGCCGGCTTCCTGTCGGCGGTCACGAGCATCAGTGGAGCCCGCGCCGCGGCGGAGGAGGCGCGGTGGAGCTACCTCGCCCACGCCCCGGGCTCCGAGGTAGACGAGCCGGGCGCCTCCTAGCGAAGGCGCCACCCCTGTCGGATAGCCCACGACTCCAGCAGACTGGGGCCGTGGCCGACCTGCTCGCGCTCAGCGCGGACCTCCCCCTCCGGACCATCGCGTCGGGCGAGGTGGTGATCGCCGAGGGCTCGCCGCCGGGGACCATGTTCGTCCTGGTCTCGGGCTCCGTCGTGATCGAGCGGGACGGCACGGCCTTCGCGCGGATCGGGACCGTGGGCTCGGTCTTCGGCGAGATGTCGGTCGTGCTGGGCAGGTCTGCCACGGCAACGGTCCGCGCGGCGGAGGACGTCGAGGTCCGGGTCGTGGACGATCCGATGACCTTCCTCCTCGAGCGACCGGGCGCCGCGATCGCCGTGCTGCGGACCACGGCCGCCCGGCTCGACGGGGTGACGCGCTACCTGGTGGACGTCAAGCAGCAGTTCGCGGACGCCGAGGGCCACCTGGCCCACCTCGACCAGATCCTGGACCGACTCGTGCACCACCAGGGGCCCAGCGCCCGCACCGGGTCCGTGCGCGACCCGGACGACGGTCACGAGCACCCGGCCTGACGGACGGCGTGCTACGCCCCCAGGTCCACGGTCTCCGACTCGAAGACGCCGAACCAGTGCGCCGTCCCAGCGGTCGTGTCCAGGGTGATGTGGGGCGGGACCTTGCCGATCTGCTTGCCTGCGTTGAAGACCCAGGTCTCGCCCAGCCGGGCCTGCCAGGACCCGCCGTCCGCCCACGGCGCCTGGTGGATGTGCCCGCAGAGCACGACGTCGGGGCGGTGCTCGGCGATCCAGTCGGCGAGGTCCTGGTCCGGGAAGGTACGGCGGCCGTCGAAGCACAACGGGGTCCCCGCCGGCGGCGCGTGGTAGAGCCAGATCCAGCGGGCCGGTCGGTCCACCGCGGCGGCCGCCAGCTGGGCCGCGACCTGGTCGCGGGTGACCGGACCGTCCCACCACGGGCAGACCGTGAGCCGGACGTCGCCCAGGTCGACGCTCGCCCCGTCGACGTGGAGGTCCGTCAGGTCGAGCTGCTGCAGCCAGGTCGCGACCTGCTCACCGTGGGGACCCGGGCCGTCGAGGTCGTGGTTGCCCGAGGCCACGAAGAGCGGTGCGCGCTCGGCGAGCATCGTGAGGTAGTTGGTCAGGACGACGGTCTGGATCTCGTGGGGGACGGGGCTGACCACGTCGGCGAGGTCGCCGACGACGGCCACCGCGTCGACCTCGGACGCCGCAGCGAGCAGCCAGTCGTAGTGCGGGAGGCGGTAGTGGAGGTCGGACACGACGAGGATCCGCACGCTCAGCCCTCGTCGATCCGGAGCCGGGTCACGTCGAGGTGAGGAGGTCGCGGGCCGGGGCTGGCGGCGGGTCGGACGCAGACAGGTCCGGCAGGACCGGGACTGCGAGGTCCCCCCCGGCCTCCTCGAGCAACGCCCTGGCCGCGGCGCGGCCGGCCTGCACCATCCGGTCGAGCTGGTGGAACTCGAGCAGCCCCACCCCGAGCGTGGGCGGGGTGAGCACCCACGCGCCCTGGGCGCGGGCGGCGGCGACCGCCCCGCCGCTGCCGATCATCATCGTGCGCAGCAGCGTCTCACCGAGCGCCGGGACCCTCGGGGGCCCGGTCCGGGTCCGGCCACTGCCGGACCCGCTGCCGCCCATGGAGATGTTGACCGCCACGACGGGACCCTCGTCCCGCTCGGTGAGCAGGTCGACCGGCAGGTTGTCGAGCACGCCGCCGTCCACGAGCAGCCGACCACCGTTGTCGGGCATCGGGGCGAACAGGACCGGCAGCCGGGCCGAGGCCTGGACGGCGTCGACGAGGTTGCCTCGGCGATGCACCTGTCGGGTGCGTGAGACCAGGTCGGTGCTGACGACGTGCGCCTGGTGGGGCAGCCCCTCGAGCACCGCGTCCGCGCCGAAGGCTCGCACCATCGCAGCCCGTACCCGCCGACCTTTCGCCATCGACTGGGTGGGCACGCGCCAGTCGCTGAACGGGCGGCGGCGGACCCACTCGGCGTAGCAGACCTCTTCCAGGTCCTCACCGTCGAGACCGGAGGCGTGCAGCGCCGCGATCACCGCGCCGATGCTGCTCCCGGACACCCGGTCGACGTGGAGGCCGGCGTCGGCGAGCTCGCGCAACACCCCGACGTGCGCGAACGCGCGAGCACCGCCGCCGCCGAGCGCGATCCCGAGTGATCGACCGGCCAGCCGGTCGGCCAGGGCGCGCAGGCCCGAGTTCAGGTCCCCCTTGACCGCCGTCAGCTGCCAGGCGTCGGTGGCGGCGACCCAGGCAGCGCGCCGTTCCGGGCCGGGATCGGGACCGAGGAGCACGACGTCCGGCTGCCGGACCGGGGCGGAGGTCACCTCGCGCACGTCCTCATCGGCCCCGGACACCAGGACGACGGCGTCGGCCTGGCGGAGGCAGAAGTCGCGCCACGCCTCGTCGACCTCGCCACCTCCCCCGTCGGCGACGAGGAGGACCCGGTCGTGCTCCGCCTCGGCCCGGTCGAGACCCTCGGGCTCCAGCACCCCCGGCCGGACCACGGAACCGTGCCTCGCCAGGCGGGCGCCCAGCACCTCCGCGACACCGTCGGCGCCGCTGCCCCGGTGCATCCCGACCACTGCCACCACCGCGGGCAGGGCCGGTCGAACCCGCTCCGGCGCCGCACCGGAGGTGCGGAGCCGCTCCACCACCTGGGCCAGCACGAACCGCGAGGCCGAGAGGTCGGTCGCCAGGACCTCCTGGAGCGCCGCGCGTGGCACCTCGAGCACCGTTGAGTCGCGGCGGGCCCGGACGCTCGCCGAGCGTCGTTCGCCGGTGATCAGCGCCAGCTCGCCCAGGACGTCGCCCGGACCCAGCTCGCGCACCAGCCGCCCGCCGACGCTGACCTCGAGTCGGCCGCGTCGCACGACGTACGCCGAGCCGGGCGGGTCGCCCTCCCGGAGCAGCCAGGTCCCCGCCGGCACGACCCTCAACCGGGCCGCGGCCTCGAGGAGGCGCCGCGCGTCGAGCGGCAGACCGTCGAACATCGGTACGTCGGAGAGATCGGTCGGCGTGCCGGTGGGTTCGGCCACCGGGGTCGGCGGCGGGGCCGGCGGCTCCGGTGCCTGGATCCGGGCCGACTCGCCGTCGTCGACGTCCTCGTCCTCGGCCGACGTGTGCAGGCGGCCGAGCGGGAGGGCGGACACGGCGACCACCAGGAACGCGACGACCGACAGCATCCAGCCCTCGCGGAAGACGGTGACCGCCGTCGCCGGGGTGGGGTCGCCGATGATCACGACCAGGACCGCGATGCCGAGCACACCGCCGAGCTGGCGCGCGCTGGACACGACGGCCGACGCGGTGGCGTAGCGCCCGCCCGGGACCGCGGCCAGGGCGGCGCTCCCCAGGAGGGGCAGGGTCGCACCGACGCCGATGCCGCTGAGGACCTGGCCCGGCAGCCACTCGGCCCAGAAGGCAGGCACCACGCCGACCTGCTGGTGGTACCAGAGATAGGCGCCGGCCCAGACGACGGCACCCGGGACCACGAAGCGCCGGTAGCCGTGGCGATCGGCCAGGGGGCCGAGCCGGGCAGCCACGACCGCGGCCACCAGCGCACCCGGCACCAGCGCCAGGCCGGCCCGCAGGACGTCGTACCCCCAGACGTACTGGAGCCAGAGCACGTTGGTGAGCATGTAGGCGAAGAAGCCGAAGCCGGCCACCACGGTGGCGAACGTGGCGATGCTGAAGGACGGGATCCGCAGGAGCGCCGGGTCGAGCAGCGGCGAGCGGTGCCGCTGCGAGCTGCGGACGAACAGCGCCAGCAGGACCGCGGTCACGGAGAAGGTCGAGATCGCCGCCGGGCTGGTCCAGCCCCAGTCGGAGCCCTTGATGATCCCGAGGTTGAGCAGCGCCAGGCAGGCGGCCAGCAGAGCCGCGCCCGGCAGGTCCGGCATCGTACGACGCCCCGGCGCCCGGCTCTCGACGAGCTCGCGACGGGCCGCCCACAGGGCCACGGCACCGAACGGCAGGTTGATCAGGAATGCCCAGCGCCAGTCACCGAGCTGGACCAGGGCACCTCCGATGGGCGGTCCGAGTCCGGCAGCGACGGCTGCGGTCGCTCCCCAGAGGCCGATCGCGTGCGCCCGCCGGTCGTCGGGGAACGCCTCGATCACGAGCGCCAAGGACGCGGGCACGAGCATGGCCGCGCCGAGAGCCTGGATGACGCGGGCGGCCACCAGCAACGACACCGACGGCGCAAGGGCGCACAGCAGCGAGGCCACCGTGAACAGGAGCACACCGGCGATGAACACGCGCCGGCGACCGACCAGGTCGGTGAGCCGACCGAAGACGATCAGGAACGCGGCGAACACGATGTTGTAGGCGTTGAGGACCCACGAGAGGTCCCCCACCGACGTCCCGGGGAAGGAGGCGACGATCGACGGGAAGGCGATGTTGACGATGGTCGCGTCGAGGAAGGCCAGGAAGGCGCCGGCGCAGGCGACCAGGAGCACCCTCGATGGGGCCACACGTGCCCGTTGTGGCTGTGCCATGGCGACCGCCTCCCGCGGCCACGCCGCCGACCGAGTCTGGACTTCGGCCACGAGACCTGGCCATCCGGTCTAGACGTCACCGCGAGCGCAGGAACCTCCCGAAGTGCGGGACGGTGAAGGCCACGCTCCCCCGCTCGGCCGAGAACACCAGCCCCTTCTTGATCAGCCCGTCGCGCGCCGGCGAGAGCGACTGCGGCTTGCGCGCCAGGTGGGCGGCGACGTCGGCGGTGGAGATCGGGCCGTCGACGTTGCCGTCGCCGCGGTCGACGCCGAGGTCGGCCATCGCCGTCATGTAGTCGCGCTCGGCCGGGGTCGCACGGTCGTAGCGGGCGCCGAAGAAGCCGACGGCGAGCTCGGCCTCGGCCTCTGGCGCCGCAGCGCGTACGTCGGCCACCCGGATCGGCGTCCCGACGGCCGCGTCCCAGGTGACCTTGCCGTAGGCCTGCACGAAGTAGGGGTAGCCGTCGGTGAGGCGGTAGAGCTCGTCGAGGGCATCGTCCTCGAAGTCGACGTCCTCCTCGGCCGCGGGCAGCCGCCAGGCGCGGTCGGCCATCTCCCGGGGGAGCCGGTCGACCGAGGCGTAGCGGAACAGGCGCTCGGCGTACGACTTGGATGCGGCGAGGGCCACGGGCAGGTGCGGGAGGCCCGCGCCGACGACGATCAGCGGGGCGCTCTGCTGGCTGATCTCGTGGCAGGCGCCGCAGAGAGCGGCGAGCTCGGGCGTGGCGATGTCCTGCATCTCGTCGATGAAGAGCGCGACGCCGACGCCGAGGTCGCCGGCCAGGGTCGCGACGTCGGTGAAGAGCTCGACCAGGTCGAGCTCGAGGTCGCCCGAGTCGGCCCGCCCCCGGGCGGCGACGACGTCGGTCGGCGGGGTCCACCGGCTCCCGCCGCGCGAGGCGGACAAGCGGTCGTCGAGGCCGGTGCGCAGCGCGAAGCTCTTCAGCACCCCAGCCACCTCGTCCACCCGCTCGGGGTCGCGGTGGCGGTGAGCGACCTCGCGCACGGCGGCGTGCACCGCCTGCGCGACCGGGATCCGGATGCTCTGGTCGGGACGGGCCTCGATCTTGCCGGTCCCCCAGGCCCGCCGTACGGCCTGGCCGCGCAGCGCGTTGAGCAGCACCGTCTTACCGACCCCGCGCAGTCCGGACAGCACCATGCTCCGCTCGGGCCGGCCGGCGGCCACCCGCTCGAGGGTCACCTCGAACTGCTGGAGCTCGCGGTCGCGGCCCGCCAGCTCGGGCGGTCGCTGACCGGCACCGGGGGCGTAGGGGTTGCGGATCGGGTCCATGCGAGGACGGTATCCGGGGGTCTAGGAAAATCGGTAGAGATGCTGCGGCGCGGCGGCGGGCCGGGCTGTAACGCCGGGTTACCGGCTCTACCGCCGTGCTGCAGCACCCCGGGAACAGCAGATAACCCGGCGTTACATCCGACGGGGACGACGCAGCGCAGCCTCAGGCCGACTCGGACCCCACCACACCGAGCCGGTCGCGGGCGTCCTCGTAGGAGCGCACCAGGCCCGCGCGCAGCATCTCGATCAACGCCGGCACCTCGTCGATCGAGAGCCGGAACGAGCCGGAGCAGACGTTCTCGCGCCACAGGGACAGCACCACCATGCCGGCCTCCTGGTGCCAGGAGACGCGCAGCGCACGGTCGCCACCGCGGGCGTCGAGGAAGATCGACCCCGTCTCCGGCAACGGACGTACGGCGGACACCCCTCCATGATGCTCCCGACACCCAACCGCTGTCACCGGTTCTGCCTAGACTCAGACCGTGCCCGAGCTGCCCGAGGTGGAAGCCCTGGCCCTCGACCTGAGGGGCCGGCTCGACGGCCACGCCATCGCGAAGATCCACATCGCGGCCTTCAGCGCCCTCAAGACCTTCGACCCGCCGCTGTCCGCCCTCGAGGGCACGATGGTCGACAACGTGACGCGGCACGGCAAGTTCCTCGACCTCGAGGCGTCCGGCCTCCACCTCTGCCTGCACCTCGCCCGCGCGGGCTGGGTGCGCTGGCGCGACGAGGTGCCGACGATCCCGCCGAAGCCGAGCAGCAAGTCGACGCTCGCGCTGCGCGTCGTCCTCGACGACCAGTCCGGCCTCGACATCACCGAGGCCGGCACCCGCAAGAGCCTGGCGGCGTACGTCGTCCGCGACCCGCAGGACGTCCCCGGCATCGCCCGCCTGGGGCCGGACCCGCTCACCGACGACTTCACGATCGAGCGGTTCGCCGAGATCCTCCAGCACGAGGGACGCAAGCAGCTCAAGGGCGTGCTGCGCTACCAGAGCACGATCGCCGGCATCGGCAACGCCTACTCCGACGAGATCCTGCACGCGGCGAGGATGTCGCCGTTCAAGCCGGCCAGCGGGCTCACCGACGACGAGATCGCGACGCTGTACGACGCCCTGCGCACCACCCTCGGCGACGCGGTCGAGCGCTCCCGCGGCCTGCACGCCAGCGAGCTCAAGGGCGAGAAGAAGTCCAACCTGGCGGTGCACGGACAGACCGGGAAGCCGTGCCCGGTCTGTGGCGACACCGTGCTCGAGGTGTCCTTCGCCGACTCGAGCCTCCAGTACTGCCCGACCTGCCAGACCGGCGGCAAGCCGCTCGCCGACCGCCGCATGAGCAAGCTCCTGAAATGAGTGACCGACCATGAGCGAGATCCAGACCGTGACCGTCGACGCCGTGCCCGACCCGCTCCCCGAGGAGCTGTCGGTCCTCGATGTCCGTGAGCCCTTCGAGTGGGAGCACGGGCACATCGACGGCGCGGTGCACATCCCGATGAACGACCTGCCCGAGCGCCTCGACGAGGTCGGCGGCGGGCAGACCCTGGTGGTCTGCAAGGTCGGCGGCCGCTCCGGGCAGGTCGTGGCCTGGCTGGCCGAGCAGGGCTACGACGTGGTCAACCTCGAGGGCGGGATGCTGGACTGGGCTGCGGCCGGCCGGCCGATGGTCAGCGACACCGGCCAGCCGCCGCGCGTGGTCTGACCCGCAGCACCCACCCGGTCAGGAGCTGGGGGACGGCAGGTCGAGGTCCGGCTTCGGGCAGTTGTCGGTGGTCCAGTCGCCGAAGGCCTCGGCGGCCTTGTCGTCCGCGGCCGACAGGTCGTCGTCGAGGTTCTGGAACTCCTTGAGCGTGGTGTCCGCCTCGAGGCCCTGGATGGTGGCGACCACAACCTCGAAGCCCTTGCGGGCCTCGTCGCTCATCTCCTTCGGCGTCCCGTACTCGGCCATGTCGTCGGCCCACTTCTTGATGCCCGTGATCGAGGCCGAGGTGTCACCGCCGCCGGCGAGCAGCTGGTCGTAGAGGCCGTTGAACTCGGTGCAGAACCCGTCCTTGGACGCCGACTTCGGCGCACTCTCGGCCTCGTCCCCGTCGCTCCCGCCGCAACCGGCCAGGCCGCCGAGCAGCAGCGCCGCCCCGGCGATCTTCACTGCAGAGTTCATGGACGTCGTCTCCCTCGGTCGTGGTCGGTCAGCCTCCACCTTCCCCGAAGAACGCCGGCTCACGCACCCGCAGCGCCCGGGAGAGCCGGCGCAGGTACTCGTCGCGACCCACCTCCACGACGCCCAGCGACGCCAGGTGCGGGGTCGACCACTGCACGTCGAGCAGCCGCTCGTCCGAGCAGCTCTCCCGCAGGCCCTCGACCAGCGCGACCAGCGCGACCTTCGAGGCGTCCCGCTCCCGGTGGAACATCGACTCGCCGGCGAACAGCCCGCCGATGCCGACGCCGTACAGCCCGCCCACCAGCCGCCCCTCACGCCAGGCCTCGACGGAGTGCGCCCAGCCGAGCTCGTGCAGCCGGAGGTAGGCCGCGCGGATGTCGCTGTCGATCCAGCCCTGCGGCCGGCTCGGGTCGGCGCACGCGTCGGCGACCTCGGCGAAGGCGGTGTCGACCCGGATCTCGAAGGTGCGGCACGAGCGCCGCAGCGACTTGGAGACCACCAGCGCGTCGAGCGGCAGGACCCCGCGGCGCACCGGGCAGAACCAGTACATCGGGTCGCCCGACGTGCCCGAGGGCATCGGGAAGAGCCCCCGGCGGTACGCCGTCAGCAGGGTGCCCGGCGCCAGGTCGGCGCCGATCCCGACCAGGTCGTCGAGGGGGTCGAAGCCGGCGGGGTCGCCGAAGGTCCAGCGCGAGGGCGCAGGCTCGACGGGAGGCACGACCCCGACCGTAGCGGTCGCTGCCGACCGGGTCCGTACCATCGAGGGCATGGGCGCGAAGGGCAGCTTCACCGCAGCGGCGGGCAAGTACGTCGCGCCGCGCCTGCCCGCGCTCGCGCCCGAGCTGAACGCCTCGTTCGTCCGCGAGGCACTGCACCGCGCCATCCACGGGATCGGCCCGCTACCGCCCGCCGCGAAGTCGGCGGAGAAGGCGCTCCACGAGGCCAAGGGCCGCGACAAGCGAGCCGTGCGGTCCGTGATCGACGACCACGTCCGCTACGCCGGCGCCCAGGGCATGCTGACCAGCGTCGGCGGCGCGTTCACCGCGATGGTCACCATCCCCACCAACATCACCGGCCTCGCACTGATCCAGGCCCGCATGGTGTCGGTGATCGCCCACCTGCGCGGCTACGACCTCGAGGACCCGCGGGTGCGCAACGCCGTCCTGGCCTGCATGCTCGGCGAGGACAAGGTCGACGCCCTGGTCGAGGCACGCACGCTCCCGGCGCCCCCGATGGCGATCGCGACGGCGCCCGTGCACGACCCGGCGATCGAGCGGGTGCTCTGCGCCGAGGTCACCTCCGAGCTGGTGACCAAGGTGGCCGGCAAGCACGCGGCGATCGCGGTCGCGCGCCGGGTGCCGGTCGTCGGCGGCATCGTCGGCATGGGCGTCGACGGCGTCGCGACGTACCAGATCGGGCGCTACGCCGGCTCCGAGCTGCGCCCGCGCGCCCGGCGGTAGACCTCCAGCGCCCGGCTCCCGACGCCGCTGTCCTGCAGCCGGCGCACGGTCCGCTCGCGCCAGCGGTACGTCGGGCGCAGGTAGGAGCGCTCCAGCGCTCGGTGCGCCTCGAGCAGCTCGGCCTGCACCTCACCCTCGCGGCGGCGCAGCCGGGCGCCCTCGAGCAGCAGCGCCTTGATCGCCTCGAGCGCCGCCTCGGCCACCTGCGACTCGTCCGGCTGGTCGGGCTCGACGTACCCGGCGGCCGGCGGGCCGCCGGTCAGGTCGGCCAGGTCCCCCACGACGTCGTAACCCCGGCGTTCGATCTCCTCGATCCACGACGTGGTGACCTCCGCGACCCACGGGTGCAGGTCCGGCGGCAGGGCGAGGCGGGGCGAGCCGGTGCGCCTCGACAGCGTCTGGTGGGCGAGCACCTCACGCACCAGTGGCCGGTAGTCCCCCGGCTCCAGCTCGACGTTGGAGACCCGGTTGATGCGGCGCAGCAGGGTGGTCTCGGGCACGCCCATCGACGGGTTGGCCCGCTCGGCCTCGAGGTCGAGCTCGATCGCGTCGAGGCCGAAGGCCGCGCTGAACCGGTCCCACAGCAGGTGCTTCGGACCACCGGGCGGCGGCACGGTGACGATGTGGATCTGCTCCGGCGGCAGGTCGTGACCCCATCGGGAGAGGATCTCGGGCAGCTCCTGGACGCCCCAGAACCAGCTCCCGATCCGGGAGTCCCGGGTGGGGTCGCGGATCTGGTCGAGGAACGTGCGGTAGGACAGCTCGGCGCGGTGCTTGATGTTCTCCTGCCACTCCGCCGGGATCTGGCGGACCAGGTCTCGGGCCGAGACGACCAGGTGGATCTCGGTGCCGGCGCCGTACCCGAGCGACTCGAGGGCCCGCTCGACCTGGGCCCGGGACGCGGTCGCCAGGATCTCGTGGCTGACGATCGCGGTGCCCGGGTGGTCGCGCACCTCCTGGGCCAGCCGGTCCCACGCCCCGACCGCCTGCCGCTCGAGGCCACCCCAGGGCATCCGCATCAGATCGAGCGCCGCGAGGAAGTGCGAGTCGAAGCGGTCTGCGGGATAGAGGATCCCCGCCTCCGCGAGCTGAGGGCGGTTGCGGAAGAGGACGTCCTGGAGGTACGACGTGCCGGTCTTCGGGGTGCCGACGTGCAGCAGGACTCGGGTGCTCACTTCTTCTCCAACAGCAGGCGCAGTGCGAGCGTCAGCACCGCGGAGTCCGAGGGCTCGCCGACTCCGGGTCGATCGACGGGCAGCAGACCGTCGAGGCGGCCGTGGACAGCGTAGCCACCCTCCAGCAGGTCCTCGCCCATCCGTCGGGCGTGCGCGCGCGCCCAGGAGGCGTCGCGGCGCGGCAGCACCAACGGCTCCCCCGGCGCGTCGAGCAGCCGGGGCACCAGGGTGTGGTGCAGCAGCGCCCGACGCTGCTCCGGGAGGGCGAGCACCCCCAGCACCTCACCGACGCGCCGGGCCAGGTCGACGGCGTCCGCCGAGAGCTGGGGCGCCGTGGCCAGGGGCCGCCGCGCGCGGACCAGACGGGGCAGCGCGTCGAGGTCGAGGACGACCTGGACCCGGTCCCGGCTGACCTCCTGGGACCAGCGCTGCGCCGTACGCGCCAGGTCGATCCGGGGCGGAAGCACGTCGGCGCGGGACGCGCGAGCGAGCCAGGCCGGCCACGCCTGCACGCCCTGGGAGAGGCTGCGGGCGGTCCAGATGTCGACCAGCATCTGGCCGACGTCGGTGCCCAGCACCAGCACCTTCGAGCCGCGGCCGCTCGGCGGACGCCCCTGGGCGATCAGGTCCGCTCGACGCGGACCGGTGAGGACCGGGTCGCCGGAGAGCCGGTAGCGCGCTCGCCAGGGCAGAGCCCGTGGGGGCCGCTCGGGTGCGGGGGCACCGGTGGCGAGGACGTCCTCCGCGATCAGGCCCGAGGCGATCCGCAGCAGCTCCTGGGCGGAGAGGTCCGCAGGGTCGACCGGGGCCATCGCGAAGGTCCGTGGCTCCGCCGCACCGACGAGCCCCAGGTCGAGCCGGCCGCGTCCGGGCGCGCTCGCGCCGAGCACCCGT
The DNA here is from genome assembly GCA_963717855.1 of uncultured Actinomycetota bacterium. Taxonomy (GTDB): domain Bacteria; phylum Actinomycetota; class Actinomycetes; order Propionibacteriales; family Nocardioidaceae; genus Nocardioides. The sequence goes on along the minus strand of CAVQXF010000010.1, from coordinate 656,699 downwards.
CGGGCGAGGTCCGGCGAGGTCGGGCCGGCCGCGTTGAGCCGGCGCAGCAGCTCGAGCTGCTGCGCCCCGGGGAGGTAGCGGCCGCCGGAGTCGGCCTCGCCGGCCCATGCGGCCCAGGGTGTCGCACCGCCCTCGCGCAGGTGGTCCACCCAGCCCCAGGCGCGACGGAGACCGGGGGTGTCGACGTTGCCGCTCATCGTTCGCGCAGCCTCTTGGCGACCTTGGAGACCCGGGCGGTGAGCTGGTCGGCCGGGTCGTCGCGGCGCGCCGCCTCCTCGATCACGGCGACCAGGGCTTCGAGCGCGGCGTCGGCGATGTCGCGGGGCCGGGCTCGCTCGGGGTCGAGCCAGACCTCGTCGGGCCCCGGCCGGACCGGGCGCAGGTCCTCGAGGTCGCCGACGACGTCGACACCCGCCCCGACGATCCACTCGCGCCAGGACTCGGCGATCTCCTCCGCCCAGTCGAAGGACTCGGGCGGGAGGGTCAGCCGCTGCACCCCGGACCGGTCGGCCAGGGTCTCGTGGACGACCAGGTGGCGCACCAGCGCTCGGTAGTCGGCGTGCTGCAGCTCGGCCTTGCGCAGCCGGCCGTTCAGCTGGCGCAGCATCGCGCTCTCGGCGACCCCGATGGACGGGTTGCGGCGCACGCTGTCGAGCGGGGCCCACTCCGGGTCGACCTGGACCGCACGGCAGAAGCGACGCCAGAGCTCCCCGTGCGGGGCGCCCGCCTGCGGCACCGTGACGACGTGCACATGGTCGGGATTGAGCTGCCGGCTCCACCGCTCGAGCACCTGGGTGACGCCCTGGACGTCCCAGAAGGACCGGGCCGCCACCCCTCGGACCCGTGGATCCATCACCCGTCGCACGAACTTGCCGTAGGGCACCCGACCCTGGTGCTTGAGGCGTTCCTGCCACTCGGCCGGCACCTGGCGAGCGATGTCGCGGGCGGTGAGGACGACGTGCACGTCGGCGGGTGCCAGGGAGGCCATCGCCCGCTCGACCTGCTCGTGGCTGGCCCCGGCGAGGATCTCGTGGCTGATGATGACGGAGCCCTTGCTGCGCCGGGCCCGCTTGACCAGCGCGTCCCACTCGCCCTTGACCTCGGGGAGCATCCCGCCCCACGGTCGGTCGATCAGGTCGAGGGCCGCCGGGAACATGTCGGCGCGGGCGCCGATGGGGTAGCGGACGTCGTGGCGGGCCAGGTGGGAGCGGTTGAGCGCCAGCCGGTCCTGGATGTAGGTGGTCCCGGTCTTGGGAGCCCCCACATGGAGGTAGACGACGTCGGCCATGCGGACGATTCTGCCGTAGCGGTAGCCGTCGCTACGCCAACGCCCGTACGACGGCCGACGGGCTGGGTCGCCCGAGGTGCCCCGCCATCCAGACGCTGGCGTCGACGACCTGCTGCAGGTCGACGCCGCACTCGATGCCGAGACCGGTGAGCATCCACACCAGGTCCTCGGTCGCGAGGTTGCCGGTGGCGCTCTTCGCGTACGGGCAGCCGCCGAGGCCACCGGCGCTGGCGTCGTACGTCGTGATGCCGCTCTGCAGCGCGGCGTGGGTGTTGGCGAGGGCCTGGCCGTAGGTGTCGTGGAAGTGCATCGCGAGCTGGTCGATCTCCATACCCGCGTCGACGAACGCCCGCACCAGCGCGGTCACGTGGCCGGCCGTGCCGACGCCGATCGTGTCCCCGAGGCTGAGCTGGCTGGCGCCGAGGTCGAAGAGCCGCTTGCCGACGCCGACGACCTGGTCGATCGGCACGCGGCCCTCCCACGGGTCGCCGAAGCACATCGAGACGTAGGCGCGGACGTCGAGGCCGGCGTCGCGCGCACGTCGTACGGTCGGCTCGAACATCGCGAACTGCTCGTCCAGGCTGCGGTTGAGGTTCTTCTGCGCGAAGGTCTCGGTGGCGGAGCCGAAGATCGCGATGTGCTTCGCCCCGAGCTCGAGCGCGCGGTCGAGGCCGCGCTCGTTGGGGACCAGGACCGGGCAGTCACGGCCGGCCTCGCCGAGCAGCTCCATCAGCTCGGCGGCGTCGGCCAGCTGGGGCACCCACTTCGGGTGCACGAAGCTGGTGGCCTCGACGATCGGCAGGCCGGCGGCGAGCAGGCGCCGCACGAACTCCGCCTTGACGTCGGTGGGGACGAGCGCCTTCTCGTTCTGGAGGCCGTCGCGCGGTCCGACCTCGTAGATCGTGACCTGGGACGGCAGGCCCGCTGCCGGGACGACGGTGGGGAGCTCAGTCATCGGGATGCACCTCCAGGAGGGTGGCTCCGAGCGCGACCTGCGCCCCGGTGGTCGTGGTGAGGCCGGCGACGATGCCGTCGAACGGCGACTTGAGCGACAGCTCCATCTTCATCGCCTCGAGCACGAGCAGCACCTGACCGGCCTCGACGCGCTCGCCGTCGGTGACGCGTACGTCGAGCACGGTGCCGGGCATCGGGGACGTGATGGTGCCATCCCCGGCGGCCGCCGCGTGGTCACCGAAGACGTCGGGCGGCTCGAAGACGAAGCGCTGACCATGGTGCACGACCTCGACCCTGCTGGGGGTGACGAGCGCGACCGGCCGGACGGCGGGCGGCGGACCGGTCAGCGTGACCGGCTCGTCGAGCTCGATGACGACCGGCGCGGGGGGGCCGGCGACGCGGAACCCGTCGGCGTGGAAGGGGCCGTCCGCCTGGCGGTGGGCCAGGTGCAGCTCCCAGGCGGCAGCGAGCCGCGCGGGCGCCGGGTCCGGCGCCGCGACCTCGTGGCGGTCGAGCCAGGCGGTGTCGATGGTGGCGTCGCGGAACTCGTCGCTCGCGGCCAGCGCCCGCAGGAAGCCGACATTGGTCGTCAGACCGAGGATGGTGGTCTCGTCGAGTGCGGCCACCAGCGCTCGACGGGCCTCCTCCCGGGTCGCGCCGTGGGCGATGATCTTGCCGAGCATCGGGTCGTACGCCGTGCTCACGACCTGCCCGCTCGCCAGCGCCTGGTCGACCCGGACACCGGCGCCGCGTGGCCACTCGACGTGGGTCGCGGTGCCAGCCTGCGGCAGGAAGCCGCCGAACGAGTCCTCGGCGTACACCCGCGCCTCGATGGCGTGGCCGCTGAGCGACACGTCGTCCTGGTTGATCGACAGCGGCTCGCCGGCGGCCACGCGGAGCTGGAGCTCGACCAGGTCGAGGCCCTGCCCCTGGATCCGTACCGTGGCTTCGGTGACGGGGTGCTCGACCTGGAGCCGGGTGTTCATCTCCAGGAAGTAGGCCGCGCCCGTGTCGGCGTCGAGCAGGAACTCGACCGTGCCGGCGTTCTCGTAGCCCACGTGCTGCGCCAGGGCGACCGCGCTGGAGGTCACCAGCTCGCGGACGTCGGCCGTGATCGTCGGCGCCGGGGCCTCCTCGAGCACCTTCTGGTGCCGGCGCTGGGTGGAGCAGTCGCGCTCGAAGAGGTGCACGACGCTGCCGTGGGCGTCGCCGAGCACCTGGACCTCGATGTGGCGGCCGCGCTCGACGTACTTCTCGACGAGCATCGTGTCGTCACCGAAGGACGACAGCGCCTCGCGCTTGGCGGCGGCCACCGCCTCGTCGTACTCCTCGGCGGTGCGGACGACGCGCATGCCCTTGCCGCCACCGCCGGCCGCGGCCTTGACGAGGACCGGAAAGGCGATCTCGGTGGTCGAGCCCGTCGAGACCCCGGCCGGCACCACCGGGACACCGGCGGCGATGGCGATCTCGCGAGCGGCGTCCTTGCGGCCCATCTGCTCCATGACCTCGGCGGACGGGCCGATCCAGACCAGGCCGGCCGCGGTCACGGCCCGCGCGAAGGCGGGGTTCTCGGACAGGAAGCCGTAGCCCGGGTGGACCGCCTGGGCCCCCGCAGCGAGCGCCTGGGCGACCTGGGCGGCCGGGTCGAGGTAGTCGCCGGTGCTGATCGTCACGGGGATGCCGAGCGCCTCGCAGGTGCGGGCGATCCGGGCGGCGATCTCGCCGCGGTTGGAGACGAAGACGGAGTCGAGCACGGTCACATCCTCCAGACGCCGTACGACGGGGCGGGGATCGGCGCGTTGGCCGCGGCTGCGAGGCCGAGACCGAGGACGCGGCGGGTGTCGGCGGGGTCGATGATCCCGTCGTCCCAGAGGCGGGCGGTGGAGTAGTACGGCGAGCCCTGGGTCTCGTACTGCTCGCGGATCGGCGACTTGAGGTCCTCGTCGTCGGGTCGGCCCGCGACGGTGGCCAGCACCGAGGCCGCCTGCTCCCCGCCCATGACGGAGATGCGCGCGTTGGGCCACATCCAGAGGAAGCGCGGGTCGTAGGCGCGACCGCACATCCCGTAGTTGCCGGCCCCGAACGAGCCGCCGATGACGACCGTGAACTTCGGGACCACCGAGCACGCGACAGCGGTGACGAGCTTGGCTCCGTCGCGGGCGATGCCGCGGTTCTCGTACTCCTTGCCGACCATGAAGCCGCTGATGTTCTGCAGGAAGATCAGCGGGATGCCGCGCTGGTTGCAGAGCTCGATGAAGTGCGCGCCCTTGAGCGCGGACTCGCTGAAGAGGATGCCGTTGTTGGCGACGATGCCGACCGGGTGACCCCAGACGTGCGCGAAGCCGGTGACCAGCGTCTCGCCGTACAGCTTCTTGAACTCGTGGAAGCGGCTGCCGTCGACGATGCGGCGGATGACCTCGCGGACGTCGTACGGCGTCCGCGTGTCGGCCGGGACGACGTCGTACAGCGTGCTGGGGTCCTCGTGCGGCTCCTCGACCGGCGCGATCTCGTAGGACGGCGCGGCCGGTCGGCGCTCGAGGGTCCCGACGATGCTGCGGACGATGGCCAGCGCGTGCGCGTCGTCCTCGGCGAGGTGGTCGACGACCCCGGAGGTGCGGGCGTGCACGTCGCCGCCGCCGAGCTCCTCCGCGGTCACGACCTCACCGGTCGCGGCCTTCACCAGCGGCGGGCCGCCGAGGAAGATCGTGCCCTGGTTGCGGACGATGACGGTCTCGTCGGACATCGCGGGGACGTAGGCGCCGCCGGCGGTGCAGGAGCCCATCACGCTGGCGATCTGCGGGATGCCCTGGGCGGAGAGGTTGGCCTGGTTGAAGAAGATCCGGCCGAAGTGCTCGCGATCGGGGAAGACCTCGTCCTGCATCGGCAGGAAGGCGCCGCCGGAGTCGACCAGGTAGATGCACGGCAGCCGGTTGTCGGCCGCGACCGTCTGCGCACGCAGATGCTTCTTGACGGTGAGCGGGTAGTAGGTGCCGCCCTTCACCGTCGCGTCGTTGGCGACCACCACGACCTCGCGGCCGCTGACCCGGCCGATGCCGGTGACGACGCCGGCGCTGGGCACGCCCCCGCCGTACATGTCGTACGCCGCCAGCGGGCTGAGCTCCAGGAACGGGCTGCCCGGGTCCAGCAGCCGGTCCACCCGGTCGCGCACGAGCAGCTTGCCGCGGTCCGTGTGCTTGGTCCGCGCGGCCTCGCTCCCGCCGGTGCGTGCGACCGCGAGCCGCTCGCGCAGCTCATCCACCAGCTCCCTCATGTGGCTCACCCCGTCAGGTTAGCGATCATTAACCTGCGGGTCCACCGGCCCGGAACAAATCCCCCGCCGCCGCCCGTTGGGGTTACATGGCCACCACAACGCTGACCTCCGACACCTTCGAGCAGGCGGTTGTCGACAACGACGTCGTCATCGTCGATTTCTGGGCGTCCTGGTGCGGTCCGTGCATGCAGTTCGCCCCGGTCTACGAAGCCGCGGCCGAGCGCCACGACGACGTGGTCTTCGCCAAGGTCGACACCGAGGCGGAGCAGTCGCTGGCCGCCGCGGCGCAGATCACCTCGATCCCGACGCTGATGGCATTCCGCGACGGAATCCTGGTCTTCAGCCAGCCAGGCGCCCTTCCTGCGCCCGCGCTGGAGCAGGTCATCACGGCGGTCAAGGGCCTCGACATGGACGACGTTCGCCGCCAGATCGCGGAGCAGCAGAACGGCGAGACCGGGACCGCTCAGGGTTAACAGCCCCTAACCTGGGACCCATGAGCCGCCGTGACCAGATCCTCGCCACGGCGGCGGACCTCTTCGCCCAGCGCGGCTACCACGGCGTCTCGGTCGCCGACCTCGGCGCGGCGTGCGGGATCTCCGGGCCGGCGCTCTACAAGCACTTCTCGTCGAAGCAGGCGATGCTCGCCGAGATGCTGGTCTCGATCAGCGAGGAGCTGCTCCGGGAGGGCCGGCGCCGGGTCTCCGAGACGCCCGACCCCCAGGCTGCACTGACGGCCCTGGTCGACTGGCACGTCGACTTCGCGCTGCGGCACCGACCGCTGATCGTGGTGCAGGACCGCGACTGGGAGTCGTTGCCGGCCGACGCCCGGGAGCGCGTGCGGGCGCTCCAGCGGGAGTACGTCGACCTCTGGGCCGCCGAGCTGCAGCTGCTGCATCCCCGGCTCGAGCTCGCGACCGCGCGGTCGATGGCCCACGCGGCGTTCGGGCTCATCAACTCCACCCCGCACAGCGGCCTGCTGCCGGACGAGGCGATGCGCGGCCTGCTCACCCGGATGGCGCTCGGCGCGCTCAGCTGAGGTCGGCCTCGGCGACGATCCGGGCGGCGTACAGCGCGGCCTCGACCGCCTGGTCGAGGTCCACGTCGACGTCCGCAGTGCTCACGGTGCGTGCATGCAGCCGCGCGAGCAGCTCGTCGCGGGGCAGCCCGCGCAGCTGGAAGAGCACGAACGGGTCGGCGTCGATGAGCCACGCCAGCTGGTAGAGCACCGCCAGCGCGTGCACGCACGGGTCGGTCCAGTGGTCGCAGCCGCAGACGGAGCCGAGCTCGTAGCCGCTCGGCAGCAGCTCGGCGCCCGACTCGTCGGCCTGCTCGACCAGGTCGTGAGGCAGCTCGCCGGCCACCAGGGCGGCTACCCGGCCGGCCACTGCGGCGACGGTCTCGACCAGCGCGGCCAGACCCGACTCGTCGAAGACCGGCAGGCTCCCCCCGACCGTCCAGAGCCCTCGCGCATCGGTCACCGAGGCGACGTACCGGCCCGGCTCGACGGCGATCTGCCCGACGTGTCCACCCCGCGCCAGGGAGCGGGCCGCAGCCAGGTCCGCCTCGGCGTACGACGCCTCCTCGACCGCCCGGACCCAGGCCTTGCCCCACCACGTCGACGCCCGGGGTCCGCCGCGACGCGGCGCGACCCGCGGGTGGAGGACCGCGCCACCCGTCATCAGTCGTCCAACGCGTCGGGTCGCAGGGCGACCAGGTCGCGCAGCTCGTCGTTGCTGAGCTCGGTGAGGGCCGCCTCGCCCCGGCCCAGCACCGCATCGGCCAGCGCCCGCTTGCGCACCAGCATCTCGGCGATCTTCTCCTCGATGGTGCCCCGCGTGATCATCCGGTGCACCTGCACCGGGCGGGTCTGCCCGATCCGGTAGGCGCGGTCGGTCGCCTGCTCCTCGACCGCGGGGTTCCACCACCGGTCGACGTGCAGCACGTGGTCGGCGCGGGTCAGGTTGAGCCCGGTGCCACCGGCCTTGAGCGACAGCAGGAAGACCGGCGACTCACCGGCCTGGAACCGCCGGACCATCGCCTCCCGCTCCCGCACCGGCGTGCCGCCGTGCAGGAACTGGTGGGGTACGCCGGCGCGGTCCAGGTGTGCCTCGAGGAGGCGCCCCATCGCGACGTACTGGGTGAAGACCAGCGCCGCGCCGTCCTCGGCGAGCACCGTGCCGAGCAGCTCGTCGAGCAGGTCGATCTTCTGCGACCTCCCGGACAGCCTGACCGCGGACTGCTTCAGGAACTGCGCGGGGTGGTTGCAGATCTGCTTCAGCCCCGTGAGCAGCTTGAGCACCAGCCCGCGCCGGGTGTCCTCGTCGGCGCGCTCGATCCGCTCCATGATGTCGCGCACGAAGGACTCGTAGAGGACCACCTGCTCGCGGGTCAGCCCGATCCGGTGGTCGGTCTCGGTCTTTGCCGGGAGCTCCGGCGCGATCCCCGGGTCGGACTTGCGCCGGCGCAGCAGGAAGGGGCCGATCAGGTCCGCGAACTGCGCCGCCTTGCTCGGCTCCTTGCCCGACTCGATCGGCGCGGCCCAGGCCTTGCGGAAGGCGTTGCGGCTGCCGAGCAGCCCGGGGATCGCCCAGTCGAGGATGGCCCAGAGCTCGGTCAGGTTGTTCTCGACCGGGGTGCCGGTCAGCGCGACCCGCGCCGCGCTCGGGATGGTGCGCAGCGCGCGCGCGGTCGACGTGCGCGGGTTCTTCACGTGCTGCGCCTCGTCGGCGACCACGAGGTCCCAGCCCACGGACGCGAGCCGCTCGGCGTCGCGCTGCATCGTGCCGTACGTCGTGAGCACGAACCCGTCCTCGGCACCGGCGAGGTCACGGGCGCTGCCGTGGAAACGTACGACGGGGGTGCCCGGGGCGAACCGGTGGATCTCGTCCTCCCAGTTGCCCAGCAGGCTCGCGGGACACACGACCAGCGTCGGACCGGGCCTGTCGGTGGTCGAGCCTGTCGAGACCTGGCGGCGGTGCAGGTGGAGGGAGATCAGGGTGATCGTCTTGCCCAGACCCATGTCGTCGGCGAGGCACGCCCCCAGGCCGAGCGACGTCAGCTCCGCGAGCCAGGTGAGACCGTGCAGCTGGTAGTCGCGCAAGGTCGCGGTCAGGGCGGCCGGCGGCTCGACAGGGTCGCGGGTCGCGGCGCTCACCAGCTGGTCACGCACCTTCAGCAGGCTGGCCCCGACGATCACCTGCTCCTGCTTGTCCACGCCCGTGGCCGCGTCGGTGCCGACCTGGACGACCCCGGTCAGCGCGGCGGCGACCGCCTCGGCCGGCCTCACCGTGCGCAGCAGCCGCTTGCGCGCCTTGCGGACGATCGCCGGGTCGACGACGGTCCAGTTGCCACGCAGCCGCATCAACGGAGTCGCGGACGACGCCAGCTCGTCCATCTCGGCATCGGACAGCGGATCACCGTGCAGGGCCACCTGCCACCGGAAGGCGAAGAGCGCCTCGGTCCCGAGCAGCGGTTGGTTGAGCGGCTCCTCGCGCGTCGCGCCGGCAGCGACCCGGTCGAGCGTCGCGGTCGCGCTCAGGTCCCGACCCAGGCTGCGCGGCCACAGCACGTCGACGCCTCGCTCGCGCAGCGCACCGACGCCCTCGTCGAGCAGGCTCACCAGCTCGTCGGTGTCGAGCACGAGCTGGTCGGGCACCCGCAGCTCGAGCAGCCGGTCGAGCACCGGCCAGGCATCGGCGGCAGCGCGCAGCGCGATGGTCGCGTGCGTGCGGGCCCGCTCGCCGAACCCGTGCTCGTCGGCGTCGTGGGTCCACAGCATCGCCAGGTCGCAGAGGTGCAGCGGGTTCTGCTCGTCGTGCACCTGCGGCACGAGTCGTACGGCGCCCGCGACCAGCTCCTCCTCGTCGGCCTCGACCCGGATCGACAGCCGCACCAGCTGAGGCAGGTCGGCCGGGTCGACGCGCCGGTGCTGGGCGAGCCGGGTCTGGAGCCGCTCCTCGAAGGTCGGTCCGCGCAGCGCCGTCGGCCGCCGCTCGGGCACCTCCGCCGGCGGCTGCCGCGGCATCGCGTCGGCCACCGCATCGATCAGGTCGCGCACCACCTGCTCGTCGTCGCGCTGGGCCCGGGCCAGCATCTCGATGCGTTCCTCGTCGTCCTCGTCCAGCCCGCTGATCCGCCAGCTCGGCGTACCCCCGCCTGCCGCCGGCGCGCTCGGCGCGAACTTCCCGGCAGCCACGAAACGCATCCCCAGCAGCGCCGCCCCGGACAGCAGCCCGACGCTCGGATGCAGGTCCTCGCGGTTGCGCGCCTTCGTCAGGACCGGCAGTGCCGCCCGGATCGGGAGGGCGACCGTGCGGCGCGCGTCGGTGAACTCCACGACCCCCTCCCGTGGCGGCTCGGCGGCTCGGAAGGTCGCCGGACCGGAGAGCGGCACGAAGGACACGTGGAGACGCTAGCCCGAGACACCGACACGGTGGTTGCCGCGGCGTCCTACGCTCGTCGTCATGACGATTCTCGACTCCCCGATCGCCCGGCTCGACGGCACCGCCGCCACGCTCGGCGACCTCACCGGCGGCAAGCCGGCCCTCCTGGTCAACGTCGCGAGCAAGTGCGGCCTGACCCCCCAGTACGCCGGCCTGGAGCAGCTCCAGGAGACGTACGCCGGGCGCGGCTTCACCGTCGTCGGTCTCCCGTGCAACCAGTTCATGGGCCAGGAGCCCGGCTCCGCCGACGAGATCCAGGAGTTCTGCTCCGCGACGTACGGCGTCACCTTCCCCATGACCGAGAAGATCGAGGTCAACGGCGACGACCGCCACGAGATCTACCGCTCGCTCGTCGAGACCCCGAACGAGAAGGGCGAGGCGGGCGACGTGACATGGAACTTCGAGAAGTTCCTCGTGGACGGCTCCGGCTCCGTCGTGGGCCGCTTCAGCCCCGGCGTCGTCCCGGAGGACCCGGCGCTCGTGGGTGCTATCGAGGCCCAGCTCGCCTGAGCGGGTCCCCCGCCCCGGAAGGGGTGAGGCGGAACCACCCCCAGGCTCTCCACGCTCCAGACAACGCGCCCGTGGACCCACCCGGCCGCGCACTCCTCCTGGAGGCAAGAGATGCCGACGAGTCCCCACCATCTGCTGACGACGGCCAGGCTCGGGCTCGCGGCAGCGGCCTGCGCCTGTCTGAGCGTGACCGGTTGCAGCTCCGACGCGGGGAACGGCGATGGCGCCGTCCGACTCGCCCAGGCCAAGGTGGACGACGCGAAGGAGAACCTGACGGCAGCCAAGGAGGCCGCCACGGCGGCGGCAGCCGAGTTCTGCGACCAGGGCGCCGGCTACCTCGTGGCGTTGAACCGGTACGGCGGCGTGATGACCACCCGGGAGGTCACGGTCGGCGACGTCCGTGACGCCGGCGCCGACCTCGCCGAGCCGGCCGCGGACGTCGCCGACAGCGCGGACGCCGCGGTGGCCGCCCGAGATGACGTGACAGCCGCGGAGCAGGACCTCGCCGACGCCAAGGCAGGTCTGGCCGAGGCGAAGGGAACGACTCCCACGCCCACGCCGTCGAGCAAGGCGACCAAGCTGGTGCCGTCACCGCCTCCCGCGTCGGTCACCCGGGTCGAGCAGGCGAAGTCGGAGCTCGACTCGGCGGTCGAGGGGATCAACGACGAGACGCCGCTCGTCCAGGCGTCGCAGCAGCTCAACGCGGCCGCCGTGGCGCTCGAGATGTCCTGGCTGAGCCTGCTGTCCGACGTCGGGTGCCTCACGGACGAGCAGCAGGTGAAGGCGGCCGAGGCCGTCAGCGACTACACCACCGCCCTGCAACAGTCCCTGGCACTGGCGGGCCACTACACCGCCACGGTGGACGGGGTCTACGGCCCGGCCACCGTCGACGCCGTCCAGTCGCTCCAGAAGGCACACGAGCTCCCGGTGACCGGAGCGATGGACAAGGCGACGTCGGCCGCGCTGGAGTCGGAACTGGCCGACCTGGGCGGCGACGCTGCCGAGCAGTCGGTCGCGACCACGGCGGCCGTCCAGCAGACCCTGAGCCTCGCCGGGTTCTGGACCGGTCCCATCGACGGTGAGTGGACGCCGGCGCTGACGGAGGCGCTCGAGTCGTTCCAGAAGGAGCTCGGCGTCAAGCCGAGCGGAGTCGTGGACGCCGCGACCGTGGCAGCGTTGGAGCAGGCGATCGCGGACAGCTCGGCGGAGCCCGAGGAGTCCGAGCGAGTCCGACGAGTCCGAGCCGACGGAGGAACCGAGCCCCAGCGCCACCGACACGCCCTCGTCCTAGGGACTGCACTCCGCCGGTGACGAAGACCACTGCGCCGGGAGACGAAAGTCGCGTGACCCCCGTCGGTGGTGACGCCTAGCCTCGTCGAGTGAGCACCGAGACCCCCACCCAGCCGTCCCCGGCCGCCTCCGACAGGCTCGACCGTGACGTCCTCGTGATCGCCGGCGTCGTCGTGCTGGGCGCCATCATGTCGATCCTCGACATCACCATCGTCTCGGTCGCGCTGCAGACCTTCACGCAGGTGTTCGACGCGACGGCCGCACAGGTCGCCTGGACGATGACCGGCTACACGTTGGCTCTCGCCGCGGTGATCCCGGTGACGGGCTGGGCGGCCGACCGCTTCGGCACCAAGCGGCTCTACCTGATCGCCATCGTGCTCTTCGCGATCGGCTCCGCGCTCTGCGCGCTCGCCACGTCACTGCCGATGCTGGTCACGTTCCGGGTGCTCCAGGGCCTGGGCGGCGGCATGCTGATGCCGCTGGGCATGACGATCCTGACCCGGGCGGCCGGCCCGGAGCGGATCGGCCGGGTGATGGCCGTGATGGGCATCCCGATGCTGCTCGGCCCGATCTTCGGCCCGATCCTGGGCGGCTACCTGATCGACGTCGCGAGCTGGCACTGGATCTTCCTGATCAACGTCCCGATCGCCATCGCCGCGATCGTGTACGCCGCCATCGCGCTGCCCAAGGACGACGTCCGCCCCTCCGAGAGCTTCGACTGGCTCGGCATGCTGCTGCTCTCGCCAGGCCTCGCGCTCTTCCTCTTCGGCATCTCGACGATCCCGGAGACCGGCACCTTCTACGCCACCAAGGTCGTCGTGCCCGTCGTCATCGGCACCCTGCTGATCGTGGCGTTCGTCCCGTGGGCGCTCTACCGGGGCAACCTCCACCCGCTGATCGACCTGCGGCTCTTCCAGAACCGCAACATGACCGTCGCCGTGATCTCGATGTCGCTCTTCGCGATCTCGTTCTTCGGCGCCGGCCTGCTCTTCCCGCTCTACTTCCAGCAGGTCCGCGGCGAGGACGCCCTGCACGCCGGCCTGCTGCTGGCCCCGCAAGGTCTCGGGGCGATGATCACGATGCCGATCGCCGGGATCCTGGCCGACCGGATCGGGCCCGGCAAGATCGTGCTGGTCGGCATCACCGTCACCACGACCGGCCTCGCGATGTTCTCGACGCTGACCGACACCACGTCGTACGGCTTCCTGATGTTCTCGCTCTTCGTGATGGGCCTCGGCATGGGCGGCACGATGATGCCGATCATGTCCTCGGCGCTGGCCACCCTGCGCGACCACACGATCGCCCGCGGCTCGACGCTCATGAACATCGTCCAGCAGGTCGCGGCCTCGATCGGCACCGCGGTCTTCACCGTGCTGCTGACCAACGGGCTCCTGGACAACGTCACGGCGGCCACGCCGCCGGCCGAGATCCCCGCGGCGACCGCCGAGGTGTTCGGCGACGTCTTCCTGATCGGTGCCGTCCTGGTCGCACTGGTGCTGATCCCGGCGTTCTTCCTGCCGCGCAAGAAGATCGAGCACCAGGTCGATCCGGCGATGCTGGTCGGTCACTGACGCGCTGGTGCCACCGTCACCCGGTGAGACCAGCCACTCGTCCCGTGATCGGCGGCAGGTCCGCGAGCGTGACGATGCCGGGCGGCGCAGCCACGACGTACGGCACCGCGTTGGTGACCGGCATCGCGGTGTAGATCATCCCGAGGTCCATGAAGCCCTCGCTCCAGTCCTTCGGGGGCAGGCAGTGCAGCACGGTGCGCATGTTGGGCACCCCGAAGACCTGGATCACGTGCCCGTGCTGGAGCGGCTTGGGCGGCACCGTGTGCTCGCCCATGGTCCAGTTGAAGCCGACACTGACCACGTTGCGGTCACCCACCCAGCCGCGGTGGTAGCCCATCACGCCGCCGACGGTGCCGGCCGGGATCGTCATGAAGCCCAGGTCGCTGTCTCCGGTCGCCGCGGTGAACTCGACGTCGAAGGTGAGCCGGTCCAGGGTCACCCCGATCGCGTCGGCCATCATCGCGGCCGACTCGGCGAAGACCTCGCTCTCCCGACGCACCGACTCCGCCAGTCCGGGCGTCTCCGGGTCGAGCGAGAACCCCATCGCGCGCTGGGTCTCGGCGCTCTCGTACGTCGAGCAGTCGACCGACTCGGTGATCCGGATCTCGTCCACCCGCTCGCAGGAGCCGCTGAGCACCATGCCCACCATGTTGGTCATGCCCGGGTGGGCGCCGCTGCCGAAGATCGACGTCCGGCCGGCCGCGCACGCCTTCTCGATCCGCTCCCGGTCCTCGGGCGACTGCTTGCCGCCGGTGATCCAGGCGGCCGACGTACAGACGTTGACCCCCGACTCGAGCAGCCCGCACAGCTCCTCGACGCTCGGCCAGAGCGGGTTGTAGCAGCACGCGTCGGCGCCCAGCGCGATCAGCGCGGGGATGTCGGCGGTGGCCAGGACCCCGGTGGGCTCCGGCCACCCGCACAGCTCGGCCGCGTCCTTGCCGACCTTGTCCGCGCCGTGGGCGTAGACCCCGACGAGCTCCATGTCCGTCCGGCCGAGGATCGCGTGCAGCGAGCGCCGGCCGATGTTGCCGGTGGTCCACTGGATGACGCGCAGAGGTCTGTCCATGTCCGGCAGGGTAGAACGTGTTCTACCCGCCGTCCAGGGTGATCAGGCGGTCCAGGTCCAGCTGCTCAGGACGGTGTCGGCGACCGCGGCCCGGTCCGCGGCGGACACGCTCGTGCTGAACGAGAAGCTGACGACGTACGTCTGGCCGTCCGTGGTGGGGTAGAACTGCTCGACCCTGTAGTCGGCGTCGTTCACCGACCCGGTCGCGGTCACGTGGGCGCTCTCGCTCCCGGCGACGTCGACCCGCTCCTCGAGCGTGAAGTCGCGGAAGCCCGCGCCCGACAGCTCGCTCTCGGCAGAGGCCTCGATCTGGTCGGCGCTCAGCTCGCCGGCGGGCGAGAGGATGACGTTGACGTTGTCCGTGAACCCGTCGCGGTCCCCGAGGTCGACCGCGAAGCTGTCGGGATCGAACCCGGGCACTTTCGTCTTCGGTTCTCCCCAGCCCTCCGGGACGTCGTAGCTGTAGCCCGTCCCCTCGATCTCCCCAGCGACGGCCGGGGTCGACGACGGGGTGGGCGACGACGCGGCCGACGTGGCCGCCGACGACGCGTCCGTCCCGGACGAGGACGGGGACGAGTCGGAGCAGCCGACACAGGCGAGGACAGCGGCGAGGGCCAGGGCGGTACGGATCACCGACACCACGCTAGCTGCCGTGACTCCCTACGCCGTGATGGCCTCGTCCAGCCCGGGGCCACCGACGAGCCGGTCCCGGAGGGCGACCAGCTCGGACACCGACTCCACGAACCGTGTCGTGCTCGCGCCGACCTGCAGGTCGTCGAAGTAGTGGTGCCGCATCGCGACGCGAGCGAGATGGTGCTCGTCGTGATCGAGCCGGGCGGTGATCAACGCAGTCAGGTCGGCGACGTCCACCTCGGCCAGCACGTCCGCGCACCGGCTGACCGGCACGTCCTGCCGCAGCCGCTCGGGGTCGCAGGTGGCGGTCGGTCAGGAAGATCGGCTTCTCGGTGCGCAGGTAGAGCCAGTCCAGGCCGACCGAGGAGACGTCGGTGACCATCGCGTCGCAGTCGGGGATGACGGCGAGGATGTCACCGACCGTGATCGCCCGGTGGCCGGCCGACGGGTCGCGGCGGACGGCCTCGTCGAGGATCGCCAGGATCGCGCGGTGCGCGTCCCGAACGGCCGGGGTCTCGCTGGTCGCGACCTTGGGGTGCGGCTTGTAGACCAGGCGCGCATCCGCGACGGCGAGCACGGCGCGCGCGATGTCGACGCCGAGGGTGTCGAGGGAGGTGTAGTCGTTGTACTCCGCGTCGCCCTCCCAGGTCGGCGCGTAGAGGACGGTACGGCGGGCGGTCGGTTCCAGCAGGGCGGGCGGGCGCAGGTCGAGCTGAGGCCGCCCGATACGGACCAGTCGGTCCGTGTCGAACTCCAGAAGCCCGACCTCGTGGCGCTGCACGGCGGCCTCGCCGGCGACGAAGACCCGGTCGTACGCCTTCGCGTTGTTGCTCGCCATGCTCTGCTTGTCGCTCTCACCGTGGTTGATGTGGACGTGCAGCTTGCGGCCGTCGAGCAGCGAGTGGAAGTTGAGCATCGAGTTGTTGCAGTAGAGGACGACCTTCGCGTCCGAGGCGGCGTACAGCTCCGTCAGCTCGGGGAACGACGTCGCCAGCACGATCGGCAGCCGGGTCCGGGCGTCCAGGACCTCGGCGGATCGCTCGTCACGCGCGACGACCGCGACCGGGTGCAGCTGGTCGAGCTGCTCCAGCACGGGCAGCCACTGGATGAGCTGGTAGCTGCGCGTCGGGTCGTCGGCGAAGTAGGCGAGGACGTGGGCGTGTTTCACTCCCGAATTTTACGCCCGCCTGTCTAGTCCTCCACATCCTGGCAGGGATCCTCGACCCCACCCCTCAGGA
Organism: uncultured Actinomycetota bacterium; assembly: GCA_963717855.1. GTDB lineage: Bacteria > Actinomycetota > Actinomycetes > Propionibacteriales > Nocardioidaceae > Nocardioides. The sequence goes on along the minus strand of CAVQXF010000010.1, from coordinate 640,436 downwards.
CTGGGTCGCCAGGACCAGCGGACGGACCTCGGCGGCGCCCGCGGACCTGATCGCCCGGGCCGCGAGGGTCAGGGTCCACCCGGTGCCGACCCGATCGTCGACGAGCAGGATCCGCTGGTCCGTCAGGTCATCGGCCTGGAGACTGAAGCGCCGACCGACCGCGGCGATCCGCTGCGCGGAGTTGGCGGCACCCTGGCCGGGGGCGACGTCGGGGTCGACGATCGCGTAGCGGCCCACGACCGGCACCTCGAGGTAGCGCGACAGTCCGTCGGCCAGGTCGGCGGTCAGCGTCGGATGGGTCGCCGACTCCACCACCACGATGCCGTCCACCGGCGGGCGCCAGTCGCCGAGCACCTCGACAACGGCCCGCACCAGCGGCACCGGCACCGGGCCGTCGGGTGTGGCCGGAGCGAACAGCTCGCGCAGCGCGTTGCCGTAGCCGAGGTCGGTGAGGCGGGCGACGGCCCGCCCGTCCTGGGCCGCCTCGGCGATCTTGCCGCGCAGGTCGACGCCGAGGTTGGCCAGCGCGGTCGGCCACATCTTGCGGGGCTCGACCACCACCCCGGGCCGGGCCAGGCGCGCCTCGGCCTCCTCGACGGCGGCAGCGGAGATCTCGGCGGCGAGGCTGAGGCCGCCGCAGTTGTCGCAGCGCCCGCAGTCGGTCGCCCCGGGATCGTCGAGCTGGTCGCGCAGGAAGCGCATCCGGCACCCGTCGGTCGCGATGTAGTCGAGCATCGCCTGCTGCTCGCGCTCACGGGCCTCGCGCACCCGTCGGTAGCGCTCCTCGTCGTAGGACCACGGCTGACCGGTGGACTCCCAGCCCCCGCGGACCCGGCGTACGGCGCCATCGACGTCGAGCACCTTGAGCATCGTCTCGAGGCGGTTGCGGTTGAGCTCGACGTACGTCTCGAGGGCGGCCGTGCTCAACGTCCTGCCCTCGTCGCTGAGCACCTCCAGGGTGCGCCGCACCTGCTCCTCGCGCGGGAAGGCGAGCGAGGCGAAGTAGGCCCAGATGTCGCGGTCCTCGATCGCCGGCAGCAGGACGACGGTCGCCTCGGCCGTGCCGCGTCCGGCTCGGCCGACCTGCTGGTAGTAGGCCACCGGCGAGGGCGGGGCACCGAGGTTGACCACGAACCCGAGCGTCGCGTCGAAGCCCATGCCGAGCGCACTGGTGGCGATCAGTGCCTTGACCCGACCGTGTACGAGGTCCTGCTCGAGCGCGTGCCGCTCGGTCGGCTCGGTCTGCCCGGAGTAGGCGGCGACCTCGTGGCCGCGCGAGCGCAGGTAGTCGGCGACCTCCTGGGTGGCCGCCACCGTGAGGCAGTAGACGATGCCGGAGCCGGGCTGCTCCGCGAGGTGGTCGGCCAGCCAGGCGAGCCGCTGCTCCGGGGTCTTCAGCCGGACCACGCCGAGCCGCAGCGACTCCCGGTCGAGGGTGCCGCGGAGCACGAGCACGTCACCCAGGGTGCCCGCACTGCCGAGCTGCTCGGCCACGTCGTCGGTGACCCGGGCGTTGGCGGTCGCGGTCGTCGCGAGGACCGGGATGCCCTCGGGCAGGTCCTCCAGCAGGGTACGGATCCGGCGGTAGTCGGGACGGAAGTCGTGGCCCCAGTCGGAGATGCAGTGCGCCTCGTCGACGACGAGCAGGCCGCAGGTGGCCGCCAGCCGGGGCAGCACCTCGTCGCGGAAGCCGGGGTTGTTGAGTCGCTCGGGGCTGACCAGCAGCACGTCGACCTCGCCGGCCCGGATCGCGTCCTGGATCGGCTGCCAGTCCTCCATGTTGGTGGAGTTGATCGTGACCGCGCGGATGCCGGCGCGCTCGGCGGCGGCGATCTGGTTGCGCATCAGGGCCAGCAGCGGCGACACGATCACGGTCGGGCCCGCGCCCCGGTCGCGCAGCAGCAGGGTGGCCACGAAGTAGACGGCCGACTTGCCCCAGCCGGTGCGCTGGACGACGAGCGCCCGGCGACGCTCGACCGCCAGCGCCTCGATGGCCGACCACTGGTCCTCGCGCAGGGTCGCGTCGTCACGGCCGACCAGCGCCCGGAGGTGGGCCTCGGCGCTGGCGCGTGCGTCGATCGAGGTCGGGGTGCTCATGGCGCCCTGTCTACCAGCGCGCGCCGACGCCGGACCCTGCCCCTCCGCAGAGAAAGTTCTCATGGCGATGTATCTGGCGATCGCAGGGCCGCTCCTGACGGATGCCAGCGCGGTACGGGGGGTGCAGCTGGCAGGTCACGCGGTCGTGCACCTCAGAGCGCTCTTCGGAGCACGGGGGCTGAGGTGCACGGCCCGCGTGGCAGGCGCTTCCGACGTGGGAGACGCGGCTCAGACCGCCACGAAGGCGTCGTCGCGGAGCACCGCGACCGTGGCGCTGGTGTCGAGCTCGGCCGCCACCTCGACGTCGGCGGCGAAGCCGGCGTCCACGAGCTCGCGCCCGCTGGCGCTCGCAGGCAGCTCGACGACGAGCCGGCCGGCGACCGAACGGTAGGCCAGCTCGGCCACCCGGGCCTCGGGGCTCAGCCCGGTCGCGCCCAGGTCGACGAGGCCGGCGATCACCGCGCCCGCGCCCCAGAGGTCCTCGACCGCGGGGCGCAGGGTGCCGTCGGACCACCGCTCGCCGGCGGCGACCACCGCGACCGGCGTACGACGAGCGCTCAGCCAGCGCGCAGTCGCCGTGGCGTTGCGCAGGCAGGCTCCGACCACGCTCGCGCCCGAGCCGGCGAGCGCGAAGCTGATCGTGGAGCCGTTGGGAGAGGGCAGCACCAGCCGCTCGAGCCCCGACGCGGCGCGCACCGAGACCGGCGACAGGCTGACCCCGGTGCGCACGGATCGACCCCGGGCGAGCACCGCGTCGCGCTCGGCGGCGTACGCCTCGGCCCGCTGGTCCGACCAGCCGAAGGGATAGACCGCGATGCCGGCATCCACGGCGACCGACAGCGTCGTCGTGAAGGACAGCACGTCGACGACGACGGCGACGGCGTCCTCGTCAGCGATGGCCGCCGCACCGGTCAGCCCCCACTCGAAGCGGATCGGATGGGTCGACTGCCGGTGCGCCGCGATGGCCCCTCCCGCTACCAGATCCGCACCCGGTCCGCCGGGTCGAGCCACAGCCCGTCCCCGGGTGTCGACCCGAACACCTCGTGGAACTCGTCGAGGTTGCGCACGATGTTGGCGCGGAACTCCGGCGGGCTGTGCGGGTCGATCGTGAGGTACTGCTGCTCCTGCTCGGTCCGGCGCTTGGTGCGCCAGCAGTAGGCCCAGTTCATGAAGAGCTTCTGGCGGTCCGCGGCCTCGGCCGAGCCACCACGCGCGATGAGGTACGCCGTGTGGCCGATCGTCAGGCCGCCGAGGTCGCCGATGTTCTCGCCGACGGTGAGCGCGCCGTTGACGTGCTCGCCGGGCAGGGCCCGCGGCTCGAAGGCGTCGTACTGCTCGATCAGCTTCTTCGACTTCACCTCGAAGGCGGCCTTGTCGTCAGGGGTCCACCAGTCGTTGAGGTTGCCGTCGCCGTCGTACTGCGCGCCCTGGTCGTCGAAGCCGTGGCCGATCTCGTGGCCGATGACGGCACCGATGCCGCCGTAGTTCTCGGCCTCCTCGGCGTCGGGTGAGAAGAACGGCGCCTGCAGGATCCCGGCCGGGAAGCAGATCTCGTTGGTGCCGGGGTTGTAGTAGGCATTGACGGTCTGCGGCAGCATGAACCACTCGTCGCGGTCGACCGGCGAGCCGATCTTCGCGAGCTCGCGGTCGGTCTCGAAGGCCGAGGCCGCCGCGACGTTGCCCAGCAGGTCGTCGCGGGTGACCACCAGCGCGGAGTAGTCGCGGAACTTCTCCGGGTAGCCGATCTTGGGACGGAAGCGGTCGAGCTTCTGGTAGGCCCGCTGCTTGGTCTCCTCGGTCATCCAGTCGAGGGCCTCGATGGAGACGCGGTAGGCCGCCAGCAGGTTGGCGACCAGCTCGTCCATCATCGCCTTCGAGCGCGGCGGGAAGTGCCGCGCGACGTACTCCTTGCCGACCGCCTCACCCATCGCGCCCTCGACGAACGCGACGCCGCGCTTCCAACGGGCGCGCAGCTCGGGCGTGCCGTTGAGGGTGCGACCGTAGAAGTCGAAGTTGGTCTCGACGAAGTCGTCGGTCAGGTAGCCCGCCGACGCCCGCAGCACGTGGGAGAGCAACCACTCGCGCCACTCCTCGAGCGGGACCTCGTCGAGCACCGACGAGAGGTGGGAGAAGTACGACGGCTGCCGCACGCACACCTCGGCGAGCGTGTCGTCGTTGCCACCGAGGTTGGTGACGTAGGCGTCCCAGTCGAAGCTCGGGCAGAGCTCGACCAGGTCGGCCTTCGTCATCAGGTTGTAGGTCTTCTGCACGTCGCGGGTCTCGGCACGCTCCCAGTGGCCGGCGGCGAGGCGGGTGTCGATCGCGAGCACCGTGGCCGCCGCCTGCTCGGCGTCGGCGTGGTCGGCGAGCGTGAACAGCCGGGTCAGGTAGGCGACGTACTTCTCGCGGATCTCGGCGAACTTGTCCTCGCGGTAGTAGGACTCGTCGGGGAGCCCGAGACCGCCCTGGCCGAGGTTGAAGAGGTAGCGGTCGGAGTCCTTGCTGTCGGTGTCGACGAACGAGCCGAACAGGCCGTGCCCGCCGATCCGCTCGAACTCACCCAGGAACGCGGCCAGGTCGCGGACGTCGCGCAGCCCGGCGACGGCGGCGACGAGCGGGCGCATCGGCGTGGCCCCGCGCTCGTTGATCGTCTCGGTGTCCATGAAGGAGTGGAAGAGGTCGCCGATCTTGCGGGCGTCCTCGTCGACGTCGGCGCCGTCGGCCACGCCGCGGGCGAGGTCCTCGATGATCGTGCGGACGTGGTCCTCGGCGGCATCCGCGAGCTGAACGAAGGGGCCCCAGCTCGAGCGGTCCGACGGGATCTCGACCTCGGCGAGCCAGCGCCCGTTGACGTGGCCGAACAGATCGTCCTGCGGTCGGATGGCAGCGTCCATGCCCTCGCGGGCGTCCTCGAGAATGCTCACCCGGAGACCCTAGCCGCCCGGGGTGGGCCGCGCGGAATAGGCCGATCGGGCGTCTCCGCTTCGGGTAGGGGCTACGGTCCGAGCATGACCGACCTTCCAGCCGACGCCCTGCGGGTCGTCGCCACCATCCCGATCGACCCCGCCAAGTCGAGCGAGGCCGCGGCCGCCCTCGCGACCCTGGCCGCCGCCACCTTGAAGGACGAGGAGGGCTGCTACGCGTACGACGTCTTCGAGTCCGCCGCGGCTCCGGGGGTCTTCGTCACGATCGAGGCCTGGCGCGCCCAGGCCGACCTGGACGCGCACATGGCGACGCCGCACATCGCAGCCGCCTTCGAGGTGCTCGGTGGCGCCATCGCCGGCGACATCGCGATCCACCCGCTCAAGCCGGTCTGAGCGGAGCCCTCGTGTTCTACGCGATCATCTTCACCATCATCGGGATCGGGCTGGTCGCCATCGTGCTCTCCCGCCGCGGCGGCCACCGGCCGCACGATCCCGACCCGGCACCGCACCACCACACCGGGACCGGGAACGCCTCGCACACCGCGTCCGGCAGCCACGAGCGCCGCGAGCGCAAGCGGCGCCGGGCGCAGTCGGCGCACGACCGGCGCAAGCGGCACTGACCTCGCGCCCTGCGCTCAAGCAGGTCTGAGCCTCACCACGGACTTGCCCAGGGTCTTGCGCTGCTCCATGTCGATCAAGGCCTGACCGAAGCCGTCGAGGTCGTACGTCGCCCCGATCGGCGGCTTGATCACGCCCGACTCCATCATCGGCAGCAGCTCGGCCCACTGCTGCTGCATGTAGCCCGGGCGCATCATCGCGTAGGCGCCCCAGCCGACGCCGCGGACATCGACGTTGTTGAGCAGCAGCCGGTTGACCTTGACCTCCGGGATGCCCTGGCCGGCGGCGAAGCCGACCACGAGCAGCCGGCCCTGCGTGGCCAGTGAGCGCAGCGAGTCGGTGAAGACGTCGCCGCCGACGACGTCCACGATGACATCGACGCCGCGCCCGCCCGTCAGCTCCTTGACCGAGTCGCGGAAGCCGTCGAGCAGGACCACCTCGTCGGCTCCGGCGTCGCGTGCGATCGCCGCCTTCTCCTCGGTGCTCACGACGGCGATGGTGCGCGCGCCGTACCCCTTCGCGACCTGGAGGGTCGCGGTGCCGACGCCACCCGCGGCGCCGTGCACCAGCACCGTCTCACCTTCGCGGAGGTGGCCGCGCTCGGCGAGCGCGAAGTGAGCGGTCAGGTAGTTCATCGGCAGCGCGGCACCCTCGTCGAAGGACAGGCTGTCGGGCAGCGCGAACGTCGTGTCGGCCGGGCTCGCGACCAGGTCGGCGGCATTGCCGTACCCGGCCACGCCCGCGACCCGCTGGCCGGGCTCGAAGCCCTCGGGGCCGGAGACGACCACGCCCGCGAAGTCCACGCCGAGCGTGAACGGCGGCTCGGGCTTGAGCTGGTACTCACCCTTGCTCAGCAGCAGGTCGGGGAACGAGATGCCGACGCTGTGCACCTCGACGAGCACCTCGTTGGCCTGCGGCGAGGGTTCGGGGACCTCGTTGATGACGACGTCGGCGGGACCGGTGGGCTGGACTACCTGGACAGCACGCATGCGCCCGAGGCTAGCCGGACGCTCACTGCGGCCGGACGAGACGGTTCATCTCGAAGTGCATCGGGTCGGTGTAGCCCCAGTCGCCGCCCCAGGTGAAGCCCCAGCTCTTGAAGATGGCCACCACGCCGCGATCCATCTGACCGACGGAGCCACGCTGATTGCCCGGGACGTTGAGATCGAGGGCGAGCCCGAACGCGTGGTTGGAGAGCGTCGTCGAGCCGGCGATGAAGCGCGGGTAGTAGCAGCCGGCGTACTGGCCCGGGTCGATCTTGTCGGCCAGTCCCTGGGCCACCACGGCCTCGAGGGCCGCGCGCAGCTGCGGGAAGATCAGCTTGTTGCAGGTGATGGTGCCCAGGATCGGCACCGCCTCGGTGGTGATGTGCGTGGCGGCCCAGGCGGGGTCGGGGGCGATCCGGCCACCGCCGAGCACCGAGTAGCGGTAGGTGCCGACCGCGTCGGCGATCGAGCCGACGACGACGGCGGTCTGGACGACGTCGGGGTCGAGGCCGTAGCGAGCGATCGCGTCGGTCATCTGCACCGAGGAGCCGGTGTCGCGCACCAGCCGGGTGATCGGCTTGCGGAGCGTGATCGGCGCGGTGCCGCCCGAGCGGATCAGCAGGGCGTTTCCCGGGGTCAGGTCGAGGTCGGGGATCCAGGTCGTGTTGACGACGGCGTCGACCTGGGCCGTCTGCGGCGCGTACGCGCCGATGTGGACAGCAGGTGCGTCGTCCGCGCTGCCGAGGCCCAGGAACCCGTCGGCGTCGACCGGCAGCTTCTTCACCAAGGAGCGTCGGATGGCGAGCTCGCCGGCGGCGACGCGGTCCCAGACCTCGGCCGTCTGCGCGCTGCCAGCGGGGGCGTAGTTGCGGTACGTCGCGGGGTCGACCGCAGCGACCCTCAGTGCGCGGTTCTCGATGACGGCCTGGCCCAGGGAGATCTGCTCGACGTCCGTGACCCCCGGTAGCCGGCGGATCGCCGCCACGACGCTGTCGTCCAGCGTCTTCGAGCCGGTGACGAGGATGTCGGGAGGGGCGATCTGGCCGGTCCGCCGACCCGGGGCCGCAACGGCGTGGTCGGGGTCGAGCGTCGGGCCGCTCGACGGAGAGGTCGTCTGACTGGGCGGGGCGCTGGACGAGCTCGGTGAGGTGCTGGCGCTCGACGTCGTCGGCAGCTCATCGGCGCGCGAGCCGGACCCGTCGCAGCCGGACGTGAGGGCGCCCGCGAGCAGGCTCGCGGCGGCGAGCGCGGCGATCGCCCCACGACTGCGTGCGCGTGCCATGGCGTTCCCTCCCCCCGGTCTCACCCGACCAAGAGTAGGTGGGCCGCTCGCAGCACGTCAGGCGGTCAGGCGGTCAGGCGGTCAGGCGGTCAGGCGGACCAGAGCACGGCCTCGCTGGTCAGGTCGGCCGGCGAGTAGACCCCGGCGAGGTCGGGGCGGCGAGCGAAGAGATCGGTCAGGGCCCGGACGTGGCTGAGCACCCGGACCTCCGAGGCAGCCCGCGGGTCCACCGTGGGCTCGGCGATCTGGTGCTGGGTGCGCTCGAGTGGAGCGGTGAGTGTCATGACGGGTCCCCCTTGCCGCCCGGGCGTCCCTCGGCCCGGGCGATGATCCAGGTAGCGGCGTACGCGACTCCTGCGGCGAGGAGCTCGACGTACCGGTCGGTGATCAGGAGCACGCCGAACGTCGCCACGGACACGACCGTGAAGACCGACCACCACGGGTCGGTCTGCGCGTCGGGGTGCTCCACCACTCTTGAAGTCTACTGACTTTATTGAATTACTTCACCGAATGCCGGGATGGTGAGATGAGCCCGTGGACCGACTGCACCGACTCCCCGAGCAGGGCGTGACCGACCGCGCCGCGCTCGACGCGCTGCTCGACTCCCAGTGGCTGGGCGTGCTGTCCTGCGTGGTCGACGGCCGGCCGCTGGCGGTGCCGATGCTCTACGCCCGCGACGGCGACCGCCTGCTGCTGCACGGCTCGACGGGCGCAGGCGCCCTACGCAGGGTCGCGGAGGGCGCCCCCGCCGTGCTCACCGTGGTCGCGCTCGATGCGCTCGTGGTGGCGCCGACGACCTTCGAGTCCTCGGTCAACTACCGCTCGGCGACGGTGCGCGGGTCGCTGGAGCCGCTCGATGACGACGCACGGGCGGCGGCCCTGGACACCTTCTCGGAGGTGCTGGTCCCCGGGCGGACCGGTGAGGTCCGGCCGTCGAACCGCAAGGAGCTGGCGGCCACCCTCGCGCTCGCGCTGCCGATCCGGCCCGACAGCTGGCTGCTCAAGGTCGCCGACGACTGGCCGGCCACCCCCACCGAGGCCGACGCCGAGGAGGACGTGTGGAGCGGCCTGGTGCCGATGCGCACCGTGCTCGACCCGCCCGTCCCGGCTCCGTGGGCGAGCGACCTGCCGGTGCCGGAGTCCGTACGGCGGCTCGCTCGGCCCGATGGCGCCTGAGCGCACGAGGGAACCGACTCCCCCCGAGGCCCGTCCCATGCGCATGCGTCTCGTGCTGGCTGCCGTCGTCCCGGTCCTGCTGCTCCCCGGCTGCGGGGACGGCGCGGTCCGGGTCGAGGCCGACCCGGCGGCCACGCCGTACGCCGGCCCGATGCACGTGAAGCGCGACGCCGGCGACGACGCCTCCGTGCTGGCGGCCACCGGCGCCGCCGGGCGCGCCCTGGAGTGCTCGGGCGAACCGCGACGCGGTGGCAGCGGCGACTACGTCGACGGTGGCCTCGAGACGGTGCAGGACTCCCCCATGACGGCGCTCGAGGACCTCCTCGACCAGGAACGGCTCCCCGTGCCGGAGGACGGCTACCGGGTCGAGCGCGTGGACGACGGGCGGGCGCTCCTCTCGTACGACGTCGACGACCGGACCCGGGTCGCGGTGATCGCCCACGAGGACATCACCGACTTCAACGACGACACCGGCTGGGGCGTGGAGGTGTGGGCGTCGTGCGACCCCGCCGAGCTCGGCGTCGACCTCGCCGAGGAGCTCGGGTTCCAGATCTGGACGGACGCCGCCGGACGTCCCGTGCCGACGTCGGACGTCACCTCCTACCCCGGCGCCGAGCACTGCGACTGGCAGGACCTCACCTGGCTGGAGCTCGGTGCTGCGACGGACAACGACCGGGAGGTCGACACCTACGTCGGCGGCGACGACGACGGCGAGCTCGCCGACTTCCTCAGCAGCACCTCGGACGACTCGGCCACCCTCCCGGCCGGCGCGACCGACACCGGCTGGCGTCGTGACGGCCGCGAGCTCTGGCTCGGCGAGCACCCCCGGGCGGCCTACCTGGTCAGCGTCGAGGACCGGGCAGACGTGCAGCGCTGGCCGGCCGTCACGGAACGGATCGGGTGCGCCTGATCGTCAACCAGGACAGGGCTCCGCCGCACACCAGGAGCACTGCGCAGATCTCGATCGCGGACCGGTACGCCGCGTCGAAGGCCACGGGGTCGTCGTACTCCTCACCCCCGAGCCCGACCACGAGCGGCAGCGCCGCGACCGCCAGCAGCGAGCCGGCCCGGGCGACGGCGTTGTTGACTCCGCTGGCGATGCCGGCGTGCTCGTCGGAGGCAGCAGCCAGGACGGTCGCCGTCAGCGGCGCGACCAGCAGCGCGAGACCCAGCCCGAAGAGGGTCATGCCGGGGAGCACGTCGGTCCAGTAGCTCACGTCCGGGCCGACGTCGAGCAGCAGCAGCGTGCCTGCGGCCATCACCAGCGGTCCGACGGTCAGCGGGATCCGCGGCCCGATCCGGGTCGCGAGCGCGCCACCGCGCGACGCCAGCAGCAGCATGCAGACGGTGAGGGGCAACGTGGCTGTGCCGGCCTTTAGCGCGCCGTACCCGCTGACGACCTGCAGCTGGAGCACCAGGAAGAAGAGCACGGCGCCCACGGCGGCGTACACCACCATCGTCACCACGTTGGCGGCGGTGAAGGTGCGGTCCTTGAAGATGTCGAGCGGCAGCATCGGGTGGTCGCTGCGACGCTCGTCCACGACGTACCCCGCGCCGGCGAGCACCGAGACCAGGATCGCCCAGGGCGCGAAGGCGCCGCCCCACTCGATCAGTGCGTAGGTGATGCCGCCGAGGAACAGGGCGACGAGCACCGCACCGATGGCGTCGAAGCGGCGCGGGGCGTGCGGGTCGAGGGTCTCCGGGACCGAGCGCTGCGCGACGACGACGGTGACGACCGCGATCGGCAGGTTGATCAGGAAGATCCAGCGCCAGCTGGCGAACTCGACGAGCGCGCCGCCGACGAACGGGCCGATCGCCGTGGCGATGCCACCCAGTCCCGACCACGCGCCGATCGCCGCAGCCCGGTCCCCGCGCACGAACGCGCCCTGGATCATCGCCAGGCTGCCCGGGGTGAGCAGCGCGGCGCCGAGACCCTGGAGCACCCGGGCCGCGATCAGCACCTCGGCCGTCGGCGCGAGCCCGCACAGCAGCGAGGCCGCCGCGAACCAGACCGTGCCGACGACGAAGACCCGTCGTCGCCCGTACCGGTCCCCCAGCGACCCACCGATGAGGATGAAGCTGGCCAGCGAGAGCAGGTAGCCGTTGGTGATCCACTGCAGCTGGGCGAGCGAGGCGTCGAGGTCCTCGCCGATGGTGGCCAGGGCGACGTTGACGACGGTCCCGTCGAGCATCGTCATGCCCGAGCCGAGGACGGCGGCGGCGACCACCGCACGACCGGTCGACGTCCCGAGTCGTACGCCGTCCGATCCGAAGGCGTCGGTCACACCGAACAAGGTATCCGGGACATCCCCGATATCGGTGTCCCCCGATCCCTCCTAGGATTCTGCAATGGCGCATGTTTCGCTCAACGAGACGAGGCTGGCCGACCATGTCGACAGGCTCGGGCTCGAGCATCCGCCGATCGATCTCGCGTCGGTCGACTACTCCGTACGCCGCCCCGACGTCTTCAACGAGCGCTTCGGCCACGTCCTGGACTACATGGCGCGGGTCGAGCTCGAGGTCGACCGCAACGTGATCGAGCTGACGACCCTCCTGCCGAACCCGCCCGAGATCGACCGCCGTTTCTACGCCGACGTCTGGCAGCCGCAGGAGATCCAGCACGGGCTGATCCTCGACGAGCTGCAGGTCCGTCTCGGCCGACCGGGTGCGGAGCCCGACCTGACGTCGCTGGGCGTCAAGATGAGGATCCTCGGCGCGCTGGCCCACCTCGACGCGTTCCAGGACGTCTGCCGGATGCTCTACTACCTCACCGGGATGGCCACCGAGCGGTCCGCCGTGCTGGCCTACAACCTGCTCCACGACGGTGTGGTCGAGATGGGCGAGAGCGCGGTCGCGCAGACGATCGTCGCCCCGATCCGCCGCCAGGAGCCCGGGCACTACGCCTTCTACCAGCTCTCCGCGCGTGGCCTGTGGTCCCAGCTCGCGGGCTGGCAGAGGTGGATGGTGCGCCGGATGCGGAGCTTCTCCTTCGCACCGGTCGGCGCCAACAACGCCCAGCAGACGGCCGACTTCGGCGACATGCTGGCCACCCTGCGGATCGACCGCGACGTCGAGAACTTCGCCGGTCAGATCTCTCGGGTCGAGCGTGAGCTGCTGTGGGCCCACCACCGCGGTCTCAAGGTCCCGCCGTACGTTGCCAAGGCGTTCCGGGACGCGGTCGAGCTGGCGCACCTGAGGCGGGGCACGCCGGCCGCCTGAACGCTACCGTCGGGGAATGGCACCAGCGATCGCGTTCGGCGGCGACTACAACCCCGAGCAGTGGCCGGAGGAGCTCCAGGACGAGGACGTCCGGCTGATGCTCGAGTCAGGCGTCGACCTCGTCACCGTGGGTGTCTTCTCATGGGCACTCCTCGAGCCGTCGCCCGGGCGCTACGAGCTGGAGTGGCTCGACCGGATCCTCGACCGGCTCGGTGCCGTCGGCATCGGCGTCGACCTCGCGACCGCCACCGCATCGCCGCCGCCGTGGCTCGCCCACCGCCATCCGGAGACGTTGCCGCAGACCGCCGACGGCACCCGGCTGTGGCCCGGAGGGCGCCAGGCGTTCTGCCCGAGCTCACCGGTCTACCGCGAGCACGCCGTACGCCTGTGCCGCGTGCTCGCGGAGCGGTACGGCGCGCACCCGGCGCTGCGGCTGTGGCACGTCGGCAACGAGCTCGGCTGCCACAACGCCCTGTGCTACTGCGATGTGAGCGCCACGGCGTTCCGCACCTGGCTCGCCGAGAGGTACGGCGACGTCGCCGAGCTCAACCGGGTGTGGGGCACGGCGTTCTGGTCGCAGCGCTACGGCTCGTTCGACGAGGTGCTGCCGCCGCGGACCGTGACGGCGACCGCCAACCCGACCCAGCAGCTGGACTTCCTGCGGTTCTCCTCCGACCAGCACCTCGCCAACTTCGTCGCCGAGCGCGACGTGCTGCACGAGCTCTCGCCGGGGGTGCCCGTGACGACGAACTTCATGGTCACCAGCCACATCCGCGAGCTCGACTACCACCGCTGGTCCTGCGAGATGGACGTGATCTCCAACGACTTCTACCTCACGGCGGCCGACCCGGAGGGCTACCGCGAGCTGGCCTTCTGCGCCGACCAGACACGCGGGCTGGCCGGCGGCGGTCCGTGGCTGCTGATGGAGCAGTCGACCAGCGCCGTCAACTGGCAGCCGCGCAACGTCGCCAAGCAGCCCGGGGAGCTGCTGCGCAACAGCATCCAGCACGTCGCCCGCGGCGCCGACGGGATCCTCTTCTTCCAGTGGCGCGCCTCGCGGGCCGGCTCGGAGAAGTTCCACTCGGCGCTGGTGCCGCACGCCGGCACCGACACCCGGGTCTGGCGCGAGACAGTCGAGCTGAGCCGGACGCTCGACCGGCTCGACGAGGTCGCCGGCTCGCGCACCGACAACGAGGTGGCGGTCCTCGTCGACTACCAGGCCTGGTGGGCCTGCGAGCTCGACTCGCACCCCAGCGCCGACGTCGGCTACCTCGACCGGGCACACGCCGTGCACGCGGCGCTGACCGACCTCGGGATCGGTGTGGACGTGGTGCATCCCGACACCGATCTGAGCCGCTACCGCCTGCTGGTGGTGCCGACCCTCTACTCGGTCACGGACGCGGCCGCGGCGCGGATCGAGGACGCCGTACGCGCCGGTGCGACCGCACTGGTGACCTACTTCAGCGGCATCACCGACGAGCACGACCACGTGCGGCTCGGTGGCTACCCCGGCGCCTTCCGCGATCTGCTGGGTGTCCGGGTCGAGGAGTTCTACCCGCTGCGCGCCGGCGAGCGGGTGAGCCTCAGCGACGGCTCGACCAGCGACGTGTGGACCGAGCTGCTGCACCTCGAGGGTGCGACCGCCGAGGCGACGTACGTCGACGGGCCGCTGCCCGGGGTGCCGGCCCTGACCCGGCACGAGTACGGCGACGGCGTCGCCTGGTACGCCGCGACCCGTCTCGACCACCCGGGCCTGGATGACCTGGTCGCGCGGATCGCCGCGGAGACCGGGATCCGGCCGATCCCTGGCGCCCGGCCCGGGGTCGAGATCACCGAGCGCACCGACGGCGAGCGGCGGTGGGTCTTCGTCGTCAACCACACCGACACCGAGGCGGTGCTCGACCTCGCCGGCCACGACCTGGTCCGCGACGCCCCGACCGACGGCCGGGTGCCCGCGGGCGGGATCGCCGTGGTGCGGCGATGAGTGCGGGGCAGTTTCCCCGGCCGACCGGGGAAACTGGACGCTGACAGGCAGAACAACCCCCGTCAGCGTCCAGTTCTGCCCGTCAGCCTCAGGCCCGCAGCGCGCGACCGGCGAGCCAGGCGATCCCGTCGGCCGTCTCCGCGGGCTGACCCGTCGGCTGCATGACGTGGCTCAGCACGACCCGCACCACCACGTCGATGGCGACATCGAGGTGCGGGCCGTCCAGGCCGATGTCGTACGGCGTGACGCGCTCGGTCACGACCTGCTTCGCGACCGTCAGCAACGAGTGCGAGTGGGTCGTGAGCAGCGGGAGCAGCTCGGTGTCGGCGCCGTGGGTCGCGGAGACCACGGCGTGCAGCAGCTTGTTGTCCTGGGCCAGCTCGAGGACGTCGTACGTCGCCGCTCGGATCGCCGCGACCAGCTCGTCAGGGTGCTGGTCGAACGCAGCCGAGACCAGGTCGAGGAAGCGGGCCAGCTCGCGCTGGATCACCGCCTCGGCGAGGCCCTCCTTGGAGCCGACCTCGTTGTAGACCGTCTGCCGGCTCACCCCGACGCGGTCCGCGAGCGAACCCATCGTGACCCCGGACCAACCGGACTCGGTCGTCATCGCAACGGCGGCGTCGACGATCCGCTCACGGGTCGTCGGCGGCGCGGTCATGACGCTCATACTAGGAAGTCGACCTTCTCCCGCACGCCGCAGTCGGGACAGCACCAGCTGTCTGGCACGTCCGCCCACGCCGTACCGGCGGCGAAGCCCTCGTGCTCGTCGCCCTGCTCGACCCGGTAGGTGTAGCTGCACCCCGGGCAGCGGGCGGTCAGGACCTCGACCGCGGTAGCAGAGCAAGGCTCGCCGACGCCTGCCTCGACGCCTGCGAGGGCGATCGGCGGTGGGTACTTCGCGAGCACCTTCTCCCGCTTGCGCGGCGACAGGTTCGCCTTCGACAGGTCGCCGTCGAAGTGCGCGAGCACCCGCGGGTCCATCACCCGACGCCAGAGTGCGGGTACGGCGGCCAGCACGATCATCCCGGCGTACCCGGTCGGCAGCACCGGCGACTCCTCGAAGTCACGCAGCGACTGGTAGCGCCGGGTCGGGTTGGCGTGGTGGTCGCTGTGCCGCTGCAGGTGGTAGAGCAGCACGTTGGTCGCGATGTTGTTGGAGTTCCACGAGTGCGTGGGGTCGACCCGCTCGTAGCGCTCCCGCTCGCCGATCCCCACCTTCTGGCGCAGCATCCCGTAGTGCTCCATGTAGTTGACGACCTCGAGCAGCGAGAAGCCGACGACCGCCTGGATCACGAGGTACGGCAGGATCCCGACGCCCAGCCACGCGATCAGCGCGCCCCACAGCACCAGCGACATCAGCCACGCGTTGAGCACGTCGTTGCCGGGCCGGAAGGGGTGCTGCTTCCTGCGGGCGTAGCGCCGCTTCTCCAGCCGCCAGGCGGACCTCAGCGAGCCGACGACGGTGCGCGGCCAGAACTCGTAGAAGCTCTCGCCGACCCGCGACGACGCCGGGTCCTCGGGCGTCGCGACGCGCACGTGGTGGCCGCGGTTGTGCTCGATGTAGAAGTGGCCGTAGAAGCTCTGCGCCAGTGCGACCTTGGACAGCCAGCGCTCGTTCTTCTCGCGCTTGTGCCCGAGCTCGTGGGCGGTGTTGATGCCGATGCCGCCGATGCAGCCGATCGAGACGGCGAGCCCGATCCTGTCGACCACCGCCAGGTCCGCGCCGCCGGCGATCAGCTCCCCGGAGATCAAGCAGAGCGAGCCGACGAACCCGACGTACTGGATCGGCAGGAAGAGGTAGGTGATCCAGCGGTAGTAGCGGTCCTGCTCCAGCGCCTCGATCACGTCGTCGGGCGGGTTGGAGCGGTCGAAGCCGGCGACCAGGTCGATGGCAGGTACGACGACCAGGATCACGATCGGTCCGATCCAGAACCAGAGCCCCCAGCCGGTGAGCGCCCAGAGGCCGTAGCCGATGAACGCCAGCGACGGCACCACCAGCCCGATCAGCCACAGGTGGCGCTTCTTGTCCCGCCAGCCGTCGGTCGAGACGGCCGAGACCGTGCTGTTCGCCATCGCAGACATCCGAGGTGCCTCCTGTCAGTGGTTGACAGAACCCTAGGAAATGTCAACCTGTTTGACAAGTGGGGTCGATATGTAAAGGAGGGGTCGAGCGGTCCCACAGCGCGAGGTAGAGCGCGACCGACGTCCCGTCGAGCTCCCAGTCAGCGACCGGGAGGTCGGGCAGTGTGCCCGTGCCCCGGATCGCGTCCGCCGGTCCGGGCCCGACGCGCACCAGCCACCAGTCGGGTACGTCGTCCGGCGCGACCACCAGCACGCCCGGCCGGTCGCTTCGCAGCCGCGAGGTCGGCCGGGTCGCGAACCCGGTCAGCAGCTCGTCGATGCCGTCGACGGCGAGATCGGTCTCGATCCAGGTCTCCCCCGGGTCGGGAGCCCGTCCGAAGACCGCCGCCAGCGCGTCGACCGCCCGGACCGTCGTCTGGTGGCACGCCCGCCGCGCCCAGAAGGGCTGCGGCGACCGGGTGATCGCCTCGACCAGCTCGATCGCCCCGTCGCGCAGCCACTCGACCGGGTCGCCTGTCATCACCTCGGTCGGGACGGGCTCATCACCGCGCAGGAGCGCGCGGCCGAGCGGTGCGCCTCGCCCTGGTAGGCGACCAGGTCACGCACGGTCCACCCCGGGCAGGTCGGCACCGGCGCGTCGAGACCGGCGCGGTCGGCGTAGCGCACGAACGCGACCATCGCGGTGCGCAGGCCCTCGAGATGACGGGCCAGCGGGAGCTGGGTGGGCACCCGACGAGCGTGACACCTCGCGCGCCGCGGGGCATCCGGATTAGCGGGGGCCTCTGGGGTGGTAGGAGTGGGACGTGACCGAGTCCCCCACCGTCCGCCTCGCCGTCCTCATCGACGCCGACAACGTCTCCTCCTCGCACTCGTCGGCTCTGCTCGCCGAGCTCGCGCGGTACGGCATCCCCACGGTCAAGCGGGCGTACGGCGACTGGACGACCCAGCAGCTCACCGGCTGGAAGTCGGAGCTGGCGCGCCACGCGATCCAGCCGATCCAGCAGTTCGCCAACACCGTCGGCAAGAACTCCACGGACTCGGCCCTCATCATCGACGCGATGGACCTGCTCTACTCCGCCAACCTGGACGCGTTCGCCCTCGTGTCCAGCGACAGCGACTTCACCCGGCTCGCGACCCGGCTGCGCGAGTCGGGCAAGACCGTCTACGGGCTGGGCCAGCGCAAGACCCCGGCGTCGCTCCAGGCGGCGTGCGACAAGTTCATCTTCCTGGAGGTGCTGCGCGACCAGGACGACGACGAGGAGCCCGGCCAGGACGCCGAGGCAGAGGGCGACTCACTGCCCGACCTGCGCACGATCCTGGAGGCCGCCGTACGCAGCACCGCCCAGGAGGACGGCTGGTCGCCGCTCGGCGCGGTCGGCACCTACCTGGGCAAGGCGCACGCGTCGTTCGACCCGCGCCACTACGGCTTCTCGCGGCTCAGCGTGCTGGTCGGCAAGCAGGACTACCTCGACCTCGACCACCCCGACGGCGGCCAGCCGCGGGTCCGGCTCACGCCCAAACGGCCGGCACGCAAACGGACCGCAGCGAAGAAGCCCACGAAGGCCGCCGCCGTGAAGGTCGTAGGTTGATCCCATGGTGAGCGCGCAGCCCTTCGGCATCGACTTCGGTGGCACCGGCATCAAGGGAGCCCCGGTCGACCTCGAGACCGGCGACTTCGCCGTCGAGCGCGAGCGGATCAAGACGCCCGAGAAGTCCACCCCCGAAGCCATCGCGGAGATCTTCGTCGAGCTGCTCGACAAGTTCCCCGACTGCACCGGCTCGGTGGGGGTGACCGTGCCGGGCGTCGTACGACACGGCGTGGTGCACTCGGCCGCCAACATCGACAAGGCCTGGATCGGCACCGACGCCGACGCGCTCTTCACGAAGGCCACCGGGCGCGACGTGCACGTGGTCAACGACGCGGACGCCGCCGGCCTCGCCGAGGTGCGGTACGGCGCCGCGCGCGGCCGCACCGGCCTGGTCATCGTCACCACGCTCGGCACCGGGATCGGGTCGGCGATGGTCAACGACGGCGTGCTGGTGCCGAACTCCGAGCTCGGGCACCTCGAGATCGACGGCCACGACGCCGAGTCGCGCGCGGCCAACAGCGCCCGCACCCGCGAGGACCTGTCCTGGGAGCACTGGGCCAAGCGGCTCACGACGTACTACCGCACCCTGGAGATGCTGTTCTCGCCCGACCTCTTCGTGGTCGGCGGCGGCGTCAGCAAGGAGTCCGACCACTTCCTGCCGCTGCTCGACATCAGCACCGAGATCATCCCCGCCAAGCTGCGCAACAAGGCCGGCGTCGTCGGCGCCGCGCTCTACGCCAGCGAGGGCGGCGGCTGAGCCTCGAGCTCCTCGAACGCGGCGACCACGCCGCGCAGGTAGCGCTCGACGACCGCGCGCTCCTCCGGGGTGAACGACGCGTCCAAGCGATCGAGCGCGATGAACATCGGCAGCAGGTGCCCGAGCACGTCCTCGCGACCGGACGTGGTGACCTCGACCTGGGTACGACGACGGTCCTGGTCGTGCGGCTCACGTCGGACGTGACCACGCTGGGCGAGCCGGTCGACCAGGCCGGTCGAGGCGGCGGTGCTGACGTCGAGGATCCGGGCCAGCTCGGCCGGGCCGAGCGGCTCACGCATCAGGTGCTCCATGGCGACCAGCTGGTTCTCGGCGAGGCCGGCCCGTCGGGCGATGAGGTGCCGGAGCCGGCGGCCCTTCTCGATCACCTGGCGTAGCGCGACCAGGCTGCCGGTCTGCTCCCAGTGATCGGTGAAGGAGCTGGCGGGACCCACCATTTTTGTCTCACCTGCTTAGTTGCTAAGTTAGTTAGTGAATCATACGCCACCGACTGGAGGTTTCGACGGCATGACGTCGATCATCGCGGGTCGCCGCACCGCTTGGCTCTTCGCGCTGCTCCCCATCCTGCTCGCGGTCGCCCTCATCGGCGGCCTCGGCGAGGCCGAGCACAAGACCGACTCCCGCGACAACCTGCCGGAGAACGCCGACAGCACCGCCGCCGCCTTCCTCCTCGACGAGCTCCCGGACGAGGCGACCGAGGCCGCGATCGTGCTGTGGACCGCCGACTCCGGCAAGCTCTCCCAGGACGCGCTCGGTGCGATCAAGGGTCAGGCCGAGGGCCAGCTCGTCGCGTCGGAGGACGGCACCGCGGTCTTCACGGTCATCCCGATCGAGGGCGGCAACGCCGACGCGATCGGTGAGAAGGTCGAGGCCCTGCGCGACGAGCTGCGCGCGGACGCGCCGGACGGGGTCACGGTCGGCGTGACCGGACCGGCCGGCATCCGCGCCGACCTCGGCAAGGTGTTCGACGGCGCCGACGTGAAGCTGCTGCTCGCGACGATGCTCATCGTCGCCCTGCTCCTGGTGATCACCTACCGCAGCCCGGTCCTCTGGATCATCCCCCTGGTCGTGGTCGGCGTCGCCGACCGGCTCGCGGTGGTTGCCGCGACGCAGACGCTCGATGCGGTCGGCCTGCCCTGGGACGGCACGACGACCGGCATCCTCTCGGTCCTCGTGTTCGGCGCCGGCACCGACTACGCCCTGCTGCTCATCTCCCGCTACCGCGACGAGCTGCGCACGACCGAGTCGCGGCACGAGGCGATGGCGCACGCCCTGCGGCGTACGTCGGAGGCCGTGATCGGCAGCTCCCTGACGGTCTTCCTGGCCGTGCTCGCCCTCGTGCTGTCGGTGGTGCCCTCGACCCGCGCCCTGGGCGTCGCGTGCGCGGTCGGCATCGTGGTCGCGGCGACGTTCGCACTCGTCGTGCTGCCGGCGGCCCTGGTGCTCTTCGGGCGCTGGGTCTTCTGGCCCAAGGTGCCGCGCCACGGAGACCAGGCCGCCGTCGACTCCGACTCGGTCTTCCACAAGGTCGGCCAGGTGGTCGCCCGCCGACCCGGGACCGTCGTCGCCGGGACGCTGGTGCTCCTCGCCGTCCTGGCCAGCGGCCTGGCCGGCGTCCGCTTCGGTCTCGACGAGTCCGACCAGCTCCTCGACCGCCCCGAGGCGGTCACCGCGGGCGAACGGCTGGCCGACTCCTACCCCGCCGGCACCGTCGAGCCGGCCCAGGTGGTCACGCGGGCCGCCGGGGACGACGTGCTGCCGCTCGTCTCGGAGGTGCCCGGCGTCGAGTCGGCGCGCGTCAGCGCGTCGGGTGGCGGCGTCACGCAGGTCGACGTGGTGCTCACCGCCGATCCGGGGTCCGCCGAGGCGCGCGACACCATCAAGGACATGCGAGACGCGGTGGCCGACCTGCCGTCGACGTACGTGGGTGGCACCGACGCGGAGTCGCTCGACGCCCGTGAGGCCGCAGCGCGGGACATGCTGTTGATCGTGCCGCTGATCCTCGGCATGGTCCTGCTCGGCCTCGTGCTGATCCTCCGGTCCGTGCTCGGCCCGGTGCTGCTGGTGCTCTCGGTGGTCGCGACGTACGTCGCCGCTCTCGGCGCCTCGTGGTGGATCTTCACGGGGGTCTTCGGCTTCGACGCGGTCGACGTGAAGATCCCACTCTTCGCGTTCCTCTTCCTGGTCGCGCTCGGGGTCGACTACAACATCTTCCTCGTCACCCGCGCCCGCGAGGAGGCGGGGCAGCACGGCTCACGGGAGGGCATGCTGCGCGCCCTGACCGTCACCGGCGGCGTGATCACCAGCGCAGGCATCCTGCTCGCCGCGGTGTTCGCGGTGCTCGGCGTGCTGCCGCTGGTGGCGCTCGCCCAGCTCGGCACGATCATCTGCGTCGGCGTACTGCTCGACACCCTGGTCGTGCGCACGATGCTGGTGCCCGCCGTCGCAGTGCTCCTCGGCGACCGGTTCTGGTGGCCGCGGCGGGTGGGCGTCGAGGCTGAGGCACCCGCGGTCTCTCCGGAGCTCAGCTCCCCTTGACCGCAGCAGCAACGGCCTTGGGGACGTCGGGGTGGAAGACGGACGGGATGATGAAGTTGGGGTTGAGCTCGTCGTCCTTGACCACGTGCGCGATCGCGTCGGCCGCGCGCAGCAGCATGTCGATCGTCACCTGGGACGCACGGGCGTCGAGCAGGCCGCGGAAGACGCCGGGGAAGGCGAGCACGTTGTTGATCTGGTTGGGGTAGTCCGAGCGGCCACTCGCCACGACCGCGGCGTACTTGTCCGCCTCGGCCGGGTCGACCTCGGGGTCCGGGTTGGCCAGCGCGAAGACAACCGCGTCGGGCGCCATGTCCTGGATCCACTCGGGCTTGAGCACTCCGGGCGCGCTGACGCCGATGAAGACGTCGGCTCCGGTGAGGACGGTGTGCAGGTCGCCGCTGACCCGACGCGGATTGGTCGCGGCGGCCAGCTCGCGGTGCACCGGCGAGAGGGTGTCGTCGTCGGCGGAGAGCGCTCCCGCACGGTCGACGACGACGACGTCGGTGACGCCCGCCGCCAGCAGCAGGGTCACGATCGCGGTGCCGGCGGCACCTCCGCCGGACACGACCACCCGGACCGCGCCGAGCTCCTTCTTCACCACGCGCAGGGCGTTGGTCAGAGCGGCGAGCACCACGATCGCGGTGCCGTGCTGGTCGTCGTGGAAGACCGGGATGTCGAGGGACGCGCGCAGCCGGCGCTCGATCTCGAAGCACCGAGGCGCGGCGATGTCCTCGAGGTTGATCCCGCCGAACCCGGGGGCGATCAGCTCGACGGCGCGCACGATCTCGTCGGTGTCCTGGGTGTCCAGGCAGATCGGCCAGGCGTCGATGTTGGCGAACCGCTTGAAGAGCGCCGCCTTGCCCTCCATCACCGGCATCGCCGCGCCCGGCCCGATGTTGCCCAGGCCGAGCACCGCGGAGCCGTCGGTCACGACCGCGACGGTGTTGCCCTTGGTCGTCAGCCGCCACACGTCCTCGGGGTGCTCGGCGATCGCCATGCTGACCCGTCCGACCCCCGGGGTGTAGGCCATCGACAGGTCGTCGCGGTTGCGCAGTGGCACCTTCGAGGCGACCTCGATCTTGCCGCCGAGGTGGAGCAGGAAGGTCCGGTCGCTGGTCTTGTAGACCTTCACGCCCTCGACCGCGTCCACGGCAGCCTCGACCAGCTTGGCGTGGTCGGCGTCGCTGGCCGAGCACGTCACGTCGACGACCAGCCGCTCGTGGCTGGACTCCGCCACGTCGATCGCGGTGACGATGCCCCCGGCCTGGGAGATCGCCGTGGCGACGGCTCCCACGATGCCGTGGTCGGGCGCGGTGTGCAGGCGCATGGTGATCGAGTACGACGAGGTGGTGGCGGCCATGCCACGACCTTCCCCCCGGGCCTCGGTTACCGGCAAGTCCACACGGCCGACGGCTGTCACCCCCGCACATCCGGGGGTGTGACGACCGCCACATTTTTGCACTCTCTGGTCGATAGTGCAAGAATGCACTTCATGACCGAGAGTGCAACGAGCCTGCGCGAGCAGAAGCGGTGGGACACCAGCCGCCGCATCACGCTCTGCGCCCAACGGCTCACCCACGCACACGGCATCGACGGCTTCACCATGGACGATCTCGCGGATGCTGCCGAGGTCTCGCGGCGCACCCTCTTCAACTACTTCCCGAGCAAGACCGACGCCATCCTCGGTGAGCACCCGGAGATCCCGGAGGCCGTCCTGGCGACGTTCGTCGCCGGCGGACCGCACGGCAACCTCGTCGACGACGTCGCCGAGCTCGCCCGGATCACCCTCGAGGCCAAGCGTCCCGATCGGGAGTCGCTCGGTCTCGGGCGCACGGTGCTCAACTCCAACCCCCGACTGCTGGCCTGCGCGCACGAGCGGTTCGAGTCGGTCGTCGAGGAGTTCGCGACGCTGGTGCTCGAGCGAGAGGGCCCCGACTACCCCGCCGGCCGGGCCCGCCTGCTGCTCCACATGCTGCTCGCGCTCTTCGACACCGCGCTCGTCGAGCTGATCGAGGACACCACCGACCGCACCCTGGTCGACGTCTTCGACGACCAGCTCGCCGCCGCCCGCACGCTCTTCGCCTGATCCCACCTGCCTGATCACCCGCCACCCACCCACAGACTCAGGAGCCCACCCATGGCCACCCTGCTTCACCGCCTCGGCAAGACCGCCTACCGGCGCTGGCCGTTCTTCATCGCCGGCTGGCTGGTGCTGCTCATCGCAGTGATCGCCGTGGCCGCCGGCTTCTCCAAGCCGATGAGCGACGCGTTCACCATCCCGGGCATCCCGTCCGAGAAGGCCGCCGACCTCCAGTCCGAGCTGTTCCCCGGCTCCGCCGACGCCCTCGACCAGGCCTCGGTGACCGTCGTGGTCGCCGCGCCGAAGGGTCACACCCTCGACGAGCCGACGTACGCGAAGGCTGTCAACCAGCTGGTCACCGACCTGGGCACCCTGCCCCAGATGGCGAAGGACGCGCCGCTGGCCAACCCGGTCGACGCGGCCGAGTCCCAGACCAAGCAGATCCTCGATGCCGCCGAGCAGAGCGGCACACCCCCGTCGGAGGCCCAGGCCAACGCCGACGCCGTCTCGCCGCTGTCCGCTGACGGCCGGGTCGGCACCATCACCTTCACCTTCGACGTCGACACGGTTGCCGACGTCGAGCCCGCCACCATCACAGCGCTCACCGACGCCATGGACCAGGCCCGCGACGCAGGCCTGACCGTCGAGGCCAACGGCTCCGGCTCGCAGACCCAGGAGTTCGGCGGCGGCGCCTCCGAGCTCATCGGCATCGGCATCGCCCTGATGATCCTGCTGCTCACCTTCGGCTCGTTCGTGGCGGCCGGGCTCCCGATCCTGAGCGCCGTCTTCGGCCTCGCCGTCGGCCTCACCGGCATCACGGCACTGACGGCCTTCATGGACGTCAGCTCCAGCACGACGATCCTGGCGACGATGATCGGCCTCGCGGTCGGCATCGACTACACCCTCTTCATCCTCGCTCGCTACCGCACGGAGCTGCACCACACCGACGACCGCGAGGAAGCGGTCGGCATCGCGGTGGGTACGGCGGGCTCGGCCGTCGTCTTCGCCGGCCTCACCGTCCTGATCGCACTCTCGGCGCTCTCCGTCGTCGGCATCCCGTTCCTGACCGCCATGGGCCTGGCCGCCGCGGCAACGGTGCTCATCGCCGTTCTCGTGGCGCTGACCCTGCTGCCGGCGATCCTCGGCGTGCTCAAGTCGAAGGCCTTCGGTGGCAGCTTCCGCCGCTACGAGCCGAAGCGCGACGAGGACGGCCTGGTGCTCAACAACGGCGTCCGCTGGGGCCGGTTCGTCGGCAAGCACCCGGTGGCGCTCGCCCTGATGGTCGTGGTCGTCCTCGGTGCTCTCGCGATCCCGCTCAAGGACCTGCACCTGGCCTTCCCGACCGACAGCACCGCGTCGACCGACACCACCCAGCGCCAGGCGTCCGACCTGATGTCCGAGGCCTTCGGCCCCGGTCGCGAGGGCCCGCTCCTCGCCGTGGTCGACGGTCGCGGCATCGATGACGCCGACTCCCGCGCCACCGCGTTCCAGGACGTCGCGTCCTGGGCGGCGGGTCAGGACGACGTCGCCAACGCGCAGGTGGTCGCCACCAACGCGGAGTACGACGCCGACGGCAACGTGACCACCCCGGCCACGGGCGCGCTCGTGCAGATCACCCCGTCCTCGGGTCCGGACGACACGGCCACCGAGGACCTGCTCAAGGACCTGCGCGACGGGCAGGACGGCATGCAGTCGAAGACCGGTACCGACATCGGGATCACGGGTCAGACCGCGATCCAGACCGACGTGTCCGAGCGGCTCAGCAGCGCGCTGCCGCTCTACCTCGCGATCGTGATCGGGCTGGCGTTCCTCCTGCTGATGATCGTCTTCCGCTCGATCCTGATCCCGCTCACGGCGACGATCGGCTTCCTGTTCAGCGTGCTCGCCACGCTCGGCGCGACGGTCCTGATCTTCCAGGAGGGCACCTTCGGACTGATGCAGGGTCAGCCGATCGTGAGCTTCATGCCGATCTTCCTGATCGGCGTCGTGTTCGGGCTCGCGATGGACTACCAGGTCTTCCTGGTGTCGAGGATGAGGGAGGCGCACGTCCACGGCATGTCGACCAGCGAGTCCGTCGTCGACGGGTTCCGCAACAGTGCCCGGGTCGTCACCGCAGCCGCGACGATCATGACCGCCGTCTTCGCGGCGTTCATGCTCCAGGACGACGCGATCGCCAAGTCGATGGGCTTCGCCCTCGCGGCAGCCGTGGTCTTCGACGCCTTCCTCGTGCGGATGGTGCTGATCCCGGCGCTGCTCTACATGCTCGGCGAGAAGGCCTGGTGGCTGCCGAAGTGGCTCGACCGGATCCTGCCCGACGTCGACGTCGAGGGCGAGAAGCTCCAGCGCGCCCACCTGGTCGGTCGTCCCCTCGAGGAGGACCTGGCCGACCTGGACGACGAGGAGTCGGTCAAGGTCTGATCCCGGACCTCCAGGAGAGCGGGAGGCCTCAGGCGCCGAGAGTGCGCTCGAGGTCTCCCGCGATCTTTTCCGGCTTCGTCGTCGGCGCGTAGCGGCCGATGACCTTGCCGTCGCGGTTGACGAGGAACTTGGTGAAGTTCCACTTCACGCGGTCGCCGAGGAGCCCGCCCTTCTCCGAGGTCAGCCACTCGAAGAGCGGGTGCGCGTCGTCGCCCTTCACGTCGATCTTGGCGAAGAGCGGGAACGTGACGCCGAAGTTGCGCTCGCAGAAGCCCTGGATCTCGGTCTCGTCCCCAGGCTCCTGGTGGCCGAACTGGTCGCACGGGAAGCCGAGGACGGTGAAGCCGCGGTCGGCGTACTCGTCCTGGAGCTTCTGCAGACCCTGGTACTGCGGCGTGAACCCGCACTGCGAGGCGGTGTTGACGACGAGGACCACGTCGCCGTCGTACGTCGAGAGGTCGATCTCGGTGCCGTCGATGCCGGTGGCCGAGAAGTCGGAGAGCGTCGTCATGGACGAAGAGTGTCCGATCCGGCCGCACGGGACAACCCGGTGTGGTCTGCGCCACGTTTCACGAACGAGCGGTATGGACACTGTCCCTGTGGCTGGGTCCCAGTCACGCTCACGTGGAGGTCGGCATCTCTGTTGCATCGGTGGTCATGATCGGGCTGGGCGCGTTCGTCCTGCTCGCGCCCGCGCTGATGGTGGGCGTGCTCGTCGTGGGCATGTCGCGCCGCCACTGACGCGCCTCACTGGAGGGTGGCCGTGAGCCGCATCAGGTTGTCGAGGTAGCTGTCCTTGCGGCCGCGACCGAGCCAGTCGTCGAGCGTCAGCTCCGTCGACAGCGCCCGGTAGTGGTCCTGCACCTCGGAGAGCCGCGCGACGACGTCCGCCCCGGTCATCATCATCACGACCTCGTAGTTGAGGGCGAACGAGCGCATGTCCATGTTGCTCGACCCGATGATCGCGACCTCGTCATCGACGGAGAAGTGCTTGGCGTGCAGCACGAACGGCTCCGGGTAGAGCCAGATGCGTACGCCGGCGCGCAGCAGCGCCTCGTAGTACGAGCGTTGGGCGTGGGCGACCATGAACTGGTCCGCGGTCGCGCCGACGAAGAGCTCCACCTCGACCCCGCGCTGGGCCGCCGTCGTCACGGCGTAGAGCAGCGAGTCGTCGGGCACGAAGTAGGGGCTGGTCAACGACAACCGCTTGGTGGCCGAGTAGAGCATGCTGTTGAAGAGCCGCAGGTTGTTCTCGGTGACGAACCCGGGTCCGCTCGGGACCACCTGGACTCCCACGTCGGTGAGGGCACCGGGTCGCTCCGAGGGCGCCGGAGGTAGGACGGCCACGATGTGCCGGAGGTTCTCGCCGGTCTCGGTGAACCAGTCGGTCGCGAAGACGACGTTGAGCTCCTGGACCACCGGCCCCTCGACCCGGGCGATCAGCTCCACCCACGCCCGGCCGAGCTTCTGGTTCTTCGGCTTGTCGTAGTGGGGCTCGATCAGGTTCTGCGACCCGCTGAAGGCGACCCGACCGTCGACGACCAGGATCTTGCGGTGGTTGCGCAGGTCGGGACGCCGGATCTCGCCCTTGAGGGGCCTGATCGGCAGCATCCGCGCCCACTCGATCTTGGTGCCGTCCAGCTTGGCGAGCATCTCCTTGTAGACCGGGATGCCGCGCGAGCCGATGTGGTCGAAGAGGAACCGGACGGTGACCCCGCGCTCGGTCGCGCGCACCAGCTCCTCGAAGAACGGCGCGGTCATCTCGTCCCAGGCCGAGATGTAGAACTGCACGTGCACGTAGTCGGTCGCCGCCGCTACCTCGCGGGCCATCTGCTCGATGCCGCCCTGGTAGTCCTCGATCAGCTCCACGGTGTTGCCGAAGCTGAGCGGCAGGATCCCGAGCTCGCGGTTGAGCCGGTCAAAGGTCTGGACCAGGGGGGACAGCCCGGCCCGGCGTTCGCGGTCCTCGAGGTTCTCGAGGTGCGCCCCCGCCAGGATCGAGGCGTTCACCTCGGCCTGCAGGGCCCGCCTCTTCTTGCCGACGGACGTGCGACCGAAGAGCAGGAAGAGCAGGAACCCCAGGAACGGGATCGCCAGGATCAGCAGTAGCCACGCCATCGCGGTCTGCGGCCGGCGACCGCCGGGCAGCACCACCAGGGCGCACAGGACGATCGCGATGTTCGCGGCGACCAGGATTGCGCTGAGGGCAGCGCCGGGCGAGGAGATCAGCGCTGTCATGAGAGAGACGCGCTCAGCCGATCAGGCGCTGCTTGGCCGACGAGAACTCCTCGTCGGTGAGGATGCCCTGCTGGTGCAGCTGGGCGAGCTCGTTGATCTTCGCGACCAGGTCGTCCCCGGGACCGGCCGCTGGAGCCGGGGCGGGTGGGGCGTACTGCTGCGGCGGCGGGGCGTACTGCGGCGGCGGGGCGTACTGCTGCTCCTGCTGGTAGGCAGCGGCGTCGGCCTGCTGCTGCGCCTTGCCCTGCTGGCGGCGGTTCACGGCGCCGGCGGTGGCGCTGGCGGTGCCCGCGATCACGGCGGTGCGCGCCATCGTTCCGACGAGTCCGGGACGTCCCCTTCGACCTCGCATGGTCATGCCTCCTGTGCTGCGAACGCCGCGTCGACGTCCTCGGGTGTGATACGGGCGAAGAGCGCGATCTCCGCACCCAGGCCCTCGAGCTCGTTGACGGCCTCGCGGGCCCAGACCTCCTCGAAGACCAGGGCCAGGCCCTGGCGGTCGTCGCCCAGGGAGTCGGTCAGGACGACGAGGTCCTCCTCGCTGAGCAGGTCGTTCTCGTCGATGTCCAGCCCGGCGAGAGCGGCAGGCAGGCCGTCCTCGAGGTCGAGCAGACCGAGCTCGCCGCTCTCGTCGCGCAGGGCCACCACGCAGTCGATCAGCCGGATGACACCGGCCTGGACCGGCTTGCGCACCACCGCGACCATGTCGGCCAGACCCACGTCGTTGGGGAACGCCAGGAACAAGACCTCGACCGGTCCTCGCCTCATCGAACTCTCCTCCTACTGTCACCACACTGTGTCTGCACCCTAGGCAGGCCGCGGCAGCGTAGCGTCACCCGAGACGGGTGAGCCCTACGCCGTGGACCGCCGACCACGATGGGCCGCGACGGGGGAGATCCCCGCACGAGGACGGAGTTACGACGTGTCGATCATCAGCGTTCCCCCGCGGGCCGCACTGCCGCGGGGCATCCTTCTACTGCTCGGGGGGGCAGCGTCCGTCGTCGTCATCGGCGGAATGAAGGCGACTGCCGACATCATCGCGCCACTCTTCCTGGCGCTGGTGCTGACCGTCGTGGCCCATCCGCTGCGCAAGTGGCTGGATCGCTGGATGCCGTCGTGGGCGGCGTCGTTGGTCTGCATCGTCGTCGTCTACCTGATCATCCTCGTCCTGACCGTCTCCATCGTGGTCTCGGCCGCGCGCTTCGCCACCCTGATCCCGCAGTACACCGACGAGATGGACGGCAAGATCGACTCGGTCACCGCGTGGTTGAAGAGCTTCGGTGTGAGTCAGGCGCAGATCCAGCAGGTGGCCTCGTCCTTCGACCTCGGAAAGCTCAGCAGCTTCATCGGCTCGCTGCTCGGCGACCTCCTGGGGATCGTGAGCAACCTCTTCTTCATCCTCGCCCTCGTGCTGTTCATGGCCATGGACGGCGGGACCTACCCGCGCCAGCTCGAGCGGGCCCGCCTGGTCCGCCCGGCCGTCGTCGACGCGATCACAGCCTTCGCCAGCGGGACCCGTCGTTACCTCGCGGTGTCGACGGTGTTCGGCCTGATCGTCGCCGTCCTCGACACGATCGCCCTCTCGATCCTCGACGTGCCGGCACCCGTGCTCTGGGGCCTGCTGGCCTTCATCACCAACTACATCCCCAACATCGGCTTCGTCATCGGGCTGATCCCACCGGCGATCCTGGCACTGCTCGACGGCGGGCCCAAGCAGATGCTCGCCGTCGTCGCGGTCTACTGCCTGCTCAACGTGGTCATCCAGACGGTGATCCAGCCCAAGGTCGTCGGGGACACCGTCGGTCTGTCCACGACCCTCTCGTTCGTCTCCCTGATCTTCTGGACCTGGGTGATCGGCCCGCTGGGGGCGCTGCTGGCGATCCCGCTCACGCTGCTCGCGAAGGCGATCCTGATCGATGCCGATCCGACCCTGCGCTGGGTGAGACCGCTGATCTCCAACAAGGAGGATCCAGATGACGGTCCTCCCGATGGCGACAGCGGGATCGAGCCCGCTGTGCCCGTGGAGCCCGTGGAGCCCGCGGCGACGTGAGGCGGCCCGGCGATCGGCGAGTCAGTCCGGGATGGTGACGACCTCGACCACCCCGATGCCCAGTGAGGTCAGCAGGTTGAGCACCCCCTGGAGCTCCTCCTGATCGGTCATCTCACCGGTGAGGGTGGTCGTTGCCGGCTGGGTGCGTGCGGTGAGGTGCGGGAAGGCCCCGCTGAGCTCGTCGCTCAGCTCGGCGTCGACGCGGATCAGCATCCTCGTCATCCCCGTCCCCGTCCCCGTCGCTCATCGCTCGGGACCTGCCCACCGAGCCCCGTGCACCGACGGTAGGTCGCTGCGGCCACAGATCGCCTCACCGGAAACGGGCGAAGCGCACGACGGGTCGACGGCGGTTGCGCGCCGCCGTCGCCGACCCGACGGTTTCCGGCTGAGGTTCACCCACGACGGGTGAGGCAGCCGGCGCCCGGACCGGCGACGGTGGGGTCATGGCGACGTTGTCGGTGTGGCAGTTCGACACCGACGACGGCGCGGGCCGGGCCGCGCTGCTCCTGGAGGAGAAGCGGCGGGTCCCCTTCGACGACGCGGCAGTCGTCGAGTGGGAGACCGGGG
The DNA here is from genome assembly GCA_963717855.1 of uncultured Actinomycetota bacterium. GTDB lineage: Bacteria > Actinomycetota > Actinomycetes > Propionibacteriales > Nocardioidaceae > Nocardioides. The sequence continues at coordinate 609,813 of CAVQXF010000010.1, read as the reverse complement.
ACAACCGGCCCCGGACCCGGCAGCTGACCAGCCCGATCTCGGCGCCGTCGCTCGATGTCGGCTTCTGGGGACTGTTCTTCGGTCTCGTCTTCTTCGTGCCGTTGCTGGGCGCCGCCATGGGGGCCACCACCGGAGCCCTGAGCGGGGCCCTGGCCGATGTCGGTATCGACGACCACTTCATCAACCGGGTCCGCGACCAGGTCACACCCGGTACGTCGGCACTGTTCCTGCTCTCCTTCGGAGTCGTCCCCGAGCGGTTGCGGACCGACTTCGGTGACGGGCCACCGCTGATCTCCACTGACCTGGATCCCGACCAGGAGGCCGCGCTCCGTGCGGTCTTCGCCAACTGACAGGAGACGACCATGTCGAGTCTGACCGTGTGGTGCTTCGACACCCCGCTGGGTGTCGATGCCGGCGCGCTGCGACTGAAGGGGCTGGAGGAGAAGGGCGCCCTGGTCGTCCACGACGCCGTGGCGTTGACCTGGATGCCCGGCGCGGAGGAGCCGACCATCAAGCAGCTGCGCCACGGCACCGCCGAGGGCAGTGCCAAGGGGGCCTTCTGGGGTGGGGTGGCCGGGATCTTCGTGCTGGCCCCGATCGCCGGCGCGGCCGTCGGCGGGGCCGTCGGCGGCCTGGTGGCTCGGCTGCGCCGCGGCGTGGACGACGACTTCGTCGCCCGCGTGCGTGAGCAGATCACCCCGGGGACGTCCGCGCTGCTCGTGCTGAGCAGCGACGCCAAGGCGGAGCTGATCGGTCCGGCCATCGCCGCGATGGACGCCACCTTGCTGATCGCCGAGCTCGATGACGACATCGCCCCCGAGCTGCGTGCGCTCCTGCCCGACGGCGGAGAATCCACGACCTAGGGCCAGTCGCTGCCGCCCTCGAGGCGTCGACCGGGTTGAATGGCCGGGGACGACATCTTTCGCGAAACTCGAGGAGGGCGGCCGATGGCTTCCCGGCAGCGCGCGCACCTGGCGAGCGGTGTGCGAGTGCATGCGCTGCCGGTATCGGTCACGCCCCGACCGCCGTCCCTGTTCATCACGCGGCCGCGGCTCGACCAGTTCCTCGACGCGGTGCCGACGACGCCGGTCAACCTGATGGTCGCCCCGGCGGGCTCGGGAAAGACCGCTGCGGCCGCGGCCTGGTCCGAACGATTGAGCAGGTCCGACCGGCCGGTCTCCGTCGCCTGGACGCGAGGGGACCAGACCGCAGCGATCATCGCGCTGGTCGAGGCGATGCGCTGCCCCGACCAGCTCGACGGCCCCACGGTCGTGGTCATCGACGACGTGCAGCTGCTCGCCGAGGAGTCCCGCGGACTCCTCACCTCGATCCTGGTGACCGACCCCGACTCGGTCCGGCTCCTCCTGATCGGCCGGCAGGAGCCCGACCTGGTGCCCATCTCCGCGGCCCTGTCCGGTGACGTGCGCGCCCTGCGCGTCGACGACCTCCGCTTCGACGAGACCGAAGCCGCCGACCTGGTCCGGTCGCACCACCCGACCGCGAGCCCGGACGACGTGGCCGCGGTGCTCGAGCAGGCCACCGGCTGGGCGGCTGCCCTGGTCCTGGGGTCTCGCGCCCTCGCCGGCTCCGCCAACGTCGCCGACGCCCGCGCCTCGCTGGCCGCCACGCGGCAGCCGGTGCTCGACTACCTCCTGCACGAGGTGTTCGAGAGCCTGCCGCCCGACCTCGCGCTGGTCCTGCTCACCACCTGCCAGCAGGCCCAGGTCGATGCCGATGACGCGGCCCTGCTCTCGGGGCTGCCGCAGGCGCCCACGATCCTGGACCAGGCGGCGGCAGCCGGGCTCCTCGTCACCGGCTATCGCGACGGTCCGGATCCCGGTTCGACGAGATGGCGCTACCACCCGCTGCTCCTGGACCTCCTGCGTCGGCGTACGGCCCCCACCGGCCCCGACTGGCCGGTCGTCGTCGCGGCACACCACCGCGCGACCGCGGCGTACGTCGACCGGCGCGACGCCGAGCGGGCCGTCCGCCATGCGGGGCTGACGGGCGATCTGGACCTGCAGCTGCAGGTGCTTCGTGAGTTCGGCTCCGAGCTCATCAGTCGCCGTCGCTTCGAGGTGATCGACACCGTGCTCGCCGCGATCCCCCTCGACATCCGCTCCCGCCAGCCCGACCTCCTGGTCGTGCAGGCGATGCTGCTGCGCGCCCAGGGACGCCTCGACGGTGCCAAGGCGGCCACCGACCGGGTGCTCGCGATCGACGTGCGGAGCCTGCGCGAGCCGGTCCCTCGCGACACCGAGGCCCAGCTGGCCCTGCTCGAGGTCTGGCAGGCGAGGTACGGCTGGCGTGAGGCGGGGCCGGCGCTGGACCGCGCCGCCCGGGTCCTGGGCTGCCGCCACGACGCCGAGGTCAGCGCCCACGACCTGCTGGGTCTGCCGCCGGTGACGGCGGCCTGGCTCACGCTGGAGATGGCGCACTTCCAGACCTGGCTGGGCGACCTGGACCTGGCGGCCATCCACGTCCAGGACGTCGCGATGTACGCCCAGCGGGTCGACCTCCCCCTGCTGAGTCGCTCGAACCTCGCGGCTCGCGCCGTGCTCGAGATGGTCGACGGCGCCTACCAGAGCGCTCTGGCGACGGCCGACGCCGGTCTCGCGATCGACCCCGCCACTCGCGCCGACGCCGCCAGCGCACGCCTCCACCTCGCCCGCGGGTGGGCGCTGCTGCAGCAGCTCCGGGTCGTCGAGGCGGAGGAGGCGCTCGTTCGGTTCCACGAGACCCCGGGCGGGGTGATGGACCCGTTGCTCCTCGCGTTCGGTCGGCTGCTCCGCGCCTGCGTGCTGACCGCGGTCGGCGAGGCGGCCGAGGCCTGTCGCGTCCTGGACACCCGTGGCGACGTCCCGGAACGGCTGCCGCGCTACATCGCGCAGCACGACCGGCTCGTCCGACTGCTCATCGCGGTCGCGCTGGGAGACCTGGCGACGGTCGAAGGGCTGGCGCCGGCGATGCGCGTGCTCGGCGCACCGGTCGAGGCGCAGCTCGCCGAGGCGCTCAGCGTCGGGCTCGCCGGTGACCAGCCCCGCGCCGTGCGCCTGCTCACGAAGGTGCTCCCGGACACGGTCGACGCACCGGTGATCGGACTCTGCGCCGCGGTGGCCCGGGTGGCCCTGCTGCAACGCATCGGTACGCCGGAAGCGGAGCGGACCGCGCGGCGACTGGTGCCCGACCTGCTCAGCCGGGCGGCTCCGCAACGGCTGGTGTGGATCCTCGGCCTGGGCACCCTGATCAGCCCCGGTTTCGTCGAGCTCGTGGCCGGCCACGCCGAGGGCTCGGCACCACACCCGTTCGCCGCCTCGGCCGCCGATGCGCTGGCCGGGATGCGCCTCGCCTACCCCGACGTGACCCGACACCGCGAGCTGGGATCCCGACCCGACGACCCTCTGGCGCCTTTGACCGCGCGCGAGCTCGACGTGCTCGAGCAGCTCTCCCTCGGCGGCGGCAACGCCGACCTCGCCCGGGCGCTCTTCGTCAGCGAGAACACCGTGAAGTCCCACCTGGCCTCGATCTACCGCAAGCTCGAGGTCGACCGACGCGTGGACGCGCTCCGCGTCGCGCGGTCCCACGGCCTCCTCTGAGCAGGTTGGCCCGTTCCGGGTGAAGGGCGACGGCGAGGTCCGTCCTACGCTCAGATGGCCGGATCCGGCCGGTCGGAATTCACCCTGCCGTCACCCCGTGCGGGTGAGGCGTGCCGTTCGAGCACGCCATACTGTCCTCAGTCCAGCGACCGGCCGCCACGCGGCGCCGGTCGGCGCGCCGAGGCGAAGCAGTCAGATGAACAAGCCGATGTCGAAGCGGGAGCACCCAGGCTCGACCGCGCGCATCGGACATCTTCCCGCCCTGCCCCGGGCCTACGTCCCACGCGAACGGCTGTGGAGCCGGCTCGACGATGCGACCGAGACCGCGGTGACCCTGCTCGTCGGTCCGGGCGGCTCCGGCAAGACCCTCGGACTCGCCGGCTGGCTCCGCCTCTCCGGCCGGGCCGCCGACACCACGTGGGTCTCGGCCGATGGGACCTGGGACGCCGAGCGACTGCTGGCCCAGCTGGCCCGTCGTACCGACGACGGAGCGGCGCTGGTCGTCGTCGACGACGCGCACCGGCTCCCGCTCGAGACGATCCAGGCCCTCGACAACCTTCTCGACACCGCTCCCGAGTCCTTCCGCCTGGTGCTCGCCTCACGCTGGGACCTGCCCTTCACCCGGCTCGCCCCCGAGCTGCTCGGCGACCTGACGATGCTGCGCGGGGACCTGCTCAGGCTCGACGAGCCCGAGTCCGCGGCGCTGATCGCCGCCCACGCGCGCACCGGCTCCGCCGAGGTGGCGCAGGCGATCATCCAGCGCACGCAGGGCTGGTGCGCCGCCGTGGTCCTCACCGCGCGCGCCGTCGGAGCGGCCCCGGATCCCCTGGAGATCGCGCGACGGTACGCCGAGGTGGGCCCGTCCGTGGCGGACCGGGTCGCCAGCGAGGTCTTCGCCACGCTGCGTCCCCAGGAGCGCCACCTGCTGCTCTGCGTCGCCAGCGAGCCGGTCGTGACTCCCGCGCTCGCGGTGCACCTGTCCCACGACGCCACCGCAGGCGCGATCCTGGCCGACCTCGAGGCGACCGGTCTCCTGGTCACCAGGGTCACCTCGCACGAGGACGCCAGCGACACCGACCCGGGCGAGCGCTACACGATCCACCCGCTGCTGACCGAGGTGGTCCGCCGACGGCTCTCCTCGGGTGGCGTCGACGTCATGCGGGCCGCGGCCACCGTGCAGCGCGCCGTCCGCCTCGACGTCGGCCGGGGCCTCACCGAAGATGCCCTCCACCGACTGGAGGCCGTCGGGGAGCACGCCGTCGCGGCCGCGCTGATCGCCGACGAAGGTCCGAGCCTGCTGCTGCGCGGGCACGGCCTCCCGGTGCGCGGGTTCGCCCTGGCCCACCCCTCCGCGATCGAGGTCAACCCCGGCTCCTGGTTCGCGGTCGCCCTCGAGCGCTGGTTCGCCGGCGACGTCACGGCTACGGCCCAGTGGCTCGAGCGGATCCTGCGCGAGCCGCAGCCCGACACCGAGCTCAGCGTGCTCCAGCAGGCGTGCGCGCGCGTCATGCGCGCCCGGCTGGGCCTGGAGCCGATCGGTCCGGCGGTGGCCCACGGTCAGCGGGTCGTGACCAACCCCGACCTCGTCGCGGCCGCGCCGTCGGTCGTCCCGATCCTGTTGTCCGAGCTGGCCGTCACCCAGAACTGGACCGGCGACCTCCCGGCAGCCGAGGAGAACTTCGGCGCCGCGGTGCGCCTGAGCCGCACCCACGACCTCCCGCTGCTCACCGTGATCTCGCTGTCCCACCTCGCCTTCACGGAGTACATGCGAGGCCGCGAGAGCGCAGCCGTCGACGTCGCCGAGCAAGCACTCGCGCTGATCGGCGAGCGCGAGCTCGACACGCCGTACTCGGTCGGTCGCGCCCGGTTGGCCCGTCAGCTCGCCCAGCTCAGCGGGCTGCCGCTGCGCAGCGAGCTCGGTGCCGGCGGCGACGACTCCCTGCCGGTCCACGCCGCAGACCTGACGACCCGCTTCTGGATGCGCACCCGACATTCGCGCCTCCAGCTCGCCGGTGGCGCGGTCTCCGGCGCCGAGCTCGCGCTGGAGGTGCCCCTCGAGACGCCGCCGCTGCCCGCGCACCTCGCAGTGTCGCTGCTGCTGGAGCGGGCCTTCCTCGCCAGCCTCTCCGGAGACGGCGCGACCCTGTCGCAGCTCCAGAGCCAGCTCTCCGAGATCGGCGCCACCGCGGAGTCGGCCCTGGTCGCCGGCCTGCGCGCCGACTTCGCGGGCGACCGCCGGGCCGCGGTCCGACACCTCGACGAGGCGACCCGCGGCCCGGCGACACCGCAGCCCGCCGTACGAAGCCTGGCGCTGGTCGCCCAGGCCCAGCTGGTCGATGCGCTCGGCGACGGCGAGCGCGCCCTGAACCTGCTGGACGAAGCCGTGCTCGAGACCAAGGTGCGCAAGAACGCCGTGCCGTTCCTGGGCTGGAGCCGGCACGGCACGCCGGTGTCCGAGCTGGTCCGCCGACTGGCCCGCACCAGCGACGAGCCGTGGCTGTTGGAGGTCGAGGCCGACTCCGCGGGCCTGTCCGGCATCGCCACCTACTTCGGCCCGAAGACGTCACGTCCCCGCGAGCGGGAGGACCGCGACCCGGGGTCGCTCCGGCCTACACTGAGCGCGCGCGAGCACGACGTGCTCTACGAGTTGGCTCGCGGCTCTACGTACGCTGACATCGCAGCCAACCTCTATGTATCGGAGAACACTGTGAAGACCCACGTCTCGAGCCTCTACGCGAAGCTCGCCGTCAACCGACGCAGCGCCGCACTGGCCGCTGCCCGATCGATGCAGCTGCTCTGACATGGGACTCCGGCACCGCGGTCTCGACGGCCCCACCTTCCAGATGCGCGAGAAGATCCTCGCGATCGGCGACGACTACTGGATCGAGGACGCCGACGGCAACAAGGCCTACAAGGTCGACGGCAAGGCCGCCCGGATCCGCGAGACGTTCGTGCTCGAGGACGCCACCGGCCGAGAGCTGGCGAAGATCCAGGAGAAGAAGCTGACGGTCCGCGACAAGATGACCATCGAGAGCGGTGGCACCACGGCGACGGTGCGCAAGCGGCTCGTGGGCATCCGGGACCGGTTCATCATCGAGGTCGAGGGCGGCGAGGATCTGAGCGCCCGGGGCAACTTCGTCGACCACGAGTACGAGATCGAGCGCGACGGCGACACCGTGGCGACCGTCTCGAAGAAGTGGTTCCGGGTCCGTGAGTCGTACGGCGTCCAGCTCGCGTCCGGGCAGGACGTCGGCCTCATCCTCGCGATCACCGTCTGCCTCGACTCCATGTCGCGCGGCTGACCGAACGTCCTCCTGGGCGTGGGGCCGGCGCGGACGGAGCCGGTCTCGGCTTCGAGCGCGCAGGTACACCCGAATCGGGTGACGGCGGCGCGGCTCGCGCGCGGGAGGGTGATCCCATGAGTGACGTGTCCGACCCCGCGACGAGCCACCGGTCTCGTACCGCCACCGGCTCCGCCGGCCTGGCCGAACACTGGGGCCTGGTCCTGGCCTACGGTCTGGTCACCCTCGGCCTCGGCATCGCACTGGCGGTCTGGCCGGACGCGACCGTCACGGTGTTCACCGTCCTGCTGGCGATCCAGCTGATCATCGCGGGCATCTTCCAGATCGGCAGTGCACTCTCGGTCAGTCGGAGCGACGGCGGGATCCGCGCGCTCCTCGGCCTGAGTGGTGGCCTGGCGCTCATCGTCGGTCTGCTGATCCTGCGCGACCCCCTCCACAGCGTGGTGGTGCTCGGCATGATCCTGGGCGCCTTCTGGGTGCTCGCCGGAGTCATCGAGATCCTCGCCGCGTTCATCGCGCCACCACCCTCGGGCCGCGGGTGGGGGCTCTTCACCGGCATCGTCACGTTGTTGTTCGGTGGGTTCCTGCTGGTCTACACCGACCTGTCGCTGAAGCTGTTGGTGCTCTTCGTCGGGATCTGGCTGATCGTCGCCGGGATCCTGTCGGTGATCGCCGCCTTGCGGTTGCGCTCCGCGCGCACCGCGTCCTAACTAAGGGGAGTCCGATGGCCGAGGATGACAAGCCGACCGACGACATTGCCGAGCTCCAACGCGAGGTCGCCCGGCTCAGGCAGCAGCTCGGGGACGGTGGGACGGTCGCACTGCCGAGCGAGCGGCGGCGCGAGGGCTGGTGGCGGCCGGTGGTCGCCACCGTCCTCATCATCCTGATGGCCGTGCTCGCGCCGCTCTCCGTGGTCGCCCGGTGGGCACACGACACCGTCTCCGAGACCGACCGGTACGTCGAGAACGTCACACCGCTGGCCAGTGACCCCGCGGTCCAGGCCGCCGTCATCGACCGGATCACCCAGGAGATCACCACCCGCCTCAAGGTGGAGTCGGTCACCGGCGAGGCCGTGGACGCCCTGGCGGAGCGCGGTCTCCCGCCGCTCGCCGCCACCAGCCTCCAGGCGCTCTCGGGACCCCTCTCCGACGCGATCGAGGGATTCATCGAGGAGCAGGTCACCAAGCTCGTCGAGTCCGACCAGTTCGAGACCGCCTGGATCGAGGCCAACCGGCAGGCCCACACCCAGATGGTCGCGGTCCTCACCGGCAAGGACACCGACACGATCGAGATCAGCGACAACGCCGTCAGCATCAACCTCGCGACGCTGATCGACACCGTGAAGCAACGCCTGGTCGACCGGGGTTTCACGCTCGCCGAGCGGCTGCCCGAGGTCGACGCGCAGTTCACGATCTTCCAGTCCGACGACATCACCACGGCGCAGTCCGCGTTCCGGGTGCTCAACGCGATCAACACCTGGTTGCCGATCCTGGCGCTGCTGTGCCTCATCGGCGCGGTCGCGGTCGGTCGGTCGCGCCGCAAGACGCTGATCGCGGGAGCCTTGGCGCTGGCCCTGTCGATGATCGCGCTGGGGGCCGGCCTCAACCTGTCCCGCGAGATCTACCTCGACGCCGTACCGACCGACCAGCTGCCTTCGGATGCCGCGGCCGCGATCTACGACACCCTCGTCTACTTCATCCGGCTCAACCTCCGGGCCGTGCTGGTCGTGGCGCTCGCCGTCGCGTTCATCGCGTGGATCACGGGGTCCGAGGGAGCTCCTGCCGCACTGCGCCGGAGTACGTCCGGCGCGGTCGGCAAGGTCCGCCAGGGCGGCAACCGGGTCGGGATCGACACCGGCGCCTTCGGGATCGCGCTGCACACCTACAAGACGCCGATCCGGTTCGCCGTGCTCGGACTCGCGCTCCTGCTCTACGTGCTTCGCGACCACCCGACAGGTGGGTACGCCTTGGTGCTCCTCGTGATCGCCGGGGTCATCCTGCTCCTGGTCGAGCTGCTGTCCCGTCCTCCGGAGGCCGTCGTCGTAGCCGCCGTGGCCGAGGACGAAGCCGTTCCCACGTCGGTGCCACCAGGTCCCACAGCGCCCTGACGATCCGCAGCACCGTCGGGTCCTCCGAGACGATCCTCCCGACGAGGGCCGCGCCGACCATGACACCGGCGAACCCGATCAGCCAGGTCGAGATCGCCAGGATGATGCCGAGCGTCCCGAACTGGTCGGCGTTCGCCTGGACGTACGGCGGCATCACCACGGTCGACGCGCGCGTGTAGAGCACCCCGAGCACGCCGGTGAACACCGCACCGAGCACGAGCCGGCGCCAGCCGACCCGGCCGAACAGCAGCAGCCACGAGGTCGCCCACCAGACCAGACTCAGCGTGACCATCTGGAAGGTCAGCCGGGCGGCACCGGCGGCGAGGTTGTCAGCACCGAGCAGCAGCGCCCGGAGGCCGGCCGCCAACTGGAGGGTGACCAGCCACCCGATCAACCAGCCCAGGCAGCGCCGCAGCCCGACGACCCCTCCGATGTGCGGCTGCTCCCAGATCCGCTCGTACATCCGCTGAATGGCCCGCGCGAAGCTCGAGGCCGAGAAGAGCGTGATGAGCAGGCCGGCGATCCCCGTCTGGGCGCGGATCTGTTCGGTGGAGACCTCACCCTCGATCAGCTTCGTCCCGTCCTGCCCGACGCCGGCAGCGGAGGCGAACGTGTGGACCGCGTCTCCGATCAGGTGGGGGAAGAACGACGCGAGCACGACGAGCATCGGCACCAGCGCCAACAGTCCTTGCGCCGCGATCAGCATGCACCGGTCGATGAACTCGATCCGGACGAAGTCGTGGACCAGCCGACCCAGGATCGGGATCCGGTCGACGAGTGCCAGGGCTTCCTGCTTGCGCGTCTGGTACGTCGCGGTCAGCCGCTCGCGCATTCCGGCGACGTCCAACGCCCGACCTCCCGTGCTGTCGCCGACCGATCCGGCAGGATGACGCTAAGCGTGTTCGCAGTCGCCACGTGTTCGATCACCCGTAGCGGGTGAAACAGTCGAGGGGAGCCCACCATGACGGGTTGGAGACGCTGGCTGCGGCTGGCCGGCATCCTGGTCGTGATCCTGGTCGCCTACTTCACGGTCCCCATCTCCTTCGATCTCCAGGCGGGTGACGTCGCCCAGCTCGTGATCAGCCTGTTGGCTCTCTCCCTGCTCGCGGTCGCCGTGCTCGTCGAGGTCCGGCACCAGCTGATCGACTCCGACCGCCGCATCGACGGCCTGGTGCTCGCGATGATGATCTCGGTGCTCGGCTTCGCTCTCGGCTTCTACGCGATGTCGCAGCGTGACCCGACCCAGATCGTCGGCATCGGCACCCGCCTGGACTCGCTGTACTTCACGATGACGACCCTGCTGACGATCGGTTTCGGCGACATCTACGCCGAGGGTCAGGCAGCGCGGCTGCTGGTGCTGATCCAGATGGTCTTCAACGTGGTCATCATCGCGACCGCGGCCAGCACCATCACCAACCGCCTACGCACCCAGGCGGAGATCCGGGCCGAGGCACACCGGGCAGCGGTTGCGGAGGGTCTGGTCCCGCCCCGTCGTCACACCCGCCGGAGGCACCGGAACCCCACGTGAGACGTGGTGTCGTTGACACCGTGCCCCTGCCGGGCGGCCGGCCGGTAGCGCTGGCAGTAGTGCGGCGAGCACAGGTGTGACCCGCCCTTCGTGACGAACCGGTCGGTCTCCACCAGGCGGATGCTGCCACCACAGCACGGGCTGGCGGTCGCGGCCGACGAGACCGACTCCCCCGCGCGGGCGTGGTTGTCGGTCCAGCGCGAGGAGGTCCACTCCCACACGTTGCCGATCATGTCCTGGAGGCCGTGACCGTTCGCGGGATAGCTGCCGACCGGTGCGGTGCGGTGGTGACCGTCGGGATCGTCACTGCGCCACGGGAACGGGCCTTGCCACGTGTCGGCGAGCACGGAGCCGCTGGGAGACAGCTCGTCGGCGTACGCCGCGTCCCAGCCGTAGTCGCGGCCGACCAGGCCACCGCGGGCGGCGTACTCCCACTCGGCCTCGGTGGGAAGGTCCTTGCCGGCCCACCGTGCGTACGCCGTGGCGTCCTCCCATCCGACGTGGACGACGGGGTGGTCCTCGATCTCCCGCCAGCTGCTGCCCGGTCCCTGCGGCGCTCGCCACGAGGCCTCCGGCTGCCAGCGCCACCACTGCGTCCAGTCACCGAGGTGCACCGGGCCCCGGGTCTGGCTGAAGACCTGGGAGCCGGGCACCAGCAGGGCCGGGTCGGCCCCGGGGAAGTCGGCGGCGTCGGGCGCGATCTCCGCGACCGTGACATGGCCGGTCTCCTCCACGAAGCGCGCGAACTCGGCGTTGGTCACCGGGCGCGGGTCGAACCACGCGTCGCCCACGGTGACCTCGCGCAGCGGTCGCTCCTCCGGGTAGAAGTGGTCGTTGCCGATCGTCGTGGTCCCGCCCGGGACGAGCACCATCGCGTCACTCACCATCCCTGTCTAGCAGCACTCACCCGGCACAGGTGAGTCGCTCCCACGGGACCCACCTTCAGACCTGACCGGCGGGGACCCGGGCCGCGAGGACCGCGCCGGAGTCGAGATCGCGTTCGAGCCCGCCGGCGGCGATCTGAGCGTCGTCGATCGCGGCCTCACACACGAGCACGAGCACCTCGCGCTCCTCAGTCACCCGCCCCCACCACGCCGGATCGTCATGCGGGACTGAGATGCGGGTCGCGGAGCCTGCGACCTGGACGATCAGCTCGGCGGCGTGCGGGTCGACGTGGGACAGCGCGCACCCGTTGGCGACGGCCGCGTGCACGTCGGTCAGCGAGGTCACCGTGACGAACCCGCGTGCCTTGAACAGCGCCCGCATCCCGTCGACCAGCTCCTCACCGCGGGCGACCGGGAGCGGCGGGAACTGGAGGACGAGGAGGTCGGGCTCGGAGCCGATCGCCCACTGGTAGTCGCGGGCCGGTCCGGGCGTCTCACTCATCGCAACAGTCTGACAGGGCTGCGAGGACCGCCTCCTGGGCCGTTCTCAGCCGTCGGGAAAGCGTGCCGAGCCAGCGACCACCGCGAGGACGACCGCGACCGCGATCGCGGCCGCGAGCAGCAGCTCCCGGCCGACGTGACGCCATCGCTCGACCAGCAGCAGGACCAGCCCCGCCACGGCCACCGCGCCGGGCAGCGTGAGGATCGGGATCGCCGGCTCCGCCACGCCGGCGGCGACACCCAGCACGAGCCCGGAGGCCACCGCACGCCGTACGGCGACCGGGCGATCCCCGCGAGCGAGTCCCACCACCGTCACCGCACCGCCGGAGGGCAGCTGGTCGGGTGCAAGTGCGCGCAGCAGCAGCGTGGAGGTCGCCGGGTCCGTCACGACCACGACGTCTCGGAACCGATCGTGCACGGCGTAGTGGCGCACGAGCTCGTCCAACCGGTGTCCGCGGTCGACGCCGGGAAAGCTCACCGGCGACAGCAACAGCTCCACCTGCGGCTCGGCAGCGAGGACCCGCACCACGCGGCTGGCTTCGGCCGTCGGGGCCGTGATGACCACCGGGTCACGACCCAGGTCATCGCGTACGCGCACGAGCTCGCCCTCGCCCGCTCCGGTGCTGACCACGACGATGCGCTGATGACCGGGCACGCTTCGGACCTAGCCCAACCGGAGGGCGAGCACCGTCGTGTCGTCGCCACCATCGTCGTCGTGGAAGTCGATCAGCCGGTCCACCCATGCCTGCAGGCCCGAGTCCGCGTAGGTGTCGACGGCGAGGGAGCGCAGCCGCTCGGTGCGCTCGTTCAGATCCGCCCCCCGTCGCTCGACGAGGCCGTCGGTGTAGAGCAGCAGGGCGGCTCCAGGGGGCAGGTCGAGCTCGATGCTCTCCGCCGCACCGAGCCCGACCCCGAGGAGCGGTCGGATCGGGAGCTCGACGTCGTACGCAGTGCCGCGGGTGATCAGCATCGGCGGCGGGTGCCCGGCGCTGGTGAGCTCGACCCGGCCGGTGGTCGGGTCGAGGACCGCGAGCACGGCGGTCGCGACCCGCTGGTCCAGGAGGCCGGCCATCAACAGGTCGAGCTTGTCCAGGCAGGTGGCCGGGCTGTGACCCTCGAAGAGATACGCCCGCAGGGCGGTGCGCACCTGGGTCATGGCGGAGGCGGCTGAGACACCGTGCCCGGCGACGTCGCCCACGACGAACACGATCCGGCCGTCCGGCAGCGGGAACGCGTCCCACCAGTCACCACCCAGCTGGAAGGTCGACGCGGGCTGGTAGCGCGCCGCCAGCTCGATGCCGTCGAAGCGGGGCGGCTCGTCGGAGACGACGCTGCGCTGGACCGACTCCGCCATCGCCAGCTGGTCGCGGGAACGGCCGAGCAGCAGGCCGATCAGGTGCTTGCCGAGGGCATCGGCGACCTCGAGCTTCCACGGCGCCCACGGCGTGCTGCGCCCGCGCACGACCTCGCGCCACTTGTCGAAGGAGCGTCGTGGACTCAGCCGGACGTGCGGACCCTCGGCAGCGGCGAGCTGCTTGTTGGTGGGGTCGCCGCCCCAGTCGACGACGCGCTCCTGCTCCGGTCGGAACCACATCAGCCACCGGTCCGAGTCGGAGCCGACGCGGAGCACTCCCGCGACGGTGGAGGCGCCCCCCAGCCCGGGCACCAGTGCGGCGACGTGGTCGGTCGAGGTGGCATAGCTGCCCGGGTCCTCGAGCGCGGAGGCGATGGCCTGCAGCTGCGCCGGGTCGAGGTCGACCTCCCCGCGGAGGGTCAGGACACCGTCGTACGAGAGGACCGCCCCGGTGGCGTCGACCAGTGTCAGCAGCTCGGGATCGTCCATGACGCTGACCAGAGGTGAGTCGGGGCTGGCCGAGGTCCGTGCGGCGATCCGGCCGAGCACGGTCTGGGCGGCCAGCGTCCGCTCCCGGCTGTCGGCGCGTTCGCGGTCGCCGGCGAGCTGCGAGGCGACCTGCCCGAGGAACTCGGCAGCCGAGCGGGCGTCGTGGCCCGGCCGGTGCGGCCCGGAGTAGTGGTGGCAGGCGACCAAGCCCCAGAGCTTCCCGTCCACCATCAGCGAGATCGACATCGAGGCGGTCACGAACATGTGTGACAGGTATTCGATGTGGATCGGCGAGACGCTGCGCAGGGTCGCGTGCGAGAGGTCGAGCGGGGCACCGGTGCCAGGGTCGAAGACGGGGTGCAGCGGCACCGGCACGTACTCGATGTCGGCGATCAGCCGGGTCCAGTTGACCGCATAGAGGCGTCGGGCCTGGGCCGGGATGTCGGTGGCGGGGTAGTGCAGCCCGAGGAACGAGTTGAGGTCCTCGCGGCGCTCCTCGGCGATCACCTCGCCGTTCCACTCCTCGTCGAAGCGGTAGACCATCACCCGGTCGAAGCCGATCAGCGCCCGCACCTCGACGGCCAGCTGGGCAGCCAGGTCGACCACCGACGGCGCCTGCGCCAGGCGGGCCATCGCCCCGCGGGTGGACCGATAGGTCAGCCGGGTCTGGCCGACGCTGCTCACCGGCTCGAGCTCGAGGATCAGCCGCTCCCCCGAGCGGTGCTGCCGGACCTCGACCTCGACCTCACCCAGGACCGCGTTCTCGAGGCCGTCGATGATCCCTGCCGCGAGGGCCGGCCCCACCAGCTCGTCGAGGGTGCGACCGACGGCGTCGTCGGCGGTGACGTCGAGCAGGCTGGCGACGTTGGCCGAGACCATCACGGCCCGCAGCTCCTCGTCGAGCGCCAGCAGTACGCCGTGGGGCTGGATCGCGCCCGGGATGTGGATCGGCTCCCGGTCACAGGTGGTGAGGTCGACCTCGCCGTAGGCCGGCGTGTGCGCCGCGGGAGGGTTGACCACCGTCTCATTCTGGAGCACCCGGGTCGCCAGGCCGCATCTCCGGTGCCGGGTTCGCCCGGAAGGGTGAGGACGCAGCGTCACCCGAGGTCGAGGCAGCGGGCCAGGAAGTCGTTCCGGAACTTGCCGGCCGGGTCGACCCGGGCCGCGAGATCCCGGAAGTCCTCGAACCGCTCGTAGAGCGGACCCAGCGCGCCGGACTCGGCGGCGAAGCACTTGCCCCAGTGGGGTCGGCCCCCGAGCGGCAGCAGGGCGGCCTCGATCGCGGGCAGCACGCCGTACACGCCCGGCACGTCGCGCACCCACGTGAAGTGGAAGCCGACGACGTCGCGGTCGTAGGCGCCGCTGAGCCACAGCCGGTCGGCCGCGACCGTGCGGATCTCGGAGACCTGGAGCAGGTGGGAGTACGACGGCGCCAGGGCCAGCAGCGCCTCGACCGCCGCCGGCGCCTCGGTGCGCGGCACGAGGTACTCGCTCTGGAGCTCCTCGCCCCGGCTCGGCGTGAACTCGAGGCGGAAGTGCGGTAGCCGCCGGTGCCACGGGCCGCTGACCCCGCCCTGCCGGGTGACCGCCTCGACGTCGGCGCCGGCGAGCATGTGCAGCGTCCCCGCCGCCGGGGCGGATCCCCAGAGGTCCGGGCGCAGCGTGGTGGTGCGGCTCTTCAGCCACACCTGCTGGATGGAGCCGCTGACCCAGTCGGTGAAGAGGCTGACGCTGTAGGCGCTCGCGGTCAGCTCGTCGAGGTGCTCCAGCGCGACGGCCCACGGGAGGTCGGTGTAGAGGTCCTGTCGGACGTCGTAGGTCGGCTCGAGGTCGAGCGTCACGTGGGTGACGATGCCGAGCGCGCCGAGCGACACGACCGAGCCGTCGAAGTCCGGCTCCCCGCGGGAGATCGTGCGCAGCTCCCCGTCGGCGCCGACGATCTCCAGGCCGGCGACGGCCACGGCCAGCGAGCCGGTGGCATCGCCGGAGCCGTGGGTGCCGGTCGCGATCGCGCCCGCGACCGAGATGTGGGGCAGCGAGGCCATCGTGGCCAGCGCCCAGCCGCCGCGGCTGAGCTCCTCGGCGAGCACGCCGTAGCTCAGCCCACCCGACACCCGCACCACCCCGCGGGCCGTGTCGACCTCGATGTCCCGGCCGAGCTCCTGGGTCGAGACCAGGTCCCCGGGCGTGTCGGCGAGATCGGTGAACGCGTGCCGGGTGCCGAGCGCCCGCACCCGCTCACCCGTGGCGACGACCTCGCTCAGCTCGTCGATGGTCGTCGGGTGGTGCACCCGCTCGGCGCCGTACGTGTGGTTGCCCGCCCAGTTCTCCATCATCACCCATCCTTTCACTGACATACTTCAGCCATGTCTTCTAACACCGAAAGCGCATGGGCCGACGGGATCGGCATCTTCGCCGGCGCCGCCCTCCTGACCGTTGGCATCTTCCAGTTCCTGGAGGGTGTCGCTGCTGCCGCGAAGGACGACGTCTTCGTCCGCACCACGAACTACGTCTTCTCCTTCGACCTCACCACCTGGGGCTGGATCCACATCGTCGTCGGCCTGCTGCTCGCGGTCGTCGGCGGCGCGATCCTGGCCGGCCAGTCCTGGGCGCTGGTCGCCGGCATCGTGGTCGCGATCGTGTCCGCGCTGCTGAACTTCGTCTGGCTCCCCTACTACCCGGCGTGGGCGATCATCATCATCGCCTTCGACATCGCGGTCGTGTGGGCGCTCTCCACCCTCTTCAGCAACAGGCGTCAGCGCGCCTGATCGAACCTCTGTGGACACCCGGTGCCGGCGCAGTTGCGGTACCGGGTGTTCCATGTCCGCAGCTGTTGGAGCGTGGACCGGTACGCCGGCTGCTGGGCGAGGTTGACCAGCTCACCCGGGTCGCGCGACCGGTCGTACAGCTCCTCGAAGCCCTTCCGGTCCCGGACGTAGGTCAGGTCGCCGTACCGGATCCCGGAGTAGATGCGGGTCCGTCCGCCCTTCACCGGGTAGGCCTCGATCGGCACGATCCGCCGCTGGGCCGACCGGGTCAGCCACGGCATCAGGTCCACCCCGTCGACGTTGCGGGTCGGCTCGGCCCGGGCGAGACGGGCGATGGTGACCGCCAGGTCGGGGTTGGTGATCGGGGTCGAGAGCCGCTTGCCCCGGGGGATCCCAGGGCCGCGCAGGATGATCGGGATCCGCACCGACGCGTCGTAGAACCACAGCTTGCCGACCAGGTTGTGCTGGCCGACCATGAAGCCGTTGTCCGAGGTCAGCGCGATCACGGTCCGGTCGAGCTCGCCGGAGCGACGCAGCGCGGCCACGGTCCGTCCGACCGCTCGGTCGACGGCCAGCAGTGACTCCAGCCGCTGCTGGTGGGCCTCTCGAACGGCGGCCCGGTAGCCGCGCGGCGGCTTCTTCTCCGCGTGGTGGTTGCCGCGCAGGTCCTGCTCCCACATCGCCGGACCCTTCGGCAGGGCGACGTCGCTGAACGCGTTGCGGTCGCGAGGCGCCGGGGCGGTCGTGGCCAGCGTGCGACCGCGTGGCCAGACCCGCTTCGGGTCGTCGGACTCGTCCGGGCCGCCGTGGTGCGGCGCGACGTAGTTGACCCACAGGAAGAAGGGGTGGCTGCTGAGCCGGCCCCGCCGGTGCTTGGCGAGCATCTCCTCGGTGTAGCGCGCCAGGATGTCGGTGCTGTAGCCCCGCGGCTGGACGACCGTGCCGTTGACGTTGAACCTCGTCCTGAAGAACGAGTACGTCGAGAAGTCGACGCTGCCGCGCCACTCGTTCCAGCCCTTCGGGACGTAGCGAGGGTTCTTGGTGCCGTAGCCGTTGAGGTACTTGCCGGCGAACATCGTGTCGTAGCCCGCCGTGCGCAACCAGGTCGGCAGGGTGCGCCGGTCGTCGAACGCGGCCGCGCCGCCCGCCTGGCCCTCGACGGTGAGCACGCCGTGGTTGTGCGCGTACTGCCCCGTCAGCAGCGAGGCGCGCGCCGGCGCGCAGATCGGCGTCGGCGCCAGTCCCTGGGTCATCGTGGTGCCCTGGTCGGAGAGCAGCCGGCGGGTCTGCGGCATCACCGAGAGGTCGCCCTCGGCGAGGTCGTCCAGGGTGATCATCACGACGTTCGGCCGGGCGGCCGTCTCCGGCGGCTGTGGCGCCTGGGCCTGGGCCACCTCGCCCGGGCCCGTCGACACGCAGGCGGCCAGCGCCGCCGTCGCCACGATCGTCGCGATCAGGCGCCGTCGACGTCCCCGCATGTGTCCCCCTCGCACCCGATGTCCGGATGAGGATAGGTCACCCACGCAGCCTGGCGGCCTGTCTCGTGAGATGGTCGCGCTCGGCGGCCGACGTCGCCCGACGCGCCGCGACGACGTAGAGGTCGTGGGCGATCGCGCGGTCGCCGGCCCGATCGTGCAGATAGGCCCGGACGGCGGCGTGCCTGGGTACGTCGGCCGGCACCCGCGCCACGGCCTGCAACCCGGCGAGCGGGCCGTCGACCTCGCCGACGGCGACCGCGCGGTTGAGCGCGACCACGGGGCTGTCGGTCAGCCGGGCGAGCTCGTCGTACCACTCGAGTACCTGCGGCCAGTCGGTCTCCTGCGCCGTCTGCGCGTCGGCGTGCAGGGCGGCGATCGCCGCCTGCGCCTGGTACTCCCCCAGCCGGTCGCGGGCCAGCGCCGCCTGGATCACGACGACCCCCTCGGCGATCGCGTCCCGGTCCCAGCGGGACCGGTCCTGCTCCGCGAGCGGGACCAGGGAGCCGTCGGCGGTGAAGCGGGCCGCGCGCCGCGCGTGGTGGAGCAGCATCAGTGCGAGCAGCCCGGCGACCTCGGGGTCCTCGACGGAGCTGGCGAGCTGGCGGGTCAGCCGGATCGCCTCAGCGGCCAGGTCGACCTCGCCGGTGTAGCCCTCGTTGAAGACCAGGTAGAGGACCTTGAGGACCGTGCCCAGGTCGCCCGGCTCGCCGAGGTCGACGGCGGCGACGGACCGCTTGGCCCGGCTGATCCGCTGCGCCATCGTCGCCTCGGGCACCAGGTAGGCCTCCGCGATCTGCCGGGTGGTCAGCCCACCGACGGCCCGCAGCGTGAGCGCCACGGCGGACGCCGGGGTCAGCGTCGGGTGGCAGCACCAGAAGAGCAGCTGCAGCGTGTCGTCACAGTCCTCGGTCGGCCCGGCCGGCGGCTGCGCCGCGTCGGCGAGCTCGCGCCGCTGCCGGGCGGCCTCGGAGCGCTGCGTGTCGAGGAACCGCCGCCAGGCGACCGTGACCAGCCAGCCCTTCGGCTCGGCCGGCATCTCGTCGGGCCACCGGCGTACCGCCTCGACCAGCGCCTCCTGCACGGCGTCCTCGGCCGTCGCGAAGTCGGCGCCGCGGCGGACGAGGATGCCGAGGACCTGCGGGCTCAGGTCTCGGAGCAGCTGGTCCATCAGTCCGTGACGGTCGGCGGGTGCTCCAGGAACGGCCGCACCTCGAGCCATTCGTTGATCGGCTCGCCGCCCTTGCCCGGGGCCGACGAGAGGTAGGCCGCGGCCTCGTACGCCCGCTCCTCCGACTCGACGTCGATGACCATCCAGCCGGCGATCAGGTCCTTGGTCTCCGCGAACGGCCCGTCGGTCACCGGCGCCTTGCCCGGCCCGTCGGACCGCACGAAGGTGCCCTCCTGCGAGAGGGCCTGCGCGTCGACGAACTCGCCCCGCTCCCGGAGGTCGTCGGCCACCTGGTTCATGAACGCGATGTGGTCCGACACCTCCTCGGGCGTCCACTGGTCCATCGGGACGTAGCCGCCGCCCGAGTGCTCGGGGCCGCCCCGGTAGTGCTTCAGCAACAGGTACTTCGTCATCGTGGTGCTCCTTCGGTGTCCGAGGCGACCCATTCTGGCCGCCTTCGGACCAGGGACGGAGCCGTCACGCCGTTCTCGACATTCCGCGGCGCAGCATCTGGAGAAATGACAGCAGGCCCCGAATCTCTCCGGGGCCTGCTGCTCACGTGCGCGAGGGGGGATTTGAACCCCCACGCCCTTTCGGACACTGGCACCTGAAGCCAGCGCGTCTGCCGTTCCGCCACTCGCGCGTGAAGCGGCCCAAGGTTATCCCAGCGCTCGGGTTTGCCCCAAACCGGGGCGAGGGCATCCCGCAACCCTGGTCGTGACCCCGTTACGATCGGTCGCAGCCCGGCCGGGCCGGGGTTCTGGTGAGCCGAAAAGCGACATCGATGGAAGGGGGGCGGACGTGGGCGGACTCCAACGACTGGAGAACAAGCTCGAGCAGATGATCTCGGGCGCGTTCGCTCGGGCCTTCCGCTCGGCGGTGCAGCCCGTCGAGATCGCCGCCGCGCTCCAGCGCGAGTGCGACAACAACGCGCAGATCCTCTCCCGTGACCGTCGCCTGGTCCCCAACGACTTCCACGTCGAGCTCTCGGACACCGACCTGGACCGGCTGGCGCCGTACGACAGTGCGCTGGCCGACGACCTGGTCCGCCAGCTGCGCGACCACGCCGACGAGCAGAGCTACGTCTTCCCGGGCCCGGTCAGCATCGTCTTCGACCCCGCCGAGGACCTCACCACCGGCCGGTTCCGGATCCGCAGCCGCGCCCAGGCCAAGGTGACCAGCGACGCGACCGCCACGCAGGTGGGTCGGGCCAAGGCCTTCCTCGAGGTCAACGGCACCCGACACCCGCTGCAGGCGCCCGGGCTGGTCGTCGGCCGCGGCACCGAGGCCGACCTGCGCATCAACGACCCCGGCGTCAGCCGGCGGCACATCGAGTTCCTCGTCACCGGCGGGGGCGAGCGCGGCATCGCCCTCGAGGTCCACGACCTCGGCTCGACCAACGGGATGCTCGTCGACGGTCACCGGATCACCGCCACCGGCCTGCAGGACGGCTCCGAGGTGCGCATCGGCAACACCACGCTCACCGTCCGTGTCCTCGAGGAGCGATGAGGGTGGTCGCGCATGTCTGAGCTGACGCTCTTCCTCATCCGGGTCGCCTACCTCGCGATCCTCTGGATCTTCGTGCTGTCGGCGATCTCCGTGATCCGCTCCGACATGTTCGGTGCTCGGGTGCCCGAGGCGGCTCGCACCGGCGGCGGCAAGGCCCCGAAGGCGCCCAAGCCACCGAAGCCGAGCAAGCGGCGCAACACCCCCACCCACGTGCTCGTGACCGAGGGGTCCAACGTCGGCGAGCGAGCCGACCTCGCGGTGGGTCCGGTCCTGATCGGCCGCGGCAGCGACGCGGCGATCCGGCTCGACGACGACTACGTCTCGACGCGACACGCCCGGATCGCAGCCTCCGGCGATCAGTGGTTCGTGGAGGATCTCGGCTCCACCAACGGCACCTTCGTCGGCACGGTGCGGATCACCCAGCCGACCACGATCACCATGGGCACCCAGGTCCGCGTGGGCAAGACGATCCTCGAGCTCAGGAAGTAGCCCGGGATGTCCGACCAGCCGACCGAGGCGTCCTCGACGCTGCCGCGCCTGCGCCTCGACTACGGCGCCGTGTCCGACGTCGGCCGGGTGCGCCGCGACAACCAGGACTCCGGGTACGCCGGGCCGTGGCTGCTCGCCGTCTGCGACGGCGTCGGCGGCGCGGCCCGCGGCGACATCGCCTCGGCCACCGCGATCAGCCAGCTCCGCCGCCTCGACCAGGCACCGACCAGCGACTCCGCCGACGAGCTGCTCGCGCGGATCGCCGGCGCGGTCCACCGCGCGCACGACCGGCTGGTCGAGCTCGTCGACGAGGACCCCGCCCTCAGCGGCACCAGCACCACGGCGACCGTGCTGACCTTCGACGGCGCCCGCATCGGCATCGGCCACGTCGGCGACAGCCGCGCCTACCTCTACCGTGCCGGCGCCATCCGGCAGCTGACCCTCGACCACACGTTCGTGCAGACGCTGATCGACGAGGGCCGGATCACCGAGGCAGAGGCCCGGGTCCACCCCCACCGCAACCTGATCATGCGGGCCATCGACGCGGTCAGCGACAGCGACCCCGACCTCTTCGTGGTCGAGCTCGAGCCCGGCGACCGGCTGCTGGTCTGCAGCGACGGTGCGTGCGGGGTGCTCGAGGACGAGCGGATGGCCGACATCCTCTCCACCGGCAGCCCGGAGTACGCCGCGGTCGAGCTGGTCCGCGCCAGCCTGGAGGCCGGCAGCACCGACAACGTCACCTGCGTCGTCGCCGACGTGCTCGAGGCCGACGCAGAGCAGGCGGAGCCGGAGGCCCTGGTCGTCGGCGCGGCCGCCGAGCGACGCCAGCGCGGCCGCAGCGGCGGGCTCTTCCGCGGGCACCGCTCGGGCGAC
This sequence comes from uncultured Actinomycetota bacterium, assembly GCA_963717855.1. Lineage (GTDB taxonomy): Bacteria > Actinomycetota > Actinomycetes > Propionibacteriales > Nocardioidaceae > Nocardioides. The sequence goes on along the minus strand of CAVQXF010000010.1, from coordinate 587,767 downwards.
ACCGGCGAGCTCGACCCGGTCCCCGCCGACCTACCCGACGACGCGCCGTACGACGCCATCGACGCCGACCCGGAGGCCGTGCGCTACGCCCCGCGCCCGCCGCGCCGCTACACCTGGGCCAAGCGGCTCTTCGCGCTCGCCATCGTGGTCGGCCTCGGCTGGCTCGCCGTGGCGGCGATCTGGTCGTGGTCCCAGCACCAGTACTACGTCGGCCAGCAGGACGGCACGGTCGTGATCTTCCGTGGCGTCAACGCCTCGATCGGCGGCTTCGACCTCTCCGAGCCCTACCAGACCACCGACGTCCAGCTGGACCAGCTGTCCGACTTCGACGCCGGCAAGGTCGACGACGGCATCGACGCCGATGACCTCGAGGACGCCCAGCGCACGGTGCAGAACCTCGCCGAGAACCAGGAACCCGAGACCAGCGACACCGAGACGACCGGCTGATGGCCCAGTCCTCGACGCTCATGGGGTTCGTGCACCGCCGCCGGCGGGGCGCGGAGCTCTTCCTGCTCATCCTCGCGCTCGCCGTCGGCATCGGTGCGTACGCCGCGGTCGGCATCGGCGTGCAGGGCGAGGTGCCGGCCGACCTCCTCGGGTACGGCGGCTGGCTGGCCGCCCTGGTCATCGGCGCGCACATCGTGATCCGCCTGGTCGCGCCGTACGCCGATCCGGTGCTGCTGCCCGTCGTGGCCGCCCTCAACGGTCTGGGCCTCGCGGTCATCCACCGCATCGACCTGGCCCGCGAGGCCGTCGGAAGGCCCCACGGGTTCGCCCAGCAGCAGCTCATCTGGATGACCCTCGGCGTCGGGCTCTTCGTGCTCACGCTGCTGGTGATCCGCGACCACCGCGTGCTCCAGCGCTTCACCTACACCAGCGGCCTGGCCGCGATCGCGCTGCTCCTGCTGCCGATGCTCCCCGGCATCGGACGCACCATCAACGGCGCCCGCATCTGGATCCACCTCGGCCCGTTCAGCCTCCAGCCCGGCGAGATCGCGAAGGTGCTGCTGGTCATCGCGTTCGCCGGCTACCTGGTCCTGCACCGCGACGCGCTGGCGCTGGCCGGGCGCCGGGTGCTCTTCGTCGACCTGCCCCGGGGCCGCGACCTCGGCCCGATCCTGGCCATGTGGCTGGTCAGCCTCGCCATCCTGATCTTCCAGCGCGACCTCGGCTCGAGCCTGCTCTTCTTCGGCCTCTTCCTGATCATGTTGTACGTCGCCACCGAGCGACCCGGGTGGCTGGTCGTCGGCGGGTTGATGTTCGTCGGCGGAGCGGTGCTGGCCTACTTCCTCTTCGGCCACGTGCGCGTCCGCTTCGACATCTGGCTGCACCCCTTCGACTACTACTCGGCCGAGCAGGGCGGCAAGAGCTTCCAGCCGGTCGAGGCCAGGTTCGGAATGGGCTGGGGCGGCCTGATCGGCCGCGGGTTCGGCGACGGCGACCCCAACAGGGTGCCGTTCGCCGAGTCGGACTTCATCCTCTCCTCGATCGGTGAGGAGCTCGGACTGACCGCCGTGATGGCGGTGCTGATGATGTACGGCCTGATCGTCGAGCGAGCACTGCGCACCGCGCTGATCTGTCGCGACGCCTTCGGCAAGCTGGTCGCGACCGGCCTGGGCACCGCCATCGCGCTCCAGGTCTTCGTCGTCGTCGGCGGCGTCACCGGGCTGATCCCGCTCACCGGCCTGACCACCCCGTTCCTCTCGTACGGCGGCTCCTCCCTGATCGCGAACTGGGTGATCATCGCGCTCCTGCTCCGCATCTCCGACCAGGCCCGGCGCCCGCTGCCCACCATGGGCGACGACACCGCCGCCTTCAGCGCCGACGACACGCAGGTCGTCCGGCTGGGGGCGATCACGTCGTGAACAAGCCGATCCGCACCATCTCGATCTTCTGCCTGATCCTCTTCCTGGCACTGATGATCAACGCGACCTACCTGCAGTACTGGAAGGCGGGCGCGCTCAACGACGACTCCCGCAACCGGCGGGTCCAGGTGGCGTCCTACTCCCAGGAGCGCGGCGCGATCCTGGTCGGCCGCAACCCGGTCGCGGAGAGCGTGAAGTCCGACGACGAGTACAAGTTCCAGCGCACCTACCCGAAGCCGCGCGAGTACGCGCCGATCACCGGCTACTTCTCCTACTTCGGCGCGACCGGCATCGAGCGGACTCGCAACGCCGTGCTGTCCGGGGACGACCCGCGGCTGTTCGTGAAGAACTTCGTCGACCTGCTCAGCAGTGACCCGCCGCAGGGCGGCAACGTCACGCTGACGATCAACGCCAAGGCGCAGAAGGCGGCGTACGACGGGCTGGGCGGGCTCGGCAAGGACGTCCAGGGTGCCGTGGTCGCGCTCGAGCCGAGCACCGGAAAGGTGCTGGCGATGGTGTCGCTGCCGACGTACGACCCCAACGACCTCGCCTCGCACGACCTGGCGGCCGTCACCCAGAAGTCGCGCGAGCTCAACGAGAACCCGGCCGAGCCGCTGCTCAACCGGGCGATCCAGACCCGGCTGCCCCCCGGCTCGACGTTCAAGGTCGTGACCGCCGCGGCCGCCATCGAGAAGGGGCTCTACGACGCCGACTCGCAGGTGCCGGGCGGCGTCACCTACCAGCTCCCACTCACCAGCGGTCCGACCGGCGAGATCGACAACGAGGGCCGCAGCTGCGGAGCCAACGGCGCGAAGATCCCGTTCCGCCAAGCGATGGAGCAGTCCTGCAACACCTCCTTCGCGCAGATCGCGGGCGAGGTCGGCGCCGAGGACATGGCCAAGACGGCCGAGGGCTTCGGCTTCAACCAGCACTACTTCGACGACCTCTCGCCGCAGGCGATCTCGCAGTTCCCCGAGGGTCTGGACAAGGCCCAGCTCGGCCAGACCGGCTTCGGGCAGTACGACGTGTCGGCGACCCCGCTCCAGATGGCGATGGTCGCGGCCGGGATCGCCGAGGGGGGCACGATCTACAAGCCCTACCTCGTCGACGAGGAGCAGTCCGCCGACCTCAGCGTGCTCAGCAAGACCGAGCGCGAGGAGCTCTCCCAGGCCGTCTCCGCGAAGACGGCCGGCGAGGTCACCAAGCTGATGGTCTCGACCGTCGACGACGGCACCGCGTCGCCGGCCGCCATCCCCGGCATCTCGGTGGCCGGCAAGACGGGAACGGCGCAGACCGGCCAGGAGGACACCTCGCCGTACGCCTGGTTCATCTCCTTCGCGCCCGCGGACAACCCCGAGGTGGCGGTCGCGGTGATGATCCAGAACGCCGACATCCCGCGCGACGAGGTCGCCGGGGGCCTGCTCGGCGGGCCTATTGCCAAGGCAGTGATGGAAGCGGTGATCAGGTGAGCGAGACTCCCCACGGGTTCGCGGACGACTCGCGGCGCTACCGGCTCGACGCCCGGATCGCCACCGGCGGCATGGGCGAGGTCTGGCGCGCGACCGACACCCTCCTCGGCCGGTCGGTGGCGGTGAAGCTCCTCAAGGCCGAGTACGCCGACAACCCCACCTTCCGGGTGCGCTTCGAGTCCGAGGCCCAGCACGCCGCCTCACTGCACCACCCCAACATCGCGACGGTGTACGACGTCGGCGAGGCCGTCGCGACCGACGGGTCCCGCTCGCGCCGGCCCTACCTCGTCATGGAGCTGGTCGACGGTCAGCCGCTGTCAGCACTGCTGCGACCCGACGTGCCTCTGGACCCGCTCGCGACCCGCGAGCTCCTCGCCCAGGCCGCCGACGGGCTCGGGGCCGCCCACGCAGCCGGCATCGTGCACCGCGACGTCAAGCCCGCCAACCTGCTCGTCACCCCCGACCGCCAGATCAAGGTGACCGACTTCGGCATCGCCCGCGCGATCGAGGGCGTCGGCCTCACCAGCACCGGCGAAGTGATGGGGACCCCGCAGTACCTCTCCCCCGAGCAGGCCCAGGGCCTCACCGCGACGCCGGCCTCGGACGTCTACTCGCTGTCCGTCGTCGCCTACGAGTGCCTCGTCGGCCGTCGGCCGTTCGTCGCCGAGACCGCCGTGGCGACGGCGCTGGCCCACCTGCGAGAGCCGGTCCCGGACCTGCCCTCGACCGTCCCGGCCGACCTGGCGGCCGTCGTGCGCCGGGGTCTGGCGAAGGACCCCGCCGCCCGGTTCCTCGACGGCGACGCCTTCGCGGCCGCCCTGCGCAGTCCGGCGACCGCCGTCACTCCCGTCGCGACCCCACCGGTCGTCGCGACGCAGGTGATCGCCCCGGTCCCGATCCGGACCACCGTGACGCCGATCGCCGAGCCCGAGCGGCGGCGCTGGCTGTGGCCGTTGCTCGCCGTGATCGCGCTCGTGGCGATCGTCGTCCTGCTCATCCTGCTGATCAACCAGGGCGACGACGACGCCGGCCCGGGCGACGAGACCAGCACCAGCCCGAGCGCGTCGACGTCCGCGCCGTCGTCCCCGACCGAGCCGACGACGAGCGCCACCGAGGAGGACACCACCGTCCGTCTCGACGAGGACGACTACGTCGGCCGGCCGCTCAGCGACGTGCAGCGCGAGCTCGCCGACCAGGGCCTGCGGGTGGTCACCGAACGGGTGGACAACCCCGGCGACGAGATCGAGGGCGACGTCGAGAGCGTCAACCCGACCGGCGCCCTCGAGCGTGGCGACACCGTCACGGTCAGGTTCTGGGGTCCGGTGCCGCCGGAGTCGACGTCCCCCGATCCGGCCACTCCCGATCCGGCCACCCCCGATCCGGCCACCCCCGATCCGGCGAAGACCGAGTCGCCGTCACCAACTGACAGCACCTCCCCGAGCAGTTAAGGCATGGTCACCTCGTGAACAACCAACAGCCGACCACGGTCGGCGGCCGCTACGAGCTCGGTGAGCTTCTCGGCCGCGGCGGGATGGCCGAGGTCCGCAAGGGCACGGACACCCGCCTCGGGCGCATCGTCGCCGTCAAGCGACTGCGCACCGACCTGGCCAGCGACGCGACGTTCCAGGCCAGGTTCCGGCGCGAGGCCCAGTCGGCCGCGTCGCTCAACCACCCGGCGATCGTGGCCGTCTACGACACCGGCGAGGAGGAGGCGACCGACGGTTCGGGAGTCGCCCAGCCCTACATCGTGATGGAGTTCGTCGCGGGGCAGACGCTGCGCGACATCCTGCGCCAGGGTCGCAAGATCCTGCCCGAGCGGGCTCTGGAGATCACCAGCGGCGTGCTCTCGGCGCTCGACTACAGCCACCGCGCGGGCATCATCCACCGCGACATCAAGCCGGGCAACGTGATGCTGACCCCGAGCGGCGACGTGAAGGTGATGGACTTCGGCATCGCCCGCGCCATCAGTGACGCCTCCTCGACGATGACTCAGACCGCGGCCGTGGTCGGGACCGCGCAGTACCTCTCGCCCGAGCAGGCCCGCGGCGAGACCGTCGACTCCCGCTCCGACGTCTACTCCGCCGGCTGCCTGCTCTACGAGCTGCTCACCGGCCGTCCCCCGTTCGTCGGCGACAGCCCCGTGGCGGTCGCCTACCAGCACGTGCGCGAGCCCGCCGTACCACCGTCCGACCACGACACCGAGCTCCCGCCCGAGATCGACGCGATCGTGCTCAAGGCCCTCGCCAAGCGACTCGACGAGCGCTACCAGTCCGCCGCGGCCATGCGCAGCGACATCGAGCGCTACCTCGCCGGCCGGCCCGTGCAGGCACCGCTGGTGCCGCTGGCACCCGTCCCGGTCCCGGCCGCCCCCACCGTGGTCTCCACGACCGTCTCGTCGTACGACGAGGAGGAGCCGCGCAGCCGGACCGGGCTGATCATCGCGCTCGGCCTGCTGCTCGTCCTGCTCATCGCCGGCGCCGCCTATCTGCTGCCCAGCCTCTTCGAGAAGGAGCCCGAACGGGTCCCCGCACCCAACGTCATCAACAAGACAGAGAAGCAGGCCCGGGTGCTGATCGGCGAGGCCGGTCTCGCCGTGGGGACGATCGACCGGGAGGCGAACAGCAACGTCGCGTCGGGCAAGGTGATCCGGCAGGACCCCTCGCCCGACGAGTACGCCGACCCCGGCTCCCCGGTCGACCTGGTGATCTCCCTGGGCAAGCCGCAGGTGGAGGTCCCGTTCCTGATCGGGCAGGACAAGAAGGACGCCGAGACCGCGCTGGTCGCCCAGGGCTTCGACGTGGAGCTGAAGGTCGAGGAGTCCGACGAGGACAAGGACACCGTGACCCGGACCGAGCCGTCCCAGGGCACCACCGTGGCCGAGGGCACCACGATCGTCGTCTACTTCTCCGACGGGCGCGAGAAGGTGCCGGACCTCGTGGGCAAGCAGCAGGCGGAGGCCGAGAACGCCGTACGCAACGCCGGCTTCGAACCGCGCGTCATCCTCTCTGCCGACACCACGAAGCCGGCCGGCACCGTGATCGACCAGAGCCCGCGGGCCGGCGAGACGCCGTCCGAGGGTTCGACGGTCACGATCGTCGTCTCCAGCTACGTCCCGCCGCCGGAGACGCCGACCCCCACGCCGACGCCAGGCGGGACGTCCCCGAGCGTCGATCCGTCGTTGTCCCCCTCACCGTCGGTCCCGCCGCCGGCCTAGGGTCAGCTGGCGGAGCCGGGCAGCGGGGTCGCGTAGTTGAGGTCGAGCAGGCCGTCGTACCCGGGCGCGGTGACGGCGTCCTCGAGCTCGAGGTCCCAGCCGACCGAGATGGACGGGTCAGTCGCGTCGTCGCGGTAGGCGTCGAGGTAGGAGTCGCCGTCGACCGCGGCGAGCAGTGCACCTTGGTCACCGACCGCCGAGATGACGTAGGGCTGCGGGTAGGGCACGCCCTGCAGCTGCACCGAGTTGCCCTCGCACTTGATCCCCGTCGTGGAGACGACCCGCTGGCCCTGGATCGTGACGGCGGTCGCGCCGCCCTTCCACAGGGCGTTGACGACGGCCTGGATGTCCTGCTGGTGCACCAGCAGCGGGTTGACGTTGCCGGTCGTCGAGTTGATGACGTCCTCGGGCGCGTCGGAGAGCACGATCGTGACGCCCTGACCGCTGCGCGGCTCGAGGCCGGCGGGGTCGCGGAGCCGGTCGATCTTGCGCTGGTAGCGCTTCACCTCGCCGTCGCTCACCCGCGAGCTCAGCATGGTGACCTGGTCGTCGAGCGCCGCGACCTTCTCCCGCAGGGTGGCGTAGCTGTCGGCCTCGTCCTCGACCAGCGAGGCCAGGTCGGTGTAGCGGCCGGGTCGCAGGTCGGTGCCCTGGCTGTTGTTGGCGCTGACCACGAAGAGGGCGCCGCAGGCGAGCACGGCGAGCGGCGTACCGAGGCGCCAGACCCAGCCTCGGGGTGCCGTCCCGCGGGACCGGAGCGGCCGTCGGTGGCGTTCCGGGTCGTCGGACCCGGTGGGCCTCGCGTGGGATCCGGTGCGCACGTTGACTAAGGTATCCCGGAGTCCGTCCCAGCCCGGTACGGACGAGAGCATGGCTTGCGTCACGGCCAAGCCCGCATGACGTCACGAATCACCAGGAGCACCCGTGTCCAAGATGAAGGCCAAGGACCCCCTCGCCCCCGAGCGGGGCCCGATGGCGTCGCCGCGTTTCATCATCGCGCTGGTCCTGATGGCGCTCGGGATCGCCTGGATCGCGTACTACTACATCGTCTTCGACCCGACCGCCGTCCCGGCGAAGGACAGCGGCAGCCCGGCGTTCATGGGCAAGCTCGACGACTGGAACTACCTGATCGGCTTCGGGCTGCTGATGGTCGGGCTGATCGTCTCCGCCCACCCCTCCACCCCGCTCGGCCGGGGGCGCGGCGTCGTGGTCGGCATGCTCGGCTGCTTCATCGTCGGGCTGCTGTGGATCTGCACCTACTACATCTTCAGCAACGACCTGAGCAACATCCCGGTCTTCGACGACCTGGGCCAGAAGAACCTGTTCGTGGGCATCGCCTTCATGGCCGTCGGCTTCACCTTCGCCACCCGCTGGGAGTGAGGGCCCGGCCCGCCACCGCTTGACTCCGACGCCGGTCGGTCCGCGAGGACCGGCCGGCGTCGCTGATTTCTCCACACCTGAGTGCACAGCTGTGGAGAACTACACGCCTGTAGTTCTCCACAGGTGAGTGCACAGGTGTGGAGAACCTCGGGGTCCGGCGCGGCACGGTACTTCCCAGGGAGTCCTGTCACTTCTCAGGCGTTGCAACGGCTGAGAAGTGCGGGGATCCCCGGTGCACCGGGGATCCCGACACGGAGCGATCAGGCCAGCGCAGCCGTACGGACCACGATCGCCACGAGCGTGACGACGGTGAGGGCGACCAGGCCGGCGGACTGGTAGGCCGCGCGGTGCTGGCGCGGGGCGTAGACCAGGATCCCGGCGACCAGGACGCCGCCGACGAAGCCGCCGAGGTGCCCCTGCCAGGAGATGTTCGGGACGGCGAAGGTGATCACCACGTTGACCGCGATCAGGGCCCACAGGGCACGCATGTCGCCGCCGACCTTGTGCGCCACGATGAGCAGCGCGCCGAACAGGCCGTAGATGGCGCCGGAGGCGCCGATCGTGAGCTGGTACTCGCTGCCGGCCCACATCACCACGGCCGAGCCGACCAGCAACGAGATCAGGTAGAGCGCAAGGAAGCGGACCCGGCCCAGCGCCAGCTCGAGCTGGGGGCCGATCATCCACAGCGCGAGCATGTTGAAGGCGATGTGGGTGATGGTGACGTGGGTGAAGCCGCCGGTGATGATCTGCCACCAGGCACCGTCGGCCACCCCCGGCATCCATTGCCCGGAGCACGAGGCCTGCGAGCCCTGCAGCTGGACGAAGCCGTTCTGCAGGTCGCAGACGCCGTTCGGCCGCAGGCCCAGGTAGTCGAGCAGTCGACTGCCACCCCCGCCCGTGACGAGGATGGCGACCCAGACCGCGGCGTTGATGCCGATCAGCACGCCCGAGGTGATCGCGGCGTTGGTGGGCCGCAGTCCGCCGTACGCCGTCCGTCCGCTGCGGGTCGACTTCGCGCCCTCGGCAACGCACTCCGGGCACTGGAACCCGACTGCGGCGTCGCGCATGCAGTCGGGGCAGATCGGCCGGTCGCAGCGCTGGCAGCGGATGTGCGACTCGCGGCCGGGGTGTCGATAGCAGGTCGGCACCCCGGCCGGAGCCGGATGATCGGTCATCGGGTCGGAACGCTCAGGCGCCGACGATCTCGACGGTCTCGATGACGACCGGGTCCTTCGGCTTGTCGCCGGGGCCGGTCGGGGTGGCGCCGATCGCGTCCACGACGTCGCGCGAGGCCTGGTCGGCCACCTCGCCGAAGATCGTGTGCTTGAAGTTCAGCCACGTCGTCGGTGCGACCGTGATGAAGAACTGCGAGCCGTTGGTGCCCGGCCCGGCGTTGGCCATCGCGAGCAGGTAGGGCTTGTCGAAGACGAGCTCGGGGTGCGGCTCGTCCTTGAAGGTGTAGCCCGGGCCGCCGGTGCCGGTGCCGGTCGGGCAGCCGCCCTGGAGCATGAAGCCCTCGATGACGCGGTGGAAGACCAGGCCGTCGTAGAACGGGCCCGTCTTGCCGTTGCCGGCGTCGTACTCCTTGGTGCCCTGGGCGAGCCCGACGAAGTTGTCGACCGTCAGGGGGGCGTGGTTCGGGAACAGATTGATGGTGATGTCGCCCCGGTTGGTCTTCAAGATGGCCTGCTGGTCCGCCATGACTGCCTCTCACGTTTGGTGGGTACACCACGGACGTACGCGGTGCTGTTGCCGTCCGATCCTCGCACGGTCGGCAAGCAGTCCGCCCGCTGGCCGGCCCCCTGGTTCGGTTGTCGGTGACATGATCGAATGAGCCAGGGACACGACGAGAGGAAGCCCCATGGGTCTGCGCAAGAACAAGTCGATCCTCGACCAGGCCGGTGACACGGCCAGCAGCTACGTCGAGCAGGTCGAAGCAGCGGTCGCCACGGCCATCGAGAAGGCCGGCCCGGCTCTCTCGGACGCCAAGAGCAAGGCCGCCCCGGTGTTCGCCGACGCCAAGGCGAAGGCGGCGCCATACGTCGCCGACGCCCGCGACAAGGCCGGTCCGGCCATCGCGGCGGGAGCCGCTGTGGCGGCGGAGAAGATCGCCTCTGGTGCGGCCATCGCCGCCGAGAAGGCCGCCGAGGCCTCGCAGGCGGCGGCCGACAAGGTGGCGGAGGTGGCCGAGCCGAAGAAGAAGGGTGGCAAGCTCAAGAAGCTGCTCATCTTCACGGGCCTCGCTGCTGCTGCGGCGTTCGTGGTCACCAAGCTGCGCGGCGGCAAGGAGACGGACAACTGGCAGTCGTCCTACTCCCCGACCCCGGCGCCCAAGCCGGTCCCCACCCCGGTGAGGGAGGACGACGGAGCCGGCGCCACGCCCAGCGAGGCGATCGCCGACCAGGTCGAGGAGCCGCACGCGGTGACCACGCCGGACGAGCCGGCCGACGTCGTCGACCTGGACGAGAAGAAGTAACCGCCTAGCGCGGGCGACGCGACCGGCCGGTGGAGATCTCCACCGGCCGGTTCTCGTCGATCCAGGCGTCGATGCGCTCCCACCACGCGAAGAGCCACTCGATCCGCTGCTCGCGGCCGACCGGGATGTCGGCCCGCGGGATCTGCCACCAGCGCATGATGATGCGCTTGTCCATCGGCAGCTCGCGCCAGATGTCGCTCACCGTGACCATGTGGTCCAGACCGGTGTGGGCGACGAGCACGACGTCCGCCTCCGGTGCGGCGTCGAGCGCCGCCAGGAAGCCTCCGGGCCGCGGCGCGAGCACGTGGATCATCTGCTCGGCGCGCTGCGCCATCCGCTCCATCCCCAGCCGGCGCAAGCGATCGATCGCCTTCTGGCGCCGGTGCGGGGTGAAGTTGCCGCCCTCGGGAAAGATCACGAACGCGTCCTTGCCGCCGAGACCGGTGGCCAGGTCGGCGATCTGCGACTCGAGGTTCTCGTCCGGGCCCGGGTTGGGCGTGATGAAGCGCGCCGGGATCCGGTTGAGCACCACCGAGATGGCAGGGTCCCAGGCCAGGGTGTCCTTGAGAACCACCCGTGGCTCGCGGGCATACCACGCCATCAGGGTGTGGATCAGCACGAACGAGTCGCCCGGCCCGGCGTGCCGGCAGCACACCAGGATCGGCCGACCGCGGTGCTCGGCCGGCCCGGGGCCCTCGGACTCGATGCTCAGGCGCAGCACCCGGCGGGCCTCGCGGAAGAAGACCCACATCGTGCCCTGCACCAGGTCGTAGTGGATCCCCTCGAAGTACGCCGTCCGCAGCCGCCACCCGAAGCCGGAGGCGATCCACAGCCCGAGCATGACCACGAGCAGCAGCGCCTCGCAGGTGAGGTAGACGATCAGGACCCAGAAGAGGCGCAGCGGCCGGAGCCAGCCGGGCACGATCGGCGAGATCGCGGCGGCACCGATCAGCCAGATCGGCAGCGTGAACCACGCCAGGCCCGCCAGGGCGACCACCAGCGGCGCGATGACGCAGCGCCGCAGCACCCAGATCATGGGTCGCTCGCCGGTCCTCCCGAGAAGGGGCCCACGTGTTCGTCGAGGTACTCGATGGTCGCCTCGTAGGTCAGGTCGATGCGCTCCTGCACGCCGGAGAAGTCGCGGGTGCCGAGCACGCTGTCATCCTTGCCCGACGTGCCGCGGGCCGGTAGGACGTGCGCCTCGACGCTGGCGGGCAGCTCGTCGAGCTCGCGGTTGAAGCGGTGCCGCCGCGCGATCTCGAAGGACACCCGGGCGACCTCCCACGGCCGCCTCGGCACTGTGAGCGGTCGGTCGATCCGACCGACCTGCAGCACGAACACCCGGGAGGCCCCGAGCTGGACGGCGCGCCCCAGCGGGATCGAGTTCACGATGCCGCCGTCGAGGTAGTGCTCGTCACCGACCTTGGCCGGCGGCAGCAGCCCGGGTACGGCGGCGCTCGCGACCACCGCGTCGACGACCGGACCGGAGTCGAACCAGTGCTCGGCGGCCCGCTCGATGCTTGCGGCGCAGACCTGGAACCGGACCGGGAGCTCCTCGAAGGTCAGGTCGCCGAACTCGTCGACCAGCGCCTGCTTCAGCGGCGCGGCCGACCAGAGGTGGGTGCCCGTGGAGACGGCCCGGCGGACGGTCCGCAGGGGACTGTCGCCGTACACCTCGGCTCCGGAGGCGGCGCTCTGCCAGAGCGCGGTCAGCTGCGGGATGACCGACGAGGTCGGGTTCCGGGCGACCATCGCCCCGTTCAGCGCGCCGACGCTCGTGCCGAGCACCAGGTCCGGGGTGATGTCGCGATCGAACAGCGCGCGCAGCATGCCGACCTCGACCGCGCCGAGGACGCCGCCGCCCCCGAGCACGAACGCCGTGGTCATCGCACCGTCACGCTGCCGAGGATCCCACGAGCTCGGGGTTCTCGGCTCGCACCTTCTGGGTGACCTTGTGCTCGACCCAGAAGATGAGCAGCGGGATCAGACCGGCGATCAGCATCAGCAGGGTGAAGGCCATCGACCAGCGCGCCCGCCGCGCGAGCAGGAACGCGACCACGACGTAGACCATGAAGAGCCAGCCGTGGAAGAGCCACATGATGCTGGCGGACTCGCCGAACTGCTGCAGGCTGCTGCCCTCGGTGGCGAGGTACTTCAGCGGGGCGGCGACCAGGGCGCAGAAGGCGAGCAGCACGCCGACGACCAGTGCCAGCACGCGGTAGGTGTTGAACAGCTTCACGCGTCCCAGCCTACGGATCGGGTGGCGGCGATCCGACGACCTCCCCGACGACCGAGCCCTCCGCTGTCGTCTCGGTCACCCACCGCCACCAGATGAAGGCGGCGAAGAGCCCGAAGAACCACCACTCGATCGCGTAGAGCAGGTTGCGGATCCCGGTGAACGTGCCCGCTTCGGGGAGCTGGGCGATGCTGGCCTGCTCCAGCCCCTCCTCCGGCTCGGTGGCGACACCGTACGCGCCGTACAGGTCCTGGTCGACGTGCTGGATCAGGTCGCCGATCCGCAGCTGGGGCAGCACGTCGTCGGTCGGGTCCTGGTCGACCACGCCGGTGCCCTCGGGGGCCTGCAGCAGCGCCACCACACTCCCGGGCCCGCTCGGTGGCGGCGGCGCGTCCGCCGGGTCGGCGACCCAGCCGCGCACGATCGGCAGGGCAGAGGCGTCCAGGTCACCGACGGCCATCGGGGTGACGACCCAGTAGCCGTCGTTCCCGTCCTGCACCCGGCCCGAGACGTAGACCGTGCCGTCGGGGACCCAGGTCCCCTCGACCGAGACCGGCTGCCCCACCTCGGTGCCCGGGAAGGGATCGTCCGGCCCGATCACCTCGTCGAGCGGCTCCGGCTGCGCGTGCGTGAGGTCGGCTGCCTGGGCGTCGCGGTGTGCCTGCCAGGCGTCGTACTGCCAGACCCCGAGCCCGACGGCGATGCCGACGAGGACCAGCGCCAGCAGGTGTGCCCCCCAGTAGCGCGGGGCGAGCGGGCTGGGCACGCGCTCCAGCGTACGCAGCCGCTGACTACTCGAAGACCGTGGCCCAGTCGTTCGCGATGCTGACCACGGTCCAGCCGAGGCGCTCGCCGACGGCGGTGATCGGCTCCGGCTCGGCGAAGGTCTCCGCGGTGCTCACGTAGGCGAACTCCCGCTCCGCGTCGTCGTGGTCGACGAGCAGTGCGAGGGTGGGTCCGTCCCCGGCTGCTGCCCACTCCAGCATCTCGCGGTCACCCCCGGAGTTGCCGGCGGCGAGGATCGGGCGGCGGCCGAGCTGGGTCTGGATGTGCGTGACCTTGGGGGCGCCCTCGTTCGCGTCGCCGACGAGCCGGGGCGCCCGGGTCAGCCCGGGCCCGGAGCCGTCTGGAGCGGTCGGGACGAAGTCGTAGTCGATCAGCGTCCCGACCACGGCCTCAGGGGGCACGGCGTACAGCTGTTGGCTGATCGCCCGGACGAACTCGGTGCCGCCGCCGGTGACGATGCAGATGGCGAAGTCGCGTCGGCGCAGCTCCTCGACCAGCTCGAGCATCGGCGCGTAGGTGTTGGACCGGTGCAGCCGGCCGAGCGTCGGGTGCTGCGCGGTCTCGAGGAAGGCCCGGGCCCGGGCGGTGAACTCCTCCGGGGTGAGTCCGTTGAACAGCCCGGCCAGCGCCATCGCGATCCGATCCAGCCCGAGCTCGCCGATAGCCGCCTGGTCACCGGAGAGCAGCGCCGCGAACTCGGGCTTCTGGGCGAGGGTCGGGTCGGCGTGGACCGCCCCCTTCAGGGCGTCGATGAAGAAGTCGAACTGGACGTAGGTCGGCTTCTCGCACCACAGGGTGCCGTCGTTGTCGAAGCACGCCACCCGGTCCTCGACCGGTACGTCGGCCGCGGCCTCGAGGAAGCCGACGATGGCGTCACGGGTGGCGCCCGGTCGCCAGGACGGCAGGATCTCGCTCATGGTGTCTCCTCGTTGGGGGTCCGCCGCACGCACCGGAAGCCCTGGTGGCTGGTGCCGGTGTCGATCATCTGCGGCCGGCGCGCGGCCGGCCGGTAGCGCAGGCAGTAGGAGTCGGCGCAGAGGTGCGAGCCGCCCTTCACCACCTTGCGAGCGATCTCGAACTGGGGCTGGGCCGGGTCGTAGCTCTGCTCCCGGGCACCCGGACGCGGGTTCGACGGGATGCAGCACGGCTTGTCGGCGTCCGCGGGGTGGCTCTCGGTCCACCAGTCGTCGGTCCACTCCCAGACGTTGCCGGCCATGTCGAAGAGCCCGAAGCCGTTGGCCGGGAAGCTGCCGACCGGCGCCGTGCGCTGGAAGCCGCTCTCGCCACTGCTGCGCCAGGGGAAGTCCGGGCCGTCCCAGGTGTTCGCCATGATCCGCCCGCCGGGTCGCGCCTCGTCGCCCCAGGTGTACGCCGTGCCGTCGAGTCCCCCGCGCGCGGCGTACTCCCACTCGGCCTCGGTGGGGAGCGACGCGCCGACCCAGACGGCGTACGCCGCGGCGTCCTCGTGTGACACGTGGACCACGGGGTGGTCCAGGCGCTTGTCGATCGAGCTCTTCGGGCCGTTCGGGTGCTGCCAGGACGCTCCGGGCTTCCAGCGCCACCACTGGCTCAGGTGGCGCAGGTCGACCGGGCCGCGGGTGGGCACGAACACCATCGATCCCGGCTGGAGGTTCTCCGCCGGAGCCTCCGGGAAGTCCGCCGGGTCGAGCTCCCGCTCAGCCACGGTGACGTAGCCGGTGGCGTCCACGAACGACGCGAACTCGGCGTTCGTCACCGTGGTCGCGTCGATCGAGAAGGCGTCGACCCGGACCCGGTGGGTCGGTGCCTCCTCGGAGTAGTGGTCGTCGGAGCCCATCGTGAAGGTGCCTCCGGGGAGGGGCACCTGCACTCAGCTGCTCCCCGCGATCGACTGGAGCTTGGCCAGCACCTGGTCGACGCTGAAGCTCGGCGGCTTCTGACGTACCGGGAACTCGGCGAAGGACTGGATCATCTCGGCGACGTACATCTGCGCGGGAATGAACAGCCAGACGTGGTCCAGCACCCAGTCGAAGTAGGTGTTGGAGGTGATGTCCGCCCGCTCGTACGGGTCGGTCTTGAGGTTGAAGAGCTTGGGGAAGCGCAGCTCGGTGAACGGCTCCTGCCAGATCTGGAGCGTGCCGGTCGCGCGCTGCTCGAGGAAGACGAACTTCCAGTTGTCATAGCGCAGCGCGGTCAGGTCCCCGTCGTCCGAGACGTAGAAGAAGTGGTTCCGCGGGCTCTTGTCCACGGCGCCGGTGAGGTAGTCGAGCTGGTTGTGCCCGTCGAGGTGCACGTGGAACGGCGCCCCGGCCAGGTCGGTGCCGGCCTTGAGTCGGTCGGCGACGTCGGTGTCGCCGGCCGCGGCGAGCAGCGTGACGAACCAGTCGTTGTGGCTGACGATCCCGTTCAGTGTCGTGCCGGGCTCGATCCTCCCGGGCCAGCGCACCATGGCAGGCACCCGGTAGGCGCCCTCCCAGTTGGAGTTCTTCTCGCTGCGGAAGGGCGTCATGCCGGCGTCGGGCCAGGAGTTCATGTGCGGACCGTTGTCGGTCGAGTACATGACGATGGTGTTGTCGGCCAGACCACTCTCGTCGAGATAGTCCAGGACGGAGCCGACCAGCTCGTCGTGGTCGACCATCACGTCGTGGTACTCCGACTGCCAGCGTCCGGCCTGGCCGCGGCTGCCGTCCTTGATGTGGGTGCGGAAGTGCATGTGGGTGGTGTTGAGCCAGACGAAGAACGGCGTGTCCGCGTCCTGGGCGTCGCCCATGAAGCGGATCGCCTCCGGCACGATCTCGTCGTCGATGGTCTTCATCCGCTCCTTGGTGAGCGGACCGGTGTCCTCGATGCGCTGGGTGCCGTCGCCGTTGGCCCAGGCGTGGATCACGCCCCGCGGACCGAACCGCTTCCGGAAGTTCGGGAACTCCTCCTCGGTCGGGTAGTCGGGCAGCTCCGGCTCCTCCTCCGCGTTGAGGTGGTAGAGGTTGCCGAAGAACTCGTCGAACCCGTGCATGGTCGGGAGGAAGTCGTCGCGGTCACCGAAGTGGTTCTTGCCGAACTGACCGGTGGTGTAGCCGACGTTCTTCAGCGCCGTCGCGATGGTGGGGTCCTCGGCCCGCAGGCCGATGTCGGCTCCCGGGAATCCGACCTTGGTGAGGCCGGTGCGATAGGGGTTCTGGCCGGTGATGAACGCCGCGCGGCCCGCCGTACAGCTCTGCTCGCCGTAGTAGTCGGTGAACTTCACCCCCTCGGCCGCGACCCGGTCGATGTTGGGGGTGCGGTAGCCCATCAGCCCGTCGCTGTAGCAGCTCAGGTTGCTGATGCCGATGTCGTCGCCCCAGATGATCAGGATGTTGGGCTTCTCAGACACGGAGGCTCCTCAGATCGTCGGACGGTTCGCCCTCCAGCAGGGTAGCCCTCACAGCGGACCGCCCACCTCACCCGACATCGGTGAGGTGGGCGGTGTGACGCCGTGGATCGACTACTTGATGACGCGCACCTTCTTGGTGACGGTGACCGCGCGGTAGGTGCTACTGCCCAGGTACTTCGTGGTGATCTTGTAGGTGCCCGGCTTGAGCTTCGGGAGCTTGACCTTCACGAAGCCCGACCGCAGGGCGGCCCGCATCGGGCGCAGCTTGCCGATCTTGACCTGGACGACTCCGGCGACGAAGGACTGTCCGGCGGTGACGGTGACCCACGCGTCGGGCCGGTTGCCCTGCTTGATCTTGCGGGGCACGCTGACCCGCACCTTCGGCTTGATCTTCGAGATCGCGACCGCGTCCGTGGTCCACGCACCCGGGATGATGGAGGCGCCGCTCGCGCCGCCACCGCCCTGGGTGAGGAAGAACGTCAGCAGCGGCGGGTAGGTGACGCGGGCCGTGATCTTGCGGCCGCTGTCGGCGCCGGTGGGCCGATAGGTCAGTCCGGTCCGACCGGTGCTCGTGCCGTTGCGCAACCAGGTGACGCCGGGCTGCGCCGAGTAGCCAGCAACCTCCGGGATGCCGGCGGCCAGGAGTGCGACGTACGTTGGAGAGGCTGCTCAGCCCGGCCGGGATCTGGACCCGCAGCGGGCTTCCGACCTTGCCGGTGCCGACGACCTTCGGGGCGGCCATCTTGAGGGTGTACGTCGTGCTCTTGCCCTCGACCGCGGTCAGCACCGGCTTCGTGACGGCGACAGTGGGGCTCTGGAGGGCGGTGATGGTGCACGACGCGATGCCGGCGCAGGTGATGCCACCCCAGCCGCCGACAGCGATCACGGAGTAGCCGCCGGCCAGGACGTCTCCGGTGTAGGACGACGCCAGCGGCGCGGCGAAGTCGACGAGTGGAGTCGTGGCACCGGTCGCGGAGACCAGCATGACCTGGGCGACAGTCGGGTGGCCGCGGCCGTCGAGGACCTTGACGGTGACGGTGCCCTCGCCCGGGTCAGCGGCCTGGGCGGACGGGGCGGTCAGGGGGGCGACGAGCAGGCCGGTGGCGGCGACGAGGCCGACCAGCCGAGCAAGGGGGTGGCGCACAAAGGCTCCTCATGATGTGTCCCGAGAGACGGACCTGGCCGGTCGATTGAACCGGACACCAGCGCGCTGCGTGGCGAAACGCAGTGAAGTCGCCGGCGTGGCCTAGACAGAATCAGGTCTGACGGCTGCTGCGACATTCCGCTCGGAGAGCAGCGGTGTGCCAGCGGCGTTCGGTCGGCGCCGGCCGGCCTTGTTGCGATTCGTGGGGCACTGCACGGGCGAGCGGCTCCATGAAGGACCTACGTCGACTTGAAGGGTCGTAGGTCCTGACCGCCTGCGTGGAGCGTCACACAGGTGGCCTCCGGGACCTCCAGCCAGGCGCCACGTAGGTCACCCAACGGCTCAGACACCACAACTCGGGTCTCCTCCGACAATCCGTGCAGCACTGGGTTGTCGGGGTGCTGGTCGCGAAGGGTCGAGACGTCAGCGCTGTGAAACAACGAACGCGAGCGTCCTTCGCTGGAATAGCGGAACGCCCAGATAGTCGTGCCGTCCGTGGTCGCCACCGTCATCTGCACCGGGAAGGCCACTCCGTGCCGTTGTCCCGTCTCCTCGATGAAGCCGACGGCACGAGCGACTGCTGTCGGGGGATCCTTCCTCAGGCCGAAAGTCAGGGCCAGGAAGAAGAACACCTCCGAGTCGGTCGAACCCTCGATCGAGGAGAAGAGCTCGGGATCGACCGCCAACATGAGGTCCCGCTTCATCAGCGCGAAGCCGTCCAGATAGCCATTGTGCATCCACAACCAGCGACCGTGGCGGAACGGATGGCAGTTCGTCTGTTGCACCGGTGAGCCGATGGAGGCTCGGATGTGCGCGAAGACGAGTGGCGAGGCGATGTGTGCCGCGAGCTCGCGGAGGTTGATGTCGTTCCAGGCCGGTTCTGCGCTGCGGAACACACCTGGGTCTCCCGCGCCGCCGTACCAGCCCACGCCGAAACCATCCCCGTTCGTCGCTTCGGCGCCTAGCCGGGAGTGCAGGCTCTGCACTATCAGGGAGTTCTGCGGCTTGTACAGCAGCTCTTCGAGGAGCACGGGCGAGCCCGAGTAAGCGAGCCAGCGGCACATGACGAACCTCCTTGTGGGTTCGGCGGCCGGTCGCAGGAGTTCCCCCTCCGGCTTGCCGTCGCAACAAGGATGAACCTCCCAGCCTCAGAGCGGCTCATCCAGGCCGGGTGAAGTTCGCGAACGGGTCTGGTGCACGGATCGATGACAACTTGACCTGACCCATTTCCACGAGATGGAGCTCGGCGAGCTCGTCCGCCACGTCCAGGACGCGATGGAGCGTGTTCAGGCAGGTGAGATCGACGCGTTCGAGGTCGACGGGGTGGTCCGGTAACCAGCAGGGGATAGCCCGAAATCGAAAGAAACCGCAGGATGACCTGCGGTTTCAGTCGAGTGGAGCCTAGGGGACTCGAACCCCTAACCCCCTGCTTGCAAAGCAGGTGCGCTACCAATTGCGCCAAGGCCCCCGGTGGAGCAGGTCAGGAGCGAGTGACGCTGTCGGTCGCCTCGGCCCAGAGAGCCTGCTCGTGCTTGCCCTCGTCGAGCTTCTTCTTGACCAGCACGACTGCGCCGGCGGCCACTGCGAGGAGCAGGATCATCTTCATGGTGCGACTCCCACGGAGCTGGGTGGTGGTGACCGGGATGGTGGGCCTAAGAGGACTTGAACCTCTGACCTCTTCCTTATCAGGGAAGCGCTCTAACCGTCTGAGCTATAGGCCCGGGACCGAGAGGGGACACTACCCCACCCTCGGAGTGCCCGACAAAACGGCGGGCGGTCTCACGTGCGACGTCAGCGCTGGTCCTCGGCGAGGGTGAGCTCCACCCCGCCGAGAAGCGCTGCCGCCATGTTGTAGAGGAAGGCACCGAGCGTCGCGATCGCAGTGATCAAGATGACGTCGACGGCAGCGACGAGCATCGTGAATCCCATGACGCGAGACATCCCGACGTACTTCTCGATGTCGAAGTCCGCAGCGTCCTGACCGCCCACCACGTCCTGGACGGTCTGGTTGATCGAGGTCCAGACGCCGGCCGCGGAGAGCACCGACCAGATGATGAAGACCGACACCACCGTGACGACACCGAAGGCGATCGCCAGCAGGAAGGACGTCTTCATGACCGACCACGGATCGATCCGGGTCAGTCGCAGGCGCGCACGACGCGGCGGCTTCCTGCCCGGGGACGCCTTCTTGGCGGCCGACTTCGAGCCGGGGTCGGCGTTGGCGCGGTGCTCGTCGGTGGCCTTGCCGACCGCCGACGTGATCCGCTCACCGAGGCCGGGGCGCGCCGCGGTGTCCGTCATGGACTCCTTGGCAACAGGAGGCTGGGTCGGTCGTTCGCCTGCGCTACGCGTCGCGGTGCGCTCGGTGGAACGGTCGGTCATCAGACCTCACTCTCCCCCTCGGTCTCGGGTTCGGGCGCGTCGGCGGCGTCAGCCTCCGTCACACCCGCTGCTGCCCCGATTGTTGCACTCGAGCCCGCATCGGACGATTCTGCGAGCGGCTCGCCGCCCTCGACCGCGGCCTCACCTTCGAGCTCCTCGTCCTCGCGGGACTCCACGGAGCGCGCCACGACCGCGACCGAGTCGCCGGACTTCGGACCGACGAACTTCACGCCCATGGTCGAGCGGCCGGTGGGTCGGAAGTCGGCATTGATCGGGCTGCGCACGACCTGGCCGTTCTGGGTGATCGACATGATCTCGTCACCCTCCTCGACGATGAAGGCCCCGACGAGCTGGCCGCGGTCCTCGTTGGCCAGCGCCATCGCCTTGATGCCGAGGCCACCGCGGTTGGTCACGCGGTACTCCGAGATGCGGGTGCGCTTGGCGAAGCCACCGTCGGTGATCGTGAAGACGTACTGCTCCTTCACGTCGGCTTCCTCGCCGGCCTGGGTCGCCTCCTCGGCGGCCTCCTCGGCCGCGACCTGCTCAGCCCGGATCACCGACATCGACAGCACCGAGTCGACGTCCGAGCGGAACTTCATGCCGGTCACACCGGACGTCGCCCGGCCCATCGGGCGCAGCTGCGAGTCGGCGGCCTGGAAGCGGATCGCCTGACCCTTGCGCGAGACCAGCAGGATGTCGTCCTCGGCGTTGACCAGCTCGGCACCGATCAGCTCGTCGTCGTCCTCGCGGAAGTTGATCGCGATGACGCCGGCCTGGCGCGGGCTGTTGTAGTCACCCAGGCGGGTCTTCTTGACCAGGCCGTTGCGGGTCGCGAGCACGAGGTACGGCGCCTGCTCGTAGTCGCGGATCGCCAGCACCTGCGCGATGTTCTCGTCGGGCTGGAAGCTGAGCAGGCCGGCGACGTGGCCGCCCTTCGCGTCGCGCGACGCCTCGGGCAGGTTGTAGGCCTTGGTGCGGTAGACCCGGCCGGCCGTCGTGAAGAACAGCAGCCAGTGGTGGTTGGTGGTCGCGATGAAGTGCTCGACGACGTCGTCGCCGCGCAGCGTCGCGCCACGCACACCCTTGCCGCCGCGCTTCTGGATCCGGTAGGCCTGCCGCTGGGTGCGCTTCGCGTACCCGCCGCGGGTGATCGAGACGACCAGCTCCTCGTCGGGGATCAGGTCCTCCATCGAGAGGTCCCCGTCGGCCGCGATGATCTGCGTACGCCGCTCGTTGCCGTACTTGTCGACGATCTCGGCGAGCTCGTCGGAGACGATCTGCCGCTGGCGGGCGACGTTGGCCAGGATGTCGAGGAAGTCCGCGATCACCAGCTCGATCTCGGCGAGCTCGTCGATGATCTTCTGGCGCTGCAGGGCGGCCAGCTGGCGCAGCTGCATGTCGAGGATCGCGGTGGCCTGGATCTCGTCGATGTCGAGCAGCCCGATCAGGCCCTCGCGGGCCTCGGCGACGTCAGGCGAACGACGGATCAGGGCGATGACCTCGTCGAGCATGTCCAGCGCCTTGGCGAGACCGCGCAGGATGTGCGCGCGTTCCTCCGCCTTGCGCAGCCGGTACTCGGTGCGCCGGCGGATGACCTCGACCTGGTGCTCGACCCAGTTGCTGATGAACTGGTCGACGGACAGGGTCCGGGGGACGCCGTCGACGAGGGCGAGCATGTTGGCGCTGAAGTTGGTCTGCAGCTCGGTGTGCTTGAGCAGGTTGTTGAGCACCACGCGGGCGACCGCGTCGCGCTTGAGCACGACGACCAGGCGCTGACCGGTGCGGTCGGAGGTGTCGTCGCGGACGTCGGCGATGCCCTGCACCCGGCCGCCGTCGGCCAGCTCGGCGATCTTCAGCGCGAGATTGTCGGGGTTGACCATGTAGGGCAGCTCGGTGATCACCAGGCAGGTGCGGCCACGAGCGTCCTCGTCGACCTCGATCACCGCGCGCTGGGTGATCGACCCGCGACCGGTGCGGTAGGCCTGCTCGATGCCCTGGTGGCCGACGATCAGCGCGCCGTTGGGGAAGTCGGGACCCTTGATCCGCTCGAGCAGCGCCTCCTGGAGCTCCTCGCGGGTCGCGTCCGGGTGCTCGAGGGCCCAGGTCGCCCCAGACGCAACCTCGATCAGGTTGTGCGGCGGGATGCTGGTGGCCATACCGACGGCGATGCCGGCCGAGCCGTTCACCAGGAGGTTGGGGTAGCGCGACGGCAGTACGACGGGCTCCTCGGAGCGGCCGTCGTAGTTGGGCTGGAAGTCGACGGTCTCCTCGTTGATGTCGCGGACCATCTCCATGGCCAGCGGCGCCATCCGGCACTCGGTGTATCGCATGGCCGCGGCCGAGTCGTTGCCCGGCGAGCCGAAGTTGCCCTGGCCGTTGATCAGCGGCGCGCGCATCACCCACGGCTGTGCGAGGCGCACCAGGGTGTCGTAGATCGCGGTGTCGCCGTGCGGGTGGTACTGACCCATGACGTCGCCGACGACGCGCGAGCACTTCGAGAAGCCGCGGTCGGGGCGGTAGCCGCCGTCGTACATCGCGTAGAGCACCCGGCGGTGCACCGGCTTGAGTCCGTCGCGTACGTCGGGCAGCGCGCGGCCGACGATGACGGCCATCGCGTAGTCGATGTACGCGCGCTGCATCGAGGTCTGCAGCTCGACCGGCTCGATCCGGCCGCCCAGGGGAGGAGTGCCGCCGTCGGTGGGGGTCTCAGTCACGGTTCTTGTTCTCTCTCGTCGGCTCTACTGGAATCTAGTGATCTCGCTAGAGATCTAGATATCCAGGAATCGGACGTCCTTGGCGTTGCGCTGGATGAAGGAGCGACGCTGCTCGACGTCCTCGCCCATCAGGATCGAGAAGATCTCGTCCGCGTGGGCAGCGTCGTCCAGCGTCACCTGGAGCATCAGTCGCTGGTCGGGGTCCATGGTGGTCTCCCACAGTTCCTTGGCGTTCATCTCACCGAGGCCCTTGTAGCGCTGGACCGGGTTCTCCTTCGGCAGCTTCTTGCCGGCCGCCTGGCCCTCACGGAGCAGTGCGTCCCGCTCGGCGTCGGAGTAGACGAACTCGTGCTCCTGCGGCTTGTTCCACCGCAGGCGGTAGAGCGGGGGCTGGGCCATGTAGACGTAGCCGCCCTCGATCAGCGGCCGCATGAAGCGGAAGAGCAGCGTCAGCAGCAGGGTGTTGATGTGGTGGCCGTCGACGTCGGCGTCCGCCATCAGCACGACCTTGTGGTAGCGCAGCTTGTCGATGTTGAACTCCTCCTGGATGCCGGTGCCCAGGGCGGAGATGATCGACTGCACCTCGGTGTTGGCCAGCACCTTGTCGATGCGCGCCTTCTCGACGTTCAGGATCTTTCCGCGGATCGGCAGGATCGCCTGGATCCGCGGATCGCGGCCCTGACGCGCCGAGCCGCCGGCGGAGTCACCCTCGACGATGAACACCTCGCACTCGGCGGGGTTCGTCGACTGGCAGTCCGACAGCTTGCCGGGGAGGCTGCCGCTGCCGAGCAGGCCCTTGCGGGAGCGGGCCAGGTCACGCGCCTTGCGCGCGGCGATGCGCGCCTGCGCGGCGGCCTGCGACCGACGGACGATGTCGCGGCCCTCGGCCGGGTTCTGCTCGAGCCACGCACCGAGCTGGTCGTTCATGATGCGCTGCACGAAGCCCTTGGCCTCGGTGTTGCCGAGCTTGGTCTTGGTCTGACCCTCGAACTGCGGCTCGCCCATCTTGATCGAGATGATCGCGGTGAGGCCCTCGCGGATGTCGTCACCCGAGACCCGGTCCTCGGTCTTCTTCATCAGGCCCCACTCGAAGCCCCAGGTGTTGACCAGCGAGGTGAGCGCTGCGCGGAAGCCCTCCTCGTGGGTGCCGCCCTCGTGGGTGTTGATCGTGTTCGCGAAGGTGTGGACCGACTCCGAGTACGTCGTGTTCCACTGCATCGCGACCTCGAGGCTCATGTGGCTCTCGACCGACTCGGGGGTCTCGGCGTCGAAGGAGATGATCGTCGGGTTCGCCACCTGCTTGCGGCGGTTGAGGTACTCGACGTAGTCGACCAGGCCCCGGTCGTACTTGAAGACCTGCTCGATGCCGCCCGACTCGGCGCGCTTGATCGCGTCGGCGCGCTGGGCGTCGGTCTCGTCGGAGACGATCTCGTCCTCGACGGCGTCGGCGATCTCCTCGGCTGCCGGCCGCTCGTCGCGGACGACGATCTCCAGGCCCTTGTTGAGGAAGGCGTACTCGCGCACGCGCGACGTGATCGTCTCGAGCGAGTGGGTGGTCGTCTCGAAGATGTCGGGGGAGGCCCAGTAGGTGATCGTGGTGCCGGTGCGCTCACCCGGCTCCATCGATCGCACCTGCTCGAGGGGGCCGTCGGGGACGCCGATCGTGAAGCTCTGGCGCCAGAGGTGGCCGCGGTTGCGGACCTCGGCGATCACGTGGCTCGAGAGCGCGTTGACGACGGAGACGCCGACGCCGTGCAGACCACCGGAGACCTTGTAGCCGCCGCCGCCGAACTTGCCGCCGGCGTGCAGGACGGTGAGGGCCAGCGTCAGGGCGGGCAGCTCCTGGCCGGGCGCGGTGTCGGTCGGGATGCCGCGGCCGTTGTCCTCGACCCGGATGCCGCCGTCGGCCTGGAGGGTGAGGACGATGCGGTCGCAGTGACCCGCGAGCGCCTCGTCGACCGCGTTGTCGACGATCTCCCAGATCAGGTGGTGCAGGCCGCGCTCACCGGTCGAGCCGATGTACATGCCCGGACGCTTGCGGACGGCTTCGAGGCCCTCGAGGACCTGGATCGCGGAGGCGTCGTACTCCGTCTCGACCCGCCCCTGGGCGACCGTGGTCGTCGATGGTGCGGTGGGGGTCTTGTCGGCCTCGACGGGGTTGTCGTCGCTCACGCGCACCTCTTCTGACGGCAGTCTTGACATGGAGACGGCCGCGGGAGTGGATGCTCTGCGGCCGACCTCCATGATAGCCGTCTGAGGGCTGTATTCCACGGGTGCCCCTCGCAGGCGGGGGGATCTGTGGACGAAAAGAGGCCCGTAGCGCCCCGTGAGCGCCGATCGAAGGCCCTCGCAGGGGTGCGGACGGGTCCCGGTACGTCGAACGGCCCGCCAGATCGTCTGTGACGGACTCGGGTGGACTCAGCCGTAGGTGTCGCGCGGGCCCCGGCCGTCGCGGACCGAGCGCGGGCCCTTCTTCCACGTCGGGCCGTGCGGACCGAGCACCTCGATGACGGTCACGGTGCCGTGGCCGAGCTCCTCGTTGAGGCGGCGTACGACGGTCGGGGCGAGCAGCCGCAGCTGGGTGGCCCAGGCCGTCGAGTCGGTGCGCACCACGAGGCGCCCGTCGTCGAAGCTCTCCGGGGTGCAGTGCTCGGCGACGTCCGCGCCGACCAGCTCCGGCCACCGCCCGAAGACCCCTTGCACGCGCAGGTCGAGGGCCCAGCCGTGGTCGGCGACCAGGCGGGAGACCGTGTCGTCGAGGAGCTGGGGATCGCGGTCGTCGGGGTGGGAGCCCGTGACCCGCTTGCGGCTCCACTTCGAGTCCGGGTTGCGCGGCTTGCGCGCCTTGGGGGTCGACTTGGCCGTCGACCGCGTCAGCGCGCGGGCCAGGTCCAACCCGTCCGGGTCGTGGCCGGGCTCGACCGGCGGCTCGACGGCGGGCTCGTCACTGCTCACGGACGACCTCACCGCCACCCACCGCGTAGCGCACCCCGGCCAGCGCGGCCGGCACGTCGGCACCGACCGCCGCGGTCACCAGCACCTGCTCGGCACCGGAGACGAGCTCGGCGAGCTGCGCGCGGCGCTCGGTGTCGAGCTCGGCGAACACGTCGTCCAGGATCAGGATCGGGTCGTCGCCGTCGGCACGCAGCAGGTCGTACGACGCCAGCCTCATCGCGAGCGCGAATGACCACGACTCCCCGTGGGAGGCGTAGCCCTTGACGGGCAACCGGTCCTGGTCGGGACCGTGGCCGAGGCTGAGCAGGAGCTCGTCGCGGTGCGGGCCGACCAGCGAGATGCCGCGGTCGAGCTCGTCCTTGCGGCGACGCTCGACCTCGGCGAGCAGGGCCTCGGTCAGCTCGGTGCGCGCCGTACGGCCCTCGAGGTCGAACGACGGGCGGTACTCCACGTCCGCGTCGTCGCGGGTCGCCCCGCGCGCCACGGTCTCGTAGGCCTTGCCGATGTAGGGCCGCAGCGACTCGACGAGCGCGAGTCGCTCGGCGAGCAGCTCCGCACCGGTGCGGGCCAGGTGGTCGTCCCACACCCCGAGCGTCGACAGCGCGCCCTCCTGGCTCGAGGACCCTCGGCGCGCGGCACCGGCGGTCTTGAGCAGGGAGTTGCGCTGCTTGAGGATCCGGTCGTAGTCCGAGCGGACCCCGGCCAGCCGCGGCGTGCGCAGCACCAGCAGGTCATCGAGGAACTTGCGACGGTCGGACGGGTCGCCCTTGACCAGGGTGAGGTCCTCGGGGGAGAAGACGACCGTGCGGACCAGCCCGATCAGCTCGCGCGCCCGGGGGAGCGGCGACCGGTTGACCCGGGCCCGGTTGGACCGACCCGGGTTGATCTCGACCTCGAGCACCGCGGTGCGCCCGTCGCGCACGACAGCGGCGCGCACGACCGCCTGCTCCGCGCCGGAGCGCACCAGCGGGGCATCACCCGACACCCGGTGCGAGGCCAGCCTGGAGAGGTAGTCGATCGCCTCGACCAGGTTGGTCTTGCCCTGGCCGTTGCGCCCGATGAACGCCGTGACCCCGGGTCCGAGCTCGACGTCCGCCGTCGCGTAGGAGCGGAAGTCGTGGAGCGAGAGGTGGGCGACGTACACGGGGGCGGCTGGTCTACCCGGGGTTGGCGTCGCCGCCGACAGGCGGCTCGGTGTGGACGGCGTGACCGCCGAACTGGTTGCGCATCGCGGCGATCGCCTTCATCGCCGGGCTGTCGTCCTGGCGCGAGGTGAAGCGCGCGAAGAGCGAGGCGGCGATGACGTTCATGGGTACGGCGTGCTCGATCGCGGCCTCGACGGTCCAGCGTCCCTCGCCCGAGTCCTCGGCGTACCCGGCGATCTTCTCCAGGTGCGGGTCCTCCTCGACTGCGGCGACGAGGAGGTCGAGCAGCCAGGACCGGATCACGGTGCCGGAGCGCCACGAGTCGAAGACCTCGGTGACGTTGTCGACGAGGTCGACCTTCTCGAGCAGCTCCCAGCCCTCGGCGTAGCTCTGCATCATCGCGTACTCGATGCCGTTGTGGACCATCTTCGCGAAGTGGCCGGCGCCGGGCTTCTTGCCCGCGTGGACGAAGCCGCCCTCCTCGGGCTTGAGCGCGTCGAGCGCGGGCTGGACCTTCGCGACATCCTCGTCGGTGCCGCCGACCATGAGCGCGTAGCCGTTCTGCAGGCCCCAGACGCCACCGGAGACGCCGCAGTCGACAAAGCCGATGCCCTTCTCGGCGAGCTTCTCGGCGTTGAGCTGGTCGTCGGTCCACTTCGAGTTGCCGCCGTCGACGACCAGGTCGCCCTCGCCCAGCAGCTCCCCGAGCTCCTGGATCGTGCCGCGGGTCGGGTCGCCGGCGGGCACCATCACCCAGACGACCTTGGGCGACGGCAGCCGCTCGACCATGGCGGCCAGGCTGTCGGCATCCGCCAGGTCGGGGTTGCGGTCGTATCCGATGACGGTGTGGCCGGCGTCGCGCAGACGGGTGCGCATGTTGCCACCCATCTTGCCGAGCCCGACGAGTCCGATGTCCATACCCACAGCCTAGGACCTGGGCGTCAGGACAGGAGCCGGCGCGGCATCAGCAGGTAGCGGAACGCTGTCTCCGCCTCGCCCTCGGTCGATCCGCTGAGGACGACCGGCTTGGACGCCTGGGTGAACGCGAGCTCGATGACCTGCTGGTCGATCACGGTCAGCCCGTCGAGGAGGAACTGGGGGTTGAAGCCCGTGGTGATGTCCTCGCCGTTGATGCTCGCCTCGATCGACTCCGAGGCCTGGGCCTCGTCGCCGGATCCGGCGTCGAGGGTCAGCACGCCGTCACTGAAGGCGAGCTGGACGGCGGTGTTGCGCTCGGCCACCAGGGAGACGCGGCGTACGGACTCGATCAGGGCGGTCTTGTCGACCAGTGCGGTCGTCAGGTGCTCGCTGGGGAACAGGCTGCGGACCTTGGGGAACTCGCCGTCGAGGAGCCGGGTCGTCGTACGCCGGCGACCACCGGGTGCGTCGCCCTCGAAGCCGATGATGCCCTCACCGGTGCCGGTGGTGGAGAGCGCGATCGTGACCTCGCCGCCCGAGGTCAACGACTTCGCGGTGTCGCCGAGGACCCGGGCGGGGACCAGGGCGGCGGCCGAGACGTCAGCGGTGTGCGGGTTCCAGTTCAGCTCGCGGTGCGAGAGCCGGAAGCGGTCGGTGGCGAGCAACGAGATCGACGAGCCGTCGATCTCGATCCGGACCCCGGTGAGGACGGGCAGCATGTCGTCGCGGCCGGCGGCGGTGACGGCCTGCGCAACGGCGTGGGCGAAGCCCTCGCTGTCGACGGTGCCCGTCGCGGCCGGCATGTCGGGCAGTGCCGGGTAGTCCTCGACCGGCATGGTCTGGAGGCTGAAGCGGGCCGAGCCGCAGGTGAGCGAGACCCGGGCGCCGTCGAGGACCATGTCGACGGGCTTGGCCGGGAGGCTGCGGCAGATGTCGGCGAGCAGCCGGCCGCTGACCAGTGCGCGACCCTCGTCGCTGACCTGGGCGTTGAGCGTGGCGCGGGCCGAGGTCTCGTAGTCGAAGGTGGAGAGCACCAGACCGTCGTCGGTGGCCTCGATGAGCAGACCGGCCAGGACGGGGACACTGGGGCGGACCGGGAGGCTGCGCGCCGCCCAGGCGACAGCATCAGCGAGCACGTCGCGTTCGACGCGGAACTTCACGATGGGTCCTTCTGGTCGGTCGGGCACGGACGTGGGAGGTGAATCCTGCCATGCACGTCGCACGAGCGGGAGGTTCGGTGTGGTTTCGGTGGTGCGGGGGGAGTGGTTGTCCCCAGGTCGGGGCCCGGATGGATGTTTACCGGGGATCGATCTATCTAGAGGTACGGAGGAGTCATAGCAACGGTGGAAACTGTGGACAACTCCGGTTAGCGCAGGTCAGACCCGTTTTTGACGTGCACAGGGGCTGTGGAACCACACGGTGCCGACCGCGTCCGGGTGTGAACTCAGCGGTTCCGCGCACAGGCACGGTGTTGTGATTCCACAGGTGGCGGGGGTGGATGTCACGTGGACCCACACCTCGTCCACAGGCCAGATCAGACCTGACGTGCCTGCAGCTTGACTCGGTTGGTGAGCTCGCTGACCTGGTTGAAGACGGCGCGGCGCTCGGCGAGCAGCTGGTTGATCTTGCGGTCGGCGTACATCACCGTCGTGTGGTCGCGGTTGCCGAACTGGGCGCCGATCTTCGGCAGGGAGAGGTCGGTCAGCTCGCGGCACAGGTACATCGCGATCTGACGCGCCATCACCAGGTGCCGACCGCGGCTGGGGCCGGTGAGCTCCTCGATGGACAGCCCGAAGTACGCCGCGGTCTGCGCGATGATCAGCGCCGCCGTGATCTCCGGCTCGCCGCCCTCGGGGATCAGGTCCTTGAGGACGATCTCGGCCAGGGTCATGTCGACCTCCTGGCGGTTGAGGTTCGCGAACGCCGTGACCCGGATCAGTGCGCCCTCGAGCTCGCGGATGTTGGTCTGGATCTTCGAGGCGATGAACTCGAGCACGTCCGGCGGCGCCGTGAGCCGGTCCATCGCGGCCTTCTTGCGCAGGATGGCGATGCGGGTCTCGAGGTCGGGCGGCTGGACGTCGGTGATCAGGCCCCACTCGAACCGGTTGCGCAGCCGGTCCTCGAGCGCCTCGAGGCGCTTGGGCGCCCGGTCCGAGGTCAGCACGATCTGCTTGTTGGCGTTGTGCAGCGTGTTGAAGGTGTGGAAGAACTCCTCCTGGGTCTGGGTCTTGCCCTCCAGGAACTGGATGTCGTCGATCAGCAGCACGTCGACGTCGCGGTAGCGCCGCTTGAACCGGTCCTGCCGGTCGTCACGGATCGCGTTGATGAACTCGTTGGTGAACTCCTCGCTCGACACGTACCGCACGCGGGCGGAGGTGTAGAGGGAGCGGACGTAGTGGCCGATGGCGTGGAGCAGGTGCGTCTTGCCGAGCCCCGAGTCGCCGTAGACCAGTAGCGGGTTGTAGGCCTTGCCGGGGGCCTCGGCGACGGCGACCGCGGCCGCGTGCGGGAAGCGGTTCGAGGATCCGATGACGAAGGTCTCGAACGTGTACTTGGGATTGAGCCGCGTCTCGAGCGCCGTGGGGCGCGAGCCCATGTCGGCCTGCTCGGGCGTCGGCTGCGGGGGAACCACCGCAGGGTGTGTGTTGACTTGGTGATTAGTCGACAAGTCGATCTGTGGATGTAGCGGCTGCATGGGCGTCAGAGCCTCGTCGCTCGGCGCCGCGGTCGTCTCGGTCTCGAGGGCCGGGTTGACCGTGACGGCGATCCTGATCTCGCGTCCGAAGCGCAAGCTCAGCGCGTCCTCGAGCTGGGCTCGTAGCCGGCCCTCGAGCTGGTTGCGGGTGAAGTCGTTGGGCACCGCCACGATGGCAGTGCTCTCGTGGAGGGTCACCGGCTCACTGGCACTCAGCCAGGCCCGCTGGTTGGGCTGGAGGTCGTCGACCACGCCCCGCCAGGCGACATCGAGCTCCGAGGTGTGCTGGTCCACCGCTCCCGCTTCCTTCGTACTGGTCTGGCCGTTGGTCTGGCCGCCGAGTTGCTCCACAACTTTGTCCACAGGCTGTGAACCCGACTCTCTTGTTGTGGAGAGAGGCGGTCCGAGGCACGTCCAGGATCCGACGATCGCATTATTTGTGCAGGTCAGGGGCCTGTTGACGACGTTGTGTTCGGCGTCACACGGCCCGCTGATGCGGTCGAGATCGAGGGCGGCGGGGAACCTCGGTCCGGGCGAACGTAACAAGGTTGGCGGGTGAGCGGCAAGCCTTCATCCACAGGCGGAGCCGCAGCGGGTCCGTGCGGGTTTGACCCTGTGGATTGCCAGCGCGTACCGTTGCTCGGTCACCCGGTGTCGACCGGTGCCGCATGTCCACGAAGAGCAGCCGACCATCTGGGTCATCTCGTGGATGGGCGGTGCCAGCCGAAAGGCGTCCTGCACCCGCAGGAATCAATGCCCTAAGAAGCAAGCACTGCCGTCCCGGCCCGGTGTGGCTGCCCTGAACCAGTATGGAGAGAAGCTCGTGAGCAAGCGTACGTACCAGCCGAACAACCGCCGCCGGCACAAGGTGCACGGCTTCCGCCTGAGGATGCGCACCCGCGCCGGCCGGACGATCCTGTCCTCGCGCCGTCGCAAGGGCCGCAAGAGCCTCGCGGTCTGACGGCAAGGCCCGCCGCCCCAGGCCGGCACGTGCTGCCCCCGGAACTCCGTCTCACCGACGGTGCGTCGTTCCAGCAGACCGTGCGCGTCGGCAAGCGGGCCGGTAGCCGCACCGTGGTCGTCCACCTCGCACCAGGGGTGGCGGCACCGGACGGCTCCACCGGTCCCCGTGTCGGATTCGTGGTCAGCAAGGCGGTGGGCAATGCCGTGGTCCGCAACCGCGTGAAACGTCGACTCAGACACCTCGCCCGGGAGCACGTCTCGTCGCTCCCGGGCTCTGCTGCGCTCGTGGTCAGGGCGCTGCCCGCGGCCGCCTCGGCGTCCAACGCGGAGCTCTCGGTTGACCTGAGCCGTTGTTTGGCACGGGTCGGGGCAGCGGTGACGGCGTGAGGTACGACCCGATCCGATGGTTGCTCATCGGGTTGCTGCGCGGCTATCGCCTCGCGATCAGCCCGTTGTACGGCCAGGTCTGTCGCTACCACCCGTCGTGCTCGGCGTACGCGCTGGGTGCGGTGACCACGCACGGGAGCGTGCGCGGCAGCTGGCTGAGCGCGCGTCGCTTGCTGCGGTGTCATCCTTGGGCCGCCGGCGGGTACGACCCCGTACCTCCTCGAGCCCCGGCACGATCTGCAGAGTCCTCCCGCGCTTCAGCGGGCTCATGTCCCTCACCTCAGCAAGGAGCCTGATCCCGTGGGATTCCTCGGCGACCTCGGCGGCCTGATCATGACGCCGCTCTACTTCGTGATCTCGGCGGTGCTGGTCGCCTGGCACTGGATGTTCGCCGAGCTCGGCATGGACCCCGACAGCGGCATCATCTGGGTGCTGTCGATCATCGGTCTCACGCTGACGGTGCGTGCGGCGCTGATCCCGCTGTTCGTGAAGCAGATCAAGTCCAGTCGGAACATGCAGCTGATCCAGCCCAAGGTCAAGGAGCTGCAGAAGAAGTACGGCCATGACCGGGAGCGTCTCGCGCAGGAGACGATGAAGCTCTACAAGGAGAGCGGGACCAACCCGTTCGCCTCGTGCCTGCCGATCCTGATCCAGATGCCGATCTTCCTGGCGCTGTTCCGGCTCCTCGACAAGCACGCCGCCCGCGGTGACGGGAAGGCCTTCATCACCAAGGGCCTCGCCGAGAGCTTCCAGAACGCCGAGCTGTTCGGTATCCCGCTCAAGGCCACGTTCCTGAAGGCGGACGGCGACGTCGCGGTGATGCTCGTGGCGGCCGTCCTCGTGCTCGCCATGACGGCGACGACCTTCACCACCCAGCGTCAGCTGATGAGCAAGAACATGCCGACCGACGCGCTGACCGGGCCGTACGCCCAGCAGCAGAAGCTGCTGCTCTACGTGCTCCCGGTCGTCTTCGCCGTCGGCGGCATCGCCTTCCCGATCGCGGTGCTCTTCTACTGGACCACCTCGAACCTCTGGACCATGGGTCAGCAGTTCTACGTGATCCGCAACAACCCGGCCCCCGGGACCGCCGCCGAGAAGGCGAAGCTGGAACGGGACCGGTTGAAGGCGGAGAAGCACGGCAAGACCCTCGAGGTCGAGACCGCTGCGCCGGTGATCGAGGAGGAGCAGGCCCGGCCCCCGGCGCGGCAGCAGCCCAAGAAGCAGTCCAAGAAGCAGCGCAAGCAGAGCCCGGGTCAACGACCCACCCCCAAGCCGAAGCCCGAAGGAGGCACCGATGCCTGACGAGACCCTGACCGACGAGACCGTGACCGACGAGACCGCGGCGACCGAGCAGGACCAGGTCGAGGACACGACCACCGACGCGTCTGGTGAGCCGGCCGAGGCCGGCTCGTCGCGGGTCGACGAGCTGGAGGCCGAGGGGGACATCGCGGCCGACTACCTCGAGGAGCTGCTCGACATCGCCGACCTGGACGGTGATCTCGACATGGACGTCGACGGGGACCGGGCGGCGGTGTCGATCGTCGGGGCGGACCTGTCCCAGCTCGTCGGCGACAACGGCGAGGTGCTGGAGGCTCTGCAGGAGCTGACCCGGCTCGCGGTGTACCGCGAGACCGGCGAGCGGACGCGTCTGATGCTGGACATCTCCGGCTTCCGCGCTCGCAAGCGTGAGGAGCTGGTCGAGGTGGCCGAGCAGTCGGTGGCGCGGGTCAAGGAGTCGGGCGAGCCGGAGTCCCTGCCGGCGATGACGCCGTTCGAGCGCAAGGTCGTCCACGACGCCGTGGCCGCGGCCGGCCTGGCCTCGGAGTCCGAGGGCGTCGAGCCGCGTCGGTTCGTGGTGGT
Source organism: uncultured Actinomycetota bacterium (assembly GCA_963717855.1). Lineage (GTDB taxonomy): Bacteria > Actinomycetota > Actinomycetes > Propionibacteriales > Nocardioidaceae > Nocardioides. Next base: position 553,829 of record CAVQXF010000010.1, on the reverse strand, counting down.
CCTGCCGGGGTGAGCATGGACCCCGATGTTTCACGTGAAACGCCCTCCACGCCCGAGGTGGCGCGGAGGGCGTTTTCGTCTGCCCGGTTGCCGCTCGCGGAGCAGTATGCCGCCCTGCTGGCGACGGACGGCGTCGTCCGGGGTCTGATCGGTCCGCGCGAGGCCCCGAGGCTGTGGGACCGGCACCTGGTGAACTGCGCCCTCCTGGGCGAGCTGGTGCCTGAGGGCGCGACCGTCTGCGACATCGGATCGGGGGCCGGGCTGCCTGGGCTGGTGCTGGCCATCGCCCGGCGCGATCTCCGGCTCACCCTGGTGGAGCCGCTGCTGCGCCGTACGACGTTCCTCGACGAGGTCGTCGCGCGCCTGGAGCTCAGCAACGTCGAGGTCGTGCGTGGCCGCGCGGAGAGTCTTCACGGGCAGCGCACCTTCGACGTGGTGACGTCCCGCGCGGTGGCTCCACTGGAGCGACTGCTGGGGTGGTCGATGCCGTTGGTGGCGCCGAGTGGTGCCCTCCTGGCCATGAAGGGCACCTCGGTGTCCGACGAGATCGCGGCTGCGCGTGGTGCGCTGTCGCGCTGGGCCTGTGCCGACCCCGAGGTCCACGTGCTGGGCGATGGCTGGCCGGTTTCCCCCACGGTCGCGCTCCGGGTGGCCTGGGCGGACCCGACGCGGGTAGGTTGGCCGCTGGCGAACAGTCCTGGTGCGCGAGGCTCCACCACCCCCGGGCGTTCTTCAGCGAAGCGGCGGCGTCGGAAGTGAGTGAGACCGACGGGTCCGGGGGAAAGTTTTCCACCGGTCCAGACACGCCTGAAGTGCCAAGTTATCCACAGTTTGCCGATGCTTCTCCACAGGAGGACCCCATGGTGCCCGGTTCCGATGTTTCACGTGAAACCGGCTACCGCGTCCAGACCGCCGCCGACATCGCGGTGACGGCCCCGGTCTTCGACGAGGACCCCGCGACTCCCCTCGCCCGAGCGGCCGAGCATGTCGTGCTGGCCCGAGAGGGTGCCCGGATGCGTCCGCCGATGGCTCGACCGAGCAAGACCCGGGTCTTCGTGGTGGCCAACCAGAAGGGTGGCGTCGGCAAGACGACCTCGACCGTGAACATCGCGGCCGGACTCGCCCAGCTCGGTCAGCGGGTCCTGGTGATCGATCTCGACCCACAGGGCAACGCGTCGACCGCCCTGGGCGTCGCGCACCAGCGCGGTGTTCCCTCGACGTACGACGCGCTCGTCGACGGCGAGCCGTTGCTCGACGTGATGACGCCGTCACTCGAGCTGGAGAACCTCTGGGCGGTTCCCGCGACCATCGACCTCGCGGGCGCAGAGATCGAGCTCGTCTCGGTCGTCGCCCGAGAGAGCCGGCTGCGCAAGGCCGTGCACGGCCACCCGTGGGTGGGGACCGCGACAGAGGCCGGCGAAGACCGTTTCGACTACGTCCTCATCGACTGCCCGCCTTCCCTCGGACTGCTCACCCTCAACGCCCTGGTGGCCGGCGACGAGATGCTGATCCCGATCCAGGCGGAGTACTACGCGCTCGAGGGCCTGGGACAGCTGCTCGAGACCGTCGACATGGTGCGAGCTCACCTCAACCAGGCACTCGAGGTGTCGACGATCCTCGTCACCATGTTCGACGCCCGCACCCGTCTCGCCGCGGGGGTCGCCGAGGAGGTGCGCGAGCACTTCGGCGACCAGGTCCTCAAGACCTCGATCCCCCGCTCGGTCCGTGTCTCGGAGGCGCCGTCCTACGGGCAGACCGTGATGACCTACGATCCGGGTTCGCCGGGTGCGCTGTCCTACCTCGAGGCCGCACGGGAGATCGCGATCCAGGGAGCACATAGATGAACTCGAACCGCCCGCCGCAGCGCCGGGGCCTCGGCCGCGGCCTGGGCTCGTTGATCCCGACCGGGCCGCCGTCCGGCGGCGCGTCGGGGGACGGATCCGAGGGCGGTACGCCGGATGCGGCGTCGATCGGTCAGCTCGACGTGGCCGGGCTGACCCCGGTGGCGGGGGCCTACTTCGCTGAGATCCCCGTCGGGCAGATCCAGCCCAACCGGGTGCAGCCGCGCCAGGTCTTCGACGAGGACGCCATGGCGGAGCTGGTGCACTCGATCAAGGAGATCGGCGTCCTGCAGCCGGTCGTCGTACGCCGGCACGGCCCCGACGAGTACGAGCTCGTGATGGGGGAGCGGCGCTGGCGGGCGTCCCAGGCGGCCGGCCTCGAGCTGGTCCCTGCCATCGTCCGGGAGACCGACGACGTCGACATGCTCCGCGACGCGCTCCTGGAGAACCTGCACCGCTCCCAGCTGAACCCGCTGGAGGAGGCGGCTGCTTACGCGCAGATGCTCGACGACTTCGGCTGCACGCACGAGGAGCTCGCCAGCCGGATCGGTCGCTCCCGGCCCCAGATCAGCAACACCCTGCGGCTGCTCAAGCTGACGCCGGCCGTGCAGCGCCGCGTGGCGGCCGGGGTCCTCTCGGCCGGGCACGCCCGCTCGCTGCTGGCCATCGAGGATCCCGAGATCCAGGACCGCTTGGCGGCGCGGGTGATCGCCGAGGGCATCAGCGTGCGGGCCCTCGAGGAGATCGTGGCGGTGCGCGACGTGGACTCACCGAGCCCGCGGACGGCGCGCAGCAAGCCGCACGCTCCCGGGCTGGTGGACCTGGCCGACCGGCTCTCGGACCGGTTCGAGACCCGGGTCAAGGTCGACCTCGGCCGGGCCAAGGGCAAGATCACCGTGGAGTTCGCCTCACTCGATGATCTGCAGCGAATTGTCGACATCATGGACCCACGAAACCGCAACGACCGCCCGATCTGAGCGTGGAGCACCACGGTAAAACAATAAAGCCATGAATCAACAAGTCACTTTGTCGACTTGTTGGCCTTGCGCTCGGCGCGGACCCGACGCTCCTCGGCGTCCCGACGCAGTGCCTCCTCCGGGGTGGGCGCGCTTCCGCCGTACGACGCGGGCAGCCACCAGGAGCCGGGCGGCTGCTCGTCTGCCGGGTAGTCGCGGATGGTGCGGTCGAGCAGGTCGGACATCACGGTGCGCAGCTCGGCCGTCTCCGCCACGGGGTCCGTGCCCGCGGGATGCAACGGCTCGCCGACCGCGATCGAGATCGTCTTGCCCCGGGAGAAGTCCTTGGGGTGGTCCTTGGTCATCATCCGCTGGGTGCCCCACATGATCACCGGGATCACCGGTACGCCGGCGGCGGCCGCGATCCGCATCGCGCCGGTCTTGAACTCCTTGAGCTCCATCGACCGCGAGATCGTGGCCTCGGGAAAGATGCCGACCGCCTCGCCGTCGCGCAGGAAGTCGACCGCCGTACGGAACGACGACTCGCCGGCCCCGCGGTCCACCTCGATGTGGTGCAGGGAGCGCATCAGCGGGCCGACCAGGGTGTGGTCGAACAGCTCACGCTTGGCCATGAACCGGACCAGCCGGCCTGACGGGTTGGCCGCGAGCCCGCCGTAGACGAAGTCGACGTAGCCGATGTGGTTGTAGGCCAGCAGCACCCCACCGGTGCGCGGGACGTGCTCGGTGCCGGTCATCGTGAAGCGCTGGCCCAGCAGGCGGAAGCCGGTCTTCGCGGTGACGATGATCGGCGGATAGGTGATGTCGCGCATGGCGCTCCTCGGGTCAGCGGCGGGTCTCGAGGAACTCGGCGATCCGGCCGATCGCCTCCTCGAGGACATGGGCGACCGGCAGGGTCACCAACCGGAAATGGTCGTTCCGCGGCCAGTTGAAGCCGGTCCCGTGGGTGACCAGCAGCTTCTTGGAGCGCAGCAGGTCGATGACGAACGCCTCGTCGTCCTCGATCGGGTAGACCTCGGGATCGAGACGCGGGAAGCAGTAGAGGGCGCCCATGGGCTCCACGTTGCTGACCCCGGGGATCTCGTTCAGCAGCCGGCTCGCGAGCTTGCTCTGCTCGTAGAACCGACCACCGGGCGCCACCAGCTCCTGGACGGACTGGTAGCCGCCGAGCGCGGTCTGGATGGCGTGCTGGGCGGGGACGTTGGCGCACATCCGCATGTTGGCGACCAGCGTCAGGCCCTCCAGGAAGTCGTGGGCGATCTCCTTGGGACCCGAGATCATCAGCCAGCCGGCCCGGTAGCCACACACGCGGTAGGCCTTGGACAGCCCGCTGAACGTCAGGCACAGGACGTCGCTGCCGGCGTACGTCGCGGCGTGGTGGTGGACTGCGTCGTCGAAGATGATCTTCTCGTAGATCTCGTCGGCGAACACGACCAGCTCGTGGCGGCGGGCGATGTCGATCAGGCCCTTGACGATGGCCTCGCTGTAGACCGCGCCGGTGGGGTTGTTGGGGTTGATGATCACCAGGCCCTGCGTGTTCTCGGTGATCTTCGCCTCGATGTCGGCGAGGTCGGGGTTCCACCCGTTCGACTCGTCGCACTCGTAGTGGACCGCGGTGCCGCCGGAGAGCGTGACGGCGCCGGTCCAGAGCGGGTAGTCGGGGGCCGGCACCAGGATCTCGTTGCCGTCGTCCAGGAAGGCCTGCAGCACCATCGTGATGAGCTCGGACACGCCGTTGCCGATGAACACGTCCTCGACGCCGACACCGCGCAGACCGTGGCTCTGGTAGTACTGCGCGACCGCTGTGCGCGCCGGGTAGATGCCCTGGCTGTCGCTGTAGCCCTGCGAGTCGGGCAGGTGGCGCACGATGCCTGCGACGATCGCCTCAGGCGCGTCGAAGCCGAACGGGGCCGTGTTGCCGATGTTCAGCTTGAGGATGTGGTGACCCTCGGCCTCGAGCCGCTGGGCCTCGAGCAGGATCGGGCCCCGGACGTCGTAGCGGACGTTCTGCAGCTTGCGGCTCTGTCGGATCTTGCGCACGCCGCCATCTTGGCAGGCCAGTGCCTACGATGGCGGGGCGGAGGAGGTGTGATGTCTCGCAAGGTGGTTCGGCTGACCCTCGATCACCTCGAGGAGCTCGCCGCGCCCTGCCGCTCCTGCCTCTTCTGGGAGCTCGACCCCGTACGCCGCGCGCGTGCCCAGGATGTCTGCGCCCAGAAGGACGCCTGGATCTCCGAGGTGCTGCTCGAGTGGGGGTCGTGCGGCCGGGTGGCGCTCGTCGACGACGTCCCGGTCGGGTACGCCGTCTACGCGCCTGAGGCCTACGTGCCGGGAGCAGCGGCCTTCGCCACGGCGCCGGCGTCGCCGGATGCCGTCCTGCTCACGACCGTCCACGTCGATCCGGCGTACCGCGGGGGTGGACTGGGCCGGATGCTGGTGCAGGGGATGGCCGCCGACCTGGTGCAGCGCGGCGGGATCGGCGCGGTCGAGGCTTTCGGCGACCCCTCCGGTCGGGGCGGGCGGTGCCTGCTCCCGGTGGAGTTCCTCGGCAGCGTCGGCTTCAAGACCCACCGGCCGCACCCGGTGGCGCCACGGCTGCGGATGGACCTGCGCGCGGCGCTGAGCTGGAAGGACGAGGTCGAGACCGCCTTCGGCCGACTGGTCGGAGCGATCCGCCCGAAATCGGCGCGAGGCCCGGCGCCGAAAGCGACACGGGCCTCGCGCGATCAGCTGACGTAGGTCAGCCGAGGATCAGGCGATGAACTCGGAGAGCTCGTCGAGGAGCTTCGCCTTCGGGCGGGCGCCGACGATGCTCTTCACGACCTCGCCGCCCTGGTAGACGTTGATCGTCGGGATGCCGGTGACCCGGTACGACGACGGGGTGACGGGGTTCTCGTCCACGTTCATCTTGAAGAAGGTGACCTTGTCACCGTGAGCGGTCGCGATCTCGTCGAGGATCGGGGCGACCTGGCGGCACGGGCCGCACCACTCTGCCCAGAAGTCCACGAGGACCGGCTTGTCGGACTTGAGGACCTGCGCCTCGAACTCGGCGTCGGTCACTGCACTGATGTTGCCCACGGATGGTTCCTTTCTACGGTGAACTCGGAGGTCTGATCACACAACACCACGTCGGCACGTGATGTTCCCATCGACGCCCCGCTCAGAGGCCCGCCGTCGTGACGCGCTCGTCGAGCGCCTCGGCGGCGACGGCGTCCTGGGCCTCACCCGGGCTCGCGGCGCTGTGGTCGAGCTCGGCGAGGTAGCGCTCGGCGTCGAGCGCTGCCGCGCAACCGGTGCCGGCGGCGGTGATGGCCTGGCGGTAGTGGTGGTCGACCAGGTCACCGGCGGCGAAGACGCCGGGCAGGTTGGTCGCCGTGGAGGGGTGCTGGACCAGGACGTAGCCGTTGTCGTCGAGGTCGACCTGACCCGGCAGCAGCTCCGAGCGCGGGTCGTGGCCGATCGCGATGAACAGGCCGGTCGCCGGCAGGTTGCTGGTCGTGCCGGTCACGGTGTCCTCGAGCGTGAGGGACTCGAGGCGGTCGGCGCCGTTGATCTCGGCGACCTTGGAGTTCCAGATGATCTCGAGCTTGGGGTCGGCGAACGCACGTTCCTGCATGATCTTGGACGCGCGCAGCTCGTCGCGGCGCACGATCAGGGAGACCTTGGAGCCGAAGCGGGTCAGGAACGTCGCCTCCTCGATCGCGGAGTCGCCGCCGCCGACCACGGCGATGTGCTGGTCACGGAAGAAGAAGCCGTCGCAGGTCGCACACCAGGAGACGCCGCGCCCGGAGAGCTCGTCCTCGCGGGGCAGCTCGAGCTTGCGGTAGCCCGAGCCCATGGAGAGGATCACCGAGCGGGCGCGGAAGGTGCCCTCGGCGGTCTTCACGACCTTGACGTCGCCCGTGAGGTCGACCTCGATGACGTCGTCGGAGACCAGCTCGGCACCGAAGCGCTCGGCCTGGGCACGCATCTCGTCCATCAGGGCCGGGCCCATGATGCCGTCACGGAAGCCGGGGAAGTTCTCGACCTCGGTGGTGTTCATCAGCGCACCGCCGGCGGTCACCGAGCCCTCGAAGACCAGCGGCTGCAGGCTCGCGCGGGCGGCGTACACCGCTGCGGTGTATCCGGACGGGCCGGACCCGATGATGATGACGTTACGGACGTCGGTGTCGGACATGGAGCGCGACTCTCCTCGTGGCTGGGCGGAGTGAGGGTGCCGCAGGCAGTTCGAGCGGCACCGGTAGAACCGATCGTAGGTGAGGAAACTTCCCGCTCCGGGCTCAGCCCACGGGGATCGTCACCGAGCGGGTGGCCGCGGTGTCGCCGCAGAGGAACAGGTCGACGGTGCGGGTGTCCCCGGCGGGCGCTCGCAGGACGAGTACGCCGGGCTGCCCGTCGTACTCCACCGGGACCCGTTCGCCCGCGCCCCAGGCGGTGTCGTCGCAGCCCGGCGCGAGCTCGGCCCCGCCCGGAGCCGTCCCGATGAGGCCCTGCTCGGCAGCCAGCCGGCGCACCTGTCGGTCGAACGTCTCGGAGCGCAGCACGACGGCGCCGTCGACCAACGCCCGGTCCCCGCCCGCGTCGGCGGCCTTCGGATCCGACTCGGCCACGCTGCTGTCCGCCGACCCGCCGTCGGCATCGTTCGAGGTGCCACTGAGGTCGACCCGGCTGATCCCGACGCCGACGACGACCACCGCGGCCGCCGCGACCAGGATGTTGCGAACGATCTGTCGGCGTCGCCGCGCGGCGAGCTCGTCCGGCGGCGGGGTACGCCGGGGGGGCGGTTCGCTCCGGAGGTGTTCGAGCGCCCGGTCGAGACGGTCGGCGACGTCCTCGGGCATCGGCTCGGTGTGGCGGGCGTCGGCCAGCAGGCGGCGCACCTGCTCCTCGGCGGGGGTCAGGTCGGGGTCGGACAGGGTGTTCACCTCCTTCGCGTGCGGGTGCGGTCGGGTCGCGGGCTCAACTGCTGGCGGGCGGACCGCGGGGGGCGTCGGTGGGTTCGACGGGCGCGGAGGGCACGGGGTTCCGCGCGGGGGTGTCGTGCGGGTCACCCTCGGCGGCGTCGAGCAGCGGGGCGAGCAGCTCGGCCAGCCGGGCGCGGCCGCGCGAGCAGCGCGACTTCACGGTGCCCAGCGGACAGTCGAGGATGACCGCGGCCTCCGCGATCGGGTAGCCCTCCATGTCGACGAGCACCAGCGCGGCGCGCTGATCCTCGGGCAGGGAGCGCAGGGCGTCGAGGACGACGGTGCGCCGCTCGGCCCGGGTGGCGTGGTCGGCCGGGTCGTCGGCCTCGTCGGTCGCCGAGCGGAGCGACCCGCGGTCGCCGCGCTCCTCCAGGTCGTCAGGCAGCGCCTCGGCGCGCCGTACCCTGGCCGCGCGGAGCCGGTCGAGGCAGGCGTTGACGACGACCCGGTGCAGCCAGGTCGTGACGGCGGCGTCTCCGCGGAAGGTGCCCGCCCGGCGGTACGCCGCCACCAGGCCGTCCTGCAGGCCGTCGGCCGCGTCCTCCCGGTTGCCCATGGTGCGCACCGCCACCGCCCAGAGCCGGTCGCGGTGGCGGGCGAAGAGGAGCCCGAAGGCGTCGGGGTCCCCCGCGACGTGGGCGGCGAGCAGGTCGGCGTCGCTCGGCCCCTCACTCATCCGCGGACCGTGACCTCGGCGACCTCGCCGCGGAACCCGTCGGCGGTGGAGGGCACGGAGGTGAGCCAGACGGTGAGGTAGCGGCCCTGCGTGGGCTTGCCGAGCTCGATCCGGTCGCTCGAGTCGACGGTGGCCGTGGCGACCGGTGTCAGGCCGTCGACCGAGGTCGGCCTGTCGGCGGACAGGAAGAGGGAGAGCCCGGTCGAGCCGCCCAGCACGGTGAGGTCGGCGGCGGTGACGGTGCGGACCGCTCCCAGGTCGAGGACCAGCCCGACGCCGGACTTCAGCCCCCCGGGACCGAAGTTCTGCTTGTAGGTGAGCGTCCGCCAGGCCGTGGCCTTGTCGCCGTCGACGGCCAGCGGCGCCAGGTCGGGGTTCTCCTCGGGAGGAGTGCCCTGCGGGTCGAAGTCGGTGGCCGTGACTCCGGTGATCGGGTTGACGGCCGGCGAGATCGGCGCCTGGCCGGACGGGGTGGCCGTCGGGTCGTCCCCGTCGGGGACCGCACCGAGGGGGGTTCGGCCGCGGCCGAGGTTGTAGGCGACGACGACGGCGAGGAGCAGGAGCACGGCGGCCGCGATCACCGCGGCGAGCCGCAGCCAGCTGCGACCGGGCACCTCCTCCTCCGGGTCGTCGGCCGCGGCGATCATGCCGGTGCCGGTGTCCCACGGCCAGAAGCCCTTCCCGCCCCCGCCCCCGCCCGCCGCTGCTGCGGTCGCGGGGACAGGTGTGGGTGCCAGCGTCGGGCCGGTCACCGGGCGCGGCGTACGGCTGCTGGCGCCGGCGGGCGGCGCGGGTGCGAAGAGCGGCCGCTCGGGCGGCTCGTCGAAGGGGGGTGGCGGCGGGGCCGCCTCACCCGGCGCGTCCAGCCAGGACACGTCGTCGCTCTCGTCGTCGAAGATCGGGAGCCCGGCCTGGGTGGGCAGCTCGGCCGGAGGCTCGGGCTCGCGGGTGGGCTCGGGCTTGTCGACGGGCCGGGCCGGGGGGTCCGCGATCGCGGGCAGGGCCGCGATCTCGTTGGTGTCGCGGTGACCTGCGGCGGCCTCGGCCTCGGCCAGCCCGGTGCTGTCGCCGACGAACGCGCACAGGTAGTCGGCGATGCCCTGGGCGGAGGCCACGTCGTGGGTCTCGCGCAGCCGGGCGCCGGCCGGACCCGAGAACGGGTTGACCACCTCGTCGCAGAGCGTGTCCAGCGGGCGCGGGATCCCGGCCCGGACCTGTCGCGGCCGCAGCACCCGGCCCTGCTCGAGCGGGGCCTCGGCGAGGGCCGACGAGGAGACGCCCGGCCACTTGCCGGTCAGCGCGCAGTAGAGCAGCCCGCCGAGGTCGGCGACGTCGGTCGACTGGCGACTGGGAGGCAGCCCGTGCATGGCCGCGTCCACGGCGTACCCGATGAGGCGTACGCCGCCGGTGTGGTCCACCAGGACGTTCTCGGGGATCAGCCGGCCGTGGGCCACGCCGATCTCGTGCCCGGCCGCGACCGCGGCCGCGACCTCGGAGACGAGCCAGGCGGCCCGACGCGGTCCGAGGGGGCCGGCGGCGAGCATGATGTCGAGGGAGTCACCCGATCCCCACTCGTTGATGACGTAGCAGAGCCCGTGCGCCCGGTCGGCGTCGAGGACCCGCAGCAGCCGCCGGTCGTGGACGGTCGCCGACTGCCGGGCGGCCTCGAGCAGCGACTCGGCCCGCTCGTCGTCCTCGGCGATGACGTGCAGCGCCACGTGCCGGTCGAGCACCCGGTCGTGGGCGCGCCAGAACCGGCCGCCCCCGCTCTCGGTCAGGAGGTCGACCAGTCGGTACCGGTCGGCGAGCACGTCGCCGGGCCGGATCGAGCTCGGCACTCAGCTCCCCTCGTCGGATACCCGGGCAGACCGTCGTTCCGGTGGCCCAGGACCATCGTAGGGCGACCTCAGGGCCGAGGCGGGAAGGGCAGCCGACGGGTGAACGTGTCGACCACGGCGGTCACCTCCTCCAGGCGGAGCAGGCGGGCGAGGACCACGAAGACCACGACGTCGACGATGCCCACGACCAGGAGGGTCGCCGCGGCGACCAGCCAGCTCGGGTCACCGTCGATGCGGTGCGCGCCGTACGCCAGGGCACCCGCGACGGCGGTCGCCGCACCGGCGGCGATCAGCACCCGGACCAGGAACCGGACCAGGGTGGGGGTCCGCAGCCCGCCCAGGACCCGGCGCAGCACGAGGTAGGAGATGGCGGAGCCGACGGCGTACGACGCGCCGTAGGCGACCACCAGGGCGGGCGAGGTGTGCTCGGCGTCGGTGGCGCGGACCAGCACGAGCGCGACCACGATGTTGGTCGCGGAGACCGCGCACTGGATCCAGAAGACGGTCCGGGTGCGCTCGAGGGCGTAGAAGCCGCGCAGCATCAAGTAGTGGACGGTGAAGAACACCAGCCCGATCCCGAAGAGTGCGAGGGAGGGGGCGTACGCCTTGAACTGGTCGGCCGAGGCGCCGTAGCCCCAGATCACGTGGGCGACGTTGACCGAGATCAGGGGCAGCACCAGCGCGAACGGGATGACCACGGCCAGCGCGCTGCGCAGCGTCTCGGACAGGGACCGCGCCACGCCGGCCCGGTCGTCCTCGGCGGCTCGGGAGGCGAGCCGGGGGAGGATGGCGGTCGCGAGCGACACCGTGATGACCGAGTGCGGGACCATCATCAGGATGAAGGTCTGGGAGTAGATCGAGTAGCCGGTGCCGTCGCCGCCGGCCGGGTCTGCGGTGCCGCTCGACGCGAGGCGGACCACCACCGTGTACGCGATCTGGTTGACGATGACGAACAGCACCGTCCACAGGCCGAGCCGGAAGGTGTGGCCGAGCCCGGTGTGCAGGAAGTCGAAGCGCGGCCGGAACCGGAAGCCCGAGCGGCGCAGGTAGGGCACGAGGATCAGGAACTGCGCCACGATGCCGAGCGTGGAGCCCAGGCCGAGGAGCAGCTCCTGGTTGGCGGTGAAGGGACCGAAGAGGTCCTCGGCCGGGCCGAAGACGACCAGGTAGACGACCAGCACGGCGACCGAGATGACGTTGTTGGCGATCGGCGCCCACATCATCGGCCCGAACCGGCCCCGCGCGTTGAGCACCTGCCCGACGAGCACGAACATGCCGTAGAAGAAGACCTGCGGCAGGCAGTAGCGGGCGAAGTCGACGACCGAGTCGCGCTGGGCCGCCATGTCCGGGCCGGCGTAGTCGGACGTGAGGAAGAGGTCCATCAGCCACGGGGCGGCGACGACCAGAATGATCGTCACGGCGCCGAGGAAGAGCGCGGCGAGGGTGATGATCCGGCTCGTGTAGGCCTCGCCCCGGTCCTCGTCGTGACGCATCGCGCGGACGAGCTGCGGGACGAGCACCGCGTTGATGACGCCACCCGCGAGCAGGATGTAGAGCATGTTCGGCACGGTGTTGGCGATGTTGAAGATGTCGCCGTGCAGCCGCGGGCCGAGGGCCGCCGCGAGCAGGGCGCCCCGGACGAAGCCGCTGAGCCGCGACACGATCGTGCCGGCGGCCATCACCGCGCTGTTGGCGAGGACGCGCTCGCGCTCCTCCTCGGGCCGCTCGTCGTCGTAGCTGGTCACCGGCGGGTTGGTCATGAGGACCGGGCCGCCGTCCGGATCCGGCGGAACAGGCGGAGAAGGATCGTGCCGAAGAGCAGCGCCAGCCCGGTGCCGATGATCAGCCAGATGACGTTGCTGACCCGGTTGGACCGGATCGGCAGTGAGTCGGTCGATCCGAGCGGGGTGCCTTCGGAGTCGGTGAGCACCAGCGTGGCGGTCCGGACGCCGACCGCCTTCGAGGACACGTTGACCAGGATCGTCGACCGGGCGTGAGGGCCGGGCCCGATCTCCACGTCGGCGTCGGGCACCGAGATCCGTAGGAGCGGGTCGGTCGTCGCGTCGAGCCGGACCGTGACCGGCTGGTCGAGCGCGTTGGTGACGGTGGCGGAGAACCGACCGCTGCCGCTCGGGAGGATGACGGCCTTGGGTGCCGCCACCTCCACCGCGCCCAGCCGGTCCTCGATCCAGTCCTGCGAACCGGCCGCGGAGGCGCGGCTCGTCAGCTGCTCGCGCCGGCTGGCGTACGAGAGATCCGTCATCGCCTCGTCCCGCACCACTCCGCCGACCTCATCGTTGAGCGTCAGCAGGTTCTGCAGGGTGTCGCCGGCGCGGGCCAGGTCGGTGGCCGCGGTGAAGTCGAGCGAGTCGAGCTCGGCGTCGCTCTGCGAGTCGGGGTAGAGGAGCCGGTCGGGCCCGACCGCACGGGCCGCCTGCGTCGAGATGGCGTCCACGGTGGTCAGGTTGAGCCAAGCCACGTCGAGCCCGTCGAAGAAGCCGGCACCCGAGCTCGGGGCCCAGGTCGAGGGCAGCGCGACGACCAGGGGCGGCTGCCCCGGCGCCAACAGTCGGAGGGCGGCCTCGCTGAGGATGCGCTGGCGGACGGCGACCGGGGCCATCGAGTCATCGGGGCCGGGTCCGCCGCTCGCGGCCTCGGACGAGGTCACGACCAGCGTGTGCCCGTCGCTCGAGGCGACGCCCGGGGCACGCCCCGGGAACATCCGGTCGGTCACCAGGACCTGGGCGTTCGGGTCGGCCATCGCGATGGCGTCCGGCGAGAGGTATCCGGACGGTGCCGCCACGGCGGGAGCCAGGGGAAGTCCCCAGGGCGCGAGGGAGGTGCCGGTCCGATCGGCGGCGTCCGGGTAGGCGTCCGGGTCGTGCGCGGCGGCGCCGGACACGTCGAGGTCGCCGTACGGCAGGCCGAGGATCTCGCTGCCCTCCAGCCCCGTGTGCAGCCGGGCGAGCCAGGACGAGGCGGCGGCGGAGGCCGCGGCCAGGTCGGCGTCCTCAGGCCGGTCGGTGTCGTCATCCGACTCGGCCGACGGCTCGGCCGAGGGCTCGGTGGACGGGCTCTCGGAGGCAGTGTCGTCGGGTGTGCTGGGCTGGCTGGTCGGCGCCAGCGAGCGCTCGGGGTTGCCCGCGGACAGCTGGGTGGCGGCGTCGATCACAGCCGGATCGACGAGCCAGGTCAGCGGCCGGTCGCCGGCAGCGATCCCGAAGTCGGTCAGGGCGCGCAAGGGCCCCTGGGGCGAGAGGTCGCTGGTCCAGCCGGGAAGGTCGGCGATCCGGCCGTCCGTCTCGTGCTGCACGCCGCGCCGCACCGGGACCACCAGGGCGGCGTCGACGGAGTCGGTCGTACTCGCCGGCACCAGGGGCAGGAACGTGCGGGCCCGGCCGTCGGCGGTGCTGTCGCGCCCGGCGTCGTTCTGACCGAGGGCGTGCACCCCGAACCAGTAGACCCCCGGGTCCCCGGAGATCTCGGTGCTGAGCCGGGACCGCGGGACCGCGAACGAGTACTGCAAGGTCTGGCCGGGGGCGAGCTCGGCGATGGTGGCGTAGGGGCCGGGGTCGATGATGCGCTGGCCGACGGGTTCCTCGGTGTCGGCATCGGCGGCCTCGGCCAGCTCGGCGGTGCTGGTGATCGGGTCGGGTGAGACGAAGGGGTAGAGGTTGATCGTCTCCCAGGCCTGATCGTCGACGTTCGTCACCGATCCGGACACCCGGACCGGCCCCTTGCGGGGGATCGTCGACGGGGAGAGGCTGTCGATGGTCACCGCGAGCGGTGCATCGGTCTCCGCGCGGGTCGCGGCCGGCGCCGCCTCGGCCGGAGCCGCGGCGAGCGGTGCGACCAGGGTGCTCAGGAACGCCGCTGCCATCAGGGCAGGCAGAAGCGACACCGGGCGTAGCACGCACCGACTCTACTGGCCGCCCCTGTGCGGATCGGGCCCCCGCCCCGCTCCACCCCTAGACTTGTCTCCCGTGTCCGACGCCCCGCCACCGCAGCTGCAGATCGCCGATGTCCAGCGCTCGGTCGAGGCTGAGCTGGACCGGATCGCACCGTTGATCGACGAGCTGGGCGGCCGGTTCGCAGACGCCGGGCACGAGCTCGCCCTGGTGGGCGGGCCGGTGCGCGACGCGATGCTCGGCCGCAGGCACCACGACCTCGACTTCACGACGTCGGCGCACCCGGACGACACCGAGCGGCTGCTCAAGGGCTGGGCGGACGCGATCTGGGACATGGGCCGCGACTTCGGGACGATCGGCTGCCGCAAGGGCGACTGGCAGGTCGAGATCACGACGTACCGCTCGGAGTCCTACGACCCGACGTCGCGCAAGCCGGACGTCGACTTCGGCGACCACCTCGACGGCGACCTGGGCCGTCGTGACTTCACGGTCAACGCGATGGCGGTGCGCCTGCCGGGCCGCGAGATCGAGGACCCGTTCGGCGGCGTGGTCGACCTCGCCCACGGCGTGCTGCGCACGCCGGGCCGGCCGGAGGACTCCTTCTCCGACGACCCGCTGCGGATGATGCGCGCCGCCCGGTTCGCCGCGCAGCTCGGCTTCACCGTCGACCCGGCCGTGGTCGAGGCGATGCGCGCGATGGCGAGCCGGATCGCGATCATCTCCGCGGAGCGGGTGCGCGACGAGCTGGTCAAGCTGGTGAGCGCGCCGTACCCCCGTCTCGGGCTGACCCTGCTCGTCGAGACCGGGCTGGCCGACATCGTGCTGCCCGAGCTGCCGGCCCTGGCGCTCGAGCGCGACGAGCACCACCGGCACAAGGACGTCTACCAGCACACCCTCACGGTCCTCGACCAGGCGATCGAGCTGGAGTCGCGGCTCCCCGGCGGCGGCCCCGACTTCGTGTCGCGGTTCGCCGCGCTGATGCACGACGTCGGCAAGCCACGGACGCGCCGCTTCCTCGACGACGGCACCGTCACCTTCCACCACCACGACGTGGTCGGGGCCAAGCTCACCCGCAAGCGGATGAAGGCGCTGCGCTTCTCCAACGACGAGATCGACGCGGTGGGCGAGCTGGTCGAGCTGCACCTGCGCTTCCACGGCTACGGCTCCGGCGAGTGGACCGACTCCGCCGTACGGCGCTACGTGCGCGATGCCGGCGACCAGCTCGAGAGGCTGCACATCCTGACCCGCGCCGACTGCACGACGCGCAACAAGCGCAAGGCCGACCGGCTGCGACGCACCTACGACGACCTCGAGGCGCGCATCGCGCGGCTGTCCGAGGAGGAGGAGCTCGCGTCGCTGCGGCCCGCCCTCGACGGCAACCAGATCATGGAGATCCTCGGCGTCGGTCCGGGCCGGGAGGTCGGCCAGGCCTACAAGTTCCTGATGGAGCTGCGCCTCGACCGTGGGCTCGTGGAGCCGGAGGTGGCCGAGGCGGCGTTGCGGGCCTGGTGGGCGGAGCGCCCCCAGCAGTGACCTGGCGGGACCGAAGCTCTGGCTCTCGGCCCACGGCCCGCGTTGACGGCCGTCCTAGAGTCGGCTCATGGGAGCGACCGACGGCGCAGAGCTCGCTGACACCGTCCGTGCGGGCTACACCTTCGAGGGGGTCGCCCTCGAGCTCGGCGGCCTGATGCTGGACGCGGACCGGCTGGGCGACGTGCCCGTCCGGATCCCGATCGCGATGGTCAACCGTCACGGCCTGGTGGCGGGCGCCACCGGCACCGGCAAGACCCGGACCCTCCAGCTGCTCGTCGAGCAGCTCAGCGCCCGGGGCGTGCCGGTCTTCGCCGCCGACATCAAGGGCGACCTGTCCGGGCTGGCCCAGCCCGGCGAGGGCGGCGAGAAGCTCACCGCGCGGGCCGCCACGCTGGGCCAGCAGTGGACGGCCACCGGCTTCCCGGTCGAGTTCTACGCGATCGGCGGCATCGGCACGGGGGTGCCACTTCGGGTCACGATGAGTGCGTTCGGACCCACCCTGCTGAGCAAGGTGCTGGGTCTCAACGACACCCAGGAGTCCAGTCTCGGGCTGATCTTCCACTACGCCGACCGGGCCGGCCTCCCGCTGCTCGACCTCGCCGACCTGCGGGCCGTGGTCGCCCACCTGATCAGCGACGAGGGCAAGGCCGAGCTCAAGGAGCTGGGTGGCCTGTCGTCGGCGACGGCCGGGGTGATCCTGCGGGAGCTGATCGGGCTCGAGGACCAGGGCGGCGACGTCTTCTTCGGCGAGCCGGAGTTCGAGTCCGCCGACCTGATCCAGCTCGCGCCCGACGGCCGCGGCCTGATCTCGCTGGTCGAGCTGCCCCAGCTCCAGGACCGGCCGGCGATCTTCTCGACCTTCCTGATGTGGCTGCTCGCCGACCTCTTCCACGACCTGCCCGAGGTCGGCGACGTGGACAAGCCCAAGCTGGTGTTCTTCTTCGACGAGGCGCACCTGCTCTTCGCGGACGCCTCGAAGGCCTTCCTCGACCAGATCGCCCAGACCGTGCGGCTGATCCGCTCCAAGGGGGTCGGGGTCTTCTTCGTGACGCAGACGCCGACCGACGTACCCGACGCCGTGCTCGCCCAGCTCGGCTCGCGGGTGCAGCACCAGCTGCGGGCGCACACGCCCAACGACGCCAAGGCGCTGAAGGCGACGGTCGCGACCTATCCGACCAGCGGGTACGCCGACCTGGGCGCGGTGCTCACCGGTCTCGGCATCGGCGAGGCGATCGTGACCGTGATGAACGAGCGCGGCGCCCCGACCCCCGTCGCCTGGACCCGCCTACGCGCTCCCGAGGCGAGGATGGACCCCTGCGACCCGGACCTGCTCGCGGCCGCGGTGGCCGCCAGCCCGCGGGGCGCGAAATACCAGGTGGCGATCGATCGGGAGTCGGCGCGCGAGATGCTGGCCGACCGGCTCGAGCAGGGCGCGGCCAAGCAGGCCGAGGAGCAGGCGGCGGAGCCGGCCCCCGGCAAGCAGAAGATCCCTGTCCCGAAGGTGCCCACGGCCCCGAAGAAGGCCCCGAAGAAGGCCCCGAAGGACGACGGCCTCGTCGACCAGGTCGTCGGCTCGGCGGCGTTCAAGGACTTCATGCGTACGGCGGCCCGCGAGATCGCCCGCGGGATGTTCAAGACCGGCCGCCGCTGATTCGTCGAGTGACGCGAACTGGCCCCTCGGAGCCGTGATGAGGGGCCACTTCATGTCACTCGACGCGGTGACAGCGGTCTCGGCGATCCAGGATCTCGTCCAGCGTCGGCGATCGGGGCGGTCCGACGACCCACCCCCGGGGGACAAGGCCCGCCCGTGAGGCGGCCTCCTCCATCCGCCTGATCACCCCGTACGGGTCCCGGAGGTCCCGCGCCACCACCTCGACGTACTCGAGGCCGACGGCGCGCAGTGCGGCCTCGCGCTTGATGTCGCTCTGGTGCCGGTCGATGTCGCGGTGGTCCGCCCCGGCGTACTCGCCGACGACCCCGCGCACCGGGTCGAGCAGGTCGGGTACGGCCACCAGTCGACCGCGCTGGTCCAAGACCGGTCGGTTGCACAACGGGCGGCCCCACTGGGCGTCGTACTCCCAGAGCTGGCGGAACCGGTCCTCCTGCGGCGAGCGGCAGTCCTGGACCGACATCTCGATGGCCGCCTTGACCACCCGGACGTCTCGGTACCAGCGCCGCGTCGTGGCGTAGCGCCGCATCCTGTGCACCGAGGTCAGCGTGGCCGCGCACGCTGCGCCGACCGCGACGGCCATCTCACGGACCTCCCCGATGATCTGCATCTCGTCGAAGAGGGCGCGCTCGGGTCGCGCGCACCGGATGCCGTGGATCACCACCACCTCGTCGTCGGGGATGACGTCTCGGACGACCCCTGGCCCGGTGAGCCGCTCGCCGTTGGCGGCGATCGGGACCGGCAACCGGGTATGCCCGTCACGCCCCAGACCGTCGAAGAAGTTGCCGCGATGCAGCCGCAGCGCCGCCCAGCCGGTCACGACTGCCCGCGAACCGGCACGCGCATACGCCTCGAGGATCCGCTGCTCGACCAGGTCGTCGGTCACGGTCGCCGGTACGGCGAGTCCCGGCGAGGTGATCCGCCAACGCGGCCCGCGGGATTGCTTGCGGGTCGGGCCGACGAGCCCGGCCGGGTCGACCCGGGCCGGAGCGACCAGCCCGGTGACGGGCGGCGAGATCGGATCCCAGCGGTGCGGCATGGCACCGACCTGCCCGGCGTACCTGTGGAGCAATCAGCGCTCCGCCGTACCTGTGGAGAGCGCGTCGAGAGACGCGAAACGGCCCCCAGGACCAGGTCCCAGGGGCCGTTTCACGTCACTCGACGAATCTCAGCGGAGCGAGGTCACTCCTCGCCGGCGATGAAGGCCTCGACGCGGCGGCGACCCTCGTCGTCGGGGAGCTGCACCGGCGGGGACTTCATCAGGTACGACGAGGCCGAGATGATCGGGCCACCGATGCCGCGGTCCTTGGCGATCTTCGCGGCGCGGATCGCGTCGATGATGATGCCGGCGGAGTTCGGGGAGTCCCAGACCTCGAGCTTGTACTCGAGGTTGAGCGGGACGTCACCGAAGGCGCGACCCTCGAGGCGGACGTAGGCCCACTTGCGGTCGTCGAGCCAGGCGACGTAGTCGGACGGGCCGATGTGGACGTTCTTGCTGTCGACCAGGCCGGCCAGCGGGCCGGTCAGGTTGGAGGTGACGGCCTGGGTCTTGGAGACCTTCTTGGACTCCAGGCGCTCACGCTCGAGCATGTTCTTGAAGTCCATGTTGCCGCCGACGTTGAGCTGGTAGGTGCGGTCGAGCACCACGCCGCGGTCCTCGAACAGCTTCGCCATCACCCGGTGGGTGATGGTCGCGCCGACCTGGGACTTGATGTCGTCGCCGACGATCGGGACGCCGGCGTCCTCGAACTTCTTGGCCCAGACCGGGTCGGAGGCGATGAAGACGGGCAGGGCGTTCACGAAGGCCACGCCGGCGTCGATCGCGCACTGGGCGTAGAACTTGTCGGCCTGCTCCGAGCCCACCGGGAGGTAGGAGACGAGCACGTCGGCGCCGGTCTCCTTGAGGACCTGGACGACGTCGACGGGGTCGGCGCCGGACTCCTCGATGGTCATCCGGTAGTACTTGCCCAGGCCGTCGAGCGTCGGGCCGCGCAGCACCTCGATGCCGAGGGTCGGGACCTCGGCGATCTTGATGGTGTTGTTCTCGGAGGCGTTGATGGCCTCGGAGAGGTCCTTGCCGACCTTCTTGTCGTCGACGTCGAACGCCGCGACGAACTCCACGTCGGAGACGTGGTACTCGCCGAACATGACGTGCATGAGACCCGGGACCGTGCCTGAGGGGTCGGCGTCCTTGTAGTACTCGACACCTTGGATGAGGGAGGTGGCGCAGTTGCCCACTCCCACGATTGCTACTCGTACCGAACCCATCGGGTTTCCTTTCGTGTTCACAACTTCTGGTCAGCCGCGGGGGTCGCGGGTGGCCTGATCGAAGGCGCCACCGGCGCCGTGGTCTGGGACTTCTGGTGAGGCGTGCCGTTGCGCTCGGCGTTGATCAGCTCGGAGAGCCACTCGACCTCGCGCTCGACCGACTCGACGCCGTGGCGCTGGAGCTCGGCCGCGTAGCGGTCGACCTCCTTCTGCGTCATGGAGAGCTGGGTCTGGACCCGGTCCAGGCGCTCCTGGAGCCGGGTACGCCGACCTTCGAGCACCCGCAGCCGGATCTCCATGTCGGTGGAGGAGAAGAACGCGAACCGGATGTCGAAGTTGTCGTCCTCCCACGCGGTCGGGCCGACCTCCGACATCAGTCGCTCGAACTCACGCGTGCCTGCCTCGGTGACCTGGTAGGTGATCCGCGGCCGCTTCGACACCGGGGTGCCCGGGGTCTTGGTGGTCAGGGACTCCTCGATCAGGGAGGCGCGCAGCATCTTCTTCAGGGTCGGGTAGAGCGACCCGTACGAGAGCACCCGGCCCCACCCGAGCATCAGGTTGAGGCGCTTGCGGAGCTCGTAGCCGTGCATGGGTCCCTCGTGCAGCAGTCCGAGGACTGCAAGCTCGATGGTCTCTGCGCGGCGTGCCATAGACCTATCGTAGCGATATATCCGTGCGTTGCGAACTACGGACCTGTTAACAGGTTGTGTCACCGGTTTCGGTTGAGACGTGGGTCACCGGAGGTGGACGCCGGCCCGCCTGGACGCAGGACCGCTGCCGAGCGCTGCCGTGCGTCGTCTTGGGCGCGGCTGGACGCCCCCCGTACCCTGACCAACGATCTTGACCCCAGAATCCTCGCCCCTGATCCCCGACCCGCGGAGCCGACGACGTGAGTGGCAAGCGCCGGGCCGCCGGCCCCCCGCAGCAGAGCAACAAGCCCCCGAAGCGACCCCGCAGCCGCAAGCAGAAGGTGTGGCGGTTCGCTCGCTGGTTCCTGCTCGTCGGCCTGGTCGGCCTGCTGGTGGTGACCGGTGGGTTCGTCTACCTCTACCGGTCGACCGACATCCCGGACCCCAACAAGGACTTCGAGACGCAGACGTCCTTCGTCTACTACGCCGACGGCAAGTCCGAGGTCGGCAGCTACGCGACCCAGAACCGCGAGTCGATCTCCCTCGACGAGATGCCGGACAACCTGCAGAACGCCGTGGTGGCGGCCGAGAACCGCTCGTTCTGGAGCGACAACGGCATCGACCCGCGCGGCATCCTGCGGGCGGCCTTCAGCAATGCCAAGGGCAACGCGACGCAGGGCGCGTCGACGATCACCCAGCAGTACGTCAAGATCCTCTACCTCAGCCAGGAGCGGTCCTACGAGCGCAAGATGAAGGAAGCCGTCCTCTCGCTCAAGCTCCAGCGCACCAAGTCGAAGTCCGAGATCCTCGAGGGCTACCTCAACACCATCTACTTCGGGCGAGGCGCGTACGGCGTCCAGGCGGCGGCACAGGCGTACTTCGACGTCGACGCCAAGGACCTCAACCTGCGCCAGGCGGCGGTGCTCGCCAGCGTGCTCAACAACCCGTCGTACTTCGACCCGGCCAACGGCAGCGACTCCTCCGAGGCGCTCAAGGAGCGCTACGACTACGTCCTCGACGGAATGGTCTCGGCCGGCAACATCACGGCGGCGGAGGCTGAGGTGGCCAAGCGGCGACTGCCGAAATTCCCGAAGATCAAGGCGGAGAGCAAGTACGGCGGCCAGAAGGGCCACATGCTCACGATGGTCCGCAAGGAGCTGAACGAGCTCGGCTTCGACGACGAGACGATCGACGGCTCCGGCCTGCGCGTCACCACGACCTTCACCCAGAAGGCGATGGCCTCGGCAGCGGCCGGTGTGAAGGAGGAGCGCCCCGAGGGCAAGGAGTTCTCGGACAAGAGGCTGCACATCGCGGTCGCCACGGTCGAGCCCGGCACCGGTGCGGTGCGCGGCTTCTACGGCGGCCAGGACTACGTGCAGTCCCAGATCAACTGGGCGGTCACCGGCGGTCAGGTCGGCTCGACGTTCAAGCCCTTCGCGGTCGCCGCGGCGCTCAAGGACGGGTTCTCGCTCAAGAGCACCTTCGAGGGCAACTCGCCCTTCTACTACAACGAGGACGGCACCGGCGCGAAGGTGCAGAACGAGGGTCCGGGCGACGGGAACAACTACGGCTCCCAGGTCAGCCTGCTGAAGGGGACCGAGGAGTCGATCAACACCGTCTTCGCCGATCTCACGATGTCGATGCCCGACGGCCCGGACAAGATCCTGAAGACTGCCGAGGACCTCGGCATCCCTCCGTGGGACAAGGAGCAGGGCGGCTACGACAACCTGAACAACAGCCCGGGCCTCGAGCCCGTCTCCGGCATCGCCCTGGGATCGGCGACGATCGCGCCGATCAACATGGCCAACGCCTACGCGACGGTCGCCAACGGCGGCCGCGCGGCCGACGCCCACGTCGTCACCAAGGTCTTGGGCAAGGACGGCGAGGTCCTCTACCAGTTCAAGCAGAAGACCAAGCGCGCCATCGCCGATGACGTCGCGGCGGACACGTCGTACTCCATGCAGCAGGTGGTCAAGTCCGGCACCGGCCGGGCGGCGCTCGCCCTCGGTCGTCCGGCCGCGGGCAAGACCGGTACGGCGACCGCCTCGTCGCCGAAGGAGGGCGTCGAGGACTACGTGTCGTCGGCCTGGTTCGTCGGCTACACCCCGCAGCTCGCGACGGCCGTCATGTACGTCCGGGGCAAGGGGCAGGGTCAGCTCGACGGCTGGCTGCCGGAGTACTTCGGTGGCTCCTTCCCGGCGCGCACCTGGACCGAGGTGATGGGGCGCGACCTCGAGGGCACCGACGTCGAGGAGTTCCCGCCGCCCGCCAACATCGTGGCGGACCCGCCGGTCGACGGCCACGAGGCGTACACGCCGCCGCCGAAGCCGACGAAGAAGCCGACGAAGAAGCCGACCAAGAAGCCGAGCGCGAGCAACACGGCGAAGCCGAGCAGCACGCCGACCCCGACGCCGACACCTACGCCGACCCCCACCCCGACACCTACGCCGACGCCCACGCCGACGCCCACCGCCCCTCCGACGGAGCCCCCCAGCACCCCGCCGGTGACCGATGGTCCGGCAGCACGCAGGCAGCTGGGCCGGCGGCGGGTGCGGCAGGGCTGATGGCCCGGCCGGTGGGAGATCGTCCCTGGGTCGACCCCACCGTCGACGACCCGGTGGTCGCCACGCTCAGCGAGGGTGTCGGCGGCCCGGTCGGCACCCGCGCGGGTCGGCATCCCTGGTGGACGCCGGTGCGGGTCCTGCTGGCGATGACGGTCGTCTGCGTCGCGCTGGGCATGGTGCAGAAGGGCAACTGCTACGAGGACTCGTGGCAGGACGGCAAGGCCCGTTACACCCACATGTGCTACTCCGACCTGCCCTACCTCTACACCGGCCGTGGGTTCGCCGAGCTCAACTGGCCCTACAGCGACGATGCGCAGGTGCGCGATCGCTTCGAGGTCATGGAGTACCCCGTCGGCATCTCCTACTGGGCCTGGGGCACGGCCTGGGTGACGCACTGGCTCAACGGCTCACCCGACCTCGAGTCGCGGTACGCCGCGCAGACCGACGAGGTCGCGGGCCGGCCGGAGGTGCAGCGCGAGCTGCGCATCTTCGTGATCGTCAACGCGATCGGGTTCGCGGTGCTGGCGCTGCTGTGCACCTGGCTGCTGGCCGGGGTGAACCCGCGGCGGCCGTGGGACGCGGCGGCGTTCGCACTCTCCCCGGCACTTCTCCTGACCGGCCTCGTCAACTGGGACCTGATCGCGGTCGCGTTCGTGGCCGGCGCGCTGTGGGCGTGGGCCCGCGGCCGGCCCCTGCTCACCGGCGTGCTGATCGGGCTCGGGACGGCGACCAAGCTCTATCCGCTCTTCCTGCTCGGCGGGGTGCTGGTGCTCTGCCTGCGCCAGCGCCGCTACCGGACGTTCGGCCTCGCCGCCGTCGGGGCCCTCGGTGCCTGGCTGCTGGCCAACCTGCCCGCCCTGCTCACCGGACCGTCGGAGTGGAAGGTCTTCTGGTCCTTCAACTCCGAGCGGGGGGCCGACCTCGGGTCGATCTGGCTGGTCATCCAGCAGGCGATGGACACGCCCTCGAACCCGTTCTCCTTCGACCCCCACACCATCAACATGGTGTCCTGGCTGTTCTTCGGCCTGTGGTGCCTCGGCGTCGCGACCCTCGGGATGACCTCGCCGGCCAACCCCCGGCTGGCCCAGCTCGGGTTCCTGATCGTGGCCGGGTTCCTGCTGATCAACAAGGTCTACTCGCCGCAGTACGTGCTGTGGCTGCTGCCGCTTGCCGTGCTCGCCCGGCCGCGGTGGCGCGACCTGCTCATCTGGCAGGCCGGCGAGGTGCTCTACTTCGCGGCCGTCTGGTGGTACCTCGGCGGATTCCTGGCCCCCGCCGCCGGCGGGGACGCCGGCTTCTACTGGGCGGCGACCCTGCTGCGGCTGGCGGCCGAGCTCTACCTGGTCGCGATGGTGGTGCGGGACGTCTGGAACCCGCGGCACGACCCGGTGCGTCAGGTGACGACGACGCGGTCGAACGCCGTCGCGGTGTAGCGGACCCGGACGTCGACGCTGTCGCCGACGGCCGGGACCCGGGCGCCGTGGGGCAGGAAGAGCATCGAGGCCTGCATGTGCGGGGGCTCGGCGAAGAGCCGCTGCTTGCCGTCGATGGAGAACGGCGAGCGCACGAATCCTGCCGCGTCCATGCCGCCACGGGCCACCGTCGCCGCGCGCCCGCGCAGGCTCGCGTCGCCGAGCGGGGCCTCGAGGCCGATGCCGTGGGCGGTGCCGCCGCTGACGACGAGCACGTGGCCGGCCTTCGGCGCGGTGCGGTGGCGGTAGCCGAAGCCGTCGCCGCGCTCCACCTCGTGGACGTCGAGCACCGTGGCCGTCACCTGCAGCGCCGAGCGGTCACCGAGCCACAGCTCGGTGCCGATCCGCGGGTGGAAGGTGAAGTCCGGGTACGCCGTCCGCAGCGCCGTCAGCTCGACCGGGCTGAGGTGGCTGACCCAGATGGTGTCGAGCGGCAGCTCGGTGGCGACGACGTCGATCAGCAGGCGTTGGACCTCGGAGAGGTTGGCGCCGTTGGACAGCGGCAGGTGCAGGGCGACTCCCTCGACCCGTGCCCGCGGGTGGGCACGCACGATCTCGGCCGTGGACCACAGCTCGCGGGTGGTCATGCCGTGGCGCAGCATGCTGGTGGCGCGCTCGAGCACGAACCGAGCATCGGGTCGTCGACCGAGCAGGTCGGTCAGGTCGTCGGCGCGGCTGACGGTGTGGATGACCCGGTCCGCGATCGCGGGGTCGACCTCGAGCGCCGCGCCGAACGGACGCCACGGGGTGAGCACGAGCAGGCTGCCGTCGTACCGGTTCGCGACCTGGGGGAGCTCCTCGTAGGTGCCGACCGCCAGGGTGTCGAGGCCCAGACCCTGGTCGCGCAGCCACTGCGCCTTACGCGCGAGCCGGCCGAGGGTGAAGCCGTAGCCGTTGCCCTTGGCGACCGGGACCAGCCCGCGCTCGGCCGTCGCGACCGAGCGGAGGTGACCGCGCCAGCGGTCACCGTCGACGGTGAGGTCGAGACCCATCCGAGGTCACCCTCTCCGCTTCATGTAGAGGTCGAACGCGGCGTAGAGCGGCTTGTTGAGCGGGAGGTCCCACTCCCCGACGTACTCGACGGCCTCCCCGCCGGTGCCGACCTTGAACTGGATCAGGCCGAGGTGCGGGTCGTCGTCGGCGATCGTGTCGGTGATGCCGCGCAGGTCGTAGACGTCGGCGCCGGCGGCGATCGCGTCGCGGATCATCTGCCACTGCACCGCGTTGGAGCCGCGGACCTCGCGCTTCTCGGTGGAGGAGGCGCCGTAGGAGTACCAGACGTGGGTGCCGACCCGGATCGCGATCGTCGCGGCCACGAGGGTGCCCTCGTGGCGGGCGGCGTAGAGCCGGATCCGGTCCGGCTCCTCAGCGCCGAGCGCGGCGATCATGGTGCGGAAGTAGGACAGCGGGCGCGGGGTGAAGTGGTCGCGCTCGGCGGTGTGGACGTAGAGGTCGTGGAACGTCGCCAGCTCGGGCTCGATCGCCGCGCCGTCGTACGACGTGACCTCGACGCCCTCCTTGGCGGCCTTCTTGATGTTGCGGCGCCAGAGCTGGTTCATGCCGGCCAGCACGTCGGCCTCGGAGCGGTCCGCGAGCGGGACCTGGAAGACGTACTGCGGCTGCCCGGCCGCGAAGCCGCCCTCGACGGCCTGGGCGCGCCAGCCCAGCTCGCCGAGCTGGGCGACCACGCGGGCGCCCCCGTGGGTGCGCTCGGTGGGGACGAGGTCGCCGAGGCGGCGTACGCCGGGGTCGGCGATGCCGGCCTTGATGGTGGCGGCGTCCCAGCGACGGGTGACCACCGGCGGACCCATCCGGACGCCGAAGGCGCCGCGGGTCCGCAGGTGGGCGGCCATCGGGCGCAGCCAGCTGGTGAGGTCGGGGTCGTCCCAGTCGATCACCGGGCCCTCGGGGAGGTAGGCGAGGTAACGCTTGAGCCGCGGCAGCTGCCGGTAGAGCACGAGGGCGGCGCCCACGAGCTCGCCGTCGCGGAACCAGCCGAGCGACTCGTGGCGCCACTCGGACTTGACCTGGCCCCACGCCGGGGTCTGCAGGAAGCTGGCGGCGGGCTGGCGGCGCAGGAAGTCGAGGTGCTGGTCGGCGCTGATCCCGCGTACGTCGAGTCGGGTGGCGGGGGTCGGCGGAGTCACGGGTCGAGGCTAGCGAACGACCCGAGCGTGAGCCCGAGGGCAGTGGCTGATCGCCGCCTCACCCGGTCCGGGCGAGGAACGCGGGCCGGTCTTCCCCGAACATGTCCTAGGGAGACGTATCAGGACGCGCGCACGTCACTCCTCATGGGCGTGAACCTGATCGAGAGACAGCGGGGAGCGACGGGTCCCATGACCGAGAGCAGCGGCTCGCAGACCGGTGACGAGCGTGCGGATCATGCGCGCCCGGGTGCCGTCTGGGCCGAGGCGACGGACGGCTTCAACCGCTGGGTGGCCGGCGAGTCGGCGGGACTGGACGACCTGGTCGCCGTGATGACTCCCGTGCTGTGGCACGTGGTGCGCGCCTACCGGCTCTCCGACTCGGCGGCCGAGGACGTCATCCAGAACACCTGGCTCGCGCTCGTACGCCGGCGCGCGGCCATCCTGGACCCCGTCGCCGTCGGCGGCTGGCTGACCACGACCGCTCGCCGCGAGGCGTGGCGGACGGCCGGCGCCAAGTCCGTGCCCACCCCGATCGAGGACGACGACCTCGCCCAGGTGCTGCCTCGCCAGCGATCGGCCGAGGACAGCGTCGTGCAGCACGACGAGGGGGACCGCCTCTGGGCGGCCGTCGACGGGCTGCCGGAGCGCTGCCGCAGGCTGCTGCGGATCGTCGCGTTCGAGAACCGCCCCGACTACCGCGAGCTGGCCACCGAGCTCGGCATGCCTGTCGGCAGCATCGGCCCGACCCGCGGTCGCTGCCTCGCCAAGCTACGAGTGGCCCTGATGCAGGCTGGAGGAATGTGATGAGCGAGCTGAGTCGCGATGCACTCCTGGGGATGGTCCGTGAGGCGTACGAACGCCACGACCCGGTCCCCGACCACCTGGTGGCGGCCATGCAGGCCACGGCGGCCGTCGCCGCGTCCGACCTGGACCTCGAGCTGATGGAGCTGGTCGAGAGCTCGACCCAGCTGGTCGGGACGCGTGGCTCCACGTCGTACACGCTCCGGTTCGTGCACGGCGACACCGACCTGCTCCTGCGGATCGCGGTCGACAACGGCCGCTCGCGGGTGGACGGTTGGATCGTGCCGGCCGAACCCATGACGATCCGCGCCCTCCCGGGCGAGGAGCCGACCCCGCACGATGCGGTCACCACCGAGACCGGGCGATTCTCGTTGACGAACCTGCCGGTCGGGCTGATGCGGTTGCGGCTGGAGCCGCACGACACCGCGCGCCCGGCCTTCGCCACCCCCACCTTCGAGATCTGAGGTAGTCGTGCAGAACCCCGACCAGCCCGACCGGCCGACCCGCAAGCCCCTCGACCGCGATCCCGCCCCACCGAGGACCGACGTCGTCTCCTCCGTCGGAGGCCGCGTGCTGGACCCGGCCAACGCGATCGTGGTCTCGGGCGTCGTGCCGAGGCCCACCGTGTACGTCGGCCCGCGTCTCACCATCTCGAAGTCGGTCGACGTGGGCCTGGCGTTCGAGGTGCTCAGCGAGGTCGCCGAACCGCTGGGATGGCGGGTGGACTTCGAGCCCGAGGATCCACGGACCGAACGGTTGCGCTTCGGACTGCACACGGTGCTCATCAGTGTCGACTCCGAGCGTGCAGCCATCGCCCCTGACGGCTGGACGCTGCTGCAGCAGACCCGTCTGAAGTTCGGACCGAAGGCGGTCCGCGGAGTCGGGCTCGACCACATCGTCTTTCCGGGAGGGTTGAGCAGCAACCCGTTCACGCACAGCAACCCCTTCACCCACAGCAACCCGTTCACGCACAGCAACCCCTTCACCCACAGCAACCCGGCCGCCGATGAGCTGTCGGCACCGATCGCCAGCTACGGGATCCAGGGTTCCGGTGGTCGCCAGCCGGTTGCGTACGTCGGTCCCGATCCGGTACGACGCGACCCCTATCCCGGTCCGCGGCGGCCCGTGGTCGCCGTGCTCGACACCGGGTGCGGGAAGCATCGTTGGCTGGACCGGGCAGTTGTCCACGGCGTCACGATCGATGGCATGACAATCGGCTACGACGACGCTGCAGTGCCGGTCTCGGAGACCGGCGGGGACGTCGACGGACCGCTCGACGGCTTGATCGACCCGCTCAGCGGACACGGGACGTTCATCGCCGGCCTCGTGCACCAGGCCTGCCCGGACGCCGACATCCTGGTCTGGCGTGGGGTTCGTGCCGACCAGCCGATCGTCGAGTCCGACCTGGTGGCCAGCCTGGCGCAGATCGCCGACCTCGTGCACCGGTTCCACGCCGGTGACCCGGACGGACAGATGATCGACGTCCTGACGCTCTCGCTGGGGTACTACCACGAGACCCCGTTCGACGAGCTCTTCGACCCGACGCTCTACGACATCCTGGCCGACCTGTCGCGCAACGGCACCCAGATCGTGTGCTCGGCCGGCAACGAGGCGACGAGTCGCCCGGCCTTTCCGGCGGCGTTCGGACCGTGGAGCGACGGCAACGGCCCGGTCGCTGCGACGGACGACTGCCTGCCGATCCTGTCTGTCGGGGCGCTCAACCCGAACGGGCAGACCGACGCCCTGTTCAGCAACGCCGGGCCCTGGGTCCGGGCGCATGTCGAGGGCGCCTCGGTGCTCAGCACCCTGCCGGTGGACTTCGACGGCGGCCTGCAGTCGGCCGCCGCCACGACCGTGTTCGGCCGTGCGCGCGACGCCATCGACCCGGACGACTTCCGCGGTGGCTTCGCGGTCTGGAGCGGTACGTCCTTCGCGGGACCGCTGCTCGCGGGCCGGATCGCTGCGCACCTGGCCGATCGCCTCGACACCGGCGACCTGCCGGCCGATGCCCGCGCCCGCGCCCGCGCGGCGCTGGCGGCGTTGACGAGCATCGGTCCAGACTGAGCCGGTGATCTCGGCGGAGGTGTGGCACGCGCGGGCCGTCGAGGCGGTCAACGCGGGACACTTCGGCAGCGCCCGAAGACTGTTGGGAAGGGCTCGGAGGGCGGCGCCCGATCCCGCGACCCTGGGTGCCATCGAGGCGACCCTCGCCTACGTCGAGGCGGAGACCGGCAACCTTGCCGAAGCGATGCGGCTCTGCGACGCCGCGCTGTCACGCGATGGCCTGGACGAACAGGCCAGGGGGTCCATCCACAGCCAACGGGCCACCTTGATGATGCTCGGAGGGCAAGCCGTCGAAGCGATGGCCGAGCTCGACGTCGCCATCGCGATGCTGGTCGGGTCGTCGAAGTTCCTGGGCCGGGCGTACGGGAACCGCGGCAACCTCCACCTGCAGCGCGGCGACGTGGTGGCGGCCGAGCGCGACTTTGCGGCGGCCGTCGAGCTGCTCGAGGAAGCGGGTCTCCCCGAGGAGGCCGCGATGGACGAGCACAACCTCGGGTACACGCGACTCCTGGCCGGCGACCTCGTAGGGGCGCTTCGAGACATGGACCGAGCCCGGGTAGTGCTCGCCCCGCTGAGCCCGGTGGCCCAGGCGACCTGCGACCAGGACCGTGCCGAGGTGCTGATGGCAGCAGGTCTGGCCGTCAGCGGTCGTGCCGCGCTGGACGCCGCCGCACGGGCGTACGGATCCCGGCGACTGCGGCGCCGCCAGGCCGAGGCCGAGCTGGCGCTCGCCCGCAACCTGCTGTCGTCGAACCCGGCCGCCGCCCACAAGGTCGCCAGACAGGCAGAGCGTCGCTTCGCTCGGGCGGGGGCCGACCAGATGGCCGATCGAGCGTCCGCGGTGGCCTTCGTCGCCTCGCTCGCCAGACCCGGACGGCTGGCGGAGCGCCTGCACGCGGGGGGAGCGCTGATCGCCGCCCTCGATGCGCAGCAGATGCGCTGGGTCGCCGGTCGGGTGCGGCTCGTGCTCGCGATCAGGTGTGCCGAGGCTGGCGCGTTGGAGGAGGCGGCGCAGCTGATCGCCTCAGCGCGAGTGGGGCGCGCGGCACCCTTGGACGTGCGGTTGCTGGCCCGGAGCGCACGCGCCGAGATCGCGTTGACGCGCGGCCAGCGAGCGCGAGCGATGGACCACCTGCGCGTCGGGCTCTCGGACCTGCACACGTGGCAGAGCTCATTCGGATCCCTCGACCTGCAGACCGGCGTCGCCGGCATGGGCAGGCGGATCGGCGTACGAGGCCTCGCGCTGGCTGTCGGGTCGGGTCGGCCCGAGGTTCTCTTCGAGTGGTCCGAGCGAGCCCGGATGTTAGCCAGCCGGGTCCAGCCGGTCCGGGCACCCGAGGACGAACAGATCGTCGCCGACCTCGCGGAGCTCCGCGAGATGGCCGACGACGGCGCGCACCATGACCGAGCGCGCGAGGCCGAGCTGCGGCAGCGCGTGCGCGAGCGGGCCTGGCAGCACCGGGGGTCCGGCGAGGTCGCCGACCCGGTGACGCTCGTCGCGCTCGCGGACGCGCTGGGTGCCGACACCGCCCTGGCGGCGTACGTCGTCACCGCCGACGCGGTGGTGGCGCTGGTCGTCACGTCGTCCGACACCACCTGGATCGACCTCGGCCACCGCGACGAGCTCGACGCGCTGCTCGGCGGCCTGCTGCCCGACCTCGACATGGCCGCGACCGACCTGCCCGACGCGATGGGCACGTTCGTGCGCGCCGAGCTGGCCAGACGGCTCGACGAGATGGCCGAGCTGCTGGTGGAGCCGGTGCTGGACGCGGTCGGCGACCGGCGCGTGGTGCTGACGCCGTCCGGGGTGCTGTCCGGGGTGCCGTGGACGCTGCTGCCGGGGTACGTCGGCCGCCCGGTCACGCTCGCTCAGTCGGCGACCGCGTGGCTGGCCCGCACCGCGGCGCCCCTGCGGACC
Source organism: uncultured Actinomycetota bacterium (assembly GCA_963717855.1). Taxonomy (GTDB): domain Bacteria; phylum Actinomycetota; class Actinomycetes; order Propionibacteriales; family Nocardioidaceae; genus Nocardioides. Next base: position 522,563 of record CAVQXF010000010.1, on the reverse strand, counting down.
GCGACCGCAGGCTTCGTCGCCGGTCCGCGGGTCGCGCGCGCCGAGGACGAGGTCGTGGCCGCTGCCAAGGAGTGGCCGACGTCGCGCACGCTGCTCGGGTCGGAGGCGACGGCCGCGGCGGTCTCGGCACTGGCCGACTCGGTCGACGTGCTGCACATCGCCGCCCACGGGCGGCACAGCGCCGAGAACGCCATGTTCGCGGGCGTCCAGCTCGTCGACGGGTCGTGGTACGGCTACGACATCGACCGGCTGCAGCGGGTGCCGGACGTCGTGCTTCTCTCCGCCTGCGAGGTCGGCCGCTCGACGGTGCGCTGGGGTGAGGAGCTGATCGGGATGACCACGGCCTGGCTGCATGCCGGGGCGCGCTGCGTGATCGCATCCCCCTCGGCGATCAACGACCACGCGGCGTACGGCGTCCTCGTGGCCGTCCACGAGCGTCTCGCCGCCGGGCTCGACCCGGCCGCGGCCCTCGCGGAGTCGGTGCCGGCGGTGTCGGCCGACACCGCCCCGGTGCCGTTGGTCTGCTTCGGCTGAGCGCTGCTCCGTATCTGGACCGGGATCGCGGACTCCTCAACCACATCAGGGAGACCGCTCGACCCGCGAGGAGCCCGACATGACGGTCATGACATCGCCCACCCGATCCACCGCCGTTCACGTGGTCCAGGACCCCCAGCCCGGCCAGCGCCTGGTCGTGCCTGCCGGGAGCCGGCTGGCGCTGCGGTTCCGTCGACGCGGGCTCGGCCTCAGCCGCTGGGAGGTCGTCGACCGCCCCGGCAACCTGCTGCCTCTCGAGGAGGGCCCGCACGGGTTCCTCTTCCTCGTCTTCGACGCCGACGCGACCGGCGATCAGCCGCTGAGACTGGTCCGCCGGCGCGTCGACCGGTCGGACCCGGGTGAGCTCCGCGACCTGACCGTCCGCGTCAGCTGACCGGGCGCGTACGTCGGGCGAACACCGACGAGCACATCGCCGTGAACCGGACGACGGTCACGACGAGGTTCGCCACGGTCAGCACCACGACCTCGGCTCCGTGGTGGTCACAGCCCCCGCTGGCGGAGCCAGTCGGCGTCGGCCACGTGCTCGCTCGCACCGCCCGGGGTCTCCAGGACCACCGGTGCACCGGCGTCGCGGACGACGGCCGCGAGGAGGTCGGGGTCGACCTTGCCGTTGCCGAGGTTGGCGTGCCGGTCGGCACCGGAGTCGAACTCGTCGCGGCTGTCGTTGCAGTGCACCAGGTCGATCCGTCCGGTGATCTCGAGGACGTCGTCGACCACGGTCTCCAGGTTGTTGCCGCCGGCGTGGGCGTGGCAGGTGTCGAGGCAGAAGCCGACCAGGTCGGCCTGCTCGGTCGGCGCGATCGCGTCCCAGACCCGGCCGATCCGCTCGAGGTAGCGGGTCATCGCGTTGTCGCCGCCGGCGGTGTTCTCGATCAGCAGCGGCAGCTTGAGGTCGGTCGCCTCGATGGCCTTGCGCCAGTTGTCGAAGCCCTTCTCGGGGTCGTCGTCCTTGCCCACGTGACCGCCGTGCACGATCAGACCCCTGGCGCCGATAGCGGCTGCGGCGTCGACGTGCTGCTGGAGCAGCTTGCGACTGGGGATCCGGATCCGGTTGTTGGTCGTCGCGACGTTGACGATGTAGGGCGCGTGGACGTAGAGCCCGACACCGGCCGCCTCGGCGTCGGCCTTGAGACCTTCCGCGCCGCCGGCGTACCGGACCTCGGGGCCCTTGTAGCCCTGCGGGTCGCCGAGGAAGAACTGCACGTGCGGGACCCCGCGCGCCTGCGCTTGCGCGATCGGGTCGGCCTGGTCGACGTGGGCACCGATGTCCATGGGACCCACCCTAGGAGGCCGCGCCGACGCTCAGCCGACCAGCCGCCAGCAGAGCGCCACGCACCCGGCGATGACCGCCACCGAGACCGCGATGACGACCGTCGGCCAGCGCGGCCGGGAGGCGCGCGGCGGTTCGCCCAACCGGTCGGGTACGACGGGCCAGGGTCCGTCGGCGGGGACCTCGGTGCGCCGCAGGCGGTCGAGCGCGGCGGCCGCGGTGGGTGGCCGCGCGGTCGGGTCGGGGTCGACCAGGGCAGTGACCAGCCGACGCAGCGGACCTTCGGGGACCATCGGCGCCCGACCCGGACGAGGTGGCCGGCCGAGCAGCAGCTGGGTCGCGACCACGCCCACGGCGTACAGGTCCTGGCGCGGATCGGGTGCCACGCCACCAGCCTGCTCGGGAGCCAGGTAGCCATCGGTGCCGACGACCGCCGGGCCCCGGGTCAGGCGCACGTCCTCGACCGGCACGGCGACGCCGAAGTCGCCGAGCCGGAGGAAGGGCGCATCGGCCGCGGTCGGCTCGAGGAGCAGGTTGGCGGGCTTGATGTCGCGGTGCACCACCCCAGCGGCATGGACGGCGGTGAGCGCCTGGAGCAGCTGGTCGAGCAGCGCGGCGACGTACGACGCCGGGAGCGGTCCGGTCTCGGTGAGGAGGTCGTCGAGCGAGCCGCCGCGCACCAGGTCCATGCCGAAGACCACCCGGTGGTCGTCCGCGGCCCAGCCGGACGGGGTCAGGACGTGGGGATGCCGGATCCGCAGCGACTGCTCACGCACGAAGCGGAGCAGCGTCGCGCTGTCGTGGGCGCCGAGCACCTTGACCGCCACGATGGTGTCGGTGCGCAGGTCACGGGCCCGCCAGACCGAGCCCATGCCGCCGCTGCCGACCTGGTCGAGGAGGACGTAGCGGCCGGCGAGCGGGGTGGTCGTAGGGTCGGGCATCGTCCGGACTCCTACCCCGTCGCACGCCGTTTATGGGCGCGCGTCCGGGCGCTGTTAGCCTGGGGTGTTCTCTGCGTCGACCATCCGGGTCGCACAGGGAGGACAACGCATATCCCTCCTGCCACGGAAAGTCCGTGGCCGCCCTAGCCCACAGGAGGTGGACAACGACATGCGTGCCTACGAAGTGATGGTCATCCTTGACCCGAGCATCGAAGAGCGGACCGTCGAAGGTTCGCTCGACAAGTACCTCAACGTCATCCGCAAGGACGGCGGCTCTGTGGAGTCCGTCGACGTGTGGGGACGCCGCCGGCTGGCCTACGAGGTCAAGAAGAACGCCGAAGGCATCTACGCCGTCATCACGTTGAACGCCGAGCCCGCGACGGTCAAGGAGTTCGACCGTCAGCTCACCCTCAACGAGTCGATCCTCCGTACGAAGGTCATGCGCCCCGACGCTCACTGAGCATCGGGACCCGGTCCTGTGGACGGCCACTTCCCTCTGTCGGCGCCAACGGCGACGATGTGCGGACGTGGTCGGAACGACTCTGATCAGAACTCACGCTTAGGGAGCATCCATGGCAGGCGAGACCGTCATCACGGTGGTCGGCAACCTCGTTGACGACCCGGAGCTGCGCTTCACCCCCTCGGGTGCGGCCGTGGCGAACTTCCGGATCGCGTCGACGCCGCGCACCTTCGACCGGCAGACCAACGAGTGGAAGGACGGCGACGCGCTGTTCCTGTCCTGCTCGGTCTGGCGTCAGGCAGCGGAGAACGTTGCCGAGTCCCTGCAGCGCGGCATGCGTGTCGTCGTGCAGGGCCGCCTGAAGCAGCGCTCGTACGAGACCCGCGAGGGCGAGAAGCGCACCGTCGTGGAGCTCGAGGTCGACGAGGTCGGCCCGTCGCTGGCCTTCGCGACCGCCAAGGTCACCCGGGCCTCGCGCTCGGGCGGCGGCGGTGGTGGCTACTCCGGCGGTGGCCAGGGCGGTCAGTCCCGTCCGCAGCAGCCCGCGGCCGGCAACGACCCGTGGGCCACGCCGGCTCCTGCTCAGGGTGGCCAGGGCGGTGGCGGCCAGTCCGCACCCGCCGGCGACCCGTGGGGCGCTCCCGGCGCAGGCTCCGACGAGCCTCCGTTCTGATCCCAGCACCACCCAGTCCGAACACCCTCAACCATTCCGGCTGAACCCACTCGTGGGGCCGGGCTTCTAGAAAGGGAGCACCACAATGGCCAAGGCAGTGATTCGCAAGCCCAAGAAGAAGGTTTGCCAGTTCTGCAAGGAGAAGGCGACCGGCGTCGACTACAAGGACGCCACGCTCCTCCGCAAGTTCATCTCCGACCGCGGCAAGATCCGCGCGCGTCGGGTCACCGGCAACTGCGTCCAGCACCAGCGGGACGTCGCGATCGCGGTCAAGAACGCCCGCGAGGTCGCGCTGCTGCCCTACACGTCCACCGGACGCTGAAGGGAGCTGAGGACATGAAGCTCATCCTGACCCAGGAAGTCACCGGCCTCGGTGCCCCCGGCGACGTCGTCGAGGTGAAGGACGGCTACGGCCGCAACTACCTCGTCCCGCGTGGCCTCGCGCTGCGCTGGACGCGTGGCGGCGAGAAGCAGATCGAGTCGATCAAGGCTGCTCGCTCCTCGCGTGCCGTCCGCGACCTCGGCCACGCCGAGGAGATCAAGACCAAGCTCGAGGCCCAGTCGGTCAGCGTGAAGGTGCGCGCCGGTGCGGGTGGTCGTCTTTTCGGTGCCGTGACCGTGGGCGAGATCGCCGACGCACTCACCGAGACGTCCGGCGAGAAGGTCGACAAGCGCACGATCGTGGTGGACAACCCGATCAAGGCGCTGGGCAACCACGAGGTGGCCGTCAAGCTGCACGATGGCGTCTCCGCCACCGTGGCGCTCAACGTCATCCCTGCCTGACCCAGTCAGTCGCCCCAGGGGCCGTTCCTCCTTCGGGAGGGGCGGCCCCTGGTGCGTTGGCGGCCTCCCCGCGGTGATCAGAGCGCGCCCGTCACCAGCCACGCGTCACCGCGAGCCCGGCGTACCAGGACCACCAGCCGGGCGCCCATGAAGACCGTGCAGAACGCCACCCAGATGGCGACCAGGCCGGCGGAGTACGCCGCGAGCAGCAGCGCCACCGGCACGTAGAGCACCAGCGTGACCAGGCCGGCCCGCGCCAGGTAGCGGCCGTCGCCGGCACCGATCAGCACCCCGTCGAGCACGAACACGACTCCGGCCACCGGTTGACCCAGAGCGGCCACCAGCAGCACCGGGACCAGCAGGTCGCTGACCGCGTCGTCGCCGGTGAAGAGGTCCCCGATCCACGGACTGACCGCGGCGAGCAGGAGGCCGGTCACCACGCCGCTGACGGCGCCCCACCGCACCATCCGCTGCGTCATCGTCCGGGCGCCTGCGACGTCGCCGGCGCCGAGCAGGCGGCCGGTCAGCGCCTGGGCGGCGATCGCGATGGCGTCGAGCGTGAAGGCGAGGAAGGTCCACAGGGTCGCCGCGAGCTGGTGGGTGGCCAGGTCGACCTCCTCCTCGCCGGCGACCGCGCCGACCGTGACGGCGTACGTCGTGATCAGCAGCGCGGCCCGCAGGGTGAGGGTGCGTACGACGAGGGCGCTGCCGGCGTGGGCGGCCCGGCGGATGCCCGGAAGGTCGGGTCGCAGCGGGGCGTCGTACCGGCGGGCCGCCCGCGCCACCACGACGACGAAGACCGCCGCGCTGGCGACCTGGGCGAGCACCGATCCGATCGCAGAGCCGGCGATCCCGAGACCGGCGGGGTAGACCAGCACCAGGTTGAGCACGATGTTGAGCGCGTTGCCACCGACCGCGACGACGAGCGGGGTGCGGGTGTCCTGGAGGCCGCGGAGCACGCCGGTCGCCGCCAGCATGATCAGCAGCGGGCCGGTCCCGAGGAACGCGATCCGCAGGTAGGTCTCCGCGGGCTCGGCGACCGCCGACCCGGCCCCGAAGACGCCGACCAGTGGGCCGGTCGCCGCCACCCCGAGGATCGTGACCACCACGCCGATCCCGACCGCCAGCCAGAGCCCGTCGACCCCTTGGACGAGGGCCCCGCGGAGGTCGCCGGCACCCAGCTGGCGGGCCACGCTCGCGGTGGTGCCGTACGCCAGGAACACGCACAGCCCGACGACGGTCTGCAGCACCACGGCGGCGATGCCGAGCCCCGCGAGCTGGGCGGTGCCGAGGTGTCCGACGATGGCGGCGTCGGCCAGGAGGAACAGCGGCTCGGCCACCAGCGCCAGGAACGCCGGGACCGCCAGCCGCAGGATCTCGCGGTCAGGGGACGCGGTCACGAGCGGGCTCCGGTCGTCGTCGGGAGGGGTCGAGGAGGGCCAGGTCTCACCGACTAGTCACCGTCAGGGGCACTGACGGTGACTGGCGATGACAGTACTAGTCCTCTACGCCTGTGGAGGACTACCCCGCGTCTGTGGGTAACCCCGGGAATCAGTGGTAAGTCGACAAAGCCCTAGGACGACGGCTAGATGACCCGCAGGTGAACGATATCGGGTGCCAAGAGTTTTTGATTCCACACCTGTGAGTAAGCATCCGTGCAGGTCAGAGGCGTGTTCTGCGAAGAGACCAGAAGTCTCTCCACAGGTCCCTCCCCATGCTGTGCACACCTGGGCGGGGGTCCTCCACGGACATCGGCAAGTTATCCACAGGGGCCTGTGGACAACTGACTTTCATCTGGGCCATGTGCACGCGTACGGTCGCGAGGTCGGCCGCCGCCCATCCCGCCGGGATGGGGGTCCGGGAGGCGGTCTCGACGGGTCTGTCGGTGGTCGTCGCTAGCGTCTGCACGGACGTGGCGGTCGACGCGAAGGCCCGGTCGAGGGCGAGGAGGGGGAGCCGGTGAGCCTCACCGAGCACGACTCACGGAGCATGCCGGAGCCACCGATGGACGACTGGGGCGATGGCCCCGCGTCGTACGCACCGGGCGAGCGCCCCTCCCGGCCCGGTGACCGCACCCCGCCCCAGGACATGGCCGCCGAACAGTCCGTGCTCGGGTCGATGCTGATCTCCAAGGACGCGATCGCCGACGTCACCGAGGTGATCCGCGGCGTCGACTTCTACCGCCCCTCGCACGAGACGATCCACGACGCGATCGTCGACCTCTACGGTCGCGGCGAGCCGGTCGACATGGTCACCGTCGCCGCCGAGCTCCAGCGTCGCGGCGAGCTCCAGCGGATCGGCGGCGCGCCGTACCTCCACACGCTCTCCGCCAACGTCCCGATCGCGGCCAACGCCGGTTACTACGCCGAGATCGTGCGCGAGAAGGCGATGCTGCGCCGCCTCGTCGACGCGGGCACCAAGATCGTGCAGATCGGCTACGCCGGCGAGGGTCAGGTCGACGACATCGTCGACCAGGCGCAGGCCGAGGTCTACAAGATCACCGACAAGCGAGCGACCGAGGACTTCGCCCCGCTCAGCGACATCATGGACGGCGTCCTCGACGAGATCGAGGCGATCTCCAACCGCGAGGCCGGCCTGTACGGCGTCCCCACCGGCTTCGCCGACCTCGACGACCTGACCAACGGTCTGCACTCCGGCCAGATGATCATCGTCGCGGCCCGTCCCGCTATGGGTAAGTCGACGCTGGCTCTCGACCTGTGCCGGGCGGCGTCGATCCACAACAACCTGGCCAGCGTCTTCTTCAGCCTCGAGATGACGCGCTCGGAGATCACCATGCGGCTGCTCTCGGCCGAGGCGAAGGTGCCGCTCAACCACATCCGCAACGGCAACATGAACGACGACGACTGGTCCAAGCTGGCCCGCAAGATGGGCGAGGTGTCGTCGGCGCCGATGTTCATCGACGACTCGCCCAACATGACGATGATGGAGATCCGGGCCAAGGCACGGCGGCTCAAGCAGCGTCACGACCTCAAGCTCATCGTGATCGACTACATGCAGCTGATGAGCTCGGGCAAGAAGGTCGAGTCACGTCAGCTCGAGGTCTCGGAGTTCTCCCGGCAGATCAAGCTGCTGGCCAAGGAGCTCGAGCTCCCGATCATCGCGCTCTCCCAGCTCAACCGTGGTCCCGAGCAGCGCGGCGACAAGCGTCCGATGATGAGCGACCTGCGCGAGTCCGGTTCGCTCGAACAGGACGCCGACATGGTGATCCTGCTGCACCGCGACGACGTCTACGAGAAGGAGTCGACCCGCCCGGGCGAGGCCGACCTGATCGTGGCCAAGCACCGCAACGGCCCCACCCGCGACATCACCGTGGCCTTCCAGGGCCACTACTCGCGCTTCGTCGACATGGCCCACTGACGAGATCCGGGATCAGCGCCGCCAGAAGAGGTGGTGGACGGCATCGGTGCTCGGGCTGGGCACCACGTCGCAGTGGTAGCGGTCCAGCAGCTCATCGGGAGAGGTCCAGAGGCGCGATCCGGCGCCGAGCCGCACCGGGGAGACGGTCACGTGGAGCGTGTCGATGAGGTCCGCGTCGAGGAACTGCCGGATCGTGTCGGCGCCACCACCCAGTCGGACGTCCTTGCCGTCGGCGGCCTGGAGTGCCTGCTCCAGGACCTGCGCGGGCTCCCCGCTGACGAAGTGGAACGTCGTGTCCGAGAGCGTGAAGGACGGGCGCTCGTGGTGCGTCATCACGAAGACCGGCGTGTGGAACGGCGGCTCGTCGCCCCACCAGCCCTTCCACTCGTCGTCGGCCCAGGGCCCGCGTAGCGGGCTGAACTTGTTGCGGCCCATGATCTCGGCGCCGATGTTGCGGTGGAAGTCGCGCACCAGGTAGTCGTCCAGGCCGATGCTGCCACCCGGATCGGTGCGGTTGGGCCAGCTCGCCGTCGCGCCCGCCCAGGCGAACATGACCGCGGGCTCGGCATGGCCGAACGGTCGCTCCAGGCTCTGCCCCTCGCCGGCGCCGTACCCGTCACTGGACACGTTGAAGTTGTGCACCCGCACCATCTGTCCCACTGTGCGCTCCTCTGTCATCGGATCTTGTCCGTCCACCACGTCGACTCCGCCAGCCTGCCGGACTCATCGTCCGGGCGAAACTCGCGTGACCCGGAATCGGTCGCGTGCGTAGCGTCGCGGTATGCGACCGCCCGACGCCGCCTTCGCCGACCCCCGCCAGGCCGTTCTGTACGACGTCCTCGACGACGACCGCTCGGACCTCGACGCGTACGTCGAGATCGTGGCGGCGGTGGCGGCGTCGACCGTGCTCGACATCGGGTGCGGCACCGGATCGCTCGCTGTCCGACTGGCCGCGATCGGCCACGACGTCGTCGGTGTCGACCCGGCGGCCGCATCGCTGGACGTCGCCCACGGCAAGCCCGGGGCGCAGGGGGTGACCTGGGTCCACGGTGACGCGACCACCGCGGCGGACCTGGGAACGTCGGTCGACCTGGCGGTGATGACGGGCAACGTCGCGCAGGTGTTCGTCGCGGACGAGGACTGGCATCGCACCCTGAGCGCCGTCCGGTCCTGCCTGCGTCCGGAGGGCTGGTTCGTGTTCGAGACAAGACGTCCCGAGGTCCGGGACTGGGAGACCTGGGACGTCGCGTCCACCACCGTCACCCTTCCCGACGGCGCCTCCGCGGACTTCTCCAGGACGGTGACCGAGGTGGCACTGCCGCTGGTGATGTTCGAGTCGACGACCACCATCGGCGGCAGTGCACGGCTACGCTCGGCGTCGACCCTGCGGTTCCGCGGACGCCGCGAGGTCGAGCGGGACCTGGAGGACCACGGGTTCGAGGTCGTCGACGTACGCGGTGCACCGGATCGCCCCGGCAAGGAGCTGGTCTTCGTCTCCCGGAGGATCGAACCATGAGGATCGAGCTCGTCCGTCCGTCCACGTTGAGCGACACGGCGCCGTACGCCTACGCGGCCGTGGTGGCGCCCGGCAGCCTGGTCTTCACGGCCGGCGCGTGCCCGCTCGACGACGACGGCGCGGTGGTCGCCGTCGGCGATGTGGTCGGCCAGGCGGCACGGGTGATGGACAACCTGGTGGCCGCGCTGGCCGCTGCCGGGTGCGTGTTGAGCGACGTCGCGAAGTCCACGGTGTACGTCGCGTCGTCCGACCGTGCCGACCTGGTGGCGGCGTGGCAGGTGGTGCGGGCGGCCTTCGGTGACCACGACGCCCCGAGCACGCTGCTCGGGGTCGCTCAGCTCGGCTACCCCGACCAGCTGGTCGAGGTCGAGGCGGTCGCGGTCCGCCCCTGATTCACAGGCGTTCGCCGGCCTCGACCCGCGCCGCAATGGTGTTGCCGGCCGGGGCGAGCGGGCAGCGCCAGCGGTCGTCGTAGCGACACGACGGGTGGTAGGCGAAGTTGAGGTCCAGCACCAGGTGGTCGTCGTCGCCACCCAGCCAGGAGCCCTTGGCGGTGTCGAGCAGGTAGCGGCCGGCGCCGTACGACCCGTCGCCGGCGGTGCCGTCGCGCAGCGGGACGAAGATGCCCCCGCCGTACTGGTGCAGCCACCACACGTCGAGGCTGCCGCCGACGGGGTCGGGGAGCTCGACCCGGCCGATCCGGCGCATCGTCACCGATCCGTCGTTGCCGCCGTCGACGTCGCGGTCCTCCGGCTCGGCGTCGAGCACCGGGAGCTCGAAGCGCAGGGCGGGGTCGTAGGACCAGTACGAGATCCCGGACTCCAGCAGCTCGGGTGAGGCGGTGATCGGGCTCTGCGGGTGCGTCGCGAAGAGCTCACCGCGTCCCTCGCGCCAGAGTCGGTGACCTGCGGCCGGGTCGCTCTCCGCGCGGACGGCGGCGTACAGGCTCGCCACCCGGCTGCGCCAGTCGACGAGGGTGAGCGCGGAGGTCACGGGGGAGGCCATGGCTCCACCCAACCACCCGGGCGGTCAGCGGGCCGCGCGCGGTGGCCCTCAGCGTCAGGTGCCAGCGCGACCACCCCCGGAGGCTATGTCGCAGCGGCGACTGTCGGGTCGATCCTGACGGCACGGTGGTCACAGCGAGGGACCGGGAGGACCGATGTCGACCAGGCACGACGCCTACACGCGGACGACGTTCGGCGACGTCCGGCCCAAGACGGTCGACTGGAAGACCCGGGCGGCGCTGGAGGAGGCCGAACGCCGGCTGGGCTACCCGCTCACCGTCGTGCAGGGCTCCTACAACCCCGGCGGGGTCCGCCAGTCCGGCGGGACCCACGACGGCGGTGGCGTCATCGATCTCCTGGCCTGGGACTGGCAGCGCAAGGTCCGGGTGCTCCGCTCGATCGGCTTCGCGGCGTGGTACCGCCCGGCGATCAGCGGCCTGTGGGGCGCGCACATCCACGCGGTCCTCGTCGACCACGGCCGCCTCTCGACGGCCGCGGCGGCCCAGGTTGCGTCGTACCGCGCGGGCCGCGACGGGCTCAAGGGCAACCGGGCCGACACGTTCTGGCGCCCGCGCCCGATCCCGGTCTTCACCTACCCGCCCGCCGTGGCGAAGGTCCCCAAGCCCGAGCCGGGTCCGGAGCAGGCGAAGCCGGCCCAGACGCCGGCGCCGAGCCCGCCCGAGGGTCCTGCGGGCACGGCGTACCCGCCCAAGCGTGACCTGGACGGCGTCGACACCAGCCACTACCAGCGCGGCCGCATCGATCTGAAGGCGGCGCGGGCCGAGGGGCTGCAGTGGTGGTACGTCAAGGCCACCGAGGGCACGGCGTACGTCGACCCGACGTACGCCAAGCGGGTCCGACAGGCCCGGAGGGCCGGTGTGCCGGTCGGTGCCTACCACTTCGCCCGCCCCGACCGCGGGGACGCGGTCGACGAGGCCCGGTGGTTCCTGGGCAAGACCGACATCCGTGCCGGGGACATGCTCCCGATGCTCGACCTCGAGTCGAGCGAGGGGCTCTCCCCCTCCGAGCTCACGGCCTGGACCGGCGCCTGGGTGCGCACCGTGGTCCGTCACCTGGCGGGGCGCGGCCTCGCCGGTCGTCCGATCATCTACACGCCCTTCAACCTCGAGAAGGGCTTCGGCTGCCTGTGCTGGGTCGCCCGCTACAGCAACGACTTCCGGGCACCGGTCGTTCCGCGACCGTGGCAGCGGGCGGTGATCTGGCAGCACTCCAACGGCAGGTACGGACCGGTCAGGCGGGTGCCGGGATTCGGTCCGGTGGACGTCAACGCCGTCCACCCGGACGTGCCGCTGGCGGCGCTTCGAGTACGCCGGGCAGCGCGGCCGACCGCGCCGGCGCCGGCCGTCCCACCACCACCACCTCCGGTGGTGGTGACACCCCCCGTCGTCGAGCCCGTCCCGGGCCAGTCCGCCCTGGACGACGTTCGCCAGGCCCTCGTCAGCGCGGCGAAGGCCATCGAGGCAGCGATCGACCGGCTGCCGGAGAGTGAGTCGAGATGACCGGCATCCAGTCCCTGCTGCAGGACCTACCGGCCCCGCTGCGCAAGACCCTCTACTGGCTCGTGACGATCTTCGGCCTGGTGCTCGCGATCCTGCAGAGCGCCGACGTCACCGACCTCGGACCGCTGACGATGACCCAGGCATTCCAGATCTACGCGTTCCTCTCGCCGCTGGTCGGCGCGGTCGCCGTGGCCAACGTCAACAAGCCGACCGGGGACTCGGCCGGGCTCGGCGAGCTGGTCCAGGACTACGACCTGGACATGTCGGCCTTCGAGCCGGTCGGCGACATCGACGACGTGTACGGCGCCGCTCAGGCCTGATCCGCGGTCTCGCGTCGGCGGGCGAGCCGGACCGGCAGCCCCGCGATCGTCTCCAGCGGTCCGCGACGTCCGATCAGCCGCCCGGTCACGACGGCGCCGGCAGCACGCAGAACTCGTTGCCGGACGGGTCGGTGTAGGTCCGCCAGGGCAGCTCGCCCCACTGCGGCGGGAACTCTGCGCCCACCGTGCTCGACGATGCTGGCCTCGACGACGTCGGGGTCCTCCCCGCTCTCGAGGCGTACGTCGAGGTGCCACCGGTTCTTGCTCGGTCCCTTGGAGGCCGTCTCCGGGCACAGCTCGAGCAGCGGACCGAGCAGCGACGGGTGCCGCAGGGAGCGGGGAGCGTCCCCGTCCACGGGGGTCCAGCCGGTCAGCCAGGACCAGAACTCCGCGTCCCGCTCCGGGTCGGCCGAGCCGAGCGGCAGCGCCGCCAGCGGCCCCGAGCCGGCGTACGCCGCGCGCTCCTCCATCACGCAGCAGGGGTTGCCCTCCGGGTCGGCGAGCACCACCCAGGGCACGTCACCCTGGCCGACGTCGAGCCGCCGGGCACCGAGCCCGAGCATCCGCTCGACGACCTCGGCCTGACGGGGCCCGCCGGCGAGGTCCAGGTGGAGCCGGGGCGGCTCGGTCGCTGGGTCCGAGACGCGCTGGAAGCACAGGTCGAGCTCGGGCCCATCCTCGACGGCGAGCCGCGTCTCGAAGCCGTCCGGCTCGTCGGTGAGCCGCTCGGTGCCGAGCACCGCCTCCCAGAACCGGCCGAGCCGCTGCGGCTCGAGGGCGTCGACCACGACGTTCTCCAGGTACATGCAGCCACCGTAGTGCTGCAGTGAGAGGCTGGCTCCGTGCCCCAGATCGAGGTCCGTCCGTACGACGTCGCCGACCGTGCCGAGCTGGTCGACGTGGTCTTCGAGGCCGCCGGCGAGGGTGCGCCGAGCTCGGAGGTGTGGGGACACCACGCCTCGCTCGCGGAGGTCTACCTGACGCCGTACCTCGACCTCGAGCCCGACTCGGTCTTCGTCGTCACCGTCGACGGCCGCCCCGCCGGCTACCTGGCGGGCTGCGTGGACGAGTCGCGCTTCCCCAGCCAGCAGGAGCGCACGGCGGCCGCGATCAAGAAGTACCGGCTGTACCGGATGGCCGGGCCGCGTCGCTTCTTCGTCCGGGCGGCGCTCGACGGCGCCCTCCTCAAGCTCCGGCGGATCCCCACCGCGGAAGGGCTGAGTGACCCGCGCTGGCCCAGCCACCTGCACATCGACCTGATGCCGGCCGCGCGCGGCAACGGTGCGGCCGCCCAGCTGATGGAGCTGTGGTTCGAGCGGCTGCGATCCGTCGGCTCTCCCGGCTGCTACCTGCAGACCTCGGCCGAGAACGAGCGCGCCGTGGCCTTCTTCGAGCGCGTCGGCTTCGAGCGGTACGGCGACGTCCCGGTCTCGCCCGGCATGCGGTACGCCGGTGAGCGGATGCACCAGCAGACGATGGTGTGGACCGCCTGATCGGTCAGCGCCGGGCCTGCCACTCGTCGGCGAGCAGCGCGTAGGTCATCCCGTCGACCCAGCCCTTCGTGCGGTGGAGCGAGTCGCGGACGGCGTACTCCTCGCGTCGCATGCCCAGCCGCTCCATCAGCCGCCACGACGGCTCGTTGTCGGCGAAGCAGAGGGCCTTGACCCGGCGCAGGCCGAGGTCCTCGAAGCAGATCCGGACCAGCTCGCCGGCCGCCTCGGTGGCCAGCCCGCGGCCGCCGTACGCAGGATCGAGGACCCAGCCGATCTCGGCCTGGACGCCCTTCGCATCCGCCGCGACGTCGGACTGCGCCCAGGCGTCGTCGACGTGGAGGTAGAGATCGCCGACGATGCGGCCGTCGTGCTCGACGATCAGGGTGCGGGAGACCCGCGCCGGGTCGGCCATCAGCTCGGCGTAGCGCTGGGCGTCGGAGAAGTCGTGGCCGAGCCACTCGTAGACCGACGGGATCCGCCGGACCTGCCAGGTCGGGTCGACGTCCGCCGCGGTCATCGGCCGGATCGTGAGGCGCTCGGTGCGCACCGGCCACGACACCGCGCTGAGGTCTTGGATCGGGAGGTCCTGGGTCACCACGCCAGTGTCGTGCCTCGACCCGACCGTGTCGCGTCCGTTTCGGGCGTACGGATGCTGGGGGAGGTCGCTGCGACGACGGCGATCCGCGCTCGGCGGCGGTGCGCCGCTGTCACTTGGCCCAGCATCTGTACGAGCACCGGTGCTGATTGGCGGCGACGGTCACCGGGTAGGCGGGACCCCATGTCCTCGACAACGGCAGAATCTCGGGAGCGCGGCCTCGCGCGCTTCGCCCAACGCACCGCGGCCGCGACGGAGAAGTGGTTCCCCGACGCCTACGTCTTCGCGCTGCTCGGCGTGGTCATCGTCTGCGCCGCCGCGCTGATCAACGGATCGTCGCCGCGGATGGTGGTCGACACCTTCGGCGGCGGGTTCTGGGACCTGACCGCCTTCACCCTGCAGATGGCGATGGTGGTGCTCACGGGGTACGTCGTCGCGACGTCCGCCCCGGTCGCGCGCATCATCGAGCGGATCGCGCGGGTGCCCGGCTCGCCCAGCGGCGCGGTCGCCTTCGTGGCCTTCATGTCGTGCTCGGTCTCGCTGCTCAACTGGGGCCTGAGCCTGGTCTTCAGCGGCCTGCTGGCGCGGGCGATCGCACGGCGCACGGACCTGCGCGCCGACTACCGCGCGCTCGGCGCCGCGGCGTACATGGGTCTCGGCGCGGTGTGGGCCCTCGGGCTGTCGTCGTCGGCAGCGCAGCTGATGGCGACGCCGGCATCGATCCCGCCGGAGCTCCTCGAGATCACCGGGGTGCTCGACTTCAGCACCACGATCCTCACCTGGCAGTCGCTCGTGATGGCCGCCGTCCTGATCGTCCTGACCGTGGCGATCGCGTGGGCGTCGGCGCCCAAGGGTGGCTCGATCCGCACCGCCGAGGACATGGAGGTCGACCTCGCCGACGACATCGAGCAGGTGCCGCCGCGCAGCCGTCCCGGTGAGTGGCTGGAGTACTCGCGCATCCTCCCGGCCGTCGTCGGGCTGATCGTCCTCGGCTGGCTGGTCCTGCAGTTCGCGACCCTGCCCGTGCTCACCGTGCTGAGCAACCTCAACGGTTACCTGATGGTCTTCCTGGTGCTCGGGATGGTGCTCCACGGCACCCCGCGCGCCTTCCTCCAGGCGGCGACGCGCGCGGTGCCGGCGACGGCGGGCGTGCTCGTGCAGTTCCCGTTGTACGCCGCGATGGCGGCCGTGCTGACCCGCGCGACCGGCAGCGGCGGGTCGACGGTGTCCGAGCACCTCGCCCAGCTCTTCACCGACCTCGGCGGCTCGGGCGGCTTCGCGGTCGTGGTCGCCATCTACACGATCATCCTGGGCGTCCTGGTGCCGTCGGGCGGTGGCAAGTGGCTCGTCGAGGCGCCGTACGTCATGCAGTCGGCGACCGATGTGCAGATGAATCTCGGGTGGACGGTCCAGATCTACAACGCCGCCGAGGCGCTGCCGAACCTGGTCAACCCGTTCTTCATGCTGCCGCTGCTCGCGGTGCTGGGGCTGCGGGCGCGCGACCTGGTGGGCTTCACGTTCCTGCAGTTCCTCTTCCACCTGCCGGTGGTGCTGCTCCTGCTGTGGTTGCTGGGGATGACCTTCGACTTCGTCGCGCCCGTGCAACCCTGACGTGCGCGATCAGGCCGGGCGGGGGACGGCGGCCAGGGCCATCTGCCCCAGCCAGCCCGGCACCTGGCGGCGTACGTCGGAGGGCGCCTCGACCACCGTGTCCTGGGTGCGCAGAGCGTCGTCCCAGGACCGGTCGGCGCGCCAGATCGCGACCATCGTCGACAGCGTCGTGACCACCGTGGCGGTGACCTCGAAGCCGGGGTCGTAGTCGCAGACGTCGGCGTCGTCGCCGTGCACGCACAGCCACCAGCGCGCCGTGCTGGCCGGCTGGTCGGTGAACCGGAACGCGACCACGGTCCGGCGCCGCGGCCACGCGTCGAGCGGGATCGTGCGCCGCACGTCCCACATCAGCAGGTGCGGGTCGAGGTCGTCCTCGCCCAGCTCGCCGATCCAGCGGATGCCCCAGGCGCCCAGCCCCTCGACGACCGGTGTGAGCTCCATCCCGCACGGGGTCAGGTGATAGCTGGTGCGCCCGTCGATCTCGTCGCGCCGGACGACGCCGGCGCGCTCGAGCGAGCGAAGCCGCTTGGACAGCAGGGCCGGTGACATCTTGGGGTTGCCCCGCCGCAGCTCGTTGAAGTGCGTGCTGCCCGACATCAGCTCGCGGACGACCAGCAGCGTCCAGCGCTCGTCGAGCACCTCCATCGCCTTGGCCACCGGGCAGAACTGTCCGTAGGACGACATCGCGCACCTCCCGTGCTCCCTGACCCAGTAGACGCCCGCGATACCGGTCCGCACTAGTACAGATCGTGAACTGCTGCCGGTTCAGAGCTGGCACTGGAGGGAGCAGGCGTCTCGGGCGGACGCTCTGGTCATGACTACTTCAACTCAGACATCCACTCCACTCTGGGCTCTCGGCGACTACCACGCCGTGGCCACCGAGGTCATCGCCACGCTCGGACCCCGACTCGTCGAGGCTGCCGGCATCGGCGACGGTCAGCACGTCCTCGACGTCGCGGCCGGCACCGGCAACGCCGCACTGCCGGCCGCCCGCACCGGCGCGGACGTGGTCGCGTCCGACATCACTCAGCGGCTTCTCGACATCGGGCGTGCGGAGGCCGAGGCCGAGGGTCTCGATCTGGACTGGCGCGCCGACGACGCGCAGGCGCTGCCGTACGACGACGCCGAGTTCGACGCGGCGATCTCGTGCGTCGGCGTGATGTTCGCGCCGCGCCACCAGGACGCCGCCGACGAGCTGGTGCGCGTGGTCCGCCCCGGTGGCCGGATCGGCCTGCTCAGCTGGACGCCGACCGGCTTCATCGGGCGGATGTTCGCGACCATGAAGCCGTTCGCGCCGGCTCCTCCGCCGGGGGCGCAGCCGCCACCGCTGTGGGGCGACGAGGCGCACGTGCGTGGGCTGCTGGGGGACCGGGTGAGCGACGTGGTCGCCGTACGCGAAGGGGTGTCGACCGACCGGTTCGCCAGCGGCGCGGACTTCCGCGACTTCTTCAAGGCGACCTACGGCCCGACGATCGCGGTCTACCGCTCGATCGCGGACGACCCGGCGCGGGTCGCCGAGCTCGATGCCGCGCTGGCGGCCCTCGGGGACGACGCGCTGGTCGACGGCCGGATGGAGTGGGAGTACCTGCTCCTCACGGCGCGTCGTACCTGACGACCCGACGATCCCTCAGGCCGAGTCCGGGCGTTCGGCGTCGAAGTCGCTCGGCTCGTCCTCGATCATGTAGTTCGGGTCGGCGTCGATGCGCTCGGCCGTACGCCGGACCCAGTCGTCGTCGGTCGTCTCGATCTCGCGCTCGGCCAGCTGCTCACGCAGGTAGCCGGCCAGGTCGTCGGTCTGGTGCGCGTCCTTGGCGACCGAGGTGGCATCGACGGCGGCCTGCAGGTCGGAGTTGTGGCGTCCCATGGGGGCGTCGTACCCCGATCAGAGGGCGACGTACACCTTGCGCAGCGTCTCGGTGACGGTCCAGACGGTGCGCTCGCCGGCCCGCAGGTGCAGGGCCAGGCCCGGGGCGAGCGTGACGATCTCGCCGTCCTCGAACTGCACGGTGCCGCGGCCGGCCAGCATCAGGCAGACCTCCTCGACCTCGGTGTCCTCGATGGTGCCGGGCTCCATCTCCCACAGACCGACGTCCGCGCTGCCGAGGCGGGCGATGATCAGGGTGTGCTCGGGGCCGAGGTCGGCCGACATGGCGTCGGCCGTCAGCACGCGTTGACTCATGAGTCGAACCCTAGGCCGACAGCGTCGAGCGTTCTGAGGAACAGGTTGCGATGTCCCTCACGGTGGTCGGCACGGTCCAGGGACCAGCGGGTCGCGTTGATGCCGACGGACGCGAACGGCTCCGGCGGGAAGGGCAGCGGCTTGCGGCGCACCATCTCCAGCCGGGTGCGATCGGTCGAGAGCCCTGAGAGCCGATCCAGCATCACCTCGGCGGCGAACCTCGTCGCGCCGACCCCGAGCCCGGTGAAGCCGGCGGAGTACGCCACGCGACCGCGCGACGTCAGGCCGTGGAACGCGGTGAACTGCGTGGAGGTGTCGATCGCCCCCGCCCACCGGTGGCTGAAGGTCAGCCCCTCGAGCTGCGGGAACGCCGCGAGGAAGTGCGAGGCGAGCGCCGTGAACGTCGCCGGCCTCTCCTCGTACGCCGCTCGCACCCGCCCGCCGGTCGGGTAGATCGCGTCGTACCCGCCCCAGAGGATCCGGTTGTCGGCGGTCAGCCGCGAGTAGTGGAACTGGTTGGCCAGGTCTCCGAGGCCCTGCCGGGCCGCCCAGCCGATCGAGGCGAGCTGCGCGTCGCTGAGCGGCTCGGTCATCAGCACGTAGTCGTAGACCGGCACCGTGAGCATCCGGGTGCGCCGCAGCAGCGACGGGAAGACGTTGGTCGCCAGCGCGACCCGGTCGGCGGTGACGGACCCGTCCGGGGTGCGTACGACGAGTGGCCCGCGGGTCGGTGTGTCCAGCCCGGTCGCCCGGGTGCCCTCGTGGATCTCGACGCCCAGCTCGGCGGCGACGCGCGCCAGCTCGCGGGCCAGCCGGGCCGGGTGCACCAGCGCGCACGAGTCGCGCTCCCACTCGCCGGCCAGGAAGAGCGGGCTGTCGATCTCGCGGCGGACGGCGTCGCGGTCCAGGAAGTCGTCGGACCCGCGCAGCCACTCGACCTGGTAGGGCTCGACGGCGACGCTCAGGCTGCCGGTGCGCTCGAACTGGCAGTCCAGGCCGAGGTCGCGCACGTCGGCCTCGAACGCGTCCAGGTTGTCGGCGCCGAGACGCTCGAGGGTGTCGTACTCCTCGGGCCAGCGGGACCGACCGTTGTCCTCGCCGTGGGTCAGGCTGGCCTCGCAGAAGCCGCCGTTGCGCCCGGACGCGGCCCACCCGACGGTGTTCGCCTCGAGCAGCACCACCCGCGCGCCGGGGTTGCGGCGCTTCGCGAGCACCGCGGTCCACAGCCCGCAGTAGCCGCCGCCGATGACGGCCAGGTCGGCGGCCGTCGTCCCGCGCAGGGCCGGGTACGTCGCGCCGGGCGCGTCCTCGAGCCAGAACACCCCGTGCCGCGACGGGGCCAGCGCGGCCTCGACGGTCGCCGGCGCCGGCGCGTGGCGTTCGTACGCGGTGGGACTACCTGACATGCACGTCGCCGGCCTTGAGCGCCTCGTCGAGGATCGCGAGCCCTTCGCGCGCCTCCTCGTCGCTCATGGTGCACGGCGGCACGACATGGATCCGGTTGGTGTTGGCGAAGGGCAGCAGGCCGGCGCCCTTGCAGGCCGACACCACGTCGGCCAGCCCGGCCGGCGACAGCATCGCCCTGCTGTCCGGGTCGGTGACCAGGTCGAGCGCCCAGAAGGCGCCGACGCCGCGGACCTCTCCGACGCAGGCGTGCCGCTCGGCGATCTCGGCGAGTCCCGGGCCGAAGATCTCGCGGCCGAGCCGGTCGGCGTTCTCGACGATGCCCTCGTCGCGCATCGTGTGGATCGTCGCGACCGCGGCGGCGCAGGCGAGCGGGTGGCCCGAGTAGGTGAGCCCGCCGGGGTAGGGCTGGTGGTCGAACGTCGCCGCGATGTCGTCGCTGATGATGACCCCGCCGAGCGGGACGTACCCGGAGTTGACGCCCTTGGCGAAGGTGATCAGGTCGGGGCGGACGTCGTACCGGTCCAGCGCCAGCCAGCTGCCGGCGCGGCCGAAGCCGGCCATCACCTCGTCGAGGATCAGCTTGATCCCGTGCTCGTCGCACAGCGCGCGGACGCCGGCGAGATAGCCCGGTGGCGGTGCGAAGATGCCGGCCGTGCCGGGGATCGTCTCGAGCAGGATCGCCGCGATCGTCTGCGGACCCTCGGCCTCGATGGTGCGACGTAGGTGGGCGAGCGCGCGCTCGCACTCCTCCTCCTCCGTGGCTGCGTGGAACTCCGAGCGGTAGAGGAACGGCCCGAAGAAGTGCACGGCGCCGGCGGTCGCGGTGTCGTTGGCGAAGCGGCGCGGGTCGCCGGTCAGGTTGATCGCGGTCTGGGTGCCGCCGTGATAGCTCCGGTAGGCCGTCAGCACCTTGAAGCGCCCGGTCTGCAGCCGCGCCATCCGGACGGCGTGCTCGTTGGCGTCGGCGCCGCCGTTGGTGAAGAACACCTTGGTGAAGCCGTCGGGCGCGATCTCCGAGATCAGCTCCGCGGCCTGGGCGCGCTGCTCGTTGGCCATCGCGGGAGCGATCGTGCAGAGCCGGTCGGCCTGCTCCTTGATCGCCGCGACCACCCGCGGGTGCTGGTGGCCGATGTTGGTGAAGACCAGCTGGCTGGAGAAGTCGAGGTAGCGCCGGTCCTCGTCGTCCCACACGTAGGACCCGCGGGCCGCCGTGATCACCATCGGACTGATCTCGGCCTGGGCCGACCAGGAGTGGAAGACGTGCTTGCGGTCCAGCTCGTACGTGGCGCTCATCGTGGATCCTCTCGGAGGGTGAAGCTCTCAGTGGTTCTTCGGGAAGGCCAGCTCGAGGCCCCCCACGGTCGACGGGTCGGGCCAGCGCGTCGTGACCACCTTGCCCCGGGTGAAGAAGTGCACGCCCTCGGTGCCGTGCGCGTGGGTGTCGCCGAAGAGCGACGCCTTCCAGCCGCCGAAGGAGTAGTAGGCCATCGGCACCGGGATCGGCACGTTGACGCCGATCATGCCGACCTGGACGTCGGTCTCGAAGGCGCGCGCGGCGCCGCCGTTGCTGGTGAAGATCGCGGTGCCGTTGCCGTACTTGTTGGCGTTCACCAGGTCGAGGGCCTCCTGGTAGGTGCCGGCGCGGACGACCGCGAGCACGGGACCGAAGATCTCGTCGGTGTAGACGCTCATGGTCGGGGTGACGTGGTCGAAGAGCGTCGGGCCGAGCCAGAACCCGTTCGCCGCGCCGTCCGCGTCGACCTCACGGCCGTCCACGACCAGGGTCGCGCCGTCGGCCTCGCCGGCGTCGACGTACGACGCCACCTTGTCGCGGTGCACCTGGGTGACTAGCGGGCCCATGTCAGTGTCATTGGCGCCGTCCCCGATCTTCAGCGTGGCGGTGCGCTCGGCGATCTTCTGCACGAGGGTGTCGCCGGTGTCGCCGACCGCGACGACCACACTGATCGCCATGCAGCGCTCACCGGCCGAGCCGTAGCCCGCGCTCACGGCGGCGTCGGCAGCCAGGTCGAGGTCGGCGTCGGGCAGCACGACCATGTGGTTCTTGGCGCCGCCCAGGGCCTGGACCCTCTTGCCGGCGCGGCTCGCGCGCTCGTAGACGTACTCCGCGATCGGCGTCGAGCCGACGAAGCTGATGGAGGCGACGTCGGGGTGGTCGAGCAGCCCGTCGACGGCGACCTTGTCGCCCTGGAGCACGGTGAAGACGCCGTCGGGGAGGCCGGCCTCCTGCCACAGCTCGGCCATCCAGATCGCGGCGGACGGGTCCTTCTCGCTCGGCTTGAGCACCACGGCGTTGCCGGCGGCGATCGCGATCGGGAAGAACCACATCGGGACCATCGCGGGGAAGTTGAACGGGCTGATGATGCCCACGACGCCGAGCGGCTGGCGCAGCGAGTGCACGTCGACGCCGGTGGAGACCTGCGGGGAGTTGCCGCCCTTGAGCAGGTGCGGGATGCCGCACGCGAACTCGACGACCTCCTGGCCGCGGGCCACCTCGCCCAGAGCGTCGGAGAGCACCTTGCCGTGCTCGGCGGTGATGATCGCGGCCAGCTCCTCCTTGCGGGAGTTGAGCAGCTCGCGGAAGCGGAAGACCACCTGGGTGCGGGCGCTGACCGAGGTGCGCGCCCAGTCGCTCGCCGCCTTCTTCGCCGAGGCGACGGCCGCCTCGATCTCCTCGGGCCCGGCGAAGGCCACCTGCGCGGTGACCAGACCGGTGGCGGGGTTGGTGACGTCGCCGACGCGGTCGTTCGCGCCCGGGTGGGCCCGGCCGTCGATCCAGTGTCCGATGGTGTTCACAGAGGTGGTCATGGAGCCCATCGTCCCCGTGGCAGCAGTTCCGCACGAGGGACATAGTGTCGCCTTCTCAGTATCCAGTGCGACGGATCGTCCACAGCCTGCCCGTCACTTATCGGCAGCAGCGCCGATATGCTCGCCGGGTGACGCCGACGCCGTACGACGAGCTGCTGGACCTCCTCGACCTCTGGCCGTCGGGGGCAGAGGTGCCGGCCCGGCACGCGAGGCGCTCTGTTGCGACCGGGCACGTGTTCGGTGGCCTGGTGGCGGCCCAGGCGTTCGTCGCCGCGGCCCGGACGGTGGCGCCTGATCGGGCGGTGCACTCGATGCACGCCTACTTCCTGCGCCCCGGTGACCCGGAGGCCGAGCTCCTGCTGCGCGTCGAGCGCACCCGGGACGGCCGGGGGTTCAGCCACCGCCGGGTGGCGGCCGTCCAGCACGGGAAGTCCATCATGGAGGCCTCGATCTCCTTCGCGAGGTCGTCGGACGGGCTCCAGCACGAGGCGCCCGCGCCGGGCGCCCCGGTGCCCGAGGGCGTCCCGGCCGACCACGACGTCGTGCTGTCCGGCCCCGGCGCGATGCCCGGGCCGGTGGAGCTGCGGACCGTGGGGATCGGCGGCGGCGCCTCTCCCGATCCGGTGCTCACATGGCTGCGGACCTGTGGCCCACTGCCTGCCGACCCCGTCCTGCGCGCGGCGCTGCTGCTCTACGCGACCGACCTGATGGTGCTCGAGGCGGTGGTGCGTCCGCACGGCCGTTCGATGCACGACCCCGACGTGCACCCGCTGACCATCGACCACGCGGTCTGGTTCCACCGGGTCCCGCCCGACGGCTGGTGGCTCCAGGAGGCGACCTCGTCGTGGGCCGACGACGGCCGCGGCACCGTCCGGGCGCGCGTGCACGCGGCGGACGGCACCCTGCTCGCCGAGGTCGCCCAGGAGGGGCTGATCCGGCTCGACTGATGCCTCGACGGCACCGGCTCAGTCGCGCACCAGGCTCCGCACGGCCTTGCGGTCGGTCTTGCCGACGCTGGTCAGCGGCACCGCGTCGACCACCAGGATCTCGCGCGGGTACTTGTACTTCGCGAGGTGCGCCCGGGCGTACTCGATGAGCTCCTCAGGCGTCGCCTCGGCGCCCGGGGACAGGGACACGACCGCGACGACCTCCTCGCCGCTCTTGGCGTCGGGGCGGCCGACGACCGCCGCCGCGCTGACTGCGGGGTGGCCGACCAGCACGTCCTCCACGTCGCGCGGGAAGACGTTGAACCCGCCGCGGATGATGAGGTCCTTGACCCGGTCGACGACGTACAGGAAGCCGTCCTCGTCGAGGTGACCGACGTCGCCGGTGTGCAGCCAGCCGTCGACGATGGTCGCGGCGGTCTGCTCGGGGTCGCGCCAGTAGCCCATCATCACGCCCGGGCCGGCGATGCAGATCTCGCCGTCCTCACCGGTCGCCACCGCGGCGCCGAGCGGGTCGAGGATGGCCAGCTCGACGTGCGGCGCCGGCTTGCCGACGCTGCCGGGACGGTTGTCGGTGACCGTCGAGGCGGTGGCGATCGCCGTGCTCTCCGTCAGGCCGTAGCCCTCGAGGATCGTGACGCCGAAGGCCCGCTCGACCTTCTCCCGCACGTGCGGCAGGAGCGGCGCCCCGCCGGAGCCGAAGGACACGAGCGAGTCGAGGTCGTAGTCGGCGTAGGGCTGGTCGAGCAGCATCTGCATCATCGACGGCACGACCGGGCTGCCCTCCAGTCGGTGCTCCTGCACCAGCTCCAGCCAACCCTGCGGGTCGAACCAGCGCTGCATCACCGACACGTGCTGCCGGTCGGCGTGCAGGCCGGCGACCAGCACGTTGAGACCGAACGCGTGCGACAGCGGCAGGGGGAGCAGGGACCGCGTCGTGTTCGTGGTGCGGGCGACGTCACTCATGCCGCGCCCCGCGTGCCACAGCCCGTGGTGGCTGAGCATGACGCCCTTGGCCCGGCCGGTGGTGCCGCCGGTGTAGAGCAGGGCCGCCAGGTCGTCGTCGTCGCGGGGCACGATCTCGCCCGGCTCGTGCTCCTCGAGCGAGGCGAAGGCGACCGCGTCGACACCCTCGGGCACCTCGCCCGCGACCACCAGCTGGAGGTCGAGGCCCTCCGCCGAGCCGACGACCATCGGCAGCAGCTCCGGGCTGACGATCGCCGTCCTGGCGCCGGAGTCCTCCAGGATGTGGCGCAGCTCGGTCGGCGTCTGCAGGAAGATCACCGGGGTCACGACCGCGCCCGCACGCCAGATGGCGTGGTAGGCGACGAAGACCTCGGAGGTGTTCATCGTCAGCACGATGACCCGGTCCCCGGCCTCGACGCCCAGGGACGCAAGGCCCGTGGCGACCCGACGGGCGCGGGAGATGATCTCGCCGGACGTGTGCCAGGTGCCCTCGAAGAGCAGCTGGTCGTAGTCGCCGAGTCGCTCCAACGACTGCTCGGCGAGCCGCGCCAGATGGTGCTCGTTGCTCATGCGCGCGCTCATGCCGTGGCCTGCGCGACGGCCAGGCGGGCCACCTCGTCGTACGCGTCGACGTCGTCGCCGAGCAGGAAGCGGTCGACCTTGGCCCGGCGCCAGAAGAGGTGGGCGTCGTGCTCCCAGGTGAACCCGATCCCGCCGTGCACCTGGACCAAGGTCTCCCCGGCCTGCTCGAGCGTGGTCGCCGACGCGGCCTTGACCGCGGCCGCGGCCAAGGGCAGCTCATCCGGTGCCTCGTCGGCGGCCCAGGCCGCCCACCACACCAGCGACCGCAGCTGCTCGACCTGGACGTAGACGTCGACCAGGGCGTGCTTGACGGCCTGGTAGGAGCCGATCGCACGACCGAAGGCCAGCCGCTGCTGGGCGTACTCGACGCCGATCTCGAGCGCCCGGCTCGCCGCGCCGAGACCCTCGGCCGCCAGGACCACGCGACCGACCCGCTCGGCGTGCTCCCAGCGCGGCCGGGCGTCGGTCGCCACGACCTGCAGGTCGGACGTGTCGAGCTCGACGACGCCGAGCCCGCGCGTCGGGTCGATCGCCTCCCGGACCGTGGCGCGGCCGCCCGCGAGCACCACGTCGTCGCCGCGCAGTGCCAGGAACCGGTCGGCCCCGGCCGCGTCGAGGACGGGACCCCGCTCGTCCACGACAGCGACGGCGAGGGATCCGTCGACGAGTGCGGCGAGCCGCTCCGGGTCGTCGGCGAGCAGCACCGCCGCCCGGGCGAACGTCACCAGGGATGGTCCGGCAAGCACCCGGCCGGCCTGCTCTGCCACGACCGCGAGGTCGAGGACCGAGCCGCCTCCGCCACCGGCGTTCTCGGGCACGGTGATGGTCGCGAAGCCGCTCTCCACCAGCGCGGCGCGCCCGGGGCGCACGGGTGCGCCGTCGTCCAGCGCAGCCCGCAGGTCGGCCGGGGAGGCGGCGTCGGAGAGGAAGTCGCGTGCGGCGGCCGCGAGGTCGCGCTGCTCGTCGTCCAGGTCGAAGTTCATCGGTGCTCCTCTCTCACGCCCGGGCGGACGCGAGGCTCTCCTTGAAGGTGATGCCCTTGTCGGCCCGGGGCTCGGCCGGGAGCCCCAGCACCCGCTCGCCGATGATGTTGCGCAGCACCTCGTTGGTGCCACCCGCGATGGCCATGCCGGGCAGCACGGCCTGCAGGTCCTGCCAGCCGCGCGAGCCGTCGTCGGTGGTGGCGTACGCCGCGTCGTCACCCAGCGCGCGTACGGCGAGGTCCGCGAGGTCGCGGGCGACCTTGGTGCCGGAGAGCTTGCCGGCTGAGGCCTCCGGGCCGGGCAGCTCGCCCTTGCTGAGCTTGGAGAGCAGCCGGTAGCCGGTGTAGCGGTTGGCGAGCGCACCGACGTACGACCGGCCGAGCTGCTGGCGGGCGAGGGCCTGTCGACCCTCGGGCAGGTCGTCGAGACGGGCGGCGACGTGGGCGACCACCGAGGCGGCGCTGGCGCCGATCTCCGTGCCGCCACCGCCCAGGGACATGCGCTCGCTCATCAGCGTCGTGAGCGCGACCCGCCAGCCGTCGCCGACGTCACCGAGGCGCTCGCTGTCGGGCACGACCACGTCGTCGAAGAAGACCTCGTTGAAGTCCGCGCCGCCGCTCATCTGACGCAGCGGCCGGACGGTCACGCCCGGGGCTTTCATGTCGACCACGAACATGGTGAGCCCGCGGTGCTTCGCGACGTCGGGGTCGGTGCGGGTGAGCAGGATGCCGTAGTCGGCGAGGTGCGCGAGCGTGGTCCACACCTTCTGCCCGCTGATCCGCCAGCTCCCGTCCTCCGTGCGCACGGCCTTGGTGCGCAGCGCCGCCAGGTCGCTGCCCGACGCCGGCTCACTGAAGAGCTGGCACCACACGTCGTCGGCGCGCAGCAGACGGCGCAGGTAGCGCGACCTCTGGTCCTCGCTCCCGTGGTAGATCACGGTCGGCCCGCACATGCCGATCCCGATCAGGTTGATCAGGCCCGGCACGTCGGCCCGCGCCATCTCCTGGTCGACGATCGCCTGCTGCATCGGGGTGCCACCCTGGCCGCCGGCCTCCGTGGGCCAGGTGACCCCGACCAGGCCGCCGTCGTAGAGCAGCGCCTCACGTCGGCGGGCGATCTGGTCGTCGAAGCTGCGTTGGCCGGAGCGTTGGCCGGAGCGCTGGCCGAGCTCGGCGCGGTGCTCCTCGAGGAAGGCGCGCACCCGGCTGCGCCAGGCGGCTTCCTCGGGGGTGTCGTCGAAGTCCATGGGTTGTCCCCTCTCGGCACCGGGCGGCGGTGTGAGGCACGCCACTCGTGAGAGGCCAGAGTGACAGAGAACTTATCGGCACTCAAGCATGTAAGTGATCAGGATCCGTCGCGTCCGAGCCCGGCGAGCAGCTGGTCGCGTGCGGGCGGCCACGCGCGCCGCACCGTCCGCTCGCTGGCTACGGCTCGCAGCATCCGCAGCCCGCGGATGGTCGCGCTCGCCGTCGTCATCACCGAGGCGAACTCGGGTCGCGCGACCAGCTGGGGCGCGACCTGGCGCGCTGCGTCGGCCAGGGTGTCGCTCACGGCCTGCTCGAACTGCACCAGGTGGCGGTGCAGCTCGGGGTCGGTGCGGGCGGCCACGAACAGCTCCAGCTGGGCGGAGGAGACCGGTCCGCTGAAGATCTCCCAGAGTCGGTCGAGCAGCACGGCGTACTGGCCCGCGAGGTCGTCGGCCACGTCGAGCGGCTTGGACACCAGATCGGCGACCAGGGCGTCGGTGAGGTGGCTCAGGGCCTGGACGACGAGGTCGGCCTTGGTGGCGAAGTAGTGGGCCTGCGCTCCGCGGGTGACGCCCGCGCGCTCGCAGACCAGAGTGGTCGTGAGGCCGGCGTACCCACGGTCGACCAGGACGTCGATCGTGGCGTCGAGCAGCGCCTTGCGGGTCGAGGCCCGCCGCTCCGCCTGCGTACGGCGCGCCGGGCGGACGGTGGACACCGGTTCAAGGTAGCGCGGTCAGCGGGGATCGCGGACCAGGTTGATCGGCTGGCCGTCCTTCGGGAACGGCAGCGAGTGGTTGTCGAGCGGCGCGACGTACGACGGATCGACGGTCCAGTGGTAGCCGCGCAGTAGCCGGTGCATGATCGCCTTGATCTCGGCGCCGGCGAAGTAGAGGCCGATGCACTTGTGCACGCCGCCGCCGAAGGGCGACCAGGCGTAGAGGTGCGACTTGTCCTCGCGGCGCTCCGGCGAGAACCGGTCGGGGTCGAAGGTCGTCGGGTCGGTCCAGTAGTCCGCGAGCACGTGGTTGAGCTGGATGCCGATGACGACGTCGGTGTCGGCCGGGATCCGCACGCCCTCGACCACGGTCTCCTTGACGGTCTTGCGTACGACGACCGGCACCGGCGCCCGCAGTCGCAGGGCCTCCTTCATCACCAGGTCGATCGAGGGCAGCGACTCCAGCTCGGCCAGGGACGGCTCGGGACCGAGCGCCAGGGACTCCTGGCGGCAGCGCTCCTGCCACTCGGGGTGCTGGCCGAGGAACTGCAGGATCGTCGAGGTGGTGATGGTCGTGGTGTCGTGAGCGGCCATCATCAGGAAGATCATGTGGTTGATGACGTCGTCGTCGGTGAACCGCTCGCCCTCGCTGGTCTCGATGTGGCAGAGCACGGAGAAGATGTCGTCGGTGCGCGTCGCCCGACGGGCCGGCAGGTAGCCGCGCAGGAACTCCTCGAGCACCCGGCGGCCGCGGTAGGCGCGACCCCAGCGGGTGAAGGGCACGTCGGCGCGCACGATGCCCGCCGAGGCCTGGACGCAGGCGATGAACGACTCGTTGACCCGGTCCATCTCCTCGCGGGTGGTGAACTCCGCGCCGCCCATGAAGATGTCTGCCGCGATGTCGAGGGTCAGCCGCTTCAGGGCGGGGTAGGCCAGGAACTCCGGGTCCGTGCCCCAGCCGGTGACCCCACTCGCGATGGCCGGGTGCATCCGGGCGGCGTACGTCTCGAGCCGGTCGCGGGTGAACGCCTCCTGCATGATCCGCCGGTGGGCGTGGTGCTCGTCGAAGTCGATGAGCATCAGCCCCCCACCGAAGAACGGCCCGACGAGCCGGGTCCACGCGGGCTGGTTGGCGAACGCCTTGTCCTTGTTGCGGAGTCCCTGCTCGACCGCGTCGGCCCCGAGCAGCATCACCGCTCGGTTGTTCATCGCCCGGAACGGCGCCACCGGGCCGTAGGTCTCCCACTGGTGGGTCATCAGGGCGACGGGGTCGCGCGCGTAGTCGAAGAGGCGGCCGACGTACGGGAGTCCCCGGTCCTCGCGACGCTGCTCCGGGATCTCCCGGGGCGATCCGTCGGGGATGGTCACCGGTGCGGTCATCGTCGACCTCCTGCCTCTCACGACCCGCTCACGATGAATCAGGAAGGAGGCCCTGTCAACCTTCTCGGAGACGTGGGATCCTGGCTCCGTGGCGGCGCAGTCGGGTGTCTACCGGGGAATGAGCGCGGAGTCCCGCGCCGCCGAGCGCCGGGAGCGGCTGCTCGAGGCGACCCTCGCCGTGTGGGCGGACGCCGACGTCAGCACCACGATGACCAACGTCTGCGCCCGGGCCGGGCTGTCCGAGCGCTACTTCTACGAGAGCTTCGCCAACCTCGACGCCGCCCAGACAGCGGTGCTCGAGCAGGTCGCCGGCGAGATCGAGCAGGTCACCCACCGGGCCGCGGAGGACGCCGGCAGCGACCCGGCCCTGCGGGCGATGGCCTCGGTCGGGGCCTTCGTCCAGATGCTGGTCGACGACCCGCGCAAGGGGCGGGTGACGATCGTCGAGGCCGCGGCGATGCCGTCGCTGCGCCCGCGGCGCGCCGACCTGCTTCGCCACTTCGCGCACCTGACCGCCGAATCGGCACGCGAGCTGGACCTCGCGCCGCGCAGCGGTGCCGACCACGAGCTGGTCGGCCTGCTGTTCATCGGCGGCATCGCCGAGCTGGTCACCGCCTGGCTCGACGGCGCCGTGGACGCCACCCCGGACGAGCTGGTGGCCGTCGCGGGCCGCAGCTTCGTCAGCCTCTACCACTGACGCGACAACCTGTCGGTCGACCGGCGCGCGGCAGCGACGCAACGTCGTAGGCTCGGCGAGTGCCGGTCACCGTACGCGAGGCGCTCGCCCTCCCCGTCCTGGCCGCGGGCGACCCCGTGGTGCTCGGCGGTGAGGCCGGCCTGGACGCCGACCTCCGCTGGGTGCACGTGTCCGAGGTGCACGACATCGGTGCGCTGCTCGTCGGCCACGAGCTGGTGCTGACGACGGGCCTGGGCATGGCCGCCTCGCCGGAGGCGGCCGCGGACTTCGTCGACCAGCTGGTGTCGGTCGGCGCCGTCGGGCTGGTGGTCGAGCTCAGCGCGGCCTACCCGCGCGTTCCCGATCTGGCGTTGCGGCGCGCTCGTACGGCGGGGCTGCCGGTGGTCGTGCTCAACCGCAAGGTGCGCTTCGTCGAGGTGACCGAGCAGGTGCACCGCGCGATCGTGGCGGAGCAGTACGACGACCTGCGCTTCGCCGGTGAGGTGCACCAGACCTTCACCGAGCTCGGCCTGGCGCGGGCGCCGATGGCCCGGCTGGTCGAGGCGGCGGCCGACCTGGTCGGTGCGTCGGTGGTGCTCGAGGACCTCTCCCGCCGGGTGCTGGTCGCGGCCGCCCGGGAGGAGCCCGTCGACCGGCTGCTCGTCGACTGGGAGCGACGGTCGCGACTCACGCCGTACCTCCGGGAGAGCGGGCACGGCGGCCCGGAGCGCTGGCTGACCACGCCGGTCGGCATCCAGGGCGGGGCGTGGGGCCGGCTCGTGCAGCCCGGTGGTCGGCGCGGGAGCCGGGCGGTGCAGGTGCTCGAGCGCGCCGCCCAGGCCGTCGAGCTCGGCCGGATGATCGAGCGCGACGAGACCTCGGTCCAGCTGCGCGTCCACGGTGGGTTCCTGCTCGACCTGCTGTCCGGACGGCTGGGGAGCGAGGCCGCCGCCGCAGCGAGGCTGCGCGCCCTCGGCGTGCCCGAGTCAGGCTCGTACGTCGGGGCCGTGGCACGCCTGCGGTCCGAGGCGTCCGTGGACCGGCTGGTCTCCGCGCTCGGCGACGTGTCGGGACTGGTCGGAGTGCTCGACGCGGTCCACGTCGGACTGCTCGTGCCCACCGGCGTCGACCTCGACGCGGCAGCGCGCGCGCTGATCAGGATCGAGCCGGACGCCGTGCTGGCGGCTGGTCCCCCGGTGACCGGTGTGCTCGCGGCGGCGACCTCGCTGCGGTCGGCGCGGGTGGTGGCCGACGTCGCCGCGTCGATGCCGGCGTACGACGGCTGCGTGCGCCAGGCCGACATCCGGCTGCCGGGACTGCTGATGTCGCTGCGCGAGGACGCGCGGCTGCAGGAGTTCGCCGAGGCGGAGCTCGGTCGGCTGCTCGAGCACGAGGCGAGGCACGCCGGCGGCCTGGTCACCCTGCTGCGGCAGTACCTCGCGGTCGGCGGCAACAAGGCCGAGCTCGCCCGGGTGGCCCACCGCAACCGGACCTCGCTCTACCCGGCCCTGCGGCGCCTCGAGGACCTGGTCGGACACCCTCTCGACGATCCCGCGTCGCGGCTGTCCCTCGGCGTCGCGCTGCTCGCCTACGACCAGGGTCGCGAGCTGGTCTGAGTCGTCGAGTGACGCCACACGGCCGTTCCCAGGGCCGATCTGGGGCCAGTGAGCGTCGCTCGACGACTCGCGAGCGCCGGCGCCGTGGTCCGGGCGGGCGTGAGGAGGAGGACCGAGACGGCGGCGAGCAGGAGGAAGGGCGCCGCTGCCGCCTCCGTCCAGGGGGCGGTGTCGTCGGACAGGTAGCCGGCGAAGATCGGGCCGAAGATCAGCAGCGTCGGGATCGGCGTCGACAGCCCGACGAGGACGGCGACCGGGACCGCTCGCTCCGGTCGGCCCCCGGGAGCGGCGCCCGCGATCACCATCAGGCTCGCCGGCCACGCGAACATCCACACGACCACCGCGACGACCCCGCTGCCGGGGAGGTCGACGGCCCGACCGATCTGGCCGGAGAGCAGGGTGGCCGCGCCGAGCACCGCGAGGCTCGCGGCCGGCACCAGCGCGGAGAGCGCCACCAGGAGCTGCCACCACCGGCCCCCGGAGCCGTGGGTCCGGCCCGGGCTGAGCACGGTCGGCAGGAGCACGGCCGCGACCGCCAGGAGCAGGAGCGCGACGCCGTACAGATCGGCCGCATGGCCCACCGGGGTCCACGGCGCTCCGGGCGCCACGAAGTCGTACCGGTGGCTCTGCAGACGCACGCACGCCTCGGCGTCGAACCCGCCGCGCGGACAGGCCGGCCACCAGCGCTGGTAGGCGGCAGCGAAGGTCAGCACGGCGGAGCCGGCGAGGGCGGCCGAGACTGCGACGCGCAGCAACCACGTGGGCATGCGCGATCGAAGCACCCGGCCGGGGCGTCAGGGCCGGAGGCGGCCGTCTTCTCCCAAGAGTGGGTATGCGGAGCGGCTACTCCGAGGCGACCGCCATCGTCGCGCCGAGTCCGATCATCATCACGCCGCCGGCCACGCCGAGCGAGTCGAGCCGCTGCGGACGCCGGGCGAACCAGTCCCGGGCCTTGCCGGCCGCGAGCGCCCA
The DNA here is from genome assembly GCA_963717855.1 of uncultured Actinomycetota bacterium. Lineage (GTDB taxonomy): Bacteria > Actinomycetota > Actinomycetes > Propionibacteriales > Nocardioidaceae > Nocardioides. The sequence goes on along the minus strand of CAVQXF010000010.1, from coordinate 489,951 downwards.
GGTGCCGTCGGACAGGACCGCCATCGCGCCGAACACCGCTCCGAGCATCGCGAGCTGCAGGCCGGCGTGCCCGGCCCCCTCGTTGACGAACTGCGGCAGGAACGCGACGAAGAAGACGATCGTCTTGGGGTTGGTCAGGCCGACCACGAAGCCGATCCGCAGCGAGCGGGAGGCGGGAGCGGCGCTCACCGCTCCGATCTCGACCGCCTCGAGGGCGGCGCGCGCGTCCGCACGGTGCCGGATGGCCTGGATGCCCAGCCACACGACGTACGCCGCTCCGGCGAGCTTGAGCACGGTGTAGGCCTCCGCGCTCGCGGCCACGACCGCGCCGAGGCCGGCCGCCACCAGGAGCACCTGGGTGGTGACGCCGAGGGCGTTGCCGACGACGGAGAGCAGCGCGTCGCGCCGCCCGACGGTGAGGGCGCGACCGATGGTGAAGAGCAGGCTCGGCCCCGGGACCTGGATGAAGAGGGCGCTCGCCACCACGAAGGCGAGCCACTGGCTGGTCGTCGGCATGGGTCCATTGTGTGGCCCGTGCCGGCCGCCGCGCACACCGTTTGTCGTGGACGGCGTACGTCACGGGAGGATGTCCCCCATGGGCGCTGGACACTCGCACGGATCACACCGCGCGGGCCGGCCGGACGGGGTCGGGACCGAGGCGGAGGTCGAGGTCGCCCGCGGCGCCCGGCTCGCCCTCCTCGGCGCCCTGGCGGTGGCCGGTGTCGCGGCGCTCGTCGGCCTCCTGCTGCTGTGGCCGGACGGCACGGAGGTCGACCGGGTCACCGAGGACGTGACGTTCGCGGCACCGGGCGTGACCTTCCCGGCCGCCACGGTGGAGGGCATCAACGCACCGTGCACCGCGAAGCAGGTCGGCACCGACAGCGACTGCGGGCGGATCAGCGTGACCGTCGACGGTGGGTCCGGCGTCGACGACGAGGCGACCATCCAGGTGCCGCCGCAGGTCCTCGACTCCGGACTCGCGGTCGGCGACCGGGTCAAGCTGCAGCGGATCCCCGGGGCCGACGGCGCGGACGCGACGTACTCCTACTTCGGCACCGTGCGCACCGGACCGGTGCTGGTGCTGCTCCTGGTCTTCGTCGGGCTGGTGCTCCTCGTCGCCCGGTGGCGTGGCTTCTTCGCCCTGGTCGGGCTGGCGTTCAGCGGGCTGGTGATCTGGCGGTTCGTGCTGCCGGCCCTGCTCACGGGCGGTTCCGGCGTCGCCGTCGCCCTCACCGGCGCCGCCCTGATCATGTACGTCGTCCTCTACACGACCCACGGGTTCTCGCTGCGCACGAGCGCCGCGCTCGCAGGCACCCTGGCCGGGGTGCTGGTCACCGCCGGCATCGGCATCCTCGCGACGAGCGCCACCCGGCTCACCGGTGTCGCGGACGAGCAGGCCGGGATCCTCTCCTCGCTGGTCGGTGACCTCAGCTTCCAAGGGCTTTTCGCGTGCGCCGCGATCATCGCCGGCCTCGGCGTGCTCAACGACGTGACGATCACGCAGTCGTCCTCGGTGTGGGAGATCCGGGCCGCCTCCCCGGAGATGGGTCGCGCCGCCCTCTTCGCCAGCGGCATGCGGATCGGCCGCGACCACATCGCGTCGACCATCTACACGATCGTCTTCGCCTACGCCGGCACGGCGCTCGCGGTGCTGCTGATCCTGCGCCTCTACGGCCTGCCATGGGACGTGCTGCTCACGACCGAGGACATCACCCAGGAGATCGTGCGCACTCTGGCCAGCAGCATCGGCCTGGTGCTCGCCGTACCCCTCACCACCGCGATCGCAACCCTCGTGGTCCCCGGAGCGCGATCTTTGTCTGAGTAAGCATGGCTTATGCTGACAAGCATGAGCCTGACCGATCGCGAACGGGAGATCGTCGCGCTGCTGCGCCGCGACCCGCTGATCGGGTCGGAGGCGCTGGCGCACGAGCTCGGCACCACCCGCGCCGCCGTCAACGTCCATCTGTCCAACTTGGGCAAGAAGGGCGTGATCCTCGGCCGCGGCTACGTGCTCAGCGAGCAGCAGTCCGTGGTCGTGGTCGGCGGTGCCAACATGGACGTCAAGGCGCGCAGCCGCCGCGGCGTCGTGCCGGCGACCAGCAACCCGGGGACCGCCTCGATGTCGGCCGGTGGAGTCGGGCGCAACATCGCGGAGAACCTCGCCCGCCTCGGCACCCGCACCCACCTGGTGGCCGCGATCGGTGCCGACGGCCTGGGTGACCAGGTGCTGGCCGCGACGTCGGGAGCCGGCGTGCACGTGGAGCAGGTACGCCGGTCCGCCCGGGCGACCGGCACCTACACGGCGGTGCTCGACGCGGACGGTGAGCTCGTCGTCGCGGTCGCCGACATGGCCGCCACCGACGAGCTGTCGACCGAGCACGTCAACGCCGCCCGCGACCTGATCGCCGCGGCCTCCCTGGTCGTGCTCGACGGCAACCTGACCACGGCAACGCTCGCCTTCGCCCTCGACCTGGCGACGGCGGCCGGCGTACGCGTCGTGCTCGAGCCGGTGAGCGTTCCGAAGGCCGGAGCGCTCGCGCACCTGGTCGCGACCGACCGGCCGGTGCACGCGATCACGCCCAACCGCGACGAGCTCGCCGCCCTCACCGACCTGCCCACCCGGACCGCGCGCCAGGTGGAGAAGGCGGCCCGGGCCCTGCACGACCGTGGCGTCGAGCTGGTCTGGGTGCGGCTCGGCTCGGCCGGCTCGCTGCTGAGTGGTCCCGAGGGCGCGGTCGCGCTGGACGCCGTACCGGCCGACGTCGTCGACGTCACCGGAGCCGGCGACGCGATGCTCGCCGCGTTCTGTCACGCGCTGCTCGACGGCGTCGAGCCCGCTGCGGCCGCGGCGTACGGTCACGCCGCCGCCGCGCTCACCATCGCCAGCCCTCACACCGTCCGCCCCGACCTCACCGACCGTCTCGTCAGGAGCACCGCATGACCTCCCCGCACCCCGCCCTCCATCTCGCTCCGGAGGTCGCCGAGGCGCTCGCCGCCGGCCGCCCGGTCGTCGCGCTCGAGAGCACGATCATCAGCCACGGCATGCCCTACCCGCAGAACGTCGCGATGGCGAGCGAGGTCGAGAGCATCGTCCGCGAGCACGGCGCGGTCCCGGCCACGATCGCGATCCTCGACGGCCGCCTGTGCATCGGGCTGTCGCCCGACCAGCTCGAGCTGCTCGCCAGCGACGGCAACGTCACGAAGGTCAGCGTGCGGGACCTGCCGTACGTCGTCGCGCGCGGCCAGCACGGCGCGACCACCGTCGCGGCGACGATGCGCCTGGCCGCGATGGCCGGCATCCGCACCTTCGTGACCGGCGGCCTCGGCGGCGTCCACCGCGGCGCGCAGCAGAGCTTCGACGTCAGCGCCGACCTCACCGAGCTCGGCCAGACCTCGGTCGCCGTCGTCTCGGCGGGTGTGAAGTCCATCCTCGACATCGCTCTCACCCTCGAGACCCTGGAGACGCTGGGCGTGCCGGTCCTCGGGTACGGCAGCGACGAGTTCCCGTCGTTCTACTCCCGCTCCAGCGGCCACGACGCACCGATGCGCGTCGACTCGGCGGCGGAGGTCGCGGCCGTGATGCGAGCGAAGTGGGACCTCGGGATCGAGGGCGGCATCGTCATCGCCAACCCGATCCCCGAGGAGGACGAGATCGCGGCCGACGAGATCGGCGCCATCATCGACCAGGCGCTCGGCGACATGGACGCGCTCGGCATCCACGGCAAGGAGGCGACGCCGTACCTCCTCGGGCGCATCGTCGAGATCACCGGCGGCGCCTCGCTGACCGCCAACATCGCGCTCGTGCGCCACAACGCCCGCCTCGGTGCGGCGATCGCGGTGGAGTACGCCGCCGGCTGACCCGACACCGCGACCTGCCCGCCGCCGCGACTTCGCGCGACCCTTCCGCCCAGGTCGCCGGCCGTTCACCGGCGGCGCGCACTGTCAGGGTCATGCGCGTCGCCATCGTGACGGAGTCCTTCCTGCCGCAGGTCAACGGTGTCTCCAACACCGTGCGACACATCGTCGACGAGCTCGCCGACGCCCACCACGAAGCGCTGGTCGTGGCCCCTGCACCCGGGCCCGCCCATCACGAGGGGATCCCGGTCGTCCGGGTCCGCTCGGTCGGGATGCCCGGCTACCGGTCGTTCCCGATCGGGCTGCCCGACGCCGCCGTAGGACACAGCCTCGACCGGTTCGGTCCCGACCTGGTGCACCTCGCCAGCCCGATCGCGCTCGGCGCGTTCGGGCTGCGCGCCGCGCGCCGGCTCGGGGTCCCGACGGTCGCGGTCTACCAGACCGACGTCGCTGCCTTCGCCCGGCAGTACGGACTCCGCGCCGACCTGGTGGTCGATCGCTGGGTCGGTCGGTTGCACCGTCGCGTGGACCGCACCCTGGTGCCGTCGACCGCCTCCCAGGACCAGCTCGCGGCGCTCGGCGTCCGCGACCTGCACCTCTGGCGTCGTGGCATCGCCCTGGAGCTCTTCGACCCGTCCCGGCGCAGCCGCTCCCTGCACCAGCACTGGACCGACGGGTGCCGTCTCGCCGTCGGGTACGTCGGGCGGCTGGCCCACGAGAAGCAGGTCCATCGCCTGGCCGCGCTGGCCGGCCTGCCGGGCGTCCAGCTCGTGGTGGTCGGCGACGGACCGGCCCGCGAGGAGCTGCAGCGCCAGCTCCCGGGAGCCGTCTTCACCGGGATGCTGCGTGGTGCCGACCTGGCGACGGCGTACGCCTCCCTCGACGTCTTCGTGCACACCGGCGACCACGAGACCTTCTGCCAGACCGTCCAGGAGGCCCAGGCCAGCGGCGTCCCGGTGGTCGCCCCGGCGGCAGGTGGCCCGTTGGACCTGATCGACCCGGGCCGCACGGGGCTGCTCTTCGACCCGTCTCACCTCGGCTCGCTGCGCGACTGCGTCGCGGTCCTGCTCGCTGCTCCCGGCAGGCGTCGAGACCTGGCCGAGCAGGCCCGGGTCGCCATCGCGGGGCGCACCTGGGCGCGGGTCGTCGGCGAGCTGGTCGACGTCCACTACCGCGCGGTGCTCGACGGCGTCACCGCCGCCGCGTGAGCGACCGGGCCTGGCGGCGCACCGGGCTGGGCCTCGCCGTCGTGGCGACCGGGACCGCGACGACGGTCGCTGCCTCGGCGTACGCCCTGAAGCGGCAGGCGCACGCCGCCCGTGCGGTCATCGGCAAGCCGCTCGGGGAGGAGGCGCTGCGCGGCGACCGGACCTACAAGAAGTCGTACGGCGACCCCGTGGACCTGCTGCTCCTCGGCGACTCGATCGCGGCCGGCCTCGGCGCCGAACGACCTCAGGACACCCTCGGCGGCCAGCTCGCCCGCCGGCTCGCGAAGGCGACCCACCGGGCGGTGCGGCTGCACACCGGCGCCGTCGTCGGGGCCGAGAGCTCCGGGCTCGCGGAGCAGCTCGCGACCCTGCCCCCGACGTACGCCCCGCACGTCGCCGTCATCGTCGTCGGCGGCAACGACATCACCCACCGGGTCCGCACCGCGGACTCGCGGCGGTTCCTCGGCGACGCGGTCCGGTCGTTGCGGGGCGTCGGCGCCGGCGTCGTCGTCGGCACCTGCCCCGACCTCGGCGCCCTCCAGCCGCTGCCGCAGCCGCTGCGCTCGCTCGGGGCCCGCGCCTCCCGCCAGCTCGCCGCCGTGCAGCGCGACGTCACCACCGAGCTCGGCGGGCACGCCGTGTCGCTCGCCGACGTCGTCGGCCCGTTCTTCATCACCCAGCCCGACGAGATGTTCGCCCTCGACCGCTTCCACCCGTCCGGCGCCGGCTACCGGCGTACGGCGAAGGCGATGCTGCCCAGCGTCCTGGCCGCCCTCGGGTACGCCGACTCGGTGCCCTTCGGCCACCACGCGCCGGTCGCGACGGCCTGAGGCACCTCAGACCCGTATCTGGGCGCCGACCTCGGGACTCCTCCCGATGTCCGGGCAGCACCTCATCGGGAAGCGTGGCTGTCACCACCACCACTCCATGAGAAGGCAGCCATGAACCCGCTCACCGTCAACCCCGCGATCGTCCTGGACCAGGCGCTGCGTGCCGTCCCGGCCAAGAGGGTGACCAACGCCCGGCGCTCCCGTCGGACCGACCGCGCGACCCGCTCCGCCCGTACCACGGTGGAGCGCTCCGGCCTCTGACGGCCCGCCCCGGGCGCCGCTGCCCCTTGATGCGGCAGGCTGGGGCCATGCACTTCGTCGGCATCGACCTCGCCTGGGGAGATCGCCAGCCCACGGGGCTCGCGGTCCTCGACGAGGACGCCCGTCTGCTGCACATCTCGGCGGTGCGCACGGACGAGGAGATCCGGGCCGCGCTGGCGGCGTACGTCGAGGGCCCGTGCCTGGTCGGCATCGATGCGCCGTTGATCGTCGTCAACCCCACCGGCTCGCGTCCGGCGGAGCAGGCGCTGACCAAGGACTTCCGACGGTTCGAGGCGGGGACGCACCCGTCCAACACCGGGAAGCCGGAGTTCGCCAACGGCACGCGCGGCGCCCGCATCTGCAAGCTCTTCGGTCTCGACATGGACCCGCGGTCGGGCCGCAAGCGGCGCGCGATCGAGGTCTACCCGCACCCGGCGACGGTCGTGCTCTTCGGCCTGGGCAAGACCCTCAAGTACAAGGCCAAGCCCGGTCGCAGCCTCGACCTGCTGCGCTCCGAGCTGCTCGTGCTGATGGACCACCTCGAGCGCCTCGTCACCACCGACCGGTCCTGGCGCGAGCTGCGCGCCCGGGTCGAGGCCGCCACCCGCAAGGTCGACCTGCGCCAGGTCGAGGACCAGGTGGACGCCGTCGTCTGTGCCTACGTCGCGCTCTTCGCCGACCGCTGGCCCGAGCGGACCACGACGTACGGCGACTTCGAGCGCGGCTACATCGTCACCCCGACGCTGCCGGACGCGCACACCACGATCCGCACGGCGGTGGAGGAGTACGCCGCGGGGCACCCGGCGCTGGTCGAGGAGGCCGGCGCGTACGTGGCGCTGGTGACCGAGATCCTCGACGAGGCAGGCATCAACTACCTGACCGTGACCGGTCGGGCCAAGTCGGTCGAGTCGTTCGCGGCGAAGGCCGGGCGCACGGTGGACGGCGTGCCGGTCTACGCCGACCCGCTGCGCGACATCGCCGACCAGATCGGCATCCGGGTCATCACCTACGTGCGCAGCGACGTCTCCGCCGTCGCCGATGTCCTGCGCTCGCAGCTGCGGGTCCTCGACGACCGCGACCTCGGCCAGGAGACCGCGAGCGAGGGACGCTTCGGCTACGCCAGCCGCCACCTCCAGGTCGCCCGCAACGGTGGTCCGACCGCCCAGGTCCAGGTGCGCACCGTCCTGCAGCACGCGTGGGCCGAGTTCGAGCACGACATCCGCTACAAGGGCACGGTGCCCGAGGAGCACGCGCGCGACTTCGACCGCCGCTTCACCCTCGCGGCCGGGCTGCTCGAGCTCGCCGACCAGGAGTTCACCACCATCCGCGACCGGCTCCGCGGCGGTGCCGTCGCCGAGTCCGAGATCGACGCGGACGGCATCACGCCGCGCGAGCTCGCGGCGTACCTCGCCGGGCAGTATCCCGACGCCGAGTGGTCGCGCACCGACCACTACGCCTGGATCGCGACGTTGCTGGGGCCGCTCGGCATCACGTCGCTGGCCGAGCTCGGCAAGGTGCTCGCCGCGGTCCCCACCGGACCGGGCGGACCGATCGAGCGGCTGGACTATCGCTACCCGCCCGGCGCCGTACGACGCCTCGACGACGCGCTGCTCGCGGCGTTCGGGCAGCAGTACGTCGAGCTCCCCGGCAACGCGCACCGCGAGGCCCTCCTGCAGACCCGCCTCGAGCGGATGACCTCGTGAGCGCAGAGTCCCTGCCGCGATCGGCGTGGGTGTTCGCCTGGCTGTGCCTGGCCGATCAGCTCCTGAGGCTCGCCACCCGGGGCCTGAGCCAGTCGAACCCCCTGTGGGTCGTGCTGTCCGTGGTGCTCACCGCCGTGGTCGTCCGCTGGTTCTCGAGCGGGGTCCTCCGGGCCCGCACCGGCCGGCTCGTGGTGGTCTGGATCCTGCTCGGTGCGGGCCTGCTGCTCGGTGTGGTCGGCACGCTGTCGGACCTCGACCTGTCGGGTGTGCTCCTCCTGGCGCTCTCCGTCGGCCAGGTCGTGACGCTCGCGGTCTTCTGCTCGACGCCGTACTTCCAGGCGCAGCGTGCGGCGCCCGGAGCGGCGCGCGCGGACCTGGGCGTCATTCTCGCGATCGCGGTGGTGGTCGGGGTCCTCGGCGGGCTCACGGCACCGGACGACGGCAACGACGCGCCGATCCAGCTGCGGGTCGGTCTCTGAACGCTCAGGGTCGGTACGGCGGCGCGACGCCCCAACCCCAGCGCGGCACCGGCGCGTGCTCGACGACCCGGGCGCCGGGCTGCGAGTTCTCCATCGCCAGCCGGGTGCCCCACTCCAGGTAGCCGACGAGGGCGGCCCGGAACTCCGGGTCGGCGGGCAGGTCGGCGTCGTCGGCCGCCAGGCTCATCGTGGCGGCGAAGCGGTGCCGCTGATCCGGGGTGATCCCCAGGTCGCGGTGGTGGGCCAGCATCCGCTCGTAGCCGCCGTGCTCCGCGGTGTACGTCGCCGGGCCGCCGAACACCTCCGACCACCACGCCGCGACGTGCGCGCGGTGCTCCTCGGTGACCCCGCCGGGGAAGAACCCGCTGAGCAGGTCGTCGCGCTCGACCCGGTCGTAGAAGCAGTCGATCAGCCGTCGCAGGGCCGCGTCCCCGCCGGCCCACTCGTAGAGGCTCGGGTCGTCGGCCATCATTCCTCCTGCAGCTCGATCACGGGGGTACCCACGGACAGCATGGTCGTCCCGAGGCCCGCTGAGCGACCATTTTGTCCGTGGGTACGCCGTCACCCGGCAGTCGCTACCGTCGAGCGCATGACACCAGCAGACGTCCTCATCGACTTCTTCGAGCGGATCCGCGACAACGGCGTCGCCGTGGTCGACGGGCTCACCGACGAGCAGCTCGCCCACCGGGTCGCTCCCGACGCCAACTCCATCGGCTGGCTGATCTGGCACACCGCCCGCGTCCAGGACGCCCAGGTGGCGCACGCCGCCGGCACGGAGGAGGTGTGGTTCAGCGACGGGTGGGTGGAGCGGTTCGACCTGGACATCGACCCGCGCGACCACGGCTACGGCCACAGCAGCGAGCAGGTCGGCAAGGTGCGGGTCGGCGCCGCGCTGCTGGCCGACTACCTGCGCGCCGCGCACGAGGCCACCGTCGCCTACCTGCGCACCGTGAGCGAGGCCGACCTCGACGAGGTGATCGATCGCAACTGGGAGCCACCGGTCACCCGCGGCGTACGACTCGTCAGCATCGCCGACGACGACGCCCAGCACGTCGGGCAGGCGGCCTACCTGCGAGGCCTGCTCGGCTCCTAAGACACGCCCTGGGCGGAGGGGCGCTTCGCCTGGCCGAGCAGCTCGGTGAGCCCGGCGGCGTCGACCTCGGGGCCGTACGCCGGCTGGTCGCGGTCGAAGCGCCAGCCTTCGGCGAGCGGGCCGACGTCGACGACGTCGTACCCGATCTCGGCGGCGAGCGCGGCGACGGTCTCCTTCGCAGTGGCGTCGTCACCGGCGTACGGGAGTGCGCGGCGCCCGGCGGTGCCGGCGGGCAGCCCCTGGGTGGCGAGGTGGTCGGAGTGGATGGCGTTGAAGAGCTTGACGACCTGCGACTCGGGCAGGTGCGCCTGGAGGACCTCGCTGGGGGTCGTGGCCCCGCTGTCGATCTCGGCGACGTGGCCGTCGCGCTCGAAGTAGTAGTTGTTGGTGTCGATGACGACCTTGCCGTCCAGCGGCGCCACCGGCACCTGGTCGACCGCCAGGAAGGGCACCGACACGACGACGACCTCGCCGGCCTCGGCCGCCTCGGCGGCGGTGGCCGCCCGGCCGCGGTCCCCGATCTCGGACACCAGGTCGGCGAGCGTCTCCGGCCCGCGCGAGTTGCTGATGACGACGTCGTGGCCCTGCTCCGCGAAGAGCTTCGCCAGGGTGCCGCCGATGTTGCCGCTTCCGATGAATCCGATCGTGGTCATGCAGGGTCCAACCACGGCGCGGCCCCGGCTGTTCCGCTGGGACGTCTGGGCTACCAGGGGCTGGGCTTGAAGTCCTTCAGGAAGTGGCCGTAGAGGTCCTCGCCGGCCTCGCCCTGCACGATCGGGTCGTAGACGCGGGCCGCGCCGTCGACCAGGTCGAGCGGCGCGTGCCAGCCCTCGGCCGCGATCCGCAGCTTCTCCTGGTGCGGGCGCTCGTCGGTGATCCAGCCGGTGTCGACGGCGTTCATCAGGATGCCGTCGGTCTCGAACATCTCACCCGCGCTCGTGCGGGTCAGCATGTTGAGCGACGCCTTGGCCATGTTGGTGTGGGGGTGCCCAGGACCCTTGTAGGACCTGGAGAACTGGCCCTCCATCGCGGAGACGTTGACGACGTGGGTACGCCGGGCCGGCGACGACCGCAGCGACGCGCGGAGGCGCGAGATCAGCAGGAACGGCGCGGTCGCGTTGCAGAGCTGCACCTCGAGCAGCTCGAGCGGGTCGACCTCGTCGACGGTCTGCGTCCAGGAGTTCGTGGTCTGCAGGTCGGGCAGCAGCCCGCCGGCGTCGACCGCGGTGCCGGCCAGGTGCGCCTCGAGGCTGGCGTTGCCGGCCTGGAGCGCGAGCGCGGTGATCGACGCCGGCGTGTGCGCGGGCGTCTCGTGATGAGCGATCGCGTGCTGCTTGAGCGTGCCGGCGATCGCTGCGGGGTGCGCCTCGCTGATCCGGTCGAACGACACGATCTCCGGCAGCGCCACGTCGGTCGGCAGCGGCGCGAGCTCGGCCTCGACGAGCGGCGCGTAGGAGCCGGGCGTACGCCGCACGGTCTGGCACGCGTTGTTGATCAGGATGTCGAGCGGACCGGCCGCCGCGACCTCGTCGGCGAGCGCGACCACCTGGGTCGGGTCACGCAGGTCGATGCCGACGATCTTGAGCCGGTCGATCCAGTCGGCGCTGTCCTCGAGCGCCGAGAAGCGGCGTACGGCGTCGTGCGGGAAGCGCGTCGTGATCGTGGTGTGTGCGCCGTCGCGGAGCAGTCGCAGCGCGATGTACATGCCGATCTTGGCGCGGCCGCCGGTGAGCAGCGCGCGCCGACCGGTGAGGTCGGTGCCCTGGTCGCGCTTGGTGTGCGACATGGCCGCGCAGCTCGGGCAGAGGTAGTGGTAGAACGCATCGACCAGCGTGTAGTCGGACTTGCAGATGTAGCAGCCGCGCGGGTTGATCAGCTCGCCCGCGAAGGCACCCGGCGCCGTCGAGACGAGGGGGATGCCCAGGGTCTCGTCGTCGATCCGCATCGCGGACCCGGTGGCGGTCGCCTCGGTCACCGCACGGTCGTGCGCGAGCTCGGCCTGTCGCTTGCGCATCCGTCGCTCGGCCTTGAGTGCCTTGTACATGTGCGACGCCGCGCGCTTCACCGTCGTGATGTCCGGGTGGTCGTCGGGCAGCTGGTGCAGCTGGTTGAGCACGCGCACGGTGACGGCGAGGTCGTCGGGGTCGATGCCGTCGGTCTGGATCACCGGAGAATTCTAGGTGCGGGTGGGCCTTCAGACCGCTTCGGCGGCGGGCCGGGTGATGCGGTAGCGGACGAACGACGGCACGGCGACCGCGGCGATCACGGTCCCGATCACGACGAGCACGCCGCCGCCGGCAGCCGCGGCCGCCGTACCGACCGCTGCCGCACTGGCGCCGTGCACGACGTCCGCGATCCGGGGGCCGCCCGCGACGACGACGATGAAGATGCCCTGGAGCCGGCCGCGCACCGAGTCGTCGGCGGCGCTCTGGAGCATGCTGGTGCGGAAGGCGGCCGAGGCCATGTCGGCGGCGCCGCCGATCACCAGCATGAGCAGGGCGACCAGGAGCGCGGCGCTCTGCCAGTACGACGCCAGCCCGACCGCGATGCCGAAGCCGGTCATCGCGAAGCCCCAGATCAGGATGCAGATGATGACCGCCCGGCCCTGCCGGTCGACCCGGGAGACCCAGCCGGAGAAGACCCCGCCGATGACCGCGCCGGCCGGGATGGCGGCGAAGAGCAGCGCGAAGACCAGGCCGCCCTCGTCGGGGCCGCCGAACGAGGCGTGCGCGATCTCGGGGAAGAGCGCCCGAGGCATGCCGAAGACCATCGCGATCAGGTCGACGACGAAGGACATCATCAGCACCGGGTGCCCGCGCAGGTAGGTGAAGCCCTCGATCACCGATCGCAGGCCGGGCGTCCCGGTCGCGGCGTCCTCGACGGGGAGCCTCGGCAGCCGGACCACCGCGCCCAGGGTCGCGAAGAGCGTGATCGTGTCGATCAGGTAGAGCCAGTCGAAGCCGAAGATCGGGATCAGCACGCCCGCGACCAGCGGACCGCCGATGGCGCCGGCCATCATCACGGTCATGTTCAGCGAGTTGGCCGCGGGCAGCAGCTCCGGCGCCACCAGCTTGGGGATCACGGCGCTGCGCGTCGGCTGGTTGACCCCGAAGAACGCCTGCTGCACGGAGAAGAGTCCGAGCAGCAGCCACACGTTGGTGTTGCCCATCGCGGCCTGGAGCCAGAAGAGCGCGCTGGTCCCGATCAGTCCGCTGGTGGTGATGATCAGCATGGTGCGCCGGTCGAAGACGTCCGCGAGCGCACCGCCCCAGAGCCCGAAGACCACCAGCGGCACGAGACCGAAGAGACCGGTGAGGCCGACGTAGGCCGAGGAGCCGGTGTCGGCGTAGATCTGGGCCGGTACGGCGACCACGGTGAGCTGAGCGCCGACGACGGTGATGATGTTGGCCAGCCACAGCCGCCGGAAGTGCTCGTTGCGCAGCGGTCGGGTGTCGGCCACCAGGCCCCGGAGGTTGCGCACGATCACCGAACCTAACCCCGCAGTTGGATGTTCCCCGCAGCGGTAGCGTCGGGACATGACGAAGCCCACGGTCGAGTCGGTCTGGGACTACCCGCGCCCGCCGCGCGTCGAGGAGAGCGACGAGCTGGTCGAGATCGAGCTCGGCGGTCGGGTCGTCGCGCGTACGACGACGTCGTGGCGGGTCCTCGAGACCAGCCACCCCCCGACGTACTACCTGCCGCCGGAGGCCTTCGAGGCCGGCGTGCTGCGCCCCGTCGCCGGGAGCTCGTGGTGCGAGTGGAAGGGCGCGGCGTCGTACTTCGACCTGGTCGGCGGTGACGTCGTGGCCGCCCGCGCCGGGTGGACCTACGAGCGGCCGACCCCTGGCTTCGAGGTGATCGCCGACGCCGTGGCCGTGATGCCGGCGCTGGTCGATCGCTGCACGGTCGACGGCGAGGTGGTCGAGCCGCAGCCCGGCGGGTTCTACGGCGGTTGGATCACCGCTCGCGTGGTCGGACCGTTCAAGGGCGTCCCCGGCTCGATGGGCTGGTGAGCGATGAGTTCGGCCGACCCGGGAGGTCGACAGTGACAGGAGGAATGGGCATGAACCCGATCGATGCGACGTTCGAGGCGGTGCTCCAGAAGAGCGACGCCCCTGGCGGCTGGACCTATGTGGTGTGGCCGGAGTCTGCAGAGTTCTTCGGGACCCACGGCCTGGTGAAGGTGCGGGGGACCGTCGACGGGGTGCCGTTCGAGAGCTCGTTCATGGCGCTCGGCGACGGCAACCACAAGCTGCCGGTGAAGGCGGCGCTGCGCGTGGAGTCCGGCAAGCAGGCAGGTGACACGGTGACCGTGCGCCTCGAGGAGAGGATCAAGTGATGTCCGCGACCGAGCAGACGAAGGGTCCTGCGTCCTACTTCCCGTCGATCGAGCAGAAGTACGGCAGGACGATCGAGGAGTGGCAGGCGGTGGTGCGCTCGACGCCGGGCTACGGCGCCGGCGCCAAGCACATGGAGCTGGTCGCGGTCCTCAAGGACGAGCACGGCATGGGCCACGGGCACGCCAACGCGCTCGTCGCCCACACGCTCGCCCAGGACAAGGCGTGAGGCTCCACGTCGAGCTGGAGGCGACCGGAGGCAGCACGACGGGCTTCCGGATCCCTGACGAGGTCGTCGACGAGCTCGGCGCCGGCCGTCGGCCGAAGGTGGCCGCGAGCATCGGTGACTACACCTGGCGCTCGTCGATCGCTCGGATGGGCGACGCCTTCTGGCTCGGGATGAGCAAGGACAACCGGGCCGGTGCCGGCGTCGAGGCCGGGCAGAGCCTCGAGCTCGAGATCGTCGTGGACGATGCGCCGCGCACCATCGAGCTCCCGGAGGAGCTGGCCTCGGTCGCCGACGCCTGGGCCCGGCTCTCATACTCCAACCAGCGACGGATCGCCGAGAGCATCACGGGCGCGAAGAAGCCCGAGACCCGCGCCGCGCGCGTCGCCAAGGCGCTGGTCGAGCTCAGCTGATCCCGGCGGTCCGGTCCAGGTGCTGGAGCAGGTCGTGCGCGGCGAGCTCGACCGACTTGTGCCGCCACTCGGCTGCCCGGTAGACGCAGGCGATCAGGCCCGAGCGGTGCACCCGCCGGAGGTCGCCGTACCCGAACGCGTGCCGTGCCTTGGTCTCCTCGTTCGCGCCCTCGGTGAGGCCGAGGTGCCAGGCGGCGTACTCGGCCCACGAGTGCCGCTCGAGGTAGGCGTTCTGCGCCTCGGCGTCCGGCTGCACGTCGCCCCAGTCGCTGTCCAGGACGTACTGCCGCTTGTCGATCAGCGCGCGGGCGTGGGCGACGGCCTTCGAGTTGACCTCGTACGTCGCCATCGGCCCGGCCTCAGCAGTTCCCGGACCCGGAGCGCCCGAGGAGCCGGTCGGCGAGCAGGTCGCACCACTGGCCGGCCGACGGCCCGCCGTTCGCGTTGCCGTCGGACTCGCCCGGGTGCTTGACCCACAGCGTGCCGTCGAAGGAGCCCTCGAGGACCAGGCGGGGGGCCCTGCCGACCCGCGCCCAGGTCGGGTTGATGACCTCGTCGGTGCTCGGCGCCGCGCCGTTGCGTGAGGTGTCGATGACGTAGTGCTTGCCCCGCACCTTCAGCGTGCGCAGGCCCCGGAGCAGCGCGCCGGCGTACCGCTTCTCGGCCGCGGTCGTGCGGAAGTTGGAGACGTTGGTGCTGAAGCCGCGTGCGTAGGCGATGCCGGAGCGCTTGAGCTCGGCGGCGCGGGTGGTGTACGGCGTCCAGTTGGAGTGTCCGGCGTCGAGGTAGACCCACGCGCCGCTGCGGCTGAGCTGCTTGGTCGCGGACCGGAGCATCCCGCGCCAGCCGGCCGGCTTCGTGGCGCAGCTCGCCACCGGGCTGCTGAAGAGCGGCAGCGCGTCCGGCTCGACGATGACCAGGGCCCGCTGCTTGCGCAGGGCCTTCGCGATCTGGGCGACCCAGGTGCGGTACTGCGTCGCGGTCCTGATCGGGTTGCCCGAGGAGTACTGCCCGCAGTCGCGGCCGGGGATGCCGTAGATGACCACCATCGGCGTCTTGTTCGCGGCGTTGGCGCGCTTGGCGTAGGCCAGCACCTTCGCGCGGACCTGCCGGGTCGGGTAGGCCTCGGGGACGACCCAGAACGCCTGCGCCTTCGAGCCGATCCGCTGGCGGTAGGCGCCGCCCTGCTTGACCGCCGGCATCAGCGGGTCGACGAACAGTCCACGCGTACGCCGGGGGTCCTTCGCAGGGTGCGCCTGCTGCGCGTCGACCGGTGCGGTCAGACCCAGGGTCGCCAGGGCCAGGATCGCCAGCAGGGCGATGGCGCGCAGAAGCGGGGTCCGAGACAGCACCCTGCGAGGTTACGTTGCTCGGGGGGTCGGCTGGTCATCCTCGCGGGGGCCGAAGATGCAGAGCTCATCGAGCTGATCGGCCGAGAGGGGTAGACCCCACGCCTGCATCTGCGTCCGGGAGCGCCGCGAGAAGAGCGCGCGGAACAGCTCGTAGTCGTCGAGGTCGGCCGGCACCCCCGCCGTACCGAACTTCATCGGAGCGACCGCGGCCAGCACGGGTGCCCACATCGGCTCCGGTGGCACGCCGAGCCCGAGCGCCTCGTGAAGGTCGGCGTGGTGCACCGCGATGTCCCACACGATGGCGGGGCGAGGGTTGTCGATCGTCGACTCCGCGACCTCGTCCTGGCGCGAGCGCATCTCCTCGGTCAGCTCGGCCGCGGACCGGTCGCGTCGCTCGGCCACGTGCCGCGCGGTCCACTCCGGGCCGGGTGCGCCGTCCATCCGACCAGCGACGGCGTCGGCCGGTCCCCCGGCGAGGTGCGCGAGCACGTCGTGGACGCTCCACTCCGGTGACCCCGGTACGACGGCCGCGAGCGACGTGTCGTCCAGGTCGGCCACCATCCGCGAGATCGCTGCGACGTTCGCCCGGTAGAGGTCGCCCCAGTCCGTCATGGCCTCACGGTAGGCACCCGGAAGCCGGGCTGTCGATACTCTTTTCGCGACGGGTGTCGTATCCGCCGGTGCGCGTTCGTGGAGCAGGTGAGGGTCCGCTGGAGGCCCACTCACGCAGGAGGAAGACATGGCCGAGTACATGCTGTCGGTGCACCACGTGGAGGGCGAGGAGATGCCCGCGCTGGAGGAGATGCAGCCGGTCTTCGAGGCGGTGAACCGCTTCAACAAGCGGTTGCAGGACGAAGGCGCGTGGGTGTTCGCCGGCGGTCTGATGCCGCGCGAGACCGCGACCGTCGTCGACAACGCCGAGGGCGCCAACATCATCAGCGACGGACCCTTCGCCGAGTCCAAGGAGTGGCTCGGCGGCTTCTGGATCATCGACGTCGCCGACCTCGATGCCGCGCTGGCCTGGGCCGCCGAGGGCTCGCAGGCCTGCCGGGGCAAGGTCGAGGTCCGCCCCCTCCAGGGCGAGTGAACGACGCACGCCTCGCGGTGGAGCGGATCTATCGCGACGAGTACGGCCGGGTGGTCGCCTCGCTGGCCCGCCGGTTCAGCGACCTCGACATCGCGCAGGACGCGGCCGCCGAGGCGCTGGTCGTCGCCCTGGAGCGCTGGCCCGCCGACGGCGTGCCGCCCAATCCCGGCGCGTGGCTCACCACGACGGCGGGCAACCGCGCCATCGACCGGCTCCGTCGGGAGTCGCGCCGCGACGCCAAGCACCAGGCGGCCCTGAAGATGTACGACGACACCCCGCCCGAGCCCACCGGGCTGGTCGAGGACGACCGGCTGCGGCTGATCTTCACCTGCTGCCACCCGGCGCTGGCGCCGGAGGCCCGGGTGGCACTGACCCTGCGCTTGCTGGGCGGGCTGAGCGTGGCCGAGATCGCGCAGGCCTTCCTGGTGCCCGAGACGACGATGGCGCAGCGGATCACCCGAGCGAAGCGGAAGATCAAGGACGCGCACATCCCGTTCCGGGTGCCTGGGGCAGGCGACCTGCCGCCGCGGCTCGCCGCGGTGCTGGCCGTCGTCTACCTGGTCTTCAACGAGGGCTACCTCTCCTCGTCGGCCGACGCCGACCCGGTGCGCGAGGACCTCACTGCCGAGGCCATCCGGCTGGGCCGGGTCCTGCGGACGCTGCTGCCCGACGAGCCCGAGGTGGCCGGCCTGCTGGCGCTGATGCTGCTCACCGAGGCCCGCCGTACGGTCCGGGTGGCGGGCGGTGAGCTGGTGCCGCTGTTCGAGCAGGACCGCGGCGGCTGGGACCGGGCGCTGATCGCGGAGGGGCACGAGCTCGTGCGCGAGTGCCTGGTCGCGAACCGGCCCGGGCAGTACCAGCTGCTGGCCGCGATCAACGCGGTCCACACCGCCGCGCCCGTCGCCTCGGCCACCGACTGGTCGCAGATCGCGGCACTGTACGGACAGCTGTACGCCGTGGCGCCGAGCCCGGTCGTGGCCCTCAACCGGGCGGTCGCGACCGCCGAGCTGGACGGGCCCGAGGTCGCGTTGGCCGAGGTGGACCGGCTCGACCTGTCCGGCTACCACGCGTGGCACGCGACCCGCGCCGACCTGCTGCGGCGACTCGGTCGCAGCGCCGAGGCGCGGGCGGCGTACGACGCCGCGATCGGCTCGACGGACAACGCCGCGGAGCGCGCCTACCTCAGCCGCCGGCGTGGCAGTCTGGCTCCATGACGCCCTTGGTGCTCCCCACGGCCGATGACGCGCAGGAGTGGGTCGAGGCCCGCACCCGGGAAGGACTGGCGGCGGCACGGGCCGCGGTCGACCGGCTGCGTACGGCGCCGCCCGAGACCACGCTCGAGCTGCTGCGCCAGTGGGACGAGGTCTCGCGGCACCTCGGCAACGTCGCGGCCCCTGCGTCGCTGCTCGCCAACGTGCACCCGGTCGAGGCGGTGCGCACCACCTGCGAGCAGGCCGAGGTCGAGGTGGACCGCCTGGTCACCGAGCTGCGCCAGGACCGGGCGCTCTACGAGGTCGTCGCGGCCGCCGATCCGGTCGGCCTCGACCCGGTCGCCGCGCGGCTCCTGACGAAGACGCTCGACGACTTCCGGCGCGCCGGCGTCGACCTCGACGACGCGACTCGGGCGCGGCTCACCGAGATCAACGAGCGACTGACCGAGGTCGGCCAGGAGTTCGGCCGCACGATCCGCGACGACGTACGCACGGTGCGGGTGCCGCCGGAGCGGTTGGCCGGGCTGCCGCAGGACTGGCTCGAGGCCCACCCGGTCGATGACGACGGCCTGGTCAGCGTCACCTCGGACTACCCGGACTCGGTGCCGGCCCGGATGTTCGTGCACGACGCCGACGTGCGCCGCCAGGTCACCGTGGCCTTCCTCCAGCGCGGCTGGCCCGCCAACGAGCCACTGCTGCACGAGCTCTTCGCACTGCGCGAGGAGCTCGCGACCCTGGTGGGCTACGCCGACTGGGCGTCGTACGACGCCGACGTGAAGATGATCAAGAAGGGTCCGGCGATCCCGGAGTTCATCGATCGCATCGCCGAGGCCGCCGAGGGCCCGATGCAGCGTGATCTCGCGCTGCTGCTCGATCGCTACCGCCGCGACGTCCCGGAGGCGGCGACGATCGACGCCGCCGACGCGACCTACTACGAGGAGCTCGTGCGTCAGGAGCGGCACGACGTCGATGCCCAGCAGGTGCGCACCTACTTCGACTTCGCGAAGGTGCAGCAGGGCCTGCTCGACGTGACCGCCCGGCTGTTCGGGGTGACCTACGAGCCGGTCTCCGACGTGACTGTCTGGCACGACGAGGTGACGGCGTACGACGTCGTCCGGGACGGCCGGCGGATCGGGCGGATCTTCCTCGACCTGCACCCGCGCGACGGGAAGTACAAGCACGCGGCGCAGTTCACCCTGGCCGACGGCCTCGCCGGTCGCCAGCTCGCGGAGGGGGTGCTGGTCTGCAACTTCTCCCGCGGCCTGATGGAGCATGACCACGTCGTCACGCTCTTCCACGAGTTCGGCCACCTGCTCCACCACGTGCTCGCGGGCTCGGGGGAGTGGACCCGCTTCGCCGGCGTCGCGACCGAGTGGGACTTCGTCGAGGCGCCGAGCCAGATGCTCGAGGAGTGGGCGTGGGACGCCGACGTGCTCGAGACGTTCGCGACCGCGGAGTCCGGGGAGCCGATCCCGGCCGACCTGGTCGAACGGATGCGCGCCGCCGACGACTTCGGCAAGGGCTACCACGCGCGCACGCAGATGTTCTACGCCGCGATGTCCTACTGGTTCCACACCGACCGGCCCGCCGACCTGACCGCCTCGATGCGCGAGCTCCAGGCCCGCTACTCGCCGTTCGCCTACATCGATGACACCCACATGTTCGCCAGCTTCGGCCACCTGAGCGGCTACTCCTCGGCGTACTACACCTACATGTGGTCACTGGTCATCGCGAAGGACCTCTTCTCGGCCTTCGACCCCGCCGACCTCTTCGCCTCCGACGTCGCCGGCCGCTACCGCGACCGGGTGCTCGCCCCCGGCGGCTCCCGCGACGCCGCCGACCTGGTCGCCGACTTCCTCGGCCGGCCGTACACCTTCGACGCGTACGCCGCCTGGCTCGGTCGGTAGGCGCGCGCTGACCTTTTCACCGGCTGACCGGTGAAAAGGTCACGCCACGCCGGGGCACATCGGCGTGGCGTGACGGTTTCCCCGGCTGACCGGTGAATCGGACCTTGTGTCGCCCGACCTATCGACGTACGATCACGATATATCGCGAGCGTTCAGCGACAGTCACGGCGAGAGTCGGAGTGACCGTCGCTCCCGCGATGGCCACCGACCAACACTTCAGCGAAGGAGTTCCGACATGGGACACCCAGGATTCAACCGACAGTGGGCGCAGTACGGCGACCAGGAACGACGCCAGCACGGAGGCCGCCGCGGCGGCCGCGGATGGGGAGACGGCCCGTGGGGCGGCTTCGGACCGGGCGGGTTCGGCGGACCCGGACACCCGGGGCCGCCGCCGTGGGTCGCGGGCCTCTTCGGCCTCGCGCAGGGCGATCGTCAGCGCGGGCCGCGGGTCCGCCGCGGCGACGTGCGCGCCGCCATCCTCGATGTCGTCCGCACCGCCCACACCACCGACGAGCCGGTCAACGGCTACCAGGTGATCCAGCAGATCAGCGAGCGGAGCTCCGGAGCCTGGCGCCCGAGCCCCGGCTCGGTCTACCCGACCATCTCCCAGCTCGAGGACGAGGGTCTCGTCGAGACCGACGACTCCCGGGGCCGGCGCAGCCTGCGCCTGACCGCCACCGGTGAGGCGTACGTCGCCGAGCATGCCGACGAGCTGAGCGCCGTGTGGGAGCCGTTCAAGCAGGAGAACACCTCCGGCGGCGACGCCTACACCGACATCAAGCCCGAGATCGGCCAGGTCATGGGCGCCGTCTGGCAAGTCATCACGACCGGCAGCGAGCCGCAGCGCGCGGCCGCGGCCGAGATCCTCGCCGACACCCGACGCCGGCTCTACGGCCTGCTCGCGGACGGCGACCAGACCACCGACGGTGACCTCCCGGAGGGCGGGGCCGAGCGATGAACGACGACCAGCTGCGGATCAGCGACCTGGAGCGTGATCAGGCGGCGGCGGTCCTGGGCGAGCACTTCGCCCAGGGCCGGCTCACCGCCGCCGAGCACTCCGAGCGGCTCGACCAGATCTGGGCGGCGCGCACCCGCGCCCAGCTCCAGCCGGTCTTCCGCGACCTCCCGGTCGCGGACCGATCAGCGGCCCGTCGTACGACGCGCCCGCACCGCGGCCCGTTCCCCGGGCTGCTCCTCCCGATCCTCGCCACGCTGCTGGTCCTCACCGTCGTCACGCACAAGCCGTTCCTGCTGATCGGGCTGATCGTCGCGCTGTTCGTGATCGCCCGCCGCCGCGGATTGCGCCGGATGCAGCGGTGGCCGGGCTGACGGAAGTGTTCGGACGACACCGAGTGGGTATGGGCACCTATTGGTGACGAGCGTCACCATCGCTCGTCAATCTCGGAGGTGTCCATGTCTGACGTGCCCGCACGTCCCGGACGGTCGACGTCGCGCCGTTGGGTCCCGATCTACGTGCTGCTCGCCCCGGCGGTCGTCCTGCCGCTGTGGGTGGCGCTGTACGACCGCGAGGACCCCACGCTCTTCGGCTTCCCGTTCTTCTTCTGGTTCCAGTTCGCGCTGATCCTGATCGCGGTCTCGGTCACCGTCCCGGCGTACTTCCTCGCCGCGCGGGCCGACCGGGCCGACCGGATCAAGCACGGCCTCCCGGCCGTCCCCGACGGCACCGGCTCGGACCGGAAGGCCGGTGACGAGCGGTGATCGACGACGTCAACGGCGTGGTCTTCGCCGTCTTCATCTTCCTCTTCCTGCTCGTCACCGTGCTCGGCTTCGCGGCCGCGCGGTGGCGCCGCGCCAAGTCCCTCGACAGCCTCGACGAGTGGGGTCTGGGCGGACGCGGCTTCGGCACGTTCATCGCCTGGTTCCTGATCGGCGGCGACATCTACACGGCGTACACGTTCATCGCCGTCCCCGCGACGCTGTACGCCGGCAGCGCGGTCGGGTTCTTCGCCGTGCCGTACACGATCGTGGTCTACCCGCTGATCTTCCTCTTCCTGCCGCGCCTGTGGTCGGTGAGCCACCGGCACGGCTACGTGACGCCCGCCGACTTCGTCGAGGGTCGCTACGACAGCCGGCCGCTCGCACTGGCGGTCGCCGTCACCGGCATCCTCGCGACGATGCCCTACATCGCGCTCCAGCTGGTCGGCATGCAGGTGGTGCTCGAGGTGATGGGCATCGGCACCAACAGCAGCAACTGGTTCATCAAGGACATCCCGCTGTTCCTCGCCTTCATCGTGCTGGCGGCGTACACCTACTCCAGCGGTCTGCGGGCGCCGGCGCTGATCGCCTTCGTCAAGGACACGCTGATCTACATCGTGATCATCGTCGCCGTGCTCTACCTGCCTTCGCAGCTCGGCGGCTGGGACAGCATCTTCTCCACGGCTAACGACAGCTTCACGGCCTTCAACAAGGAGAACGCCGATGCCATCGCGGCCGGCGACGCGGCACCGAAGGCGATGATCCCGCCGGCGACGGCCCAGTGGGCGTATGCCTCCCTGGCCCTGGGCTCCGCCCTCGCGCTCTTCATGTACCCGCACTCGGTGACCGGCGTGCTCTCGACCCGCAGCCGCTCGGTGATCCGGCGCAACGCCGCGCTGCTGCCGGCGTACTCCTTCCTCCTCGGGCTGCTGGCACTGCTCGGCTTCGTCGCGATCGCCGCGGGCGTGAAGGTCGCGAACCCGCAGCAGTCCGTGCCGCAGCTGTTCGAGAACGAGTTCTCGCCGTGGTTCGCCGGCGTCGCCTTCGCGGCGATCGTGATCGGTGCCCTTGTGCCGGCGGCGATCATGTCGATCGCGGCGGCGAACCTGTGGACCCGCAACATCTACAAGGCCTTCATCAACCGCGACGCCACCCACGCCCAGGAGGCGAAGCAGGCCAAGCTGATCTCGTTGCTGGTGAAGTTCGGGGCGCTGGTCTTCGTGCTCGCCCTGTCGAAGGACTTCGCGATCAACCTGCAGCTGCTCGGCGGTGTCTGGATCCTGCAGACCATGCCCGCGATCGTCATCGGGCTCTACACCCGGTGGATGCACCGCTGGGCGCTGATGGCCGGCTGGGCGGCCGGGATGCTCTACGGCACCTGGCTCGCGTACGGCGTGAAGTCGCCCGTGCAGGATCACTTCGGCGGTCCGCTCGTGAACTTCCCCTTCACCGAGACCAAGGTCTACATCGCCCTGATCGCCTTCCTGCTCAACCTCGTGGTCGCGGTCGTGCTGACCGTGGTCTTCCGCGCGATGAAGGTGGATGAGGGGATCGACCGCACCCGCCCGCAGGACTACCACGCCGACGCCGGCGACCCGGGCGTGGAGGAGGAGCTCGATCCGGAGGCGCCGGCGCACGCGTGATCGATACCCACGGACGAAATGGCTGACATCCGGTCCCGAAAACAGCCATTTCGTCCGTGGGTACCCCGACGACCGTCCTACAACAGCAAACGGTCGACGAAGGCGCTGCTGAAGACCCGCGCCGGGTCCAGGATGTCCAGCATCGCCCGGCCGGAGTCCCAGTTGTCGTTGAGCGGGTAGCCGGTCCGGAAGGTGTTCGGGACCTTGTTGTCCACCACGTCGTTCGACGTCCAGGCGCCCGATGAGGTGTAGCCCCAGCCCTTCGACCACTCCGGTCGTACGTCGGCGTACGACGCGTAGTTGCTGTAGATCCACTGCTCCATCTCGGCGTAGAAGTCGTCGGCGTACGGCGTGCCGGGCAGCGTGAGGATGTCCAGCCAGACCGCGCAGTCCCACTCGGGGTGGTCCGGGCGCGGCCGGAGCGCCGACAGCTGCGCCGAGCGGGTCGCACCGACGTCGCTCGGCTTGTCGACGCCGGTGACCCGGATCTCGACCGGGCCGTTCATCGGGTACTTGCCCTGCTGGCGGTAGTCGTTGAGCCGCGTGGAGTAGCGGAACGTGAACTCCTGGATGACCCGCTGCACGTCGGCGCGCTTGCACAGGATCGCGTAGCCGTTGGCGGTGACCCGCAGGGTCGAGGGCCGCACGTAGAGGAGCAGGTTCTTCGACCAGCCCCAGATGTCGTAGGTGAAGGTCGTGACCAGTCCGGCCGCGACGATGTTGTAGTTGAGGTCGCCGAAGCTGGGCGTGTTGGCCGGGTTGCCCGAGACGATCTGCGACGACAGGTCGAAGACCGACTGCGGGAGGTTGTCGCTGAACGTGTAGTTGTAGGGGCTGGTCACCTGCTTCGACAGGATCGGCTTGGTCGGCGCCACGCTCCAGACCTTGAGCCATGGCTTGGCCGTGAACGGGAACCAGATCGCCTCGACCCGACCAGCGGAGTTCAGGTAGCTCTCGAAGGTCTTGCCGCTCGACCCCGCGGGGGCGAACAGCTCGGTCGCCGGGACGTCGAACCAGCTCCGGCAGCGCAGCCGCTGGTTGGCGCCCGCCTGCAGCACCACCTCGGTGATGAAGGAGCGACCGACGTTCGTCATCAGCGCTCCGGCCTCGACGTCGTTGCGGTTGTAGGTCCTGAGCGCGTACGACGAGGCCGCGGGGTCCCACACGACCGCGGTGATCTGCTGCACCAGGTTGCTGACCGAGCCGTAGGTGTGGCCGGCCGGCTTGACCTCACCGGTCTTCGGCACGGCGGTCCCGTGGCCGTCGATGGCCAGCACGCCACCGACGGTCAGGTCGCCGGGCGCCGGCGTGGCCGTGAGTCCCAGGCCGGCGTTCTCGAGCGCGGTGAGCATCGCGAGCATCGTGGCGCCGGTCTGCACGCGCACCCGCGACGTCGCGGTGTCGACGGAGATGGCCGTCAGCTTGGTCTTGGTGTCGACCAGCACCACGTTGGCCGCGTCGCTGCCGTCGGGGGCCAGGGAGAGTGGCGACCAGTTGTGCGAGCTGCCCTTCGCGCGCAGCCGCCAGCCGTTGGCCCGCGCCCAGTTGGCCAGCGTGACGACGTCGGTGGGCGTGTTCGGCGTACACGTCCAGACACCCTCGACGGCGATCGCGCGCGACCAGTTCGTGTAGGTCTGCTGGAACAGCGAGATCCCGGTGGGGAACGACGGCGGTGTCGGCAACGCCGACTGTGCCGCCGGGATCTGCTCGAACGGGATCCAGGCAGCGACGCCGACCGCTGCGGCTCCTTGCATCAGGCGACGTCTGGACAGTCCTGGTGGTGGGGCTTTGTCCTCGCTCATGTGGTGCTCCTCCCTGTGCCGGTCTGTCCCCACATCCCGGTGTGACGTGCGTCACTGTAACGAGTTCTAGTTTCCTGGGGCACTGGTCATTTCGGGCCACCGTGGACCTGCCCCGTGTGGAAGGGGGCCGGGTAGCCTCGCGCCGTGACCACCCAGGACCCGACGCAGCCGTCGTTCGATCTCGGCCAGGATCACCTCGACCTGCGGGCGTGGGTCCACGACTTCGCCGCCGAGGTGGTCCGTCCGGCAGCGTCCGAGTGGGACGAGCGCGAGGAGTTCCCCTGGCCGATCGTCGAGGAGGCCGCGAAGATCGGGCTCTACTCCATCGACTTCTTCGCCACCCAGGGCTTCGACGAGACCGGCCTCGGCATCCCGGTCGCGATGGAGGAGCTCTTCTGGGGCGACGCCGGGATCGGGCTGTCGATCGTCGGCACCGCGCTGGCCGCGGCCGGAGTACGCGCCAACGGCACCGACGAGCAGGTCTTCGAGTGGGTGCCCGAGATGTTCGGCTCGCCCGGCGACCTCAAGCTCGGCGCGTTCTGCTCCTCCGAGCCCGACGCCGGCTCCGACGTCGGCGCCATGCGCACGCGGGCGAGGTACGACGGGGCCACCGACGAGTGGGTGCTCAACGGCACCAAGACCTGGGCGACCAACGGCGGCCTGGCCGACGTGCACGTCGTGACGGCCGTGGTCGACCCCGACCTGCGTACCCGCGGCCAGGCGTCGTTCGTGGTGCCTCCTGGGACGAAGGGCCTCAGTCAGGGGCAGAAGTTCCACAAGCACGGCATCCGCGCCTCGCACACCGCCGAGGTCGTGCTCGACCAGGTGCGGGTGCCCGGCCGCTGCCTGCTTGGCGGCAAGGAGAAGCTCGACGCCCGGCTCGCCAAGGCGCGGGAGGGCACGAAGGCCGCTGGCAACGCCTCGATGGCCACCTTCGAGCGCACCCGCCCCGCGGTCGGCGCCCAGGCGATCGGGATCGCGCGGGCGGCGTACGAGGTGGCGCTGGACTACGCGAAGACCCGCGAGCAGTTCGGCAAGCCGATCATCGAGAACCAGGCGATCGCCTTCATGCTCGCCGACATGGCCGTCTCGATCGAGGCCTCGCGGCTGCTGGTGTGGCGCGCGGCCTGGATGGCGCGGCAGGGCAAGCGGTTCGAGAAGGCCGAGGGCTCGATGTCCAAGCTGTTCGCCGGCGAGACCGCGGTCAAGGTGACCGAGCGCGCGATGCAGATCCTCGGTGGCAACGGCTTCACCCGGGAGTATCCCGTCGAGCGGATGGCCCGCGACGCCAAGATCTACACGATCTTCGAGGGCACCTCCGAGATCCAGCGGCTGGTGATCGCGCGGGCCGTGTCGGGGGCGCCGATCAGGTGAGCCGCTTCCGCGGTCACATCGCTGGCGTAGGAACGACGAGTGGCGTCCGCCTGGTCGTCGGGCGGTGGGACGAGTCGCCGTACGGCTCCTTCGCGGACGTGATGATCGAGACGGCTGACGGGCATCGGGTGCTGCTCGCGCCGACGCAGCAGGTGGCCGACTTCGTGGCGACGACCTACACCTTCGACGAGGTGCGGATCGAGCCGATCGCTGTCAACGGCTGGGATGTGGGCTCTCCATCGCTGTCGCTCTCGCTGGCCGTCGGTGGCCGGACCGGGCTCGGTCGGCTGCTGCGGCTGGTGCCGGGCCGGCTCGCGGAGAGTCCGGCCTGGTGCACCGTCACCGATCCCGTCGCCCGGGTCGTCCTGCGCGGCGTACGCACCCGTGGGACGGCGGGCAACGGCCGTCGGGAGTGGTACGGCGCGACTGACGTCCACGCGGTCGTGGCGATGACGGGCTCGTTCGACGGCGCGGATCTCGGGCGGCTCGCCCCGGTCGAGCCGGCTCCCCGTTTCGGGTTCTCCTCGACACCGAAGCGGCCGTCGGTGACGGCCGTCGTCACCACCGTCACCGGCTGACTTCTCAGGCCCTCCTGGCACTTCTCAGGCGTTGCAACGGCCGAGAAGTGAGGGGATCCCCGGTGCACCGGGGATCCCTGCAGCGTTCAGCCCCGGACCGCAGGCAGCACGACCTCGCACACGGCTCGCAGGCTCTCCCACGACGGCTCGGCGGGGAGCCCACCGCAGGCAGGGTGGCTGGTGACGAGCCGGACCTCGCCCGAGCGGCAGCGCTCGACGAGGTCGTCGGCAGTGACCACGAGGTAGACCCCGGCCGCCTGCATCTCCTCCACGGTGCGTGAGTGGTCGACGACGTAGGACCCGGCCTCGCCGTGCCACGCCTGGTACGCCGTCGCGTCGGCGAGCAGGTGGTGGCCGTAGCGCTCCCAGAACTCGTCGGGGCGCTCCGCGCAGAAGACGTTGGCGGGCCCGCCGTCCGGAGCCTGGAGCACGAAGCCCGGCTCACGGCCGGCGGCGCGGGCCGTCTCCTCGTAGATCGCCTTGAGCTCGGCAGATCCGTGCTGGGGCTGGAAGTTGAGGCCCAGCCGCGCGGCGCGACGCGCGGCCGCGGGCGAGCCGCCGCCGTAGAAGAGGAACGGGTGCGGCTGGGAGTACGGCGCCGGGGTGGTCGTGCCGTCGCGCCACAGCTCGAGCACCTCGGTGATGCGGTCCTCGATGTCGGCGCCACGCCCTGCCCAGGAGCGCCCGTAGAGGTCGTACTCGACGGGCCGGTAGCCGAGGCCGAAGGTGTACGCGACCCGGCCCTTGCTCAGGTGGTCGAGCACCGCGATGTCCTCGGCCAGCCGCACCGGCTCGTAGAGGTTGACCAGCAGCGCCGAGATCGTGATCGGCACCCGGCTGGTCACCGCCGCGAAGGCGGAGCCGACCAGCAACGGGCTCGGCAGGTAGCCGTCGTCGACGGCGTGGTGCTCGGAGATCATCAGGGCGTCCATGCCGTGGTCGTCGACGTACGCCGCCTGCTCGATCGCCCGCGCGAAGATCTCCTGCCGGGTCACCGGGTCGGCCCCGGGGGCGCGGAAGTCGTAGCGGGTGGCGAACTGGGTGCGCGGCATGGAGGCAGCCTCCCAGACCGGTGGAACATGTTCTAGATCTCGCGGGCGCTCGCTACTCGATCACCGAACCGCGATCCCTCGGTTGACCCAGGTCTGCCGCACCTGCATGCCGACCTTCTCGTAGAGCCCGAGGGCGCCGGTGCGCGAGTCGGTGTTGAGACCGGAGGTGGTGGCGCCGTGGTCGCGGGCGACGGCGAAGGCGTCCACGAGCATCGCCTGCGCGATCCCCCGCCCGCGCCGGTCCTGACGGGTGGCCAGCCGGTCGACGTACCCCTCCGACTCGAAGAGGTAGACGACGGTGACGCCGACGACCGCTCCATCGGGGTCGACCACGAGTCGCAGGTGCCAGGGCTCGAAGCCCGGACGCCGGATGGTGCGCGCGAGGAAGTCGTCGTACGGCTCTCGCTCGCGGTCCGACCACTCCAGGAACGCGTCCTCCAGGAGGATCCAGCACGCCTCGTAGTCGTCGGGTGTCGCCTCGCGGATCGTGTGGCCCGCGGGCAGGTCGCGGTCGGGGACGGTCGCGCCCTCGGGCAGCTGCAGCACCCAGCTCTCCCAGCGCACCTCGTAGCCGAGCGCCTCGAGGAGCCGGTCGCCGGCGGAGCCCCGCGGCATGGGCATGCCGACCACCGTGGCGCCGGCGTCCCGCGCCCGCTCCTGCATCCAGCCCGCGAGCGCGGTGCCGATGCCGCGCCCGCGGTGCGCGGGGTGCACGGCCGCGTCCCCGCGGGCGCCGCCCAGATACTCGGCGTAGGCGACCAGGAGCTCGCCGTCGAAGACGCCGACGGTGCCGGCGCTGACGTCGTACGACGGTCGCTGCCAGTCGCCGACGATGTCGGCCTCCTCGATGGCGACCTCGCCGGTGTCGTGCAGCTCCTGGGCGGCCATCACCTCGAAGACGGCGCGCGCGTCGGACATCACCAGCGCTCGCTCGGCGAGGCCGGCCGGTAGGTCGAGCGGTGCAGACATAGAGGCAGTGTCGCCGACCCGGGGGCATCCGGTCCGCCCATTTTCAGTCGCCCGACGTACGACGAAGGCCCGCCCCCGATCGGGGCGGGCCTTCGGCTGTCGTGCGCGTGGTGCCTGGGACGAGGAGCTGGATCAGGAGGCGTTCTGGATCGCCGAGACGTCGAACTCGAGCTTGATCTTCTCGGAGACGAGCACGCCGCCGGTCTCGAGTGCGGCGTTCCAGGTCAGGCCCCAGTCCTTGCGGTTGATGCTGGTGCCACCCTCGAAGCCGATGCGCAGGTTGCCGAAGGGGTCGCGGGCCGAGCCGTTGGACTCGAACTCGATCGTGATCGGCTTGGTGACGTCCTTGATGGTCAGGTCGCCGGTGATCGTCCAGTCGTCGCCGTCGCGCTCGACCTTGGTGGAGGAGAAGGTGATCTCCTTGTTGTTGTCGGCATCGAAGAAGTCGGCCGACTTGAGGTGACCGTCCCGGTCCGCGACACCGGTGTCGACGCTGGCGGTCTGGATCGTCAGCGAGACGGAGGAGGCGGACGGGTTCGCGGCGTCGACGTGCGCGGTGCCGGAGAACTCGGTGAACTGGCCACGAACCGTGGTGACCATCGCGTGGCGGGTGCTGAAGCCGAGGCGCGTGTGGGTCGGGTCGATGGTGTAGTCGCCGGAGATGTCCTCGACGGCGGCGGTGGGGGCGTCGAACTGCTCGTCGGTGCTCTTGCGGTTGAAGATCGACATGGTGTCTCCTGGTCTGGGGATTTTGATTGAACCTTTGATTACTTGAACCGGACTGTAGTCCGATTCATTCCCCGTTGCCGAAACGCCGCCCGAACATGCCACGACCCCGCCCGGAGAGCTCCGGACGGGGTCGAGCGAAGGAGTGGGTGTCAGGCGGCGTGCGTGACGTGGGTCGCCGTCGAGGACGGGTTGGCCCAGTGCGCCTCGAGGTGGGCCCGGCCCTGCTTGTCGGTCACCAGGATCCAGGTCTGGACGAGGCCTTCGGCCTTCGTGTCGTTGCTCATCGGATGCCCCTTGGTTGCTTCTCGTTCATCTGCTGTTCACCCAAGGTACCTCATCCCCACCTGGACTGTCAGTTCTTCGCTGAAATGGGTGTCGGCTCCCCACCTGAGCCCTCAAGAGGCGGTGTGCCGGACCCATGCTCCACCACCCGCGCTCGCCCATCCGGTTGCCAACCCCGGACTTCAGTCGCCGGGACATCTGCCGGCCGCAAAGAAAGGGGCATTCCTGCCCGATGGCGGGCAAGAAGTTGCACTTCGACGTGGAGCCGCGGACGATCGACGCCGTGCCACCGTCTCCGGACCCCGCCCTGGTCGCCCGCATCGCGACCAGCACCGGGCTCTCTCCCGCCGAAGCGGCCCGGGTGGTGGAGGACGTCGTCGCCTTCCACGCCGAGCCCGTGGAGGACTACGTGCGGCGCCGGCACGCCGAGCTGAAGACGTACGGCGCGAAGAACCCCCAGATCTTCGCCCAGATCGCCGAGGAGCTGGCCGACCGCGTGGTCGCCGCTCCGGAGCTCACCGAGCGCCAGCTCCGGCGCCTGATCTACGGATAGGACACCACCACCATGTGCGGAATCGTCGGATACGTCGGCGCGCAGCAGGCGACCCCGATCCTCCTGGAGGGGCTGACCCGACTCGAGCACCGCGGCTACGACAGCGCCGGGATCGCGCTGCTCGGCAGCACCGGCATCAAGGTCGCGAAGCGGGCCGGCCGGGTCCGCGACCTCGCCGACGCGCTGCCCAAGCGGTTCGCCGGCCGGATCGGCATCGGGCACACCCGCTGGGCCACGCACGGTCCCGCCAATGACGTGAACGCCCACCCGCACACCGACGGCAAGGGCCTGGTCGCCGTCGTCCACAACGGGATCATCGACAACGCGGCGACGCTGCGGCAGCGGCTGGCCGACGACGGGGTCGACCTGGTCAGCGACACCGACACCGAGGTGCTCGCCCACCTCGTCGCGCTCTCGGCGGCCCCGACCCTGGAGGGCAAGGTGGCCGAGGCGCTGGCGGCGGTCAGCGGCACCTACGGGCTCGCCGTCGTCCACGCCGACTTCCCCGATCGGATGGTCGTGGCCCGCAACGGGAGCCCGCTCCTGATCGGCGTCGGCGACAAGGAGATGTACGTCGCCTCGGACCTCGCCGCCGTCGTCCGGCACACGACCACGCTCGCCCACCTCGCCGACGGCGAGATCGCCACGGTGACGGCCGGCGGCTTCACGACGTACGGCGGCGACCTGCGCCCGATCACCCGCAGCGCGGAGACCGTCGACGTCGACCCGGCCTCCTACGAGGCCGGCGACCACGAGTCGTTCATGCGCAAGGAGATGCTCGAGCAGCCCGCGTCCGCCGAGCGGGTGCTGGGCGGCCGCCTCGACGAGCGGTTCGGGACCGCCCACCTCGGCGGCCTGAACATGGACGCCCGCGAGACCCGCGCGATCCGCCGGGTCAAGATCCTGGGCTGCGGCTCGGCGTACTACGTGGGCCAGATGGGCGCCGCGCTCGTCGAGGAGCTCGCGCGCATCCCCGCCGACGCCGAGGCCGCCAGCGAGTTCCGCTACCGCGACCCCGTCATCGAGGCGGACACGCTGTACGTCGCAGTGAGCCAGTCCGGCGAGACCATCGACACCCTGCTCGCCGTGCAGGAGATCCGGCGCAAGGGCGGCCGGGTGGTCGGCCTGGTCAACGTCGTGGGCAGCGCGATCGCCCGAGAGTGCGATGGCGGCATCTACCTGCACGCCGGGCCGGAGGTCGCGGTGGCCTCGACCAAGGCGCTGACGAACATGTTCCTCGGCTTCGCGCTGCTGGCGCTCCAGCTCGGCCGGGTGCGCGACCTGTCGATCGCGGACGGCCGCCGGCTGATCGCCGGACTGACCCGGATCCCCGGGCAGATCCAGGAGATCCTCGACCAGGAGCCGGAGATCGCCGAGGTCGCCGAGCGGCTGGCGGCGGCCGAGAGCCTCTTCTTCGTCGGCCGGGTCCGCGGCTTC
Organism: uncultured Actinomycetota bacterium; assembly: GCA_963717855.1. Taxonomy (GTDB): domain Bacteria; phylum Actinomycetota; class Actinomycetes; order Propionibacteriales; family Nocardioidaceae; genus Nocardioides. The sequence goes on along the minus strand of CAVQXF010000010.1, from coordinate 457,854 downwards.
CCGGTCGCTCGCGAGGGCGCGCAGAAGTTCAAGGAGATCTCCTACCGGCACGCCGAGGCCTACCAGACCTCCGAGCTCAAGCACGGTCCGCTCGCGCTGATCTCGGACCAGGTGCCGACGGTCGCGATCGTGCCCGACGACGAGCTCACCGACCGCAACGTCGCGGCGCTGCACGAGATCGCAGCCCGGCGTGGGCCGCTGGTCGTGATCACCCACGAGGACGTCGACCTCGGCGAGGTGGCCTGCACCCGCATCGACGTACCCCGCAACGAGCGCGAGCTCGACCCGGTACTGCTCGTCGTACCCCTGCAGCTGCTGGCCTTCCACGCCGCGCTGCAGCTCGGTCACGACATCGACAAGCCGCGCAACCTGGCCAAGTCCGTCACCGTCGAATAGGGGTGGTGACCCAGCCCACCGCGACGCAGAAGGTGTCGACTGTGCGCGAAAGCACTACCGTTGACGGGTGAGCAACGACGAGAACGACGACACTTCCATCTCCGAGGTGACGTTCGCCGACCTCGGGCTCAGTGACAAGGTGCTGAAGGCGCTGGCCGATGTCGGCTACGAGAAGCCCTCTGCCATCCAGGCTGCGACCATCCCGCCCCTGCTGGCGGGACGCGACGTCGTCGGCCTGGCTCAGACCGGCACCGGCAAGACGGCCGCCTTCGCGCTGCCGATCCTCTCGCGCCTCGACCTGTCGCAGAAGAAGCCGCAGGCGCTGGTGCTCGCACCGACCCGTGAGCTGGCTCTCCAGGTCTGCGAGGCCTTCGAGAAGTACGCCGCCCACATCAAGGGTGTGCACGTCCTGCCCGTCTACGGCGGCCAGGCGTACGGCGTCCAGCTCAGTGCCCTGCGTCGCGGCGTGCACGTCGTCGTCGGCACCCCGGGCCGGATCATGGATCACCTCGAGAAGGGCACGCTCGACCTGACCGAGCTGCGCTTCCTGGTGCTCGACGAGGCCGACGAGATGCTCAACATGGGCTTCGCGGAGGACGTCGAGACGATCCTCGCCGACACCCCCGACGACAAGAACGTCGCGCTCTTCTCTGCGACCATGCCCTCCCAGATCCGACGGATCTCGAAGCAGTACCTGAACAACCCCGAAGAGATCACGGTCAAGAACAAGACCTCGACGGCGCCGAACATCACCCAGCGCTACCTGCTGGTCTCCTACCCCCAGAAGATCGACGCCCTCACGCGCATCCTCGAGGTCGAGAACTTCGAGGGCATGATCGTCTTCGTCCGCACCAAGAGCGAGACCGAGATGCTGGCCGAGAAGCTGCGGGCCCGCGGCTTCTCCGCGGCCGCCATCAACGGTGACGTCGCCCAGGCCCAGCGCGAGCGGACGGTCAACCAGCTGAAGTCGGGCAAGCTCGACATCCTGGTGGCCACCGACGTCGCGGCCCGCGGCCTCGACGTCGAGCGGATCAGCCACGTCGTCAACTACGACATCCCCACCGACACCGAGTCCTACGTGCACCGCATCGGTCGCACCGGCCGCGCCGGTCGCAGCGGAGACGCGATCTCCTTCGTGACGCCGCGGGAGCGCTACCTGCTCAAGCTGATCGAGAAGGCCACCCGTCAGCCGCTCGCCCAGATGCAGCTGCCGACCGCCGACGACGTGAACGCGACGCGGCTCTCCCGCTTCGACGACGCGATCACCGCGGCGCTGGAGCAGACGTCGCGCATCGACCGCTTCCGCGACATCATCCAGCACTACGTGCGCGAGCACGACGTGCCGGAGACCGATGTCGCCGCAGCGCTCGCCGTCGTCGCGCAGGGCGACACCCCGCTGCTGATCGACCCGGCCGCGGACGCCCGCCAGCAGCAGCGCGACGACCGCCCGGTGCGCAACGACCGGCCCGATCGTGGTGGCCGCCCCGAGCGCGGCGAGCGTCGTCCGCGTGGTCGCACCGACGTGCCGATGGCGACCTACCGGATCGCGGTGGGCAAGCGCCACAAGGTCGAGCCGCGCCAGATCGTCGGCGCCATCGCCAACGAGGGTGGGCTCTCGCGTCAGGACTTCGGCCACATCGACATCCGGGGCGACCACTCCCTGGTCGAGTTGCCGGCCGACCTGCCCGGCGGCGCCTGGGACAAGCTCAAGGGCACCCGGATCTCCGGCAAGCTGATCGAGCTGGCGCCCGACGCCGGCGGCTCGGCGCGCGACGCCGGCCCGGCCCGGAAGCCGCGACACAAGGACAACTGAGTCGTAGTGTGATCGCGGTCACACCGACCGGCGGAGTGACGTACGGCCTGCTCGGAGGTCTTCCATGTCACTGCTGTCCCACCGCACTCGGATCGCCCGTGGGCTCGCCGCCCTCGCGTCCGTCCTCACCGTCCCGGTCCTGCTCACGGCTCCGGCGTACGCCGCGGCTCCGGCGTACGTCGCCCTGGGTGACTCGTACTCCTCCGGCGTGGGGACCCGGGCCTACCTGAGCGACGGCACGTCCTGCCAGCGCTCCAACTACGCGTACCCGAAGCTGGTCGCGGCCCAGAAGGGCTACGCCCTGACCTTCAAGGCCTGCTCGGGCGCACGGATCGCCAACGTCACGAGCAGCCAGCTCAGCGCCCTGTCGACCGCGACCCGGTTCGTGACGATCTCCGTCGGCGGCAACGACGCCGGCTTCTCCGCGGTGGTGACCGAGTGCGCGAAGCCGGGCTGGGCGAGCAGCTGCGACGCCAGGATCAACACCGCCCAGAGCTACATCAGCACCACGCTGCCCGGTGCGCTGGCGACGCTCTACGCCTCGATCCGGAGCAAGGCTCCGAGCGCCAAGGTGGTCGTCGTCGGCTACCCGCGCCTCTTCAACGGCGAGGACTGCAACGCGGGGACCTTCTTCTCGCCGGCCGAGGAGACCCGTCTCAACCAGACCGCCGACCAGCTCAACGCCAGGCTCGCAGCAGCCGCGTCGGCCAAGGGCTTCTCGTTCGCCAACCCGACCAGCCGCTTCGTCGGGCACGCCGTCTGCGACAGCACGGAGTGGCTCAACGGGCTGTCCAACCCGGTCAGCGACAGCTATCACCCCAACCGGGCCGGGCACGCCTCCGGCTACCAGCCGCTGGTGGCGGGTCTGCTCGTCTGACGATGGTAGAACCGGGGGCGTGCGTTCCCTCGTCCCGATTGCCGCAGCCCTCCTCGTCGCCACGTCCCTGATGGGGTGCGACGCCGCCAAGGAGGCGGCCGATCCCGGTCCGGACCCGGACCAGGCGGCCGACGCCCTGGCGGCAGCGATGGTCTCCGGCGACTTCACCGATGTCGCCCTCGCCGGTGGGCAGACACCGTCGGAGGTGGGCGCCGACTACGCCGCCGTGGTGAAGGGAATGGGCGACCTGGAGCCGACCGTCACGGCCGGTGGGGTCGAGGAGGACGGCGATGCGGCCACCGCGACCCTCGCGTGGGTCTGGCCGATCGCCGGCGACGAGTGGAGCTACACGACCGACGTCGACCTGACCAAGGCCGACGACGAGTGGCAGGCCACCTGGTCGCGGGCCCTCGTCGAGCCGAGCCTGCGGAAGGCCACCGTCCTCGACGCCACCTCGATCGGCGGCGCGCGTGGGCTGATCCTCGGCAACCGCGGTGACGTCCTGGTGACCGACCGCGACGTGACGCGCTTCGGCATCGACCGGTCGCAGGTCCCCGCCGCGCAGGCAGGCGTCTCGGCCCGGCGGCTGGCTCGCCTGGTCGACATCGACCCGACGGCGTACGCCGCGCGCGTGACGGCCGCCGGTGAGAAGGCCTTCGTGGAGGCGATCACGATCCGCAAGGAGGACGTGCCGCTCCGGGTGGCGCGCGGCTACCAGTCGATCCAGGGCGCCGTGGCGATCCCCGACCGGGTGCCGCTCTCGCCCTACCGCGACTTCGCGCTGCCGATCCTCGGGACGGTCGGCGAGGTGACCGCCGAGATGGTCAAGGAGCACCCGGACCGCTACCAGCCGGGCGACCAGGCCGGCCTGTCGGGGCTCCAGGCGCGGTACGACGAGCAGCTGCAGGGGGTCGACGGCGAGGTCATCAACGCGGTGGCGTCCGACGGGATGGAGCGCGAGCTCTACCGGGTCGACGCCGAGCCGGGGAAGCCGCTCGACCTGACGCTCGACCAGCAGCAGCAGACCGCGGCCGAGGACGCGCTCACGGGCGTTCGGCCGGCGAGCGCCCTGGTGGCGGTCCGGGCCTCCGACGGCGCGATCCTCGCCGCCGCCAACAGCGCCGGCACCGACGGCTACAACCTCGCGACGTACGGACAGGCGGCGCCCGGCTCGACGTTCAAGACGGTCAGCAGCCTGGCCCTGCTGCGCTCGGGGGTGAAGCCGTCGACCGTGGTGCCGTGCACCCGGCGGATCGTCGTCGATGGCAAGCCGTTCGAGAACTACGACGACTACCCCAGTGGCGCCATCGGTGACATCCCGCTGCGCACCGCCGTCGCCAACTCCTGCAACACCGCCTTCATCTCCCAGGCCGGGAAGCTCAGCGACGGCGACCTGTCCAGCGCTGCCGCGGCGCTCGGCTTCGGCATCGACCACGATCTCGGGTTTCCGGCGTACCTCGGCTCGGTGCCGCCCCCGAAGTCACAGACCGAGGCCGCCGCCGACCTGATCGGCCAGGGCGGCGTCCTGGCCTCGCCGATGGCGATGGCGACCGTGATGGCCTCGATCCAGTCCGGCAAGACCGTCGTGCCGCGGATGGTGAGGTCGGTGAAGGTCTCGGTACCCGAGCAGGCCGCCCCGCTGACGGCCGCAGAGGCGTCCGCCCTGCGCGAGATGCTGCGCGGCGTCGTCACCTCCGGCAGCGGTCGGGCGCTGCTCGACGTACCCGGTCCACCGGTGATCGCGAAGACCGGTACGGCGGAGTTCGAGCGCAACGGCAAGACCCTGACGCATGCCTGGATGGTCGCCGCCCAGGGCAACCTGGCCGTCGCGGTGTACGTCGACGAGGGCGCCTCCGGCTCCGGTGTCGCCGGTCCGATCCTGGAGCAGTTCCTGCGGGCAGTGCGGTAGGTCCAGCACGAAGCCGGGGCCTCGGCGCACGCGCCGAGGCCCCGCTCCCTCGCGGCTCGCGATCCGTCGCGAGGGGGTGCGACAGATCGGGCCTGCAGAGGTGAGCCCCTCGCTGCATGGGGTCAGCAAGGGGCTCGTGCCGACATCAAGGTGCTCCCTCCGAGTCGACGTCCCCATGCTGTCACGCCGCTGGTGAGGGTGTCAGCGGTTTGCGAGAAGGTCGCGGAGTGCGAGGCTGGCCACATGAACGGACTAGACCTTCTCGGTCCCGACCAGCGGGGCCTCTTCATCGGCGGTGCTTGGCGCGAGGCGGAGGGCGGTGAGCGGCTCGACGTGATCGATCCCGCTGACGGCTCGGTGTTGACCGACGTCGCCGACGGCTCGATCAACGACGCGGTCGACGCGCTCGACGCTGCCGTCGCCGCCCAGGCCGCCTGGGGGACCACGCCACCTCGAGAGCGCGGCGAGATCCTGCGCACCGCCTTCGGGCTCGTCACCGACCGCGCCGACCAGTTCGCCCACCTGATGAGCCTCGAGATGGGCAAGACCGTCGCCGAGGCGCGCGGCGAGGTCGGGTACGGCGTCGAGTTCTTCCGTTGGTACGCCGAGGAGGCGGTGCGCATCCACGGCCGCTGGATGCAGGCCCCGGCCGGAGGGAGCCGGCTGCTGACCATCAAGAAGCCGGTCGGACCGTGCCTGTTCATCACCCCCTGGAACTTCCCGCTCGCGATGGGCACCCGCAAGATCGGACCGGCGATCGCCGCGGGTTGCACGATGGTGATCAAGCCCGCCAGCCAGACGCCGCTCACGATGCTCGCCCTGGCCGCCGTCCTCGAGGAGGCCGGGCTCCCGGCCGGCGTACTCAACGTCGTCACGACCAGCCACACCGGCGAGTTCAGCGAGACCCTCCAGGCCGACGACCGGCTGCGCAAGGTGAGCTTCACGGGCTCGACCGGCGTCGGCAAGATGCTGGTGCGGCAGTCGGCCGACCAGCTGCAGCGCCTCAGCATGGAGCTCGGTGGCAACGCGCCCTTCCTCGTCTTCGAGGACGCTGACGTCGACGCCGCCGTCGATGGCGCGATGGTCGCCAAGATGCGCAACATGGGCGAGGCCTGCACCGCCGCCAACCGGTTCCTGGTGCACAGCTCGCTGGCCCAGGAGTTCGCCGAGAAGCTCGGCCGGCGGATGGGCGCCCTCACCGTCGGCCGCGGCCAGGACGACGGCGTCGACGTCGGCCCGCTCATCGACGAGAAGGCCATCGAGAGCGTCAGCCAGCTGGTCACCGACGCGATCCACGACGGCGCCACGGTCGTGACCGGGGGCCAGACGCCCGACGGGCCCGGCTTCTTCTACCCCCCGACCGTGCTGCTCGACGTCCCGGCCGACTCCGAGATCAACGTCCAGGAGATCTTCGGGCCGGTCGCCCCGATCACCACCTTCGAGACCGAGGAGGAGGCGATCCGACAGGCCAACGACACGGTCTACGGCCTGGCGTCCTACGCCTACACCCGCGACCTGTCGCGGACGATCCGGCTGGCCGAGGCGCTGGAGTTCGGCATGGTCGGCATCAACACCGGCCTGATCTCCAACCCGGCGGCTCCGTTCGGCGGCGTCAAGCAGAGCGGCTTCGGTCGTGAGGGTGGGTTCGAGGGCATCGAGGAGTATCTCGAGACGACGTACGTCGCGCTGCCGGCCGACTGAGGCCGATCCCGGTGGAGGTGCACGGAGAGACCCGGCAGCAGTATGTCGACTTCGCTGCCGACGCCGAGGGTGACTCGCCCTGCTTCGCGGTGTGGGCGAGCGGCGTCGCCGGGGACCCGGAGGTGCTGGCCTGGCTCGACCGGCTGCCGGTGTGGAAGCGCCAGCCCAACCTGGTCTTCGCCGCCGCGCGCTGGCACGGCGTCGCCGCTCCCGGACCGTACGACGGGCTCCGGCGCGCGCTGCTCGGCGACGACGGCCGGATCGAGGCGACGGTCCTGGCTCGTGCGACCCAGACCAACGAGGTGGGGAGGCTGGCGACCCTGCTGCCGGCGTTCGGGCTGCTGGGTGACGCCGGGCCCCTGGCACTCGTCGAGGTCGGGCCGAGCGCCGGACTCGTCCTCTATCCCGACCGCTACGACTACGAGTGGACGACATCGGGTGGGGTGGTCCGTCTCGGCGCCGGCGGGCGACCGGTCCTCGCCGCCCGGGTCGAGGGACCGGCGCCGCTGCCGGGCGTGCGGCCTGTCGTCACCTATCGCGGCGGCGTCGACCTGAACCCGCTCGACGTCACCGACGAGGACGAGATGGCCTGGCTGACCACCCTCGTCTGGCCCGAGCACGACGACCGGCGCGCCTTGCTGCGGTGTGCGATCGAGGTCGCCCGGAGCGACCCGCCCCGCCTGCGCCGCGGCGACCTGCTGACCGAGCTCCCGGCGCTGGTGGACGAGGCGTCGGCGTACGGTCCGGTCGTGGTCTTCCACAGTGCCGTCATCGCCTACCTCGACGACGCCGACCGTGCCCGCTTCCACGACCTGATGACCGACCTCGTCGCGGGCGGTCGTTGCCACTGGATCAGCAACGAAGGCCCGCGCGTGCTGCCGCGGGTCTCGGAGAGCGGGCCGCCGATGCCCGGCGACGTCCGGGGCTTCGTGCTCGGGGTCGACGGCCGGGCGGTGGCCTGGACCCACGGGCACGGGCGGTGGCTGCGCTGGCTGGGCGACACCGGTGCTTGACTTCAAGTTCGCTTCAACTTGTGGGATGAGCCCATGCGCGCGATCAGGCAGCACGAGCTCGGCCCACCCGAGGTCTTGGTCCTCGAGGTCCTCCCCGACCTGACCCCCGCCCCCGGCCAGGTGCGGATCGCGGTCGCGGCCAGCGGGGTGCACCTCCTGGACACCACGATCCGGCGTGGCCTGCCCGGCCCGCTCCCACCACCGGACCTGCCGACCATCCCCGGACGGGAGGTCGCGGGCACGGTCGACGCGGTCGGTGACGGTGTCGACGAGTCCTGGCTGGGTCGACGTGTCGCTGCGCACCTCGGCCCGGTGCCAGGGGGCTACGCCGAGCAGGCCGTCACGTCGGTGGACCTCCTCCTCGCGGTGCCCGACCAGGTCCGGTGGGCCGACGCCGTGGCCGCGATCGGCACCGGACGCACCGCTCTCGGGGTCGCGGAGCTCGAGCCGACCACAGCCGATGACGTCGTCCTCGTCCTGTCCGCGGCCGGGGGAGTGGGCTGGCTGCTCGTCCAGGACGCCCAGGCCCACGGCGCCACCGTGATCGCCGCGGCCGGAGGCCCGGACCGTACGGCGCGCCTCGCCGACCTCGCCCCCGACCAGGTCGTCGACTACCGCCGGGACGGCTGGCAGGAGCAGGTCGTCGCAGGCGCAAGCGTGGTGTACGACGGGGTCGGTGGTGCGGTCGGTCGCGCGGCGCTCGAGCTGCTGCGACCGGGTGGGCGGCTGGTCATGTTCGGCTTCAGCGCCGGTGAGCCGACCCGGCTGAGCACCGACGACCTGGTGCGCCGCTCGATCACCGCCGGCTGGAGCCTCGGCCCGCGGATGGCGGCCCTGCCCGGCGGCATCGCGGGACTGGCGGCCCGCTCTCTCGACCGGGTGGCGTCCGGGCGGTGGCGGCCGCTCGTGACGGCGTACCCGCTGCGCGAGGCAGCGCGCGCGCACGCCGACCTCGAGGCACGGCGTGCCCTCGGCAAGGTCGTGCTCACGTCACACCGTTGAGGTCGGGCGAAAATCGGTGGGGAGCATCGGCGGGACCAGGGAGACTGAACCTCCGAAGGGGGAGACATGACCCGCACCGACGTCGCGCCGCAGCGCACCGGGCTGCCGCGCGCGCTGACGCCCTTCCGCCACTCGGCGTACCGGCGGCTGGCCGTCGCGCTGGTGCTGGCGACGTTCGCCGGCGGGGTGTGGGTGGTCGGCCTCGTCTGGGAGGTCATCCGGCTCGGCGGCGGGCCGGCCCAGCTCTCGTTCGTCTCGACCGCCAGCGCGGTCGGGGTCCTGCTGCCCGCGCTGCTCGGCGGGGTGGTCGCCGACCGGGTGCCGCAGAAGGTGATCCTGCTCTGCGTCGCGGCGACGGAGTTCGCCTGCATGGGTCTGGTCGCGGCCCTCTCCGTCACGGATCTCACCCGGCTCTGGCAGCTCGCGGTGGTCGGCTTCGTCATCGGCGCCGCGATGGCCTTCTACTACCCGGCGTACTCCGCCTGGCTCCCCGCGCTGGTGCCCGAGGAGGACCTGCTCGCCGTCAACGGCTTCGAGGGCATGATCCGGCCGACGATCGGCCAGGCGCTCGGCCCGGCCGTCGCCGGTCTCGTGGTCGGGGCCGTGTCCCCGGGGGCCGCGCTCACGGTCGCGGCCGTCTGCTCGCTCGCCGGGCTGGCCGCGCTGTCGACGGTGCCGTCGACGCCCGTACGCCGCGACGCCGACCACCCCGCGACCTCGGTGCTCCACGACCTGCGCGAGGGCTTCGTCTACATGGTGCGGACGCCCTGGCTGCTCGCCACGCTCGTCTTCGCCTCGCTGATGGTCTTCCTGATCATGGGTCCGCTCGAGGTGCTGATGCCCTTCCTGATCAAGGACAAGCTCGGCGGCGGTCCGCACGACCACGCGCTGGTGCTCGCCGCCTTCGGCATCGGCGGCGCGGTCGGCTCGCTGGTCGTCGCCTCGCGGCCGATGCCGCGTCGCTACCTGACCTGGATGAACCTGATGTGGGGCGTCGGCTGCCTGCCCTTCGCCGTGATGGGTGTGGCGACACAGATCTGGCAGCTGGTCGTCGCCGCGCTGGTGCTCGGAGCCCTGTTCTCCGCACCGATGGTGATCTGGGGGACCCTGCTGCAGCGGCGGGTGCCGCCTCACCTGTTGGGGCGGGTGGCCTCGCTCGACTTCTTCGTCTCGATCAGCCTGATGCCGATCTCGATGGCGGTCGCCGGGCCGGTCTCCGAGGCGATCGGCCTGCGGACGACGTTCCTGATCGCGGGCACGCTGCCGGCCGTGGCAGCGGTCGTCGCGATCGTCGTGGCGAAGCTGCCGCAGGACGAGATCGCGCACCCGCTATAGGGCGTCGAGGACCTGCTCGTTGTGCCGGTGACCCACGGCCTCGTAGCCCACGACGGTCACCCAGGGCGTGAGCGCGACGACCAGCAGCGACCAGGTCAGCGGCGCACCGGCGGCGACCATCAGCACCCCCACCCCGAGGACGACGGCCGAGCCCAGCACCAGCACGAGGTGGAACGGGTCGACCGTCCGGGTGAGCTGCGCGTAGAGCAGGTACATCAGCGCCACGTACGCCGCGAGCGGCACCACCACCGTCAGCGTCGTGGCGGTGTCGCTGAGCTCCGAGTGGTCCTCCAGGCTGTACGCCGCGGCGTGCAGGCCCGCGCCCACGGCGACCAGGGCTCCGAAGAACGGGATGTGCCCGTAGCCCCACCCGAAGGAGCGCTCGCGGTGGGCGTGCAGCAGGTCGCCGCTCGGGATCACGAAGTAGGTCCACCACATCCCGAAGGTCACCCCGACGCCGGCCAGCCCGAGCACGGCGACGTCGACGGTCCAGCCCTCCTCGGTGATGATCGCCGAGAGGGTCGCGACCGTGCCGATCAGGCCCTCGCCGAGGGCGATGATGACCAGCAGCCCGTAGCGCTCGGCGACGTGGTGGGGGTGCCAGGGGATGCCGCCGAAGCGACGCTCCGCCACGAGCGGACCCATCGTCTCGCCGAGCACCAGCACGCCGATGCACGCGAAGGTGACCGGGATCGAGGTGTGGGCCAGGGCGAGCACGATCCACCCGACCTGCGGGACCAGGATGCTGACGATGTTGGACCAGCAGGCCCTCGACCTCTCGGGGTCCTGGCGCGAGGCGCGCCACCACTGGAAGACCATCGGCACCCGCATCACGACGTACCCGAGCACCATCACGCCGTTGTCGACGTAGTCGCCCTCGTGCAGCGACTCGAACATCGGGGGCAGGCCGAGCGCGAGGATGAGCACCCCGACCATCTGCACCATCGTCGAGAGCCGGTAGATCCAGTCGTCGGTGTCGTACGCCGACGCGAACCAGCAGAAGTTGATCCACGCCCACGTCACGGCGAAGGTCGCGAAGAGAAACCCGACGATCCCTTCCCACACGTAGCCCGCGGCGAGGAAGTGCGCGAGCTCGCCGGCCGCCGCGCCGAAGGCGATGACGAAGGTCAGGTCGAAGAGCAGCTCGAGCGGGGTGGCGACCCGGCCGGTCTCGTGCGGGTCCCGCCCGCCCATGCGCACGACGGAGTGGATCGTCCGTTGCGACATGTCGACACCCTAGAGCGTGCTCAGGCTCCCGGACCGAGAGCAGACGCGAGCGCGCCCCGGGAGCTGATGCCGAGCTTGCGGTAGATGCGCGAGAGGTGCCACTCGACGGCCTTGACGGTGACGACCAGCTGGTCCGCGATCCCGCGGTTGGTCAGCCCGGTGGCCGTCAGCCGGGCGACCCGCTGCTCCGCCGCGGTCAGCGAGGCGAGGGTCTCACCGAGCACCGGGCGCGCTTCCTCACCCATCCGGCCCAGCAGCCGGCGGATCCGGCCGAGCAGCGGCCACAGGCACTGGTCGCCGGCGTACGCCTCCGCGCCGCGCAACAGCTCGAGGCCCTCGGCGGAGCTGCCCGGGCCGGCGGTGAGCAGCAGCAGGCCGGCGAGGTCGGTGTCGATCTGCGCTCGCAGCCGGGCGGCCGGGACGCCGTCGAGCTCTGCCAGCGCCCGGCGCAGCAGCCCAGTCCGGTCGGTGTGGGCGTCGACGGTGGCCAGGGTGCGCAGCCCGAGCGCGACCGGGTACGCCGCACCGGCGGTCCCGGCGAGGGCGAGGTGCTCGCGAGCCAGCGCCGTGGCCTCGACGCGGTGGCCGAGCCGGACGGCGGCCATCGCGGCGGCGGTCCGCCACGGCAGGACATCGGGGTCGTCCTGGCCCGCGTCGAGCAGGCCGGGGATGCGGGCGAAGTGCGCGGCCGCCAGCTCCACCTCGTCGAGCGCAGCGCACAGCTCGCCGCGTGCATGGTGGGCGGTCGCGCCCGCCAACCCGGGCAGGCCCAGGTTGCGTCCGAGCCGCTCGCCGACGCGCCGGGCCTCGACCAGCTCGCCGCGCGCGAGCCGGCAGTCGAGCAGGGCGGCGAGCAGGCGCGAGCGCTGCAGCGCGTCGAGCTCGTCGTCGTCGAGCTCGTCGGCTCGGGTGAGGTGGTCGATCGCGGCGGTGATGGCTCCGGCGCGGGCGTTGAACAACCCACGGCTGAGCAGCTCGTCAGGGTCGAGGATCGGGGCGCGCTGCTCAACGCCAGTGGCCGTGGTGGCCTGGGGGGACGGCATGGTGCAGAGAGTAGGAAGCAGCGCACTCCCCCGAGGGGCAAACGCCGGAAACTCCGTGCTGTGCTGGACCAGTCAGGCCCGTCCGAGGAAGGCGAGGAGCCGGCGCTCCGGGGTCGCGTCTGGTCCGACCTGCACCTCCGGGGCGAACCGGCGTCCCCGGTCGGCGGCGGTCACCGTCAGGTGCGCGACCGGCAGCAGCGCCTCGGCGAGGTCGGGCGGGACCGGCGTCGGATCGCCGAGCGTGCAGCCGACGTCCCAGCCGTGCGTGGTGATCTCGAGGGCCGCCGTGGCGACCAGGAGGTGGCTGGCCAGGTCGAGGCCGCCGACGAGCACGTCGCCGGGACCGGGTCGGCTCCAGGCGCCGAGCAGGGCGCAGGCCTTCTCCTCGAGCGCCGAGATCAGGCCTTCGGTCGTGTGCGTGAGGTGCACGGCCACCTGGCCGCCGGCCGCCTCGGTGAAGGCGTCCAGCGAGTCCTCCATGTGCTCGAGCAGATCGCACAGACGCCAGTCCGCGCACGGCGTGGGCCGGTCGAGCAGGCCGCCGCGCACCCCCGACAGCCGGGGCCGGGTGTAGCCCAGCGCCTCGGCGAGCAGCTCGACCGAGGCGGGCAGGGTCGTGGTCACGGGGTGCTCGGTGCAGGGATCCCTGGAGCGTGGTCGGCCGGGAGGGCCGGGGGCAGCCCGAAGGTGGCGAACAGCTCCGTGTCGAAGAAGGCGGTGACGTGGCGGACGTGCTCGCCGTCGAGGTCGAGCACCTGGAGCTGGAAGGGCGCGAAGTCGCCCTGCGGCGTACGCATGTAGAGGCCGTACGCCGGCTGCCCGTTGGCCGTGGTCGGCAGCATCACCATGTCGTGGGCGTCGCCGGGGCACTCGGTGCCGATGAGCCAGCCGATGTTGGCGCGGCCGCGGTACCAGCTGGTGAACGGCGGCATGTCCCAGGTGGCCTCGGCGGTCAGCATGCCGACGATGGAGTCGACGTCCTTGCGCCAGAAGGCGTCGACGTAGCGCTCCAGCATCCGCTGCTGGGCGGCGCTCAGGTTGGGCTCGACGGTGTCGGCGGTCAGGCCGCGCTCGGCGAGCTGGGCGTGCGCGCGCTGGAGGGCCGAGTTGACCGCGACGGACGACGTGTCGAGGACCTCGGCGACCTCGGCCGCGGACCAGCGCAGCACGTCGCGCAGGATCAGGACCGCCCGCTGGCGGGCCGGCAGGTGCTGGAGCGCGGCGACGAACGCGAGCCGGATCGTGTCGCGCTCGGCGACCTCGACAGCGGCGTCGGGCACCGGCTCGAGCCAGGCGATCTCGTGGTCGGTCTCCAGGGCGTCACCGGCCATCGCGTCGGGCGTGCCGAGGCCGGCGGGCAGCGGCCGGCGGGGCCGGCTCTCGAGGTTGGTGAGGCAGACGTTGGTAGCGATCCGGTAGAGCCAGGTGCGCACCGACGAGCGGCCCTCGAACTTGTCGGCAGCCTTCCAGGCGCGCAGGAACGTCTCCTGCACGAGGTCCTCGGCCTCGTGCACCGAGCCCGACATCCGATAGCAGTGAGCGAGCAGCTCGCGCTGGTAGCGCTGCGTGAGGGACGGGAAGTCGTCGAGCTCTGCTGTGCCGATGTCGGGGCTGGTCACGGTCTTCGCCTTCACTGCCGTCATGGTCTGCTGCTCCTTGCGTCGTCCAGTCTGCCTCCGGGTACCGACACGCGTCGACGTCAGAAGTCATCGCTGTGCGGCGAACCCGACCTGGAGCGCGCGCTCGGCAGCGGGTACGGCGAGGGCGCGGTCGGCCGCGACCAGCCCGACACGGGTGCGCCGGTCGAGGAGGTCGTCGACGTCGGCGGCGCCCTCGTGGGTGACCCCGAAGATCAGCTCGGCCAGGGTGACCGGCACCCCCTCGGCGACCGGGGCGAGCAGCTCGTCGTCGCCGAGACCGCTGACGGTCCGTGCGTTGTCGAGCACCAGTCGGGCGTCGGTGCCGAAGCGCCGGACCAGGCGGGCCGGCTCCTCGAGCTCGGCCAGCCGGGCGCGCGGGGCCGCGCCGAGCAGCGGGAGGTCCGCAGTGCGGCACGGCGTCGCGGCCAGGCCGACGTGAGCAACTGCGGCGTCGACGGCGTCCTGCGCCATCCGGCGGTACGTGGTGAGCTTGCCGCCCACGATCGTGATGACGCCCGTGGTGCTGGTGAGCACCGCGTGCCGCCGCGACAGGTCGGACGTCGTACCGGACTCGTGCCCGGAGGACAGCAGCGGCCGGAGCCCGGCGTACGCCCCGATCACGTCGCTGCGGTGCAGCGGCATCGCGAACGCCGCCGAGGCCACGTCGAGGAGGAAGCCGATCTCGGGCTCGGAGGGCTCGGGCACGTCGGGGATCTCGCCCTCGACGGGCTCGTCGGTGAGACCGATGTAGATCGTGCCGTCGGGCTGCGGGAGCACGTTGATGAAGCGGCCCGTGGTGCCCGGGATCGGCGCGAAGACCGAGGTGCGCAGGCCCGGGATGCTCGACCCGCGCAGGACCAGGTGGGTGCCGCGGCTCGGGCGCAGCGTCACCTCGGGGACGAGGTCGCCGGCCCAGACGCCGGTCGCGTTGACGACCGTCCGTGCGGTCACCGTCGTCGTGGCGCCGCTCAGCTCGTCACGCAGCTCGACCGACGTGCCGGTCGCGGACAGCACGCGCGCGCGGGTGCGGACGTGGGCGCCGTACGACGCCGCGGTGCGCGCGACGTTGGCGACCAGGCGGGCGTCGTCCTCGAGCTGGCCGTCCCAGGTGACCAGCGCCCCCCGCAGACCGGCGGTGCGCAGCGGAGCGAGCTGGAGCGCCTCCACCGCGGAGATGTGCCGGGGGCGGGGGAGGGTCTCGGAGGAGGTGCCGGCCGCACGCCGCAGCACGTCGCCACCGACGAGCCCGGCGCCGGTGAGGACCGCCAGTCGACGGGTGGTGATCGAGCCGAGCGGGATCACCATCGAGATGGCGTGGGTGAGGTGGGGGGCGGTGCGCTCCATCAGGATGCCGCGCTCGACGGCGCTCTCGTGGGCGACGCCGAACTGCAGCTTGGCCAGGTAGCGCAGGCCGCCGTGGACCAGCTTGGAGGACCAGCGCGACGTGCCGAAGGCGAGGTCGTGCGCGTCCACGGCGAGCACGGAGAGGCCGCGGGTGACCGCGTCGAGCGCGACCCCGACCCCGGTGATGCCGAGCCCGATCACCACCATGTCCACCTGGGTGGGGGCGTCGGTGAGGCCGGGCGTGATCCGCGTGCCGGCGGTGGTGGAGACGCTCATGGCTGCAGCCCCCGGGTCAGTGCGCGGCGGAGCTCGGAGTCGAGGTCCTCGAGCGAGACGTCGTCGTCGACCATCGTGTGTGCCGAGAGCACGAAACCGTGTGCGGCGAGCAGCATCGCCCGGGCCATCAGCTCCGGGTTGCCCTCACGCACCTCGCCGGCGGCCTGGGCCTCGCCGAGGGCGGCGACGGTGAGCTCGAGGATCGCCTCCTGCGAGCGGCCGCGACGCGAGAACAGGTAGGGGAGGATCAGCTCCGGGTCGAGGTCGACGATGCGGAGGAAGAGCTCGTTCTCGCGCAGTCTCCGGACGGTCCCGATGATGTCGCCGACCAGGCGCTCGACGGTCGGGGTCTCCGGGTCCTCGTCGGCCAGGGCGTCGGCGACGACGCCGTTCCACTCGCGGGTCATCAGGTCGGAGAGCAGCCGCGGCATGTCGGCCCACGTGCGGTAGATGGTCATCCTGGAGACGCCGGCTCGGCGCGCGACCTCGGTCAGGGTCGTCCGCCGCCAGCCGACGTCGAGGAGGCAGTCGCGGGCGGCGTCCAGGTAGGAGTCGCGCGGTTCGGGTGTCCCTCGGTGGGCGAGCTCGTCGGGGCCGTTGTGACGAAGTGACGTCATGTGTCACAGTGTAACTCATGACCGACGAGATGCACCCCTCGCGCTGGGGCGACCCGGCCCGCGCCCAGGCCCTTCCCGACGATGCCCGCGGGATGGTCGAGCTGGTCTTCGGGCTGGACGAGCGCCCGGCGCTCGTCGATCCGCCGCTCGCTGCGACCGCGATCGACGCTGCGCTGCTCGCCGACCTGAGCGACCTCCTCGGGGCCGACCACGTGCGGATCGACGACGAGACCCGCCGGTTGCGCACCCGCGGCAAGTCCACCCCCGACCTGCTCCGGATGCGCGCCGGCGACCTGTCGGACGCGCCCGACGCCGTCGTCCGCCCTGGCTCGCACGAGGAGGTCGCGGCCGTCCTCGCCTTCGCGGTCGAGCACCACCTCGCGGTGGTGCCCTTCGGCGGCGGTACGTCGGTCACGGGCGGACTGGTCGCCCGTCGCGAGGGCTTCGCGGGCGTCCTCAGCCTCGACCTGGTGCGGCTGAGGCGGCTGGTCGCCGTCGACCACACCTCGATGACGGCGACCCTCGAGCCCGGTCTGCGCGGCCCGGAGGCCGAGGCGCTGCTGGCCGCGGAGGGCGTGACCCTCGGCCACTACCCGCAGTCGTGGGAGTACGCCTCGATCGGCGGCTTCGCCGCCACCCGCTCGAGCGGCCAGTCCAGCGCCGGCTACGGCAGGTTCGACGCGCTGGTCGTCGGGCTCGCCGTCGCCACCCCGCGCGGCCGTCTCGACCTGGGCAGTGCGCCGGCCAACGCGGCCGGCCCCGACCTGCGCCAGCTGATCCTCGGCTCCGAGGGCGCCTTCGGCGTCATCACCGCCGTCACGGTGCGGGTGCGGGCACTGCCGGAGGTCAAGATCTACGAGGGGTGGCGCTGGCCGTCGTTCACCGAGGGAGCCGCGGCGATGCGGACCCTGGCCCAGTCCGGCCTGCTGCCGACCGTGATCCGGCTGTCCGACGAGGCTGAGACCGCGCTCAACCTGGCGGACCCCGGAGCGATCGGGAGCGAGGCGGCGGCCGGTTGCCTGATGATCACCGGCTTCGAGGGCACCCCTGCCGCAGTCGCTGCCAAGCGGGCCGCGGTCACCGCGGTGCTGGCGGACCTCGGCGGCGACGCGGTCGGCGAGGGCGCGGGAGAGAGGTGGGCGCACGGCCGGTTCGACGCGCCGTACCTGCGGGACTCGATGCTCGACGTGGGCGTGCTCGTCGAGACGCTGGAGACCGCGACCTTCTGGTCCAACGTCGATCGGCTGTACGCCGATGTGAAGGCCGCGCTCGTCGGGTCGCTGGGCGATCCGTCGATCGTGCTCTGCCACATCTCGCACGTCTACGAGACCGGGTGCTCGCTCTACTTCACGGTCGCAGCGGCGGAGTCGGAGGAGCCGCTGGCTCAGTGGCAGCGCGCGAAGGTCGCCGCCAGTGACGCCATCATCGCCGCCGGCGCGACGATCACCCACCACCACGCGGTCGGCACCGACCACAAACCGTGGCTGGCGCAGGAGATCGGGCCGCTCGGCGTCTCGGTGCTGCGCGCGGTCAAGGCCGACCTCGACCCGACCGGCATCCTCAACCCGGGAGTGCTGATTCCGTGACGCGCTCCTTCACGTTCCTGGTCAACCCGACCTCCGGTGGCGGCGCGGCGCCCGGCGCCGTCGTCCCCGTCGCCCGGGCGCTGCGCGACGCCGGCGCGGTCGTCGACGTCACCTACTCACCCGGTCCGCAGGCGATGGCACGGTTGGTCGACGAGGCCGTCGGGCGCGGCGACGTCGTGGTCTCGGTCGGCGGCGACGGGATGCTGTCGTCGCTCGCCGGTCTGGTCGCCGGCCGGGACGCGACGCTCGCGGTGGTGCCGGCCGGACGGGGCAACGACTTCGCCCGGATGCTCGGTCTGCCCGACGACGCGGCCGGCCAGGCGCGGGTGCTGCTGGAGTCCGCCGTACGCCGGGTCGACCTGCTCTCCGTGTCCGGCCTCGCCGAGCCGCGGATGGTCGCCGGGTCGGTCTACGCCGGCGTGGACGCCCGCGCCGCCGAGATCGTCGACGGCGCGACCTGGCTCCCGCGTGGGCTGCAGTACCCGTACGCCGCGCTGCGCGCCCTCGCCACCTACCGCCCTGGGCGGTACCGGGTCTCGGTCGACGGGGAGGCGCGGGAGTACGACGCTGCGACGGTCGTCGTCGCGAACTCGGCGTACTACGGCCAGGGCATGCAGATCGCGCCGCCCGCCTCGGTGGAGGACGGCCTCCTCGACGTGGTCGTGATCGAGGCCGCGTCCCGGCTGGCGCTGATGCGCTCGCTGCCGAAGGTGTACGACGGCGCGCACGTCCACCTCGACGAGGTCACGGTGCTGTCCGGCGCGCGGGTGGAGGTGTCGGGCAGCTCGCGCACCCCGATCCCGGTCGGCGGCGACGGCGAACCGCTCGGTCCGCTGCCTGTCCTCGGCTCCGCGCCTGCAGTCGTCGAGGTCGTGCCGGGCGCGCTCGCGGTCATCTGCTGAGCGGGTCCGCGGCTTAACGCCGTGTTACCGCTCTTCCGGGGCGCAACACCTGAACAGTCATGCGCCAGGTGCGCGCCGCCAGACTCAGGCGAACGTCCAGACCAGCAGCTCGGTGCGGGCGGCGGCGGTGATCGCGAGCCCGGGCCGGTCGGTGATCCGGAACGCGTCGCCGTCGGCGAGCGGTTCTGCCATCGAGGAGCGCTGGAGTGCGCCGCCGGCGACGAAGACGTGCTGGAGCGGCTCGTCGGGGAGCGTCACGGTGTCACCGGCCGACAGCCGCGCGACGCGGAAGGTCGCATCGCCGATCCGCACCACCTCGGTCAGCTCGCCGGGCACCAGGTCGACGGGTGTGACGGAGTACGCCGGCGGCGTGTCCACCGACTCAGGCGTCAACCAGGCTTGGACGAACCGGGTCGGGCCTTCCGGTCCGGCGATCTCGGCGTGGGTCACGCCGGAACCGGCCGAGAGCACCTGCACCTCACCGGGGCGGACGACGCCGGTGTGGCCCGCGGAGTCGGAGTGCTGGAGCGATCCCGTGAGCACCCACGTCACGATCTCGAGGTCGCGGTGCGGGTGGTCCTCGAAGCCGGTGCCCGGACCGAGCAGGTGGTCGTCGTGGCACACCAGCGGACCGAAGCGGACGTTGTCCGGGTCGTAGTGCTGCCCGAACGAGAACGAGTGCCGGGTGAAATGTCCCTCACCCCGGGTGAGGAAGCGTCCCGTTCCACGGCGGATCTCAACGCTCACAGGCATCATTGTGCCCGTGCCTGACCCTCGCCCGACCTCGGGTCTTCCTCAGCTCCCGCCCGGCTTCCGGTTCGGGACCAGCACGGCGTCGTACCAGATCGAGGGTGCGGCCACCGAGGACGGCAAGGGTCCGAGCATCTGGGACACCTTCTGCGCGCAGCCGGGGCGGATCCAGGACGGCTCGAGCGGGGCAGTCGCGTGCGACCACTTCCACCGCTACGTCGAGGACATCGCGCTGATGAAGCGGCTCGGCGTCGGCGGCTACCGGCTGTCGGTCTCGTGGCCGCG
Source organism: uncultured Actinomycetota bacterium (assembly GCA_963717855.1). Taxonomy (GTDB): domain Bacteria; phylum Actinomycetota; class Actinomycetes; order Propionibacteriales; family Nocardioidaceae; genus Nocardioides. The sequence continues at coordinate 438,138 of CAVQXF010000010.1, read as the reverse complement.
CATCCAGCCGAGCGGCTCCGGTCCGGCCAACGCGAAGGGCCTGGGCTTCTACGACCGGCTCATCGACGAGCTGCTCGCCAACGACGTCAAGCCGATGGTGACGCTCTACCACTGGGATCTCCCGCAGGCGCTCGAGGACGACGGCGGCTGGCTGAACCGCAGGACCGTCGAGAGGTTCGCCGAGTACGCCGGGATCCTCGGCGAGCGGTTCGCCGACCGGGTGGAGCACTGGATCCCGGTCAACGAGCCCAACGTCGTGATGATGATGGGCTACGCCACCGGCCAGCACGCGCCGGGCCGGGAGCTGATGTTCGACGCGATGCCCGTCGCCCACCACCTGCTGCTGGCCCACGGCCGGGCCGCGGTCGCGCTGCGCGCCGCCGGCGCCACCAGCATCGGCTGCGCCAACAACCACGCTCCGATGTGGCCGGCGAGCGAGGAGCCGGCCGACATCGGGGCCACCAAGCTCTTCGACGCCCTGTGGAACGGCATGTTCAGCGAGCCGATGCTGCTCGGCCGCTACCCGGCCGACCTCGCCCCGCTCTTCGAGGACATCGTCCAGGACGGCGACATGGCGACCATCCGGCAGCCGCTCGACTTCTACGGCGTCAACTACTACAACCCGCTGAAGGTCGCGGCCGCCGGCGAGGACTCGGAGATGCCGTTCGAGTTCCGCGAGCTGCTCGGCTACCCGGTCACCGACTTCGGCTGGCCGGTCGTCCCGGATGCGCTGCGTGAGCTGCTGATCCTGCTGCGCGCCCGCTACCGCGCCGCGCTGCCGCCGATCTACATCACCGAGTCGGGCTGCTCCTACAACGTCGGACCGGACGAGCAGGGGGTCGTCGACGACCAGGCGCGCATCGACTACCTCGACGCCCACCTGCGGGCGGTCGCGACCGCCGTCCAGCGCGGCGTCGACGTCCGCGGCTACTACGCCTGGTCGCTGCTGGACAACTTCGAGTGGGCCGAGGGCTTCGGTCAGCGGTTCGGCCTCGTGCACGTCGACTACGAGACGCTGCAGCGCACGCCGAAGCGCTCCTTCGAGTGGTTCGCCGAGATGATCGCTGCGCAGACCCGTTCGCTCGGTTAGACCAGCGCGGGACTCACGGCGCCGGCAGCTCCAACCCTGCGAACGCGCGTCCGAGGTACGGCGCCAGGAGTGCCGAGTACTCCTTCGAGAGGTGGCTGTAGTCCCGGTAGACCACCACATCGCCGACGACCGCGTAGCAGGTCTGGGCGTCGCAGAAGTGATCGGTCAGGTCGACGAGGTGCACGCCGTCGGGTGAGCCGGCGCCAACGGCCTCGGCCTCGACGTCACGAGGGATCGCCGCGCGTCGCGTGGCGCAGTCGAGGGGCTCGCCCGGGTGCTGCTCGAGGCAGTCCGGGGAGTTGACGCCGTCCTTGACCGCAGGCACGTCGCGGATCACGACCACCTGCTTGCCGGCATCGGTCAGCCGCTGCCAGACCGCGTGGAACCCGTCGGTGGCCGGGTCGTCGAGCGTGCTGCCTGGGGCCTGCGCCCACCGGTAGACAGAGGAGTACGCCGACACGAAGACGGTGTCGATCGCGCGATCATCGACGAGGCGCTGTACGACCGCGCGGTTCGACCGAAGGCACGTGGCGCCGCGGCCGGGCGCGTCGTCCGTGGTGTGGATCCGACGGGCCTCGGTCAACGGGCACGATGAGCGGGTGTAGGTGAGCACGCGCCAGTCGAGCGCGCGGCCCAGCGTGTCCAGGGCGCTGAACCAGTGGGTGGCGTGGGAGTCACCGACGATCGCCACGGTCCGGGTCGGCCGGGAGCCGGTCGCACCGAGTGTGCAGGTGCGCACCGTCGGCTCGTCCGCCGACGACTGGCAGCCCGGGTAGGCGAGCTCGGTGTTCTGACGGGCCACGGCCGCGGGGTTGATCGGAGGGCGGCCATCACCGGAGATCGGCCCACACGCGGCGGTGGCGTCGGGGTCGAGTGCCGCTGGCCCCAAGCACCGGGCCTCGCCGGTCTGGGCTTGCTGCAGCATCTCGTCCGCTGCCGACTCGGCCCTCGCGATGTCGTGGTCGAGGTCCACCCGGAGCGCGCCGGCCATGACGACCACCAAGGCCATGCCGGCCGCGGCTGAGGCGTACGCACGCCACGGAGTGCCCACGAGAAGTCGGGACGCGCGCATGGGCATCTCGACGAATCGGGTGCATGCCCAGCCGACGACCACGGTGGCGAGGAAGATGACGATCTTGTCGCGGGTGCGCAGGTCAACGCCGGTGATGAAGGGCAGCACGACGACCATCGGCCAGTGCCACAGGTACATCGAGTAGGAGATGTCGCCGACGAAGGTGGCTGGCCGCCACGACAACAGACGCGCCACACCCAGCGGTGAGGTGCCGGAGCCGGCGACGATGACCGTGGCTGTGCCGAGGACGGGTACGGCGGCGATCCAGCCCGGGTACGCGGTGGCGTCGGAGACCCTCAGGCCAGCCCAGACGACGGCCACGAGGCCAGCCCACCCCGCTACGACCTGGAGCGGCTCGCGCCCGCGCCGCCAGGTCTCGGCGCCGGTGGCAGCGGTGGTGCCGAGGATCCCGATCAGGGCGCCGAGCCCGAACTCCCAGGCGCGAGTGGGGGTCGCGAAGTAGGCGCGAGCAGCCCCGTCGGAGGTGGTGCTGACGGAGTAGATGAACGACGCCACCACGACGAGACCGACGAGGACGCTGAGCGTCGAGCGCAGGCTGAGCCTGGTGCGCCGTACGAGCAGGAGGGCGGCGACCACGAGCAGCGGCCAGACCAGATACATCTGCTCCTCGACCGAGAGCGACCAGTAGTGCTGCACCAGGGTTGGCTGGTTGCCGAGAGCCGAGTAGTCGACCGCGTCGGCCGCCAACGCCCAGTTCTCGACGAAGAGCGCGCTCGCCGCGATCTGACGCAGCGTCTGGTCCCACATCGACCGTGGCACCCAGGCCCAGGTCGAGATCGCGCACACCGCGAGCACCAGGAGGGCGGCGGGCATCAGTCGGCGGATCCGACGCGCCCAGAAGCGGGTCAGCGAGAGGTGCCCGGTCGTGGCCGCCTCGCGGTAGAGATGGGCGGTGATGAGGTAGCCGGAGAGCACGAAGAAGACGTCGACACCGACAAAGCCACCGCTCACCCGGTTCGGGTAGAGGTGGTAGGCGATCACCAGGAGCACCGCGACCGCGCGTAGTCCCTGGATGTCCGGGCGGAAGCTCTCCCGGACCGTGCTCTCGCTGCTCATCGCGCCCAGAGACTAACCGTGGCCGGAGCCGGTTCGGCCATCTGCGGCGAGAGCCGTGCGCACCCCCTCGACGATCCGCTCCAGGCGCTCGGGACTGGTCGCGAGGTTGAGCCGCACGTGACCGTCGAGCCCGGGCTGGTAGTCCTCACCGGGCGCGAGCCGCACGCCGTGCGCGAGCGCGGCCCTGGCGGGGTCGGCGACGCCGTACGCCCGGAGGTCGAGCCAGGCGAGGTACGTCGCCTCCAGCGGCCGCATCCGGGCCTGCGGGAGCCGGTCGGCCAGCAGCTCGGCCAGCAGGGCGCGCTGCGTCGCGAGGCGGTCGACCAGCGCCGCGAGCCACTCGTCGCAGTCGCGCCAGGCGACCGTGCCCGCAACGATGCCGAGGCTCGACCAGGTGTTCTGGGCCGGGACCGGAGCGGCCTCGAGGCGCTCGCGCTCGGCCGGGTCGAGGACCACGATCTGGGCGCCGTGGGTCGCGGGCATGTTGAACGCCTTCGAGGGGCTGGTGACCACGATGCCGCGGGGGTCCACCGAGAGGTACGGCGTGAATGTCGCTCCCGGCAGCACCAGCGGGCCATGGATCTCGTCGGAGACCACGCGGGCGTCGTACTCCCGGGCCAGGGCGGCCAGCGCGACGAGCTGGTCGCGCGAGGGCACGTGCCCCAGGGGGTTGTGCGGGTTGCAGAGCAGCAGGGTGCGGGCGCCGGCGGCGAACGCGCGTGAGACCGCGGCCAGGTCGAGGCTCGCGTCGTCGGCATCGGGGTCGAGGTCGATCGGCACGACCTCGCGCCCGGTGACCTCGACGACGTGGCGGAAGGGCGGGTAGGACGGCATCGGCACCGCGACCGGGCCGGGCGGGCAGAGCACCTCGAGCACCAGGCGCATCCCACTGACCACCCCACCGGTCGCGATCGAGGCCTCGGCCGGCACCGCCCAGCCCCAGTGCCGCGCGGCGAAGCCGGCGAACGCCGCCCCGAGGTCGTCGCCGTGCGGCGGATAGCCCAGGGCGCCGCGTCGTACGGCGGCCACGAGCGCCTCGGTGATCGGCTCTGCCTGGGCGAAGTCCATCTCCGCGACCCACGCCGGCGTGACGTCCGGGGTCTCCCACTTCAGGGGCAGGGCGGCCCGGGCCTCGGCGTCGGAGAGATCGCGGATCACCCCGGCAACCTACCGGCGGACCTCGTGACCAGGTGTTCCCGGTCACGCAGGGAGTCCGCAGGGGGTCGATGGTTTCCGCGCTCGCTGAGCGCAGCCCTACGCTTCTCCCATGCGCGTACGTCGATCCCTGCGTCGGTCCCTGACCGCCGCGGCCGCCCTGCCTCTCGTCCTTGCCGCAGCTGCCTGCGCCCCGGAGTCGGACGGCGGGTCCTCCGACGCGGCTGACTCGTCGACGTCGCCCAGCGCGAGCGGCGACGAGTGCGCCACCGACGCGCTCGCCCTGAAGACCCCGGGCCAGCTGACCATCGGCACCGACTCCCCGGCGTACGAGCCCTGGTTCGTGGACAACGACCCGACGAATGGCAAGGGCTACGAGTCCGCCGTGGCGTACGCCGTCGCCGACGAGCTCGGCTTCAGCCAGGACCAGGTGAAGTGGATCAAGGTCCCGTTCAACACGTCGTACGCGCCGGGTGAGAAGAAGTTCGACTTCGACATCAACCAGATCTCGATCACCCCGGCACGCGCCGACGTCGTGGACTTCTCGGACGGCTACTACTCGGCAGCCCAGGCCGTGATCGCGCTGAAGGGCACGAAGGGCGCGAAGGCGACCAGCCTCGACGACCTCAAGGACCTGCGGCTCGGCGCGCAGACCGGCACGACCTCGCTGACCGCGATCCGCGACGTCATCAAGCCGGACACGGACCCGGTGGTGTTCGAGGACACGAACGCCGCCAAGCAGGCGCTCGAGAACGACCAGGTCGACGCCATCCTCGCGGACCTCCCGACCGCGTTCTACATCTCCGCGGTGGAGATCCCGAAGAGCGCGATCATCGGGCAGTTCCAGCCGGACACCGGTGAGCAGGAGGAGTTCGGCATGCTCTTCCAGAAGGGCAGCGAGCTGGTCCCGTGCGTCAACACCGCCCTGGCTTCCCTGCGCGAGGACGGCACCATCGACGCGCTCGAGAAGCAGTGGCTCTCGGACGTCGTGGGCGTGCCTGAGCTCCAGTGAGCGAGTGGTCCCCCAGCCAGCACGAGCTCGACCGCAGGCGGGTTCGCAGCCGGCTGCGCCGTCGGTCGCTGCTGATCGCCTCGGTGATGACGGTCGTCGTCATCGGCGGCCTCGTGCTGGGGCTCGTCAGCTCGCCCGGCTGGCCGAGCATGAAGGAGACGTTCTTCAGCTGGGACGACGCGAAGGCGGTCTTCCCGGACATCTGGGTCGCGATGTGGATCAACATCAAGATGTTCCTGATCGCCGAGGTCTGCATCCTCGTCCTCGCGATGCTGATCGCGACGGCCCGCGTCAGCCGCTCTCCGTGGCTGACCCCGCTGCGTCTCCTCGCGACGGTCTACACCGACGTCGTACGGGGCATCCCGACCATCCTGCTGGTCGTGCTGCTGGCCTTCGGCGTACCCAGCCTGGACCTGGCCGGCGTGACCAACAGTCCCTTCGTGTGGGCGACGGTCGCGCTTGTCATCTCCTACAGCGCGTACGTCGCCGAGGTGTTCCGCTCCGGCATCCAGTCGGTGCACCCGTCCCAGTGGTCGAGCGCGCAGGCCCTCGGCCTGTCGCGCAGCCAGACGCTGCGGCACGTGATCGTCCCGCAGGCGGTGCGTCGCGTCGTACCCCCGCTGCTCAACGACTTCGTCTCGCTCCAGAAGGACACTGCGCTCGCGTCGTCCGCCGCCGTGTTCGAGGCGGTCTTCGTGGCACGTGACTACATCAACTACAACTTCAACTACACGCCGTACGTCGTGGTCGCCTGCTTCTTCATCGTGCTGACGGTGCCGCTGGCTCGACTGACCGACTGGCTGACCGCGCGGATGCGTCGCCGCGAGCTGGCGGGTGTCCTGTGAGCGCGCTGCTCGAGGTCGCGAACCTCCGCAAGTCGTACGGCGACCGCGTCGTCCTCGACGACGTCTCGCTGATGGTGCAGCCGCACGACGTGGTCTGCCTGATCGGCTCGTCCGGCTCGGGGAAGTCGACGCTCCTGCGCTGCCTCAACCTGCTCGAGGACATCGACGACGGCACGATCGCCTTCGACGGGCGCGAGATCTCCGACCCCCGCGTAGACGCGCGCGAGGTGCGCTCGCAGATCGGGATGGTCTTCCAGGCCTACAACCTCTTCCCGCACCTGAGCGTGCTCGACAACTGCACGCTGGCGCCGCGGAAGGTGCACGGCGCACGACGCGCCGACGCCGAGGCCCGGGCGCTGTCGCTGCTGGAGAAGTTCGGCCTCGCCGACCACGCCCGCAAGCACCCCGACCAGATGTCCGGCGGCCAGCAGCAGCGAGCCGCCCTGGTGCGTGCGCTGTGCACCAACCCGACCCTGCTGCTCCTCGACGAGATCACCGCCGCCCTCGACCCCGAGCTGGTCGGCGAGGTGCTCTCGATCGTGCGGGCCGAGGCCGAGGCCGGCATGACGATGGTGATCGCCACCCACGAGATGGCCTTCGCCCGCGACGTCGCCACCTCGGTCTGCTTCCTCGACAAGGGTCGGATCCTCGAGCAGGGTCCGCCCGCGCAGATCTTCAGCGACCCGCGCGAGGAGCGGACGCGGACCTTCCTGCGGCGGGTGCTGCCCGACTGACCGCGGGCAGCGGTGAGCCAGCAACCAATTCGGCGCTCGAATCGGTTGCTGACTCACCGCCGGATGCTGGTGGGGCCGGGCGGCGGTGCATGAGCAACCGTTCTCGGCCCGCGAAGGGTTGCTAGCTCACCGCTGGTCGCCGGCGGATGCGGTCACGACGTGGTCCGACAGCGGCTGAGACGCTGCCGAAGAGCACGGTCCACTCCATGCCGAAGGTGGGCGGCGGACCGTCGTACCCGCCGGCGATCAGGGTCCGGAAGACCTCGCCCACCAAGGTCTTCGGTCGCGAGATCCGCTCCTTGGTGACCTGGACGTAGCGGATGTCCGCCGCGCGCATCAGGGCGTAGCGGTCGAGGTCCTTGTTGTACTGCGATCGATCCTCCTGGTGATGGCTGCCCTCGTACTCCACGACCGTTCCCCATTCCCGGTAGACGAGGTCGCCGATCACCTCGACGTTCTCCCGCACGTCGACGGCGACGTTGATCTCGGGAGCGGGCAGTGCTGCGGCGATGAGGATCGCCCTGGTGGCGCTCTCCATCAGCGACCGCGAGCGACCGTCGAGGTGGTCGAGGATCCAGATCGCCTCGTCGGCGCCATGTCGCCACAATCCCGAGAGTGCCAGAGCCTCGATCTCGGCCTTGCTGGTGTGGCCGTGACGAAGCAGCCAGTCGCCGACCTTGATCGCGTCGATCACCCGGGCATGGACGCAGTAGGACAAGTACGCCGCGGCGACCGTGACGCCGACCGCGTCAGTGGGTGGCAGGCGCTTGGTCCGGTGCAGGAAGACGCCGTCGAGCTGGAGGTGCAGGTCGCCCTGGACGACGAAGCGGATCGGTCGTCGTGGGCCGTAGTCCAATCCGAGCAGCTGGATTCGGCTGATGCCCGTCAGCTGCGCGGTCGACGGCAGTGCCAGTCGAGCGGCCGCGAGCCGATCGTCCTCGGTCGGCTCATGACCCGCAGATCGCCACACGTTGTGATGAAGGCGAACGAAACGCCTGCCCTGGAGCATCCGGGAGGTGACGCCGAGCGCCGTCGCCTGTTCACGAGTGAAGGGTCCGGTCAGCAGCGGTGGTGGTATCGGACGCATCGGCCCAGTCGACGCGGGTGACCGCGCCAGATCGAGGGGGTCAGGTCCCACCTGTGGACAGCGCGGCGAGATGGCGCGCTGTGGAGGACCTCCGGCCCTGCGGCGGTGAGCCAGCAACCAAGCGTGACGTGAGAACGGTTGCCTACTCACCGCTGATCGCGCCGACCGTGACACCACTTCTGTCATGATGCGGAACATGACGTACCAGCTGGGACAGGGGACCGGACCGCTGCAGGGCGTGAAGGTCGTGGAGATCGCCGGGATCGGGCCCGGACCGCACGCGTGCATGATCCTGGCCGACCTCGGGGCCGACGTGATCCGGGTCGAGCGGCCGGGCGGGCAGGCGCTCGCGGGCGGCGCGACGATGCTGCTCAACCGTGGCCGTCCCAGCGTCGCGCTCAACCTCAAGGACCCGCAGGCAGTCGCGACGGTGCTCGAGCTCGTGCGGACGGCTGACGTCGTCATCGAGGGCATGCGCCCGGGGGTGACGGAGCGTCTCGGCCTCGGACCTGACGACTGCCGAGCCGTCAACCAGCGCATCGTCTACGGCCGGATGACCGGCTGGGGCCAGAGCGGCCCGCTCGCGCATGCGGCCGGCCACGACATGAACTACATCGCCATCACCGGAGCGCTGCAGATGATGGGTCAGGACAAGGCGCGTCCGCACTTCCCGAGCAATCTGGTCGGCGACTTCGGCGGCGGGTCGACGTACCTCGTCATCGGCATCCTCGCCGCTCTCCTGGAGGCGAAGGTCAGTGGCCAGGGTCAGGTCATCGACGCGGCCATCGTCGACGGCACGGCGCACCTGAACGCCATGTCGGCCGCGTTCCTGGCCAGCGGCGGCTACCAGGAGGAGCGCGCCGCCAACCTGCTCGACGGCGGCGTCCCCTTCTACGACATCTACGAGACGTCTGACGGCAAGCACCTGTCGGTCGGCGCGCTCGAGCCGCAGTTCTTCGACGCGCTGGTCACGATCCTCGGGGTGAAGGACACCTGCCCGGGCCAGGGCGAGCCGCACCGGTACGACGAGATGCGGCGGGTCTTCACCGACACCTTCGCGACCCGGACCCAGGCCGAGTGGGTCGAGCTCTTCGAGGGCACCGATGCCTGCGTCGCCGGGATCATCGCGCTCACCGAGGCCGTGGAGCACCCGCACATGAAGGCCCGCGAGGTCTTCGTCGAGCACGAGGGCCTGGTGCAGCCGTCGCCGGCGCCGCGCTTCTCCCGCACCGAGCCCACCCTGACGCTGCCACCCTCGAAGGCCGCGGGTCAGCACACCCGCGAGGCGCTCGCTGCGTGGGGCATCGAGGGCGTGGAGGCCCTGATCGAGAGCGGCGTCGCGGTCCAGACCTGAGCCACTACCCTTGTTGACAGATATTCAGTAAGGTGGCGGACATGACCGAGCACCTCGACGTCCTGGTGGTGGGCGCCGGCCTGTCCGGCATCGGCACCGCGGCCCAGCTCCGCAAGCAGCACCCGCACCGCAGCCTCGCGGTGCTCGAGATGCGCGCCGTCAGCGGCGGCACCTGGGACCTGTTCCGCTACCCCGGGGTGCGCTCGGACTCCGACATGTTCACCCTCGGCTACCGGTGGCGACCGTGGCGGGGGGCCAAGGCCCTGGCTGACGGACCGTCGATCCTGCAGTACGTCCGTGACGTCGCCGAGGAGTACGGCGTCGACAAGCTCATCCGCTACGGCCACAAGGTCGTCCGCGCCGACTGGCACAGCGAGACCGCCCGCTGGCTGGTCGACCTCGAGACGCCCGACGGACCGCAGCAGATCTCGGCCGGGTTCCTGGTCGGGTGCACCGGCTACTACGACTACGAAGGCGGCTACGCGCCGACGTTCCCCGGCCAGGACGACTTCGCCGGGCAGGTGATCCACCCTCAGCACTGGCCCGAGGACCTCGACTACGCCGGCAAGCGGGTGGTGGTCATCGGCAGCGGCGCGACCGCGGTGACGCTGGTGCCGGCGATGGCGCCGGACGCCGCGCACGTGACCATGCTGCAGCGCTCACCGACGTACATCCTCTCGGCGCCGGGCCGCGATCCGATCGCGCAGAGGCTGCAGCGCCTGCCGGAGCGGATCGCCTTCCCGATCGTGCGGTGGAAGAGCATCCTGATCGCGCTGGCCAGCTATCAGCTCAGCCGCAGACGTCCCGACGTGCTGCGCAGCTTCATCCGCAAGAACACCATCAAGCAGCTGCCGGCCGAGATCGACGTCGACGTCCACTTCAAGCCGACGTACGACCCGTGGGACCAGCGTCTCTGCCTGGTCCCGGACGGGGACCTCTTCCAGGCCTTCCGGCGCGGTACGGCGTCCATCGTGACCGACACCATCGAGACCTTCACCGAGACCGGCATCCGGCTCACCTCCGGCGAGCACCTCGAGGCCGACATCGTCGTGACGGCCACCGGCCTGAAGATCCTGCCGTTCGGCGGCATCACGCTCAGCGTCGACGGGCAGGACGTCAAGGCCCACGACACCATGTCCTACAAGGCCCTGATGCTCAGCGGCGTGCCCAACTTCGCCTACACGATCGGCTACACCAACGCGTCGTGGACGCTGAAGGCCGACCTCGTGACGGAGTACGTCGTCCGCCTGCTGCGCCACATGGACCAGCGCGGCTACCGCCAGGTCGTCGCCGAGCGAGACCCGAGTGTGGGGGAGCGGCCCTTCATGGACTTCTCGTCCGGCTACGTGCTGCGCGCCCTCGACGAGGTGCCGGTGCAGGGCGACCGCGCGCCGTGGATGCTGAAGCAGAACTACGTCACCGACGTCCGCACCATCCGGCGCGACGCCATCGCCGACGACGTCCTGAGATTCGCCTGAGACAACGGCGAACGAGGTTTGTCCGACGCCTGGATCGGTCACCCCCTTGGTAGGACTACCAAGGAGGCACACGATGGGTCTGCAGGACAAGGCAGAGAACAAGGTCGAGAACCTCAAGGGCAAGGGCAAGGAGTCGGCGGGCAAGGCCACCGGCAACGAGCAGCTCGAGGCCGAGGGCAAGGGCGACCAGGCGTCGTCCAAGGTCAAGGACGCGGGCGAGAAGGTGAAGGACGCCGTCGGCGACGTCAAGGACGGCTTCAAGAAGTAGGCCGAACGTACCCAGCATCACACCGCGTCGATGCAGGTCTGGCGGGCTGCTCCGTCTACAGTTGTCGAAGCAGCCCGTTCAGTCTTGCCTCGGGCTTCGGCCGATCTCCTCGAGATCGGGCCCCTCACATCGTGAGGCAGCTTCTCCGCTCCTGCCCATCGGCGGGTTCAGCTTGGCGAGACACGCCAACAGTGAGTGATTCTTCCTTGTCTACTGCAGTGTCTGCTGCGGGCTTCACCGACCTCGGTGTCCCCGCGTCCCTGTCCGCCGTCCTCTCGGACCTCGGCATCACCTCCCCGACTCCCATCCAGGCCGCCACGCTGCCCGACTCCCTCGCGGGTCGCGACGTGCTCGGCCGCGGCCGCACCGGCTCGGGCAAGACGTACGCGTTCCTGCTCCCGCTGGTCGCCCGCCTCTCCGCCTCCGGCCGGCCGGCCCAGTCGCGCAAGCCGCGCGCGCTGATCATGGCCCCGACGCGCGAGCTCGTGAACCAGATCAACGAGGCCCTCAAGCCGCTGGCGAAGACCGCCAACCTCAGCACCCAGACCATCTTCGGTGGTGTCGGCCAGAACCCGCAGGTCCAGGGCCTGCGCAAGGGCATCGACATCGTCCTGGCCTGCCCGGGCCGGCTCGAGGACCTGATGGGTCAGGGCCACGTCGACCTGAGCCAGGTCGAGATCACGATCCTGGACGAGGCCGACCACATGGCCGACCTCGGCTTCCTGCCCGGCGTACGCCGGATCATGGACACCACTCCGCGCAGCGGCCAGCGCCTGCTCTTCTCGGCCACGCTCGACAAGGCGATCGACGTCCTGGTCAAGCGCTTCCTGCAGAACCCGGTCACCCACCAGGCCGACTCGGCGCAGTCGCCGGTCGCCCTGATGGACCACCACGTCCTGCACCTGGCCCGTGAGCACCGCGTCTCGGTGCTCACCGACCTGACGAGCGCCCCCGGTCGCACCGTCGTCTTCACCCGCACCAAGCACGGTGCGAAGGCGCTGACCCGTCAGCTCAACAGCAACGGCGTCCCGACCGTCGAGCTCCACGGCAACCTCAGCCAGAACGCTCGCACCCGCAACATGGAGGCCTTCCACTCCGGCAAGGCCACGACGCTGGTCGCGACCGACATCGCGGCGCGCGGCATCCACGTCGACGACGTGGCGCTGGTCGTCCACGCCGACCCGCCGGTCGAGCACAAGGCCTACCTGCACCGCTCCGGTCGCACCGCGCGTGCGGGAGCCAAGGGCACCGTCATCACCTTGATGACCGATGAGCAGGTGCGCGACGTGCGCGACCTGACGCGGGCGGCCGGCATCAAGCCGACCACCACCAAGATCAACGGCGCGAGCCACCCGCTCCTCGCGGTGCTCGCTCCCGGCGCGCGGGCGCTCCCCGGTGGCCTCGTCACCGAGGCGACCTTCGAGGGCAACGGGGGTGGCGGCGGTGGCCGGCGCTCAGGCGGCGGCGGCGGTGGCCGTCGCTCGGGCGGCGGCGGTCGTTCCGGCGGCCAGCCCAAGTCCGGTGGCGGCCAGGCGCGCTCCGGCGGCCAGCGCAAGACCAGTGGCCAGCCGAAGTCCGGTGGCGCCAAGTCCAGCGGTGGCTCGGGTCGTACCTACAGCACGTCGACGCCGACGTCCGGTGGCGGGCAGTCCCGCCACAGCAGCGCCTCGTTCAGCTCCGGACGCCGCTGACAGTGCGCCCCCTCACGAGCCGTACAGTCGGCGCGTGAGGGGGTGATCGGCATGTTGGACGTCCTTCGACGCGCGCTGTGGGACGTCGTCCCGCGCGATCACCGCGACACCCTTCCGGTGCTGCGACGTCGGCAGGTCGTCACCGCCGCGGTCGTGGTCGTCGGGGGAGTGATCCTCGGGCTGTCGCTGCGCATCGAGCCCGGCAGCCCGTGGTTCTACCCCGCCACGCTGGCCCTCGCCGCGGTCTGGACCCTGGGCGCATTCGCCTCGGGTCCGCTGCACCTCGGCCGGATCACCACCGCCAGCGGGCTGCGACGCCCGGTCATGGCGCCGATCGCGCTCGGGCTCGCCCTTGCCGCGGTCTTCGTGGCCGGCGCACTCGTCGTACGCCAGATCCCGCTGCTCGAAGGTCAGGTCAGCTCGGTCCTCGACCACGCCGACCAGGGCGCCTGGCCCCTGCTCCTGCTGGTGACCGCGCTCAACGGGGTCGCCGAGGAGCTCTTCTTCCGGGGCGCGGTGTACGCCGCCGTACCCCGCCATCCGGTGGCCGTGACGACCGTTGCCTACGGCCTCGCGACGGTCGCGACCGGCAACGTGTCGCTGGTGTTCGCGGCCGTCCTGCTCGGCGTCGTCGTCGGTCTGGAACGTCGCGCCTCCGGCGGGATCCTCGGCCCGATCCTCACCCACTGCACCTGGTCGATCACGATGCTCTTCGCGCTGCCGTTGCTCTTCTAGAGCAGGCGGCCTCAGGCCTGGGCGACCGCTCGGCGGACCGCCTCGGCGTACGTCAGCGGCTCGCCGGGGACCAGGTCGCGGATGGAGTGGTCGGTGACGATCACCTCGGTGCCCATCGAGTCGATCAGATTGCGACCCGTCGTGGTGTCGACGTCGGTCACGAACGAGATCCAGCGCGACGACAGGCCCGGCGTGAGCACCGGCACCGTCAGGATCGGCACCTTGCGGCCCTGGATGACCTCGGCGGCCTGCTGGAGCATCTCGACGTAGCTGAGCTGCTCCGGACCGCCGATCTCGAAGACCCGGTCGAAGGCCTCCTCGAGGCCGACCACGCCCGCGAGGTAGCGGACCACGTCGTCGACCGCGATCGGCTGGGTCCGGGTGCCGGCCCACTTCGGGACCACCATCGCCGGCAGGTTCTTGACCAGCTGACGCGTCATCTCCCAGGAGATGCCGCCCGCCCCGACCACGATGGCCGCACGCAGCACGGTGACGGGTACGCCGGACTCGCCGAGCAGCTTCTCGACCTCGCGGCGCGAGCGCAGGTGGGCGGAGAGCTCGTCCGAGTCCTTGCCGAGCCCGCCGAGGAAGATGATCTGCCGGACGCCACAGGCCGCCGCCGCCAGGCCGAAGGCGCGCGCGGCCTCGGCGTCCTTCTGCTCGAAGTCGTCGTCGTCCAGCGAGTGGACGAGGTAGATGGCGACGTCGATGCCCTCGAGCGGCGTCGCGAGCGTCCCCGGGTCGGAGACGTCGCCCCCGACGGGATCGCCTGGCCCGTCGTACGTCTCGGGGTGCCGGGTCATCGCGCGGACCTCGTGGTCGCGGTCGATGAGCTCGGGGACCAGTCGACTACCCACGAAACCGGTCGCCCCGGTCACCAGCACTCTCATCGCGTTCCCATCAGGCCACTGTAGGCGGGGGACTGGTGGGCGGAGCCTTCAGCGAGCGCGGCGGGCGATGTCCTCGCGCCGGGTCTCGTCCATGGCGGCCTCGTACGCCGAGACCAGGCTGGCGATCGAGAGCGGCTTGAGGCGTTCGACGACGCCGCGCAGCGTGTCGGCCGAGGCGCCCTCGGCACGGTAGACCGGCCAGACCATCGTGCGGAACAGCTCGTTGAGCTCCTTGGCGAGCTGGCGTCCGTGCTCGGCGTACACCTCGGCGGCGGCCACCGCGGCCTCGACCGGGAAGCCGAGGTCGAGCAGTCCCAATCCGACCGAGAGCTGGGAGACGGCGACCTCGTAGCGCCCTCGCCGGGCCGGGAAGGCGATGCCGAGAGCGGCCAGCGTGGTGAGGTCGTCGTCGGTGAGGGTCCGCCCGGCGCGGGCGTCGAGCTCGGCGCGGGTCATCTCGACCGGCAGGTCGGCCTGCCACGGCGCGAGCATCGTGCGGTGCAGCGCGATGTCCTCCGGGGTGGCCTGGGCGGGGATGCGGGCGACGTACCGCTCGATCGCCGACAGCGTGAAGCCGTGGGCCTGCAGCTCCTGGACCAGCTCGAGCCGGGCGACGTGGTCGGGGGTGTAGTAGCCGGAGCGGCCGCGTCGCAGCGGTGGCGGCACCAGCCCCTTCGTCGTGTAGAAGCGGATGTTGCGCACGCTCATGCCGACCCGGGTCGTGAGCTCGTCGAGGGTCAGCAGCTCACTGAGCGACTCGACACTGTCGTCGTCCATGACCCTCCTTCGTGACCTGTGCCACAACACCCGACTCCTTGACGGTGACAGTAATAGTGTCACAATCGAGCGCAGGTTCTCCGATTGACACCGATTCCCCATCTCTGAGTAGGACGTCATGGCTGAAGCATTCGTGTACGACCACATCCGGACGCCCCGCGGCAAGGGCAAGGCGGCGGGCACGCTGCACGAGGTCAAGCCCGTCGACCTGGTCGTCGGTCTCCTCGACGAGATCAAGGAGCGCAACCCCACGCTCGACCCGGCGCGGGTCGACGACGTCATCCTCGGCGTGGTCTCGCCGATCGGCGAGCAGGGTGGCGACATCGCCAAGACCGCCGCCCTCAAGGCCGGTTACCCCGACACCGTGGCAGGCGTGCAGCTCAACCGCTTCTGCGCCTCCGGGCTCGAGGCCGTCAACCAGGCCGCCTCGCGGGTGCGCGGCGGCTTCGAGGACCTGATCCTCGCCGGCGGCGTCGAGTCGATGAGCCGCGTGGCCATGGGCTCCGACGGCGGCGCGTGGGCCTCCGACCCGGCCACCGCCTTCCAGGCCGGCTTCGTGCCCCAGGGCATCGGCGCCGACCTGATCGCCACCATCGAGGGCTGGAGCCGTGACGACGTCGACGCGTACGCCGCCGAGTCGCACCACCGCGCCGCCAAGGCGTGGGCCAACGGCTACTTCGCCAACTCCGTCATCCCCGTCAAGGACCTCAACGGCCTGACCGTGCTCGACCACGACGAGACGATCCGCCCCGACACCAGCCCCGAGGGGCTGGCCGGACTCAAGCCCAGCTTCGCCGGTATCGGCGCCGACGCGGGCTTCGACGACGTGGCGCTCGAGAAGTACCACTGGGTCGAGCGGATCAACCACGTCCACCACGCCGGCAACTCGTCGGGCATCGTCGACGGCGCGGCCCTGGTCGCGATCGGCACCGAGCAGGCCGGCACCGACCTCGGCCTGACGCCCCGCGCCCGGATCATCTCCGCGGCCGTCTCGGGTGCCGACCCGACGATCATGCTGACCGGTCCCGCGCCGGCCGCGCGCAAGGCGCTGGCCAAGGCCGGCCTCGAGGTCGGCGACATCGACCTCTTCGAGATCAACGAGGCCTTCGCCGCCGTGGCGCTGCGCTTCATGCGTGACATGGGCATCGACTCCGAGATCACCAACGTCAACGGTGGCGCGATCGCGATGGGCCACCCGCTCGGGGCGACCGGCGCGATGATCCTCGGCACCCTGGTCGACGAGCTCCAGCGCCGTGACCTGCGCCGCGGCCTCGCCACGCTCTGCGTCGGCGGCGGCATGGGCATCGCCACCATCGTCGAGCTCGTCTGAGCCCTTTTCCCCTCTGGTGGTTTCGAGGCTCGGCGCTAGCGCGCCTCGCACCTCAACCACCGTTGTCACCGATCTCCAGACAGGAACCTTGATGAGCACCAGCACCTCCGAGCAGACCGCGGTCCAGTACGACCGCGACGCCGACGGCATCGTCACCCTGACCCTCGACGACCCGACCGCCAGCGCCAACACGATGAACGAGCTCTACCTCGACTCGATGGCTGCCGCCGTGCAGCGCCTGTACGACGAGCAGGACGATGTGACCGGGGTCGTGATCGCGAGCGCGAAGAAGACCTTCTTCGCCGGCGGCAACCTCAAGAACATGGTCCAGGCGACGAAGGACGACGCCGCCTCGGTCTTCGCGATGGGTGAGTCGGTGAAGGCCGGGCTGCGCAAGCTCGAGAAGTACCCCAAGCCGGTCGTCGCCGCGATCAACGGCGCCGCCCTCGGCGGTGGCCTGGAGATCTGCCTGGCCACCAACCACCGGATCGCCGTCGATGACGACAAGGTGCTGATCGGGCTGCCCGAGTCGACCCTGGGCCTGCTGCCCGGTGGCGGCGGGGTCACCCGCGTCGTACGCCTGCTCGGCCTGCAGCAGGGCCTGATGGACGTGCTGCTGCCGGGCACCCAGTTCAAGCCGAGCGCCGCCAAGGAGAAGGGCCTGGTCGACGAGCTGGTCGCGACCCGCGAGGAGCTGGTCCCCGCGGCGAAGGCGTGGATCAAGGCCAACCCCGACGAGTCCCAGAACCCGTGGGACAAGCCCGGATACAAGATGCCGGGCGGTACGCCGAAGTCCCCGGCGCTGGCGGCCTTCCTGCCTGCCTTCCCGGCGCTGCTGCGCAAGCAGACCAAGGGTGCGCTCTACCAGGCGCCGCGGGCGATCCTGGCCGCGGCGGTCGAGGGTGCGTCCGTCGACTTCGAGACCGCGTCGCGCATCGAGTCGCGCTACCTGACCAACCTGATCGTCAACCAGGGCTCGAAGAACATGATCCAGGCGTTCTTCTTCGACCTGCAGGCGATCAACGCCGGCAAGCTCCGCCCGCAGGGCATCGCGCCGTACAAGGCCGTCAAGGTCGGCGTCCTCGGTGCCGGCATGATGGGAGCCGGCATCGCCTACTCCTGTGCCCGCGCCGGCATGGAGGTCGTGCTCAAGGACGTCAGCGCCGACGGCGCGGCCAAGGGCAAGGCCTACTCCGAGGCCCTGAACGCCAAGGCCGTCTCGCGCGGCAAGCTGACCGAGGAGAAGTCTCAGGCGCTGCTCGACCGGATCACCCCGACCGCCGACCCGGCCGACCTGGCCGGCTGCGACCTGGTGATCGAGGCCGTCTTCGAGGACCCGTCGCTCAAGCAGCAGGTCTTCGCCGAGATCGCGCCGTACGTCAACAAGGACGCGCTTCTCTGCAGCAACACCTCCACGCTGCCGATCACCGAGCTCGCCACCGGCGTGGACCGTCCGGCCGACTTCATCGGCCTGCACTTCTTCAGCCCCGTCGACAAGATGCCGTTGGTCGAGATCATCAAGGGCAAGGAGACCTCGGACGTCGCGCTGGCCAAGGCCTACGACGTCGTGCAGCAGATCCGCAAGACCCCGATCGTCGTCAACGACAGCCGCGGCTTCTACACCTCGCGGGTCATCGGCACGATGGTCAACGAGGGCCTGGCGATGCTCGCCGAGGGCGTCCACCCGGTGAGCATCGAGCGCGCCGGCACCCAGGACGGCTACCCGGTCGGTCCGCTCCAGCTCAGCGACGAGCTGAACATGGAGCTGATGGCCAAGATCGGCAAGGCGAGCAAGGACGCCGTCGAGCGCGACGGTGGCACCTACACGCCGCACCCGGGTGAGGTCGTCGTCGCCAAGATGATCGAGATCGGTCGGCCGTCGCGACTCAAGGGTGCCGGCTTCTACGAGTACGCCGACGGCAAGCGCACCGGCGTCTGGTCCGGCCTGGCCGAGACCTTCCCGGTCGCCGCCGAGTCGATCCCGTTCGAGGACATCAAGGACCGGCTGCTCTTCGTCGAGGCGATCGAGACCGCGAAGTGCTTCGAGGAGGGCGTGATCGAGTCGGCGGCCGCGGCCAACATCGGCTCGATCATGGGCATCGGCTTCCCGGCGCTGACCGGTGGCGCTGCGCAGTTCATGACCGGCTACGAGAACACCGAGGGCCAGATCGGCCTCGGTGCCTTCGTCGCCCGTGCGGACGAGCTGGCCGAGAAGTACGGCGACCGGTTCCGCCCGACGACGTACCTGCGCGAGCTGGCCGCCTCCGGCGGCTCGTTCCCCGCGTAGGACTGCTGTGGGGGTCCTGCTCCTGGTCCGGCACGGCCAGGCGTCGTTCGGCACGGCCGACTACGACGTCCTGTCCGAGACCGGCTGGGAGCAGGGCCGCCTGCTCGGTGGCTGGCTGCGTGACCGTGGCGTGGCGCCGACGGCCGTCGTACGCGGCGGGATGCGACGGCACCGCGAGACTGCCGAGGCGGCCGGATGGGCCGATGCCGTCGTCGACGCCGGCTGGGACGAGTTCGACCACCTCTCGGTGGTCGCGGCGCACCCCGAGGCCCCGACCGGTGCGATGGACCGCCGCGAGTTCCAGCGCGTCTTCGAGATCGCGACGGCACGGTGGACCGGCGGGGCCAACGACGGCGAGTACGCCGAGCCGTGGCCGGTGTTCCGCTCCCGCGTGACGGCCTCGTTCGACGCCGCCTGCGCGCAGGCCGGACCGGGCGGCACGGTCGTGGCGGTCACCTCCGGCGGCACGATCGCGGCCGTGTGTGCGGCCCTGGTCGACCCGGAGGCCGGCGCGGAGGCCTACGCCCGCCTGTGGAGCCGGTTCAACACCGTGCTCGTGAACTCCTCGGTGACGCGGGTGGTCGTGGGCTCCACCGGGCCACGGCTGCTCACCTTCAACGAGCATCCCCACCTCGAGGGCGCTGCGCTCACCTACCGCTGACCCCAGTTCTCCCATCTCTGCGACAGGAGCGCCGCGGGTCAGGATGATGGCCTGGTGCAGGAGATCTCGGGTCAGGCCCACCCCCCCGTGCCGGTCGTCGACGTCCGCGGACTCCGGGTCCGGTTCGGCGAGGTGGAGGCCGTCGCCGGCGTCGACCTGGCGGCGTACGCCGGCCAGGCGACCGCGCTGCTCGGCCGCAACGGCGCCGGGAAGTCCACCACCATGCGGGTACTCGCCGGGGTGCTCCCCCCGACCGAGGGCCTCGCGATCGTCGCCGGCCACGATCTGAAAACCCAGTCTCTGGCCGCGCGCCAGGCGACCGGCTACTGCCCCGACGTCGGTGGTCTGGTGCCACGGGCGACGCCCTGGGAGCACCTCCAGCTCGCGGCCCGGCTGCGCCGGCTCGACCACTGGGAGGAGCGCGGGCGCGACCTGCTCGAGCGCTTCGAGCTCGGTGACGTCGCGCACCGCGTGACCGCCGGCTTCTCCCACGGCATGGGTCGCCGGCTCTCCGTCGTGCTGGCGGCGCTGCACCGGCCCGCCGTACTCCTGCTCGACGAGCCGTTCGACGGCGTCGACCCCGTCGGGGTGGAGGCGACGCTCGAGGTGATCGCGGACGCCCGCGCCGGCGGGGCGTGCGTGCTGGTGTCGACGCACCTGCGCGAGCTCGCCGTGGAGGCGTGCACCAACGCGCTCGTGCTGCGTGGCGGGTCCGAGGTGGCCCGGCTCTCCGCCGCCGAGCTCGCGGGTGAGGAGGGCGCGCATGCCTACCGCAGCCTCCTCGACTGACGCGCTGGCGCGCAGCGTGGCCGACGTCGGCCACCTCATCCGGTTCCGGGCCGGCCACCGCGCCCGTCGCTCGGGGCGTCGTGCGTGGGCCGTCCTCGCCGCCCTGACCGTGGCCGCGGTCGTCGTGCCGTTCTACCTGCCCGGAGCGGCGTCGAGCGGGCGCTCCTTCGACGTGCTGCTGCTGCTCCCGTCGGTGATGGCCGGTGTGCTGCTGCTCGCGACCGTCGCCGCGGTGACCACCGGCGGCGGCCGCGAGCTGCTGCCCCGTGAGCAGGCCGTGGCCTATCCGGTCAGCCCGACGACCGACCACCTCGGCGCCCTGCTGCTCGCCCCGCTCAACGTCGGGTGGCTGCTTCAGTCGTGGCTGCTGGTGGGCTGCGCGTCGTACGCCCTCGGCTGGCGCAACGCCGCGAGCATCCAGCCCGGAGTCCTGCTGTGGCTGGTCGTCGCGACCGCCACCGCGCAGGCCGCCGCCTGGACCGTCGAGGGAGTGCGTCGACGCCAGCACGGGATCGCGATCGTCCGCGGCGCCGGCGTCGCCCTGGCCGCCGGGGTCGTGGCGCTGCAGCTGACCGGCGGCCTCTCCGCCGTCATCGACCACCTGCCGACGCTCTGGGTGACGACCGGCCTGATCGGCGGCTTCTCCTGGCTGTGGGCGGTGACACTCGTGGTCGAGCTCTTGCTCGTGGTCGTGATGGTCGCCCTCGGTGCCGTGGCCGCGCACTGGGCGGACCGCAGGATGCCGCGCGACGAGCTCCGCACTGAGACCGGCAGCTACCTCGCCCGGCCGACGCCGGCCAGCGACCTGGCGATGCTCGTGCGGGTGGACTGGGCCTCCGTCTGGCGCACCGTCCCGATGCGGCGCGGACTCGCGACGCTGGCCGTGGCGCCCGGTGCTGTGGCCCTGGTCGCCCGGATGCCGTGGGACACCGTGCCGATCCTGGCTGCCCTCAGCGCGGCCGGCGGCGCCCTGCTCTTCGGGGTCAACGCGTGGTGCCTCGACGGTCGCGGCGCGCTGTGGCGCGCCAGCCTGCCGGTCGGGCCCAGCGTGGTGTTCGCCGCCCGCTCGCTCGTGCTCGCCGGGATGCTGCTCGGCGGCTCTGCCGTGACCATCGCGCTGGCTGCCTTCTCCGCGGGCGCGCCCACCTCGTCGGAGGTGGCCGCCGTGGTCGCGACCTGGCTCGTCGTCGTCCTCCAGGTCGTCGCCGCCTCGATGCGCTGGTCGGGTCGCCACCCGTACGCCGTCGACCTGCGCTCGGCGCGAGCCACCCCGGCGCCGCCCGTGGCGATGGTGGGCTACTCCGCGCGGCTCGCGCTGTCCACCACGCTGACCGCGTCGTTCTTCTCAGCGCTCTCGCACCTCTCGGACCCGCGGACGTCGATCGCGTTCGCGGTGCCGTTCCTCTGCTGGTCCGGCTACCGGCTGGTGCTCGCGCACCGCGCCTGGTGCGACCCGGTGCAGCGGGCGCGCGTGGTGGCGGTTGTCGCCGCCTGACTACTCAGGCAGGCCTGCGGCCGGATAGCCACGGACAAAATGGTCGCTCGACGGCTCTCCGGACGACCATTTCGTCCGTGGGTACGCCGCCGCCCGCCTCACCAAAAAAGTCAGGCTTGACTGTTTGTTCGTGCCGCGGCAGGCTGACCGGGTGACGACAGCGGCCGGAGCGACGCGGGTGCCCCAGGAGGAGCGCACCCGGGTGATGCGGGCCCGGCTGCTGGACGCGACCGTGGACTGCCTGGTCGAGCGCGGGTTCGCGGGTACGTCGACCACGCTGGTCTCCGAGCGGGCCGGGGTCAGCCGCGGGGCGCAGCTGCACCACTTCCCGACCAAGAACGCGCTGGTCGTCGCGGCCGTCGAGCACCTGACCGAGAAGCGCGGCGCCGAGCTGGCCGCCGCCGCGGCAGCCCTGCCCGGGGGGCCGCGGCACACCCGAGCCGTGATGCGGATGCTCGGCGACCACTTCGCCTCGCCCGTCTTCAACGCCGCTCTGGAGCTCTGGGTCGCAGCGCGCACCGACGCCGCGCTGCTCGCCGCCGTCGGGCCGCTCGAGCAGCGGGTCGGTCGGGACACCCACCGGCTGACGGTCGAGCTGCTCGGCGCCGACGAGTCCGTCCCCGGCGTACGCGAGCTGGTGCAGGCGACCCTCGACCTGGTCCGCGGCCTCGGCCTCGCCAACACGATCACCGACGACACCCGCCGTCGCGGCCGCATCCTCGACCGCTGGGCCGACGTCCTGGACAAGGAGCTCGCATGACGTTGCTCGACGACCTGCTCAACGACCTCAAGGCGGAGAGCGACCAGCTCTGGAGCACCGTCTCCGGGCTCGACGACGACGGCTGGCAGACGCCGACCCCGGCACCCGGCTGGAGCGTCGCGACGCAGATCGCACACCTGCTCTGGACCGACGAGGTCGCGGTCGTCGCCGCGACCGACCAGGACGCGTGGGACGCGATCGTGCTCGAGGGGATGCAGGACCCGACGGGGTACGTCGACCAGCAGGCGCTCGAGGTCGCCCGGCTGGCGCCGCAGGCCCTGCTCGCCCGCTGGGGCAAGGCGCGTGCGGCGCTGCCGGCTGCGCTGCGCGCCGTACCGGCCGGGCAGAAGATCCCGTGGTTCGGACCGCCGATGTCGCCGACGTCGATGGCGACCGCTCGGTTCATGGAGACCTGGGCGCACGCGCTGGACGTGTACGACGCGCTCGGGATCGAGCCGGAGCAGAGCGAACGGATCCGCCACGTCGCGCACCTCGGCGTCCGCACCCGCGACTTCGCGTACGCCGTGCAGGGGCTGCCGGCGCCGAGCGAGGAGTTCCGCATCGACCTGGTCTCGCCGTCCGAGGAGCAGTGGAGCTGGGGTCCGGAGGACGCCGCGCAGACGGTGACCGGATCGGCGTGGGACTTCTGCCTGCTCGTCACCCAGCGGGTGCACCGCGACGACACCGACCTGGTCGCGACCGGCGCGGACGCCGAGCAGTGGTTGACGATCGCCCAGGCCTTCGCCGGCCCCGCAGGCGACGGCAGGGAGAAGAAGTGAGGATCGGGAACTGCTCCGGCTTCTACGGCGACCGCCTCGCGGCGATGCGGCAGATGCTCGAAGGCGGCCAGCTGGACGTGCTGACCGGTGACTACCTGGCCGAGCTGACCATGCTGATCCTCGGCAAGGACACCATGAAGGACCCGTCGCTCGGCTACGCCAAGACCTTCGTCCGCCAGGTCGAGGACACGCTCGGCCTCGCGCTCGAGCGGGGCGTCAAGATCGTCAGCAATGCCGGCGGCCTCAACCCCTCAGGGCTCGCCGACCGGCTGCGCGAGGTCGCGCGAGGGCTCGGGCTCGACCCGGCGATCGCCCATGTCGAGGGCGACGACGTACGCGACCTGGGGCTGAGCGAGGGAGCCCTGACCGCGAACGCCTACCTCGGTGGCTTCGGCATCGCGGCCGCCTTGACTGCCGGCGCCGACATCGTCGTCACGGGCCGCGTCACCGACGCCAGCCTGGTCGTCGGGCCCGCGGTCGCGCACCACGGCTGGACGCTGACGTCGTACGACGAGCTCGCGGGGGCCGTCGTCGCGGGCCACGTGCTCGAGTGCGGCACCCAGGCGACCGGGGGCAACTTCTCCGGCTTCAAGACCCTTCCGCACGACGGTCTGCCGTTGGGCTTCCCGCTCGCCGAGATCGCGGCCGACGGGTCGTGCGTCATCACCAAGCACGCCGGCACCGGCGGCGCGGTCACCGTGGACACCGTCACCGCGCAGCTGCTCTACGAGATCCAGTCGACCCGCTATCTCAACCCCGACGTCACCACGCTCCTCGACACCGTCGAGCTGCGCGAGGTCGGCCGTGACCGGGTCTCCATCTCGGGGGTGCGAGGCGAGGCGCCGCCGGAGCAGCTCAAGGTCTGCGTCAACGAGCTGGGCGGCTTCCGCAACACCGTGGAGTTCGTGCTGACCGGCCTCGACATCGAGGCGAAGGCCGACTGGGTGCGCGAGCAGCTCACCCCCGCGCTGACCGCGAGCGAGGTCGCCTGGACCCGGACCGCGCTCCCGGCCGCCGACGCCGACACCGAGGAGGGCGCGTCCTGCCTGCTGCGGTGCACGGTCAAGGACACGCGGCCCGACCCGGTCGGTCGAGGGTTCACCAGCGCCGCGGTCGAGCTCGCGCTGGCGTCCTACCCCGGTTTCACCATGACCGCCCCGCCCGCACCCCCCGCGCCGTACGGCCTCTATCGGGCGGCGTACGTCGACCGCTCGCTCGTCACCCACACCGTCGTCCACGCGGACGGGCGTCGAGAGGTCGTCGCCGACCCGACGGCGTTCGCCGAGGTCGACCACGAGGACGGCCTGCGCCCGTCGCCCTACCCGGCACCGGTCGACTCGCTGACCCGGCGCGCGCCGCTCGGCTCGTTCGTCCACGCTCGCTCCGGAGACAAGGGCGGCGACGCCAACCTCGGGCTGTGGGTGGTGCACGACGGCTCGGGCAAGTACGACGCCCGCGTCACCTGGCTGACCAAGCTGATCACGCCCCGCAAGGTGCGCGAGCTGCTGCCCGAGGCCGCCGACCTCGATGTCGAGGTGCACGTGCTGCCCAACCTCGGTGGCGTCAACGTGCTGATCCGCGGCCTGCTCGGCGACGGCGTTGCTGCGTCGACGCGCTTCGACCCCCAGGCCAAGGGCCTCGGTGAGTGGATGCGCTCGCGCATCGTGCACGTCCAGGAGGGACTGCTGTGAGCGACCTGCGCGCCCTGGGCGCCGAGTTCGTGCGGCGCGAGGTCGCACCGCACCTGCAGGAGTGGGAGGACGCGGGCGAGATCCCGCGGTCGCTGCACATGGCCGCCGCGAAGCAGGGCCTGCTCGGCATCTCCTTCCCCGAGGACGTCGGCGGTGAGGGCGGCGACGTGCTCGACACGGTCGACCTGCAGGAGGGGATGTTCGAGGCGGGTGCGTCGAGCGGATTCATGGCTGCGCTCTTCACCGGCGGCATCGCGCTCCCGCACATCGCGGCCTCGGGCAACGCCGACCTGGTCGACCGGTTCGTCCGTCCGACGCTTGCCGGCGAGACCATCGGCGCCCTCGCCATCACGGAGCCGGGTGGCGGCTCCGACGTCGGCGGCATCACGACCACCGCCGTACGCGACGGCGACCACTTCGTCGTCAACGGCGCCAAGACCTTCATCACCAGCGGGGTGCGCGCCGACTTCGTGACCACTGCCGTCCGCACCGGTGGCCCGGGCGCCGGTGGTGTCAGCCTGCTCGTCGTCGAGAAGGGCACGCCCGGCTTCACCGTCGACCGGTCGTTGCGCAAGATGGGCTGGCACTGCTCCGACACTGCCGAGCTCTCGTACGTCGACGTGCGGGTGCCCGTCGCCAACCTCGTCGGCGAGGAGGAGTCGGGCTTCCTGCAGATCGCCGCGCAGTTCGTGGTCGAGCGGCTGGCGCTTGCTGTCCACGGGTACGGGATCGCGCAGCGAGCCCTGACCCTCACCGCGGCCTACTGCCAGGACCGCCAGACCTTCGGTCGCCCGTTGATCGACAGGCAGGTGGTGCGCCACCAGCTCGTCGAGATGCGCCGGCAGGTCGAGGTCGCGCGCACCTACACGCGCGAGGTCGCGCGCCGCCACGCCGCGGGCGAGAACGTCATCGCCGAGGCCTGCCTGGCGAAGCAGACCGCGGTCGACTGCTCGACGTACGTCTGCGACCAGGCCGTCCAGCTGCACGGCGGGGCGGGATACATGCACGGAACCGAGGTCGAGCGGCACTACCGCGACGCCCGGATCCTGCCGATCGGAGGAGGAGCGTCCGAGGTGCTGACAGACCTGGCCGCCAAGCTCTTGGGCTACGCCTCATGACGAGCCCCGTGGTTGATCGACGCAGCGCGATGCTGGAGAAGCTCGCCGACCTCGACACCGAGCACGCCAAGGCGGTGGCCGGCGGCGGCGAGAAGTCCGTCGCGCGGCACCACGGCCGTGGAAAGCTGCTGCCCCGCGAGCGGATCGAGCTGCTGATCGACGAGGGCTCGGCCTTCCTCGAGCTCAGCCCGCTCGCCGGTTGGGGGTCCGACTTCACCGTCGGCGCCAGCGTCGTCACCGGGATCGGCGTGATCGAGGGCGTCGAGTGCCTGATCACCGCCAACGACCCGACCGTGAAGGGCGGCGCGAGCAACCCATGGACGGTCAAGAAGATCTTCCGGGCCTCGCAGATCGCCGAGGAGAACGGGCTGCCGACGGTCTCGCTCGTCGAGTCCGGTGGTGCTGACCTGCCGACCCAGAAGGAGATCTTCATCCCGGGCGGCAAGCTCTTCCGCGACATCACGCGGGCCAGCGCCCGCAAGGAGCCGACGATCGCGCTGGTCTTCGGCAACTCCACCGCCGGCGGTGCCTACGTGCCCGGGATGTCCGACTACACCGTGATGGTGAAGGGCAACGCCAAGGTGTTCCTCGGCGGTCCGCCCCTGGTGAAGATGGCGACCGGCGAGGAGTCCGACGACGAGTCGCTCGGCGGCGCGGAGATGCACGCGCGTACGTCGGGTCTCGCCGACTACCTCGCCGAGGACGAGCGCGACGCGATCCGGATCGGTCGGCGGATCGTCGCTCGGCTGAACTGGAGGAAGGCGACGGCCGCGCCGACCGAGTACGCCGAGCCCGATGAGGACCCGGACGGGCTGCTCGACCTGATCCCGAGCGACCTCAAGGAGCCGTTCGACCCGCGCGAGGTGATCCGCCGGATCTGCGACGGAGTGAGCCCCGGAGATGACGGAGCCAACGCCGTGGTCTTCGACGAGTTCAAGCCGCTCTACGGCCCGTCGCTGGTCGTCGGCTGGGCGCGGCTGCACGGGCGCCCGATCGGCATCCTCGCCAACGCGCAGGGCGTGCTCTTCTCGCAGGAGGCGCAGAAGGCGACGCAGTTCGTGCAGCTCGCCAACCAGACCGACACCCCCTTGCTGTTCCTGCACAACACCACCGGCTACATGGTCGGCAAGGACTACGAGCAGGGCGGCATCATCAAGCACGGCGCGATGATGATCAACGCGATCAGCAACTCCACGGTCCCGCACCTCAGCGTGATCATGGGAGCGTCGTACGGCGCCGGCAACTACGGCATGAACGGCCGCGCGTTCGACCCGCGCTTCCTCTTCACCTGGCCGTCAGCCAAGTCGGCGGTGATGGGTCCGGCGCAGCTCGCGGGGGTGCTCGAGATCGTCGCCCAGCAGTCCGCGGAGTCGAAGGGACAGACCTTCGACGCCGAAGGCTTCAAGGGCGTCAAGGAGATCGTGGAGGCGCAGATCGAGGAGCAGTCGATGCCCTACTTCCTCTCCGGGATGCTCTATGACGACGGCGTCATCGACCCGCGCGACACCCGCACCGTGCTCGGCATCTGCCTCTCGGTGATCGAGACCAAGGCGTACGCCGGCACCGACCGATTCGGGGTGTTCCGCCCATGAGCCGTCGCACCATCACCCGACTGCTCGTCGCCAACCGGGCCGAGATCGCCAGCCGGGTCTTCCGCACCTGTCGCACACTGGGCATCGAGACCGTCGCGATCCATTCCGACGCCGATGCCGACCTGCCCTACGTGCGGGAGGCCGACGTCGCCGTACGCCTGCCCGGCAACGCTCCTGCGGACACCTACCTGCGCGCCGACCTCGTGATCGACGCGGCCCGCCGTACGGGTGCGGACGCGATCCACCCCGGCTACGGGTTCCTCTCCGAGAACGCCGACTTCGCGCGGGCCGTGATCGACGCCGGGCTGACCTGGGTCGGCCCGACGCCCGAGTCGATCGACGCGATGGGCTCGAAGATCGAGGCCAAGCGGATCATGCGCGAGGCCGGCGTGCCGACCCTGGAGGCTCCGGACGAGCCGACCGAGGCCGACCTGCCGCTGCTCGTGAAGGCGTCCGCCGGCGGCGGCGGTCGAGGCATGCGCGTCGTACGCCGGCTCGCGGACCTGCCCGGTGAGATCGCGGCGGCGGAGGCCGAAGCGCTGTCGGCGTTCGGCGACGGCACTGTCTTCGTCGAGCCGTACGTCGAGCGCGGCCGGCACGTCGAGGTCCAGGTCGTCGGCAGCAGCGTGTACGGCGACCGCGACTGCTCGGTGCAGCGACGCCACCAGAAGGTGGTCGAGGAGGCGCCGGCGCCCGGCCTCAGCGACGAGGTGCGCGCCGCGCTCCACGACGCCGCCCGCAAGGCCGCCGAGGCGGTCGGCTACCGGGGCGCCGGGACCGTGGAGTTCCTCTACGACCCGTCCACCGAGCGGTTCTTCTTCCTGGAGATGAACACCCGGCTCCAGGTCGAGCACCCCGTCACCGAGCTGGTGCACGACGTCGACCTGGTCGCGCTGCAGCTGGTCTCCGCCGAGGCTGACTGGTTCATGGGGTGGCCGGACCCGCCCCAAGGACATGCGATCGAGGTGCGGCTCTACGCCGAGGACCCGGCGGCCGGCTACCAGCCGCAGAGCGGCCGGCTGACGATGTTCGAGATCTTCCCCGAAGGCGTGCAGAGCGAGGACGGGATCCGCGTGGACACCGGATTCGAGAGCGGCAGCGAGGTGTCGACGCACTACGACGCCATGCTGGCCAAGGTGATCGCGCACGCGCCGACCCGGCGGGCCGCGGCCCGCAAGCTCGCAGGCGTGCTCAGCCGGGCGAGGATCCACGGGCTCGTCACCAACCGGGACCTGCTCGTGGCGATCCTGCGGGACGAGGCCTTCCTCGCGGGGGACGTGAGCACCCAGTTCCTCGAGTCCTCTCGGTCGCAGCTCGGCACGAGCGCAGCGGCGCCTCGACCACCGCATGACGCCGCGGTAGCGG
The DNA here is from genome assembly GCA_963717855.1 of uncultured Actinomycetota bacterium. GTDB lineage: Bacteria > Actinomycetota > Actinomycetes > Propionibacteriales > Nocardioidaceae > Nocardioides. The sequence continues at coordinate 409,006 of CAVQXF010000010.1, read as the reverse complement.
CGGCGATCGCGTTGGCCGAGCAGGCGCGCGTACGCCGTACGGTCCAGCAGCGCATCCCCGTCGCCTGGCGCAACGTCATCTCGCAGCCGCAGCGCACGGAGTTCGAGACGGAGACGGTCGAGTGGCTCGGCACCCGCGACGGGTACGCCGTCGACGGCTGCACCGTGGTGTCGGCGAGCCCGACCGCGGTCGTGCTCGAGGTCGACGGCGTCCGGACGTCATACGAGGTGAGCCTCCCAGGCCACGATTCGTATGACGTCTACGTGGACTCGGCGCACGTGCACGCCCGGTTGACCCGAGTGCCCCGGTTCGTCGACCCGGCGGACGCGGTGGCGAGCGGCAGCCTGCTGGCGCCGATGCCCGGCACCGTCGTCCGGGTCGCCGTCGAGCCGGGCCAGACGGTCGATGCCGGAGACCCGGTGCTCGTCCTCGAAGCCATGAAGATGCAGCACACCGTGAGCGCGCCGTACGCCGGCGTCGTCACGGAGATCAACGTCCAGACCGGTGCGCAGGTCGCCTCCGGAGAAGTACTCGCCGTCGTCGAAGGAGAAGAAGCATGAGCACCACCCACGGGTTCACCGAGACCGAGGAGCGCCAGGAGCTGCGCAAGCAGGTCGCCAAGCTGGCCGGCAAGTACGGCCGCGACTGGTTCACCGAGAAGGCCCGCGCCGGCGAGAAGACCACCGACCTCTGGCTCGAGATCGGCAAGAACGGCTACCTCGGCATCAACATCCCCGAGCAGTACGGCGGGGGCGGCGGCGGCATCGGCGACATCGCGGCCGTCTGCGAGGAGCTCGCGGCGCAGGGCTGCCCGCTGCTGCTGATGGTCGTCAGCCCGGCGATCTGCGGCACCATCATCACCCGCTACGGCACCGAGGAGCAGAAGCAGCGCTGGCTCCCCGGCATCTGCGACGGCACCGGCACGATGGCCTTCGCGATCACCGAGCCCGACGCCGGCACCAACTCGCACAACATCACCACCACCGCGCGACGCGACGGCGACGGGTGGATCCTGAACGGCCGCAAGATCTACATCTCCGGCGTCGACGAGGCCGACAACGTGCTCGTCGTCGCGCGCACCGAGCAGCTCACCTCTGATGGGCAGAAGACCGGCAAGCTCAAGCCCTGCCTCTTCGTCGTCCCGACCGATGCCGAGGGCTTCGAGGCGAAGTCGATCCCGATGGAGATCGTCAGTCCGGAGCTGCAGTTCCAGGTCTTCATCGACGACGTGCGCCTGCCCGCAGACGCGCTCGTCGGTGACGAGGACGGCGGTCTCGTGCAGCTCTTCGCCGGTCTCAACCCCGAGCGCATCATGGCCGCGAGCTTCTCCACGGGGCTGGCTCGCTTCGCGCTCGACAAGGCAACGGCGTACGCCAAGGAGCGCGTGGTCTTCAAGGACGCGATCGGCTCCCACCAGGCCGTCGCCCACCCGCTGGCGCAGTCGCACATCGAGATCGAGATGGCCCGGCTGATGACCCAGAAGGCCGCCGCGCTCTACGACGCCGGTGACGACATGGGTGCGGGCGAGGCTGCCAACATGGCCAAGTACGCCGCCGCCGAGGCCGCCTGCGACGCCGCCGACCGAGCCGTGCAGACCCACGGCGGCAACGGGATCACCCAGGAGTACGGCATGGCCGGCCTCCTGGTCGCCACCCGTGCAGGCCGGATCGCGCCGGTCAGTCGCGAGATGATCCTCAACTTCGTGGCCATGCACTCGCTGGGGCTGCCCAAGTCCTACTGAGTGCGATGGCCATGTAGACACGGGTCTGTCACAGTCGGGAGTGATGAATGACGACGCGAACGACGGTGGCACCGACGGCTGGACCAGCGGCGGCGCCGTCGCGCTCGCGACGTACGCCCCGGAGGTGCACACGTCGTACGGGCTGCTGACCTCCGTGCGTCCCCTCGGGGTGCACGACGAGATGCTGGAGTCGGCGGCGGTCACCGCCTTCGCCGAGCAGTTCGGCGCCGATGCGAGCAGCATCGACGACCAGGTCCGCGAGCGGTTCACGCAGACCACCGGTGACCACGCCGCCGCCGTCGTCGACATGGTCTGGATCTCCGACGTGTCTCCGCGGATCCGAGCCGCGCTCGACGCGCTCTTCGGGCCCTCACAGGAGTGGCCGGGCAAGCGCCGCTACCCGGTGGCGGACACGCAGGTCGCGATCCAGGGCTTCACACGGTCTGTGGCGCAGCTCGACCACCTCGATGCCGACCAGACCGATGGTGGGCAGGCGGCGCTGGCGCTGACCGACGCGATGCACCGGACGCCGACGGCGATCCCCGCCTCGACCGTCGAGGCCGTCCACGAGCTCCTCACCCCGGCGCAGGCGGTCGAGGTCGTGCTCGGTGCCGCCAGCCGCTCCGCCGCCAGGATCGGCACCGCCCTGCCCTGAGAGTCCGGAGGATTGCATTGATCGAACATCTGTTCGATCATGGAGTGTGGGCAGGATACGTAGCAGCGAGTCGTCGAGCATCCTGCACGCCGACCTCGACTCGTTCTTCTCCTCGGTCGAGCAGCGCGACGACCCGCGGTTGCGCAACCGACCGGTGATCGTCGGTGGCGGCGTGGTGCTCGCGGCCAGCTACGAGGCCAAGGCCTACGGCGTCCGCTCGGCGATGGGTGGGCGGCAGGCACAGCGGCTGTGCCCCGACGCGATCGTCGTCCCGCCGCGGTTCTCGGCATACGTCGAGGCGAGCCGCGCCGTCTTCGAGATCTTCGACGACACCACGCCCTTGGTCGAGGGCATCTCGATCGACGAGGCGTTCCTCGACGTCGGTGGTCTGCGGCGGCTGGTCGGCGATCCCGAGACGGTCGGGGCGACCCTGCGGCGACGGGTGCGCGACGAGGTGGGGCTGCCCATCTCGGTCGGCATCGCCCGGACGAAGTACCTCGCCAAGGTGGCGAGCGCCGTCTGCAAGCCTGACGGGCTGCTGCTGGTCCCGCCCGACGGTGAGCAGGAGTTCCTGCACCCGCTGCCGGTCGAGCGGCTGTGGGGCGTCGGGGCGATCACCGCCGGCAAGCTGCACGCCGACGGGATCCGCACGATCGGCGAGCTCGCGCGGCGCGAGGAGATGGAGCTGACCGCGGCGATCGGCAACGCGGCAGGTCGGCACCTGTGGGCGCTGGCCAACCTGCGCGACCCGCGGCCGGTCGAGATCGGGCGCCGGCGCAGCTCGATCGGATCGCAGTCCGCGATGGGCCGGGCCGGTCAGCCCAAGGCCCGCGAGGAGCTCGAGGCCCTGCTCGCGGGGCTGGTCGACCGGGTGGCGCGCCGACTGCGAGCCGGAGAGCGGATCGGGCGGACCTTCACGCTGCGGCTGCGCTTCGACGACTTCGAGCGGGCGACCCGGTCGAGCACGATCCCCCGGTCGACGGCGTCCACGGCGACCTGGCTGGAGACCGGCCGCGGGCTGCTCGACGTGGCCTGGCCGTTGATCGAGGAGCGCGGCTGCACGCTGCTGGGCATCACGATCTCCGGGCTCGTCGACGCGAGCGGCGACGACCAGCTCGAGCTCCCGCTCTTCGCCGCCGAGGCCGCGGCCGGCAGTCTCGACGTCGCGCTCGACCGGGTGCGCGACCGGTTCGGCTCCAGCTCGGTCAAGCGGGCCGTCCTGGTGGGCCGCCACGTCGGGCTGGAGATGCCGACCCTTCCCGACCCCGGACGTCGGGATCCGCGTCTACGCTGACCGCCATGTCCAACCCGATCGAGCAGTACGCCCCCGAGGCCGCGGCCGCGATGGCCGCCGTCGGGGCGGCCAGGACCGCTCTGGACATCGACCTCACCGACCCCCGGGTGGAGAACTTCGAGGACCAGTTCGGCGTCGACGTCTCAGTGATCGACGATGACCTGCGGCGGCGCTTCCTCGAGGCGACCGGGCCGACGGCGTTCGAGGTCACCCAGGTGATCTACGTCGACGACTACTGGCCGCGGATCGCGGTCACCGGCGGCGAGGTGCTCGGAGGCGGGACGTGGATCGGTGGACGAGCCGACGAGCCGACCGACCTCTGGCCACTGCTGGAGGAGTTCATGCGGCAGGTGTCGCGTCTCGACTCGCTCGACCCGGTGCTCACCGAGCTGGTCCGGCTCCGCGGCGCCCGTCAGCACGAGTGCCGCCTGTGCCGATCTCGTCGCTCGGTGGCGGCCATCGAGGCAGGCGCCGACGAGGACGTCTTCGCGGCCGTCGACGCGTACGCCGAGAGCGACCTGCCCGCTGCCACGAAGGCCGCACTCGGCCTGACCGACGCCATGATCTGGACGCCGTACGTCGTGCCGCTGAAGGTCGTCGAGGACGCGCGCGCCCACCTCTCGCCCGAGCAGATCGTCGAGGTCGTGCTCGACGTGGCGCGCAACGCCACCAACAAGATCGCCGTCGCCCTCGGCGCCGACGCGGCCGCCGTGAGCGACGGCGTCGAGCTGTTCCGTACGGACGCGGATGGCCACCTGACCGTGGTGGCGGAGGATCCTCGGTAGGTTGTCCCGGTGGCCAGGATCATCGACGGCGCCGACCGTGTGCAGCGCCGCAGGTCAGTGCTCGGCTACCCGATCGCGGTGGTGTACAAGTACTTCGACGACCAGGGCAACTACCTCGCGGCGATCATCACCTACTACGCGTTCATCGCGATCTTCCCGCTGCTGCTGCTGGGCTCGTCGATCCTCGGCTTCTTCCTCGAGGGCAACCCGGACCTCCAGCAGGACCTGCTGGACTCGGCGCTCGCCCAGTTCCCGATCATCGGCGACCAGCTCGGTCGACCCGAGAGCATCCAGGGCTCCGTCACGGTCGTGGTCATCGGTGGTCTGGTCGCGCTCTACGGCGCCATGGGTCTCGGGCAGGCGCTCCAGAACGCGCTCAACATCGCGTGGTCGGTGCCGCGCAACAGCCGGCCCAATCCGTTCCTGCTGCGGTTGAAGAGCCTCTTCCTGCTGCTCACCGCCGGCATCGCCGTGCTCACCATCTCGGTGCTCTCCACCCTGGCGGCCAACACCGAGGTGCTCGGCGAGACCGTGTCGTCCTACCGGTGGCCGATCACACTGCTGACCGTGGTCGTCAACACCCTCGTGCTGACGGCCCTCTTCCGGGTCGGTGCCGCCCGCAGCCACAACATCTGGCGCGGCTCCATCCCGGGCGCCGTAGCCGCCTCCCTGCTCTGGATCGGACTCCAGAAGGTGGGGACCCTCTACGTCACCAACGTCATCGGCGAGACCGTCGGGATGAACCAGACCTTCGCGCTCGTCCTCGGTCTCATCGGTCTGATCTGGCTGACCGCGGCGGCGGGCGTGCTCGGCATCGAGGTCAACGTGGTGCTCGAGCGCCGGCTGTGGCCGCGGGCCCTGCTCACGCCGTTCACCGACAACGTCGAGCTCACCGAGGCTGACCGCCGGGCCTATGTCGGCTATGCGAGAGCCCAGCGGCACAAGGGATTCGAGAACGTCGACGTCACCTTCACCGACACCCAGGCCCTACGGCTGCGTCAGGCCGCGGTCGAGGACGACCAGGCCGATCACACGTCGTAGTCGACCAGCCGGATGCGCAGCTGGTCGATCAGGGCGTCGTCGAGCCCGAGGCCGTCGCGCAGGTAGACGTCGACCGAGCCGTAGACCTCGTCGACCGCGTCGTACGCCGTCTGCAGGTAGGACTCGTCGACGATCATCGTCGGCTCGTAGACGGCCTTCTTGTCCTCGCCCAGGTGCTCGCCGATCAGCGTCAGGTACTTCTGCCGCGTGGCTGACGAGAAGGTGTTGGTCAGCAGGTAGTCGGCCATGATCGTCGACCGGTCGACGCCCGCGATCCCGAGCAGCAGGGCGGCCGCCCAGCCGGTGCGGTCCTTCCCGGCCGTGCAGTGGAAGAGCTGGGGCAGCGGGCCGGTGGCGAGCTCGGTGAGCAGCTCGGCGTACGCCGCCCGCGCCTCGGGTGCGCGCACGAACACGTCGTACACCTGACGCATGACCCGCTCGGCCGCGGCCGAGTCCTCCAGGCCGGAGACCAGCTCCATCGGGATGCCGGAGACCTCGACGTGGCGCCAGAGCGCGCCGGGGACCGGGACGTCGGGGTGCGCCTCGATCTCCATCTGACCGCGCAGGTCGTGGATCCGGGTGATCCCGAGGCCGGACAGCGTGGTCGCGTCAGCGGAGGTGAGCTGGAGCTCGTTGGAGCGGAAGAACACGCCCCGTCGCATGCGCCCGCCGCGCGTGACCGGGTAGCCCGACCCGGCGCCGGCGACATCGCGGAAGTTGTCGGCGGAGGCCAGCCGAGCCAGCTCGCGGGGGGCGGTCTCGTCGGTGGTCGGCGTGTCGCTCACGCCCGTGAGCATAGGCGTGGCCGCGAACCTCGCTCAGCGCAGGGGCACGAACCGGTAGTAGCCGTGGCGGCTCACGTGTGTCGACGCTGCGGCCCGCTCGACCAGCACCATCTCCCCTGCGACCGGGACGACCATCAGGGCATCGGCGCCGAGCTGGTCGACCAGCTCCGTGGGCATCGCCCGCGCTTCAGCCGACACCAGGATCCGGTCGTAGGGCGCTCCCGCTGGGGCTCCGAGCGTCCCGGGCGTGGCCGCCTCGATGTGTGCCCACGGCCAGTCACCGCGGGCCAGGTTGCGGCGGCCGAACTCCACCAGGTCGGGATCGAGCTCGAGTCCCAGCACCTCGCCCTCCGGTCCGGTCAGCTCGGCGAGCAGCGCGGTGCTCCAGCCCGAGCCGGAGCCGACGTCGAGGATCCTGTTGCCCCTCTGGATCGCGAGCAGCCGCAACATGGCCTCGACCGTCCGCGGCTGTGAGTTCGTCTGGCCGTGACCGATGCTGATCGGACCGTCGTGCGCCGCCTGCCCGCGCTCCCGTTCGGGGAGGAACCAGAAGCGCGGCGCGGCCGCGAACGCTTCCGCGACTCGGTCGGGATCCACCGGCCCAGTGTTTCACCTGGTCCTGAAGGACGTGGACGACGGCGGTCCGCCACGATCTTGCCGTGATCGAGCTCGAGCTGCGATCGCCCGGCTCGTGGTCGATCGGCCCGGTTCAGTCAGCAGTGGGAGCGCGCTTGGGCGGGAGCGGGACGAACATCGAGGTGCGGGCGGCGTACTCGGGATAGCCCGGGCGCTGCATCATGGTGCGCTCGAGCAGGCGGGCGCCGGTGATCCAGACGAGCCACACCGTCATCGCGATCGGAGAGAGCACCGAGGCGAGGGCGGCCACCCAGCCGGAGGCCAGGCCGCCGGCGACCCAGATGCCCCACCAGAGGCAGGAGTCGCCGAAGTAGTTGGGGTGACGGGTCCAGGCCCACAGACCGCGATCCATGACGGGGCCCCGGTCGGGGTCCCGCTTGTACGCCGCGAGCTGGGCGTCGCCGACGGCCTCGAAGACGACACCGACGGCCCAGACGGCGACCCCGACCCAGACCACCCAGGTCCAGGTCTGGTCTGCCACGGCGGCGGCCTGGAGTGGGAGCGACACCAGCCAGACGGCGGCACCCTGGACCAGGAACACCTTGCGGACGGCGACGCCCATCCCCACCTCGGACAGCGGGCCACCGAGCAGCGTCACGTAGCGCGGGTCCTCGCCGTGGCCGCGTGAGCGGGTGAAGATGTGTGACGAGAGCCGCCCGGCCCAGACGCCGACCAGCGCCACCAGCAACCAGGACTGCCCGCTGCCGGCGACGACCGCGCAGACGAGCGCGACAGCCAGCAGGGCGATGCCCCAGGCGGTGTCGACGACCGAGACGCGTCCGGTGCGAGCAGCGGTGACCGCGGTCAGCACCATGACCAGGGCGGCCGCGGCCAGCGACAGGCCGGCGACCAGCAGCAGGTCAGACAAGGGGACGCTCCATCAGGATCTGGCGACGCTCATCCGGCCGTCCGCTCGAGCAGCACCTGCTCCACGTCCAGGTAGCCGGAGGCGAAGCCGGCGCGCGAGTAGCAGAGGTAGAAGTGCCACATCCGCAGGAACGTGTCGTCGAAACCGAGCCGCTTCACCTCCGCGGACCGGGCGAGGAACTCCTCGTCCCAGCGGCGCAGCGTCTCGGCGTAGTCGTGCCCGAACGCGAGCCGGTCGGTCACCCGGAGCGACGTGTGCTCCGTGGTCACCTCGTCGATCGCCTCCGCGGAGGGGAGGAACCCGCCGGGGAAGATGTACTTGTTGATCCACGTGTAGCCGCCGCGGGTGGCGAGCATCCGGTCGTGGGGCATCAGGATCGCCTGGATGCCGACCCGGCCGCCCGGCGCGAGCAGCCCGTCGATCGTGGAGAAGTACGTCGGCCAGAACTCGTGACCGACGGCCTCGATCATCTCGACGCTGAGCACGGCGTCGTACTCGCCCTCGACGTCGCGGTAGTCGCACAGGTCGACCTGGACCTGCGCGGTGAGGTCGGCGGCCTCGATCCGCTCGCGGGCCAGCGCCTGCTGCTCGGAGGAGAGGGTCACGGAGCGGACGACCGCACCGCGCGCGGCGGCGCGGATCGACAGCTCGCCCCACCCGGTCCCGATCTCGAGCACCCGGGTGCCGTCGCCCACCCGGGCGACGTCGAGCAGCCGGTCGATCTTGCGCTCCTGCGCGGTCCTCAGGTCGAGCGACAGGTCGCGCTCGAAGAGCGCGGCGGAGTAGCTCATCGTCTCGTCCAGGAAGAGCCGGAAGAGATCGTTGGACAGGTCGTAGTGGTGCGCGATCAGGTCGCGGGTCTGGTCCTTGGACGTCCGGTGGTGCGTCGGCATCCGGTGCTGCACCAGCCCCCGCAGCCGTTGCAGCGGGCGCGGGACCAGGTCGGCGATGTCTGCGGCCAGCACGGTCAGGAACGGCGTCAGGTCCTCGGCGTCCCAGGCGCCGGTGAGGTAGGCCTCGCCGAAGCCGATCAACCCGTCGCGGCCCAGCCGGGCGAAGAGCTCGTCCGAGCGGTGCACGGTCATCGCCGGACCACCCGTGCCGATGACCTGGCCGTCCAGGGTGACGCTGACGGCCAGCCGGCGTAGGGCGACCGTGAAGAGTCGGCGCGCGACGGCGGCGGAGACGGCGGTGCGCGGTCCGCCGGGTACGCGGTCGAGGCCGGGCCAGGCGCCGGGGTCGGGTCGGGTCGGTGTGAGAGTCACCGGACTCCCTCCTGGTGGTGTGCGGGTCGGGGGCGGATCGGCAGGCGGCGCAGCCACAGCCAGATCCCGTGCGCGCGGATGAGCAGGGCTCCCCGCAGCGCGGCCGGCGCGGCACGGACCGCGCTGGTCTCCTGGCGGACCCCGCTCAACGAGGCGTTGAACGTGGCGCCGTCGTCGGTCGTGAGGTTGACGCCGATGAAGAGCTTGTCGTCGGGGACCGGGACCGTGAGGTCGTAGGTGCCGTCGGTGCCGTGGAACGGCGAGACGTACATCTGCTTGGGGGTCGTGGCCCGCCCGCGCTCGTCGGGGTGGACGAGGTAGGCGTGCCGGTCGCCGTAGGTGTTGTGCACCTCGACGACCGCGCACGGCGGCGCGCTCTCGGGCCACACCCAGAAGACGGTGATCGGGTTGAAGCAGAAGCCGAGGGCGCGCGGCTGGGTGGCCATCAGGACCCGTCCGGCACCGAGCTCGACACCCTCCTGCCGCAGGAAGTGCGCGACGTTCTGCCGGAGGGTGCGGTCCGGGTCGCCGAGGTGGTCGCGGGACTCGAAGCGCCCGAGGAGGCCGTGGTCGGGCAGCTCGTCCACGTCGACGAGCCAGGTGTGCGAGTGGTGCGTGAAAGACCGCTTCCACGGCGTACGACGGGTGTGCCTGATCGTCGTGGCGTAGATGCCGGTGGGGGCCGAGGTGTGCGGCTGGGGATCCCCCCAAGAAAACCCCAGCCGCTCGGCGGCGGCCAAGCCAGAGCGCGCGCCGTCCTCGTGGAAGCCCCAGCCGTGGTAGGCACCGGCGAAGGCGACCCGCTTGGTGTCGATCTCGCCCAGGCGAGCCTGGGCGGCGACGGACTCAGGGGAGTAGAGCGGGTGCTCGTACTCCATCCGGTCGATGACGCTGGCCGGGTCGACGAGGTCCTCGCCGCCGAGCGTCACCAGGTAGTGGGTGTCGGTCGGCAGCCGCTGGAGCCGGGTCAGGTCGTAGGTGACCGTGACGTGGTCGGTGGCGTCGACGGGGCGCCGGAAGTTCCACGACGCCCGGGCGCCCTCGGCCCGGGGGAGCACGGCCGTGTCGGTGTGCAGGAGGGCCACGTTGGGGGAGTAGCGCAGCGCCCCGAGCACGTCGCGCTGCGTCGACGTCGGGGCGGCCAGCATCGCCAGCGCCTGACCGGGGTGCGTCGCGACCACGACGGCGTCGTACGTCGTGACCACACCGTTGCCGTCGGTCACCTCGACCCCGTCTCCGGTCTCCAGGACCGAGGTCACCTTGGTGCCGGTGCGGATCTCGTCGATCGTGGTCGCGACCCGCTCGACGTACGTGCGCGAGCCGCCGGTGACGGTGCGCCACTCTGGAGAGCCGAAGACACCGAGCATCCCGTGGTGGTCGAGGAAGGAGAAGAGGTAGCGGGCGGGGTAGTCGAGCGCCACGGCCGGGTCGCACGACCACACCGAGGCGACCAGCGGCTCCATGAAGTGGCGTCGGAAGTAGGGCGTGAAGCGACCCGCGTCGAGGAAGGCGCTCAGCGTCTGGTCGGGCCCCTGGCTGTCGAGCAGCCGTCGGGCGCGGCGGTGGAACCGTGGGATCTCGGTGAGCATCCGCAGGTAGGCCGGTCGCGACAGGTTGCGGCGGTCCGGGAAGAGCCCCGACCGACCGAGGGCTCCGGCCCACTCCAGGCCGGTCTCGTCGTCGCGGACCGAGAGCGACATCTCGGAGGGCTGGGTCGCGACGTCGAGCTCGCGGAAGAGGCGCAGCAGGACCGGGTAGGTGCGCTCGTTGTGCACGATGAAGCCGGTGTCGATCGCCAGGTCGCTCGCGCCGTCGACTGGCACTGTGTGCGTGTCGGCGTGGCCGCCGAGCCGGTCGTCGGCCTCGTAGAGGGTGACCGAAGCGGTGCGCGAGGCGACGTACGCCGCCGTCAGGCCGGCGACACCGGAACCGATGACGGCGACGCGGCGGGGGCCGGTCACGCCTCGGTCCCGAAGTCGAAGAGCGCGATCGGCGTCGAGTCGTCGGGCGACGTCGGAGCCGCCTTCGGGCTCGACGGTGATGCCCGGCCGCCTGTGGCGGTGGTGGCGTCACCCTCAGCACGCACGGTCTGGTCCGCTTCGCTAGGCATCACGCCGGCCGAGACCATGCCCTCGCCGGGCTGGTCGAGCCAGAGCTGGTAGACCTTGCCCTCGGGCGGTGGCGGCATCTGCTCGGTCACGAGGACGGCCTTGCCGAGCGAGTCGGAGTGCGTGACGGTCGCCGTGGCCCCGCCCGGGAAGTCGAGCGAGGTGCTGCGGGCGTCCGGCGCGCCGAGCACGGCGTCGGCCGTCGCGAGCGGCTGGTCGGTGCTGTCGTCCAGGGCTGCTGCCACACGACGGTGGCGCCGCTGCCGAGCACTACGACTGCAGCAGCCGCCGCCAGCAACCGGGCGCCACGGCCGTGCCGCCGACGTACGGCGGCCGGCGGGGCGGGCTGGACCTCGGGCGGCAGCGGGCGCACCGTCTTGATGTCGGCGAGCACCCGGTCCCGCAGCGCGGCCGGCGGCGCGACGGCCGTCGTCTCGGCGAGCAGCGCGGACGCCTCGCGGAGGCTGGCGACCTCCTCGCGGCAGTCGGAGCACTCGGCCAGGTGGCGTTCGAACCCGGCCCGCTCGATGTCGTCGAGGGCGTCCACGGCGTACGCCCCGGAGAGGGCGTGGATGTCGTTCGGCGTCGTCATGATCCGACTCCCATCGCGTCGCGGAGCCGGATGAGTCCGTCTCGTATGCGGGTCTTGGCGGTGCCGACCGGTAGCTCGAGCATGGTCGCCACCTCCGTGTGGGTGTAGCCGCCGAAGTAGGCGAGGTCGATGGCCTCGCGCTGGACCTCGGTGAGGGTCTGCAGGGCGCCGCGGACGCGGCGTGCCTCGAGGGAGGCGTGGGCCGCTTCCGCGGTCGTGTCGTGGTCGATCGGCTGGTTGCTCTGGTGGTACGTCGTGTCGCGGCGGGTCGACGCCTCGGCGGACCGGACCCGGTCCACCGCCTTGCGGTGGGTGATCGTCAGGATCCACGCGAACGGGCTGCCCTTGGCGGCGTCGTAGCGACCCGCGGTGCGCCAGATCTCGAGGAACGCCTCCTGGGTGACCTCCTCCGCCTGAGCCGGGTCGCGGACGACCCGGAGCGCCAGGCCGAAGATGCGCGACGAGGTGGCGTCGTAGAGGAGCGCGAACGCCGCCTCGTCGGCCCGGCCGGCCCGCCTCAGCAGGTCGGCCAGGTCCGGCGGTGCGCCGGGGTCAGCGCCGGGTGCCCCGTCTGCTGACGGGTCCCCGGCGCTGACCGGGCGGAGGTGTTCCATGACTAGATCCTAAGGACGCCGGAGCGTCAGCCCATCGACGGCGGCATGAGGACGGAGTCGATGACGTAGACGGTCGCGTTGGCGGTCTGCACGTTGCCGCAGACCACGGCCGCGTCGCCGGCGCCGACGGTGAAGTCCTCACCGGAGCCCTTCACCGTGACCTCTTCGCCCTGGAGCGTCTTGTGCGTGCCGGCGACCTGGTCGGGCGACAGCTTGCCGGGCACCACGTGGTAGGTCAGCACCGTGGTCAGCGCCGCCTTGTCGGCCAGCAGCGCGTCGAGGTCGGCCTTCGGGATCTTGGCGAACGCGTCGTTGCTCGGCGCGAAGACGGTGATGTCCTCGGCGGAGTTCAGGGTGTCGACCAGACCGGCGGCATCGACGGCGGCGACGAGGGTCGAGAGGATCGGGTTGGCGCTGGCGGCGCTGGCGACCGGCTCGGTGGCCATGCCCTCGAACGACCCGGCACCGTCGGTCGGGACCGAGGCACACCCTGCGCCGAACGGCTGCGCGGCTGCGTCGGTGCCCGCGTCGGCCGACTCGGACGGGCTGGTCGCCTCCGACGGGCTCGAGGAGGAGGACGTGGTGTCCGACGCGGAGCCCTCGGAGTCGCTGCCGCCGCAGGCGGCGAAGGTGAAGGAGGCGGTCAGCGCGAGGGCGGCGAGGCCGGTCGTACGGCGAAGAGTGCGGTTCATGATGTTGCCTTCCGTTGTGGTCGGTACAGGAGGAGTTCGGAGCTGGTCCGGCGCCGGATTGGGCCGAATCCGAGAAAGTTCAGAGAAGGTCAGGACACCGTCACGACGACCTCCTGCACGCCGCTCGAGCCGTCCGGGAAGGGCGTCGCTCGTTGGTCGGTCTGCGTCTCGCCGTCGCCGCTGACCGCGCGGCTGGAGAGCGTGTGCTGGCCGGACTCGGCGGTCCAGGGCAGGTACCACTGGCGCCAGTAGTCGTTGCCGGCCGACTTCCCGAGACGGGCCTCCTGCCACTCGCCGTCGTCGATGCGGACCTCGACCTTCTCGATGCCGCCCTGCTGCTGGGCCCAGGCGACGCCGCCGATGACCGTGCGGCCGGGATCGAGCGTGGCCAGCCCCTGGGGGGTGTCCACCCGGCTGGAGATCTTGATCGGGGCGTCGGTGGCCCAGTCCTTCTTGGTCCAGTAGGCCTCTTGGTCGTCGTACGTGGTCAGCGTCATCCTGCTGATCCACTTGCACGCGCTCACGAAGCCGTACAGCCCGGGCACGACCATCCGGGCCGGGAAGCCGTGGTCGCGGTCGAGCGACTCGCCGTTCATCCCGACGGCGATCATCGCGTCGCGGCCGTCCGTGGCGATGCCGAGCGGGGTGCTGATCGTCATGCCGTCGACGTCGGTGCTGAGGATCTGGTCGGCCTTGGTCTGGTCGATCCCCGCCTTGTCGAGCAGGTCGGTGAGGCGGACGCCGATCCAGCGGGCGCTGCCGATGTACTTGCCCCCGACCTCGTTGGAGACGCAGGTCATCGTGATGTCGCGCTCGATCAGCGGCATCGCGAGCAGGTCGTCGAAGGTCAGCGTGACCTCCTGGTCGACGTCGCCGTCGATGGTCAGCGTCCAGCTGTCGACGTCGACGATCGGCACGCTCAGGCGGGTGTCGACCCGGTAGAACTTGTCGGTCGGCGTCTGGAAGCTGGTGATGCCGGGCACCCGGTCGTCGAGCCCGACCGGCAGCGCCGGTGCCGGGTCGCTCGGGGCGGGCAGCGCGACATTCGTCGTGCGGGAGCGGTACGACGTGATCCAGCGCCCGGCGCCGCCCATCACCACGCCGGCGACCGCGAGGGTGCCGGCCGCGACCAGCACGCTGCGGCGGCCCGGCCCCTGGGTGCCGTCGGGGGCTCGCGTCGGTGCCGGGCGGCCGGTACGGGTCAGCCACCAGAGCGCAGCGACGCCGACGACTCCGGCGATCACGCTCGGCAGCACGTCGCCGGGCGACGACGCTGGGCGGTTGAGCGCAGCGGCGGCCGGGATGGCGACGAGGACGACCAGCAGTGCGGCACCGTACGCGAACCGGCGGCGGGCCAGCAGCCCGGCGACCGCGGCGAGCACCAGCACGCCGAGCATCACCGAGCCGACCAGGATGGTCTTGTCGTGGGTGCCGAACTGCTGGATCGCCCACTCCTTGAGCGGGGTCGGGGTCAGGTCGATCACCTGCGAGCCGACCGCGAGCACCGGGGACGAGGCGGGCTCGGTGAGCGCCGCCACCAGGTGCCCGGCGGCGACACCCACGAGGGTGGCCAGCACGCCGAACCCGGAGTAGAGCAGTCGGTTCCTCATGCGGGGTGTTCGGAGCCGAAGGCCGCTCGGATGGTGCCTGCGGCAGGATGGCGGCATGCCCGAGCTCGTGCACCGCACCACCGCCGACGCAGTCGCGACGATCACCCTCGACTCCCCGCACAACCGCAACGCGCTGTCGCGGCAGCTCGTCTCGGAGCTGTTCGCGGCCCTGGAGGCCGCTGCGGCCGACCCGGACGTGAAGGTCGTGCTGATCACCTCGGCCGGCCGGGTCTTCTGCTCCGGGGCGGACCTGTCCGAGGCGACGACCGACGGCATGGACGAGGGCGCCCGCAGGATCGTGGCCCTCCAGCGGCTGATCGTCTCGATGGACAAGCCGGTCGTCACCCGTCTCGGCGGGGCGGTCCGAGCAGGGGGCATCGGCATCGTCGCGGCGTCCGACGTCGTGATCGCGGCCGAGGACGCCACCTTCGCCCTCACCGAGGTCAAGCTCGGCCTCGCCGCGGCGATCATCTCGCTGACCGTGCACGCCCGGATGAACCCGCGCGCCGCCGCGCTCACCACGCTCGGGGGCGAGGTCTTCACCGGCACCGACGCGGCGGCGTACGGCCTGATCACGCGCGCGGTGCCCGCCGATGGCCTCGACTCCGAGGTAGCCCGGGTCTGCGCCTCGCTCGCCACCGGGGCTGCCCAGGGCCTGCGCGAGTCGAAGCGGATCCTCAACCGCGACCTGGTCGCGCGGATCGACGCCCACGGTGACGAGATGGCCGAGCTGTCCGCGCGACTCTTCGCCTCCGACGAGGCCCGCGCGGCGATGACGGAGTTCCTGTCTCGGAAGAAGTGAACGGCAGGTAGGCTTGTCGACTCGGTAAGCGGTTGAGGGGACAGGCGTGTCGGAAGAGCTGGTCGAGCGGGAGATCGCGGCCGAGCAGGCGTTCGTGGAGCGGGTCTACCGCCAGCTCGAGGTGTCCGCCAAGGCGGCCCAGGAGCTGGCGAAGGAGGGCCACAGTCGTGGCCGACTTGGCCACGAGGGCGGGCTGGTCGAGCGCGACGCGATGGTGTTCCAGGCCGCGCGCCGCATCGCGCAGCTCGACGCCGCCCACGAGGGGCTGGTCTTCGGCCGCCTCGACATGCTCCCCGAGGTGGACCCCGCGCCCCGCTACATCGGCCGGATCGGGCTGCGCGACGACGACCGCGACTCGCTGCTGATCGACTGGCGCGCTCCGGCCGCCGCCGTCTTCTACCAGGCGACCGCGGCCGAGCCGCAGCGCGTCGTTCGCCGTCGGGTGCTCCGCGCCGCGGGTCGGGACGTCGTCGGGGTCGAGGACGAGCTGCTCGACGCCGAGGCCGAGACCGAGCTCCCGATCATCGGCGAGGGTGCCCTGATGGCCCAGCTGTCGCGGGCCCGCGACCGATCGATGCACTCGATCGTGGCCACCATCCAGGCCGAGCAGGACAAGGCGATCCGCGCGCCCGGACGCGGGGTCGTGTCGATCTCCGGTGGCCCCGGCACCGGCAAGACCGTCGTGGCTCTGCACCGAGCGGCGTACCTCCTCTACACCGACCGCCGCCGCTACGAGACCGGCGGCGTCCTGGTGGTCGGCCCCAGCGGGGTCTTCATGCGCTACATCGAGCGGGTGCTGCCCAGCCTCGGTGAGACCGCGGTCGCGCTGCGCTCGCTCGGCGAGGTCGTCGACGGCGTCCGCGCGACCCGCCTCGACGACCCGGCCGTCGCCGACGTCAAGGGCTCCGCGGCGATGGCCGAGGTGATGCGCCGGACGGCGCGCCAGCAGGCGCCCGGCAGCCCGCACGAGTTCCGGATCTTCTGGCGCGACGACACGATCCTGCTCAACCGCGGCCAGCTGGGCACGATCCGGCGCAACCTGATGTCGCAGGGCCGGCGCAACCGCCAGCTGCCGCGCGTCGTCGGCACCCTGCTGGACGCGATGTGGCGCCAGGTCCGGGCCGAGCGCGGCCGCGAGCGCGGCCGCGAGGCGTTCGACGACGACATGCTCTCGGAGCAGTCCTTCCTCGACTTCGCCGCCGCGTGGTGGCCGCCGCTGGACGCGACCGAGGTCTTCGGCTGGCTGCGTGACCCCGACTTCCTGGCCCGCGTCGGCGAAGGCGTGCTGCGCCCCGAGGACCAGCGCCTGCTCGTGAAGTCCTGGGCCGACGTCGGCACCACCGGAGGGGCCGACCTTTCGGTGCAGGACATCCCCCTGCTCGACGAGCTGCGCTACGCGATCGGCGACGTCCCCGCCCGCACCGACGACGAGGCGACGCTGTCCGACACCGGCCTGCTCGAGGGCGGCATCGACATGCAGGAGCTCTTCACGGCCGCCGACCGCGAGTTCGCGCCGTCCGGCCGGGCCTGGGCCCCGCCGACGCACCGGATCGATGACGACCCCTTCGCGCACGTGCTGATCGACGAGGCCCAGGATCTGACGCCGATGCAGTGGCGGATGGTCGGCCGGCGCGGGCGTACGGCGTCGTGGACCATCGTCGGCGACCCGGCACAGTCGTCGTGGCCGGTGCCGGCCGAGTCGGCGGCCGCCCGCGCGGAGGCGCTCGAGGGCAAGGAGCTGCACGAGTTCCACCTCTCGACCAACTACCGCAACTCCTCCGAGATCTACGCCCACGCCGCGGCGTACGCCGAGCGCGTCGGCCTCGATGTCGACCTGCCGACCGCGGTCCGCTCGACCGGCGTCGAGCCGGTGATCCGCACCGGGGTCGCCGACGGCGAGCTCGAGGCCGCGACGCGCGAGGCGGTCGCTGCGATCGCCGCGGAGGTCGGTGGCACCATCGGCATCGTCGTGCCCGCCGCGCGGCGCTCGGAGGTCAACGCCTGGCTCGCGTCGTGGTCGGAGCACGCCGACGACGCGGCCGGCGCCCGCGCCGCCGTCGACTCGACGGTGACGCCGTCCGGCGAGGACCGGATCGTCGTGCTCACGGGCCTCGACACCAAGGGCCTGGAGTTCGACGGCATCGTCGTCGTGCGCCCGCAGGAGATCGAGGACGAGTCGGCCACCGGCCGGGCGACGCTGTACGTCGTTCTCACGCGAGCGACACAGCTGCTGACCACCCTGGGCTGAGTTTCGAGGCTCGGGCCTGGCGGCCCGTGCACCTCAACCACCGTTAGGTTTACCGACATGGACACCACCACCTCTGCCCGGGAAGCCATCGCGGCCATCCAGGGGCACGAGGCGTGGGCGATCATCCGACGCTCCACCCGGGTGGGTGACCGGCCCACGGTCGGCATCGTCGGCGGCCGGCGGAGCACGGTCGCGTCGATCCTCGACGTACCCCTCACCGAGGGCGTGCCCGAGGCCGGCCACATCGCCGACCGGTTGGTGGCGATCCCGTTCCGGCAGGTCGCCGAGCGAGGCTTCGAGGCGCACGACGACGGCACCCCGCTGGTGGTCGTCGACGTCGAGACGGAGCTGGAGTTCTCGGTCGCCGAGGTCGTCGACGCGATCGACGACGCCGGGGTGGACTTCTCCGACCGCGGCGGCTTCGAGACCGACGACGAGGAGTACGGCAAGCTCGTCGAGTCGATCATCCGCGACGAGATCGGCCAGGGTGAGGGCGCCAACCTGGTGATCGGGCGGCACTACCGCGCCACCGTCGCCGACTGGAGCGCCGACACCGCCCTCACCGTCTTCAAGCGGCTGCTCGAGCGCGAGCGCGGGTCGTACTGGACCTACGTCTTCTTCACCGGCGACCGCTTCCTGGTCGGGGCCAGCCCCGAGCGGCACGTGTCGATCCACGGCGGTGACGTGCGGATGAACCCGATCAGTGGCACCTTCCGGATCCCTCCTGGCTCCGGCAGCGAGGACGGTGGCCCGGGCCTGAAGAGCCAGCTCCTCGACTTCCTCGCCGACGAGAAGGAGATCTTCGAGCTCTTCATGGTCGTCGACGAAGAGCTGAAGATGATGTGCGACATCTGCCACGAGGGCGGTCAGGTGCTCGGGCCGTTCCTCAAGCCGATGAGTCGGCTGGTGCACACCGAGTACCTCCTCGCCGGTCGGACCGACCGCGACCCGCGCGAGGTGCTGCGCGACACGATGTACGCCGCCACGGTCACCGGATCCCCGGTCGAGAACGCCTGCCGGCTGATCAAGAAGTACGAGGCCGACGGGCGCGGCTACTACGGAGCCGCGCTGGCGATCCTCGGGCGCGACGAGCAGGGTGGTCCCGTCGTCGACAGCCCGATCGTGATCCGCACCGCCGACGTCGGCCTCGACGGCCGACTGACCGTCACCGCCGGGGCGACGCTGGTGCGCGACTCCGACGCGGCGTACGAGGTCGCCGAGACGCACGCGAAGGCCGGTGGCATCCTCAGCGCCTTCGGCCTGGTGCCGCTCGCGCCGACCCCGAGCGTCGACATCGCCGAGCTGGTCAACGACGAGGACGTGCTGCTCGCCCTCAACGCCCGCAACCGCCGGCTCTCGAGGTTCTGGCTGACCGACCAGGGCGGTGCCGCGCCCGACGTACGCCTGGCCGGCAGGTCGGTCGTGATCCTCGACGGCGAGGACGACTTCGTGAACATGCTGCGCCACGTCCTCGGCGTCTTCGGCATGAGCAGCGAGGTGGTCCGCCACGAGGACTACGCGCCCGGCGTCCTCGACGGCTTCGACCTGGTGATCGTCGGTCCCGGTCCGGGCGACCCGCGCGACGGCGACGACGTCAAGATGGCCCATCTGCGGGCCGCCGTCGGTGAGCTGATGGCCGCCGAGCGCCCGTTCCTCGCCGTCTGTCTCGGTCACCAGGCGCTCTGCCACCACCTCGGCATCCCGCTCGCCTACAAGGACATCGTCTTCCAGGGCACGCAGTCGCCGGTCAGCATCGACGGGCGCACGGAGCGGGTCGGCTTCTACAACACCTTCGTGGGACGCGTCGGCGTGGACGGGGCTCCCGACGGTGTCGAGGTCGAGGCCGATGCCGACACCGGTGACATCCACCTGGTGCGTGGTCCGCACTTCCGCGGGATCCAGTTCCACGCCGAGTCGATCCTCACCGAGCACGGCTTCGACCTGCTCCACACGCTGGTGCGCGATCTTCTGGTGGATGCCCGCGACAACGCCGGGTGACGGACGGTACTGTTCGTCGTACGGCGGTGCCGTTCGTGGGCCCGGTGAAGACTGCCCCCCAGCTTCATCGGGCCCTCCGCACGTCTTCAGTAGGTTGAGCCCGTGATCGACGTGGTCGTCGTGGACCACCACGACTCGTACACGTGGAACCTCGTGCACCTGGTCGCCTCGGTGACCGGGGTGCTCCCGACGGTCGTGCAGCACGACGAGGCCTCGGCCGCCGACGTCCTGGCGCACTCGCACGTCGTGCTCTCTCCCGGTCCCGGGCATCCGGCCGACCCGGCCGACTTCGCGGTGGGTGGCGAGGTGCTGCGCCGCGCCACCCGGCCGGTGCTGGGCGTGTGCCTGGGCATGCAGGGCCTCGTCACGACGTACGGCGGGGAGGTCGGCCGGGTCCCGCCCGCACACGGTGAGGTGGCGTCGGTGGAGCACGACGGTCGCGGCGTCTTCGCCGGGATCGCATCGCCGCTGACGGCGGTCCGCTACCACTCGCTCGCGGCACTGAGCGTGCCCGACTGCCTCGAGGTCACCGCGACCGTCGGCGACGTGGTGATGGGGGTGCGGCACCGCAGCCTGCCGTTGGAGGGCGTCCAGTTCCACCCCGAGTCGATCCTCTCCGAGCACGGTGCCCGCCTGGTCGCCAACTTCCTGGGGCAGTCGTGAGCGACCCGGTCTCCGTCTTCCGCACCATCGCCGCCGAGCACCCCCGGTGCTTCTGGCTCGACGGCGGCGGCGCGCGTGAGTGGTCCGGGCGCCGCTCGCTGATCGGGTGGCTGACGCCGGAGGACGTGTCGCTGACGTACGACGCCGGCGCGCGCCTGGTCACCCGACACGCCGGCGGCCGGTCGGTGGTGGTCGGCGACGACGTGTTCACGGTCCTGGAGGCGGAGCTCGCGGGCGGGTCGTCGACCGATCAGTGGTTCGGCTACTTCGGCTACGCCTGCCGGCCCGACCTACCCGCGGCGTACGGCGCGGGGATGCCGGACGCCGTTTGGATGCGGCCGAGCCAGGTGCGGCTCTTCGACCACCGGGCTGACGGGCATAACAGGACGCTGACGGGGGTTGTTCTGCCCGTCAGCGTCCTATTTCCCCGGCCGACCGGGGAAATCCCCCCGACCTACGCCACCGCCTTCGACCAGGTCCAGGAGCAGCTGCACGCGGGCAACAGCTACGAGGTCAACCTGACCTACCGGGTGGCGACGCAGAGCGACCTGGACCCAGCGGCGGCGTACCTCCGCCTGCGCGAGCTCAATCCCGCGCCGTACGCCGGGTTCGTCCAGCACGACGTGCCGGACGCGCGCGGGTGGCTGCTCAGCTCGAGCCCGGAGCGCTACGCGCTGGTCGGTGCCGACCGGACCCTCGAGACCAAGCCGATCAAGGGCACCACGCCCCGCGGCGCGAGCGCCGAGGAGGACGAGCGGCACCGGCGCCGCCTCGTGGAGGACCCGAAGACCCGCGCCGAGAACCTGATGATCGTCGACCTGCTGCGCAACGACCTCTCGATGGTGTGCGAGCCGGGCACCGTCCAGGTGCCGGCGCTGATGGAGGTCGAGTCGTACCCGTCGGTCCACCAGCTGGTGAGCACGGTTCGCGGCCGCCTGCGCCCGGAGGTCAGCACCGTCGGTGCTGTGCGCGCGCTCTTCCCCGCAGGCTCGATGACCGGTGCCCCCAAGCTCCGCACCATGCAGGTCATCGAGGACGTCGAGGAGAGCCCGCGCGGTGCGTACGCCGGCGCGTTCGGCTGGATCAGCGCCGACGGCCGCGCCGACCTGGGGGTGGTGATCCGCAGCCTGATGACCGCCGGCGACGGTCGCTACCTGCTCGGCACCGGCGGTGGCGTCACCGTGCGCTCCGACGTGGCGGACGAGTGGGCCGAGTCGGAGTGGAAGGCAGCACGGGTGCTCGCCGCGTTGGCATCATGGGCACCGTGACGGTCGCCCGAGTGCCCGAGGAGCGGCACGCGTCGTGGCTGGAGCTGTTCTTCGACCTCGTCGCCGTCGCCGGCGTCGGCGCGCTCGCGCACCTCCTGGAGGCCGACGACTCCGGCACCGGGCTGGCGATCTACGTCATCGCCTTCGCCGCGATCTGGACGATCTGGGCCTGTTTCACCGTCTACTCCAACATCCGCGGCGACGCCGTCCGGACCTCGACGATGCTGCTCGGGATGACCGTCCTCGGCGTGATGATCGCGGCGATCCCGGAGATCCGCCACGAGCACGCGACGGCGTTCGCGATCGCGTACGTCGTGGGTCGGCTGATCGCCGCACGCCCCTGGCAGCGCACCCAGGTGGTGGTCGACCTGCCGGTGGTGCAGGCGACCTTCGGGGTGATCCCGTGGGTGGTGTCGTGGTGGTTCGACGGCACCGTGCAGTACGCGCTCTGGGCCGCGGGGCTGGTCGTCGACCTGTTGCTCCAGCTGTCGACGACGCGCGAGGAGCTGGTCACCAAGACCCAGGCCAGGCTCGACCGGATGCTGGCGGGACGCAAGAACGCCCCGCCCCAGCGGGGTGGTCCGCGCGGACCACGGGAGATCCCCACGACGATCGAGGCTGCAGACGCCGACGTGCCGCTCATGGGCGAGCGCCTCGGGCTCTTCGTGCTGATCGTGCTCGGCGAGGGGCTCGTGCAGATCATCGACGCCGCCGGCGAGGCCGAGTGGAACCGTCCGCTCGCGGTGACAGGCGCGGGCGCCTTCGCGCTGGTCTTCGGGCTGTGGGGCATCGCCGTGCGACACGGGTACGCCGGGGTCGCGCTGCTCCCCGACCGCGGACTGTCGCCGCGGCTGTCCTGGTCCGCGCACCTGGCTGCGACGCTCGCGCTCGCCACGGTCGTGGCCGTCCTCGGCGGTCTGGTCGCCGAGCCGGGCGAGGAGCTCAGCGACCACGTGCGATGGCTCGTCGTGACGGCGTACGTCGGCTATGCGCTGCTCGGTGTGATCGTCCACGTCGTACGCCGCGACCACCGCCGCGCCGCCTGCCTCGGGATCCCCTTCGCGGTGGCCGCCGCAGTCGTGGCGCTGGCCACGGGCATCGCGGCCGAGGGTGCCGTCTGGACCCTCGCCGGCGGGGTGCTGGTCGCGGTGGTTGCTCACCGTCGCGTCATCACCTAGACACACGGCGGGTCTACCCTCGTCGGTATGGAGAACCCGCACGTCATCGTGCTCTTCGGTGCGACCGGCGACCTGGCCCGACGCAAGCTGCTGCCGGGGATGCTGCGCCTCTGGGAGGCCGGCCTCCTCGAGGACTCCCGGATCGTCGGCACGTCGCTCGAGGACATCGACACCGAGACCTTCGTCAAGATCGCCCGCAGCTCCTGCGACGAGTTCGGCCATCGGGCGGTGGCCGACGATCGGTGGGAGCCCTTCTCGCAGATGCTGACCTACGTGCCGCAGTCCGCCGGGCCGGAGGCCCTGGCCGCCGCGGTCCGCGAGGCCGAGACCCTGGTCCAGCAGCCCGACCGCGAGGTCAACTTCCTGCACTACCTGAGCGTGCCGCCGAAGGCCGCGCTCGACGTGGTCCGCCAGCTCGACGAGGCCCACCTCGTCGAGCGCTCGCGGATCATCATGGAGAAGCCGTTCGGCACCGACCTCAAGACGGCGAAGAAGCTCAACGCCCGGTTGCACGAGGTCTTCGACGAGAGCCAGATCTTCCGGATCGACCACTTCCTCGGCAAGGAGGCGGCCCAGAACATCCTGGCCTTCCGCTTCGCCAACGGGCTCTTCGAGCCGATCTGGAACCGCAACTTCATCGACCACGTGCAGATCGACGTGCCGGAGACGCTCGGCCTCGAGGACCGCACCAAGTTCTACGAGTCGACCGGCGCCTACCGCGACATGGTCGTCACCCACCTGATGCAGGTGCTCGCGTTCATGGCGATGGAGCCCCCGACCTCCCTGGCACCCGGACCGATCAGCCACGAGAAGAACAAGGTGTTCCGCTCGATGCGGCCGCTCGAGCCGCACAACGTGGTCCGGGGCCAGTACAGCGGCTACCGCCAGCACCAGGACACCGCCGACGACTCCGACACCGAGACCTTCGTGGCACTCAAGGTGGAGATCGACAACTGGCGCTGGGCCGGCGTGCCCTTCTTCCTGCGCACGGGGAAGAAGATGGCCGAGGGTGCCCGGATCATCTCGATCGCGTTCAAGGAGCCGCCGCTGACGATGTTCCCCGCCGGGTCCAACGCCGGCACCCAGGGTCCCGACCACCTGACCTTCGACCTGGCCGACCAGTCCAAGATGTCGCTGTCGTTCTACGGCAAGCGCCCCGGCCCGGGCATGAAGCTGGAGAAGCTGTCGATGCAGTTCGCCACCCACGACACGAGCTCGTCGGGCGCCGTGCTGGAGGCGTACGAGCGGCTGATCCACGACGCGATCCGCGGCGACCACACTCTCTTCACGACCGCCGAGGGCATCGAGACCCTGTGGGAGAAGTCGACGCCGCTGCTCGACAACCCGTCGCCGGTGCGCGCCTACTCACCCGGCAGCTGGGGCCCGAACGCGATCCACCAGCTGATCGCTCCGCACGCGTGGCGGCTCCCCTTCGAGCGCTCCTGGCGCGACCCCAACGCCACCGGCGTCTAGTCAGACGCGGGTCCCGCGACGCTGGCCGTCGTCGGAGTACTCGACGCCGCCCATGTCCACCGCGCGCCGGGCGTTGGCCAGCGCCGCGACCGTGACGGTGCCCAACGCACCCGCCCGGTCGTAGACCGTCGTGGTGCACGACGCGATGCCGTCGTGCTCGACCCGGTCGGTGGCCAGCAGCCCGATCTCCACGCCGACCGGCGTCCGCGCGATCGTCAGCGCGATGTCGGTGTTGATGTACTCCACGCCGTTGGTGCCCCAGTTGGTCACCATGCTGGCGCCGTCGGCAGCCGCGGCGACGGCCTGGAACGGGGTCAGCGGCTCGTCGGGCACGACCGGAATGGCGCTGGTCCAGGAGCCCTTGCGGTCGCCGTTCTGGTGCTGGGTGAAGTCCTGCGACCAGCCCGCCGACGAGCACAGGAACGGCACCCGCGGCTGATCGCTCTCCGGCGCGATGTCGAGCGGCGGCGGCGATGGCCGCTCGTCGGGCTGCCAGACCTCGCCCGGCGCGGCCACGGACGGCTTCAGGAACGTGGCCGACGCGCGCGCCACCCGTACGTCGCCCTGGCGCAGCGTGACGTCGATCAGGCAGATCCGGGAGCCCTCCCGGACCACGGTCGTCTCGAACGTGCAGGGCTGCATCCGCGCAGCCCTGAAGAGGTCCACCACCCACCGGGCCGGCCGCAGGTCGGTGCGACCGGTCGCGGCCAGGCACTCCTCGGCCGCCCGCGCCAGGGCCCCGCTGACGGCCACGCCGTGCAGCTGGTCGTCGCTCCACATGCTGCACGCGAGAGCGGTCGGGACGAGGTCGGCCCCGTCGTGGGTGAAGAAGGAGATGTCGTCGGTCACGCAGACATTGTGGGGGACTACCCCGCTGGGGTCGTCGGCGCGTTCCTGGCGAGCTCGGCCAGCAGTGCGGTGGTCCCGGCAGCGACCCGCTTCCGGTCGTACGGCGACAGCTGGGCCGCGTTGACGCTCTGCACCAGTCCGGTCGTCTGGACGAACCCGGTCGCCAGCACGCCGGTCTTGCTCGGGCTCACCACCAGGCGGGCGGCCTCGGCGCCCGCGACGTCGACCGGCTTCAGCTGGGCGCCGGTCGCGCCCATCGTGTCGAGGGCAGCGTCGAGGCCGCCGTCGAACCACAGGTAGCTCAGGTCGTACGCCGCCCCGCCCTTCGCCACCGGGGTGAAGGTGCACCGGGGTACCTCGGGGGTGCCGTTGTCCTCGTGCACCTGCTCGCCGACGAGCCGGCTGACCGTGGCGGCGGTGAGGTCGTCGCACGGACTCCAGGCGGTGGCCATGATGTCGGAGGAGTCCGGGGACTTCTCGTCCGAGGAGCAGCCGGACAGGGCGAGCAGACCGGCCGCGGTGATCGTGGCGATGACGGCGCGCATCAGGCCGGGGTCCAGTCCGGCACCGGCGTCGCCGCACCGGGCAGCCGGAGGACGAGCCGGGCGCCGCCGCCGGGGGCGTCGTCCGCGGTGACGGACCCCGAGTGCCGCTCGGCGACCTGACGCACGATCGAGAGGCCCAGGCCCGAGCCGGACATCCCGCGCGACTCCTGCGAGCGGTAGAAGCGGTCGAAGACGTGCGGCCGGTCGACCGCCGCGATGCCCGGGCCCTGGTCGTCGACGGTGAGAGTGCCGTCGGCCAGTCGCACCGTGACGGTGCCGTCCTCGGGGCTCCACTTCGCAGCGTTGTCGAGCAGGTTGGTGACGGCACGCTCGAGCCCGGGCCCCTCGCCCACGACGTACCAGGGCGCGAGGTCGACGTCGAAGGACAGCCCGGGCGCCCGGCGCCGGACCCGGGCGATCACCCGGTCCACCAGCTCGGGCACGTCGACCGGCTCGACCACGTGGGTCAGCGGTTCGTCACGGGCCAGCTCGACCAGGTCGCCGATCAGGGTCGTGAGCTCCTCGATCTGGGCGTGCACGTCCTCGAGCAGCTCGGCGCGCGCCTGCGGCGGGAGGCCGGCCCCGTCCGAACCGTCGACCTGGCTGAGCAGGTCGAGGTTGGTGCGCAGCGAGGTGAGCGGGGTGCGCAGCTCGTGGCCCGCGTCGGCGACCAGCTGGCGCTGGCGGTCGCGGGACGCGGCGAGTGCCGTGAGCATCTGGTTGAACGCCGTGGCCAGGCGGGCCAGCTCGTCGTCGCCCTCCACCGGCAGCGGGCGCAGGTCCTCGGTGCGGGCGATGTGCTCCGCAGCGTCGGTGAGGCGTCGGACCGGACGCAGCCCGTTGCGCGCGACGGCCCAGCCCGCGATGCCCGCCCCGATCACGCCGGCGAGCCCGAAGAGCAGCATCACCGTGCCGAGCTTGGCCAGCAGAGCCTGCTGGGAGTCCAGCGACTGTGCGATCACCAGGGCCTGGCCGCGGTTGGTCGTCGGCACGGTGACGACACGGTAGGGCTCTCCGTCGGCGTAGATCGTGCGGATGCTCTCGTCGGTGTCGCCCGCGGCCACGTCGACCTCGTGCTGCCCGAGCTTCAGCGCCGGGGTCGAGCGGTCGCACGTCTTGACGGGCTCAGGCTGGCCGAGCTGGATGACGGCGATGCGTACGTCGGCGGCACCGACCGCCCAGGACGGGATGTCGCAGTCGGCGTCGATGGTGATCGCTGCCAGGGTCTCGGACTTGGCGGCCTGCGAGGCGCGCTCGAGGAGCGAGTCGTCCAACGTCGCCTGGAGCTGCATCCGCACCGTGATGTAGGCGCCGAGCGCCATCAGCGCGACGGTCGCGCCGGCCGCCAGCGCGGTGAGGATGGTGACCCGCGAGGCGAGCGATCGGCGGTAGTGCCAGCCGCGCTCGACGTCCGGAGCGGGCAGGTCGGTCACGATTCCTTCAGCACGTAGCCCACCCCGCGCACGGTGTGGATCAGCCGGGACTCGCCCTCCGCCTCGGTCTTGCGACGTAGGTAGCCGACGTACACCTCGAGCGAGTTGGCGGTGGTGGGGAAGTCGTAGCCCCACACCTCCTCGAGGATGAACGAACGCTCCAGCACGCGGCGCGGGCGGCGCAGGAACATCTCGAGCAGCGTGAACTCCGTGCGGGTCAGCTCGATCAGCCGCTCACCGCGCTTCACCTCGCGGGTGGCGATGTCCATGGACAGGTCGGAGAAGCCGATGGTCTCGTCGAGGTCGTCGTCGCGCGGGATCGCGCGACGCAGCAGGGCCCGCAGCCGAGCCAGCAGCTCCTGGAGGGCGAACGGCTTGGTGAGGTAGTCGTCGGCGCCGGCATCGAGGCCCTCGACCCGGTCACCGACGGCGTCGCGGGCGGTCAGCACCAGGATCGGCAGGTCGTTGCCCGCCTTGCGCAGCGCCTTGGTCGCCTCGAGCCCGTCGAGCCGCGGCATCATCACGTCCATCACGACCACGTCGGGGTCGGAGTTGGCGATGCCGGCCAGGGCCTCGGCCCCGTCCGAGGCCAGCGAGACGTCGTACCCGTTGAACTCGAGCGAGCGTCGCAGCGACTCACGGACCGCCTTGTCGTCGTCGACGACAAGGACACGAGGGCGAGGTGCGGGCGCGCTGGTCACGGTGCCACTCTGCCAGCCGAGGCTGAGTCGGTACTGAGAACTCAGACGTATGTCGCGGCGGCCTGGGCCGCGCGGGCGGCGTACCCACCGCCGAAGTGGCAGGCGTGCACCAGGAGCGGGAAGATCTGATGGAGCGGCGCGCGCTCCTGCCAGCCGTCGGCGAGCGGCGCGACCTCGTCGTAGGCGTCGAAGACCCGGGGCAGGTGCGGCAGCCCGAAGAGCGCGAGCATGGCGAGGTCGACCTCGCGGTGGCCGCCGTACGCGGCGGGGTCGATCAGCCAGGCGCGGCCGTCGAGACCCCAGAGCACGTTGCCGTTCCAGAGGTCGCCGTGGAGGCGGGCCGGGGGCTCGTCGGGCACCAGTCCGGGCAGCTTGGCGACGACGGCCTCGATCGTGGCCGCGTCCCGCTCGTCGGCCGCGCCGCGGTCGCGGGCGAGCTTGAGGTAGGGCAGCACCCGGCGTACGGCGTAGAACTCCGCCCACGTCTCGGTCGGCCGGTTGGGCAGCGGCAGCTTGCCGATGTAGCCGTCGCGGTCGAGCCCGAACTGGTCGGCGCCGGCCGCGTGGGTGGCGGCGAGCTCGCGGCCGAAGGCGGCCGCGGCGTCGACCGACTGCTTGCCCGGCTCCACCCAGCGGATGATCAGGCACTCGTGGTCGGCGCCGAGGACCTCGGGCACCTGGGCCCCGGCGTCGGTGGCGGGCTCACCCAGCCAGCGCAGGCCGGCGGCCTCGTCGGTGAAGAAGTCCGGGGGTGCGTGCGGGAGGGTCTTCATCAACGCCGTGGTGCCGTCGCTGAGACGCAGCCGGGTCGCGGTGGCGATGTCACCGCCGGCGACGGGCGCGGTCGCGATGACCGGCGTCCCGAGGAGCTTCTCGGCACGCCTGGCGACCAGCGGTTGCCGGGTCACGGCGTCGGGCCACCCGGGTCGGCCCACGGTCGTTCGAGGCGCAGCATGTCGATGACTGCGGACGCCGTACGTTCGACCATCGTCAGGACCTCCTCGAAGCCGTCGTCCCCACCGTAGTACGGGTCCGGCACGTCGCTGCCCCCTTCGGCGGATCGGCCGACGGGGTCGAAGTCGCGGAACTTGCGGGTCCGCTCGTCGCGGCCGCCCAGGTCGGCGAGGTTGGCGTCATCCATCGCGAGCACCAGATCGACGCGCTCGGCCGGGTCATGCTGACGTGCGCGGTGCCGCGACGCGTCGTACCCGGCGGTGGTCAGCGTCGCTGCG
This sequence comes from uncultured Actinomycetota bacterium, assembly GCA_963717855.1. Lineage (GTDB taxonomy): Bacteria > Actinomycetota > Actinomycetes > Propionibacteriales > Nocardioidaceae > Nocardioides. The sequence continues at coordinate 379,930 of CAVQXF010000010.1, read as the reverse complement.
GCGCGCCGGTCCATCGGCCCGCCGACGTGCCAGTCACCGGTGCCGGAGCTCGAGACCTCGACGACGTCCGCCAGGCCGGCGTCCTCGAGCAGCCTCTCGAGGACCACGTGCGCTGTCGGGGAGCGGCAGATGTTGCCGAGGCAGACCAGCTCGATGCGGTAGCGCCCAGGGGTGCACGCCGGCGGCAGGACCGTCGGCGACACGGGTCAGACCACGGCGTGGTCGGTCGCGTCGCCGAGGATCAGGCCCACGGTCCAGGTGACGATCGTGATCACGATCGCGCCGCCGACCGCGTTCCAGAAGCCGTCGACGAAGAAGCCGATGTCGAAGAGGCCCGCGAGCCACTCGGTGAACAGCAGCATGAGCGCGTTGATGACGAGCAGGAACAGCCCGAGCGTGATGATGATGAACGGGATCGACAGGAACTTCAGGATCGGGCTCACGAACGAGTTCACGATCCCGAGGATCAGCGCCACGAAGAGCAGCGGCCAGATCTTGTCCTGCCAGTCCGGTCCTTCCGTGAAGCCGATCCCGGTGAAGACCCAGGCAGCGACGGCGAGTGCGACGGCGTTGGTCAGCAGCCAGCCGAAGAACTTGATGATTCCCACGACCTCAGCCTAGAGGTTCAGGCTGCCGCGGCAGGCCCAGCGCGTCGAGGATGGACGCCTCGGCGTCGGCGAGGTGTCGCGCGAGGAACTCCGAGGCGCCGGCGACATCGCCGCGCTCGAGCAGCATCACCAGGGCGGTGTGGCTGTCGGCCTGGTCGTGGGCGTTGCGCCGGATCCGGTCGACCTGGGCGAGGGCGAGCTTGAGCTCGACCATCAGGCTCTCGGCCATCGCGACCAGCCGGGGCGAGTCGGTGAGCCCGACCAGGGAGACGTGGAAGGCCAGGTGGCGCTCGTTGAGCTCCTGGTACGACGCGCCGGCACGCACCGCGCTCGTGTAGCGGACCAGCGAGGTGCGGACGGCGTCGCGCAGCGTGTCGCCCGCGGTCGGCCAGCGGCGTACGCCATCGCCCTCCAGCACCAGCCGGGCCCGGCAGATGTCGCGCACCGACTCGGGATCGGGGGTCGAGACCGACACCCCACGGTTGGGCTCGCGGGTGGCCAGGCCCTCGGCCACCAGGATGCCGAGCGCCTCGCGCACGGTCGGGCGGGAGACGCCGAGGGACGCGGCGAGGGCGACCTCCCGCAGCGGGGTGCCGGACTCGAGCTCCCCGTCGAAGACGGCGCGGCGCAGCTCGACGGCGACCCGGTCGACCGTCGAGGACAGCTCGAGGTGCAGCGAGCCGAACGGTGCTCCGGGATGGGACATGGGCACCATTGTGCTCTACACTCTGGATGTCAGATTGTCCGACAATCATGCAATCTTGAGGAGGGATCCATGGGCGACCTCGCCTGGGGCCGTGAGTACGTCATGGTCGAGCCGACGCACTTCCGCGTGGAGTACGTCATCAACCCGTTCATGGACCCCGCGGACCAGCCCGATCCGGCGCTGGCCATGGCTCAGTGGCGCTCCCTGCTGTCGACGATCGAGCGCCTCGGCGGCACCGTGTCCGTGCTGCCTCAGCGTGCCGACGCCCCCGACATGGTCTACGCGATGAACCTCGGCCTGGCCCTCGTCGCCGAGGACGGCACCCCGCAGGTGGCGATGTCCCACATGCGCTACCCGCAGCGCCGGATGGAGACCGAGTCGGCGCAGCCCTGGTTCGCCGAGCACGGCTTCGCGACGTCGTACGTCGGCCGCGACGGGGTCGGCGCCCACCTCGAGGCCGGCGACGCGTTCGCCTTCGGTGACGCGCTGGTCGTCGGCTACGGCCCGCGCACCGAGGAGCTGGCACTCAAGCACCTGGCGGCTGACCTCGACATCCGGGTCCGCGGGCTGCGGATCACCCACCCGGGGATGTACCACCTCGACCTCGCCTTCTGCCCGCTCGACGAGCGCCGTGCGCTGGTCTGCCCGTCCGCGCTGGACGACGCCTCGGCCGCCGCGCTGCTCGAGCTGGTGCCCGAGCCGCTGGTGCTGACCGAGGAGGAGGCGCTGACCACCTTCTGCGCCAACTCGATCGTCGTCCCCCAGAAGTCCGGGGGTGCGACCATCGTGATGCCGGCGTGCCCGGACCGCGTGCGTGCGCAGCTCGAGGAGTGGGGCTTCGAGGTCGTCCTCCTCGACCTGTCCGAGTTCCACAAGGGCGGCGGCTCGATCCGTTGCCTGACCAACCCGGTCGACGTCCGCATCGGGCGTGACCTGCCCGCTGTGCCCGGTGGCGAGGTCGTGCTGCCGCCGGTGTGAGACCTCATCAGGCCGTGGGAGCCCAGTTGCCGTGGAAGCCGGCGGGGACGCGGCCGGGGAGGTGGACGGCGGCGACGTCCTCGAGGGTCTCCGCGTCGAGGAGCACCAGGTCGCTGGTGCCGGCGGCCGGGTCGAAGACGTAGCCCATCAGCACACCCTCGTCCTCGGCCGAGTCGGCCGACGACGGCACGAAGCAGAACTCGCTGACCTCGCGGCCCGCGCCCAGGCGGCGTTCGACGGTGGTGCCGGCGACGAGGTCGTGCTTGAGCACGGTGTCGCCGGTGCGTACGCCGGCGGCGACCACCCCGGCGGCGTACCCGTAGCGGTGCCGCCGGCCGGTGAGCCGCTCGTCGTGGCGCGGGAACTCCTGGCTGTGCTCGTCGAAGCGGTGCTCGCGCACCTTGCCCGCGACCGTGTCGATGGTGAAGCGGGTGAGGTAGGCCGGGCCCTCGTTGGGGCCGGTGAAGTCGGTGACGAACATCTGGTCGTGGCGGACCACGTCGATGACGACGTCGTCGCCCTCCTCGTAGGCGTTGAGCGTGTGGAAGACGTAGCACGGGTCGATCTCGAACCACCGCACGTCGGCGCTGGTGCCCTCGCGCGGGAGCAGGCCGATCCGGGCCGGGTAGTCGACATCCCAGGAGTAGGGCAGCACCGGAGCGGTGCTGCCCCGGCGCAGCGTCTGGTCGATCAGCCGGTCGGTCGCCTGCAGCGGGCGCGGCGCCTCGCCGGCGACCATGCCGAGGTCGAAGGTGACCGGCAGGTCGTAGACGACGAGGTAGTGCTCGGTCAGCGCGCAGTCGTGGATCATCGGGCTGCCGGTGACCTCGATCTCGGTCTGGTGCCGGACCCGGCCATCGGTGCCGAGCACCGAGTAGTCGACGAGGTTGCCTCGGGCCCAGTTGTAGGAGACCGCGTGCAGCTCGCCGGTCGCCGGGTCCTGGTGGGGGTGGGCGGTGTAGCCGCCGGTGACCGTGCCGAGCTCGCAGGGCCCGACGGTGTCGAGGTCGTGGGTCAGCACGTACGGCTTCGCGCCGGCCTCGACGAGGGCGAGCGTGCGGCCGGCGTACTCGAGGACGTTGGTGTTGGGCGGGAAGTCGTCGCCGTGCTGGCGGACGTAGCGGTTGCGGTACCACCGCGCGTGCCCGTCCTCGAGGCGTACGCCGTGCACCATCCCCTCGCCCATGAACCAGTGATAGCCCTCGCCCGGGTCGGTCGCCGGGTTCGGCCCGATCCGGAGGTAGCGGCCGTCGAGGTGGTCCGGGATCGCCCCGGTGACCTCGAGGTCGTAGGCCGTGAGCTCCTCGTGGACGGGAGCGAAGCTGTCCTGCAGGTAGCGGTTCATGTCGGCACCTCGGTGTGAGCGATGGGAGTGCGAGTTATAACGCTGTTATCCCGTGACCATAACGCCGTGATGGCAGGCTGGCAACCATGGCCGCCGAATCCACCCCGACCGATGTACGGCGCCGCCTGGTCGAAGTCGCCGCCGACCTGCTCAGCGAGGAGGGGCCGGCGGCGCTGAGCGCGCGTCGGCTGGCGCGCGAGACGGAGACCTCCACGATGGCGGTCTACACGCACTTCGGCGGGATGCCGGCGCTGGTGCGCGCGGTCGTCGCCGAGGGCTTCGCCCGGCTCTACGAGCGGGTGGCCGAGGTCGAGCCGAGCGACGACCCGCTGGCCGACCTGGTCGCTGCCGGCGCGGCCTACCGCGCCTACGCCCTCGCCGAGCCGCACCTCTACCTGGTGATGTTCGGCTCGGCCTCCCTCGGGGAGTACCGCCTGACCCAGGACGAGCTCGAGGTCGGCCTGGCCGCCTTCGGCCAGCTGGGTGCGCTGGTCGAGCGGGTGATGGACGCCGGTGTGATCCGGCGCGCGGACCCCGCGGCGGTCGCGGGGCAGTTCTGGGCCGCGCTGCACGGCTACGTGATGATCGAGGTGAGCGGCCTGAGCCACGTCGTCGAGGATCCCGAGAGCGAGATCCTCCAGCCCATGCTGGCCAACCTGCTGCGGGCGCTGGCGCTGCCCGACTGAGGACCGCCCGATACCGTCGGGGGCGTGTTTCCGGTCGGCGGTGTGGGCGTGATGCTGCTGCTCGTCGCCTTCTCGGGCCTGCTGTGCGGCCTGCTCGCCCTGGCGCTGCGACCCCGGTTGGGCTGGCTGTCGGCCCTGTCGATCGCCGGCTTCCTCTGGTCGATCGCGGTGATCGGGTCGATCACCCTGATCCCGGCCAACGGCGCCCCGGGGGTCGTCGCGGCGGAGGGCAGAATGACCACCTGCTCCTGGGACATCGGTGGTCCGGCGCCCGACGGCTTCTGGATCTTCTCGGGCGGCCAGCGGCTGCTCAACATGGTCGTCTTCGTCCCGGCCGGGGCGCTGCTGGTGCTCGCCTGCGCCCGGTGGCGGGCGGCCTGGGTGCTGGTCCCGCTCGGGTTGGCCGGGCTGGCGGCGTACTCCATCGCGATCGAGGCCACCCAGCTCGCGCTCGCCCGGATCGACCGCGCCTGCGACGTCACCGACGTGATCGACAACGTGACCGGCGCAGTGCTCGGTGTGGGGATCGGCATCGTGCTGGCGCTGCTGCTCCGGCCGTGGCGCCAGCGCCGTACGGCGTGACTAACCTCGACCACATGAACTCACCCCAGCCCCGAGCGAACGTGGCGGAGATCCCGCCGTACGTCGCGGGCCGGCCGCCGACAGTCCGACCCGGGATGACGTCGTACAAGCTGTCCTCCAACGAGAACCCGTACCCGCCGCTGCCCGGCGTGGTCGAGGCCGTGCAGGCCGGGGTCTCGGCGATGAACCGCTACCCCGACATGGGCAGCTCCGCGCTGTACGCCGCCCTCGCCGAGACCTTCGACGTGCCGGCCGAGCATCTCTCGGTCGCGACCGGCTCCGTGGGGCTGATCTACCAGCTGGTGCAGGCGTTCTGCGATCCCGGCGACGAGGTCGTCTTCGCCTGGCGCTCCTTCGAGGCCTACCCGATCGCGGTCACCGCGGCGGCCGCGGTGTCGGTCCGGGTGCCGGTGCTCGCCGACGGGCGCCACGACCTGGACGCGATGGCGGCGGCGATCACGGACCGCACCAAGGTGGTCCTGGTCTGCACCCCCAACAACCCCACGGGCCCGGCCGTCACCCAGGCCGAGCTGGACGCCTTCATCGCGCGGGTGCCCTCGCACGTGGTCGTGGTGGTCGACGAGGCCTACCTGGAGTTCGTCCGGATGGACGACGCGGTCGACGGCATCGCGACCTACCGCCGCCACGACAACGTCGTGCTGACCCGCACCTTCTCGAAGGCCTACGGGCTGGCCGGCTTCCGGGTCGGGTACGCCGTCGCGCCGGCTCCGATCGCGGGCGCGCTGCGCGCCGTGTCGCTGCCGTTCGGCGTCTCCACGATCGGCCAGGCCGCGGCGATCGCCTCGCTGGAGCGCCGCGCCGAGCTGCTCGAGCGGGTCGACGCGCTGGTGGCCGAGCGGGACCGCGTCGTCGCCGGGCTGAGGGCCGTCGGCTGGGACGTGCCGGAGCCTCAGGGCAACTTCGTGTGGCTGGCGCTCGGTGAGCGCACAGCGGAGTTCGCGGCCGCTGCCGACGAGGCGGGCATCGTCGTCCGCCCGTTCGCGGGCGAGGGCGCGCGGGTCTCGATCGGCGAGCCCGAGGCCAACGACCGGCTCGTCTCGGTGGCCGCCGCGTTCCGCTGATCCAGCTCGCGCCACCGCGGGTCGACGGCAGGCAGCAGGGTGACGAGGAGGTACGCCGCGCCGACGACCAGCAGAGCGGCCTCCAGCCCGATCCCGGCGATCAGCACGCCGCCGAGGATCCCGCCGAAGGGCATCAGCGCAAAGCACATCGCGGTGTTGAGCGAGGTGACCCGACCCATCAGCGGCGCGGGGATCCGCTCGTAGATCACCGCACCCAGGATCGGGTTGAGGAAGCCGGACGCGAAGCCGCCCGCGACGCAGACCGCCAGCACCAGCGTGAGCGGCACGTCGAAGGCGAAGACCGCGAAGCGTGGGGCGCCGCAGACCAGGAACGCGATCAGGTAGGTGCGGTAGCGCGGCAGTCGATCGGCCCACGCGGCCGCGCAGATCGAGCCGATCGCGGCGGCGCCGCCGAAGGTGGCGAAGACCAGGCCGACGGTCGCTGCGCTGCCGGTCGTCTGCTCGGCCCAGACGGGCACGAGGACGGCGGCGTAGGCCAGGTCGAGCAGGTTGGTGAGCGCGACCATCACCGCGATGCCCAGCAGGATCCGGTCGCCGCGCAGGAAGTCCCAGCCCTCACGCAGGCGGGCGCCGTACGGCGTTGCGTCGTCGGCCTCCTCGGTGCGGACCCGGGGCATCGACGCGGTCGCCCAGGCGAGGACGGCGGCGGACAGCCCGAAGCTCACGGCGTCCACGATCAGCGCGTCGGCGGCGCCGATCCAGGCGACCAGCCCGCCGGCGGCCGCGGCGCCCAGCAGACCCGCCGTGCGCTCCACCGTGGAGTGCAGGCCGGTCGCGCGCTCCATCGGTACGCCGGCGGCAGCGACCACCGCCGGGGTGAGCGCCGCCTTGGCGGCGTCGCCGGGCCCGCGCAGCGCGCCCGCGAGGGCCACGAGCAGGAGGAACACGGGGAACGGCAGCCACCCGGACTCGTGCAGCAGCGGGATCGACCCGACCGCCAGCACCGACAGCAGGTCGCAGGTGATCGCCACCCGCCGCGCGCCCACCCGGTCGATGACGGGGCCGCCGAGCACCTTGAGCACCACCAGGGGAAGCATCTCGGCGAGCGCCACCAGCCCGGTCTTCGTCGCGCTCCCGGTCGTCGTCAGCACGAACCACGGCAGCGCGACCATCGACACCCGGGTGCCGGTGAGCGAGACGGCCTCGGCCGTCAGCCAGCCGTAGAGCGGCCGCCGCGAGCTCATTCCATGCCTCCCACCTTGCCGGGGTAGGGGAACGCGCTGAGCTGGAGCATGAACGGCGCGGCGTCCTCGTCGTCCTCCTCGTCGATCTCCTGCATCGTCACCATCAGCTGCTCGATCACGGCGAGGGCCCGCCGCGGCGTCAGCCGCACGACCCAGTCGCTGTACGTCGTCGCGTCGCGCCACTCCTCGGGGAGCAGCGGCAACTCCTCGACGGAGCGCTGCAGGCTCTCGGTCATCACGACCACGACCGACTGCAGGTAGGCGTCCAGCGTGTCGCGCGCCTCCGGCTCGGTGGGCCCGGCGGTGTCGGTGGTCGTGGTCTGGTGGGCCGCTCGCCACCAGCGGTCCCGGGCGTTGCCGAGCTCGGTGGCCTCGGTGACGAACCCCGCCTGTGCCAGCTGCCGGAGGTGGTACGACGTCGCGCCCGTGTTGAGCCCGAGCCGGCCGGCGAGCGTGGTCGCCGTGGCCGGCCCGTCGATGCGGAGCAGGCCCAGCATCCGCACCCGCACCGGGTGGGTGAGCGCCTTCATCTGGTGGGGGGTGGGAGTGATCGAGGTGAGGTCCACCCCGTCCCCGCTACGACTGCAAAGCAATCTTTGCAAACATGTCTTTGCGATTGCGCCGCGATCACGACACCCGGAAGCAGTGCGGCTACGGTCGCGGGCGTGTTCTCCTCGATAGCCGCGATCGCCGCACTGCTCGCCGCCTCGGTCGGCGCGCCCGCCCCGACCACCCCCGCTGAGCGGGCGCTGGACCGGATGACCCTCGCCCAGCAGGTGGGCCAGCTCTTCATGGTCGGCACGCCGGCCGACCAGGCGGACCGGCGTACGGCGGCCCAGGTCCGCCGTCTGCACGTCGGCAACGTGATGCTGACGGGACGCAGCCACGGCGGGGTCCGGAAGCCGGCCCGGGTCTCGCGCACGATGCAGGCCCAGGTCTCGTCGCGGTCGACCGCCGGCGTCCGTCTCTTCGTCGCCACCGACCAGGAGGGCGGACTCGTGCGGGTGCTGCAGGGGCCCGGCTTCTCGACGATCCCGACTGCTCTCGAGCAGGGGCGGCTGCGTCCGGCCCGGCTGCGTCGCGCTGCCGACGGCTGGGCGGGTCAGCTGCGCCGAGCGGGCGTGAACCTCAACCTGGCACCGGTGCTGGACACCGTCCCCGGGCCTCGGGCCGCGCGCCGCAACCCGCCGATCGGCGCCTTCGACCGGGAGTACGGCTACACGCCCGAGCGGGTCGCCAGCCACGGGGTCGCCTTCGTGCGCGGGATGGCCGACGGAGGAGTGGCGACGGCGGTCAAGCACTTCCCGGGTCTCGGCCGGGTGCGCGCCAACACCGACACCAGTGCCGGCGTGACGGACCGGGTCACCCGTCGCCGCGACCCCTACCTGCAGCCCTTCCGCGCGGCGATCAGGGCGGGCGCACCGGTCGTGATGATGTCGACCGCGCGCTACACCCGGCTCGACCCGAAGCGGCCCGCCGCCTTCTCGCCGTACGTCGTCACGACGATGCTGCGCGGCGACCTCGGCTTCAAGGGCGTCGTGATCTCCGACGACCTGGCGCACGCCGAGCAGGTCGCCCGGGTCCCGACCCGACAGCGGGCGGTCCGGTTCATCGCCGCGGGTGGGGACGTGGTGCTGACCGTGGATCCGGAGGCGCTGCCGTCGATGTATCGCGCCGTGCTCCGGCGGGCCAGGGCCAGCACGGTGTTCCGTGCGAAGGTCCAGGCCTCGGCGCTGCGCGTGCTCACCGCCAAACAGCATCAGGGACTGCTCAAGCGCTGAACGGTTACCTTCTCGCAACGCTGGACGTGCAGGCTGTGCACCATGTCGGTCAAGGTCGCGCTCGAGCATCGGACCACCTACGCCTTCGCTCACCCGGTGAACGTCGCTCCGCACGTCGTCCGGCTCCGGCCCGCGCCGCACGCGCGGACGCCGATCGAGGCCTACTCGCTGAGCGTCAGCCCGAAGAACCACTTCCTCAACTGGCAGCAGGATCCGTTCGGCAACTGGCTGGCCCGGATCGTCTTCCCCGAGAAGGTCAGCGAGCTCGACATCACCGTCGGGCTGGTCGCCGACCTGATGGTGATCAACCCGCTCGACTTCTTCGTGGAGGAGTACGCCGAGCGCTTCCCCTTCACCTACGAGGCCTCCCTGGCCGCCGACCTGGCGCCGTACCTCCGGTCGGTCGACGAGAGCGACGCCGCTGCGAGCTGGCGCGCGGCGCTGCCGCCGCTGCCCGACGAGGGCATGCCGATCGTGTCGTTCCTGGCGGGGCTCAACTCGGCTGTCAACCGCGACGTCGCCTACTCGGTGCGGATGGAGGCCGGCGTCCAGGCGCCCGACGAGACCCTGCGCCTCGGGATCGGCTCGTGCCGCGACAGCGCGTGGCTGCTGGTCAGCCTGCTGCGGCAGTACGGCCTCGCTGCGCGCTTCGTCTCCGGCTACCTGGTGCAGCTCGCCGCCGACCCCGACAGCATGGTCGGCCTCGACGGACCCACCGGCACCGCGCAGGACTTCACCGACCTGCACGCCTGGGCCGAGGTCTTCATCCCCGGCGCCGGCTGGGTCGGGCTCGACCCGACCTCCGCGCTCTTCGCCGGCGAGGGACACATCCCGCTCTCGGCGACCCCGCACCCCAGCGCGGCCGCCCCGATCGAGGGAGCGATCGACCCGGTCGAGGTGACCTTCTCCTTCCACAACGAGGTCCGCCGCGTCCACGAGGACCCGCGCGTCACCCAGCCCTACACCGACGCCCAGTGGGCGCGCATCGACGCGCTCGGCGAGGCCGTCGACGAGCGGCTCCGTGCCGGCGACGTCCGCCTGACGATGGGCGGTGAGCCGACCTTCGTCTCGCGCAAGGACGCGACCACGCCGCAGTGGAACACCGACGCCGACGGACCCGAGAAGCGCGCGCTCGCCAACGACCTCGCCGGCCGGCTGCGTCAGCTGTACGCCGTGGGCGGGGTCGTGCACCGCGGCCAGGGCAAGTGGTATCCCGGCGAGCCGCTGCCGCGCTGGAACATCGCGCTCCAGTGGCGCACCGACGGGGTCCCGCTGTGGGAGGACCCTGACCTGTTCGCCGATCCGTGGGCGGCCGAGGCCGACCCCGGGGCCACGGCGAACGCCGAGGCCCTCGCACGTCGCGTCACCGAGAGCCTCGGGCTGCCTGCCGAGCAGCTGCGCGCGGCGTACGACGACCCGCTCGCCGCCCTGGTCGCGGAGGTCCGCAAGCCGGTCGGTGAGCCGACCGACGAGGGTTTCGAGACAGGACTTCTTCCTTCCTCGACCACCGACCTGGCCGAGCGCCTGGACGCCGCGGTCACCGAGGTGCGCGGGTGGGTGCTGCCGCTCGCGACCGGCGAGGACGACTGGACGAGCCCGGTCTGGCGGTTCCGCCGCGGGCGCCTGGTGCTGACGCCGGGCACGTCGCCGGTGGGGCTGCGGCTGCCGCTGGACTCGATCTCCTGGGAGGACCCCGCCTACGGCGGCGAGCCGTCGTACCTCGAGTCCGGGCCGCCGCTGCACCCGATCGTGCGCCCGGTCCGGCTCAGCGACCCCGAGGATGCGCCCACCACGGCGCTGACCTTCGAGGCCCGCGACGGCCACGTGCACGTCTTCCTGCCGCCGACCGAGCGGCTCGAGGACTACACCGACCTGCTGCGCCTGGTCGAGGTCGCGACCCGACGGATCGGCTGCCCGGTCGTGCTCGAGGGCTACGGCCCGCCGCCGGACCCGCGCATCACCCAGCTCGTCGTCACCCCCGACCCCGGCGTCATCGAGGTCAACGTGCAGCCGACCGCGAGCTGGGCGGAGCAGCGTGACCTGACGACGACGCTGTACGACGCCGCGCGGCACAGTGCGCTGACGACCGAGAAGTTCGACGTCGACGGGCTGCACACCGGCACCGGCGGCGGCAACCACATCACGCTCGGCGGCACCGAGCCGGTCGACTCCCCCCTGCTGCGCCGGCCCGACCTCCTGGTCAGCCTGATCACCTACTGGCAGCGGCACCCGTCCCTGTCGTACCTCTTCTCCGGGCGCTTCATCGGTCCCACCAGCCAGGCGCCGCGCTTCGACGAGGGCCGGCCCGAGGCGGTCTACGAGATGGAGATCGCCGCCGCCGAGATCTCCCGGCTGGTCGCCGAGCAGGACGGCGGCGAGGCCCGGCCGTGGCTGGTCGACCGCGCGCTGCGGCACCTGCTGACCGACCTGACCGGCAACACCCACCGCTCGGAGTTCTGCATCGACAAGATGTACAGCCCCGACTCCTCGCGCGGCCGGCTCGGGCTGCTCGAGCTGCGCGGCTTCGAGATGCCGCCGCACGCGCAGATGGCGCTGGTGCAGGCGCTCCTGGTCCGCAGCCTGGTGGCGATGTTCTGGGAGCAGCCGCTGACCGCGCCGCTGGTGCGCTGGGGCACCCGGTTGCACGAGGACTTCCTGCTGCCCGAGGGTGCGACCAGCGACATCGCCCAGGTGGCCGCCGACCTGCGCGCCTTCGGCATCCCGTTCGAGGAGTCCTGGCTCGACCCGTTCACAGAGTTCCGCTTCCCGCGGATCGGCCTGGCGACCCTCGGCGACGGCATCGAGATCGAGCTCCGCTCCGCCATCGAGCCCTGGCACGTGCTCGGCGAGGAGGCGACGGCCGGCGGCACCGCGCGGTACGTCGACTCCTCGGTCGAGCGCCTGCAGGTGCTGGTCCGTGGGATCGATCCTTCGCGGCACCTCGTCACGTGTCAGGGTGTGGCGGTGCCCCTGACCGCGACCGCCGGAGACGGCCACTACGCCGGTGTCCGCTACCGGGCCTGGCAGCCGTGGTCGGCTCTGCACCCCTCGATCCCGGTGCACGCGCCGCTGCGCTTCGACGTGGTCGACACCGTGTCCGAGGCCTCACTGGGCGGCGCGACGTACCACGTCGTCCACCCGGGGGGCCGCTCCTACGACCACCCACCCGTCAACGCCCAGGAGGCCGAGGCGCGTCGCCTGGGTCGCTTCGAGGCGCGGGGTCATACCGCCGGTCGGATCGACGTCGGCGCCGTCGTCGAGGCCGGTCGCCGCGCCGCGTCCGAGGACTACCCGCACGTCCTCGACCTGCGACGGGTGCCGCCGGCGAGCAGCGCCGGATGACGGTGCTGCGCGACTACGCCGCCGCGATCGCCCAGCCGACGCTCGGCGACGGTCCGGACAGCGCGGTGCGCTACGACGAGGTGGTCGCTCCCGACGGGTCGCTGCGTCCGGCGTGGAAGGGGCTGGCGGAGGTCGCCGTCGGGCTGACCGACGCCGACCTGCGACGCGTGCACGGCGAGATCGACCGCTTCCTGTCCGACGACGGCGTCACCTACGCCCGACCCGGGCGCGGCCACGGCCGCTGGCGGCTGGACCCGATGCCGCTCGTCATCGACGCCGCCGCCTGGGCGCCCGTCGAGGTCGGCCTGGCCCAGCGCGCCGAGCTGCTGAACGCCATCCTGGTCGACCTGTACGGCGAGCAGCGGCTGCTCGCCGAGCGGATCGTGCCGGCGGCCGTGGTGCTCGGGCACAGCGGCTACACCCGGGTGGTCGCCCGACCCGAGGCCATCGACCCGCGCCCGCTCGTGCTGGCCGCCACGGACCTCGGCCGCGACGCCGACGGCGCCTGGCGGGTCATCGCCGACCGGGCCCAGGCGCCCTCGGGCATCGGCTACGCGATGGAGAACCGGCGGGTCATCTCACGGGTGATGCCCGAGCTCTACCGCGAGGCCGGACTGCACCGGATGGAGCCCTACTTCTGGGCGCTGCGCTCCGCCCTCCTGCAGTCGGCGCAGGGCGACCTGGCCGACCCGCGCGTGGTCGTGCTCTCGCCGGGCACCCACTCCGAGACGGCGTACGACCAGGCCTTCATCGCCTCCGCGCTGGGCTTCCCGCTCGTCGAGGGGAGCGACCTGGTGGTCCGCGACGGCTGGGTCTACCTGCGGTCCCCGGGCCGGCTGGAGCGCGTCGACGTGATCCTGCGCCGGGTCGACGCCGCCTGGAGCGACCCGCTGGAGCTGCGTGGCGACTCCCAGCTCGGCGTCGCCGGTCTGGCCGAGGCCGTACGCCGCGGCCGGGTCCGCCTCGTCAACGGCCTCGGCGCCGGCGTGCTCGAGAACCCCGGCCTGCTGCCCTACCTGCCCGCCGCCTGCGAGGCGCTGCTCGGCGAGCCGCTGCGGCTGGACTCGCTGCCGACCTGGTGGTGCGGGGAGCCCGACGGGCTCGAGCACGTGCTGGACCGGTTCGGTGACCTGGTGCTGTCGGAGATCGACGGGCGACCCGAGGACCTGGCGGACCTGTCGACCGACGAGCTCCGGGCACGGGTGCTGGCGGCGCCGTACCGCTTCGTCGGCCAGGAGCGGCTGCCGCTCTCCCAGTCGCCGACCTGGTCGCGGGGCGGCGCCCGGCCGGTGCCGATCACGCTGCGCACGTTCACGCTGCGCTACGGCTCGGCGTACCGCCCACTCGTCGGTGGCATGGCCAGCGGCTGGCTCGACGCGATGACGCCGACCAGCAAGGACGTGTGGGTCCTCAAGGCCAACCCCGGCGACCCGGACCAGGGCCTGTCCGACGTGCTGCCGATGACCGCCAGCCGCTCCGTGCCGACGACGGTGCCCCGCGTGCTGGAGGACATGTTCTGGTTCGGCCGCTACGCCGAGCGCGTGGAGGACCTGCTCCGGCTGGTGCTCGCCGCGCACAGTCTGGTCGACGACTTCCGCACCCGACCGCGGTCCACCGGGGGCGCGAGCCTGGCGGTGCTGATGGGGGCGGTGCACCGGATGGCCGGCCCCTCGCCGTACGACGCCGACGACCTCAATGCCGACTTCCGCTCGGTGCTGCTCGACGGCGGCCGCCTCGGTGGCGTGGCCTTCGGACTCGACGGCCTGCGCGACGTGCTGCGCGGGGTGCGCGACCAGCTCTCGCCCGACACCTTCCGCGCCTTCGGCACGACCGACCGGGCCGTCGAGGCGCTGGAGTCGAGCTCGCACAGCCATCAGGTCGCCGAGAGCGCCGGTCGGATGCTGACCGGGATCCTGTCGCTCCAGGGCGTCAACGCCAGCATGATCCGCGACGCCGGCTGGCACGCCATCGGCCTGGGCCGGGCGCTCGAGCGGGCGCTCCAGGTCTGTCACCTGCTGAGTGCCACCACGACCGAGCGGCGCGGCATCGACGTGGACCGCGAGGTCCTCAACGCGGTGCTGGTCTCGGCGGAGAGCGCGGTCACCCACCGGCGTCGCTACCGTGGCTACGTGCGCCCGGCCGGCGTGCTCGAGCTGCTGCTGATGGACACCGACAACCCGCGATCGGTCGCGTTCGCGCTCACCGAGGCCCACGACCACCTGGCCGCGCTGCCCGGGTCGACCGGGTCCTCGCGCCCCGAGCGGCTGCTGGCCGACCTGCTCGACGAGCTCGCCACCGTCGACGTCGCCGAACTCGTCACGATCGGTGGTGTCGAGCGGCCCAACCTGGTGCGCTTCCTCGCCGGCTACCAGGTGTCGCTGGAGCGGGTGGCCGATGCCGTCGCCGAGATGCACTTCGCCGTCGGTCCGATGCCGCGGCCGCTGGGCTCGCTCGGGATGGCGCTGGTCTCGGAGGCCGGCGCGTGAAGTACCGGGTCACCCACGCGACGACGTACTCCTACGACGACGACGTCTCCGACAGCCTCGGGATCGCCCACCTGGTGCCTCGCTCGCTGCCCTCGCAGACCGTGGCCGAGGTGGCGGTCGAGGTGTCACCCACGCCGGTCGACCTCTCCCACGACACCGACTGCTACGGCAACACCGCGACGTACTTCCAAGTGACCAGCCCTCACCAGGAGCTGGTGGTGGCGGGCCGCTCGGAGGTCGACGTCGCGATGCCGACGTACGCCGAGGCGGCCCTGGCGACGCCGTGGGAGCGGGCCCGGCCGCTGCTCGACCCGACGCTTCCGGACGCGTGGCGGGCCACCGACTTCGCGCTGCCGTCGGCCAAGGTCGCGCACGTCGCCGAGGCGCACGCGTACGGCGCCGAATCGCTGCTGCCCGGTCGGCCGATCGGGGAGGCGGTGACCGAGCTGATGCACCGCATCCATGCCGACTTCCGCTACGACGCCACGGCGACGACCGTGACCTCGACGGTGGCGGAGACCTTCCGCAAGCGGGCCGGGGTCTGCCAGGACTTCGCGCACCTGACCATCGCCTGCCTGCGCACCCACGGGCTCGCGGTCCGCTACGTGAGCGGCTACCTCGCGACCCAGCCGCCGCCGGGACGGGAGCGGGTCGTCGGCGCCGACGCCTCGCACGCCTGGGTGGCCGTCTGGCTGCCGGGGTCCGGCGCCGGGGGCCGGAGCGAGTGGCTCGCCCTGGACCCGACCAACGACCAGTGGGCCAACGACCGCTACGTGACGGTGGCGTGGGGCCGCGACTACGGCGACGTACCGCCGGTCAAGGGCGTCATCTTCACCGAGGCCACCAAGTCCACCCTGAAGGTGTCGGTGGACGTCGCGCCGGTCTGACGGTGTGACACGGCGTTACATGCGCCGGGCCGCCGCCGACGGCGGCCCGTACCCAGGCTGTGGCGTCAGAGCTTGGTCATCTTGCGGAACGGGCTGGAGACCCGGACCGTCTTGTCGCGGAAGTCGACCGACACGGCGTCAGCCTCGACCCCCACCACACGTCCGACCCCGTACGAGTCGTGGGAGACCAGGTCCCCGGACTCGAAGTTCTCGATGGGGAGCTCGACCTTGGGCTTGAAGGGGCTGCTGGCGAGGTGACGGCCTCGGGGCCCGGATGAAGTACTCACGGTCCTACGAGTATGCGCCTCAAGAGCGACTCGTGGGTAACCGATGGGCAATCCGTTACGAACCCGACGTCCGCCGATGGGTCTCGAGGCGGGCCGAGTGGGTACAAAGAGCCGGTGAAGGCCTACCCCTGCCGAGTGTGCGACAACGCTCTCTACTTCGAAAACTCCGTCTGCGTCTCGTGCGGGACCGCCCTGGGCTACTCCCGCGGCGAGCGCGCGATCGTGCCCGTCGACACGACGGGCCGGTACGTCGACGCGACCGGCCTCATCTGGTGGGTGTGCCGCAACCTCAACGTCTCCGGCTGCACCTGGCTGGCGCGCGACGAGAAGGGTCAGTGCACCGCGTGCGACCTGACCCGGACCCGACCCGCCGACGCCGACCTCGAGGGGCTCGAGCAGTTCCGACTGGCCGAGCAGGCCAAGCGGCACCTGGTCGCCGAGCTCGACACCCTCGGGTTCCCGGTGGTCGACAAGGTCACCGACCCCGTCAACGGGCTGGCCTTCGACCTGCTCAGCACCACGGAGCACTCCGGCGAGGCCAACGTGGTGATCGGCCACCAGGACGGCGTCATCACGATCGACCTCGCCGAGAGCGACGACGCCTACCGCGAGAAGGTCCGGGCCCAGCTGGCCGAGCCCTACCGCACGATGCTCGGGCACTTCCGCCACGAGGTCGGGCACTACTTCGAGTGGCAGCTGGTGCGCAGCGACGACCGGAAGGCGCGCTGCCGCGAGCTCTTCGGCGACGAGTCGAAGGACTACCAGGCCGAGATCCAGCGGCACTACGCCGAGGGTCCGCCCGCGGGCTGGGAGTCGAGCTACATCTCGACGTACGCCACGATGCACCCCTTCGAGGACTTCGCCGAGACCTGGGCGCACTACCTGCACATCTGCGACACCATCGAGACCGCGAGCGAGCACGGCCTGATCGCGGTCGCGCCGGTCACCGCGTTCAGCAGCTTCGGCGACGTCGTGCGCGGCATCTGGATCCCGCTGTCGATCGCGCTCAACATGGTCAACCGGAGCATGGGCAAGGACGACCTCTACCCGTTCGTCATCCCGCCCCCGGTGCTCGACAAGCTCGACTTCGTCGCGTCGCTCTCGGGTGCCCGTGGTTGAGATTTCACCTAGGCTGGCCGCATGAGCAGCTCGGGTGAGTTCAAGCGCGACGCGTCGTACATCCCGGATCGCATCACGCGCGGCGGCCGCCGACCCGAGCACGGGCCGGTCGACGGCGAGCTGTGGCCGGTCGAGCCCGGTCGCTACCGGCTCGTCGCCGCCAAGGCCTGCCCGTGGGCGACCCGCGCGATCATCGTGCGGCAGCTGCTCGGGCTCGAGGACGTGATCTCGCTCGGCACCCCGGGCCCGACGCACGACGAGCGGAGCTGGACCTTCGACCTCGACCCCGGTGGGGTCGACCCGGTGCTCGGCATCGAGCGGATCCAGCAGGCCTACCTCACCCGCTTCCCCGGCTACCCGCGCGGGATCACGGTCCCGGCGGTCGTCGACGTGCCGACCGGAGGAGTCGTGACCAACGACTTCCCCTGGATCACCCACGACTTCTTCTTCGAGTGGCGCGAGTTCCACCGCGCCGACGCCCCCGACCTGTGGCCAACCGACCTCCGCGGGGAGATGGAGGAGGTCATGCAGCGCGTCTACACCGAGGTCAACAACGGCGTCTACCGCGCCGGCTTCGCCTCCTCCCAGGAGGCGTACGACGCGGCGTACGACCGGCTCTGGACCGCGCTCGACTGGCTCGAGGAGCGGCTCGCGACCCGGCGCTACCTGATGGGCGACGCGCTCACCGAGGCCGACGTACGTCTCTGGACGACGCTGGCGCGCTTCGACGCGGTCTACCACGGCCACTTCAAGTGCAACCGACAGAAGCTGACCGAGATGCCGCACCTGTGGAGCTACGCCCGCGAGCTCTACGCGATGCCGGCCTTCGGTGACAACACGGACTTCGACCAGATCAAGACGCACTACTACGTCGTGCACCAGACCGTGAACCCGACGCAGATCGTCCCGGCCGGCCCCGATCCCGCGGTCTGGCTGGAGCCCCACGGTCGGGGGTAGGGCTCCTAGGCTGGGCGGCATGGGACACGACCACGGGCACGCCGCTGGTCGGGCGGAGGACCGCTCGCGCCTGCGCTGGGTCCTGGGCGTCACCGTCGTCGTCCTGGTGGTCGAGGTCGTCGGTGCGTTCGTCACCGGTTCGCTCGCGCTCCTGGCCGACGCCGGGCACATGGCGACCGACGCGGCCGCGGTGGTGCTGGCGCTCGGTGCGTCGTACGTCGCCTCGCTGCGCGGCGGCCCGCGCTCGACCTTCGGTCTGCACCGCGCCGAGATCCTCGCCGCGATGGTCAACGCACTGGTGCTGCTGGTGGTCTGCGGCTACCTCGCGTACGCCGGGATCTCGCGGCTCGCCGACCCGACCTCGGTCGACGCCGGTCCGATGATCGCCTTCGCCGCCGTCGGCCTGCTCGCCAACGCCGTCTCGCTGGTGATCCTCAACCGCTCCGACACCGGCTCGCTCAACCTCCGCGGCGCGGCCAACGAGGTGTTCGCGGACCTGATCGGGTCCATCCTCGCCGTGATCGCGGGCGTCGTGATCCTGTTGTGGGGCTGGGACCGCGCCGACTCGATCGCCTCGCTGCTGATCGCGGTGCTGATCCTCCCGAGGTCGCTGATCCTGCTGAAGGAGTCGGCCTGGGTGCTGCTGGAGATCGCACCGGTCGGCATGGACCTCGAGGACGTCCGGCGCCACCTGCTCGAGATGCCGGGCGTCGTCGACGTCCACGACCTGCACGCCTGGACCATCACCAGCGGGATGCCCAGCCTCTCGGCCCACGTCACGGTCACCCAGGAGGCGCTGGACGCCGACGGCGTGGGTGGCGTCCTCGACCGGCTGTCCGCCTGCACGGCCGAGCACTTCGACGTACGCCACTCGACCTTCCAGGTCGAGCCGGTCGACCACCAGGACCACGAGGACCTGGGCGAGGTGCACTGAGGAAGGCGCGTTGCCGGCGACCGATCAGCGGCGAGACGGGAGCCGGCCAGCTCCCCCGTTGCCGGCCGACTCCACCCGCGCGCAGTGTCACCTGATCGGCGACGGCCTGTCAGGCGCGTTGCAGGTTCCTGCAGATCAGGAGTCGTGGCCCCACATCTGGACCCGGACCCCGGCCGCGAAGCGCGACTTCACCCCGAGCGCCGCCAGGATGGCGGCGACCTCGGTGCGCACCGTGCGGACGCTGACGCCGAGGGACGCCCCGATGGCCTCGTCCCCGAGGTCGGAGGCCATCAGTGCGACGATCTGGTTCTGGCGGCGGGTGAGCAGTCCCAGGTCGGAGATGCCGGCGTCCTCCACCGGGACCGTCGAGGCGACGACCGCGTCCCAGTAGCGCCACGCGGCCTCGAGGCATCCTCCGGAGCGGACGGACATCAGGCTGACCGAGCCGCCCTGTATCGGGCCCTCGAGGAGCACGAAGCTCCGATCGATGATCTTCATCTGCACGGGGGCGCGGCCGAAGAGGTAGTCGCCGACCGGCTCGTTGGCGAGCAGCAGCCTGGCGTCGGTGTCGAGGCCGTAGTAGTCGAAGACGCTCACCATCCTGGCGCCGGACTCGACGAACGCCCGGTTGTACGGCAGGCCCGCCCGCAGTTGGGCGATCGTTGCCGCCGGCCGCACCGACAGGTTCTCGCGCCACGACTCCCCGAAGGTGTGCAACCAGTCCTGGACGGCCGAGATGCCGACAGCAACCACGTCACCGTCCGTCAGCTCTCCTCGCGCTGCGAGGGCGGCGGCCTCGCTGCGCCGGACCTGCAACACCGCCGCGGCGTCGAGGACGGCCTGCACCGCCTCGTGGTCGAGGCGGGTCGACGGGCCGTTGCCCACCCCGAGCGGAAGGTCCGCGGATGCCAATGTGTCTCCCTGTGCCCGAGTAGCTGTCACCGGCGTCCCATGCTGGCGCAGGTACCTCGGCTGGCGACCTCCGTCTCATCTGGGCGGCTCCTGACCGGCGACGTAGCCTCGTCCTGTGACGACCGCACCCGCCCTGACCATCGCCCTGCAGGACGGGTTCGCGCGGACGCTGCCGGAGCTGGCGGTGCCGTGGCAGGCGGAGGGCGCGCCGGAGCCGACCCTTCTCGTGCTCAACGAGCCGCTCGCCGCCGAGCTCGACCTGGACGTCGACGAGCTCCGCGCCCCCGACGGCCTCGGGCTGCTCACCGGCACCGTGGTGCCCCCCGGAGCGCACCCGGTGGCACAGGGGTACGCCGGGCACCAGTTCGGCGGCTTCAGCCCGCGGCTCGGTGACGGTCGTGCCCTCCTGCTCGGCGAGCTCGTCGACCGCGACGGCCACCTGCGCGACCTGCACCTCAAGGGGTCCGGGCGCACCCCGTTCGCGCGCGGCGGTGACGGCCTGGCCGCGGTCGGCCCGATGCTGCGGGAGTACGTCGTCAGCGAGGCCATGCATGCTCTCGGCATCCCCACGACGCGCGCGCTCGCCGTCGTCGCGACCGGACGCGGCGTACGCCGGGAGACGGTGCTGCCGGGCGCCGTGCTGGCCCGGGTCGCGAGCAGCCACCTGCGGGTCGGCAGCTTCCAGCTCGCCGCTGCCCAGGGCGACATCGAGCTGACGCGCCGCCTCGCCGATCTCGCGATCGAGCGACACCACCCGGAGGCCGGGGCGGCGCAGGCGCCGTACCTCGCGCTCTTCGAGGCCGTGGTCGCGGCGCAGGCGCGGCTGGTCGCGCAGTGGATGCTGGTCGGCTTCGTCCACGGGGTGCTCAACACCGACAACGTCACGATCTCGGGCGAGACGATCGACTACGGCCCGTGCGCCTTCATGGAGGCCTTCGACCCGGCGACGGTCTACAGCTCGATCGACGAGGCCGGGCGCTACGCCTACGGCAACCAGCCCGGCATCACCCAGTGGAACCTGGCCCGGCTCGCCGAGGCGCTGCTGCCGCTGCTCAGCGACGACCAGGGACGGGCCGTGGAGCTCGCGACGGCCTCGCTCGGCGGCTTCCGTCAGCAGTACGGCGCCGCCTGGATGAGTGGCATGCGGGCCAAGCTCGGTCTGCCGGCCGGGGTCGACGACGACGTGGCGACCCCGCTGGTCGACGACCTGCTGGCGCTGATGCAGGCGAGCCACGTCGATCACACGTCGTTCTTCCGGGCCCTGGGGCGGGGGGCCCGCGGTGACCTCGAGCCGGCGCGCGGGCTCGTCCTCGACCTCGCGACCTTCGACGAGTGGGCGCAGCGCTGGCTCGCGACCGGCCCCGGCGCCGACGTGATGGACCGGGTCAACCCGGTCTACGTCCCGCGCAACCACCTGGTCGAGGAGGCCCTGACGGCGGCGACCGGCGGGGACCTCGGACCGCTCGAACGGCTGCTGGGCGCGGTGCGCTCGCCGTACGACGAGCGCCCGGGCCTGGCGGCCTACGCGGCTCCGGCACCCGCCGACTTCGGCGCGACCTACCAGACCTTCTGCGGGACCTGACCGGCCCGGTCAGGCGTCCCTGGCCGCGTCGGACTCGGCGGCGGCCTTGAGCTTCACCAGCGTCTGCTCGATGCCCTTCCGGTGCCGCTTGGGGTAGCCCAGCGCCCCCAGGATCCACTTGTTGACGCCGTTGCAGTGGCTGAGGTCCCACGTCTCGGTGACCTGCGTGCCCCCGTCGACCGGCGCCAGCTCGTAGCGCCAGCGGTGGGTCCCGAAGTGGCGCCAGGAGATCAGCCGGTCCGCCTCGTACTCGACGACCTTGTTCTTGGTGCGGTACGGCGCCCCGATCTTCATGTGCATCCCGAAGGTCGAGCCGAGCTCGAGCCGCTCGGGACCGTCGACGACGGCCTCGCGGACCGTGCCCGAGCCGTCGATGCGCGCGTGCTGCCGGGGGTCGGCGAGGATCGCGAAGATCGTCGCGGGAGGCGCAGAGATCATCGTGCTGGCCGAGACGCTGGAGGCAGACATGCCCTCGACCCTAGGCATGGACCCCCGAGTTGGCGACCGGGCGGGAGACCCCGGTAGGTTTGCCCGTGCACGATGTGTCCCGGATCACAGGCGCACCACCCCCGCGCCGACGCCTCGGGCTGATGACCCGGCCGGTGGCGAACCCACCACGCCGACGAACTCGAAGGAGTGCACGTGACGCACCAGCCAGTCCCCGAAAGGTCGGGCACCGACGGCTTCGGCCCGGACCTCGCCGAGGTGTTCGGCCCCTCCCAGCAGGACGGCGGCCCCGAGCTCGTCCAGCTCCTCACGCCCGAGGGTGAGCGGGTCCACCACCCCGACTTCGATCTCGACTTCTCCGCCGAGCAGCTCCGCGGCTTCTACCGCGACATGGTGCTGACCCGTCGGATCGACGTCGAGGCGACCGCGCTCCAGCGGCACGGCGAGCTCGGCATCTGGGCCCAGCTGCTCGGCCAGGAGGCAGCGCAGATCGGCGCGGGCCGCGCGCTGCGTCCGCAGGACTTCGTCTTCCCGACCTACCGCGAGCACGGCGTCGCCTGGTGCAAGGGCGTCGACCCGCTCGACCTGCTCGGCCTCTTCCGCGGGGTCGACCAGGGCCGCTGGGACCCGGCCGAGAACAACTTCGGCCTCTACACGATCGTCATCGGCGCCCAGACCCTGCACGCGACCGGCTACGCGATGGGGATGCAGCGCGACGGCGACGTCGGCACCGGCGACCCCGAGCGCGACTCCGCCGTGATCGCGCACTTCGGCGACGGCGCCTCCTCGCAGGGTGACGTCAACGAGGCCTTCATCTTCGCGGCGTCGTACAACGCGCCGGTCGTCTTCTTCTGTCAGAACAACCAGTGGGCGATCTCGGAGCCGATCGAGCGCCAGACCCGGATCCCGCTCTACCAGAGGGCTCTGGGCTTCGGCTTCCCCGGCGTGCGCGTCGACGGCAACGACGTCCTCGCGACGTACGCCGTCACGCAGGCCGCGCTGCAGCGGGCCCGGGACGGCCAGGGGCCGACCTTCGTCGAGGCGTACACGTACCGGATGGGCGCGCACACCACGACGGACGACCCGACCCGCTACCGGCTCTCCGACGACCTCGAGCGCTGGAAGCTCAAGGACCCGATCGCCCGGGTGGAGGTCTACCTGCGCCGCAACGGCCTGGCCGACGACGAGTTCGTCGCCACCGTGCAGGCGGAGGCCGACGACCTCGGCGCCCGCCTGCGTGAGGGGTGCAAGGCGCTGCCGGACCCCTCGCCGCTGTCGATCTTCGACCACGTCTACACCGAGCTGACCGAGGAGCTCGAGGAGCAGCGAGCCGGCTTCGAGGCCTACCTCGAGAGCTTCGAGGGGGCACGCGCATGAGCGAGAAGATCACGCTGGCGAAGGGCCTCAACATGGGGCTCCGGCGCGCGATGGAGGACGACCCGAAGGTCCTGCTCATGGGCGAGGACGTCGGCAAGCTCGGTGGCGTCTTCCGGATCACCGATGGCCTGCAGAAGGACTTCGGCGAGGACCGTGTCATCGACTCGCCGCTGGCCGAGTCCGGCATCGTCGGCACGGCGGTCGGCCTCGCGCTGCGCGGCTACCGGCCCGTCGTCGAGATCCAGTTCGACGGGTTCGTCTACCCGGCGTACGACCAGATCGTCTGCCAGGTCGCGAAGATGACCTTCCGCAGCCAGGGCAAGTCGAAGATGCCGATGGTCATCCGGATCCCGTTCGGTGGCGGCATCGGCGCGGTCGAGCACCACAGCGAGTCGCCGGAGGCGCAGTTCGCGCACACCCCCGGCCTCAAGGTGGTCGCCTGCTCCAACCCGGTCGACGGCTACTGGATGATCCAGCAGGCGATCGCCTGCGACGACCCGGTGATCTTCCTCGAGCCCAAGCGGCAGTACCACGCCGACAAGGCCGACCTCGACGACACGGCAACGCCCGATCCGCTGTTCACCTCCCGCGTCGTACGCCGCGGCTCCGACGTCACCGTGCTGGCCTACGGGCCGACCGTGAAGACGGCGCTCAAGGCAGCCGAGGCCGCTGCCGGTGAGGGCAAGTCGCTGGAGGTCATCGACCTGCGCACGCTCTCGCCGCTCGACATGGGACCGGTCTACGAGTCCGTGCGCCGGACCGGGCGGGCGGTCATCACCCACGAGGCGCACGTCAACCTCGGCATGGGCGCGGAGGTCTCCGCGCGGATCACCGAGCAGTGCTTCTACTCGCTCGAGGCCCCGGTGCTGCGGGTGGGCGCGTTCGACACGCCCTACCCGCCGTCGCGGATCGAGGAGGACTACCTCCCCGACCTGGACCGGGTGCTGGACGCCGTCGACCGTTCGCTGGACTTCTGAGGAGCCTGTTGTGGCTGAGTACAAGCTGCCCGACGTGGGCGAGGGTCTGACCGAGGCCGAGATCGTGGCCTGGAAGGTCAAGGTCGGCGACGTCATCGCGATCAACGACATCGTGGTCGACATCGAGACCGCGAAGTCGATCGTCGAGCTGCCCTCGCCGTACGCCGGCACCGTCACCGCGCTGCTGGTGGCCGAGGGCGAGATGGTGGAGGTCGGCACGCCGATCATCGCGATCGGGGACCCCGCCGAGGTCGAGCCCGAGATGGACCTCTCCAACCCCGCCGCCTCCGGTGGGGGCGAGGGCGAGTCGCTGGTCGGCCGCAACAAGGCCGACCGCGGTCCGGTACGCCGCGCCCGGAAGGTGGCGTCCGGTGCGGTCGCCGCCCACATGCAGGCCCAGGCCGCGTTCGAGTCCGGTGCCGCGCCGATGGTCGAGGCCGACGAGCCCGAGCCCGCCGTACCGTCGACCGCCGCAGCGCCGGCGTCACCCGTCGCCGTACGCGCGTTGGCGAAGCCGCCGGTGCGCAAGCTGGCCAAGGACCTCGGTGTCGACCTCTCGACGCTGACACCGACGGGCAAGGACGGCACCGTCTCGCGCGAGGACGTGCAGGCTGCTGTCGGCAACGCGGTGGTCGAGGTGCCAGGCGCGCCAGCGCCGAGCCTCGAGACCGCCGAGCGCGAGACCCGGGAGCCGATCAAGGGTGTCCGCAAGATGATGGGCCAGGCGATGGTGAGCTCGGCGTTCACGATCCCGCACGTCACCGAGTGGGTCACGGTCGACGTGACGCGCACGATGGAGCTCGTCGACCGGCTCAAGGGCCGGCGCGAGCTGCGGGACGTGAAGGTCACGCCGCTGCTGGTGCTCTCCCGCGCGGTGATGCTGGGGATGCGGCGTACGCCGGAGATCAACTCGCTCTGGGACGACGCGGCCGGCGAGGTGGTCTTCAAGAGCTACGTCAACCTCGGTATCGCTGCGGCCACCCCGCGCGGCCTGGTCGTGCCCAACGTCAAGGACGCGCAGGACCTGTCGCTGCTCGAGCTCGCCGCGGCGCTCAACGCACTGACCGCCACCGCGCGTGAGGGGAAGACGCAGCCGGCGGAGATGAGCGGCGGGACCTTCACGATCACCAACATCGGCCCCTTCGGGATCGACGGCGGCACCCCGATCATCAACCCGGGCGAGTCCGCGATCCTGGCCTTCGGCACGGTCAAGAAGGCGCCGTGGGTGGTCGATGACCAGATCGTCGTACGTCAGGTGTGCACCTTGTCGCTCTCCTTCGACCACCGCCACATCGACGGCGAGAAGGGCTCCCGGTTCCTGGCCGACGTGGCCGGCATACTCGAGGACCCGGCGAGCGCGCTGCTCTACTGACCCGCCAGAATGCGGCGGTGTCCGGAAGTGAGATCACTCGCCAGGAGATCGTGCAGAGCGTCGACCTCTGCCTGCCGAACGGCCGGCTGAACCCGGACGCCGTCGGCTGGAGTCGTACGCCGCTGCACCGCGCCAACCTGCGTGGGTGGGGCCGGGCCAAGCGCTGGGAGTACTGGGGCGTCGTCACCCCGCGGTGGTGCGTCGGGCTGGTGGTCTCCACCCTCGACTACGCCGGGGTCTGCTCGGTCTGGGTGCTCGATCGCGAGACCGGAGACGTCTGGGAGGCCGAGGCGGTGCCGCCGCTCGGCCGCGGCGTCACGATGCCCGCGTCGTACGGCGGGGTCGCCCGGGTCGCGGCGAAGCACCTGACCATCGAGGTCGGCGACGGGGTGCTTCGCGCGAGCGCGCCCGGCATCGAGGTCGACCTGTCGGTCGGCCCCGGCGGCGAGTGCCTGGGCGTCGTGGTGCCGTGGAGCAGCCGACGGTTCCAGTACACGGTCAAGGACGTCTCGCGGCCGGTGACCGGCACGCTCACCCTCGACGGCACGTCGTACGACGTCGGCGCGGGCTGGGCGGTCCTCGACCACGGGCGCGGGAAGTGGCCCTACTCGATCACCTGGAACTGGGCCGCCGGCTCCGGCGCTGATCGCGGGATCACCCTCGGCGGCAAGTGGACCGACGGCACCGGTATCACCGAGAACGGGTTGTTCGTCGACGGACGCCTGCACAAGATCGGCGACGAGCTGACCTGGGACTACGACCGCGCCGACTGGCAGCGGCCCTGGCGGATCCGCGGCGATCGGGTGGACGCGACGTTCACCCCGTGGCACGAGAAGGTGTCCCGCACCGATCTCGGCGTGCTCGCCGGGGAGACGCACCAGTGCTTCGGCGACTGGAGCGGCTGGGCGCTGACCGACGCCGGCGACCGGGTGCCGCTCGACGGCCTGGTGGGCTGGGCCGAGGAGGCCCGCAACCGCTGGTGACGCCGGCGGTCAGTGCCCGGACACGTCCAGTGCCTCGGCCGTGAGGCGCTGGCCGATCTCGATCATCTCGGTGACCCGGTGGAAGTCGAGCGAGCGCGCGGCCGAGACCGGGACCGTGACGAGGACGTCGGGTGGCAGGCCGGCCATCCGGTAGCGGGCGACCAGGCCCTGCATCGCGTCGAGCGAGAGCCCGACCACGTCGGAGATCCGCAGCGGGTCGGGCTCCGGCGGCTCGGGCTCGAGCTCGCGCTCCCGGCCGACGCTCCGGCGCACCCGGTCGACCAGGCCCTCGCGCCAGGTCGGCGTGGCGGGCTCGCGGGCCGGGCTGGACTGCTCGCGAGCGCTGCGTTCGCCCTGGAGCGAGATCGCGATGGTGAGGTCTGCCGCGGCGGCCGCGGTCGGCTCGATCGGGACCGGGTTCATCAGGCCACCGTCGGCGAGCAGCCGCCCGTTCATGACGACCGGGGTGATGACTCCCGGGATCGCGATCGACGCGCGGATCGCCGAGAGCAGCGGACCGCGCTGGAACCAGACCTCACGCCGGGCGCGCAGGTCGGTCGCGACGGCGGTGAAGGCCATCGGGAGGTCCTCGATCAGCTGGTCGCCGATCAGCTCCTCGACCTCGGCGAAGATCCGGTTGGCGGCGATCGCGCCACCGGCCGACCACTTGGGGTCGAGCAGCCGCAGGATCTCGCGCTGCTTGAGGTTGCGGACCCACTCGGTGTAGTCGTCGAGCACCCCGGCGGCGTAGAGGCCGCCGACCAGGGCGCCCATCGACGAGCCGGCGACGGCGACGACCTCGTGGCCGCGCGCCTCGATCTCCGCGATCGCGCCGATGTGGGCATAGCCGCGGGCGCCGCCCGAGCCGAGGACCAGGGCGACGCGGGACATGGATGAAGCCTAGGGCGTGTCGCTCAACTCGGGAGCGCCTGCTGCGCGGGCTTGAGAGACACGCCCTAGGGGCGGGGCTGTTGCGGGTTGATGATGGCGTCCGTCCCACCGTCGACGAAGAGCACGGCGCCGACCACGAGGCTCGCGGCGTCCGAGAGCAGGAAGGCGATGACCGCGGCGACCTCCTCCGGCCGACCGGGTCGGTCGAGCGCGGTCGGGAAGGTGTCGGCGAACGGTCCGAAGACCGGGTCGGCCCGCAGCTCCTCGGTCATCGGGGTGGTGATCAGGCCGGGTGCGACGGAGTTGAGGCGGATGCCGGCGCCCGCCCAGTCGGGGCCGACGCCGTACGTCCGGGCCCACCACGCGAGCGCGGCCTTGGTGGCGGGGTAGACCATCACCGCCTCGATGCCGGTGACGGTCTCCCGCGCCACCGGCTCGTCGCCGGCGAGGCACGCCTCGGCGAGCGCGGTGTCCCAGCCGCCCTGGCAGGTCGTCGAGTTCGACGCGAGGAAGACGACGCCCGCGCCGCCGGCCGCGGCCAGCTGGGGTCGGAGCCCGTCGACCAGCGCGATCGCGCCGAAGTAGTTGACCGACACCACGAGCTGCGGGTCCACGCCGGTGAAGCCGCCCACACCGGCGGCCGGCACCAGTCCGTGGAGCACGTCGGTCAGCGCCTGGACGCCGGCGACCGCGGCCGCACGGCCCTCGACCGTGGCCAGGTCGGCCGTGACGTCGGCGGACGTGCCGGGACGGTCCACGGTGATCACCCGGTGGCCCTGGCCGCGCAGCAGCGCGGTGGTGGCCGCGCCGATGCCCGAGGCGGCGCCGGTGACGGCGTACGTCTTCATGGCCGGGACTGTAACGCGTTCTACCGGTAGCCCGGGTGACCCTCTCCGCCCAGTCCCTGGGCCTCGGCGACCTTGGCGAGCAGCTCCAGCAGGGTCGACAGCTCCGCGGGGTTCAGCGCGCCCGTGATGTCGGCGTCGTGGTCCGCGACGACCCTGCGCACGGCGGCCACGCGCTCGCCCGCGCCCGCCGCGAGGTGCAGCTCCTGTTGTCGCCGGTCGGTGGTGCTGCGCCGACGCTCGACGAGGCCCCGCGCCTCGAGCTCGTCGACGAGCTTGACGACCCTGCTGGGCGCGGCACCCAGGCGCGTCGCCAGCGCCTGCTGGCTCAGGCCGGGGGCCTGTCCCACGATGCGCAGCACCGCGACCTGGGGTGGGGTCAGGCCGAGCGCGCTGAGCCGCTC
This sequence comes from uncultured Actinomycetota bacterium, assembly GCA_963717855.1. Classification (GTDB taxonomy): domain Bacteria; phylum Actinomycetota; class Actinomycetes; order Propionibacteriales; family Nocardioidaceae; genus Nocardioides. Next base: position 351,155 of record CAVQXF010000010.1, on the reverse strand, counting down.
GGTGAAGCGCGCGGAGACGTGGGCGCCCAGCCGGCTCAGCAGCAGGGCGGCACCGGTCGGTTGCTTCATGCTATGAATGATTACATGCAGCAACGAAATTCGTCGGCGGCGACACGCGTCGAGGGGGACGGCTGGCTGTACGTCGTGGCGGGGGCGCTGGTCCTCTCCGGCATCGTTCACCTCGGCGTGTTCGCGCTGGACGACCGGCCGTGGCACGGTCCGCTGTCGTGGCGGAAGCCGGCGACCTTCGGACTCTCGTTCGGCCTCACCCTCGCCACCGTCACCTGGGTGACGTCGTACCTCCGGATGGCGAAGCGGACGCGCGCCGTGCTGCTCGCCGTCTTCGCGGTCGACTGTGTCGTGGAGGTCGCGGGCATCACGCTGCAGGCCTGGCGCGACCAGCCCTCCCACCTCAACACGTCGACGCCGGAGAATGCCGCGATCGCGTACACGCTCGCCGTCGGCGGCGCCGTCCTGGTGGTCGTGCTCGGTGCCTTCGCGGTCGTCGCGCTGCGCGGTCGCGTGGTCGGACCGCCGAGCATGGTGCTCGCCGTACGGGTGGGCTTCGCGCTGCTGCTCGCCGCACTTGCCTCCGGCGCGGCGATGATCGCGGTCGGCACCACGGCGATGCGGACGGGGACCCCCGCTGACGCCTACGACATCGCCGGGTTCCTCAAGGGGTTCCACGCCGTCACGCTGCACGGAGTGCTGGTGCTGCCCGGGCTGGCCTGGTGGCTGGAGCGGCGCACCGACGACGAACCACGTCGCTATCGGATCGTGCTGGCCGCAGTCGGGGCGTACGGCGTGGCCGCGCTCGCCGTCCTGGCCCTCAACCTGGCTCAGGTGTAGCGCCGGGCCCGGTCCGCAGGGGAGCCGGGACCGGTCTCGAGCAGCGCAGCGAGCTCGTGCTCGAGGACGGCGCCGACCCGCTGGCAGAAGGCCTCCGGCTCGTCGGCCGCGTCCGGGAGCTCGGCGACGATCCGGTCGACGATGCCACGCTCGCGCAGGTCGAGGGCGCGCACCTTCTGTGCGCGCGCCATCTCGGGTGCGTGGTCCAGGTCGCGGTGCACGATCGCGCTGGCACCCTCCGGGGGTAGGGGCGAGAGCCACGCGTGCTGGGCGGCGATCACCCGGTCGGCCGGCAGGAACGCCAGCGCGCCGCCGCCGTTGCCCTCACCGAGCATCAGGCACAGCGTGGGGGCGGTGAGCGTCACCAGCTCGTTGAGGCAGCGGGCGATCTCGCCGGCCATGCCGCCGTTCTCCGCGTCGGCCGACAGTGCGGCGCCGCGGGTGTCGATCACCGTCACCAGCGGCAGCCCCAGGTCGGCGGCGAGCTTCATCCCGCGCTGCGCCTCGCGCAGCGCCTCGGGTCCCATCGGGTGCTCGGCGGTCTGGCCGCGACGGTCCTGACCGAGGAACACGCACGGAGCCTGACCGAAGCTCACCAGCGCCAGCAGCAGCCCGGGGTCGTGCTCGCCCTGACCCGTGCCGTTGAGCGGGATCACGTCGCTGGCGGCATACTTCAGCAGTCGTCGTACGCCGGGTCGGTCGGGTCGTCGTGAGCGCGTGACGGCGTCCCACGTCTCGACGTCGGGGAGGTCCGTGAGCGGCACCGGGTCCGGCACCGGGCTGATCCCGTGTTGCGGCGCGAGCAGGATCGAGAGAGCGCGGTCGAGGATGCCGGCGATCTCCTCCGGAGGCATGACCGCGTCGATGATGCCGTGGGCGTAGAGGTTCTCCGAGGTCTGCACGCCTTCCGGGAAGGGCTTGCCGTAGAGCGCCTCGTAGACCCGCGGCCCGAGGAAGCCGATCAGGGCACCCGGCTCGGCGACGGTGACGTGCCCCAGGGACCCCCAGGACGCCATCACGCCGCCGGTGGTGGGGTGGCGCAGGTAGACCAGATAGGGCAGCGCGGCTGCCTTGTGTGCCGCAACGGCCTGCGTGATCCGGACCATCTGCACGAACGCCGGGGTGCCTTCCTGCATGCGCGTGCCGCCGCTGGTGGGACCGGCGAGCAGCGGCAGTCCCTCGCGGGTGGCCCGCTCGATCGCCGCGACCAGGCGGTCGGCGGACGCCCGCCCGATCGAGCCTGCGAGGAAGCGGAACTCGCCCATCACGACGGCGACGCGGCGTCCGTGCATCAGGCCCTCGCCGGTCAGCACCGACTCGTCGACACCGCTCTTCTCCCGCGCGGCCGCGAGCTCGGCGGCGTACACCTCCGAGAGCTCGCCGTACGCCGGCGGCGCGTCCCAGGAGCTCCACGAGCCCTCGTCCAGGACCAGGTCGATCAGCTCGGCGGCGGACAGACGCGTGGGCGTGGGCGGGCTCATCAACGCAGGCTAGCCGCTCAGCGCAGCGCTGCGAGCACCTCGGCCTCCCGCTCCCGGCTGATGCCGGTCACGACTGCGTCCGGCGTCTCCCGCAGCCAGGCGAGGGTGTCGCGGGCGGTGTCGGCGATCGGTCTGGTGACCAGGCCGGCGGCGTACGACGGGGTGGGATCGTGGGCGGCCATGCCGTCGTACTCCGGGCGGGGGAGCCACAGGGGGAGGCCCTCGGGCCCCGACCACGGCTCGACCCCGAGCTCCGTCAGACACTGCGTCGGCGACCCAGGTCAGGTCCGCGGCTGCGCCGACCCCCTCGGCCACCTGCTCGAGGATGGCGCCGACCGGGAGGACCTCGCCGACGCCGTCGTAGTCGCCGGGCAGCCGGGTCTCCGCGCAGGAGACGATCCACGCGGCGAGGTCGCGGACGTCGATCACCTGCAGGGCGTCGGCGGGGTCGCCACCGGCCAGCGCCGGGCCGCCGTCGGCGAGCCGGGCCGGCCAGTAGGTGAACCGGCCGCTCGGGTCGCCCGGCCCGACGATCAGGCCGGGCCGGATCACGGTCCACGAGGCGATGCTCGCCCGGACGACCTCCTCGCAGGCCACCTTCATCCGGCCGTAGGCCTCCGGGCTCGACAGCGGGTCGACGTCGTCGTGCAGCGGCTCGCGCAGGGTGAGGGTGGTGGGGGTGCCGCCGGCGGGGTGCGGGTCGGGGTAGACGTTGACCGTCGAGACGAAGACCCAGTGTGCGCTGGGGAAGGCGGCGACCGCGGACCGCACCCATGACGGCGAGCGGGCCACGTCGACGACGGCGTCGAAGTCGTCGGTCAGCGCCTCGGGCACCGGCTCGGTCCGGTCCCAGACCACCGCCCGCGCGCCGTCGGGGACCGGACCCGAGCTGCCCCGGTTGGCGCAGGTGACGTCGTGCCCCCGGCGTACGGCGTCCGCCGCGACCGCGTGGGAGAGGAAGACCGAACCGCCGAGCACCAGGAGCCTCATGTCCGCCACGCTCGCGGGAATGAAGCGCCGGGGCAAGCGATTCAGCCATCAGCAGACCGAGAGGAGCAGCAGGTGCTGAGCAGACTGGGATTCCTGACGATCGGGCTGTTCGACCCCGACGACCCCGGCGCGGGACACGAGTCGACGCTGCGGATCATCGAGCTCGGCGAGCAGCTGGGCTTCGACAGCGCCTGGCTCCGGCACCGGCACCTCCAGTACGGCATCTCCTCGCCGGTCGCGGTGCTCGCGGCGGCGTCGCAGCGCACCAGCCGGATCGAGCTCGGCACGGCGGTCACGCCGCTCGGCTGGGAGAACCCCCTGCGGCTCGCTGAGGACTGGGCGACCGTGGACGTGCTCTCCGGTGGCCGACTCAACCCGGGGCTGAGCGTCGGCCCGCCGATGCGGTACGACGAGGTCCGCGAGGCGCTCTACCCCGACAGCGGGGACGTCGAGGACTTCAGCTACGAGCGCGTCGACCGGCTGCTGGGCCTGGTGCGCGGCGAGCCGGCCAGTCCGTTCCGCGGTCGGTCCGGCATCGAGGACTTCTCCGACCGGGTGGAGCCGCACTCGCCCGGCCTCGCCGCCCGGATCTGGTACGGCGCCGCGAGCCTCGGCTCGGCGCGCTGGGCCGGCGAGCGCGGGCTCAACCTGCTCACCAGCAGCGTCGTGAAGGCCGAGGAGGCCGAGGACTTCGCCGAGGTGCAGCTCTCGCAGATCCGCGCCTTCCGTGCCGCGCACCCGCTCGGCGACGCCGCCCGTGTGTCACAGGGACTGGTCGTGATCCCGACCGACAGCGCCTCCGCCGACCAGCGGGCGCGCTACACGGCGTACGCCGAGGCGCGGCTGCCGCGGACCCGGGAGCCGCAGGGTCCGGCGCGGATGATGTTCGCCCCCGACCTGGTCGGCACGTCGGAGGAGATCGCCGAGCGGCTGCACGCGCACGCGGCGTACCGCGAGGTCGACGAGGTGGCGTTCGCGCTGCCCTTCACCTTCGAGGAGGCGGACTACGTGCAGATCCTCACCGACGTGGCCACCCGGCTGGGTCCGGCTCTGGGCTGGGAGCCGAGCTAGCTCCGCTCGGGAGTCGTCTCCCCCAGCAGCCAGTCGTCGAAGAAGCCCGACAGGTCGTCGCCGGTCTGCTCCGACCACCAGGACGTGATGTCGTCGTAGTCGGCGTTGCCGTTGTCGTGGGTGGCGGGCCACTCGCGCACCAGCCGCCAGAACTCATCGTCGCCGAGGCGCTTGCGGAGCTCCTCCCACATCAGGGCCGGGCCGTAGTAGACGTTGCCGCCGCCGAAGGCCTCGGGGTCGTAGTCCGCCGGAGGCCCGTACTCCGCACGCAGCTGGGGCTCGCTCTGGGCCCACTCGTCCATCACCGAGTCGATCGTCGTGCCGGACTGCTCGGCGGTCCAGGCGCCCTGGATGAACATCGCCATCCCCTCGTTCATCCACACGTCGCGCCAGTCGACCGGGGTGACCTGGTCGCCGTACCACTGGTGCGCCATCTCGTGCACGAGCACGTCGGTGGAGGTGGCGTACTCGGTGTCGCCGAGCGTGATCATCGTCTGGGTCTCCATGCCGCTCTGCGAGTCGACGATCAGGAAACCGAGCGAGTCGAACGGGAATGGCCCCAGCCGCTCCTCCAGCCAGGCCAGCCCCTGGGGTGCCTCGCGCAGCTGCGGGAGCAGCGCCGTGCGGTCGCGCGGGGTCCAGTAGGTGATCGGCACCCCGGACTCGGAGCGGTCCTTGGTCATCACGAGGTCGCCGATCGCGACCGTCACGAGGTACGACGCCGCCGGCTCGTCGAGCACCCAGCGGGTCACCGTCTCGCCGGCCCGGGTGGTGCGGGAGGCGAGCCGACCGTTGGCCACGCCGACCATCGGAGCGGGCGCGGAGATCGTGAAGGAGTAGAGGGCCTTGTCGGAGGGCTGGTCGTTGACGGCGTACCAGGAGTAGGCGCCGTACGGCTCCTGCATCGTCCAGACCTCGCCGTCGGCCGTCGTCGTCCAGCCGCTGGTGTTGAAGTCACTGCGCTTGGTGGGCGCAGGCACCGGCTGCGGGCTCCCGGAGTAGGTGATCACCAGCGTGTAGCGGCGGTCGGCCTGGACGTCGTGGGAGACGACCAGGTCCTTACCGTCGTGCGAGAAGCTCGCCGCCTTGCCCCCGACCTGCACGCTGCCGACCGTCAGATCGGCGGCGAGGTCGAGCTGGAGGTGGTCCGCGTCGGTGGTGGCTCTCAGTCGCAGCGTCTCGGTGCCCTCGAGCAGCCGGGAGTCGGGGTTCCAAGCAAGGTCGAGCCGGTAGCGCAGGGCGTCCACCCCCGGGTCGCCGACGTCGGGGTAGACCCGGTCCTCGACGGGAGTGCTGAGACCGAGCGGCTTCGGGGCCACCGAGGGAGCGGCCGAGGTCGAGGAGGTGGCGGACGGGCTGGGTGCCGGGGACGGCGAGTCCGTCGGCTCGTCGTCGCTCCCTGAGCACGCGGAGAGGAGCAGCGCGGTCGCCAGCGCCGCCGCCAGGGCGGCCCTCACTCGCCGCCTCGCAGCAACGGGCGGGCGAGCTTGCGGCCGTGGTGGATCTGCGCCTTGACGGTGCCGAGCGGGGCGCCGACCTGTCGGGCGATCTCCTCGTAGGACAGCCCGTAGACGTCACGGAGCAGCAGCGGCTCGACGAACTGTGGGTGGTCGCGCTCGATCGTCTCCATCGCCTCGAGCAGGTCGAGGCGGGTGCCGGCGATGACGCTGGTGGTGCGCGGGTCGGGCCGGTCGACGCCGGAGTGCTCCATCGGGTCGCGCGGCGTGGCCTGGTTCTTCATCCGGCGGTACGTCGAGCGCGCGCTGTTGAGCGCGACCACGTGCATCCAGGTGGTGAACCGGCCCTGCTGGTTCCAGGACCCGATCTTGCCCGCGATGTTGATCAGCGCCTCCTGGCAGGCGTCCTCGGCGTCGGGCAGGTGGGGGAGCACCCCCCGGCAGACGTTGAGCGCGCGCGGCCGGACGGTCGCGAGCAGTGCCTCCAACGCCTCGCGGTCACCCTGCTGCGCGCGCCGCGCGAGCTCGTCGACCTCGTCCGGACCAACACCTTCGACCGTCATGCAGGCACCCTTCCCCGTTGTCAGCACATTGTGCAGGCAGCGGGGAAGGGTGACCCAGTCGTGATGTTCGAGCGGCTACTTGACCTCGGACCGCAGCACCAGCCGCAGGCCGACCGCCAGCGGGATCACCAGCCACACCAGGCTGGTCACGGCGACCTGTGCCCAGTAGGTGCCGGTCATGACACCGTTGAAGAGGTTGCCCTGGGCGTAGTTGAAGTCCACCCACGGCTGCAGGTCCTTGAACCACTGCTGGCTCTCGGCGAGCAGGAAGGTCAGCGGCGGCAGCGCGAAGCTGTAGACGAAGTAGCCGACGATGGCTGCGGCCGAGTTGCGGAGCAGGACGCCGAGCATGAAGCCGACCAGCATGCCGAGCACGTTGGCCACGATGATGTAGAAGAGCTCGGCGGCGCTGACGTTCCAGACCGTGTCGGTGCCGGAGATGGCGGTGCCGAGCACGTTGCCGACCGCGCCGATCGCGGCGGCCATCAGCATCGACACCACGCCGATGCCGATCGTGACCGCGAGCTTGGCGGTGATCACCCGGCCGCGGTGCGGCACCAGCGTGAACGTCGTCAGCCCGGTGCGCTGGCTCCACTCACTCGTCACCAGGAGTGCGCCGATGAGCGGGAGGACCACGGCCATCGGGAAGCCGATGGCGGCGGCGAACGACTCGTAGTCGAGCTCGTCGGAGGGCGCGAAGAGGATCGTCGCGCCGGTGGCGATCACCGCGAGGATGCCGATGCTGGCCATCAGCCAGAAGCCCGACCGGGTGTCGAACGACTTGCGCAGCTCGACGGAGACGAGCCGGCTCATCGGGATGCGGGCGGGCGCGGGACGCGCCGTACGTGCCGTCGTCTCGTGCTCGACGACGCCTTCGACAGTGGTGGCGCTCATGCCGCTGCTCCTTCGGTGGTGGTGGACTCGCGCTGGGTGTCGGCGGTGAGCTCGAGGAACATCTCCTCGAGCCCGGCGCCCTCGGCGGCGCGCAGCTCGACCAGGGGTACGCCGGCGCGCAGCGCGAGCTGCCCGACGACGTCCGGGTCGGCCTCGACGCGCAGCGCATGGGTCATGTGCGAGAACTCGACGTCCGCGTCGACCAGGGCCTGGGCCAGGGTCGGTAGGTCGGGGGTGCGGACCAGCGTGCCCGCGGAGGCGAGCAGCTCGGCCTTGGTGCCCTGCGCGACGATCCGGCCGTTGCCGATCACGACCAGGTCGTCGGCGATCACCTCGATCTCGTGCAACAGGTGCGAGGAGAGCAGCACCGTGCCGCCGCGGTCGGCGTACCCGCGAAGCAGGTCGCGCATCCAGCGGATGCCCGCCGGGTCCAGACCGTTGGCCGGCTCGTCGAGGATCAGGACCTCGGGCTCGCCGAGCAGCGCGGCCGCGATGCCGAGCCGCTGCCGCATGCCGAGCGAGTAGTTGCGGACCCGGCGGCCGGCCTCGGTCGGGGTGAGGCTGACCAGGTCCAGGATCTCGTCGACCCGTCGGGCCGGGAGTCCCATCGTGCGCTGGGCCACGGTGAGGATCTCGCGGCCGGTGCGCCCGGCGTGCTGTGCGGAGGCGTCGAGCAGGACGCCCACCTCCAGGCCGGGGTTGGGCAGGTCGGCGAAGCGCCGGCCCGCGACGGTGGCGGACCCGGACGTGGCGGGCGTGAGCCCGACCATGATCCGCATGGTGGTGGTCTTCCCGGCGCCGTTCGGGCCCAGGAAGCCGGTGACGCGGCCGGGCCGCGCCGTGAAGCTGACATCGTCGACGGCAGCGAACCCGCCGTACCTCTTGCTGAGTGACTCGACCGTGATCATGACGATGAGCCTCGCGGCTCGACGGGGTCGCCCACATCGGGGAGACGCGGTGCTCGATCCCTGAGCCGACCCCGAGGCACCTCGGGGTTGCTGCCCTGACTCAGGGCCGGGGTGCGGTGATAATGCGCTGGTGCCCATGCCCGCCCGCCTCGGACGCTACGCCGTGCGTCGACGCATCGGCGCGGGCGCGTTCGCGACCGTCTGGCTGGCGTACGACGAGCACCTCGACTCGCCGGTCGCGGTCAAGGTGCTCGCGGACAACTGGACCGAGGACCAGGCGGTGCGGCAGCGTTTCCTCGAGGAGGGCCGGTTCCTGCGCAAGGTCGAGTCGCCGTACGTCGTGACCGTCTACGACGCCGGCGAGCTCGACGACGGCCGCCCCTACCTGGTGATGTCGTACGCCGACCAGGGCACGCTCGCCGACCGGCTGGAGATCGACGGGCTGACCCCGGCCCAGGCGCTCGAGGTGGTCCGCGAGATCGGCACCGGTCTGCACACCCTGCACGAGCGGGGCGTGCTGCACCGCGACCTCAAGCCCGCCAACGTGCTCTTCCGCTCGGTCGACGGGCAGGTCCGGGCGATGGTCGCCGACCTCGGGCTGGGCAAGTCGATGGAGGTGTCCTCGCGGCTGACGGTGATCGCCGGCACGCCGTCGTTCGTCGCCCCGGAGCAGGCCCAGGGCGAGCCGCTCGACGCCCGTGCCGACCAGTACTCGCTCGCCGCCCTGACCTACCTGATGCTGGCCGCGCGCGCGGCCTTCTCGCACGCCTCGCTCGCGGCTGCGGCTGCGCCCGGGTCGCCGCCACCCCTCTCGACGGCGGAGCGCCCCTACCCGCCCGAGGTCGAGACGGTGGTGCTCCGCGGGCTCGCGGTCGACCGCGAGGACCGGTGGCCCGATGTGGCGTCGTACGTCGCGGCGCTCGAGGGGGCGCTGACCCCGGTGACCGGGACGGACGCCGAGCTCTGGCTCCCGCTCGACCCGCAGCTCACGCAGATCGGGGCGGCGCCGTCGATGAAGCTCGACGAGGGTCCGCTGCCGGAGCCGACCCCGCCCCGGCGTACCCGTCGTCGCCTGCTGGCGTCGGCGGCCGGTGCGCTGATCCTGCTCGTCACCGGCGCGGCCGGCTACGCCGTGGCGCACCGGTCCGACTCCGAGGCGACCGTCACCGACGACGAGTCCGCCGTCAGCGTGACCGTCCCGAGCGGGTGGGAGCGCGCGGTGGCCACCGACGGGTGGCGTCCGCTGGGTGCCGACGACGACTACCCGGCGCTGTCGGTGGGCACGTCCCGTGGCTGGGCGCTCCCGCAGTCGACGGCGCAGGGGGTCTTCGCCGGCGTGCTGCCCGGAGACGAGCTGCCAGCCCGGCTCCCGCAGCACCCCGAGTGCCGCAAGGCCGGCTCGCGGGTCGGCGACGACGGGCCGCTGGGGGAGTCGGCGACCGTCGTCTACAGCGACTGCCCGGGCGGTTACACGGTCGAGCGCGTGGTGCGGGTGACGGCCGACCAGCTGCTCTGGATCCAGGTCCGCAGTCGCACCAGGGGCACCGCCAACGGGGTGCTCGACGGCGTCGCCGTCTACGGGATGTGACGGCCGGTCAGTAGTCGGCGGAGGCCGCGACCCGCTCCAGCAGGTCCGCCAACCCCTCCCGGTCGGACTCGCGTCCGGTGATCGCGACGGCTGCGAAGGCCTGGGCGGAGTCCGGTTGCGGCAGCCAGCGCTCCATCGCCACCCGTTGGTAGCCGTTGTCCAGGTAGGTCGCCGTGAATCCGTCGTCGGCGCGCTCCTCGATGACGAGGTGCTCGATCGCGCCGTTGGTCTCGGCGTCCTCCAGTGCGGTGATCCGGCTCTCGCGGGCGACCGTCAGCGACACCCGGTCGCCGGCATCGATCCCGATGCGGAGCAGGTAGGTGTTCTTCGGGTTGTCGGGATCCGCGAAGTTCCACGAGTCCCTGCCCTGCAAGGGCGCTCGGCGCCAACCGACCGGCACCGACGCGGTCATCGCCTCCCCGCCGGCACGGAACTTCGCCGTCTGGAGTGGCAGGTCCGGGGCGAGCGGCGCGATGCCGGGGTCGGGCTGCACGACGTACTCGTTGACCGGGTAGGACGGTGACACCGCCGGGAGCGGCCGCGCGCCCGCGATCGACGCAGGGTCGTCGAGGGTCGTGCGACCCACGACGTACCCCGTCGCGCCGCCGACCAGGGCGAGCGCGAGCGCCAGCCCGATCCAGCGCACCCTCATGCGGGCCACCGTATCCGGCGGTCGCGGACCGATGAGAAAGGTCGGCACGGTCGGTCTGTCGATTTCGTAGCCCCCCGTTCGTGGAGAAGGTGACCGGACCTTTTCCCGCTGAGGAGATCGAACGATGACCGACACCAAGAACCGCTGGCTGGCGCTCTACGTGCTCTGCCTGGGCGACCTGATGATCGTGCTCGACTCCAGCATCGTGAACGTCGCGCTGCCGTCCATCCAGTCGGACCTGGGCTTCTCCCAGTCGGCGCTGGCCTGGGTGGTCAACGCCTACCTGTTGACCTTCGGCGGCTTCCTGCTGCTCTCGGGTCGCCTGGGCGACCTGCTCGGCAACCGACGGGTCTTCATGGGTGGGGTGGTGGCCTTCGTCGCGGCGTCGATCGCCTGCGGCCTCGCGCCGTCCGCCGGCCTGCTCGTCGTCGGTCGCGCGGTGCAGGGCCTGGGCGGGGCCGCGGTGTCTGCCGTGGCACTCTCGCTGATCGTCGGGCTCTTCACCGAGCCGGCCGAGCGGGCGAAGGCGATGGGGTTCTTCGGGTTCGTGATGTCCGGCGGCGGCGCCGTCGGCGTACTGCTCGGCGGCGTGCTCACCGGACTCCTCTCGTGGCACTGGATCTTCCTCGTCAACGTGCCGATCGGGGTCGCGGTCTGGATCGCAGCCCGTCGGGTGCTGCCCGCGGACGACGTCGTCGAGCACCGCGGCCGCATCGACGTGCCCGGCGCGGTCCTGGTGACGGGCGCCCTGATGCTCTCGGTCTACGGCATCGTGGAGAGCGCGCCGTGGCTGGTCGTCGGCAGCGTCGCCTTACTCGCGGTCTTCGTGGTCTGGGAGTCCCGGGTCGCCGAGCCGCTGGTGCCGCTGCGGCTCTTCCGGCTGCGCAACGTGGTCGTCTCCCAGGTCGTGGGAGTGCTGTGGGCGGCAGCGATGTTCGCGTGGTTCTTCCTCGCTGCGCTCTATCTGCAGCAGGTGCTCGGGTACGACGCCCTCGAGGTCGGTCTCGCGTTCTTGCCGACCAGCGTGGTGATGGCCTACTGCTCGCTGCGCGTCTCGGACAGGCTGGTGCTGCGCTTCGGGATCCGACCTCCACTCGTGGTGGGCCTGGGCCTGGCCGCCGTGAGCCTGGCCCTCTTCTCCCGGGCTCCGGTCGACGGCCACTTCCTCGCCGACGTGCTGCCGTCGATGCTGCTGCTCGGCGCCGGCGCGGGCATCGCCTTCAACCCGGTGCTGCTGGCGGCGATGGGCGACGTCGAGCCGCACGAGTCGGGGCTCGCCTCGGGCGTGGTCAACACATCGTTCATGATGGGCGGGGCCTTGGGGCTGGCCGTGCTCGTGAGCATCTCGACCGCGCGTACCTCGTCGCTCACCGCGGAGGGCGCCGCACCGCTCGAGGCGCTCAATGGCGGGTTCCAGCTGGCGTTCGCCGCCGGCGCCTGCTTCGCCGCCCTCGCGGCTGTCCTCGGTGGCGCGCTGCTGCGGCCGAAGCCGATGTCCGAAGCCACACCGCCCGTCGTACCCGATGCGGAGGCGTGCGCCCCCGGCGGCTCGACCGCCGGTGGTTGAGGATCTTGCTCACCGCAGCGACCCGGTGAGCCACGCTGACGGCCGCGCGCTAGCGTGCGCGCCATGACCAGCCTGCTGATCCGCAACGCCCGCCTGGTCCCCCTCGGCGAGGGCGAGACCGTCCGCGACCGGCCCGTCGACCTCGCGATCGAGGGCGGGGTGGTGACCGGAGTCGGCACCGGGGTCGACCGTCCGGTCGGCGCCGAGGAGATCGACGCCGCGGGCCGCTGGGTGATGCCCGGCCTGTGGGATCAGCACACGCACCTGGCGCAGTGGACTCTGTCGTCGCAGCGGCTCGACCTCGCGGCGGCGCGCTCGCCCGAGGACGCCACCCGTCTCGTGGCCGAGCGGATCGCGGACTACCCCGACCTGCCGGTGATCGGGTGGGGCCACCGGTCGGGCGGCTGGGACCGGGAGGTGACGGTCTCGGAGCTCGATGCGGTGTCGGGAGACACCGCGGTGGTGCTGATCAGCGGGGACGGTCACCACGCCTGGCTGAACACGACGGCGCTCCTGCACCTCGCCATGCCCGTGCGTGACTCGGTGGTGCGCGAGACGGAGTGGTTCGCGGCATACCCCCGCCTCGTCACGCTCGTCGGCAACGACGGCACCTCCCCCGAGGCCTATCGCCGGATGCTCGATGAGGCTGCGTCGCGGGGGATCGTGGGGATGGTCGACTTCGAGTTCGGGGCCAGCCGTGAGGAGTGGGCCGAGCGCTGGGCGCAGGGCTGCGACCGGCTGCGGATCCGCTGGGCGGCGTACGCCCACGCGCTCGACGACGTCGTCGCTGCCGGCCTGCGCACCGGGGACCCGCTTCCCGGGTGCGACGCGCGCGCCACCATGGGTCCGCTGAAGATCATCAGCGACGGCTCGCTCAACACCCGGACCGCCTGGTGCTGCGAGCCGTACGGCGACGCGCACCACCTCGAGCACCCCTCCGGCCAGCCCAACCTCTCCGGAGCCGAGCTCCGCGAGCAGCTCGGCCGCGCCCACGCCGCCGGGCTGGAGATCGCCACCCACGCGATCGGCGACGCGGCCGTCCAGGAAGCGCTCGCGGCGTACGCCGAAACCGGCGCCCGCGGGTCGATCGAGCACGCCCAGATGGCTCGCCGCGACGACGTGCGGCGGATGGCGCAGCTCGGCATCCGGGCGAGCGTGCAGCCCGCGCACCTGCTCGACGACCGCGACATCACCGACCGGATCTGGGGGGAGCGCGCCGAGCGCTGCTTCGCCTTCCGGTGGATGCTCGACGACGGCGTCGAGCTCGCGCTGGGCTCCGACGCGCCGGTCTCACCTCTCGACCCGTGGCTGGCGATGGCCGCAGCCGTGCACCGCAGCGCGGACGAGCGCGGACCGTGGCACGGCGAGCAGGCGTTGACGGTCCGCGAGGTGCTGGCGGCCTCGGTCGACGCTCAGCCCACGGTCGGCGCCGGTTCGCGCGGGGACCTCGTGCTCCTCGACCGGGACCCGCTGCTGCGCGACCTCGACCCCTCTGACACGACCGCGCTCGGCTACGAGCTCCGGGCGATGCCGGTCGCGCTGACGATGGTCGCCGGCCGGGTCGTCAGCGACGCGCGTTAGCGCAGGTCGGCCAGCACCAGATCCGCCACCTCGCGCTGCTCGACGGCGAGCGGGTGGTAGGCCAGCGCCCGGTCGGCCGACGTCACCCGGCCGTTGATCCAGGGATCCGCAGCGCAGATGTCATGACCTGCGCTCGGCGCCCAGAGGTCGACGTAGGTCACCCGGGTCTGGGCGGCGGCGGCCTCGACCGAGTCGGTCAGCCCCTGGTTGACCTGCCGGGCGAAGGCGTAGTCGCCTTCGGCGAGCGGAAGGTCGGCGCAGGTGCCGCTCGCGGGCACGATCTGGGGGTAGCCGACGAGCAGGATCCGGGCCTCGGGCGACCGCCTCCGGGTGCCGTTGACGACGTCGACGAGGTTGCCGCGGATCCGGTCGAGCGAGGCCTGGACGCTCGACCCGAGCTGGGTGGTGCAGGGATCGCCGGTCGGGTCCGACGCCCGCAGCCGGGTGCACTGGCCGAGGATGGCGCTGAAGAGGCCGTCGTCGTTGCCCCCGAGGCCGATCGTGACCAGGTCGGTGCCGGCCCGGAGGGCGTCGAACTGCGGCGGCACCGAGCCGGCCAGGCCGCGCTGCGGTCTCGTCATGTTGGTCGTGGATGCGCCGCTGCAGCTCACGTCGGTGAGCGCGGTGCCCGGCATCGCCTTCGCCACCAGGGCCGGGTAGTTGACCCCGGAGCGCAGGCAGGTGTTGCTGGTGTCGGTCGGCGGCACCAGTGGCGCGGCGGTGTAGGAGTCGCCGAGGGCGACGTACTCGTCGTACGCCGTCGGCGCGGTCGTCGGGCTGCCGGTCGTCTCGGCCGGCGCAGGCGGAGGATCGGCCCGGGGCTCGCTGCCACCGCCGCACCCGGCGAGGAGCAGGATGCCGGGCAGCGTCAGGGCGATCACGAGGCGGCGCATGGCCTCGACCGTACGGGTGGCTCGCGACTCGGGCTGGTGTGGGGCGGGCGGGTGCGTGGGTGATCCGACTCGGGTAGTAATGAGGCATGGCCTCCACCAACGACTCGGCCGCACCGACCGGGGGCGAGTCGTTGCTGACCGTCGTGGTCGCGCTGGTCGCCAACACCTTGCTTGCCGTCGCCAAGTCGGTGGCCGCGGTGCTGACCGGCTCGGCCGCGATGGTCGCGGAGGCCGCGCACTCGTGGGCGGACGCCGGCAACGAGGTCTTCCTCCTGATCGCGGAGCGCAAGGGCAGCAGGCCGCGCGACGAGGAGCACCCGCGCGGGTACGGCCGCGCGACGTACGCCTGGTCGATGATCGCGGCGTTCGGCCTCTTCACCGCCGGCGCCGTCGTCTCCATCTGGCACGGCATCACCCAGCTCACCGCTGAGAGCGAGGAGACCAGCTTCCTCGTCAACTACGTCGTGCTGGGCGTCGCGTTCCTGCTCGAGGGCACGTCGTTCATCCAGGCTTCGCGGCAGGTGCACGGCGCCTCCCAACGCCTGGCGATGCACCCGCTGCGCTACGTCGCCCAGACCTCCAACCCGACCCTGCGTGCGGTCTTCTTCGAGGACTTCTCGGCCCTGGTCGGCATTCTGATCGCCACCGTCGGCATCGGGCTGCACCAGCTCACCGGCAACGCCATCTTCGACGCGCTCGGGTCGATCGCGATCGGCGTGCTCCTGGCCCTCGTCGCGATCTTCCTGATCCGTCGCAACATGGACTACCTGCTCGGCGAGGCACCGACGCCCGAGATGCGGTCGCGGGTCATCACCAGACTGCTCGAGCACCCCCAGATCGAGCGACTGACCTACCTGCACCTGGAGTACGTCGGGCCGCAGCGGGTCTTCGTCGTGGCAGCGGTCGACCTGGTCGGGGACGACACGGAGGCGCACCTCGCCGTACGCCTGCGGCAGGTCGAGGTCGACATCGAGCAGCACCCGCTGGTCGAGGACGCCGTCCTGACACTGTCGCTGCCTGACCGGCCCTCGCTCACGCCGTGAGGTGTCGGGATCCCCGGTGCACCGGGGATCCCGACACGTCGAATTTCGCCGTACACCGCTTGACGGAGAATAAGTAAGCACGATGAACTAACAAACATGGCCTCGATCTCGCCGGTGGGCCGGCAGCTTCGCCCCCGCGGCAAGCTCCTCCAGGAGGACGCCCGTCGCCACCACCGGTCGCTGCTGCTCCAGCAGCTCTTTCGGGAGGGTCCCGCCAGCCGCGCCGACCTGGCCCGCACCAGCGGTCTGACCCGGGTCACCGTCTCCGACCTGGTGGGCGAGCTGGTCGCCGAGGGGCTGGTCGAGGAGCTCGGTGCCCCTGCCGAGAGCCGGGTCGGCAAGCCCCCGATGCTGGTCGGGCTGGCCGCCGACTCGACCCACGTCATCGGCATCGACCTGTCGGCGACCGACCGGATGACCGGGGCGGTCATCAATCTGTCCGGGACCGTGCTGGCCCGCCACGAGCTGCCCCTCGACGGCGCCGTCGGTGACGTCGCCGTCGCCCTGGTGCACGAGCTCGCCACCGCCCTGATCGCGATGACAGACCGGCCGGTGCTCGGCATCGGGGTCGGCAGCCCTGGCGTCGTCGACGCCACCGGCACCGTCATCGACGCCCCCAACCTCGGCTGGGTCGACACCCCGCTGGCGGGCAGCCTCGCCGCCGCGTTCGACCTGCCGGTCTTCGTGGCGAACGACGCCAACACCGCCGTCCTCGGCGAGCACACCTTCGGCGCCTCCGGTGACGGTGGCCTGATGGTGCTGCGGATCGGGGCCGGTGTGGGTGCCGGACTCGTGCTCGGCGGCTCCCTGCTCCACGGGCACCTCGGTGCGGCCGGCGAGATCGGCCACGTCGTCGTCGACCCCGACGGCGAGCGCTGCGCGTGCTCGCGCACCGGCTGCCTGGAGACGATCCTCGCCGTGCCGCACCTGCGTCGACGCCTCGTCGAGGGCGACCGCGACGGGGAGAGCGCGGACGACATCCTCGGCCACGTCGGTGAGCGCCTCGGGGCCGCGCTGGCGCCGGTCGTCGGGACGCTCAACCTCCACGAGCTCGTCCTGAGCGGCCCGCAGGAGCTGCTCGACGGTCCGCTGCTGGAGGCCACCGACCGCAGCATCCGCGCGCGGACCATGGCGATCAGCTCCACGGGGCTGGTGGTCCGTGCCTCCGAGCTGGGCGAGGACGTGGTGCTCGTCGGCGCCGCCGTGCTCGTTCTCTCGGGACGGCTGGGCGTCTCATGAGCTCGAGGAGGCAGCGATGATCGACGGCTGTTCGCGCACCCAGGCGCTCTGGCTGACCACCGTCACCATCCCGCGGGGACCCCGATGAGCGCCCTCCGGACGCTGGCTCTCCAGGTCCAGCTCCCCGCCTTCGCCGGTACGACGCTGCCCGACGACTACGCCGAGCTGCTCGCCGAGGGTCTCGGCGGCGTCTGCTACTTCGGCAGCAACACCGCCGACGGACCCGAGGCGGTCGCCGCGCTCAGCGCCGCGATCCGGGCCGCCAACCCGCGCGCGGTCATCGCCGTCGACGAGGAGGGGGGCGACGTCACCCGCCTGCACGCGCAGGACGGCAGCCCGGTGCTCGGCGCCGCCGCGCTCGGCGCCGCCGACGACCTCGGCCTCACCCGCGACACCGGTCGGACGATCGGTGCGGAGATGGCTGCTGCCGGCATCAACCTCGACTTCGGCCCCGTCGCCGACGTCAACACCAACCCGGACAACCCGGTGATCGGCACCCGCAGCTTCGGCACCGACCCGCAGCGGGTCGCGGCCCACGTCGCCGCCTGGGTTGGCGGTCTCCAGGAGGCCGGCGTCGCCGCCTGCGCCAAGCACTTCCCGGGACACGGCGACACCGCCCAGGACAGCCACCTCGAGCTGCCGACGGTGGACGTCGACCTGGCGACCCTCACCGCCCGCGAGCTGGTGCCCTTCGCGGCCGCCGTCGAGGCCGGAATCGCCTCGGTGATGACCTCGCACATCGTCGTACCCGCCATCGACGCGGAGCTGCCCGGCACCCTGAGCGCTCCCGTGCTGGGGCTGCTGCGCGACGGGCTGGGATACGACGGCGTCATCGTCAGCGACGCCCTCGACATGGCCGGCGCCTCGGCCGGCCGCGGCATCGCGGAGGCGGCCGTGCTGTCGCTGGTCGCGGGTGCCGACCTGCTGTGCATCGGTTCGGAGAAGCCCGCCTCACTGGTGCGCGAGACCCAGGCCGCGATCGTCGCCGCCGTGGAGTCTGGCCGGCTGTCGCGCGAGCGTCTCGAGGACGCTGTGGCGCGCATCGACCGGATGCTCGACGAGCTGGCCGCGCCCGCGGCGTACGGCGTCGACGCGGCCGCCCAGCTCGACGGAGCCCGTCGCTCGGTGAGCGTCGACGGCCTGCTTCCCGACCTGGGTGGCGCGGTCGTCGTCAGTGTCAGCACCGCCGCGAACATCGCCGTCGGCGAGGTGCCGTGGGGCCTGGCGCCCGACGCGACCGTGGCCCCCGGGGACCGGTTCGAGACCGATCGTCCGGTGATCCTCCAGGTCCGCGACGCCCACCGTCGGCCCGAGGTGCTGACCGCGGACGCTGCGGTCGTGGTCGAGTGGGGCTGGCCGGGACCGTACGACGGCCCGCTGCCCAGGATCTGCACGCGTGGCTACTCTCGTCCCGGGGCAGCCGCTGTGACCGAACTCTTGCGAAAGGCCGGGTGGGATCGGTGACCTCCGAGCTGGGTGTGGGCCTCGACATCGGGGGGACCAAGACGCTCGGGCTGGTGCTCGACGCCGAGGGCGCGATCCTCGCGGAGGTGCGTGAGCCGACCGAGCCGGGTGCCCAGGGCATCGTGCGCTCGGCTGCACGGGTCTTCGAGGCGCTGCGGGTCGCGACCGGCCAGCGGCTCGAGGGTGCTGTCGGCGTCGGGATCCCCGGCGTCGTCGACGTACGCCAGGGCGCCGTCAAGCACGCCGTCAACCTCGGCGTGAGCGGTGACTGGCTGCCGCTGCGCACGCTGCTCGCCGAGCGCCTCGGGGTCCCGGTCGTGCTCGAGAACGACGTCAACGTGGCCGCCCTGGGCGCCGCTGCGCTCGACGATGCGTCCGACCTCGTCTACCTCAGCATCGGCACCGGCCTCGCTGCCGGCCTCGTGCTCGAGGGTCGGCTCCGACGCGGCGACCACGGTGCCGCCGGCGAGATCGGCCACGTGCCGGTCGACCCCAACGGGACGGTCTGCCAGTGCGGCCAGCGCGGTTGTCTCGAGACCATCGTCTCGGGCTCGGCGCTGGCCGCGGCCTGGCCGTCCGTCGACGTACCTCCGGCGCAGGCGCTGTTCGCCGCAGCGCAGTCGGGGGATCCCGCGGCGATCGCGGCGCGGGACCGGTTCTCCGCCGGCGCCGCCAGCGCGATCCGGCTGCTCAGCCTGACCGTCGACCCGGCCAGCATCGTGCTCGGCGGCGGTGTCTCCCAGCTGGGTGAGCCGCTGCGGGCCGCGGTCGCTCAGGCGCTGCTCGAGCAGGCGGCCAGCTCACCGTTCCTGGCCTCGCTCGACCTCGCCGGCCGGCTGCGGGTCGTCC
The DNA here is from genome assembly GCA_963717855.1 of uncultured Actinomycetota bacterium. Taxonomy (GTDB): domain Bacteria; phylum Actinomycetota; class Actinomycetes; order Propionibacteriales; family Nocardioidaceae; genus Nocardioides. Next base: position 332,066 of record CAVQXF010000010.1, on the reverse strand, counting down.
CCTCCGACTATCCGGTCGCCGCTGTCGGCGCGGCGTACCTCGGGCGATGATGCAGCGATGAGCACTGTTTCCGGACTGGTCGACATCCAGGTCAACGGCGCCGCCGGGATCGACCTCACCGCCGAGCCGCACCGGCTCTGGGAGGTCGCGTCCGTGCTGCCGGCGTACGGCGTCGTGGCGTTCGTGCCGACCATCATCACCAGCGACCCGGCAGCGCGCGAGCAGGCGCTGGCCACCCTGGCCGGCGGACCGCCGGCCGGGTGGAGGGGTGCCGAGCCGCTCGGCCTGCACTTCGAGGGGCCGATGATCGCGCCGAGCCGCAAGGGCGCACACCCCGAGCACTGGCTGCGGCCGCCGTCGCTGGACCTGGTCGACGGCTGGTCGCGCGAGGCGGGCGTCCTGATGGCGACGATCGCCCCCGAGCTGCCCGGCGCGCTCCAGGTGATCGAGCGGTTGGTCGCCGAGGGCGTGGTCGTGTCGGTCGGCCACACCGCTGCGGACACCGACGCGGTGCACGCGGCCGTGGACGCCGGCGCCCGCTACGTCACGCACCTGGGCAACGCGATGGCGCCGATGCTCACCCGCGAGCCCGGCCCGATCGGTGTCGCGCTGGCCGGGCACCTGACGGCCGGCCTGATCGTCGACGGCCACCACCTGCACCGCGACTTCCTGCGGACCGTCTGGCGCGCGCTCGGGCCGGAGCGCTTCGTGTCGGTTTCCGACACGACCGCGGCGCTCGGTCTGCCCGACGGGGCGACCCGGCTCGGCGACCAGGAGGTCATCGTCGCCGACGGGACGGTGCGGCTCCACGACGGCACCCTTGCCGGGTCGGCCGCCTCGGTGCTCGGCTGCCTGCGGGTCCTGGTCGCCCAGACCGGATGCTCGCTCGAGGACGCGCTCGCCACCGCGACCACGACACCGCTGACCCTGCTCGGCCTGCCTCCCCGTGAGGAGCGGATCGAGCTGACCGACGACCTGGAGCTGTGCTGATGGAGGTCGTCCCGCTCGCCACCCCCGCCGAGGTCGGCGCGGTCGCGGCCGACGCGATCGAGGCGCTGCTACGGCAGCAGCCCGACGCCGTGCTCGGGCTGGCCACCGGCTCGAGCCCGCTGCCGACGTACCAGGAGCTGATCCGCCGGCACCGCGAGGGCTCCGGGCCGTCGTACGACGGGGTGCGGTGCTTCACCCTCGACGAGTACGTCGGCCTGCCTGCCGGGCACCCGGCGACCTACCGGGAGACGATCTTCCGCGAGCTCACCGACGGGGTGGGGATCGCGCGCGAGCGGGTCGCCAGTCCGGACGCCTCGGACCCGGAGCACGCAGGCCCGCGCTACGAGGAGGCGATCCTGGCCGCTGGCGGCGTCGACCTGCAGGTGCTCGGGATCGGGGCCGACGGCCACCTGGCGTTCAACGAGCCGGGGTCGTCGCTCGCCTCCGCCACCCGGATGAAGACCCTGACCGACCTGACCCGTCGCGACAACGCACGGTTCTTCGGCTCGATCGACGAGGTGCCCCGGCACGTGCTGACCCAGGGGCTCGGCACCATCCTGCGGGCCCAGCACCTTCTTCTGGTCGCGACCGGCCAGGGCAAGGCCGCGGCCGTCGCGGCCGCGGTCGAGGGTCCGCTCTCTGCGTCCTGCCCGGCCTCTGTCCTCCAGCTCCACCCCCACGTGACCGTGCTGCTCGACGAGACCGCCGCCGCAGACCTGGTGCGCCTCGACTACTACCGGGAGGTCTACGCCGGGAAGCCTGCCTGGCAGGGGCTCTGAGTCTGGTAGGCAAGGCCCATGCGACGGATCGGCCTGCTTGGCGGGATGAGCTGGGAGAGCTCGGCACTGTTCTACGACCTGCTCAACCGTGGGGTGGCGGAGCGTCTCGGCGGGCTGCACTCCGCACGGGTGCTGATGAGCTCGGTCGACTTCGCCGAGATCGAGGAGCTGCAGCGCACCGGTGACTGGGACGCGGCCGGAGCGCTGCTCGCCGACGAGGCCCGGCGGCTCGAGGCGGCCGGCGCCGAGCTGCTCGTGCTCTGCACCAACACCATGCACAAGGTGGCGCCGGCGATCGAGGAAGCGACCGGCGTACCGCTGCTGCACCTCGGTGATGTCACCGCGGCCGCCGTACGAGCGTCCGGTCTGAAGACCGTCGGCCTGCTCGGCACCCGGTTCACCATGGAGCAGCACTTCTACGTCGAGCGGATCGCCCGGCACGGCATCGGCGTCGTCGTGCCTGCCGCGGACGATCGCGAGGTGGTCCACCGGGTGATCTACGACGAGCTGGTGCGCGGGGTGGTCCGGGACGAGTCGCGTACGGCGTACCGCGGCGTCATCGAGCGGCTCGTCGCGCGCGGTGCGCAGGGCATCGTCCTCGGCTGCACCGAGATCGAGCTCCTGATCGGCGCCGACGACAGTCCGGTGCCGGTCTTCCCCACCACGCAGCTGCACGTGGGCGCCGCGCTCGACGCGGCTCTGGGCGGGTGACCGTCAGCGCGACGTCACTACTGTGAGTGGCATGACCGAGAACCCCATCGGACAGGAGCCGCCCCTCGCCGGGACCGAGGTCGAGGCGCTGATCGGCTCGCTGGACCGGATGCGCGGCTACCTGCTGTGGAAGTGCGGCGGGCTCGACGCGGAGGGCATCCGCGCGACGCTCGGGCCGTCGACGATCACGCTCGGCGGCCTGCTGAAGCACCTGGCCGTGGTCGAGGCGATCACCTTCTCCTTCAAGATGCACGGGCGCGCGCCGTACGCCCCGTTCGACACGGCGGACTGGGACGACGAGGGCTGGCACTGGCGGGTCGAGGACGACGACACCCCGGAGTCGCTCGAGGCGCTCTTCCGGGAGTCGGTCGCGAAGGGTCAGGCGCTCGTCGACGAGGCGATCGCCGCCGGCGGGCTCGGCGGCCTGACCGAGGCGGACGACGGCGAGGGCAACCACGCGAACGTGCGGCGCCTGGTCCTCGACATGATCGAGGAGTACGGCCGCCACGTCGGCCACGCCGACCTGATCCGCGAGTCCGTCGACGGGCTGGTCGGCGAAGACCCGCCGGGGGAGCGGCGCTGATCGTCGAGCGACGTGAAGTGGCCCTCAGAACGGCCGGGTAGGGGCCAGTTCGCGTCACTCGACGCGCTCAACCCAAGGCAACCGTGAGCGCGAGCACCGTCTCCGGGTCGTCGAGCCGCTCGCCGTACAGCTCACGCAGCTGGCCCATCCGGTAGCGCACCGTCTGCGCGTGCACGAAGAGGTCGGCGGCGACGTCCTCGCGCCGCCCCTGGTGGAGCAGCCACGAGCGGAGGGTCTCGGCGAGCTTCTCGGCCGTGCTCGGGCGCAGGTCCGCGAGCGGCGCGAGCAGCTGCGCGCGCAGGTCGGCGCGGGCGGCCGGGTCGGCGTCGAGGACCAGCGGCACCAGGTGGGCCTCGGTGTCGAGCTCGAGCCCGGCGGCGCGAGCGCGCAATGCCCGGTCGTACGACGCGCGCACGTCGAGCCACGGCCGGGCCGGGCCGGCGAGCGAGCCGCGGTCGGTGAGCGTGCGGAGCAGCGCCGTACGCCGGTGGTCGTGGGCGTCCGGCACCAGCAGCAGCACCGCCTCGTCGAGCTCGGGGAGCTCGGCGGCCTGCAGTGTGCCGGGGGCGACCGAGCCGAGGACGTGCCGCACGTGCGCCTCCGGCACGATCACCGCGGTCAGCGTCCTCGGCGGCTCCCAGCCGGCGCGCTCGGCCGCCGCGAGGACCGCGTCGGGGGGCGAACCCGTGAGCAGGTGTCGAGCAACCCGCTCGAGCAGCCGCTGCCGGACCCTGCCGGTCGTCGCGAGCTCGTCGGTGTGGCCGGCCACGCTCGCGGCCGACAGCTCGTCGATGTAGGCGAAGACCAGCTCCGCGAAGCCCACCAGGTCCATCGCCTCGACGCCTGCCTCGACGGCGGTCTTCGACATGTCGCGCCAGGCCACCCGGGCACCGATCCGGTACGCCGCCAGCAGCGCCTCGGTCGTCCGGCCGCTGCGCGCCTCGCCGCGGCCGAGCTGGTAGGCGCCCTCGACGGCCGGGGCGGTCGGCGTACCCGGGTCGGAGCCACGGCGCCCGCTCGCCAAGGACAGGAAGCCGCCGAGCGCGAGCTGCACCGCGTTGCCGATGGTCTGGCCCATCGGCCCGGAGAGTGCGCCCTCGTAGCTGGGCACCTCCGCGAGGATCGCCCCGACGACGTGGTCGGCGACCTGGGGGAGCTGGTCGCGCATCTCGGTGATGGCGTCGGCGTCCAGGTGGAGTCCGTGGCCGGCGGTACGGCGGGCAGTGCGACGAGTCATTTTGTCTCCAGCGAACAAATGTGATGCAGATCTTCACGTCCGATGGTCAGGATCTTACGCCCCGGACGCAGCACACTGGAGTACATGAGCATCGCCATCCCCTCCACCACGACGCGGTCCACCCGCGGTCGCTCTCCTGGACTCGGGGCAATGCGGGACAGCCTGCGCCGGGTCGCGGAGGCCGCGGTCACGCCGCTGGAGCTCGGCGACGTCCTCGACGTCTTCCACCCGCTGCGCCGCGGCGCCGACCTCCGGGCCAAGATCGTCGAGGTCCGCGCCGAGACCCACCAGTCGGCCACGATCGTGCTGCAGCCCGGCCGCGACTGGACCGGCCACGTGCCCGGTCAGTACGTCCGGGTCGGGGTGGACGTCGACGGTGTCCGCCTCTGGCGCACCTACTCCCTGACCCACGGCCCCCGCGCCGACCGCCGGATCAGCATCACCGTCAAGGCGATCCCGGACGGCGTGGTGTCCAACTACCTGGTGCACGAGGCGCGCGCCGGCCAGATGATCCAGCTCGACCAGGCGCAGGGCGAGTTCGTGCTCCCGCAGCCGATCCCCGCCAAGCTCCTGCTCGTCACCGCCGGCTCCGGCATCACGCCGGTGATCGGGATGCTGCGCAACCTCTTCTCCCGCGCCGAGCGCCCGAAGACCGACATCGTGCTGCTGCACTCGGCCCTGTCCCGGGCCGAGGTGATCTTCGGCAGCGAGCTGCGGCAGTACGACGCCGCCGGCTGGCTGCGACTCGTGGAGATGCACACCGACACCCACGGGATGCTCGACGTCGACGACCTCGACACGATCGTCCCGGACCTGGCCGAGCGCACGGCGTACGCCTGCGGTCCGGCCGGCCTGCTCGACGCGCTCGAGGAGCACTACGTCGGGCGCCAGCTCGTCCTGACCACCGAACGCTTCCGGCCCGCGACCGTCGTGGCTGCCAAGAACGGGCAGGGCGGCGGCACCGTCACCTTCGCCAACGGCACGGTCGTCGACGCCGACGGCGCCACCCCGATCCTCGACGCCGCCGAGAGCGCGGGCGTCCTGATGCCCAGCGGCTGCCGAATGGGGATCTGCATGGGGTGCGTCGTGCCGATGAAGGAGGGCGCGGTGCGCGACCTGCGCAACGGCGCCCTCACCGTCGCGGTCCCCGGTGAGACCGGGCCCGGCGGCGTACGCATCCAGACCTGCATCAACGCGGCCGCCGGGCCGTGCCACCTCGACCACTAGGAGTGACGAGATGACTGCCATCACCAAGAAGCCCGTGAACCCCACCGCCCACCTCACCCCCGAGGACATCGAGCAGCTCGGCATCGAGCTCGACGCGATCCGCCAGGACGTGCTCGACAGTCGGGGCGAGAAGGACGCGGCGTACATCCGCAAGGTCGTCGACGTGCAGCGCCGCCTCGAGCTGGCCTCGCGTGCGGTGCTCCTCGGCTCCGCGCTGCCGCCGCTCTGGGTGCTCGGCACGGTCGGCCTGTCGGTCGCCAAGATCCTCGAGAACATGGAGATCGGGCACAACGTCATGCACGGTCAGTGGGACTGGATGCGCGACCCGAAGATCCACTCGACCACGTGGGAGTGGGACAACGCGTCCACCTCGGAGGGCTGGAAGCACAGCCACAACGAGATCCACCACACGTACACGAACATCGTCGGCAAGGACAACGACCTCGGCTACGGCATCATGCGCGTCGACGAGGACCAGCGCTGGCACCCGATGTACCTCGCCCAGCCGGTGTGGAACCTCCTCAACGCCTGCTTCTTCGAGTACGGCATCGCGGCGTACGACCTCGAGCTCGGTCGCAACCTGCGGGTGCCCAAGGAGAAGCGCAGCGCGGAGTTCAAGTCGAGCCTGAAGAAGACGCTCGCCAAGATCCGCAAGCAGGCCACCAAGGACTACGTCGTCAACCCGGCGCTGGCCATCCCGTTCGGTGGCTTCCTGCCGACCCTGGCCGCCAACGCGACCGCCAACCTGGTGCGCAACCTCTGGACGCACTCGGTGATCATGTGCGGCCACTTCCCCGAGGGTGTCGAGACGTTCGAGAAGAAGTCGATCCCGGACCGCGAGACCCGCGGTGAGTGGTACCTGCGCCAGATGCTCGGCTCGGCCAACATCTCCGGCTCCAAGGCGATGCACCTGATGACCGGCAACCTGTCGCACCAGATCGAGCACCACCTCTTCCCCGACCTGCCGTCCAACCGGTACGCCGAGGTCGCGCCGAAGGTGAAGGCGCTCTTCGACAAGTACGACCTCAACTACCACGAGGCGCCGCTGCCGGCGCAGGTCTACTCGGCCTGGCACAAGGTCGTCCGGCTCTCGCTGCCCAACGGCTGGCTGGCGACCACCAACGTCAAGAACCTGCCGGAGCAGTCGAAGCTGCTGTGGGCGATGTCCACCCAGGGCCCGAAGATCCGGCGTGCGGCCCAGGCCCGGCTTCAGCAGCAGGCGCGGAAGATGACGACCGCCGCCTGAGGGTAGGTGCGGGAATCCCCGGTGCACCGGGGATTCCTGCACTTCTCAGGCATTGCAACGCCTGAGAAGTGCAGGAAGAGCCTGAGGAGTCCGCCCTCAGCGGCCATCGAGCGGGGCACCCAGGCCGCCGACAAGGACGTGCCCGGGAGCCGAAAGGTCAGGGACTGTCCCACCGCCGCGGCGCCGCCCCCGATGATTGACCCATGAGGTTCACCGAGCACGAGCTGACCGAGGCGCTCACCGGAGCGGCCAAGACGGTGCTGGCCGCGCAGGACAAGTCGGTCCGCAAGGGCAGGCGCAGCGTCGACGAGGCGTGGGCGGAGCTCACCGCCTTCGGACGGTTCCAGCTGCTCGACGGCCTGGGCGACCAGCTGCTCCCGGTGCTCGTCGGGCTGCCGGACGTCGAGGTCGAGACCGGCACCCGGCCCACCTTCACCGACGCCCAGGTCACGACCGCGGTCGAGGAGCGGATCGGTGCTGACGTGGGGCGGGTACGCCGCGCGGTGCTGGTGAAGGCACGGGTGGCGCTCGTGCAGGTGGCGCTCTCGCACGTCCCGCCGCGCAGCGACCCCGACGCCCTGACGGTGCCCGACCACCTCTGACACACTTTGCCCGACGGCCGAGCGGCGGACGGGGTGACGTGGCATCGAAGCAGCGGGCGCGTCGGTGGACGGTCGGCGCCTGCGTGGCTGTGTTCGTCGTCCAGACGTTCGCCCTCGCGACGCTCATGCTGCGCGATGACGCCGGACAGCCGCACCGGGTCCCGCTGCTGATCGCCGCCCCCGCTGTCGTGGCGCAGTCGCTCGCGGACGACGCTCAGTCGATGCCGGGCACACCCTTCGACGCGGAGTGGACAGACGACGAGGACGAGGCCCGCCAGGCCGTCAAGGACGGCACCGCCGTCGCCGCCGTGCTCGTCGACCTGCGCGAGACCGAGGACGTCGTCCTGGTCAACGCTCGGGCGGACGGCGACCTGAACGACGCAGTCGTCGACCAGCTCAGATCGATCTCGACGTCCCAGGACCGCACCGTGAGGGTGCAGCAGCTCGCCCGGGCCGGATCGGCGGGCGCCGCCGACCGGGTCCGCTGGTTCGTGATCCTGACCGGTCTGCTCGGGTTCGGGTTCGTGCTGGTGGTCTCGCTGGTCCGCGGGCCGGTCGCGAGGTCGGCGCGTCTCGGCGTCCTCCGGGTGGTCGGCCTCGGGGCCGTGGCGGTGGCCGGCACCACGCTGCTGCAGGCACTCCCGGCGACGACGCTCCCCGGGAACGACCTCGCCCTCATCGGGCTGGGTGCCCTCTACGTCTTCACGATAGGGGTGCTCACGCTCGCCGTGGAGGCGCTGGCCGGTCTGGTGGGGCTGGCCGCGGCGGCCGCGGCGTACTTCGTGCTCGCCACGCCGCTGCTGTCCGGCACCAGCCACTACCTGCTGCCGCCGCCCTGGCCGACCGTGACGCCCTGGATGCCGACCGGTGCCGCCCAGGCGGCGGTGGCCGACATCGCGTACTTCGACCCCGCCGCCGCCCTGCAGCAGGCGCTCGTGGTCGCCGCCGCCGGCCTGCTCGCCGTGCTCGCCCTCGTGGTCGCTCGCCGGCTGCACTACCGCGACCTGGGGACGGACGGCGAGCCCTCGACCGTGATGCCCGTACGGCACTGGCGGCTGTGGGTGGTGGGCTCGGTGCTGCCGCTCGCGACCGTTCTCGGGGTGGCGATCGCCTTCGTGCCCACCGATGTGGTTGCAGCGCCGCTGTTGCCGAGCGTGGCGACCGAGACGACGTGCGTCGGCCGCGGTGGGACACCCGCCGACGTCGCCGAGCTCAACCACCGGATCACCACCCTGCAAGGGAGTCCGGCGTTCGAGGGAGGGGACGTCGGTGCCGACGTACAGCTCGGGGACGGACGGTTCCTCGTCGTCTTCGGCGACACCTTGCGCGGCGAGGACTTCGACGGACCGCGCTTCGCGCGCAACTCGATGATGCTGTGGGACACCGACTGCGTCTCGGTCGTCCTGCCGCCGTCGCAGGGCGCCCTGATCCCGGACCGCAGCGACGGGGTCGGCTACTGGCCGATGTCGACCGCGGTGGCGCATCGGCCCGGCTACGACCTGGTGCTCATCTCGGCCCAGCGCGTCAAGGCGACCGGCAACGGCTCGTTCGACTTCGTCAACCTCGGTCCGGCGCTGGCGGTGTTCGTGGTCGCCGAAGGAGAGACGCCTCAGCTGATCTCCGTCGAGGACATCGGCGCCGACAACCCGAGCCGGAGCCGGCCGGGGTGGGGCGCAGCGATGACGGTCGACGACAACTGGCTCTACCTCTACGGGACCGCGAACCCCGACCAGCTAGGGGTCTTCGGCTTCTCCCTCCAGGTGGCGCGGGTCCGGCCCGACGACGTGCTCGAGAGCTCGAAGTGGCGCTACTGGGACGGTTCCCGCTGGCAGGGCAAGGCCAGGAAGGCCGCGAAGGTGCTGCCCGCGATCGGTGGGGTGTCCCAGACGCTGAGCGTCTTCCACCAGGGCGACCGCTGGTATGCCCTGAGCAAGCGCGACGGCGACCTCGGGGACGAGATGGTCTTCTGGACCGCACCGCGAGCCACCGGCCCGTTCACGCCGACCGAGCCGGTCGCGTCGCTGCCCGCCGACCCGACCACCGGCGCGATCACCTACATGCCGCTGGCGCATCCGCTGATCTTCCCGGAGGCCGGGACGATGGTGGCGTCGTACAGCAACAACAACACCGACCCCCACAAGATCAAGGACGACCCGACGCTCTACCGGCCGACGTTCCTGCGGGTGCCGCTGCCGCGGTGACCGGTCCCTACCCCAGCGCGGCGTTGACCACCTCGCGTGCCTCCTCCTGCACCTGGGCGAGGTGCTCGGCCCCCCGGAACGACTCGGCGTAGATCTTGTAGACGTCCTCGGTCCCGGACGGTCGGGCGGCGAACCAGGCCGACTCGGTCGTCACCTTCAGCCCGCCGATCTTCGCGCCGTTGCCGGGTGCCTCGGTGAGCTTGGCCGTGATCTCCTCACCGGCCAGGGTGGTCGCGCTCACGTCGTCCGGCGACAGGGCCGCCAGGGCGGCCTTCTGCTCGCGGGAGGCGGCGGCGTCGATCCGGGCGTACGCCGGCGCGCCGTGCTCGGTCACCAGGTCGGCGTAGTGCTCGCTCGGGGAGCGGCCGGTCCGGGCCAGGATCTCGGACGCCAGCAGCGCCAGGATGATGCCGTCCTTGTCGGTCGTCCAGGTCGAGCCGTCGGTGCGCAGGAAGGACGCTCCTGCGGACTCCTCGCCGCCGAACCCGAAGGAGCCGTCGATCAGCCCCGGCACGAACCACTTGAACCCGACCGGCACCTCGACCATCTCCCGCCCGATCGAGGCGGCGACCCGGTCGATCATCGACGACGAGACCAGGGTCTTCCCGATCCGCGCGGCGTCCGACCAGCCCGGCCGCGCGCCCCCGAAGAGGTAGCCGATCGCGACCGCGAGGTAGTGGTTGGGGTTCATCAGCCCGGCGTCCGGCGTGACGATGCCGTGGCGGTCCGAGTCGGCGTCGTTGCCGGTCGCGATGTCGAAGCGGTCCTTCTGGGCGATCAGCGAGGCCATCGCGGACGGTGACGAGCAGTCCATCCGGATCTTGCCGTCCCAGTCGAGCGTCATGAACCGCCACGTCGGGTCGACCAGCGGGTTCACGACCGTCAGGTCGAGGCCGTGCCGCTCGGCGATCGCCCCCCAGTAGTCGACCGAGGCGCCGCCCAGCGGGTCGGCCCCGATCCGCACGCCGGCCTCCTTGATGGCGGCCAGGTCGACGACCTGCGGCAGGTCGTCGACGTACGTCCCCAGGAAGTCGTACGACGAGGCGGCGGCGCGTGCCCGAGCGAACGGGACCCGGCTCACCTCGGCCAGGCCGCCACGGATCAGCTCGTTGGCGCGGGCCGCGATCACCGCGGTGGCGTCGGAGTCGGCGGGGCCGCCGTGTGGCGGGTTGTACTTGAAGCCGCCGTCGTACGGCGGGTTGTGCGACGGTGTGACCACGATGCCGTCGGCGAGCCCCGAGCCCTCGTGTCGACCGCCGTTGGCCCGGATGATCGCGTGCGAGACCGCCGGGGTCGGCGTGTAGCGGTCGTCGGCGTCGACCAGCACGGTGACGTCGTTGGCGGCGAGCACCTCGAGCGCCGTCGCCCAGGCCGGCTCGGAGAGGCCGTGGGTGTCACGGCCGATGAAGAGCGGCCCGTCGTACCCCTGCTCGCGCCGGTAGTCGACGATCGCCTGGGTCGTCGCGAGGATGTGGGTCTCGTTGAACGCCGTGCGCAGGGACGACCCGCGGTGCCCGCTGGTGCCGAAGGCCACCTGCTGGTCGACGTCGTCCGGATCGGGCACTCCCGTGTAGTACGCCGTCACCAGGTGGGCGACGTCGACGAGGTCGGAGGGCTCGGCCGGCTGTCCTGCGCGGGGGTCGCTCATGACGCCATCATGCCCCTCCCGGAGGTCGGGCCGGGGGCGGTAGCAGGGTCGCCTGTGGGCAACCGGCTGCGGTTCACAGGTACGCCCCGTACAGTCACCCGGACCATGACGTCCTCCGCACCGCTGGCGACCACGCCGGCCGACCACGCCGAAGGTGACGTCGCGGCCGAGCGGCACTGCCCCCGGCTGGGCGCGGTGGTCCGTCGGGTGGCGATCAGCCTGGTGATCGCGTGCGTCATCCCGGCGACGCTCTTCTACGCCTGCTTCCGGGTGTACGGCGTCTGGACCGCGATCATCGTCGCGCTCGGCTGGTCGTACGGCGCGATGGCGTGGCGAGCACTGACCGGGCGCCGTACGTCGGGCCTGCTGCTGCTGACCGCCCTGCTGATCACGGCCCGCACGGTCATCTCGCTGGCGGCGGGCAGCACCTTCCTCTACTTCCTCCAGCCCATCATCAGCGACGCTCTGGTCGGCACGGCGTTCATCGCGTCGCTGCTGACCGCCCGCCCGATGGTGGCGCGGCTCGCCGGCGACTTCTACCCGATGGACGAGGAGCTCCACCTCCGTCCGCGGATCCGGCGGCTCTTCCGCAACCTGACCGTCCTGTGGGCGGCCCTCTGCCTGATCAAGGCCGGGCTGACGCTGTGGCTCCTGGAGTCCACCTCCCTGGAGACCTTCGTCCTCGTCAAGAGCGTCTCCGCTCTGAGCATCAACATGCTCGCTGCGGGCGCGACGATCGGGCTCGCCGTCCTGGTCGCTCGCAAGGAGGGTCTCCTGCACCCTCGCCTGGTGCCGGTCCCTGCCCCGGCCTGACTCAGCCCAGCGCGTTCAGCGTCTCCAGGTCGTCGGCGTCCAGCGCCAACCGGCCGGCCGCGAGGTTCTCCTCGAGGTGGGCCACCGAACTCGTGCCGGGGATCAGCAGGATGTTGGGGGAGCGCTGCAGCAGCCAGGCGAGCGCGACCTGCATGTGGGTGGCGCCGTGCTTGGCGGCGACGCCGTCGACCGCCGACAGCGCGAGCGGGCTGAAGCCGCCGAGCGGGAAGAACGGCACGTAGTAGATGCCCTCCTCGGCCAGCGAGTCCACGAAGTCGTCGTCGTCGCGGTGCGCGAGGTTGTAGGCGTTCTGCACCATCGCCACCGGAGCGATCCCCTGCGCGATCCGCACCTGCTCGGGCGTGCAGTTGCTCAGGCCGAGGTCGCCCACCAGGCCCTGGGACCGCAGGTCGGCCAGCACGGTCCACTGCTGCTCGAAGTCACCGTCGCCGTCGTCCATGAAGCGCAGGTTGACGCCGCTGATGCGGTCGATGCCGAGCCGGCCGAGGTTGTCGTGGACGGCGGACCGGATCTCGTCGGGGGCGAAGGCGGGCACCCAGGCGCCGTCGTCGGTCCGACGGGCGCCGACCTTGGTGACGAGCACCAGCTCCGGCGGGTAGGGGTGCAGCGCCTCGCGGATCAGGTCGTTGACGACGTACGGCCCGTAGTAGTCGCTGGTGTCGATGTGGTCGACGCCGAGCTCGATCGCGCGCTGCAGGACCCGGGTCGCCTCGTCCGGGTCGGCCGGCGGTCCCATGATCCCGGGACCCGTCAGCCGCATCGCGCCGTAGCCGATCCGCTTCACGTCGGAGAGTCGCTTCATGGTCCCCACTGTGCTCCGGTGGGGAAGCGCAGCCAAGGCCGGGGGCGGACACTAGGATTTCGGACGAGATGAGGTTCGCGCGCACGGCCGTCCTGGTGGGCATCGGTCTTCTCTGGTTCTGGTTCGGTCCGCTGGTGCTGGTGGCGGCCGCCCTGTCGCTGCTGTGGTGGAAGACCCGCGCCTGGTTGCGCCCCACCCGTCGGGTGGTGGCGATCTGGTCGGCGGTGCTGGTCGTGGTCGTCGGGCTGGCGGTGCTCGTCCCGGACGGATGGGTGCCGATCCCGCCGGGCCCGGGTCGCTGGGTGACCCCGGCGTACGTCGGCCGGCCGGTCGTCGCCGAGGCGGTCAACGGCCCGGTCGGTGAGTCGCCGACGGTCGCGACCAGGTCGTACGGCGTGTCCGACTGCCACCGGGCCGTGGTCGTGGACGGTCGGCTGGCGCTGCTCTGCGGCGGCGACCGCCCGGTGCTGCGGCTGGTCGACCCGGGCAACCTGCGCCAGGTCGCGTCGTCCGAGCTGCCCGGAGCGGGCTGCGTCGGCCAGCTCGTGGTCGTCGGTGACGACATCGTCGCGGCCAGCGGTCAGCGCATCCTGCGCATCGGCGTCCCGGACCTCGTGGTCGAGTCGTCGGTCGACCTGGCCGCTGAGCTCGGTGCCGGGGACTGCGTCACCGGTCTGGCGACCGACTCCGTCGGGCGGGTCTGGTTCGCGTCGCACGACGGCCTGGTGGGCATCGTCGACGACGAGGTCCGCACGGTCGACCTCGGCGACGTCGTCGACCGGCCGCTCACCGTCGCGGACGGCGGCGCCTACGTGCCGGGCGCCGAGTCCCTGGCCCGGGTGGCGGTCCGGGCCGGGAGGCCGACGGTCGTCTGGACCGCGGCGTACGACGACGGCGGCAGTCGTGGCGGCGCGCCGGTCGTGCTCCCGAGCGGCCTGGTCGCGGTCGCCGACAACCGCGACCCCCGGCTCCAGGTGGTCTTCCACCGCGCTGACACCGGCGAGGTCGTCTGCCGGGCCGAGGTGTTCGGGGACGACGAGGGCGCGACCGACGGCGGCCTGGTGGCCGCCGGCGACGGGGTGGTCGTGCAGAACTCCCACGGCTACGCCGGTGTCCGGTCCACCGTCCTGGGGCGTACGACGAGCCGCGGCATCGCCCGCGTCGACGTCGTCGACGGACGCTGCCGGGTGACCTGGACGACCGACATGGACGCGCCGAGCGGCGCGCCCGCAGTCTCGACCGACGACGGGCTGGCGTACGTGTGGACCAAGCGCCACAGCTGGCCGGGCGTCGACGCGTGGTACCTCAGCGCCCTCGACCTCGACTCCGGCCGCCTCGTCTGGGCTCGGCGCACCGGCCTCAACCTGCTCGTCGACAACCACGGCGGCGCGGTCACGCTCGGGCCCGACCGCGCGGCGTACGTCCCGGTCCTCGGCGGCGTCGTGCGGGTCCGCGACCGCCGGTCCGGATAGCCAATTCAGGGGGTCTGCGGCAGTCGCCGTATCACTCGCCCCGCCGACGTTCTCCTCCCAGCCAACCGCTTGGGACAGGAGCACGGACATGACAGACATCCGCTTTGACGGCGACTGGATCCACCTCGAGGGCGCCGTCACGAAGTCGGCGACCACCGACCTGATGCTCGACAGCGCCGGACGGCGCAAGACGGGCACCCCGCACCGGCGCGCGCTGGTCCACGACTTCGACGACGGGCTGACGCTCAACTGGGACAACGACTACCCCGGCGGCGTCTCGATCAACAGCTGCAAGGCGATCAACGGCGGCAACAACCGCGACTGGCTCACGGTCCGCTCGCGGGTGACCCAGGTGTTCGGCACGGACCTGATGCTCGACGGCGGTGCTGCGCGCCGCGGTGGGGTCTTCCGCCCGATCCGGAAGGTGTCGCCCTACCGTCGCGCCCTGGTGCACGGCTGGGGCGACCAGCTCGTCCTCAACTGGGACCACGACTACAGCGGGGGCGTCGTCGTCAACGGGCGGGTCACGATCCCGGACGGCGCGGTCGTCGCCGGGCAGGACGTCGCCTCGACCCTGAGCACCCTGACGGCGCAGGTCGCCGACCTGGCCAGCCAGCTGGCCACCGCGAACGTCGCCGTCGCCGACCTCACCACGCGGGTCGCCGCTCTCGAGGCCGGGGGCGTGCCGTGACCGTCCGGTCGGTGCGCCAGGCGATGAGTGCCATGGGCCTCGGCGGCACCGGCAACCTCTCCGTGATGCGGGAGGTCCTCGGGTTCTGGCGGGGGACGCCGCCGACGGACCCGGGCACCGGCGTGCCGGTGGTCGTCACGCTGGGCGAGGCGTTCGAGGCCCTCGAACGTCGCCACGTCCACCTCAACCTCGTCGAGGTCGGCTTCGACGCCGCCGGTGTGGGCAGCCTCGACGCCGCCGACGAGCGGGTCGACTACGCCGTCCACCGGATCCGGCGCATCTACGCCACCGCGTCGCTCGGCCTCGGCCGGGTGCAGTACTTCTGGATCGGCGCCGGCCAGGCCAACGGGTACGACGACCTCGGCAGCGAGTCCGAGGCCGACGACCTCTCCGACGACTGGAGCGTCAGCAACGACGGCGTCGACATGTTCCTGGTCGCCAACATCAGCGACCCGGACTTCGTGGGGATATCTCCGGTCCCGGGCGACTGCGGCAAGGGCGGCAAGAGCGACGGGCTCATCGGGGGCGAGGTCGGCCGGGAGGCCGAGGGCTTCTCGCGTACGACGGCGCACGAGCTCGCCCACTTCCTCGACCTCTCGCACAACCACGGTGACACCTGCCCGACCGGCACGACCGCTCGGGAGAACCTGATGGCGCAGACCCGCTGCGCGGTCTCCACCCGGAGCTCGGTGCTCATCACCAGCTCGCAGGCGACCACGATGCGTGGTCGCTGCCAGGTCCGCAACGGAAGCTGAAGGACGAGCCATGCCTGAGAACCTCATTCCTCTCGATCTGCGCGACGACGACGAGCTCGCCGTGCTCGCCCGGCGGTCCCGGGGCGACGTCGCCAAGGGCTCGCTGTCGGTGCTGGTGCAGCGCGACTCCAGCGCCGCGCCGGAGCTTGCCCGCGACCTGCTCGTCGGCCACGCCGACGACCGGGTCCGCGCGCTGGCGGCCGTGACGCTCGGCCGGCGTGGTGCCCCCGGGGCGGTCGACACCCTGCTGGGTGCGCTCAACGACCCCAACCCCACCGTCCTGCGCCGGGTCGCGCAGTCGCTGGCCCGCGTCGGCGACGCATCGGCGCTCGCTGCGCTGGCCCGGGTGCAACCGGCCGTCGACACTCCCGCCGGTCGCGACGTGCTGGCCGCCCGGATGGTCCTCGGCTACCGCTTCGGGATCGCGGAGGTCCTGGTGCCGCCACCGGCTGCCACCACGGCCTTCGGCTCCCGGCGCGGCGAGGACATCACGTTCGGCGGGCGCGGCCGGGTGCCCAAGGCGGCCGTCGTCGGGGCGGTGCAGCGCGAGCTGCCGGCGCTCCCGGTGGGCGTCGACTCGCTCCGGCTCTTCACCTGCTCCGGCCAGCGTGGTGCGCTCGCTGTCGACGCCTCGCTGCCCGGAGCTCCGGAGGGTCTGGCGCGACCTCGCCTGCTCGGGGCACTGCTGCGCGACCGCGTCTGCTCGGAGCGCTACTCGCTGGACTGCTACCTGCTGAGCGACGACCGTGACGGCACCTCCGGGGAGCGTCCGCGCCTGTGGCTGGTCCGCCCGAGTGGCCGCGTCGTCCACGTCGGGACCGTCGAGGTCGCTGACGGATCGGTGCGCTTCGCGGTGACCGAGTCGGTCGCGCCGTACGCGAACCCGGTCAAGGTCACCGGCTCGTACGACGTCGCCACGGGCAAGCTCTCGATGGACGCTGCCCTGGTGGGCAAGCCGTCGGTGCGCGCCGCCCAGGCAGCCGTCCCGATGTCCCGGACGGCCGTGATGTCCTGACGCTGCCGGCGGCCGGGTCGCGCTCGGACAGCCCTTCCAGCTTCCAGAGCAGCGTGTCCCGGGCGCCTGGCAGGTAGGTCTGAAGCACGTCCTTCGCGGTCGCGTGGCATGACGCCGTCGTGCCGCGGCCTGTGTCGAGTGATGAGTTCTCGAGCCCGTGCCCGTCATACGTACTGACTGGACACGACGAGCGGAAGGATGGCGTGATGAGTGTGGACACGCGGCTGGAGGAGCTGGGCGTGAAAGATCTGAGCGAGGTGGACGAGCCGGCGTTCTCGGGGCTGGCCGAGCGGCACCGGCGGGAGCTGCACGTGCACTGCTACCGGATGCTCGGGTCGTTCGAGGACGCCGAGGACACCGTCCAGGAGACGTTCCTGCGTGCCTGGCGGCGGAAGGAGACCTTCGAGGGCCGGTCGACGTTCCGGGCCTGGCTCTACCGGATCGCCACCAACGCCTGCCTGGACCTGCTCGCCAAGCGCCGGCCGGAGCCGGCGACCGGCGGCGAGGTGCTGTGGCTGCAGCCCTACCCGGACCGGCTGCTCGACGAGCTGCCTGCGGTCGATGCGGACGGGCCTGAGGCCGTGGCCGTCGCCCGGGAGACGATCGAGCTGGCCTACGTCGTGGCGGTCCAGCACCTGGCGCCGCGGCCTCGGGCCGTGCTGATCCTGCGCGACGTGCTCGGCTGGCCGGCGAAGGACGTCGCGGACCTCCTCGGGGACTCCGTGCACTCCGTCAACAGCGCACTGCAGCGGGCTCGGGCCGGCATGCGGGAGCACCTGCCCGCCGAGCGGCAGGACTGGACCGGGGGCGGGGAGGACACCGCGACGCAGGAGCTCGTGCGCCGCTTCACCGACGCCAGTGTGGACACGGACATCGAGCGACTCACCACGATGCTGCGCGACGACGTCCGCTGCTCGATGCCGCCCACGCCCGGCGTGTACGTCGGCCGGGACGCGGTGGTCGACGACTGGGTCGAGGACGGGTTCGAGGGGATGACGGGCCTGCGCGGCGTGCCGACGTGGGTGAACAGGCAGCCGGCCGTCGCCTTCTACCTCTGGCAGGAGCAGGCAGGCGCCTACCTGCCCCTGACGATCGACGTCCTGCGCGTCACCGGCGGGGAGATCACCGAGATCCTCATCTTCCACAGCGACCAGTTCCCGCGGCTCGGGCTGCCGGAGCGCCTGCCGGCGTCCGGCGCGTGAGCGGGGGCGAGCGACTCGGTGGGCTCGTCGTCACCGGTGCCGTCGCCGTCCTCGCGGCGATGGTGGCCACCACCGTCGTCGCCGCGCTGGCTCACGCTGCCGGTGTCGACTTCGAGGTCCCTGACGGTGGCGAGACGATCCCGCTGTCCGGGTTCGCCGTGGTGACGGGCGTCTTCTCGTGCGTCGGCGTGGTCATCGCCGTCGCGCTGCTCCGGTGGAGCGCCCGCCCCGCCGACCGGTTCGTCTGGACGGCCGGGACGCTGACGGCGATCTCGCTGGTGCCGCCGTTCCTCTCCGGGGCGGCCGCCGCGACGATCGCGACCCTCGTCGTGCTCCACCTGGTCGCGGCGGCGGTGATGGTCCCGACCCTGGCGCGGAGCCTGCGCGCGTGTGCTCAGCTGAACAGCGCGCGGTAGTGATCCGACTGCGACGGGTAGTAGTCGTCGAAGTCGATCGCTGCGACGTCGGCGCCGGTCTCCGCTGCTACGAGCCGGTCCAGGTAGTACTCCCAGCCGGGCCCGACCCCGGACGCCATCTCCGCGTCGGGCACGGACTGGCTGAAGGTGAGGGTCGTGGTGCCCGCGTCCTCGCTGAGGTCGAGGACGAAGTGCCAGACGTTCTGCTCGCCCTCGACGTTGGAGGTGAGCGCGAGCCGGTGGGGTGGTGCGCAGGCCTCGATGGTGAAGGTCTCCGGCTTGACGCCGTCGCCCTCGGCGTTCATCTGGAAGAGAACCGAGCCCGAGGCCGGGTCGCCGGTCCAGGTGCCGACCCAGCGCTCGAGCCGGTCGGACTCCGTGATCGCCGCCCACACGGACTCGATCGGCGCCCGGAAGGTGCGCTCGAACACGACACTGTCGTGGCCGTTGCGCGTCTCGCGGCGGCCGGTGACGTCGGGGCTCATGCTGTCTCCTCTGTGGGGTCGTAGGCGGGTGCGTCGACCCGCTGCCTCACGGTGCGGCGGACCTCGAGGTCGAGTCCGTCGAGCACCGACGCGTCGAAGCGTGGTCGTGGCTGCAGGTCGTCGAGCAGATCCTGGACGGGCACCATCCCGTGGGACGCCAGCGCGTAGTGCCGCTCCCGGCCGCGGTCCTCCGCCTGGACGAGCCCGGCGTCGAGGAGCACCCGCAGGTGTCGGCTGACGGCCGGCCGACTGATCGGCAGCGCAGCAGCGAGGTCGACCACGCGTGCCGAGCGCCGCGCCAGGGTCCGCAGCAGGTCCCGGCGTACCGGGTCGGCGAGCGCGGCGAACGGATCCATGGATCATTGGTAACCTATCGGTTACCTATCTGTCAATGCGTGGTCAGGTCTGGGGCGTCGGGTCGGAAAGCCTCACTCCACCCACGACAGCAAGGACGCGATCGGCGTCGGGATCCGCCCAGGCCCCAGTGCTTCGACGAACAGGGTGGCGTACCGACTCTTCCGCCCGGACTGCGACGTGAGGAACCGCCGAAGCACCGCTTCGCGCGTCCAGGCGCGTTGGGCGGGCATGCGCGCGAGCAGTCGAAGAGAGCGCGCCTCGCCCGCAGCCGCGATCACGTCCTCGACGGCATCCGCGCCGAGGGCGCGCGTGAGCTCGTCCTCCAGGTCCGCGGTGCACCTGAAGAAGCCCTGGGTGGACAGGTCCGCCGCGGCCAGGCTGCGACGCACGATCGCCTCCTCCGGGGCGTCGTACAGGCCGGCAAGAGGTACGCCGAGGCCGCGCGGGCCGAAGCGAGTCGCGAACGAGCGCAGGTTGGTGACGCCGCCCATCGCGAGCACCTCGACCCCGTCGGCGGCGAGGTCGCGCCCGCGCAGACCGGCGGCAGCATGCAGCGCAAGTCGGTCGCTCTCGCCCTCGACCAGCACGACCGTCCGCGGTGACTCCACATCACCATTGGCTGGCCGCGGCACGAGCCCGTCAACCGAGTTAGCGGCGCAGCCGACGCCCCGATCAGCCCTCGTGCTGCTCGCGCTTCTCGTCCTGCCGGCGCCGGCGCCGGATCTCCGCGCGGGCGATGACGAAGGCGAACACCACGGGCCAGACGTAGTGCGCGACGTCGAGGACCCGGTCCACCCAGCCGGGCAGGCTCCACGACGGCAGGTCGGGGAGCGGGACCGTCGGCAGGTCGGGGGTCGGCAGCGACGGCAGGTCCGGGAACGGGATCGACGGCAGGTCGAGCGAGAAGGCGAACCGCGCGAGCAGCGTCGTCAGCACAATCGGTACGACGACCCGCGCGACGCCCGCGACTGTCTGGATCGCGGAGTACCGCTCGGGGTGGGCGCGCACCTTGTCCTCGTACGCCTCCGCGGGAGAGCCGGGGTCGGGCATGAGGTCCAGCCCGTCGGCCGCGTCGAGGAGGGTCGCGCGCTGGGGTCCGCCCAGGGTGCCGAACCGGAGCTGGAGACGACCGGTGGGTGACTCGAGACCGACCTTCTCGCTCATCGACTTCTTCTCGGCGACCAGCTCGTCGTCGACGTACCACCGCAGCCGGCGCGACGACCCGAGATCGGCCTCGACCCGGTGCTGATGCCCGTCGGCGCCGAGCCGCCAGACCTGGGTGCGTGTCACCCTGCCATCCTCGACCGCGCCACCGTCACCCACATCGGTCGCGGGTCGGTCCCTGCCTGACTTTGGTCGCGGTCGGCCGGATCAAGGGGCGGATCAGGGGTAGGTGATGCCGGTCGTCTCCTCGCTGAGCTGCCAGAGCAGGCGCTGCGCGGTCTCGTCGTACGACAGCTTGTTGCTGGTGACGACGTGCGGCCGGCCGCCCCACTGGGCGATCCCGTCGGGGCCGACGTACGTCGCGCCGGGCAGATCGGCCGTCGCCGCCATCAGCGTGGGCCACGCACCCTGGGCGGCGGTGTTGGGGGAGACGAGCTTGATCGCACCGTCGAGGACCGAGGCCCGGCCGCCGGTGGCGCGGCCGTACTGACCGTTGGCGGCCAGGTGCGTCGAGGCGAAGCCGGGATGTGCCGCGAGTCCTCGCACCGGCAGCTCGGCGCGACGCAGCCGCCGGTCGAGCTCGTAGGCGAAGAGCAGGTTGGCCAGCTTGGTCTGCCCGTACGTCGGCCACGGCTTGTAGCGACCCTGCTGCGCGAGCGGGTCGGCCAGCGGCGCCGAGCGCGCGATCCGGTGCATCTGCGAGGAGACCGAGACGACCCGGCCGTCCTCCGACGCCACCAGCTGAGGCAGCAGCAGCCCGGTCAGCAGGAAGGGGCCGAAGTGGTTGGTGGCCATCTGGAGCTCGAGGCCGTCGGTGGTGCGGTGGTAGGGCGTGCCCATCACCCCCGCGTTGTTGACCAGCACGTCGATCGGCCCGAGGTCGGACGCGGTCGCGGCGGCCCGGCGTACGGAGGAGAGGTCGGCGAGGTCGAGCTCGACGGTCTCCAGCGCCGCGGTCGGCACCTCACCACGGATCGCCTGCTCGGTCTCGACCAAACGCTCGGGCGAGCGCCCGGTGAGCACGACGCGGGCGCCGCGCCGGGCCAGCTCGAGCGCCGTGTGGTGGCCGAGACCACCGACCGTCGTGCCGGTCACCAGGATCGTGCGTCCGGCCTGGTCCGGGATGTCCGCGAGGTCCCAGCGGTCGGCGCGGGTCACGGCGTGGTCGCCATCGCGCCGATGAGGCGGTCGGCGAGCGCCGGGTCGCCGTCGACGGCGTACGTCCCGGGCTCGGGCTGGCAGCGGCCTCCCGCCAACCGGATGAAGGCCTCCCGGTCCATCCGCAGCGTGACCGTGGCCTCCGCCGGGGGTGCGGTGAGCCGCTCGCCGCGGCGGGCCTCGTTGACGGCGAACGCGAACGGTTCGCTGCCCTCGAGCTCCAGCAGCGCTGTCGTCCCCGGCTCGGCTCCGGCCTTCTTGGCGAGCACGAAGCCGAAGCTCTCGGCGAGGTAGTCCGCGGTGTGCCGGGCCGCGACCGAGTCCATGCCGCCCGGGCGGTCGACCGCGCGGCGGATGTCCTGCTCGTGCATCCAGACGTCGAGCGGCCGGTTGCGCAGCAGCGTCCGCCAGTCCCACGGCACGCCGCCGAAGATCGGCTCGGGCGTGCCCGCAGCATCCGTGGGCGGATCGGCGAGCAGGGTGGTGTGGCGCGCGGTCGCAGCAGCCCGGATCTCGTTGATGATCGCGTCCGGCGTGGCGTCGCGGCGGGTGATGACGCCGACCTCCGTGTAGAGGCCCATGAAGCCGTGGACGTGCGGCGGCTCGCCGACGTCGGCCGTCTCCTCCGGACCGCCGGCGAGGATGCCCTCGAGGTGCGCGACGTGCGAGGCGACGGCCTTCACGTCCCAACCCGGCAGGTCGGTCGGAGTCGACCACTCCTCGACGGGGAGCTCCTCGAGCAGGTCGAGGAAGTCGTTGATCGCCTGCCACCAGACGTCGACGTACGCGCTGAGCAGCTCCTGGTCCGTCATGCCCTGCACCCTATTCGCGCAGGTGTACGGCGAGCACGGCCACGTCGTCGGCCAGCTGCTGTCCGACCAGGTCACCGAGGACGGCATCGAGGAAGTCGTCGACGTCCAGGGCCTGGTGCCGGCCGGCCGCGGCCGCCAGCCGGTCCAGGCCGACCGTGATCGTCTCGCCGCGCCGCTCGACCAGGCCGTCGGTGTAGAGCAGCAGGGTCGAGCCGCGGGGAAGACGGGCGCTGTTGTCGGTGCGGTCGGTGTCCGGCTGCACGCCCACCATCAGGTCGGGGACACCCTCGTCCAGGAAGGTCACGACGCCCTCGGCCGTGACCAGCAGGGGAGGGGGGTGGCCGGCGTTGGTCCAGTGCAGGGTGCGGCCGTCGGAGCCGTCCTGCGCCTCGACCCGGGCGTAGACCAGCGTGGCCATCGCGTCGACCGCGAGGTCCTGCATGGCCCGGTCGAGGCGCGCGACCTGCGCGGCCGGCCCGTCGCCGAGGGTCCAGGCGATGGTCCGCAGCATGGTCCGCAGCTGGCCCATGACCGCGGCGGCCGCGATGTCGTGGCCGACCACGTCGCCCACCATCAGGCTGGTCGAGCCCGAGGGTGTCACGACGACGTCGTACCAGTCGCCCCCGACCTGGTCGCGGGAGGCGGCCGGGCGGTAGCGGGCCGCGAGCTCGAGGCACTCCGACTCCGGGAGGTCGGGCAGCAGCGCGCTCTGGAGGGTGACCAGCGCGTCCAGCCGCTCCTGCAGGAGGCCGGCGCGCTGCACGGCCTGGGCGGAGTACGACGCCAGCGCCTCGATCGTGACCCGGTCCTGCGCCGTCAGCGGGTGCGGGTCCGCCCAGATCAGCGCGAGCGTGCCGAGGACCTCGCCGCGGGTGATGAGCGGCTGGAAGGAGCGGGCCTCGCCGATCTGCTTGACGATGTCGAGGTGGGGGTAGCGGACGTTCTGCGTGGCCTTGTCGCCGTAGTACTCCGCCTGCCCGTGCACCGCCGCGCCGCCGAGGGGGTTGGACTCGTCGAAGGGCAGCACCGCGTTGCGCAGCGCGGACTCCCAGGTGACCGTCGGCGGGGCCACGAACGTCAGGACCTCGGGCGCCCAGTCGCGGCCGACGGCGTCGCCGTCCCCGCGCAGCCAGATGCCGGCATGCAGGCAGCCGAGCTGGTCGACCGCGATCCGCTCGACGGCCTGGGCGACATCGGCCATGGTCCGGGTGATGGAGAGTCCCTCGCTCAGCGCGAGCAGCACCCGGCTCCGGTGGGCCAGCTCCTGCTCCGTGATCCGCAGGCCACGCTCGGACAGCTCGGTCGAGCATGCCGCGGCGAGATCCTCGAGCATCTCCAGGTCGTACGCGGACCAGTCCCGTGGCTCGGTGTCGATGGCGCAGAGCGAGCCGATGATCTCGCCTGTGTGGTCGGTGATCGGCCAGCCGGCGTACGCGATGACGCCGAGGTCGGGGATCGCGAGGTTGGTGCGCAGACGGTCGTCCTCGCGCGCGTCCGAGATGACGAGAGGTGCCTGGTCGGCGACGACGTACTGGCAGAAGGAGTGCGACAGCGGGGTCTCTCGGGCCGCGGCGACGTCGGGCGGCAGGCCGCAGGCTCCGGGGAAGACCTGACGTCCCTCCTCGACCAGCGAGACCAGGGCGATCGGGGTATCGAGGGTGCGTGACAGCATCCGGGCGTACCGGTCGAACGACGGGTCGCCATGACCCGCCCGTGACTCCGTCATCACGCCCTCCTTCGGAGAGCGAGCCTAGCGAGGCGACGGGGTCCCGTCCGGGGTTCGGGTGGTCCGGCTGCCCCCGCAGGGTGACCTCCCGCACGCTCAGCCCGTGGCGAGCTTGAGCGCGATCAGGAGCATCACGACGCCGATCATCACGTCGAGCACCTGCCAGGCCCGCGGCCGGGCCAGCACCGGGCTCGCGAACCGGGCGCCGAACCCCAGCCCGCAGAACCACAGCACGCTCGCCAACGCAGCCCCCGCGGCGAACCACCAGCGCCCGGTCGGGCCCTCGTGGTTGGCGATGGTCCCGAGGAGCAGCACCGTGTCGAGGTAGACGTGCGGGTTGAGCCAGGTCAGGGCCAGGGCTCGTACGGCGACGCCGCGCCGGCTGAGCGTCGTCCGGTCCGCGGCCCGCAGCGCCTCGGGCTTGCGGGCGCTGAGCAGCGAGGAGACGCCGTACCAGGTCAGGAAGGCGACGCCGAGCCAGCGGACCACGTCGAGCACCCACGGCGCGTGCTCGACGACGCGCCCGATGCCGGCCACGCCGGCGGCGATCAGCACGACGTCGGAGAGTGCACAGATCGCGACCACCAGCCCGACGTGCTCGCGCGCCAGCCCCTGACGCAGCACGTAGGCGTTCTGCGCGCCGATCGCGACGATCAGGGAGAGACCGGTGAGCATCCCGGCGGCGGTGGAGTCGAGCACCCCGCCCACGCTAGGTGGGCGCACAGGTGAAGACCAGCGAATGTTTCTTCAAGTCCATTAGCCTGACTTCATGGAGATCGCACCCGCCCAGCTGGCCGCCCTGGTGGCGATCGCCGACCAGGGCACGTTCGAGGCCGCGGCTCGGCACCTGCACGTGACGGCGTCGGCGATCAGCCAGCGGATCCGGGCGCTGGAGTCGGAGGTCGGCCAGGTCGTGGTCCGGCGTACGACGCCCTGCCGGCCGACCCCGGCCGGGGAGGTGCTGATCCGGCTCGCCCGCCAGACGCGGCTGCTGCACGACGAGGTCCGCGACGCCCTCGCCCACGGCCATGTCGGCACGGTCGACCTGCCGGTCGCGGTCAGCGCCGACTCCTTGGCGACCTGGTTCCGGGCTGCCCTGGCCGAGGTGGCCGGGTGGTCCGACGTCGCGCTGCGGCTGCACGTCGAGGACCAGGCGTTCTCCGCCGACCTCCTGCGCGGCGGTGACGTGCTCGCCGCAGTGACCTCCGAGCCGACACCGGTGCAGGGCTGCTCGGTCGAGGCGCTCGGCCACCTGCGCTACGTGCCGGCGGCCGCACCGCAGGTGGTCGAGCGCTGGCGCCGCGGTCGCGGCGTGGACTGGGCGGCGATGCCGATGGTGGTGTTCAACGAGAAGGACGCGCTGCAGCACGACGTCCTGGCGCAGCGCGGTGTCGACGAGCCGCCCGTCGTCCACCGGGTGCCGACCTCGGCCGACTTCCTCGAGTCCGTCCGCCTCGGTCTCGGGTGGGGGATGATCCCGCACCCGCAGCTCACCCCACTGGTCGAGTCCGGGTGTCTGGTGCCGCTCGGGACCCGGATCCACGTCGACGTCCCGCTCCACTGGCAGCGCTGGCGCCTGGACTCGCCCGTGCTCGACCGGCTCACCGACGTCGTACGTCGCTCCGCCGGGGCGCTGCTACGGACGCCGTGACCTCACGGCGGTGCCCGCACACGCGATCACCGCGGCGCCACCGAGCACCGTGGCCCAGGTGAGCTGCTCGCCCAGCAGCAGCGCGGCCCAGGTGATGGTGAGGACGGGTTGCACGAGCTGGACCTGGCTGACCTGGGTCATCGGCCCGATCCCGAGCCCGCGGTACCACGCGAAGAACCCGAGATACATGCTCACGACGCCGAGGTAGCCGAAGGCGATCCAGTCGAGGGGCGAGCCGGTCGGGGTCTGTCGGGCGACCGAGATGCCGGCGACGACGACCATCAGCGGTGCGGCCAGCACGAGCGCCCACGAGACCGTCTGCCAGGCGCCGAGCTCGCGGGCCAGCAGGCCGCCCTCGGCGTACCCGATCGCGGCGGCGACCACGGCGCCGAAGAGGAGCAGGTCCGACCGGTGCAGGCCGCCGAACCCGTCACCCTGGAGCGCGGCGAAGCCGACCGCCGCCACGGCGCCGACCGCCGCCATCACCCAGAAGATGACCGGTGGCCGTTCGTGACCCCGCACGACCGCCATCACGGCGGTCGCGGCGGGCAGCAGGGCGATCACGACGGCGGCGTGACTGGCCGAGGCGGTGGTGAGTGCGTACGACGTCAGCAGCGGGAAGCCGGCGACGACCCCGCCGGCGACCACGGCGAGCCGGAGCCACTGGCCGCCGCGCGGCAGCCGCTGGCGGGTGAGGGCCAGGGCTCCGGCCGCGAGCAGGGCGGCGACGACAGCGCGCCCGGAGCCGATGAAGAGCGGCTGCATGCCGCCGTCGACGACCACCCGGGTGAAGGGCACGGTGAGGGAGAAGGCGACGACGCCGAGCAGTCCCCACCAGAGGCCGGTCTGCGGTATCGATAGCGCTGGCGACGTGTCGAGAGTAGCGCTACTGTTGTGACTCATGTCAGACGATAGCAGTAGTCGGATCGTCACGGCGCTGCGTGCCTGGATCGCCACCGCACCGCCGGGGGCCAGGCTGCCGTCCACCCGCTCGTTGGTGACGGATCACGCCGCCAGTCCGGTCACGGTGCAGAAGGCGCTGCGCACGCTCGCCTCCCAGGGGATGGTCGAGAGCCGCCCCGGCGTCGGGACCTTCGTGCGCTCCGTGCACGTGCCGCGTGCGCACGACCATGGGTGGCAGACCGCCGCGCTGGGAGCGCCGCCACTGCGCAGCCCGCGGCTCTCGGCTGCTCTGCGGACCGCGCCCAACGACGTGATCGCCCTGCACTCCGGCTATCCCGACCGCGAGCTGCTGCCGGAGCGGCTCGTGCGGGCAGCGTTCGTCCGGGCGGCCCGCAGCGATGCCGCGGTGAGCCGGCCTCCGGCCGCCGGCCTGCCGGAGCTCCAGGCCTGGTTCGCGTCCGAGCTCGGGGCCGCCGCCCCAGTGGGCGTCACGCCCCCGAGCCCCAGCGACGTCGTAGTGGTGCCCGGCAGTCAGAGCGGTCTCAGCACCACCTTCCGCGCGCTCGTCGGCTCAGGTCGGCCCCTGGTCGTGGAGTCCCCGACGTACTGGGGCGCGATCCTGGCCGCAGCGCAAGCCGGCGTGCAGCTCGTCCCGGTGCCGAGCGGACCGCACGGTCCCGACCCCGCCGACCTCGCGCGTACCTTCGCCGGGTCGGGCGCGCGCGCCTTCTACGCGCAGCCGAGCTTCGCCAACCCGACCGGTGCCCACTGGTCGCCCACGCTCGGCGACGCCGTCCTCGACGTCGTACGCGAGCACGGCGCCTTCCTGATCGAGGACGACTGGGCGCACGACTTCGGCATCACGGCCGACCCGGTGCCCCTCGCGGCGCGCGACGACAGCGGGCACGTCGTCTACCTCCGCTCGCTGACCAAGAGCGTGTCGCCGGCGGTCCGGATCGCCGCGGTGATCGCCCGCGGCCCGGTCCGCGAGCGGCTGCTCGTCGCCGCGCAGGCGGAGTCGATGTACGTCAGCGTGCTGCTGCAGGAGGTGGCGTACGACGTCGTCACCCAGCCCGCGTGGCGCACGCACGTGCGCGACCTCCGTCCGCAGCTCGCCGCCCGCCGGGACCTGCTCGTCGGCTCGCTGCGCGAGCACGTGCCGACGGCGGTCCTGGACGCCGTACCCGGTGGTGGCCTGAACCTGTGGCTGCGGCTCCCCGACGGCACCGACGTACGCCGGCTCGCTGCCGACTGCGAGAGCGCGGGCGTGGTGATCGCCCCCGGCGACGAGTGGTTCCCGGCCGAGCCGACCGGCGCCTACGTCCGGCTCAACTACTGCGGACCGGACCCGGGCTCGTTCCCCGAGGCCGCCCGCATCATCGGTGAATGTCTCGAAATGCCGAGTCGGCGCCAGTTCTCAGACTGAGCTGAGAACTGGCGCCGACTCGGGTGAGAACTGGCGCCGACTCGGCGTGGGTCAGATCAGAAGGACGACTCGTCGAGGTCCATCACCGCGAGGTCGACGGTCTCGGCGAGCTGGCGCTCGGCCGTGATCTTCGGCAGCACGGTCTGGGCGAAGTACTGCGCCGCGACGACCTTGCCCTCGTAGAAGGACTTGTCCTTGCTTCCCAGAGATCCGGCAGCGTCGCCGCCGAGCTTGGCGAGGGCGACCTCGGCCTGGCGCAGCAGCAGCCACGAGCAGACCACGTCACCGAGCACCATCAGCAGGCGGCTGGTGTTGAGGCCGACCTTGTAGATGTTGCGGACCTCGTCCTGGGCGGACATCAGGTCGTTGATCATGTGCCCGACGATCGCCTGGGCGTCGTCGAGGGCCGTGGCGAGGAGCTCGCGCTCGACCTTGAGGCGACCGTTGCCGGCCTCGCTGTCGATGAACTTCGTGATCTCGCCCGCGAGGTGGCCCAGGGCGGCGCCCTGGTCCTTGACGATCTTGCGGAAGAAGAAGTCCTGGCCCTGGATCGCCGTGGTGCCCTCGTAGAGGGTGTCGATCTTGGCGTCGCGGACGTACTGCTCGATCGGGTACTCCTGCAGGAAGCCGGAGCCGCCGAACGTCTGCAGCGACTCGGTGCCCAGCAGGGTCCACGAGCGCTCCGAGCCGTAGCCCTTCACGATCGGCAGCAGCAGGTCGTTGACCCTCTCGGCCAGCTCGTTGCGCTCACCCCCGTTCTTCAGGTTGTGCTCGGCGATCATGACGGTGTCCTGCCACGTCGCGGTGTAGAGCACCAGCGCGCGCATCGCCTCGGCGTACGACTTCTGCGTCATCAGCGAGCGGCGTACGTCGGGGTGGTGCGTGATCGTCACGCGCGGGGCGGTCTTGTCCGCGGACTGCGCGAGGTCGGCGCCCTGGACGCGCTCCTTGGCGAACTCGAGCGCGTTGAGGTAGCCGGTCGAGAGGGTGGCGATGGCCTTGGTGCCGACCATCATCCGGGCGTTCTCGATGACCTGGAACATCTGCGCGATGCCGTTGTGCACCTCACCCAGCAGGTAGCCGACGGCCGGCTCGCCGCCGCCGACCTGCGAGTCCCCGAAGGTCAGCTCGCAGGTGTTGGAGACCTTGATGCCCATCTTGTGCTCGACGTTGGTGACGTAGGCGCCGTTGCGCTCGCCCAGCTCGCCGGTCTCGAGGTCGAAGTGGAACTTCGGCACGATGAAGAGGCTCAGGCCCTTGGTGCCGGGACCGCCGACGCCCTCGACGCCGACCGGACGGGCCAGCACCATGTGGATGATGTTGTCGCTGAGGTCGCCCTCGGCGGAGGTGATGAAGCGCTTGACGCCCTCGATGTTCCAGGTGCCGTCGGCGTTCTGCGTCGCCTTGGTGCGACCGGCGCCGACGTCGGAGCCCGCGTCGGGCTCGGTCAGCACCATCGTGGTGTTCCAGCCCTGGTCGACGACCAGCTGGGCGATCTTGCGGTCGCGCTCGTTGCCGTTGCGGAAGATCACGCCGGAGAACGCCGGACCTGCGCCGTACATCCAGATCGCCGGGTTGGCGCCGAGCACCATCTCGCCGAGCGCCCAGTTGAGGCTGGACGGAGCCGGGGTGCCGCCCAGCTCGGCCATCGTGCCCAGGCGCCAGTACTCGGCGTCCATCCAGGCGTGGTAGCTCTTCTTGAACGACTCCGGCAACGGGGCCGTGTTGGTCGTCGGGTCGAAGACGGGCGGGTTGCGGTCCGCGTCGACGAACGACTCCGCGAGGTCCTCGCGGGAGAGCCGGTCGACCTCGGACAGGATCTCGCGGGCGGTCTCGGTGTCCACGTCGGCGAACGGACCGGTGCCCAGGATCTCGCCTCGGCCGAAGACCTCGAAGAGGTTGAACTCGATGTCTCGGATGTTGCTCTTGTAGTGGCTCACAGCCCCACCTTCGCCCATGCGTGTCGTCTGAATACTCGTCGGTAACCACCAGGGTACGTACTCGCCAGTAACGTCGCAAGACGGGGTCGGCATCCGGTCCGACCGCGCGATCCACGGCGACAAGCCATCAAGGTCGAGTGAACAAGTCGACACATCTGACACACTGGACGCATGCGAGTTTCCGCCAAGTCCGACTACGCCCTCCGCGCGCTGATCGAGATGGCCTCGCGCGCGGACGGCCGTGCCGTGAGCGCGGAGGAGCTCGGCCGGCTCCAGGAGATCCCGCACGGGTTCCTCCAGGCGATCCTCGCCGACCTCCGACGCGCCGGCGTCGTGATGTCGCAGCGCGGTCAGTCCGGAGGCTGGCGGATGGGTCGCCCGGCCGCCGAGGTCTCCGTCGCCGACGTGATCCGCGCGGTCGACGGCCCGCTCGTCTCCGTCTACGGGCTGCGCCCGGAGGCGGTCACCTACAACGAGGCCGCCGACGTGCTCCAGCACGTCTGGATCGCTGCCCGGCGCTCGCTGCGCGACGTCTTCGAGCGGGTGTCGATCCAGGACCTCGCCGACCGCAAGCTCCCGGATGCGATCACGTCCCGCACTGCCGACGAGGACGCCTGGCAGCCGCACTGAGCCTCGCGGTTCACTCGGTCTCGGCCAGGCGCCGCCTCAGCTTCTTGCGCTTCTTCTCGAGCTTGGCGTTGCGCTCGGCCAGGTCGCGCTCCTGCTCCCGCAGCCGCGCGACCTCGACCAGCGTCGCCGACAGCAGCGCGGTCGTCCACCACAGCTGGTCCTCGCCGACGCTCGGAGCCTCGTCCGCGTCCTGGCCGGCGGCCCGCGCGAGCGAGCGGGCCAGGTACGGCGGCAGCCCCGGCTCCGGGAGCGACAGCTGCGCGGCGTCGTACCCGACGAGCTCGCCGAGGGCCTGCCAGATCCAGGTCTGCGGCTCGGCGTCGGCGGGGACGACGAGCACGTGCACCCGGTCGGCGCCGCCGGTGGCTCGGGCCCAGCGGGTCCGCAGCTCGGCGAGCTCGTGCCGCTCCGCGTCCGCGCGTCGAGCGGTGAGGACGACGTGCACCTCGAAGCCCGCGAGCGTGTCGAGCAGGAGTGCCGCCTGGTCGTCGGTGCATGCGCTCAGGAGCTCCTGGCTGAGCAGGACGGTGCTCGGACCTTTGCGGGCGCGCCGGCAGACGGCCGCCCAGGTCCCCTCGACGTCGCTGCGCGCGTAGCCCCACGCCCGGTGGTCGCGGCGGATCTCGACGGCCGAGCGGAACATCTCGTCCGGTGCGGCCACGGGGTGCTGGACGCCGAGCGCCGCCAGCGCCTCGACCTGCGCGGCGAGGGCCGCCTCGACGAACCCGCCCCCGCTGCCGGGGAGGCCGATGTGCAGGTAGGCGATCCGTCGTCCCATGCCGCCAGGATGACCGCCGCGCCGGGCCGGGCGGTGAACGGCGAGTGTCGTGTCGCCGTCGGGCGTCCGCGGCCGGGAGGACTAGAACGTGTTCCAGTTCGGGCCTAGGATGCCGCCATGATCACCTCCGACGCCATCACCTGGAACGCGCCGAACGACGACCACCCGGCGCGCGCCGCCTCCCAGCGGTCCTACTCCGCAGTGGCGAAGGGTGACCTCGCCGAGTGGCTGACGGTGTACGCCGAGGACGCGGTCCTCGAGGACCCGGTCGGTCCGTCGATGTTCGACCCGGAGGGGAAGGGTCACCGCGGGCACGAGGGGATCGCGGCGTTCTGGAAGCTGGCGATCGAGCCCATCGAGAAGTTCGAGTTCGACATCTACGAGTCCTTCGCCAACCCGGGCAGCAACACCTGCGCCAACATCGGGCGGATCAGGACGTCGTTCCCCGACGGCAGCTACACGACCACCGAGCTGATCATGGTCTACGTCATCCACGACGACGGACGGGTCGCCTCGATGAAGGCGTTCTGGGAGCCCGAGCGCACGATGGCGAGCTTCACGAAGCCGTAGGGGCCGACTGCCGCAGGGTCGTGTCCAGGGTGATCCGGCCGGTCTGACGGCTCACACGCTGGCGTGCCGCGCGCACCACTCGACGAGCGGGCGCATCGCGCGCCAGTCGGTGCGGACCAGGTCGAGCACCTCCGGGGTCTGGAGCACCGGTTCGAAGCCGAGCGGGTGACCGGCGACCAGGGACCGGTGCCGGAGGAGCTCGATGCGCGGGTGATCGGCGTCGTACCCGCGAGGGCTGGTCTTCAGCCGGTCGCCGCTGATCTCGAAGCCGCCCCTCTCCAGCTTGCGCAGGATCTTGGCGAGCTCGGGACCGAAGCGGTCGTGGGCGACCGCCTCGCGGAACGCCGCGAGCCGCGGCCCGCTCGCCTCGTAGAACCCGCCACCGGTGCGGATCCCGCGAGGCGACAGCTCGACGTACCAACCGGTGGACTCGCCCATCCGCACGAACGCGCCCTGATGGGTCTTGTACGGCGTCTTGTCCTTCGCGAAGCGGACGTCGCGGTAGGGCCGGAAGATCTTCGCCGCTCCGAACTCCGGCTCGAGCGCGGCACACAGGGCCGTCATCGGCGCCTTCACCGCGTCGTTGTAGACGGCCTTGTGCTTCTCCCAGAACGACTTGGTGTTGTCCACCTCGAGGTCGTCGTAGAAGTCCAGCGCCGCGACGGGGAACCCGGTGAAGCCAGCAGTCACGCCCGTCAGCCTAGGCGGACGGGGCTAGAGGTCTGCCGACACCTGCTCGTCGCCCGACGAGGTCAGCGCCGTGACGGTCATCGTGTCGCCACCGCAGCGGGGGGTCTCGAGGAACGCCTCGCCCTTCGGCGACTCGTACACGACGGCCAGACCGTCCTCGGGCGACCATCGCAGCAGGGCGGCGGAGGCCCCTCGCTGCAGCGGGTCACGCACGAAGTACGCCGCGTCGTCGCACCACGTCAGGGTGCCGGCCGAGCCCTGGCCGAGGTCGAGGTACCCCTCGCCGACGCGGGCGTAGAGGTGCGACTCCTCGACCCGCTGCTCGCGCGGGATGACCGACCAGATGGCACCGTCGTCGACCGCGATGCCCTCGAAGGCCTTGCAGTCGGGCACGCCCTCGAACGGCGTGACGGTGCCGTCGGCGACGGTGACCGCCGTACGGCAGGCGGTGCGGGCGTCGTCGAAGGTCAGGATCGAGTCGCCGGCGGGGCTGATGTGGGCGCTGTTGAAGCCGGTCCGCTTCGGGGCGCACCACGCGACGGTGGAGGTGCGGCTGGCCAGGTCGACCGAGGCGAGGCAGTAGGCGCCGCCGTCGACGGTGGCGTGCAGGACCCGACCCTCGCCGAGCGCCCAGGCGCCGCCGTTGGTGGTGGGTATGTCGGACGTGCCGTTGAGCGAGTACGACTTCCCGGTCGCGAGCTCGGTGACGACGGCCCGGCTGGGCTGCTGCTCGGTCTCGTCCTGGAGCACGACCACTGCCCAGTCCTCGTCGAGCATCGTGTCGCTGACCTGCCAGCCGGCCGTTCGGCCGCCGCCGCCCGCGGCCGGTCCTGCGAGCTTCCAGGTGGCGCCGTCGTCGCTGACGGTGAGGGTCCAGTCCTCGTTGCGGGTCACCGTGTCGTCCACCGGACCGTCGACCGGACGCCAGTCCAGCAGATCGGTCTCGGCGGCGACCTTCACCGGGGCATCGACGGGGCCACCGCTCGTCTGCGCCTCCGTGGGCTCGGCGGTCGGTGACGTCGGGGGTGCGCTGCTCGTCGCGCTCCCGCTCGGCGTCGGGGTGGGGTCGGCGTCGGGCTCGTCGTCGCTGCTGCAGGCGACCAGGGACGCCAGCAGCAGCGACGCGACGGCGTACCGCAGGCTTCGGCCGCGCCAGGCCATCAGACGCCGACGTTGTGGAGGAAGTGGGCCTGGTTGGCGCGGTAGCTCTTGTAGGCGTTGCGCCACTGGACGCGGGCGATACGCGGCTCGGACGGGTCGAAGCGCTGCTGGTTCCACGGCTCGAAGTAGCTCAGGAGCATGGGCTTCGTGCCGTTCTTGTCGTAGCCGCGGCCGACCTGGTAGTGACCGGACGCGTCGTCGTCGAGGTAGGGGTAGAAGCGCTTGCTCAGGATGGGGTGCAGCACGACGGGCGCACGGTAGTCGGTGACGTGACGCATCATCAGCAGCATCCACTGCGCGTACGACCAGTCGCCGACGTCGAGGGTCACGTAGGTGCCGGCGTGCTTCGGCCCGTCCCACCCGGTGTCGCGGTTGATGACGCGGACCATGTCGGTGATGGCGGTGCCGCTGGTGGTCGCGCCGAGGCGGTCCGCCCAGTGGAGCTGGCTGCGGGCCTTGCCGGACCAGCCCCACGCGATCATCTGCATCGAGGTCGGACCGCACCAGTAGGTCCGCGTCTGGGCGGTCACTCGCCGCGGGTTGAGGATCTTCACCCGCTCGGGGTAGTCGCGGATCTTCTTGGCCTTGGCGGGCGCGGCCGGGGTGGCCGTGGCCGTGGCCGTCGCGCGGGCGGTCGGGGTCGTCGTCGCCTTCGTTGCGCTGCTCGGGTCGGCCGACGGCGTGGGGGTGGCGCTGGCCGTGGCCGTGCGCGCCGCCACGGCCGTGGACGCCGCCCGTGCTTCGGGGTGGCGGGCGAGGAAGTCGGTGGGCAGGGCCACGCCCTGGATCTCGTGACGCAGCAGCCAGACCTTGGTGACCGAGCGAGCCGCCAGCTCGAGCTCGGTGCGCTCGGCCTTCGCCCGGGCACTCGGCGTCATCCGCGCGGTCCGGGCCAGGGCGGCGACGGCGTCGAGGTCGCCGGTCCTCTCGCGCGGGGCGATGCGCGCGGATCGCGCGGTGGCGGCGGCGATCCGGGACTGGACGTCGGCCTGGCTGTCGTCGGTCCAGCCGAGGCCCAGGCAGTAGCGCTGTCCGTCGAGCTCGGCGCAGCGCACCAGCTGCGAGGCGCTGCGCGCCAGCGCGGCCGGGGTGGCGGCGCGCCCGACGGTGCGACCCACGGTGCGCCCGGCGGCGACGACGCGGTCGATCTCGGACTGCATCGCGGGGGTCACCCGCGCGGAGCCGACGGCATTGGCGGGCAGCAGCCGGCCGGCCGGGGCCCGGTCTCCCGACGGCTGGTACGCGCCGTCATCGTCGTCGTCGCCGCGGGGGACGAAGGGGGTCAGGGCGAGCAGCAGGGCCAGGACGCCGATGGAAACAGCAATGGCGCGGGGGCGGGACATCAGAACCTCGAGTCCGGACGGGGAAGGGGACGCGGCTCGACCACTGTCACCCCGGCCACTTGAATAGTCAAGCGCACCAGGAGTCACAGCAGTTACAGGGGTGTGACGGTCGTCGCTCGGCTGATGACGGGCGCGCGACAACGGCGTTGGGGAGAGTGCCGTAAGCGCGGCCGGGTGGGTGGAGCGGATGACGAGATTCGAACTCGCGACATCGACGTTAGGCGGAGTGTCGCGCTCGTGGGCGCGGGCCGGGTGGGTGGAGCGGATGACGAGATTCGAACTCGCGACATCGACCTTGGGAAGGTCGCGCTCTACCAGCTGAGCTACATCCGCATGACCGGCGGTCGGAGCCGACGGTCGCGCAGATACTAGTCGATCGCGGCGAGGGTGGGGCGCTTGGGGTCGAGGCCGTCGCCCGACGAACGGCCGGTCAGCCGACGGTGCACCCACGGCACCGCTGCGCCCCGGAACCACGCGATGTTCTCCTGCCGCTGCTCGGCCCGGGTGAGTGCCGGCCGGTCCGTGAGGGGGAGCGGCGAGAGGTCGTGGGCCACCCCGAGGGTGTCGAGCACCTCGGTGGCCATCCGCTGATGGCCGGCCGGGCCCAGGTGCATCCGGTCGGCGTCCCAGTAGCGCCAGTCGCGGTACTCCCGCATGGTCCAGAAGTCGACGACCGTCGCGCTGTGCGCGCGGGCGCTGGTGCGCACCAGCTCGTTGTAGAGGGCGAACCGGCCGCGCAGCGGGCGGTAGATCGCCGAGCCGCCGGGGTCGAACGCCGTGAACACCAGCAGTCGGGTGCCGGTCGCTGCGAGGCGACCCAGCGCGGCGTCGTAGCGCTCCACGATCGCGTCGATGTCGACCTTGGGTCGCAGGATGTCGTTGGCGCCGGCGTAGACGGTCACGAGGTCGGGGGCCAGGGCGATCGCCGGCTCCAGCTGCTCCTCGACGATGCCGGTCAGCTTGCGCCCGCGGATGGCGAGGTTGGCGTAGCCGAAGTCCGCCCCGGACGACCGGGCGTCGCGACCGAGGACCTCGGCCACCCGGTCGGCCCAGCCGCGCAGGCCGTTGGGGCGGGTCGGGTCGGGGTCGCCGACGCCCTCGGTGAAGGAGTCGCCGATCGCGACGTACCGCTGGAAGCTCACGACAACATTGTCGGTGTCGCCCGGCTCGGCCACCGAGGCGGGTCCGGCCCGGTAGGTTGAGCGCGTGCTGCTGTCAGACCGCGACATCACGGCCGAGATCGACGCCGGCCGGGTCGCCCTCGAGCCCTATGACCCCGCGATGCTCCAGCCGTCGTCCATCGACGTCCGGCTGGACCGCTACTTCCGGGTC
This sequence comes from uncultured Actinomycetota bacterium, assembly GCA_963717855.1. Classification (GTDB taxonomy): domain Bacteria; phylum Actinomycetota; class Actinomycetes; order Propionibacteriales; family Nocardioidaceae; genus Nocardioides. The sequence goes on along the minus strand of CAVQXF010000010.1, from coordinate 295,529 downwards.
TTCGAGAACCACAAGTACCCCCACATCGACCCGGCGGCGGACCAGTCCGACCTGACCCGCGTCGTGGAGCCGGACGGCGACGACCCGTTCATCCTGCACCCGGGGGAGTTCGTGCTCGGCTCGACGTACGAGGTGATCACGCTGCCCGACGACATCGCCGCGCGCGTGGAGGGCAAGTCCTCGCTCGGCCGTCTCGGACTGCTGACCCACGCGACCGCCGGCTTCGTCGACCCGGGGTTCTCGGGCCACGTGACGCTGGAGCTCGCGAACGTCGCGACGCTGCCGATCAAGCTCTACCCGGGCATGAAGATCGGACAGTTCTGCTTCTTCCGGCTCTCGTCGCCCTCGCAGCACCCGTACGGTTCCGAGAAGTACGGCTCGCGCTACCAGGGCCAGCGTGGACCCACCCCGTCGCGGTCCTTCCAGAACTTCCATCGGACCGACATCTAGGCGACCCGCCAGAGGAGCGGCATGAAGGTTAGGTTAGCCTAACCTCATGACCACCGCGCAGCAGTCCCTCCCGATGATCCTCGACGAGGTCGAGGTGGTGCGGGTCGAGCGCATCTCGCCGGCGTTCGTCCGGTTCGAGCTCGGCGGCGCCTGCCTGGCCGAGTTCGGGGTCGACGGCCCGCTCTACGACCAGCGCATCAAGCTGGTCTTCCCGCACGAGGACGGCCCGGTCCCGTCGTTCGAGGGCGCCGACGACTCCTGGTACGGCACCTGGCTCGCGCGCCCGGTCGAGGAGCGCGGGCACATGCGCACCTACACGGTGCGCGACGTGCTGGGCGAAGGCGTCGACACCCGGCTGGTGGTCGACATCGTCGTCCACCCCGACGACCACGGTGACCTCGGACCGGGGTGCGCGTGGGCCGCCCGGGCCACGGTCGGCGACCGGCTGGTGCTGATGGCGCCGCGGCGCGGCCAGTTCTACGGCGGCATCGAGTTCGCGCCGGGTGCGGCGCGTCGGCTGCTGCTCGTCGGAGACGAGACGGCGGTCCCAGCCGTCTGCGCGATCCTCGCCCAGCTGCGCCCCGACGCCGTCGGTGCGGCCTTCCTGGAGGTGCCGACCGCGGCCGACGAGCTGACGGTGCAGCACCCGGAGGGCATCGAGGTCGTCTGGCTCGCCCGCGACGGGGAGGCCCACGGCGTACCCCTGCGCCGAGCCGTGCTCGACCACCTCGGCGTCGGGACCGCGGTCGTGGAGGAGCCGGAGGAAGTGGACCCCGACCTGTGGGAGACCCCGACGTACTCGTCCTCCGGTGAGGATGTCGAGGACGCCGCGACCGTGGTCGGCCACGACCTCGACGGCATCTATGCCTGGATCGCCGGAGAGTCGGGCGTCGTGACCGGCCTGCGCCGGGTCCTGGTCAAGGACCTCGGGGTGGACCGCCGCCAAGTGGCCTTCATGGGCTACTGGCGACGTGGCGTCGCCATGCAGAGCTAGCTGCGACCTAGGAGTCCACCCGGTCGGCGATGCGACGCAGCCGCTGGGCGAGCAGGTGCCGGTGGGTGGTGGAGGCGATCTTCGGTGCGCTGGCGCGAGCGATCCGCTCCGCGAGCTGCTGTCGGTTGATCTCGGCGTCGAGCGTCGGGCTGCTGAACTCCATGGTCGTCCTCCTCAGGACTCGGTGAGCACGACGTCGCCGCTGACGGTGCGGGCGCGGACCTCGACGTGGTCCTCGCCGGCCTTCGGCTCGCCGGCGCCGGTGAGCTGGGAGCGGATCGCGCCGCTGATCGTCGTGATGTCGGTCCAGACGGGGGTGCCGACCGGCACGCCGACCCGGACATCGCCTGACGCGCCCTTGGCGGTGACGCGTCCACGCTGGGCCCGGTTCACGACGAGGCTGCCGGAGCCGGTGCTGAGCGAGACGTCACCGCTCGACTCGCCGACCTCGAGGTCGCCGGAGCCGGTCTTGACGACCGTGGAACCGCCGGAGCTGCCCACGCGGACGTCGCCCGAGCCGGTCGAGACGGAGACGACGCCGCTGGCGGTGCCGACGCCGATGTCGCCGGAGCCGCTCTTGATCTTGAGCGCGTCGGACGACTCCTCGACCCGGATGTCGCCGGAGCCGGTCTCCACGAGGAGCGGTCCCGTCGCCGTGTCGAGCCGGACGTCACCCGACCCGCTCTTGAGCTGGGCGTTGCCGACGGTGCCGGTCACCGCGATGTCGGCGCTGCCGGTGCGTACGCCGACGTTGCTCCCCGTCGGGAGGGCGACCCGGACGTCGAGTCCGTGGTCGCCGCCGAAGAAGGCGCCGCGCTGCTTGGGGCCGACGATGCTGATCTGTCGGTGGTTCTGGTGCACCGCCACCTGGTCGGCGTCGCGGCCGGAGATGGTGATGTCGGTCTGGGCGATCTCGGTCGCGACGATGGCGACCGTGCCGCGGCCGATCTCGACGAAGAGGTCGATGGGTTGCGGGGTGTCGAAGTGGTGCTCGGTCATGGTGCTCTCCTGTCCGAGGGTGTGCTCGTCCGCGGGTCCGGCCATGCGCCGGACCCGGATGGGTGGATGGGTCGGATCTGCTGGGCTAGGCCCAGCCGCTCATGCGCTTGCTGCCCCGCTTGCCGCCGAACGGGTCGTTGCCGCCGACCAACGGGATGCTGGACAGATCGATGTCCACGTTGATCGCGCCCTCGCGGGTGGCGCCGCGGACGACGTTGACCAGCCAGGTGTTGAGCGAGTGGCCCGAGCGGCCGGCCAGCTCCTCGGCCTTGGCCTTGACGGCCTCGGGGATGCGCAGCGTGATGCGGGCGACGCTGCCGTCCTCCTCGGCCTCCTCGGCTGCGGGCGGCGGAGGTGGTGCCGGCGGAGCGGTCGGGGGCGGAGCGTGCACCGCGAACTCCAGCTCGCGGCCCTGGAGCCGGACGTCGACGCCACCCGAGGGGAGCTCGGCGGTGATCTCGGCGGCGGCCTGGGAGATGGCCTCCATCAGGGCCAGCCGCGCGGCGGGGTCGAGGGCGTAGGCGAGCCGCTCGGTCACCGCGCGCGCCTCGGGCCCGGCGGCGTCGGCGGCTGCGAGCAGATCGCGGCGCAGGCCCTCGACGTACGGGGTGATGTCCATGCGCACCACGATGACATCATCATGATGTCATGTCAACCCGCTAGTGACGTCAGGCGGTGTCAGTAGCGATCGCCGACCTCTCCCGAAGTCGGGCGAGGCGGACCGGAGGTTTGTGGAACGACACTGCTGGGAACGAGGTCCGTTGGTCCTTCCGGGTGTCTGCCACCGGATCGGTGTACGAAAGGCGCACTCAATGTCGAGTCCGACCGTCCTGGCCAGCACGATCATCGACGCCAGCTTCGTCGACTACCTGATGATCTTCTTGTACTTCGCCGTCGTGCTGGGGATCGGCATCCTGGCGCGGAGACAGATCTCTGACTCGCTCGACTTCTTCCTCTCGGGCCGGTCGCTCCCCGCCTGGGTGACCGGTCTGGCGTTCATCTCCGCCAACCTCGGCGCGGTCGAGATCATGGGCATGTCGGCGAACGGCGCCCAGTTCGGCGTACCGACCGTCCACTACTTCTGGATCGGCGCGATCCCCGCGATGCTCTTCCTCGGTGTCGTGATGATGCCGTTCTACTACGGCTCCAAGGTCCGGTCGGTGCCGGAGTTCATGTTCCGCCGGTTCGGCACCGGGGCCCACCTCGTCAACGCGATCTCCTTCGCCGTGGCGCAGCTGCTGATCGCGGGCATCAACCTCTTTCTGCTCGCGAGCATCGTGCACGCGCTGCTCGGCTGGCCCCAGTGGCTGGCGCTGATCGTCGCGGCGGTCGTCGTGCTCTCCTACATCACCCTGGGTGGCCTCAGCGCTGCGATCTACAACGAGGTGCTGCAGTTCTTCGTGATCGTCGCGGCGTTGCTCCCGCTCACCCTGATCGGCCTGCACCGCGTGGGCGGCTGGGACGGCGTGAAGAACGGCATCACCAGCGCCGCGGCGGCCAATCCCGACACCATCGCCCCGGCCGACCAGCAGCTGAACTCCTGGGCCGGCAACGCGCTGACCGGCTTCACCTCGGACTTCTGGTCGGTGGTCGGCATCGTCTTCGGTCTCGGGTTCGTGCTGTCCTTCGGCTACTGGACGACGAACTTCGTCGAGGTCCAGCGAGCGATGGCCTCCGACTCGATCTCGTCGGCCCGCAAGACCCCGATCATCGGCGCGTTCCCGAAGATGTTCGTCCCCTTCATCACGATCCTGCCCGGCATGATCGCCGCCGTCCTCGTCCACGAGATCGCCGACGTCAAGGCCGGCGAGACCGTCGCAGGCGGGTCATCGGGCGACGGGGTGACGTACAACGACTCGTTGCTGTACCTGATGCGCGACATCCTGCCCAACGGCCTGCTGGGGGTGGCGATCGCCGGCCTGCTCGCGGCGTTCATGGCGGGCATGGCCGCCAACGTGTCGGCCTTCAACACGGTGTGGAGCTACGACCTCTGGCAGCGTTACGTCGTCAAGGACAAGAGCGACGGGTACTACCTGCTGGTCGGCCGGATCGCAACGTTCGCCGCCGTGGTCATCGCGATCTTCACCGCGACCCTGGCGTCGAACTACACCAACATCATGAACTACCTGCAGACGCTCTTCGGGTTCTTCAACGCACCGCTCTTTGCCACGTTCATCCTCGGCATGTTCTGGAAGCGGATGACGCCGACCGCCGGTTGGGTGGGTCTCGTCTCCGGAACTGTGGCGGCGATCGTCGTCGGCATCGCCAGCGAGGACGCGCTCGGCTCGCTCAGCCAGGGCTGGATCGGCATCAGCGGCCAGGGTGCGTCGTTCGTCGCGGCCGGGGCGGCCTTCGTCGTCGACGTCGTGCTCAGCATCGTGGTCTCGGGCGTCACCAGACCCAAGCCGGCCGAGGAGCTGCGCGGTCTGGTCTACTCGGAGACCCCACGCGAGGACCTCGTCGATCCGGACGAGGCCGGACGCCCGTGGTACCAGCGCACCCTGCCGCTCGCGGGTGTCGCGCTGGTCCTGGTCATCATCCTGAACGTGATCTTCTGAGGAGCCCGTCATGGCACAGAACCAGCACACCGCAGGCGCCTTCGACATCCGCAACATCATCGGTGGCCTGATCGGCCTGTACGGCGTGATCCTCACCCTGATGGGGATCTTCGGCGACAAGGAGCTCGACAAGACCGGGGGCGTCAACGCCAACCTGTGGGCGGGGTTGGTCATGCTCGTCATCGGGGGCGGGTTCCTCGTCTGGGCGCGGGTGCGCCCGGTCGTCGTACCCGAGCACCACGAGACGCCGGACGGTCAGGACAGCGCGGGGTAGAGCGCGATGCTCTCGATCCGACGGGACTCGTCGCGGTAGACCTCCACCCGCAGCGGGCAGCCGCTGCGGTCGGCCGACCGGACCACGAAAGCCACGACGTCCGCCGTACCTGCCACTGACGGGTCGGGCACGCCGCAGCGGCCCAGGCCTTCGTCGACGTCGACGACGCGGACGGCGGGGACGGCGTACGTCAGCGGGTGCTCCCGCACCAGTGCGACCTCCGAGGAGGCCGCGTGCAGGGCGGCGAGGACGCCGGTCCGCTTCCAGGAGGTCGGGTCGGCGGCGTCGCTCCCGGTCAGGATCTGCGCCGGTCCTTCGTGGGGATAGACCCACACCCGCGGGGCGAACGACGGCGCTGGTCCGTGCCCGTTGGCGAAGTCGAGCAGCTGCCAGGCGACCTCGCGGTCGCCGTAGTCGGTGAGGCAGGAGACGTCGGCAGGCAGCGCCGAGTAGATGACGACCCGGTCGCCGCGTTCGTACGGCGCTCCGGCTGCGGGCTCGCTCGCGACGACCCGGTCGCGCACCTCGCAGGATCGGAACGGCCGTTGCTGGACCTCGAGGCCGCGTCGTTCGAGCGCGGCGCGCGCCGCCGTCGCGTCGTAGCCGAAGAGTGAGGGCATCTGGTCGGACCGCAGGTGGTCGGCCGGAGGCGGCTCCGGGCGGCTGAGGGCGACGACCGTGCCGGCCGCCGCCAGGGCGACGGCGGCGGCCGCCGCGGTCGCGGCGACCGGCCAGCGGCTGCGGCGAGGTGCGCGTTCCGGCGGCCCGAGCACCGCCTCGCTGAGCGCCTGGCGCACGAGGGGGTCGGGGTCCTCGGCCCGCCGGATCCGGCGCTGCTGGCGGGCCAGCACCTGCTCGACCAGCTCCGGTGCCTGCTCCTCGGCCACCCCGAGGTCCTCCGCCGCGCGCAGCAGTGCGTGCCAGCGTGCGTCGCGGTACTCCCGGGGATCCATGTCGACTCCTGTTCGGAGCCGACGCTACGCCTGGATTTCTGGGGCCTGGATTTCTGGGGCCCGGATTTCCTGCGGCCCGGATTTCTTGGGAGGCGGATCGGACCGTTTCACCGGTCAGCCGGTGAAACGGTCGCGACACGCCGCACGAGCCCGGCGTGGCGCGACCGTTCGGCACGACCAGTACGTCGCGCGGGGCGGGTCAGAGGTCGAACAGCGAGCCGGCCCCGTGGATGTCGACGTCGGTCTTCGGCTGGTGCGCCTCGCCGCCGGCGCGCGGCGCCGTCCTCTCCTGCTCGGGCTCTGTCTCAGGGCTCGGCGTCGGGGCGGACTCGGACTCGGCCTCCGCTTCCGCTTCCGCTTCCGGTTCGGGCAGGCTCGGTCTCGGGAGCCTGGCTCTCCGCGACCGGGTCGTCGCTCGCGGCCGCGGTGGCCGCGGCGCTCAGGGCGGCGCCATCGGGTGCTGCCGACTCCGGCTCGGGTTCGGGTTCGGGCTCCTCGGCCTTCGCTGCGGGCACTTCCTCGACCTTGACCTCTGACCTTGGCCTCTGGCTCCGGTTCGGCCTCGGCCGCGGGGGCCGCTGCGGGCTCGGGGGCGACGATGTCGAAGAGGGAGCCGCCCTCGGGGATCTTGGTGGCGGGGGCTGCGGCCGGGGCGGGTGCCGGCTTGGGCTCGTCCTTGACCTCCGCCTGGGCCTCGGCTGCGGTCTCGTCTCCAGGCTCGGGCTCGGGTTCGTCCTTGATCTCCGGCTTCGGCTCGGGCACGGGGGCGACGATGTCGAAGAGGGAGCCACTCTCGGGGATCTCGGTGGCGGGGGCTGCGGCCGGGGCGGGTGCCGGCTCGGGCTCGTCCTTGACCTCCGGCTCGGACTCGGCCTGGGCGGCAGGTGCCGCTGCGGGCTCGGGGGCGACGATGTCGAAGAGCGAGCCGCTCTCCGGGATGTCGGCGGCAGGGGCCGCCGCCCCGGCCGGAGCAGGCTCGGACTTCGGCGCTTCCTCCGCCTCGGCCACGGGCTCAGACTCGGGGGACGGGTCCGCCTGAGCGGCCGGTGCGGGCTCAGCGGCCGCGATGTCGAAGAGCGACCCGCTCGACCCCAGCTCGGTCGTTGCTGCGGGCTTCGCCTCGGCCTCGGGCTCCGGATCCGGGGTCTTCTCGGGGGTGGCCGCGGCCGCGGGTTCGTCGGCCGCGATGTCGAAGAGCGAGCCACCGGTCGAAGCCGACGTGGTGGCGGCCTTCGCCTCCGGCTCCGGCTCGCCTCGCCCGGCTCCGGCTCGGCCTCGGTCGACGGCTCGGCGTCGCCGCCGAGGTCGAAGAGCGAGCCGCCGGACGCTGCGGCCTTCGCCGGTGCCTCGGCCGGTGCCTCAGTCGGGGCCTCGGTCGGCTCGTCCGCGGGCGCGGCGGCAGACTCGTCCTCGGCCGGGGTGTCGAACAGCGACGACCCGCCGGACGCCTTGGCGGCCGGACCGGCGTCCGCGGTCTCGACGACGGTGTCCTCGGTGATGGTCTCGTCGCCGGCCTCGGGCTCGGCCTTGGTCTCGACCGGGGCCGCCTTGGCCTCCGGAGCGGCGGCGGACGCGCCAGCAGTGCCGGGGGCGAGCTTCGTCGCCATCTCGCCCTTGACGGACGCGAGCAGCATCTGCGCGACGTCGAGGATCTCGACCTCCTCGCGCGCCTCGCCCTTGGCCTGCTGGGCGGTGAGACCGTCGGAGAGCATCACCCGGCAGAAGGGGCAGCCGACCGCGATCTGGTCGGCGCCGGTGCCGACGGCCTCCTTGGTGCGGTTGACGTTGATCCGCTCCCCGATGTTCTCCTCCATCCACATCCGGGCGCCGCCGGCGCCGCAGCAGAAGGACTTCTCGGAGTTGCGCTCCATCTCGACGAAGTCGGCGCCGGGCAGGATCTCGAGCAGCTCGCGCGGCGGCGTGTAGACGCCGTTGTGGCGGCCGATGTAGCACGGGTCGTGGTAGGTGATGGAGCGCTTGTGGGCACCCGCCCCCTCCGCCACCGGGGTCAGCTTGCCCTCGCGCACCAGCCGGTTGAGCAGCTGGGTGTGGTGCACGACCTCGAGCTCGACGCCGAACTCCTGGTACTCGTTCTTGAGGGTGTTGAAGCAGTGCGCGCAGGTCGAGACGACCTTCTTGACCTTGTACTCCTTGAAGGTCTCGGCGTTCTGCTGCGCGAGACCCTGGAAGACGAACTCGTTGCCGGCGCGTCGCGCCGGGTCGCCGGTGCAGGTCTCACCGTTGCCGAGCACGCCGAAGCTGACGCCGGCGATGTCGAGCAGCTCGGCCACGGCGCGGGTGGTCTTCTTCGCGCGGTCCTCGTAGGCGCCCGCGCAGCCGACCCAGAAGAGCCAGTCGACCTCGTCGAGCGACTCGATCGTCTCGCCGACGACCTTGACGTCGAAGTCGAGCCCCTTGGCCCAGTCCATGCGCGCGTTCGGCGACATGTTCCAGGGGTTGCCCTTGTTCTCCAAGCCCTTGAAGAGCCCGTTGAGCTCGGCCGGGAAGTTCGACTCGACGAGCACGGCGTACCGACGCATGTCGACGATGTGGTCGACGTGCTCGATGTCGACCGGGCACTGCTGCACGCACGCCCCGCACGACGTGCAGGACCAGAGGACGTCGGGGTCGATGACCGCGGAGCCGTTCTCGGGCATGTAGAACCAGTCGTCGCCGGTGTCGGCGACCAGCGGCCGCTCCCCCTCCTTGACCAGGGTGTCGCTCAGCCCGGCGCGCTCGTCCTCCGGCGTCTGCAGGTACGGCGCCTTCGCGTACGCCGCGTCGCGCAGCCCCATGATCATCAGCTTCGGGGACAGCGGCTTCTCGGTGTTCCACGCGGGGCACTGCGACTGGCAGCGGCCGCACTCCGTGCAGGTCGTGAAGTCGAGGATGCCCTTCCAGCTGAAGTCCTCGATCGAGCCGACGCCGAGGATGGCGTCCTCGGCGATCCGGTCCTCCTCGATGTCCTCGAGGGTGACCGCCTTGCCGTCGATGGTGAGCGGCTTGAGCGCGCCGAGCGCCGTACGGCCGGAGCCCTCGCGCTTGAACCAGATGTTGAACCACGCCGTGAAGCGGTGCCACGCGACCCCCATCGTGATGTTGCGGGCGATCACCAGCAGCCACACCATCGCGAGCACGATCTTGAACATCGCGATGAAGAAGATGATGTTCTCGAGCGTGCTGACGGTGTCGGGGTAGAGCAGGTCCCCGAAGTACGAGCTGATGGGGAAGTGGAAGCGTGTGTAGAGCTCGAGGTGCTCGCCCTGGGCGTTGCCGAGGTTGTACTCCGCGCCGCGGATGAAGAGGATCGCCGATCCCTCGAGGAGCGCCATCGCCTCGACGAAGTAGGCCTGCCAGAAGTTGGAGCCGTAGAAGCGGCTCTTGCGACCGAGCCGGCGCGGGTGGTTGAGCTGGCGGTAGACGATCAGGAAGACGATGCCGACCGTGCTGAGGAGGCCCAGCGCCTCGATGAGCCACTCGTAGAGGAAGAAGTGGCCGATGATCGGCAGCGCGAACTCGGGATCGAAGAGCTGGAAGTACGCCGTGAACACGGACGCGCTGAGCACGATGAACCCGGCGTAGACGAACCAGTGCATGATCCCGACCCAGTGCCACTGCAGCATCCGGGTGTGGAGCAGCGTCTCCTTGACCATCGTCAGCGTGCGGCGCCACGGCTGGTCGGTGCGCGGTGTCGCGGCCTGGCCGAGGCGCATCACGGCGAGGATCCGGCGTACGGCGACGGTGACCGCGACGACGGCGACGACCGTGAAGGCCAGCGAGAGGACGATGGCGAAGGTCTGCATGGAGCGGGACTCCCTCGAGCGGCGGCAGTCGGGCGGGGACGACGCCGTACGGCGCGCCGTGAGCCTAGTTCCCCGTGCTCCGCGACGTCAGGCCCGCTCGACGTGAGAAGAATCCTACCGGGAGGTAACTTCGGCTCGACATCGTGCCGAATCAGGGAGCGGGAGTCACCACGCCCGTGGTCGCGGCCGGCTTGCGGCCGAGGCCCGCGACGGCGAGGAGGATGAGCGCCGTCCCCACGATGCCGGCGGCACCGAGCCGCTCGTCGAGCCAGAGTGCGGCGAGCACGGCGGCGGTCACCGGCTCGACGAGGGTGGCGATGACGGCGGCGCTGCCGGGCGTGGTGCGCAGGCCGGCGTAGAGGAGCGCGTACGCGAGGGCCATCGTGAAGACGCCGAGGTAGAGCACGGTCACGGCGACGACCGGGTCGCTGAAGGGTGCCGTGATCGAGCCGCCGATGAAGGCCGTCGGGAGCAGGGCGATCGCTCCGACGGTCGTGGTGGCGGTCGTGAGCGTCAGGGGACCGGTGGTCAGCGCCAGCGAGCGACCGAAGGCCGTCGTGGCGGCGTACGTCGTGCCGGAGGCGATCGCGAGGAGGACGCCGAGCGTGGGGTGCGGGCCGGGGTCGTGGCTCCCGGCCGCGAGGCTGACCAGGACCAGACCGGTCAGCGCCATCACCAGCACGACCACCTGGCTGCGGGCGGGCCTCGAGCGGTGCCGCCAGGACTCGGCGACGGTCAGCAGCACCGGCGCGAGCCCGAGGCTGACGACGGTCGAGACCGAGACGCCGACGGCGACGACCGAGCCGAAGTAGAGGGCCTGGTAGGCGGCAGTGCCACACCCGACCAGGACGACGCGGCCGGGGTGGGCTCGGACGAGGATCCCCAGCGCGGGCAGCTGGCGCAGCGCGAGGAGCGCGACCAGCAGCACGACCGCCGCGATCGCCATCCGCCAGGCGCTGATGGTCAGCACCGACATCGGCAGGACGTCGCGGATCACCTGGACGCCGAGCCCGCCGGTGCCCCAGAGGACCCCGGCCAGGCAGATCTGCAGCAGACCGGGGCCGGCGCGGGGAGTCGTCGTGCTCAGCCGGTCCACCCACCGATCCGCCGGGCCAGGCCCACAGCCGTCGCTGTGACCTCCGCAGCCAGGGTGGCCGCATCCGTCGTCTCGTCGTGGGGATAGGTCACGGCCACGGCGGCGACCGGGTGCTGGTTGTGGTCGGCGACGGCGACCGCGACGCTGGCGAGCCCGGGCGTGACCTCCCCGTCCTCGACGGCGTACCCGCGCTGGCGGGTGTCGGTGAGCAGCCGACGCAGGGCGCTGAGCGTGCTGGGCCCGCGGCCGTGGCGGTCCACGAAGTCCGACGGCTGCGAGTAGAGCGCGCGCACCTGGGCTGAGGGCAGCCGCGCCAGGATCGCGCGGCCGCTGGCCGTCAGCTGCGCGGGCAGCCGGACGCCGACGTCGGTGACGAGAGGTGGCCGCCCCGGAGCGCGCTCCTCGACGACGTACAGCACCTCGCGACCGTGCAGCACGGCCAGGTGCGCGGAGTGACCGACCCGGTCGACCAGGGCGGCCAAGGGACGGCGGGCCAGTCGCTGGAGGGGTTCCTGACGTGCGTAGCCGCTGCCCAGCTCGAACGCCGCCAGTCCCAGCCCGTAGCGGTGCTCGTCGGCGAGGTGGACGACGAAGCCCTCCTCGATCATGGCGTTGAGGAGGTGGTACGTCGTGCTCCGCGGGAGCTCGCACGCGCGCATGATGCGATCGAGCGCCACTGGGTCCGGTTGACCGGCCAGGAACCGCAGCACCCGCATCGCGCGGGTCGCCGCGGGCACCTGACTCATGCCCGCAGGCTACGGGCTGGACGACGTGCGAAGCGGGCTGGTCTCAGACGCTGCGACCGCCGGCGCTGCCGGGGGTGTAGTCGTCGGCGCGGTGGTCGACGTCGGGGTCGATCCGGTCGGCCTCACGGAGCGCGTCCTCCTGGCGGGCCTGGTCGACGTCGAGCAGACGCTGCGCCTCGGCGGCCTCCTGCTCGACCCGCTCGGCCTCGGCACGGGCGACGTCGGCTCGTGCCGCCGCCTCCGCTGCCTGCTGGCTGGACTGGTCGATCTCCCCGCGCTGGGCATCGGCGTCGGACCGGATCTCGGACGCGACGTGCCGGTGCTTGGTCTTGCGCCGCTTGCTGGAGATGACGGCCGCCGCTACGACGACCAGCACGACGACGACGACGGCGATGATGATGTAGGTGGTCATGCGAAGTCCCGTACCCGATCGGCCTGGAAAGCACGCCTCAGGAGAGCGCCTTCTCTTCGCGGACCGGGATCAGCGGCACCGCGACCAGGGGGAAGAGCGCGCCGAGGGCGAACGCCGCGGCGTATCCCCACTGCCCGATGGCAAGGCCGGCCAGCGGGGGCACGGCGGAGCCAGCGAGGAACTGGGCGGTGTTCTGGGCCCCCAAAGCACGGCCGGACCAGAACGGACCCGCTCGCTCCGCGACCGCGGTGAAGGCGAGGCCGTTGTCGGCCACCGTCACGAGCGTCGCCACGACGACGAGGAGCACGGCGACGGCGAGGTCGAGGGCCGCCGTCAGGCCGAGCAGCGCCATCGTGGCGACGGCTGCCAGAGCCACCCACCGCAGCGGTCGCAGCCGGCCCCCGACGACGTCGGACAGGTGGCCGACCCCGATCCGGCCGAGGGCGCCGACGACCTGGGCGATCGCGACGAGGGTGCCAGCGGCCGCGGGCGACCAGTCGCGGTCCTGCACCAGCCACACCAGGGCGAAGGACCAGACCAGGAACTGGGGGACCACGAGCAGCACGGAGACGCCGTGGATGCGGGCGAGGTAGGAGTCCTGGCGGTACGGGTTGGTTGCTGCGACGCCCTCGCGGCGCTCGGGTCGCGGCGGGTCGATGACCACGGCGGCGACCAGCAGCACGGCCAGCGCGCAGGCCACGGTCGGCACCCAGAGCGCGGCGTGGATGCCGTGCTGGGATGCGACGACCGCGATCGAGATGGCTGCGATCCCGACCCCCACGGGCTGGGACATCTGTCGGATCCCCATCGCCAGGCCGCGGCGCTCCGGTGGGAACCAGCCGACCACCACGCGGCCGCTGGCGGCGTTGGTGCTGGCGGCGGCCGCGCCACCGAGGAACAGCGTGACGACCAGCAGGGTCAGGCCGCCGGAGAGTGCGCTGGCGAGCCCGGCAACGGTGGTGGCCGCGAGGCCGGTGAGCATCACGAACCGCTCGCCCCGGCGGTCGGTGACCCAGCCCCAGGCGACCAGGGTGAGCATCACGCCGATGGTCGGGGCAGCCGCCACCAGGCCGGCCTGCGCGAGGCTCAGCCCCTCCTGCTCGTGCAGGGTCGGGATGAGGAACGCGGGACCGTGGATCATCACCGCGGCCGCGGCCTGTGCCAGCGTGCTGGCACCCAGCATCGTCCACCGGCGAGCAGAGCTGACGGTGCGGACCGGCGCGGTCGGCTGCTGACGGAGTGACACGCCCTGTAGTCAACGCCGCGCCGGACCGCCCTCGTCGTACGTCTTGCAGGGTGGCCTGTGAGATGGATGACCCGCGTCTCAGCAGGGCCCGGTCAGCGGGCTGCCCGGCGCACCTGGAGCTGGGCGCTGCCGAGGTTGATGACGGCGCCGCTCCCGTCGAGCAGCGTGATGCGCAGGGCGACCACGGCCAGGCCGTTGGCCAGCTCGCGGGTCACCTTCTGCTCGAGCTTGGCGACCCCGGGGACCTGGATGACCCCGGTCTTCGGGAACTCCACGACCCGGCCGCCGACCGACACCGTGCCGACCGAGGTGCCGGCGATGGAGCGCTCGAGGGTGCGCAGGTGCTTGCCGCTGCGGGCGACGTTGACCTGCCCGGTGATGCCGTCGACCTTCAGCTGGCCGTCCCCGAGGTCGATCGAGGCGACCCGGCTGCGCTCGAAGCCCCACGCGCGGTGTGCGGTCTGCTGGGCCATCTGCTCGCTCTTCGCGACGCCCACGGCTGCCTGACCGAGGTCGGCCGACACCAACGAACGGGTGCGGACCTTGCCACCGGTGCCGGTGCAGGGCATCTCGAGCGACGGGTTCTGGCCCAGGTTGACGATGTCGCCCGCTGCCGTGCCGCTCAGGCCGTATGACTTGCCGCTGAAGAGACCGGTGCGCACGCCCTTGCTGATGATCGCCACGGCGTGCGCGACCTTCACCGTCGTCCCGGTGGCGACGAGCTCGACCTTGAGCCCGTTGGCGTAGGCGTAGGCGTTCGTCCCACTGGTGTGGGTGGCGGCCGTCGCGAACGCGACGGTGGCGACGCCCGGGATCCTCACCGGACGACCGGGCTTCGGCAGCGCAAGCGGCTGGGCCGGTCCGATCGGCGGCTTGAAGCGGAGCTTCACCAGGTCCGTGGTCGTGGCCGTCCGGAAGCGGGTGCCGTCGTGGTAGGCGCGCGCCGTCGTCGACACGCCCTCCAGGATCAGGCTGCCGAGGGGCGAGTCGCTGAGCACGATGTCGCCGATGGTGTTCTTGGCCCAGGCCGACACGGTCCGGCCCTGGCGGGTGGTCCACGCACGGGTCTTGATCCCGGAGACCGTGCCGAGCTGCGGCAGCCTGGCGTCGACGAGCTGGTTGCTCCGGGTGACGCCGACCCGGTTGGTGCAGCCGAAGACCGCGGAGGCGGTGCCGGCGGAGCTGGCGGGCACCTTGCCGCCCTGGACGGCGGTGCCGTAGCCCCAGCCGCGCATGGCGAAGGGAGTCGCGCGCGGGTCCTTCTTCGCGGCCGCGCGGGCCGGTTCGGGACTGGCGGCGGTGGCGATGGGTGGCACGACGGACGTCACGGCGACGACGGCGACGGTCGAGGCGATGAGTGTGCGGGCTCTGTGCATCTGGGACTTCCCTCCGGGTCGGCTCGACCGGGCCTGCTTCCCGAGCGCGATCGAGCGTGGTGCCCCCCAAACTGCTGAGACAACGGCGCGCCGCGTCGCGGGTCACGTGTGAGGTGGATCACGTCTCGGA
This sequence comes from uncultured Actinomycetota bacterium, assembly GCA_963717855.1. GTDB lineage: Bacteria > Actinomycetota > Actinomycetes > Propionibacteriales > Nocardioidaceae > Nocardioides. The sequence goes on along the minus strand of CAVQXF010000010.1, from coordinate 280,492 downwards.
TCCCAGACGCCGGGCGGGCTACGGGCACTGGTCGGGGCGTGGTCGGGCCGCGAGGATGGCTGGCATGACTTCCGGCCTGACTGACCTGCCCCCGACCGTCCCGGTGGGCGTCGACGCGGTCTCCTTCGACGACGTGCTCGCCGTGACGCGGGCCGGCGCGCCCGTGCAGCTCACTGACGAGGCGCTCGTGGCGATCGACCGGGCGCGAGCCGTCATCGACGAGCTCGCAGCGGCCCCGACCCCGGCGTACGGCGTCTCGACCGGCTTCGGCGCGCTCGCGACCCGGCACATCCCCACCGAGATGCGGGCCCAGCTGCAGCGCTCCCTGGTCCGCTCGCACGCGGCCGGCTCCGGCCCCGAGGTCGAGCGTGAGGTGGTGCGCGGGCTGATGCTGCTGCGGCTCTCGACCCTGGCGACCGGCCACACCGGCGTACGCCGGGAGACGGCGGAGCTGCTGGCCGGGCTGCTGACCCACGCGATCACGCCGGTGGTGCGGGAGTACGGCTCGCTCGGCTGCTCGGGCGACCTCGCTCCGCTGTCGCACTGCGCGCTCGCGCTGATGGGCGAGGGCGAGGTGCGGGACGCGTCCGGGACGCTGATGCCGGCCGCGCAGGCGCTCGCCGCTGCCGGCCTGGCACCGGTCGAGCTCGCGGCCAAGGAGGGCCTCGCGCTGATCAACGGCACCGACGGCATGCTCGGCATGCTCGTGATGGCGATCGCCGACCTCCGGATGCTGCTGAAGACCGCCGACATCGCCGCGGCCATGTCGGTCGAGGGCCAGCTCGCCACCGACCGCGTCTTCGCCCCCGAGCTGCAGGCGATCCGCCCGCACCCCGGCCAGGCGCTGTCGGCGGCCAACCTGACGGCCGTGCTCCGGGACTCGGGGGTGGTCGCCTCGCACCGCGGTCCCGACTGCAACCGGGTCCAGGACGCCTACTCGCTGCGCTGCTCGCCGCAGGTCCACGGCGGCGCCCGTGACACCGTCGAGCACGCCGCGTCCGTCGCCGGGCGCGAGCTCGCGTCGGCGGTCGACAACCCGGTGGTGCTGGCAGACGAGGGGCGCGTCGAGTCCAACGGCAACTTCCACGGTGCGCCGGTCGCCTACGTGCTCGACTTCCTCGCGATCGTCACGGCCGACGTGGCCTCGATCAGCGAGCGTCGTACGGACCGCTTCCTCGACAAGGCCCGCAACCACGGGCTGCCGCCCTTCCTGGCGCACGACCCGGGGGTCGACAGCGGCCACATGATCGCGCAGTACACCCAGGCCGCGATCGTCTCCGAGCTCAAGCGTCTCGCCGTCCCGGCGTCGGTCGACTCGATCCCGTCGAGCGCGATGCAGGAGGACCACGTGTCGATGGGTTGGTCGGCCGCGCGCAAGCTGCGTCGCTCGGTGGACGGTCTCACCCGCGTGGTCGCGATCGAGGTGCTGACCGCCGCGCGGGCCCTCGACCTGCGGCGCCCGCTCGAGCCGTCACCGGCCACCGGAGCCGTCGTACGGCTCCTGCGTGAGTCGGGCATCGAGGGCCCCGGCCCCGACCGCTACCTCTCGCCCGAGATCGAGGCCACCGTCGCGCTGGTCGCGTCGGGCGCCGTGCTCAACGCCGTCGAAGACGTGATCGGAGAACTCGCATGACCGCTCAGTCCATCAACGACAGACTGCCCATCCGCGCCGCGCGCGGCACCGAGCTGACCGCGAAGTCGTGGCAGACCGAGGCGCCGCTGCGGATGCTGATGAACAACCTCGACCCCGAGAACGCCGAGCGGCCCGAGGACCTCGTCGTGTACGGCGGCACCGGCAAGGCGGCGCGCAACTGGGAGTCGTACGACGCCCTGGTGCGGACCCTGACAACGCTCGAGGACGACGAGACGATGCTCGTGCAGTCCGGGAAGCCGGTCGGAGTGATGCGCACGAGCCCGTGGGCGCCGCGGGTGCTGATCGCGAACTCCAACCTGGTGGGCGACTGGGCCAACTGGGAGGAGTTCCGCCGCCTCGAGGACCTCGGGCTGACGATGTACGGCCAGATGACGGCCGGCTCGTGGATCTACATCGGCACGCAGGGCATCCTCCAGGGCACCTTCGAGACCTTCGCCGCGGTCGCGGACAAGAGGTTCGACGGCACGCTGGCCGGCACGATCACCGTCACGGCCGGCCTCGGTGGCATGGGTGGTGCGCAGCCGCTGGCCGTGACCATGAACGACGGCGTCGTGATCTGCATCGAGTGCGACCAGAGCCGCATCCAGCGCCGGATCGACCACCGCTACCTCGACGTCCAGGCCGACTCCCTCGAGCACGCCGTCGAGCTCGCCGTCGCCGCGCGCGACGAGCGCCGGCCGCTGTCGATCGGCGTGCTCGGCAACGCCGCCACGATGCTGCCGGCGCTGCTCGAGTCCGACGCCCCGATCGACATCGTCACCGACCAGACGTCGGCGCACGACCCGTTGTTCTACCTGCCTGCCGGCACTGCCTTCGAGGACTGGGAGCGCGAGCGCACCGAGGACCCGGCCGGCTTCACCAAGCGCGCGCAGGAGTCGATGGCGACCCACGTCCGCGCGATGGTGGAGTTCCAGGACAGGGGTGCCGAGGTCTTCGACTACGGCAACTCGATCCGCGACGAGGCCCGCAAGGGCGGCTACGACCGGGCCTTCGAGTTCCCCGGCTTCGTGCCGGCGTACATCCGCCCGCTCTTCTGCGAGGGCAAGGGCCCCTTCCGCTGGGCCGCGCTGTCCGGCGACCCGGCCGACATCGCCGCCACCGACAAGGCGATCCTCGAGCTGTTCCCTCGCGAAAGATCGGCAGAGTACGAGCGCCTGCACAAGTGGATCACCATGGCCGGCGAGAAGGTGGCCTTCCAGGGCCTGCCGGCCCGGATCTGCTGGCTGGGGTACGGCGAGCGCCATCTCGCCGGTCTGAAGTTCAACGAGATGGTCGCCTCCGGTGAGCTCAAGGCGCCGATCGTGATCGGCCGCGACCACCTCGACTGCGGCTCCGTCGCCTCGCCCTACCGCGAGACCGAGGCGATGCTCGACGGTTCCGACGCCATCGCCGACTGGGCGATCCTCAACGCGCTGGTCAACACCGCCTCCGGCGCGAGCTGGGTGTCCTTCCACCACGGCGGCGGCGTCGGCATGGGCCGCTCGCTGCACGCCGGTCAGGTCTGCGTCGCCGACGGCACCGAGCTGGCCGCGCAGAAGATCGAGCGGGTCCTCACGAACGACCCCGGCATGGGCGTGATCCGGCACGTGGACGCCGGCTACGACCGTGCAACGGAGGTCGCTTCCGAGCGTGGCGTCCGCGTGCCCATGATGGAGTCGTGAGCTCCGACCCGATCTACCTCCGCTTCGTGTCCGGCCCCGACATCGACGCCCTGGGTCTCACCCCGGCCGACATCGTGGCCGCCGCGACCGATGTGGTGGCCGCCCACGGGCGGGGCGAGACCGTCTTCGAGCCGCGCACGCACCTCGAGCCCGACAACGACGGCCGCGGTCACTTCAACGTGCTGCGCGGGCACGTCTCGACCCTGGGCGACCACGGCGTCAGCGGCATCAAGGTCGTCGGCGACTTCGTCTCCAACTACGAGGTCGGGCTGCCCAGCGAGCTGGCGCTCCTCACGCTCTACGACCCGTGGACGGGGGTGCCGCTGGCGATCCTCGACGCCACCCTGATCACCGAGGCCCGCACCGGGGCGATGACGGCTGTCGGCGCGCACCACCTGGCTCGCCCGGACGCCAAGGTGCTCGGTCACATCGGCGCGCGCGGCACCGCCCACTCCAACATCGTGATGCTCGACGCGATGTTCGACCTCGACGAGATCCGGGTGACCAGCCGCCGGCCCGAGTCCCGGGAGGCGTTCGCCGACCGGCTGCGGGCCGAGCTCTCGACGCCCGTCGTCGTCACCGACTCGGCCGCCGAGACCCTCGACGGCGCCGACATCGCCGTCGAGGCCACCCGCCTGCGGGAGCCGGCCTCCCTCATCACCCCCGACCTGCTGGCCCCCGGCTCGCTGCTGGTGCCCTACGGCACGATCAGCGCGCTGGACCCCGACGCTGCTCGACGTCGTCGACAAGGTCGTCGTCGACGACTGGCGCGAGGCGCAGGCCGGCAGCTTCGGCGCGCTGCGACCGCACCTGCGCTCGGGAGCGCTGACCCGCGAGACCCTGCACGCGGAGCTCGGCGAGGTGGTCACCGGTGCGCGCCCCGGTCGCGAGAACGACGAGGAGCGGATCCTCTTCTGGCACCGCGGGCTGTCGATCCTGGACGTGGCCGTCGGCCACCTCATCCTCGAGCGCGCCGAGGCCGCCGACCTCGGGACGATGGTGCGCTTCCGATGACGGTGCTCGTCGACCAGCCGGCCGACCTCGACCGGCAGGCCGTGCTCGCGATCGCGTCCGGTGCGCCGGTGCAGCTCTCCGAGGGGCTGCTCGTGCGCCTGGCGGCTCGTCGTACGACCGCGCTCGCCGCGCTGGCCGACGGCCCGGACGTGTACGGCGTCACGACCGGCATGGGGGCGCTCAGCGACACCCGCCTCACCGTCGAGGACCAGGCCGGCCACTCGGAGCGGCTGATGCTCGCGCGAGCAGTCGGCGCTCCGCCGTGGCTCTCCCGCATCGAGGCCCGAGCGCTGGTCGCCGTGCGCCTGCGCACCTTCCTCGCCGGGGACGCCGCCGTGTCCGCCGAGCTCTGCGCCTGGCTGGCCACGCTCCTGGCGCACGACGTCGCGCCGGCCGTGCCGCGCACCGGCTCCGGTGCGGCCGGGGAGATCCTGCCGCTCGCCCACGCGTGGGGTCACCTGGCGGGTGTCGGGAGGGTGCTCGACGCCGACGGGTCGGCGGTCCCGGCCGGACCCGTCGTCGACCCGCTGGGTCCACCACGGCTCGGCCCCAAGGAGGGGATCGCGCTGCTGGCCGGCGTCCCCACCGCGACGGCACTGGTCGCGCTCCGCGCCGCCGACGTGGACCGGTTGGTCGACCAGTCGACCGCGGTGCTGGCGGCCGGCATCGTCCTGGTCGGCGTCAGCCGCGACCCCTACCTGCCCGCGGTCGCCCGCGGCGACGACGAGCTGGCGGAGTCGCTGGCGCGACTGGGGGAGTACGTCGCCCCGCTCGCCGCCCCGGCCCACCTCCAGGCGCCGGTGTCCTTCCGGGTCGCCGGCCCCGTGCTCGCCCACCTGCGCCGCGAGGCCGGGCGCCTCGCGCAGGTCGCCGACCGGGCCCTCGACGCGGTCGGCGACTCCCCGGCGTACCTCCCGACGGAGGAGGGCGACCGCTTCGTGGGGACGGCGGGCTTCCACGGCCTCGACCAGGCGGCCGGCCTCGACTCCGCGCGCGGGGCGGTGGTCCACGCCGCGGCGGTCGGGGCCGCCCGCCTGCACCGGATGCTCGACCCGGGCGGTGACCGGGCTGCCCGCTCAGCTCAGTGCCGATCCCGGACCGCAGGCCGGGCTGTCACCGGTGCACAAGCGAGCCGTGGCCGTGGTGCACGCGGTGGCGGGCTGGCCGGCGTCGTACGTCTCGCCGATGGAGACCTCGAACGGCCAGGAGGACGTGCAGACCTTCGCGCTCGAGGCGGCCGAGCGGATGCGGCTGGCGCTGGACGCCGCCGAGCAGGTGCTGGCCTGCGAGCTGCTGGCGCTGCACCAGGCGCGGCGCTGGCGCCGGAGCGGATGGCGCGCGGCCCGCGGTGACCTGCCTGCCCTGATGGACCGGGTCGCCGAGGTGCTGCCGTCCGGGGTCGAGGACCGGCCCTGGGGTGAGGACGTCGAGCGGCTCCGGAGCTGCTCAGGGACGGCTGGGCGCTGGACCGCTCGAGCCCCTGACCACCAGGCTCGGCCCGATGGTGATCGTGCGCAGCGGCTCGTCGTCGTCGATGGCGGCCAGCAGCTGACCGACGGCCGCGTCCACCACCGCGCCGCGACCCCAGTCGACCGTGGTGAGCCCCGGGCCGGCGAGGTCCGCGAACTCGACGTCCTCGAACCCCACCACGGACAGGTCTCCGGGCACGTCGAGGCCGAGCCTCCGGGCGGCCCGCAGCATCCCGAACGCGAACGAGTCGGTCAGGCAGAACGCCGCGGTCGGCCGGTCCGGGCCCGAGAGGGCCTCGATCAGGTGGTTGGTCGTGGTGGTGGGGTCGGCGGTCGCGGGCGGCGTACGCACCAGGTCGACGGTGACCCCGCAGCGCTTCGCCTCCCGCGCGACCAGGCGCTCGGCCGGTCGGTCGGGGGTGCTGGGCCGCTCGGGGAGCACGGCCACGATCCGGCGGTGCCCGAGCTCGGCGAGGTGGTCGAAGACCAGGGCGAACCCGGCGGCGTTGTCGAAGACGACCGCGCCGGCCGAGGGCGCCTGGGCCAGCCGGTCGCCGATGGCGACGACGGGGAGCTGGCTGGCCAGCGCCTCCCACTGCGGTGCGAACGGGTCGAGCGGCGCGACCAGCAGGCCGTCCGGCCGCTGGTCGCGGATCTTGGCGAGCAGGGCCTCCTCGCGCTCGGGGTGACCGTCGGAGTCGGCGACCAGCGCGTGCCGACCCCGCGAGAGCAGCTCGCGGGCCAGGTCGGCGGTGAGGGACTGCTGCCACAGGTCGCGGGTGGAGCCGCAGAGCACCGCGACGGTGCGCGACCGCCCGCTGGCGAGCGCGGCGGCGATCGGGTTGATCTGGTAGCCGAGCGCCGTGGCGGCCGCCTGCACCCGCGCGACGGTGTCGTCCGAGCCGCGCTCGCCCCGGAGGGCGTAGGACACGGTGGCCGGGGCGAGGCCGACCGCGTCCGCGACGTCTTGCAGGGTGGGGCGCTTCGGCACCGGGCGAGCATACGACGCGCCACGGACGGTCCCGAGCGTCGGCTTGCGCTCGGCAAAGTATAGTGGTTTAGTAGGTAATATGAAGCGCTTCACTTCACCGACGACCGACGTCGGAGGCACCCTGGTGGCGGCGGGTCCGGTGACCGACTGCCACCAGCACCTGTGGCCCGAAGCCTTCATCGACGAGCTCCGCCGCCGCTCCTTCGGCCCGCGGTTGCGGGGGTGGGACCTGCACCTCGACGGCGAGCCGACCTACGCCGTCGACCCGGCCGCTCACGACCTCGTCGCGCGCCGTGCGCTCGACGACGCCGACGGCATCGAGCTCTCGCTGCTCTCGCTCTCGAGCCCGCTCGGCATCGAGATGATGGACCCCGACGAGGCCGCCCCGCTGCTGCGCGCGTGGCACGGCCTGGCCGACGACCTCGAGCGCGGCGACGTCGACGGGTACGCCGTCTGGGCGGCCGTCAACGTGGTCGAGCCCGACCTGGCGGCACTCGCCGCCACCCTCCAGCACCCGCGGGTGCGGGGCCTGCAGATCCCGGCAACGGCGCTGGTCGACCCCGCTGCGGTCGAGCGGATGGCGCCGGTGCTGGCCGTCGTGCAGGCAGCCGAGCTGCCGGTGCTGGTGCACCCCGGACCGGCCACGGCCTCCGACCGGGTGCCCGGCTGGTGGCCCGCGCTCACGTCGTACACCGCCCAGCTGACGGCGGCGTGGTTCGCCTGGCACGTCGCCGGTCGGGCGCTGCTGCCGCAGCTGCGGATCGCGTTCGTCGGCCTCGCCGGGCTCGCGCCGCTCCACCACGAGCGGCTCGGTCAGCGCGGTGGCGCCCTCGGGGCGATCGACCCGCTGGTGCACTACGAGACCTCGTCGTACGGGATGCGCGCGATCGACGCCGTCATCCGCGTCGTCGGCATCGACCCGATCGTGCATGGGTCCGACCGGCCGTACGCGCTGCCCACCGATCCGGGACTGGGTGACGCGTTCAGCCAGTCCTTGTTCATCACCAATCCCGCCCATCTCATGAACGGAGCTCCGCGATGACACTCGCCCCTGAACGTCCCACCCAGGCCGCCGTCGCGTGTGAGCCCGACCAGCTGCCCGAGCTGCCCGGCCGCGTGCTGGACCCGCAGGAGCTGCTCGCGTGGGTGCGCGAGCTGGCGGCGAAGCCGGAGCTGTGGGAGCAGCACGTCCGGCACGACACCGAGGGCCGGCACTTCGTGTCGCTGCACCGCGACTCCGACATCGACGTCTGGCTGCTGTGCTGGAACACCCAGGACGACACCGGCTGGCACGACCACGACACCTCCGCCGGCGCCGTGGCCGTCACCCAGGGTGCGGTGGTCGAGAACCGCCCGCGCCTCGGCGGGGAGCCCGCGAGCCGCACCATCGAGGCGGGACGGGCCTTCGCCTTCGGCCCCGACCACATCCACCGGATGGCGGGCGCCGTCGACGGGTCGGTCTCGATCCACGCCTACTCACCGCCGCTGTGGCGGATGGGGCAGTACTCCATCAGCTCCTCGGGCGTGATGCGCCGCTACTCCGTCTCGTACGCCGACGAGCTGCGGCCCCTGGTCGGCGACTGAGCGGATCGCTATCGTCCGGGGATGATGCGCGCCGGCCGGCTCTCCCTCCTGCTGGGAGCGTCGGCCGCCGCGTTCGTCCTGCTCCCGCTCCTCGGTGACGCGGAGGTCCGCGACGGTACGCCGAGCGCCGCGATCCCGGATCGGCTCGCCGGCTACTCCTACCTGATGGCGGACCTGTCCGACGCGCCGTCCGGTCGGGCCCTGGCGCTCTACCAGCACGGCATCGGTGTCGAGTTCATGGACTTCCCGCAGGCGGTGGTGCTCGCCGCGGACGACGACGTCTACCGGCGGTTGGATGCGGCCGAGGCCCGCAGCGGCCCCCGCGACCAGGGAGACCCGGGGCCGATGCTGCTGTCGCCCGACGGGACGTCGGTCGCGCTGGGCGAGCACGCCACCGAGGACCCGGACCTGGGGATCGTCGACCTGGCGACCGGTGAGGTCACCAGCCATCCGCTGTCGAAGGCGCGCAGCGTCGTACCTCTCGCGTGGGCCCCGGACGGCAGTCAGGTCGCCTACCTGGCTGGGACAAGTCCCACGAACCCGTACTCCGGCGGTCCTCCCGTCGGTGACCTGTTCGTCCTGGACGTCGGGTCGGGTGCGGTCAGCGCGGTGCCGGGAGTCGGCGCGGCGTGGATGGTCGCGTTCTCCCCGGACGGTCGCCGGATCGCCGTACGACGCTCCGGTCCCGGCGACGGTGGGCTCTCGGTCGTCGACCTCTCCGACGGCACCCTGCAAGCCGTGCCCGCCGACGGCGTCCTCTCCAGCCCGGCCGCGTGGTCTCCGGACGGGCGTCTGCTCGCCGTGTCGAACGGATCGGGGCTGTCCTTCGTCACGATGGACGGGTCGGCTGCAGCGGCACCTCCGCAGCTGCCGCTCGAGCACCCGGACCGCCAGGACTTCCAGGGCTGGACGAGTGATCAGGAGGTGGCGGTCTTCGACTGGTCCGACTCCGATGTCGCCCAGCTCGTCGCCCACCCCCTCGACGGGGGTGCCACCCGCGAGCTCACGACTGTCGACGATCTCGGGAGCTACGGGGTGCTTCGCTTCCAGCTGGCCTCGGCGCTCCTGCCCGGCATCGACGTCCGCCCCGCGGGCGAGGTCGACCGGGGACCGTTGCCGGCCCGATTCCGGGTCCTGCTCGCCGTCGCCACCGGCCTGACCATCGCGGGCCTCGCGGCCGTGGCGATGCGGCTGCTCCGGCGTCGCGGGGTCATTGCTGGCTGATCTTGAGGGCCCGGACGGCGGAGCCGAGCCCCGGCCGCGGCGGTGGTCGGGCCACTAGCGACAGGTGCTGCCACGCGGACTCACTGGGCCGAGGAAGCGCTCACGGACCGCCACGCCAGTGGTCGATCCGTCTCTTGTCGGGCAGGAATCCGTGGTGCACTCCCCAGAGCACCGCCTGGGTGCGGCTGTCGACGTCGATCTTGCGGTAGAGCCCGCGGATGTAGGACTTCACCGTGTTGGGGCTGAGGTAGGTCAGTGCCGCCACCTCGGCGTTGTTCTTGCCCTGGGTGATGAGAGCGAGGATCTCCGCCTCGCGATCGGTCAGGCCCTCGGCGCGGCCGGGCCAGTCACCCGCCTGGGTGCGGCTCTTCGTCGTCGAGGGGCTGACGACGATCTCGCCCGCGTGCACGGATTCGAGTGCGGCCACCAGCTCTCGCGCGGTGAGTGCCTTGGACAGGTAGCCGTGCACTCCCAGGTCCTGAGCCGTCGAGAGGAGCTCGGGATGGAAGTTCCAGGTGTAGACGACGACCCGCCGGGCCCGCGGATTGTCGAGGAGCGTCTTGATCTCCGCTTGATCTGACTCGGGTTGGGCGAACGAGTCGTACAGCGCGATGTCGACGCCGTCCTCGACCGGCTGATTCGTGTCGAGCTCGGCCACGACGACGCGGTCGCGGTAGGGCTCGAGCATGTTGGCGACCCCGATGACGACCACGTCGTAGTCGTCCACCAGGGCGACCTGGATGGGACCACCGCTGCTGCTCATCCATGGAGACTAACCCACCTAGGGGTGTGCCGCACCCCTCGTAGGGGTGGTCTGGTAGCGACAGGGGACGCACCGGTCGGCCTCTCGAAGGAAAGGCACACTCATGCTCGGACTGATCCTCACCATCATCATCGTCGGCGCCATCGCCGGCTTCGTGGCGCGGCTGCTCGTGCCCGGCCGCCAGGACCTCTCGGTCGTCGCGACGATCGCGCTCGGCATCGTCGGCTCGCTGGTCGGCGGACTGCTCGGCTACCTGCTCTTCCACAAGGACGCGGATGACGGCCTCCTCCAGCCCTCCGGGATCATCGGCTCGATCATCGGTGCCGTGATCGCACTGCTGATCTGGCAGTGGTCGCAGCGCCGCAGCAGCGCGCACGCCTGATCGAACGACGGACCCGCGTCGGGGTGCGCGTGGTCTCCATGAGTGGGGCCGCTGCTCCCGTACGGTGCGGCCATGACTGCACAGGAACTTGCGAATCAGGCGACCGACGTGGCAGCGAAGCTGAAGCCAGGCACCTGGGAATCGGTGCAGGCGCTCGCCCTGGTGTCGATCGCCCAGAGCCTGGCCTCGATCGCGGCGGGTCCACCCCGCGGCTGATCGACCTGACTCATTGGCGTCGGGTGAAGGTGGCTCTTGCCGTTCGGGTGCTTCTGCATCTGGTAGGTGGGGTCGTGTGCTCTCGCGTGGTGTCTGGGGCAGAGGAGTCCGCCCTGGTCGAGGTCGGTGGTGCCGCCGTCGGTCCAGCGGGTCCAGTGGTGGGCGTGGCACATCCACGGCGGCCAGTCACATCCCTCAGCGACGCAGCCGCCGTCGCGCAGGCCCATGGCGGTGGTCTGGGCTCTGGTGAAGAACCGTCTTGGTCCTGCCGAGGTCGAGGACCTCGGAGTCGCCGCCGAGGACGACGGGGATGATCCGGGCGGTGCACGCCAGGCGTCGTGCTGCGGCGGCGGAGATGTGTTCGCCGGTGTCGAGGACCCCGGCCTTCTGCAGGCGTCCGAGTGAGGGTGTCGAGGTCGATGGTGACCACGATCGTGGCGTCGCTGCGTCCGACCTTGGGGAGGTCTTTGGCGCTGATGCGGTCGATGAGCTCCATGAACGCCCTGCCCATCCGCTCCGGACCGGGCCGCCTGCTCCACCCCAGGCCCTTCGGTCGCGGCGAGGTGCTTGGGGGCGGCGAGGGCGAGGAGCATCTTCTTCAGCTCCGCGGCCTGGAGTGCCGGCAACGTGAATCGGCCGTGGACCTTCCCGTGGCCGTCGTCGGTCATCGTGAGCCTGGCCGCCTGGGCGGCTTTGGCTTCTTCCTTCTCGAGGAGATCAGCCTCGTGGGAGTCGACCAGGTCGGGTGCGATGACCTCCAGCAGCCGGTCGCCCGAGGATCTTGAGCGTCTTCGCGTCGTGCTCGCCGGCTGCTGCGACCAGGTGTTCCTCGGCACGGATGACCAGGTCGGGGTCGAGGTCGTCGGGCAGGGCCCGGACCGCGGGATGATCACGTCGGGCCTGCTCGACCCGCAGGTCACCGGAGGCGAGGCCGGCCCGGACCCGGTCGTAGGTGCCCAGGTCGTAGCCGAGGCGGACGACCCCGGAGGCTGCGGCCCTGGTCTGCCGGGTGCGGTGGGCGAGCCAGTTCGCGGTCGACGTGGCACCGACGTCGGTGCCGACCTGGACCTCGTCGGCGTGCGCGGCGACCCGGGCCTTCAGCTCCACCACCTGGGCCTCGAGGCGCGTCAGCTCGACCAGGGTCGACGCTGCTTCGGGGGCGGTCATGGACCACACGGATGCGTCGACCACACCGTCCGCGACCGAGCGCATGTGCGCGGTCGCAGAGGCCACCTGGTGGTGGGGTGCGGTCATCGTGGTCATGGGTCTACTCAAGCACTGACCACCGACAGTCAGAGGCCCAGAAGCCGCTTATCCACAGGGGTTCAGGTCACGAACAGGTCACGATCTCTTGTCGGTGGAAGGTGGTTTCGAGGCTCGGGCCTGGCGGCCCTCGCACCTCAACCACCGGGCCGGGAAGCCGGCGGCGGACCGCAGGCCGCCGCTCGCCGTACCCGTCGTAGCTGCCTGTCGGCGACCGACCCGGACGGACCCGCAGCTCGTGCTCATCGTCTCGTCGTCGTTGCGGGGGCTTCGAGGCTCGGGCCTGGCGGCCCTCACACCTCAACCACCCGGGCTCCGGCGACCGATCTCAGTCGACCGGCAGGTCGCGCCCGCCGCTAATTGGCCTGGCCACCAGCACGGAGCAGCGCTGAGGCGGCCTCGAGCTCAGGACCGAGGACGTGGTCCCGGCGTACGTCGGGGAGGGCGGCGTCGGCGCGGTCGAAGAGCTCGCGCGCGGGGCAGTCGGCGACGCGGTCGGGGGCCAGGCGCAGGGCGCGGACGGCAGCGACCAGCTCGCAGGCGAGCAGGTCGGGCGCCAGGGTCAGCAGGTCCTGGGTGGACCAGGCGGCCTGCGTCGAGTGGCTGGCGTGCTCCTCGAGGCCGAGTGAGACCACGGTGTGCCCGGCGGCGACCGGGGTGGCGGTCGACCGGACCCGGGCCAACACGTCGTTGGCGACGAACTCCACGATCATCAGCCCGGAGCTGCCAGGCGGGCCGTCGGCGAGGAACGTCGGCAGCGCGGTCAGGGCGGGGTCCAGGAGCGCCGTGAGCCGGGCGACCGACAGTGTCAGGGCGGGTACGGCGGCGGCCCGGACCCCGTCGAGGGCGGCAGCGAGCCGCTGGGTCATGAACTGGCCGTGGTGCAGGGCGGTGCCGTCGACCGCGAGCGGGTTCTCGGCGGTGGCGCCGATCTCGGCGGTGAGCGCCCGCTCGGCTCCGGCCAGCGCCTCCTCCCAGGGGGCGTGCACCTGCGGGACGGTGCGCAGCCCGAACGGGTCCTGGAGCCGGGCCGACCTCCGCTCGGGGCCGGCGAGGAGTGTCGACAGGCGCTCGGCGACGCCGACGGCGTACGGGTCGTCCTTGCCGGCGTGCACCCGTGGGTCGTAGGCCTGGAGCGAGCCGCGCAGCGCGAGGTGCGACAGCGCGGCGACCTGCTCGGCGGTCCGGACGAGCGTGCTCAGCCCGGTGACCGCGATCGAGCCGACCGTGGCGGTCAGGGCGTTGCTGCTGGCGAAGGGGAGCGCGTCGCCCTCGGACACCTCGACAGCGGGCCCGGAGCCGCTGCGCCACGGCCGCTCGCCGACCAACGTCAGACCGAGCTCCGCGAGCGTGGGCAGGTCGCCGGTCCCGATCCCGCCGTACGCGTGCAGCAAGGGGATCGCGCCCGCGTCCAGCGCGGTCGCCAACGCCTGCACGAGGGCCGGCTCGACGCCCGAGCCGCCGCGCAGCAGCTGGTGCAGCCGGACCAGCATGGTCCCGCGGGCGAGCTCGTCGGAGAGCTCCGGTCCGAAGGTCGCGGCGTGGCTGCGCCAGAGCCGCAGGGCGTGGTTGTCGGCGTCCTCTGCTTCGATCGTCACGTGGCGCAGCGCTCCGACACCGGTCGTGAGGCCGTAGACCGCGCCCTCGGCCTGGGCGCTGTCCAGGTCGGCGCGCGCCCGCCGGACCGGCGCCAACGCGTCTCCGTCGTACGCCGAGAGGACGACCTCGATGCCGGCCGTCCGGGGCGAGACGGCGTACGCCGCGACCTCGGCCGGTCGCAGGCCGGGATCGGCCACGTGCCGGCGCGGGGACGTCATGGTCTGATCCTATTCAGCGGACGAGCAAAGTCGAATAACCCCATTCACATAGACTCCTTTGGCATGACACCGTTTCACCCAGGTCTCTTTCGAGCACCCTGGGTAAGCCGCACACCGTTGCGGCCCGGCTCCCGAGCAGGAGGACAGCGGTGATCGAGTTCGATGACGTCACCAAGAGGTATCCGGACGGCACCGTGGCCGTGGGCAACCTCTCCATGACCATTCCCACCGGGGCCATCACCGTGCTGGTGGGCCCCTCCGGCTGCGGCAAGACCACGTCGCTGCGGATGATCAACCGGATGATCGACCCCACGTCGGGCACGATCCGGATCGACGGCAAGGACGTGACCGGCCAGGACCCGGCGTTGCTGCGCCGCTCGATCGGGTACGTCATCCAGCATGCCGGCCTCTTCCCGCACCGCACCGTCGTCGACAACGTCGCGACCGTTCCGGTGCTCAACGGGGTGCCCCGCAAGGAGGCGCGCGCGAAGGCCTACGAGCTGCTCGAGCGCGTCGGGCTCACGACCGGCATGGCCGACCGCTACCCGGTGCAGCTCTCCGGCGGCCAGCAGCAGCGCGTCGGGGTCGCCCGGGCGCTCGCCGCGGACCCGCCGGTGATGCTGATGGACGAGCCGTTCTCGGCCGTCGACCCGGTCGTGCGCGAGGGCCTGCAGCGGGAGTTCCTGCGGCTGCAGGGCGAGCTCGGCAAGACCATCGTGCATGGTCACCCACGACATCGACGAGGCGATCAAGCTCGGCGACCACGTCGCGGTCTTCGCCGAGGGCGGCCGGCTGGCGCAGCTCTCCACGCCCGAGGAGCTGCTCTCCCAGCCCGCCGACGAGTTCGTCGCCGGCTTCGTCGGCCGCGATCGCGGCTTCCGCGGTCTGTCGTTCGCGAGCTCGGCCGACCTCGAGGTCGAGCCGGTGGGCGCCGACGTCGACGGCCTGCGGCTCTCGCTCGACGACGACGGCCGCCCGCTGGGATGGACCGGGTCCGGTGGGCTGCTCCCGACCGAGGGCAGCTACCACGTCGGCGACAGCCTGCGCGTGGTCACCGACCTCATGCTCCTCTCGCCGGCCGGGGCCGCCGTCCGGGTGGACGCCGACGGTCGGGCCGACGGGATCGTCCGCCAGGGCATCGTGGCGACGTACGTCCGTGAGCGGCAGCTCGGCCGCCTGGGGTCCACGGAGGCCTGACATGGACTTCTTCGACGAGGTGCGCACCTACCTCGACATCAACCACGAGGCGGTCGTCCAGTCTCTCGTCGACCACATCTGGCTGGCGCTGCTGCCGGTGGCGATCGCGTTCGTGCTGTCGCTGCCGATCGGCTGGGCCGTCGTGCGCTTCGGCTGGGTCCGGCACCCGATCCTGACCCTGACCAGCATCATCTACACCGTCCCGTCGCTGGCGCTGCTGCTCCTGCTGCCCGGCATCCTGCACACCAGCGTCCTCGACCCGCTCAACGTCGTCATCGCGCTGACGCTCTACAGCCTCGCCCTGCTCGTGCGCACGGTCGTCGACGGCCTGGAGTCGATCGACGACCAGGTCGTCCAGTCCGCGACCGCGATGGGCTACCGACCGACACGTCGGTGGTTCACCGTCGACCTGCCGCTGGCCCTGCCCGTGATCCTCTCCGGCCTCCGGGTCGCCACGGTCGCCAACATCAGCATGGTCACGGTGGCCGCCCTGATCGGGATCGGCGGCCTCGGCCAGCTCTTCACCCGCGGCTTCCAGCTCGGCTTCTACGCGCCGCCGATCGCCATCGGCCTGGTGCTCTGCGTCCTGCTGGCCCTCATCGCCGACACGGCGATCGTGCTGATCCAACGACTGGTCACTCCCTGGACCCGGGCGGGGGACGCCCGATGAACGCCAGCACGTTCGACTTCCTCTTCGACGGGAGCAACTGGGCCTGGAGCAGCTACGACAGCTTCCCGCACCGGATCCTCGAGCACCTGCAGTACTCCGCCATCGCCCTGGTGATCGCCTTCGTCATCGCGTTCCCGATCGGGCTGCTGATCGGCCACACCAACCGCGGCTCGTTCCTGGCGATCAACATCGGCAACGCCGGGCGGGCGCTCCCCACCCTGGGAGTGCTGATGCTCGTGCTCGTGCTGGTCGGCACCGGTCTGGTCCCGGTCGTCGTGGCGCTGGTCATCCTCGCGATCCCGCCGATCCTGACGACGACGTACGCCGGGATCCGCTCGGTCTCCGGGGCGACCGTCGACGCCGCCCGGGGGGTCGGCATGCGGGAGCGGCAGATCGTGACCGGCGTCGAGCTGCCCGATCGCGCTGCCGATCGTCTTCGGCGGCATCCGCAACGCCGCGCTCCAGGTGATCTCGACAGCGACCATCGCGGCGTACGTCGGGCTGGGCGGGCTCGGTCGCTACCTCTTCGACGGCCTGGCCCTCTCGGACTACCCGCGGGTCGTCGCGGGCTGCGGTGCTGGTCGCGGTGCTGGCCGTGATCGTCGACCTGCTGATCGCGCTGGTCCAGCGCCTCGTCGTCTCGCCCGGCGTCGACGGCCGGGCCACCCAGGGCCGGCGTCGGCGAAACGACGCCACCGGCCCTGCCGCAACCGCCCTGCACGGTGTCGAGGAGGTGGCCCAAGCGACGCGGTAGCTCGGGCCCCGCGCGTCCGCACGAGATCCTGCACGATCTGCACTAAGCCGGCACGACCCACCTGAAGTGCCTTGACCGAGAGGTGAATCTCCATGTTCCGCAAGCGCTCCACCGCCCTCCTCAGCATTGCCGCCGTGGCCGCAGCGTTCGCGCTCGCCGCCTGCGGCTCCGACGACGACTCCGGCAGCGACCCGCTCTCCTCGGGCGGGGGTGACAAGGACGCGATCGTGATCGGCTCGGCCAACTTCCCCGAGAGCGAGCTGCTGATGCAGATGTACGCCCAGACCCTCGAGGCGGCCGGGCGCCAAGGTCGAGACCAAGCCCAACATCGGCGCCCGCGAGATCTACATGAAGGCCTTCGAGTCCGGCGACATCGACCTGCTGCCGGAGTACAACGGCGCCCTGCTGTCCTTCCTCTCGCCCGACGGCGTGCCCGAGGGCGTGACCTCCCCGGAGGACGTCTACGCCGAGCTCCAGAAGGTGCTGCCCAAGGGCAGCGAGACGCTGCCGCAGTCGGCCGCCGAGGACAAGGACACGCTGACCGTCACCAAGGAGACCGCCGACAAGTACAGCCTGTCGACGATCGAGGACCTGCAGCCGGTCGCCGGCAAGCTGACCGTCGGGGCCGGGCCCGAGTGGCGCGAGCGCTACCAGGGCCTGGTCGGTCTCAAGGAGCTCTACGACGTGGTGTTCAAGGAGTTCAAGCCGCTCGACTCCGGTGGCCCGCTGACCGTCGCCGCGCTGAAGGACGGCTCCATCGACGTCGCCAACGTCTTCTCGACCGACTCGGCGATCTCGACCAACGGCTGGGTGGTGCTCGACGACCCGAAGAACCTCTACACCTCGCAGAACATCGTCCCGCTGATCCAGTCGGACAAGGTGACCCCCGAGGTCGAGAAGGCGCTCAACGCCCTCTCGGAGGCGCTGACCACCGAGAACCTCACCGAGGCGCTCGCCAAGGTGCAGGTCGACAAGCAGGACCCGGTCACCGTTGCCGGTGACTTCCTCAAGGCCAACAACCTGGCCTGAGCGTCCCGTTCCCCGCTTCATCGACATGGCCGGCGCTCACGCGCCGGCCATGTCTGCGTTTCGCATTCCGCCCCCGGACCCGCTCCTGATCCCTACAGTGACGGCGTGAGCCAGCAGCCGGCCCGCTCTCGGGCAACGTTGACCGACATCAGCTCGCGTGCGTGGGAGCACCCCGCCGACCAGGGCGCCCTGGTCGCCCTGCGCAAGCTCAAGGGCTTCGACACGGTGCTCAAGGCGATGTCGGGGCTCTTCAACGAGCGCGCCGTACGCCTGGTCTTCCTGGGCTCCGCGATCCGGGTCGACGAGCGGCAGTTCCCGCGCCTCCACCGGATCCTCGGCGAGGTGGGCCGCGCGCTCGACGCCCCGGAGCTGCCGGAGCTGTACGTCGTCGCCAACCCGATCCCGGGCGCTCTCACGATCGGCATGAACAAGCCCTTCATCGTGCTCAACTCCGGGCTCGTGGACCTGCTCGACGAGGACGAGCTGCGCTTCGCCCTCGCGCACGAGCTCGGCCATGCGATGAGCGGGCACGCGGTCTACCAGACCATGCTGCAGCGGCTGCTCCAGTTCAGTGCGGTGCTGACCGCCATCCCCCTGACAGGGCTGGGGATCCGGGCGATCGTCGCGGCGCTCTACGAGTGGTCGCGCAAGTCCGAGCTCTCCGCCGACCGAGCAGGGCTGCTGGCGACCCAGGACCCGGCGACGGCGTTCCGGGTGCACATGAAGCTCGCCAGCGGCGGCCACCTCGAGGACCTGGACGCGACGTCGTTCTTCGCGCAGGGCCAGGAGTACGACGACGCCGACCTGCGCGACTCCGTGCTCAAGCTGCTGCTGGTCGAGAACCGGTCGCACCCGTTCCTCGTCGTACGCGCCACCGAGCTGCGCCGCTGGGTCGACTCCGGGGAGTACACGACGATCCTCGGCGGCGACTACCCGCGCCGGCAGGACGACGACGGCGCCAAGCTCTCGGACGCCGCCAAGGCGGCCGCGCGCAGCTACTCCGAGAGCTTCAAGCAGAGTCAGGACGCGGTGGGCAAGATGGTCCACGACGTGGCCGGCGTGCTCGGCAGTGTGAAGCTGTGGCTGGACGAAACCTTCCGCAAGGCTGAAGACTGACCCGTTCAGGAACATCCCTGCTCGGGTAGGAATCCGCCATGACCGTTGACGTCGGACCCAGACCGACCCTTGGCCAGCAGCTCGTCCGGCGCAAGCCGATCAGGCGCCAGAGCGACGCACACGACGGCCCGGAGCTCAAACGCAGCTTCGGCACCTTCCAGCTGATGATGTTCGGCGTCGGGGCCACGGTCGGCACCGGCATCTTCTTCGTCCTGCAGGAGGCGGTGCCCGACAGCGGCCCGGCGGTCATCATCTCGTTCCTGGTGGCGGGTCTCGGCGCTGGGCTCTCCGCCCTCTGCTACGCCGAGGTCGCCAGCGCGATCCCGGTCAGCGGCTCGACGTACTCCTACGCCTACCACGCCCTCGGCGAGCTGGTCGCGGTGGTGATCGCGGCGTGCGTGCTCCTCGAGTACGGCGTCTCCAGCGCCGCCGTCGCGGTCGGTTGGAGCGGCTACTTCAACGAGCTGCTCGACAACCTCTTCGGCTTCTCGCTGCCCGACGCGCTGTCGTACTCGCCGATCCCGTACGAGGACAACACCACCGGCTTCATCAACCTGCCGGCCGTCATCCTGGTGATGCTCTGCATGGTGCTGCTGATCCGCGGCGCCAGCGAGTCGGCCCGGGTCAACACCGTGATGGTGCTGATCAAGCTCGGCGTGCTGCTGATGTTCGTGGTGATCGGCCTGAGTGCCTGGAACGGCGACCACTTCGACGGGTTCTGGGACAAGGGCGCGTCCGGCATCTCGGCGGCCGCCGCCACGATCTTCTTCTCCTTCATCGGCCTCGATGCGGTCTCGACCGCGGGGGAGGAGGTCCGCAACCCGCAGAAGGCGCTGCCGCGCGCGATCATGGGTGCGCTCGCGGTGGTGGTGACCGTCTACGTGCTGGTGGCGGTCGCCGGACTCTCGGCCCAGCCCGCGTCGGAGTTCTCCGACCCGGAGCAGCAGGACGCCGGCCTCGCCGTGATCCTCGAGAACATCACGGGCCAAGCGGCCTGGGGCACCGTGCTCGCGGCCGGGGCGGTCATCTCGATCTTCTCGGTGACCCTCGTGACGCTCTACGGCCAGACCCGGATCCTCTTCGCGATCGGCCGCGACGGGATGCTGCCGGAGAAGTTCTCGTCGGTGAACCCGCGCACCCTGACCCCGACCTTCAACACCATCGTCGTCGCGATCGTGGTCGCCCTGATCGGCGGCTTCGTCCCGGCCGACTACCTCTGGGACACCGTGTCGATCGGCACCCTGATGGCGTTCATCGTGGTCGCGGTCGGCGTCATGGTGCTCCGGCGTACGCAGCCGGACCTCGAGCGCCCCTTCCGGGTCCCGCTGTTCCCGATCACGCCGCTCCTGACGATCGCGGTCTGCATCTACATCCTCTACGGCCTGGCGCTCGTCACCTGGGTGATCTTCGGCTGCTGGCTCGCGGTGGTGCTGGCGTTCTACTTCCTGTGGGGTCGGCGCCACGCCGCGCTCAACCGTGGGGTCGTCGCCGACACGGAGATCTCCGAGGCATGACGATCGTCGTCGGGCACCCGACCCGCACCCACGACCGCGCCGCGATCTCGCTGGGCGCGATGCTCGCTCGCTCGCTCGACACCGACCTCCTGGTCGTGTCGGTCGTCCCGGCTCCCTGGCCGACCCTGGTCGCCGGCAACGTCGACAAGGAGTACGCCGCATGGTCGCGCGAGGCCGGCGTGGCGGCGGTCGCCGATGCGGAGCGCGTGCTCGGCGAGGTCGCCGCCGACCTCGAGACACAGGCGGTCGCGGTGCCCGGTCGGTCGGTGCCGGCCGCCCTGCTGGAGAAGGCGTCCGAGATCGAGTCCGGCCTGATCGTCGTGGGTTCCGCGGACGACGGCGAATGGGACCGGGTGGCGCTCGGCTCGACCGCCGACCACCTGCTGCACGCTGCGCACGTGCCGGTCGCCGTGGCGCCGCGGGGCTTCGCCACGCACGCCGTACCCCGGTTGGCCCGCGCGACCTGTGCGTTTCGTGCCGACCGCGCCTCTGTCGAGGTGCTGCGTCGGACGACGGAGATCTGCGCCGCGGCAGGGGCCGTCGTACGGCTCGCGACCTTCGGTGTCCTGGGCAAGACCATGTACCCGCCGGAGGTCCGCGGCGAGCAGGACGTGCTCGACTCGTTCACCGAGCAGGCCGGGTCGGCGCTGCGCGACGCGGCCGCGGCGACCGGGCTCCGCGACGTCGAGCACGTCGTCGCCACCGGTCGCAACTGGGCCGAGGCGGTCAGCCGGCTCGACTGGCGCCACGACGACGTGCTGGTGCTCGGCTCGTCGCCACGTGGCGTGCTCGCCCGGGTGTTCATCGGCTCGCACGCGAGCCGGATCATCCGGCACAGCCCGGTCCCGGTCGTGGTCGTGCCGGAGTCGTGAGCCCGCTGGCCCGGCTGCTGGCGCTGGTGCCCGACGGCTGGTCGGAGGCGACGTACGACGGCCGCCGCTACGGCGTCACCAAGGCCGCTGCGAGCTGGCGGCCGCGCGGTGTCGGTGTACGCCGAGGAGCTCGGCGGGACCGACGTGGTCAGCACCAACGTCTACGTCACGGCCGGGGGCGAGGAGCTGCGGCCGTGCGAGATGCCGGCCGAGAAGGTGCTGGCCTTCCTGCGTGGGGCGACCTTCAGCGAGGACTGTCGAGGATCATCGTGATCGGGCCGTCGTTGACCGACGCCACCTGCATGTCGGCACCGAACACCCCCGTCTCGACCTGGGCGCCGAGGTCACGCAGGGCGGCGCAGAGGGCGTCGTACGACGGCTCGGAGACCTGGCCGGGCGCGGCCGCCTGCCAGGTCGGGCGCCGACCCTTGCGGGCGTCGCCGTACAACGTGAACTGGCTGACGACGAGCACGGGCGCCGCGACGTCGGAGGCCGATCGCTCGTCGCGCAGGATGCGCAGGTCCCAGACCTTGCGGGCGATCCAGGCCACGTCGGCCGGTCCGTCGTCGTGGGTGACGCCGAGGTAGACCAGCAGGCCGGCGCCCTCGATCGCGCCGACGACCTCGCCGTCGACGGTGACGCTCGCGCCGAGGACCCGTTGGACGACCGCGCGCATCAGCCCTGCTGCGTCACTGCGAGAGGGCCCGGATGGCGTCGTGGATGCTGAGCGTGCGGCGTGCCGACTCGACGTGGAGGTTCTCGACCATCCGACCGTTGTAGGTGACCACGCCGCTGCCCGCCCCAGAATCGAGCTGAGCGTCCTCGAAGGCCTGGATCAGCCCGCGGGCGTCCTCGACCGCCTGCTCGCTGGGCGCGAAGGCGGCGTTGGCGCCCTCGACCTGGCCGGGGTGGATCAGGGTCTTGCCGTCGAAGCCCATCTGACGGCCCTGGTCGCACTCGGCGAGGAAGCCGGCGGCGTCCTTGACGTCGTTGTAGACGCCGTCGAGGATCGAGATGCCGGCCGCACGGGCGGCGAGCAGGGACGTGTGCAGGCTGGGCAGGATCGGCGCGCGGCCGGGCACGTGCTCGGCGTACAGCTCCTTGACGAGGTCGTTGGTGCCCATCACGAAGCAGGTCAGCCGCTCGGACGCGCGGGCGATGCTGAGCACGTCGAGGACGGCGATCGGGGTCTCGATCATCGCCCAGAGCATCGTGTGGTCGGGCGCGCCGTGCCTCTCGAGGGCGGCGACCAGCTGGCCCACCTCGGCGGCGCTGTTGACCTTGGGTACGACGACGGCGGCGGGTCCGGCCTGCGCGGCGGCCCGGAGATCGTCGTCGTGCCACTCGGTGCCGATGCCGTTGACCCGGATGGTGAGCGTACGGCGGCCGTACTCGCCGCTCGCCACGGCCGCTGCCGCGGCCTCACGCGCAGCCGGTTTGGCGTCGGGGGCGACCGCGTCCTCGAGGTCGAAGATCACGGCGTCGATCGGCAGCGTCTTGGCCTTCTCCAGCGCCTTGGCGTTGGAGCTCGGCATGTAGAGGACGCTGCGCAGCGGGGTGAACTCAGTCATGTCAGGACACCTCGATCGCGTCGTACGCCTTCTTGAGCTCGGGATCGATCGCGGCCAGCTGCTCGGCGAGCTCGACCATGACCAGGCACTGCTTGAGGGAGGCGTCGTCCTCCATCTTGCCGTCGAGCATCACGGCACCGGTGCCGTCGCCCATCGCGGCGGCGACGCGGCGCGCATGAGCGACGTCCTCGACGCTGGGGCTGAAGACCCGGTTGGCGATGGCGATCTGCTTGGGGTGCAGGCTCCAGGTGCCGACGCAGCCCAGCAGGAAGGCGTTGCGGAACTGGTCCTCGCACGCGACGACGTCGGCGATGTCGCCGAACGGGCCGTAGTAGGCGTAGATGCCGTGCATCGCGCACGCGTCGACCATCCGGGCGATCGTGTAGTGCCACAGGTCCTGCTGGTACGTCGCTCGGCTCGCCTCGAGGTTGGCGACCCCGTCGATGCGCGGCGGGTCCTGGCGGACCAGGTAGCCGGGGTGTCCGCCGCCGACGCGGGTCGTCTTCATCCGGCGGTCGGCGGCGAGGTCGGCCGGGCCGAGGCTGAGGCCCTGCATCCGCGGGCTGGCGCCGCAGATCTCCTCGACGTTGGCGACGCCACGGGCGGTCTCCAGGATCGCGTGGATCAGGATCGGCCGGTCGAGCCCGGCCTTGGCCTCGAGCTGGGCGAGCAGCCGGTCGACGTAGTGGATGTCCTCGGCACCCTGCACCTTCGGCACCATGATCACGTCGAGCTTGTCGCCGATCGCAGGCACCAGCGTGGTGAGGTCGTCGAGCGCCCACGGGCTGTCGAGCGAGTTGATCCGGGTCCACAGCTGGGTCGGCCCGCTCGGTCCGCCGAGGTCGGTGGTCTCCTGGGCGATCTTCACCAGACCCTCGCGGGCGGCGAGCTTGTTGTCGGCCTTGACCGCATCCTCGAGGTTGCCGAGCAGCACGTCGACCGAGCCGACCATGTCGGGGATCTTCGCCGCCATCTTCGGGTTGCTCGGGTCGAAGAAGTGGATGGCCCGGCTCGGTCGCGCCGGGATCTCGGTCAGCGGCGCGGGCGCCCCCACCGCGAGGGGTCGGAAGAAGTCCTTGGCACTGCGCGATCCACTCATCTCGGGGTCCCCGCGGAAGCGCGAGCGAAGCGAGCGGTCTCGTGGGGTGACTTCATGTGGCGGAAGGTAGCAGCGGATGGCTACCGGCCGGTATGACCGATCTGACAACGTGGGGTCATGCACAGGCGTGCGGCGGCCCTCGCAGTGGTGCTGCTGCTGGCATCGGCGGGGTGCTCCTCGGATCCCGGGACCAGCACGTCCGGACCACCCCTCGAGGTGCGGGCCTCGGTCGTCGACGGCCACGACGTCGTGGTCGCGCACCGCACGGGCGAGGATCCGTGGTCGGACCCCGAGCGGGTGCTGACCCTCGACGACCGTGAGTGCGGCGCGGCCCGGGCCACAGCCTCCGGCGGCCGGGTCGCCGTCACCGTGGAGTGCGACGACGCCTGGTACGCCGACCAGGCGCCGACCCGGTCGGTGGCCCTGGTCGGTGAGGTCGGGTCGGACTGGGAACACCACGACCTGCAGGGTGAGGCGTACGGTGCGCCCGCCGTGTCGCCGTCAGGCGGCTACGCCGTGTGGTCGCAGGGTGGGTCGCAGGGTGGGTCGCAGGGTGGGTCCGTACTGCGCTGGTCGGCCGACGAGGGGTTCGAGAAGGTCGACGCTCCGTCCGCACAGGCGGTCGCCGTCGACGACGACGGCGACCTCCGCACCGCCGACCTCGTCGGCGGGCCCGACGGTGGGGTGGCGGTGCGGATCACCGACGGTTCGGACAGCCAGGACGTCGACCTGCCGGCCGGGTCGGATCAGAGCTCGGTGGTGTACGACGCGGTGGCGTTCCACGGCGACGACCGGGTCGTGGTGCGCTCGGACCGGAGCGCCGGCGACGTGGTCGTGCAGCGCGAGGACGGCCGCTGGGTCGTTCAGGAGTAGGTGTAGAAGCCCCGGCCGGTCTTGCGACCGAGCAGCCCGGCGTCGACCATCCGGTTGAGCAGCGGCGGGGCGGCGTACAGCGGCTCCTTGAACTCCTCGTAGAGCGACTCCGCGACGGCCTTGGTGGTGTCCAGGCCGATCAGGTCGGCCAGCGCCAGCGGGCCCTGCGGGTGCGCGGCGCCGAGCACCAGCCCGCGGTCGATGTCCTCGGCGGAGGCGAAGCCGGACTCGAACATCCGGATCGCGGAGAGGATGAAGGGGATCAGCAGCGCGTTGACCACGAAGCCGGCGCGGTCCTGGCAGTCGATCGCCTGCTTGCCCAGCGAGCCCTCGACCCACGCGCGCGAGCGGGCGGTCGTGTCGTCGGAGGTCAGCAGCGACGGGACCAGCTCGACGAGCTGGAGGACCGGCACCGGGTTGAAGAAGTGGATGCCGATGACCTGGGTCGGGCGGCTGGTGACCACGCCCAGCTTCATGATCGGGATCGAGGAGGTGTTGGACGCCAGGATCGCGTCCGGCGCCTCGACCAGGGAGTCGAGCCGCTTGAACAGGTCGACCTTCGCCGACTCGTCCTCCACGATCGCCTCGACGACGATGTCGCGGTCGGCAGCGGCGCCCAGGTCGGTCTCGACCCGGATCCGGGCGAGCACGTCGGAGGCGGAGTCGATCTTGCCCTTCGCCTCGGCGCGCTGCAGCGACTTCTCCAGCCGACCGAGCGCGGCCTTGCCGGCATCCTCGTTGGACTCGATCACGATCACGTCATGCCCTGCTCGGGCGCTGACCTCGGCGATGCCCGACCCCATCAGGCCGCCGCCGACCACTGCCACGTTGTTCATCTGTCTCCCTCTCCATGCCCCACCCGGGGCCGATCAGCGTCGATTCCACCAGTGCGGACGCCGTGGTCGCACAGCGGGTTCGCTCCGTGGGACGCGCCGGGCGGCGAAACGCTCCCGCCACGCGGTGACCGTCTCGTCCACGTCGCGGGGCATCGTGATCAGCGGCGGTCCCGCCGAGAGGGAGTAACGGGCCCGGATCACGCGCTCGTTGAAGTCCTCGACCTCGCGTCGTACCTCCCGCTCGACGTTGAGCCGGTCGAGCCGGTCGTCGAGCTCGGCGTCCTCCTTGCGCAGCGCGATGCTGGGCGGGAGCACGGAGATCCGCTCGCGCTCGACCAGCTTCTTGAGCCACCACTCGGGGTCGTGCTCGGTGCCCAGCCCCTCGATCGGCTTGCCGGCGCCGGGGAGGTTGTCGAACTCCCCGCGCTCCTGCGCCTGCCGGATCTGCAGGTCCACCCAGGTGTGCTGGTGCTGGATCCGGGCGGCCGCTGCGGCCCGGTCCTCGTCGCGGCTGCGGGTCTCGGGCTGTTCCTGCTTCTCGGGCATCGGGCGTCACCTCCTGCCCTCGCAGCGTACCCACGGACGGAATGGCTGCTCCCGGGCCGTCGCGACAACCAGATCGTCCGTGGCTACGCGGGCGGTGACTATCGCAGGACGGGCACCGGCTCCTCGGCCACCTGCCGGGGCATCATCAGCAGGGCGCACGCCGCGAGCAGCGCGGCGACGGCGCAGACCGTCCAGACGGTCAGGTAGCCCGACAGCGGCGCGTGCCCCTCGGTCGGGTCGTCGATCGACCCGGTGGCGGACAGTGCGATCGCGAAGATGGCCGAGGCGATCGCCCCACCCATGGTCTTCGTCGCGTTGGTCATGCCGGTGGCGAAGCCGGTGCGCTCGGGTGGCGCCGCGGCAGCCGCGGTGGCCGGCAGCGCGGCGACGAGAGCACCCGAGCCGAGGCCCGCGACCGCCATGTTGACCAGTGCCTGCCAGGTCTCGTGGTGGAAGGGCAACCAGAGCGCGTAGCCGAGCGAGATCAGCAGGGACGAGGCGACCAGGGCGTTGCGAGGGCCGAGCAGTCGCGTGGTCAGCGGCAGCGTGAAGGCGCCGATCGCGAGGAAGATGACGTAGACGCCGATCAGGGTCGACACGAAGCTCGCGTCCGCGCCCAGGCCGTAGCCGGCGACGTCGGGATCGGTGCGCGCGAAGGTGGAGAGCGGGATCTGGGCGCCGAGCACCGACATGCCGAAGAGGAACGCCGTGAGCTGCACCGGCCACTGGCCCGGCGTGCGCAGCAGGCGCACGTCGACCAGCGGTTCCGCCTGGCCCAGCTCGTAGCGACCGAAGACGTAGAGCACGACCAGGCCGAGCGCGATCAGCGCCCAGGGGAGCGGACTGCCCACTCCCTCGAGGCGGATGGCGATCAGGCCCCCCATCACCAGCGCGATCGAGGAGGTGACCAGGACCAGGCCGCCGACGTCGATGCCCCCGGTCGCAGTGCCCTCCATGTCCTCGATGCCGAACCAGATGACGATGAAGCAGAGCGTGACGGCGATCGCGGGGAGTGCGAGGAGCACGGTCATCGACGTCGCGGCCACGAGCGCGCCACTGGTGAGCGCGCCGATGATCACGGCGAGCTCGAGTGCGCCGACCAGGATCGAGGCCGACCGGCGGGTGAGCTGGTGCTGGCGTCCCGTGCCCGCCGTACGCCGGTGGATGATCGCGACCTCGAGCGGCAGCCAGACGACGTACGCACCCTGGAGCGCGGAGCCGATCAGGAACGTCGTGAAGGACGGCGCGAACGCCATGACCCAGGAGCCGAGCGCGGTGACTGCGGTCGACAGCAGAAGCACCTTCTTGTGACCGACGAGGTCGCCCATCCGGGCGAGCGGGGGCACGACGAGCGCGGAGACGATGAGCTGCGCGGCCTCGAACCAGTTGACGTCGGCGTCGGCGATCCCGAGGTGGTCGGCGATGTCGCTGAAGATCGGTGTGTAGTAGCCCTGCAGGATGCCGCTGGCGAGCTCGACGCAGACCAGGAAGCCGACGATCGCGAAGAGGCCCTTGGTCCGCGGGTCGTTGGCGATGCTCGCCGGTGAGCTCACGCGGGGTCCCCGTTCGAAGCGGAGCGGAGCGAGCACTCGAATGGGGTGTTCACTGCGGGATCCTCTCGATCAGGCGCTGGTACCAGCGCACGCCGTCGACGAAGGCGTCGACCCCGAGGTGCTCGTCGTACGAATGGATCGACTCACGCTGCGCCTTGGTCATCCGGAACGGGGCGAACCGGTAGACCCGGGAGCAGATCTCGGTGAAGAACCGCGAGTCGGTGGCCGCCATCATGACGTACGGCGCGGCGATCGCGTCGGGAAAGATCTCGGTGATCGTCGACTCGATCAGCCCGAACGCCTCGTCGTCGTACGGCGAGACCGGGCTCGGCTCGTTCGCCTCGACGACGGCGACCTGCACCTGGTCGTCGTCGATCGTCTTGCGGACGTGCTCGAGCACGCTCGCGACGGTGTCGCCGACCATGATCCGGATGTTGACGCCGGCCCTGGCGGTCGACGCGATCACGTTGAGGGCGGGCGATCCGGAGAGCGTGGTGACCGCGAACGTCGTCCGCGCCATCGCCGCCGGCTCCGGGCCGGCCGCGATCAGGGCACGGGTGAGCACGGGGCGCAGCCTGGCCGCGTTGGCCATCAGGGGCCGCAGGGCGCGCGGGGCGTGCGGCGCCATCCGGCGGAACAGCTCGACGGTCGGGTCGGGGACGCTGGCGGACATCTGGTGGCGGTCGAGACGCCCGATCGCCCTGGCCAGCCGGACGGTGGGGCCGTTGCGGGTCGGGGTCGAGGCGTGCCCGCCCCGGCCGTCGACGCGCAGCTCGAGCGAGGTGACGCCCTTCTCCGTGACGCCGACGACGCCGACCGGCGCGGCCACCCCCGGGAACGCCTCGGAGGCGATCGCACCACCCTCGTCGATGACGAACCACGGGGTCACGCCGCGACGGCGCAGCTCCTCGACGGCAAGCACGGCCGAGGTGCCGGACACCTCCTCGTTGCAGCCGAAGGAGAGCCAGAGGTCCTGCGCGGGGGTGAAGTCGTCGTCCAGGAGCCGCTCGACGGCGACGCAGATGGCGACCAGCTCACCCTTGTCGTCGAGGGTCCCGCGGCCCCAGATCGCGCCGTCGTGGATCTCGGCGCCGAAGGGCGGGTGCTGCCAGGGCGCGTCCTCCTCGACGGGTACGACGTCCAGGTGGGCCATCAGCACGACCGGCCGCTGGCTGCTGCGACCTGCCCAGTGGAAGAGCAGGCCGTGCGCGTCGACGCGGGTCAGCTCGAGCCGTTCGTGGAGCACCGGGAACTGACGCGCCAGCTCGGCGACGAACTCGTCGAAGGCGGCAGCGTCGACGAGTGCCGGATCGCGGTTCGAGACCGTGGGGATGCGGACCAGGGCCTGGAGCTTGGCGACGGCGGGATCGATCACGCGAGCACACTAGACCGCTCGCCCGCGGTCTCGGATGCGAGACCGCGGCGGGGTGGGGCCCGTTGACCGGAGGGTCGCTACGCCGATGGACTGGCCTGGTGTCCCCCGAGCTGTCCCCAGCGTCCGCGATGCACGACGTCGGCCACCGGCTTGCGTGCGCGTCGGGTCGGCGAGCCCTTCGCCCCCTCGCCGGTGGCGTGGTGACCGATCGTGACGACGCCGACCGGGTCGAAGTCGTCCGGGATGGCGAACGCCGCACGCACGGCAGCCTCCTTGTCCGGCGGGATGCCGATGAAGCACGAGCCGAGACCGGCATCGGTCGCCGTCTGCAGGATCAGCAGCGCTGCCATCGCGGTGTCCATGTCCCAGAAGGGCTTGGGCCAGCGGGCCTCGTCCTGGTCGGTCCAGCCCTTGTCGTCCTCGGCGTACCGGTTCAGGTAGGCGGCCTTGCTGGAGCACGGCAGGATCACGACCGGCGCCCTCATCATCCCGGTCAGCCACTCGTCGGGATGGTCGATGTCGTCGGACGCCGCGACCCAGAAGCGCCGGACGTCGTCGGGCGTGTCGAGCACGAGGAACGCCCACCCCTGGCTGAACCCGGCGTTGGGCGCGCGGGTCGCGTTGTGCAGCGACAGGTCGACGATGGCCGGGTCGACGGACTCGGTCGAGTAGTTGCGGACCATCTTGCGGTGCCGGACGACGTCTTGGAACTCCATGTCGCCCATTATGTGACTGAGCAGGAGGAGCCCGGTGCCTGACGACTTCGAGCGGATGTGGACCGACCTCTCCCCGGTCGGTCGGTCGGCCGTGTCCGGCGGCTACTTCCGCCAGCCCTTCACCTCCCCGGAGCGAGAGCTGTCGGCGTGGTTCGTGGAGCAGTGCACCGCGCGTGGCCTGCGGGTCGAGAGCGATGACTTCGGCAACGTCGTCGGCTGGTGGGACGCCGGCTCCGGCCCCGCGGTCCTGACCGGCTCGCACCTCGACTCGGTCCTCGACGGCGGCGCGTACGACGGCCCGCTCGGCGTCGTCTCCGCGCTCGCCGCGATCGACCTGATGCGCGCGCGCGGCGTCGTACCGACGCGGCCGCTGGGGGTCTCGGTCTTCGTGGAGGAGGAGGGCTCGCGGTTCGGGCTGGCCTGCCTCGGCTCGCGTCTGGCGGCCGGTGCGATCTCGTGGGAGGTCGCCCGGGAGCTGACCGACCGTGACGGCGTGGCGCTCGGGGACGTCGTGGCCGGCGGTTCGTCGTCGCTGCTCGCCACCGTGGGCACGTTCGTGGAGCTGCACGTCGAGCAGGGGCGCGACCTGGTCGACCGCGGTGCGGCGGTCGGGGTGGCGAGCGAGATCTGGCCGCACGGTCGCTACCGGTTCGACTTCACGGGCGCCGCCAACCACGCGGGCACGACCCGGATGGAGGACCGCGCCGACCCGATGCTGACCTACGCGATGACCGTCCTGGCGGCCAACAAGCAGGCCCGGCTGGCCGGCCAGCGGGCGACCTTCGGGCGGGTGTCGGTCGAGCCCAACGGCACCAACGCCGTGCCGTCGAAGGTGACCGGGTGGCTGGACGCCCGCTGCTCGACCGACGCCGGGCTGGCCGCGCTGGTGGCGGACGTCGAGCGGCAGGCCGGCGACCGGGCCGCACGCGACGGCACCTCGCTGGCGATGACCGCGGAGTCGGTGTCGGGCTCGGTCGCCTTCGACCCCGTCCTCGCGGCAGCGGTCGCCGCCGACCACGAGGTCGGCGACTGGCCGATCATCGCGACGCAGGCCGGCCACGACGCCGGCATCCTGTCCGCGGCCGGGATCCCGACCGCCATGCTCTTCGTGCGCAACCCGACCGGCATCTCCCACTCGCCCCTCGAGCAGGCGTCGATCGCCGACTGCCTGGTCGGGGTCTCGGCCCTGGCCGACACCCTGGAGAGGCTGACCCGGTGACCTCGGCGTACCTCTTGGAGCGGGCCTGGGTCGACGGCCGGGTGCAGGACGATGTCCTGGTCGAGATCGAGGGTGGGCGGTTCACGCGCGTTTCACCGGCTGACCGGGGAAACGGGCACGACACACCGGGTGGCGACGGCGTGTCGCGCGCGTTTCCCCGGCTGACCGGTGAAACGCGCAGACTCGCCGGCCTCACCCTCCCCGGCCTCGCGAACTGCCACAGCCACGCCTTCCACCGCGCGCTCCGGGGCCGGACCCAGCGCGAGCGCGGGACGTTCTGGACCTGGCGCGAGCAGATGTACGGCGTGGCCGGGCGGCTCGACCCGGACAGCTACTTCGCGCTCGCCCGGGCGACCTACCGCGAGATGGCCGCGGCGGGGATCACCAGCGTGGGCGAGTTCCACTACCTGCACCACCAGCCCGACGGCACGCCGTACGACGACCCGAACGCGATGGGCCTGGCGGTCATCGAGGCGGCGCGCGAGGCCGGGATCCGGATCTGCCTGCTCGACACGCTGTACCTCTCGAGCGGCTTCGGCCGGCCGCCCGAGGGTGTGCAGCGCCGCTTCTCCGACGGCTCAGCGTCGAAGTGGGTCCTGCGCAACATGGATCTCGCCGACGTGGCCGATCTTCGCGAGGGCGTCTACCTCGGATCCGCGATCCACTCCGTGCGAGCAGTGCCCGAGCGACGAGCTGGCGCGCGTCGAGGAGTGGGGTGGTGGCAGCCCCATCCACGTCCACCTGTCGGAGCAGGTCGCAGAGAACGACGCGTGCCTGGCCACCTACGGCCGCACCCCGACGCAACTGCTGGCCGACCACGGGCTGCTCGGCGAGAACGTCACCGCGGTGCACGCCACACACCTCACCGGCGCCGACATCACCCACCTCGGGCAGACCAGGACGCGCGCCTGCTTCTGCCCGACCACCGAGCGCGACCTCGGCGACGGCATCGGCCCGGGCCGCGCCCTCGCCGCGGCCGGGTCCACGATCACCCTCGGCTCCGACAGCCACGCGGTCATCGACCTCCTCGAGGAGATGCGTGCGCTCGAGCTCGACGAACGTCTCGCCACCCAGCAGCGCGGCCACTGGACGGCCGGCGAGCTGCTCGCGGCCGGCACCGCTCACGAGTCACTCGGGTTCGACGACGCCGGCACCATCGCGGTCGGTCAGCGCGCCGACCTCGTCACCCTCGACACCGCGAGCATCAGGACCGCCGGCACGGGCGCCGACGAGGCCACCGCCGTCTTCGCGGCGACGGCGGCCGACGTCACCCACGTCGTCGCCGACGGCCGCGTCGTCGCCACTCGCGACGACCACGAGGACATCGGCCGCGAGCTCGCGGCCGCGATCGAGAAGGTGCTCCGATGACCTCCACCCTGATCACCAACATCGGCGAGCTGGTCACCAACGACCCCGAGAGGGACGACCTCCTCGGCGCCATCGGGCAGGCTGCGTTGGTCATCGAGGGCGCGAAGGTCGCCTGGGTCGGCCCAGCAGCCGACGCTCCTGCGGCCGACGAGCACGTCGACGTCGCCGGCCGGACCGTGCTGCCCGGCTTCGTCGACTCCCACTCCCACCTGGTCTTCGCCGGCGACCGGTCGCAGGAGTTCGCGGCCCGGATGACCGGCACGCCGTACGCCGCCGGTGGGATCCGCACCACCGTCGCCGCCACCCGCGCGGCCACCGACGAGCAGCTCACCGGTCACGTCGCGCGGCTCGTCGACGAGATGCGCCGCCAGGGCACCACGACCGTCGAGATCAAGAGCGGCTACGGCCTGACGGTCCGCGACGAGGCGCGCTCGCTGATGATCGCGCGCCAGTTCACCGAGGAGACGACCTTCCTCGGCGCCCACGTCGTGCCCGACGGCGACCCCGCGGCGTACGTCGAGCTCGTCACCGGCCCGATGCTCGACGCGGCGGCGCCGCACGCCCGCTGGATCGACGTCTTCTGCGAGCGCGGCGCCTTCGACGAGGACCAGGCGCGCGCCGTGCTCGCGGCCGGTGCGGCCGCCGGGCTCAGCGGCCGGCTGCACGCCAACCAGCTCACCTTCGGCCCGGGCGTCCGCCTGGCCGCCGAGCTGGGACTCGTCGCGGTCGACCACTGCACCTACCTCGCCGACGAGGACGTTGCCGCACTGCGCGACTCCGGCACGATCGCGACCCTGCTGCCGGGCGTGGAGTTCTCCACCAAGCAGCCCTACCCCGACGCCCGCCGACTCCTCGATGCCGGCGTCCGGGTCGCGCTCGCGTCGGACTGCAACCCCGGCTCCTGCTTCACCAGCTCGCTCCCGCTGTGCATCGCGCTCGCGGTCCGCGAGATGGGGATGACTCCGGCCGAGGCCGTCCACGCTGCGTCGTACGTCGGCGCGCAGGCCCTCGACCGTGACGACATCGGTGTGCTCACCGTCGGCAAGCGGGCGGACCTGGTGGTCCTCGACGCCCCGTCGCACGTGCACCTGGCCTACCGCCCCGGCGTACCTCTCGTGGCCGCGACCTGGGTCGGGGGCCGGCCGGTGGCCCCGACCCGCTGAGCTAACGGGCCGGTCGAGCGCTGCCGATGACTCGGTGGATGAACGCCAGCTTGCGGACCACCGGGTCCGGGATCGTGAACGGGTAGAGGTCGTCCTGGCCCATCGCCCGGTTGATCCGGTTGAAGAAGATCGCGATCAGCCGCCAGTCGTCCAGGATCTGCTCGACCGGGAGGTCGCGGTAGCTCTCTCCCGGCTCGAGGTCCTCGGTGAGCATCTCCGGCGCCCGGTCGGCGCGGAGCACCATGCCCGCCGACGCCGCGGTGCTCAGGGTGCCGTGGATGTGCAGGTAGTGGGCGAAGCACTCGGCGAAGTCCTCCCACGGATGCATGGTCGCGTACTCGGAGATGAAGGTCGTCTGCCAGTCCTGCGGCGGGCCGAGGCGGTAGTGGCGATCCAGGGCGTCGGAGTAGGACGCGCGCTCGTCGCCGAACAACCGCCGGCAGCTCTCCAACAGGGTGGGGTCCTCGGCACTCTCGACCAGGATCCACTCGTAGTAGTGCCCGACCTCGTGCCGGAAGTGGCCGAGCATCGTGCGGTACGGCTCACCCAGCCGGATCCGGATCGACTCGCGGTGGTCGGCGAGCGACTCGACCAGGTCCATCGTGATGATCCCGTTCGCGTGCCCGATCAGGACCGGCGTGTTGGCCGTCCTCGAGGAGAGCAGGTCGAAGCCGAGGCCGCCTTCACGCTCGTGCCAGGCGACGACCGGCAGCCCGATCTCTCGGAGCTGGACGAGCAGCCTCCTGAGGTCGACGGTGGTCGCGGCAAGCTTCTCCCAGGCCATCGTGTCGTCGGCGTCCGGTCGCTTGCGGATGAGCCGGCAGGTCGAGCAGTGCGCCGTGCCCTCGTCGTCAGGGAGCAGCCAGTTGCAGCCCCACGCCCGGTTCGAGCACGCCACCCAGGTCCGGCCGTCGATGGTCACGCCGCCCGGTCGAACCTCCGCCATCGTGCTGGACGGTTGGTGGAAGCCCAGGGGCGTCAGGCACTGCCCGCACTCCAGGATCTCGAAGAAGGCGATGCTGCGACACGTGGGGCAGGTCATCAGGCGCACGGCCCCAAGGTAGGGCCAGCGGACTAAGTGCCGGCCACCACCTCGGCTAAGGCACTCTCCCGATGTGCCGGGCTACCTCAGACGACGACTCTCGTCTCATCAACGAGGAGCTGAGGAGCCCACCATGTACGACAACATCATCGCCCGCGACTACGTGAAGTCCGAGATCGACTACCGCCGCTCGCAGATCCGCTCCGACCTGGTCGGCCGCCGTCGGCGGCGTCGGATCGGGCAGACCGAGGACGTCGGCGGCCTCACCTGGACCAAGCTGCGCTGACCGGCGCCCGGAAAATGGTCCAGCAGACGACCCCCGAAGACGGGATCATGGTCGACGTGGCAGCACACACGGTCCGCACCCTGGTCGGACGAGACGCCGAGCTGACGGAGATCGCCTCGTCGCTCGGCGTCGGACCGTCCGGAGCAGGTACGGCGGACCCGGTCGGCGTGGTCCTGCTCTCGGGTGACGCGGGCGTGGGCAAGACCCGGCTGCTGGTGGAGCTGCGCGACCTCGCCTTCACCCAGGGCTGGCAGGTCTTCGCCGGGCACTGTCTCGACTTCGGCGACAGCGCGCTGCCGTACCTGCCCTTCTCCGAGGTGCTCGGCCGCCTCGCCGTCGACCTGCCCGACGTCGTCGACCGGGTCGCCGCGCAGTACCCCGCACTCGCCCGCCTCCAGCCCGGTCGCCGGGTGATGGGCGGCGAGGACCGGAGCGACCACAACGCCGCGCTCGACCGGGCCGACCTCTTCGAGGCGGTGCACGTGCTCCTCGAGACCGCCGCCGAGAAGGCCCCGGTCCTGCTGGTGATCGAGGACGCCCACTGGGCGGACCAGTCGACGCGGGACCTCCTCAGCTTCCTCTTCTCGCGCCCGTTCGCCGGCCCGGTCGCCGTCATCGCGTCGTACCGCTCCGACGACCTCCACCGTCGCCACCCGCTCCGTCGCCAGGTCGCCGAGTGGTCGCGGTTCCGCGGCGTCCACCGGGTGGCGCTGTCCCCGCTGCCCGAGCTCGCCGTCCGCGCCCTGATCGCCGAGCTGGTGCCCGAGGGGCTGGCCGAGACCGAGCTGGCCGACATCGTCGACCGCGCCGAGGGCAACGCGTTCTTCGTCGAGGAGCTCACCAGCGCCGCCGCCGGCCCGGGTCGCTGGGTGCCGGCCGACCTCGCCGACGTGCTCCTGGTCCGCCTCGACCGGCTCGACGACACCGCCCGTCAGGTGGTCCGCGCCGCCAGTGCCTCCGGCCGCAAGGTCTCCCACGACATGCTCGCCGCCTCATCGGGCCTCGGCGACGCCGAGCTCGACGAGGGCCTGCGCAAGGCCGTCGAGATGAACGTGCTGGTCGCCAACGACGGCCGCTACACCTTCCGGCACGCCCTGCTCGGCGAGGCGGTGTACGACGACCTGCTGCCCGGCGAGCGGGTCCGGCTCCATGCGCGGTACGTCGGGGCGCTGCAGTCCGGAGCGGCCCGCGGGACCGCGGCCGAGCTGGCCCGGCACGCCCGGCTGGCGATGGACCTCGACGCCGCGCTCTCGGCGAGCATCCAGGCCGGGCACGAGGCCCGGGCGGTCGGCGGCCCCGACGAGGCGGCCTACCACTACCAGCAGGCGCTCGAGCTGCTCGCCGACGGTCGGCGCACCGACGCCGTCGACCTCGACCTCGCCGACCTCGTCGTCAACGCAGCGAACTCGCTCAGCGTCAGCGGCGACCCGCAGCGGGCGGTCGCGCTGGTGCAGGAGCAGCTCGACCGTCTCCCGGCGGACACCCCGCCCGAGCAGCGCTCGCGGATGCTGACGGCGCGGGCCGGCATCCTCATCGTGGTCGACACCGAGGAGGACCCGGTCGAGGTCTCGGCCGAGGCGCTCGCCCTGGCCCCCGAGGGCGAGAGTCAGGTGCGCGCCCGTGCGCTGACCACCCATGCCCGGGTGCTCGCCGGCATGGGTCGCTACGACGAGGCACAGACCGTGGGCATGGAGGCGCTCGCGATGTGCGAGCGGCTCAACCTCAGCCGGCTCGCGTCCGAGGCCATCACCACCCTGAGCGGACTGAAGA
Source organism: uncultured Actinomycetota bacterium (assembly GCA_963717855.1). GTDB lineage: Bacteria > Actinomycetota > Actinomycetes > Propionibacteriales > Nocardioidaceae > Nocardioides. The sequence continues at coordinate 243,885 of CAVQXF010000010.1, read as the reverse complement.
AGACCGGGCCCAAGGAGGGGCTGCGCTCGGCGCTGGTCGAGGCGGTCGCCCGGGCGGAGGAGGCCGGCGCCGACCAGGCCGAGCTGCGGGCGCGTTTCCTGCTCGGTCGGTCGTTCGAGGACTGGGCGGAGTTCGACGAGGCGGAGACCTGGTTCCGCAGCGCCATCGACCGGGCGAACGCCGTCGGCGTGCCGTTCGCGCCGTACGCCTTCGAGTCGCGCGTGCAGCTGAGCTGGATCCGGATGGTGCGCGGCGGCTGGGACGACGTGATCGAGCTGACCGACGTCCGCCGGGAGTCGCCGCCGCCGATCCCGCGCGCGATCCTCGACTCGCTGCGGATGACGGTCGAGCAGGGCCGGGGCGCAGACGTCGGCCAGGCTGCCCGCAAGCTGCGCCGCTTCTGGGCGCGCGAGGGGGCGGTGGCCATCCACTCGGCCGCGCTCGAGATGGTGCAGGCCGGACGCGCGGGTGACCCCGCCGCCGCGATCCAGGTGTACGACGACGTGGTGGTCGTGCTCGGCGGGATGTGGCACGAGTGGTTCAGCGCTCGGATCCGCTTCGGCGCCGTGGCCGTCGGCGCGGTCGCCGAGGCGATGCCGTCCCTCTCCGGGCGCCGAGCGCGCGTCGTACGCCGCGCGGGTGGAGCGGATCAGCGAGGACGGACACATCGTCGTCGAGCGCTACTCCGACCCGTCCGGCCACTGGGGACCGGAGGGCCGGGCGTGGAAGAAGCGCCTGGACGCGGAGACGCTGCGGGTGCGCTGGCTGGTCGGCACCGACCCGCCACCGCAGGACGTGCTGGTCGACACGTGGCGCGAGACGGCGATCCTCTTCGCGGACTTCGACAACGCCCACGAGCTGGCGCGGGTCCGCACGATCCTGGCCGGCATCCTGCGCGCGACCGGCGACACCGCCGGCGCTCGCGAGCAGGGCGACCTGGCCCGCGAGGTCGCGCACCGCCTCGGCGCGCAGCCGCTGCTCGACGAGCTCCGGTCGATCGGCTCGGCGCCGGTGCGCGGCGAGACGGCGTCCGACTCCCTCACCCCACGCGAGACCGAGATCCTCCGGCTGGTCGCCGACGGCCGGTCCAACGGCGAGATCGCCAAGCAGCTCTTCATCAGCGCGAAGACGGTCTCCGTGCACGTCTCCAACATCCTGGCCAAGCTCGAGGCGTCGGGTCGCACCGAGGCCGCGGCGATCGCGCGGCGTCGGGGTCTGCTCGACTAGACCCAACAGCACCGGGACGTCATCGCCGAGCTGCGTTGGTCCGCGCGTAGGAACCGACCGGATGGGTACGGACCGACATGGTGTCGCAACGCCTTGTGGCGGAGTCGGCGCCGCAGCAGACTGGCGAACACCATCGACCCAGGAGGACGCATGACCAACACTCCCGAAGAGCCCCTCAGCGACGACGACATCACGACCTCGGGCGCCGGCACCGGTGCCGTACCCGGCGGCGACGCCGACGGCACCGACGGTGGCGACAGCGACGGCACCGACGGCGACGCGACCGACACCACGGACGGTGACGGCAGCGACGGTGGTGACAGCGACGGCACCGACGGCGACGGGTCGGACGGTGACGGCACCGACGGTGGCGACAGCGATGGCACCGACGGTGGCGACAGCGACGGCACCGACTCCTGAGTGAGCTCTCTCGACCTGCTCAGCGGTGACGCCCAGACCTTCCTCGCGAAGGTCTGGGCGTCCCGCGTGCACCTGCACCGCACCGACCCCGTCGACCTCGTCGGGCTGCTCTCGCTCGACGACGCCGACCACCTGCTGACGTCGACCGCGATCCGTACGCCGGCCATCCGGATCGCCCAGGACGGAGCAGTCCTGCCCGAGGCGTCGTACACCCGCAGCGCGACGCTCGCCGGCAAGTCCCTGACCGGACTCGTCGACGCGCGCAAGGCGCTCGCCCTCTTCGACGGCGGCGCCACCATCGTCTTCCAGGGGCTGCAGCGCTACTGGCCCCCCCTGACCCGGCTGATCGCGGAGCTGGAGCTGGAGCTCGGTCACCCCTGCCAGGCCAACGCCTATCTCACGCCGCCCGGTGCGCAGGGCTTCGCCGTGCACTCCGACTCCCACGACGTCTTCGTCTTCCAGACCGCGGGCTCGAAGCTCTGGGAGGTCCATGGCGCCGACGGGCCGGAGGAGGTCCTGCTGGAGCCGGGCCTCTCGATGTACCTGCCCACCGGCACCCCGCACGCGGCCCGCGCCCAGGACACGGTCTCCCTGCACGTCACCCTCGGCATCAACCAGCTCACCTGGCGGGGCCTGGTCGAGCGCACGGTCCGGCCGGTGCTCGGCTCCGTGCCCGACGAGCACCTGCCGGCCGGCTACCTCGACGACCCGACCCTGCTCGCGGACGCGCTCGCCGACCGGCTCGAGGCGCTTGCCGCCGCCGTACGCCGGGTGGACGCGACGGTCGCCGTCGAGGACGAGATCCGGCGGTTCCTGACCGCGCGGCCGCCGCGGCTCGCCGGCGGGCTCCACGACGTGCTCGGTCGCGAGGACATCGGCGCCACGACCCGCCTGCGCCGTCGTCCGGGGCATCCCTGCGTGCTGCTCGCTCGGGGCGAGCAGGTCGAGGTGCTGCTGGGGGACCGCAGCCTCACGATGCCGGCGCGGGTCCGACCGGCCCTCGACGAGGTGCGCTCGCGCGCTGAGCTCACCCCCGCCGACCTGCCGCTCGACCCGCAGAGCGCGCTGGTGCTGTGCCGCCGCCTGGTGCGCGAAGGTCTGCTGGAGATCGCGTGAGCACCCCCGCGACGCCGCCCTCCGGCGCCTTCCGGTGTGCGGCCCAGAGCCTGCTGCGCGACGAGCCGGTGCTGGGCACCGCCACCCACGTGCGCACCTGGCTGCTGCTCGAGCACGTCGGACCGTGGGGCGACAAGGCCCTGCGCGACGCCCGCCTGCCCGACGGGCTGGGCGCGGAGCTCCAGCGGCGAGCCGCCGAGCACCGCGCCAAGATCCTGCTCATCCGGCGCTTCAGCTCCACGCCCGACGGCGACGGCCTCCGGGTGTTCGCGGCGTACGCCGACCCGGTCAGCCCGCGCCTGGAGGCGGGCCGCCTCGCCGACCCCCGCGAGGTGCTCGACGTCGACCTCGGATCACTGCGCGTCGGCGGCACGAGCGGGCTCGCGCCGTACGACGGGTCGGTCTTCTGCGTCTGCACCAACGGCCGGCACGATGCCTGCTGCGCCGAGAAGGGTCGGCCGGTCGCGAAGGCGCTCGACAGCGCGCACCCCGAGGAGACCTGGGAGGTCTCGCACGTCGGCGGTGACCGGTTCGCCGCCAACGTGGTGGTGCTCCCGCACGGCCTCTACTACGGCCGGCTCGACCCGGTCTCGGCTCTCTCGATCGCGGGCAGCCACCTCGCCGGCGAGCTCGACCTCGACCACCTGCGGGGCCGCTCGTCGCACCCGATGCCGGTCCAGGCGGCGGAGATCTTCCTACGGCGCCACCTGGGGGAGACCCGGGAGGACGCGCTCGCGCTGACCGGGCGCTCGTCCGTCGCGGGCACCACCACGGCCACCTTCGCCGTCGCCGGCGCGGCGTACGACGTCGTCGTGCGCACCACCCACGACCCGGCCACCGCGACGCGCCTGACGTGCAAAGCGGGCCGGGACAACCCGGTGCCGGCTCACACGCTGCTCGACGTCCGACGTCTGCCCCTACAGTGAGCGCATGGCCGTGCGCGTCGTCTTCGCTGACGACAACTATCTCGTCCGCGAAGGCGTGGCGGGTCTGCTGACCGAGGCCGTCGACATCGACCTGGTGGAGTCGGTGGGTGACTCCGACGCGCTGCACCGGGCGGTCGCCATCCATCGTCCCGACGCGGTGCTGACCGACATTCGGATGCCCCCGTCGTTCACGACCGAGGGGATCGACGCCGCCAAGCGGATCCGCGCGGAGCACCCGGAGACCGGGGTCGTCGTGCTGTCGCAGTACGTCGAGGAGGACTACGCCTTCGAGCTCCTGTCCGACGGTGTCGCCGGCCTGGGCTACCTGCTCAAGGAGCGCGTCAGCCAGGTCGACGACCTGGTCCGGGCGTTGCACGAGGTCGCCCGCGGCGGGTCCGCTCTCGACCCCCTCGTGGTGGAGCGGCTGCTGGCCCGCAGGACGCAGGAGACCAACTCCGTGCTCCGCGGCCTCACACCGCGCGAGATGGAGGTGCTGCAGGAGGTCGCGACCGGCCGCAGCAACGCCGCCACTGCGGCCACGCTGTTCATGAGCGAGCGCGCCGTGGAGAAGCACATCGGATCGGTCTTCCAGAAGCTGGGCCTCGTGACCGAGTCCGAGACCAACCGTCGGGTGATGGCGGTGCTCGCGTTCCTGGAGGCGACCGGCGGCACGCGCGCACGGTGAGCCACCCCCACCCGGCAAGGGTGGTCAACCCCCTCCCCGGGTGTCGTCACGTCGGCCAGGATGGACCGAGGAGGGGCCGGTGGCAGAGGTGCGGGTGCTCGTGGTCGACGACCAGGAGCCGTTCAGGGCGGCGATGCGTGCTGTCGTCGAGGAGACCGACGGGTTCGTCGTCGTCGGCTCCGCGACGAACGGCGAGGACTGCCTCGTGATGTCCGAGCGGCTACGACCCGACCTGGTGCTGATGGACGTCAACCTCCCGGGCATCGACGGCATCGAGGCCACCCGCCGGCTCGGTGCCGGGCGGGGAGGCCCGGTGGTGATGCTGCTGTCGACGTACGACGAGGACCACTTCGACCTGGCCGGCTGCGGTGCGACGGCGTACGTCGCGAAGGCGGTGTTCGGCCCGGACCGCCTGGCCGCCACCTGGGCGGCCGCTCTCTAGACGCGGACCGCCCCCGGCAGCCGCACGACCATGCCGTCGGGCTCGATGACGACGGTGCCGCCGACGGCGTCCATCCGGTCCTCGATGCCCTGGAGGTTCAGCGCCGTGAACCCCGCCCCGACGATCCGCTGCACCAAGGTGTCGCCCTCGATGCGCAGCTCGACGGCGGTCGGGCCGGGGTGCTGCCGCGCCGCCTCGGCGCAGCAGAGGTAGGCGGCCGCCTCCTGGCGTGGTCCGAACCGCAGGCCGACCGCCGACGCGTCGATGCGCAACGTCGTCCCGTGGCCGCTCCGCGCCAGCACGGAGCGGAGCGCGGGCTCGAGTCCTGAACGCGCGAGCTGGGTGGGAAAGACGCCGCGGGTCAGCTCGCGAAGCGCCTCCAGCCCGCTGTTCACCTCTCCGACCATGGCGTCGATGTCGGCACCGGGGAGACCGTCGGCCACGGCGACGAGGTGGGGCAGGACCTGGCGCGAGATCGCTTCCTCCAGTTCGCGGCGCACCGCGTCGTCGGCCTCGATGATGCGCACCCTGGCCCGAGCCAGCTCGCCGGTCGTGCGCGCGAGCTCGGCGACCCGGCCGGCGAGCTGCACCTCCAGGGCGGTGTTGCGGAAGGCGACGGCCGCCTGGTCGGCCAGTGCCTGCAACCGTCGCGCGTCGCCGGGGCGCAGCTGCCGCCCGCGCGGGATCGCGACCTCGATCCGGCCGAGGACGACACCGTCGTCACGTACGGAGACCTCGTGACGGTCGGTTCCCTCGGCCCTGGGCTCGCCCCAGACCCCGGGCGGGACGTCGACCCCGGGCACGTCGAGGCTCGCAGTCGCCTGCCGGGCCGCGAGCGCCTGGCCCGCCACCGCCGCGACCGTCGCCAGCAGCGACTCGGGTTCGGGGGTCGCTGCGAGGCGGTCGCTGAAGTCGGACAGCTCCTGGTAGGGCTGAGCGCGGGGTCCGTAGGCCAGCCGGTCGGCGAGACGGACGACCCAGCGCCGTACGGGCTGGAAGGCCAGGGCGACCACGATCGTGGACAGCAGGGAGAGCAAGAACCCTCCGGTGCGCCGGTCGAGGAAGCTGCCGACGACCACGACCAGCGTCGTGTAGCCGATCGCCGCGAAGGCGGCACCCAGCACGACCACCATCGTGCGGTTGACGATCACCTCGACCTCGTAGAGCCGGTAGCGCAGCACCGCGACGGCGAGGAGGATCGGCAGCAGGATGTACGAGACGAACAGCGGTGTCGACGAGAGCCAGGTCTGCTTGCCACCGTTCGTGAGCTGCACCCCGAGGAGGATGACGATCCCCAGCGCGATCAGGCCCGCGGCCAGGGCGATCAGCTGGACCTGACGCCGCTGCTCACCGCTGCTCAGCCGCAGCCGCCGCACCATCGAGACCACCGAGGCGATCAGGCCTCCGCTGATCAGCAGGAAGCCGGCGCTCAGCATCGTCGCGCGGACCGGGCCTGCGTCCGTCTCGCGTGCCTCCAACCGAAAGGTGGTCGGGTCGGCGACCAGGTCGGCAGCGACGCAGAGGAACGCACCGGTGCCGATCACCCAGGCGGCGTACCGCCACCGGTGCGAGACGAGGTGCCCGTCGGGTGCGAGCAGGAACAGCAGGGCGATGCCGGCGATGGCGAGCTGTCCGCCGAACACCGCGGACAGCCAGCCGGCGACGCCGCCGAGCGCGGTCGACCCGGGGCCGTCGGCCTCCTGCACCCAGTAGGCGTAGGCCTCGGTGGCCAGGGTGAAGGCGCTGGTGGTCCCGATGACGACGAGCAGCCAGCCGATGGGGTGCCGCGCCAAGCGCGAGACGATCAGGGCCCCCATCACCGCGGACCCGAGGGCGGCGCCCTGGACGAACGGGAAGCCGTGCACCGCGATGGCGGTCTCGGAGACGAGGGAGATGGCCTGGGCGGAGAAGACGACGTCGGCCACCACCATCAGCAGGGTGATGCTCGCCAGGGTCCATGCGAGGCGAGGGAGCACGTCAGGCCCCCGTCGCCGGTAGGACGGCGCGGACGCGCGTGCCCCGGCCCGGCGCCGACTCGGTGAGCACCGAGCCGCCGAGCGACTCGGCCCGGTCGCGGATGTTCGAGAGCCCGGCCCCCGCCGAGGTGGCGGCGAGGTCGAAGCCGCGACCATCGTCCTCGACCGTGAGTGCGAGCTGGTCCACGTCGCCCACCAGCTCCACTCGGACGGCGGTGGCGTCGGCGTGCTTGGCGGCGTTCTGGAGTGCCTCGAGCGCGCAGAAGTACGCGGCAGCCTCGACGTTCGCGGGATAGCGGTCGAGTCCGGGGGCGGTGACCCGCACCGGCACCGCGCTGCCGCTGGTGGCGGCGAGCAGGGCCGCCGCAAGCCCCTCCTCGGCGAGACGGGACGGGTAGATCCCCCGCGACAAACGGGTGAGCACCGCGACGGCATCGGCGACCGCCTGCTCCTGCCCGGCCAGGATCCGGGCGGAGCGGTCCGGCGAACCGTCGGTCAGGGTCTGCGCCAGACGCAGGTTCACGGCGAGGGCGACGAGGTGCTGCTGAGCGCCGTCATGGATGTCGCGCTCGAGCAGCCGGCGCTTGTCGTCCTGCACGTCGACGAGCCGCTGCAGGGAGCCGCGCAGCTCGGCCGCCGTCGCCGTCAGGTCCGTGGCCCGGTGCTCGAGCTCGGCCCGTAGCCGCACACCGCGCAGCACCATACCGGCCTGTCCCGCGAGCCCCGCGAACAGGCGCGCCTCGACCGAGGTGAGCGGCACCTGGTCGCGCTCCTGGACCACCAGCAGGCCGAGCAGCTCGCCGCCATGACGCACGGGCAGGGCGCGGCGACCCGGAACCTCCTCCCCGCGTGGGTCAGGGGGTGCGGACTCCCGGGTGGCCGGCTCCGGCCAGGTGGCGGCCAGGGTGGCGCGTTCGCCGACGACGAGCCACACCTGGGACCAGGCGGCGCCGGTGCCCTCGGCGAGCACCCGGGCCATCCGGCCCGGCAGCTCCTCGGCCCGGTAGCTCCCGGTGACGGTGGCGAAGAACCGGCGCAGCACGTCGTACGGGGCGGGGCTGTCCGGGTGCACGACGCGGGCGGCGAGATCCTCCAGGCGGGTCTGGACGGGGTCGAAGGCGAGGGCGACGATCGCGGTGGCGAGGACCGACAGGGCGAGGTCGGGCGTGGCGGAGTCGCCGGTCAGGGCGCCGACGCCGAGGACCACCGCGGCGTACACGAGGCCGACGAACAGGACCAGGCCGACCAGCACCAGGGCGCCGGACACGAGCTCGTGCCGCGTGCGTCGGCGCGGGTGCACCAGCCAGGTCATGCCTGCAGTGTGCTCGCCCGCGACACCGTGGGGGAGGGGATCCGCCGTACCCACGGGGTGTTGCTGGCCGCACGATCGACCGCCGGAACCCGGCCGGGCATCCCCGGGCCGGGTGCGCTCAGCCCGATCGGCGGGAGCGTCGGAACGGAGTGTGCTGGTGCCCTGCCCCGATCGGCGGGGCCCTGACCCAGGAGAACCGATGTCCATCACCACCAGCAGTCCCCGCATCGCCACCGCCAGCGCGGCCCGCTCGGAGGGCGTCGGCAAGCTCTACGGGACCGGAGAGGCGGCGGTGGTCGCGCTCGACGACGTCAGCGTCGGGTTCGCCGAGGGCGAGTTCACCGCGATCATGGGGCCGTCCGGCTCCGGCAAGTCGACGCTGCTCCACATGCTCGCCGGCCTGGACCGCCCGACGTCGGGCGAGGTCTACCTCGGCGGCACCGAGATCACCTCGCTGAAGGACAAGGCGCTCACCCTGCTGCGGCGGGACCGGATCGGCTTCATCTTCCAGTCCTTCAACCTGCTCCCGACCATGACGGCGGCCGAGAACATCGTCCTCCCGTTGCGGATCGCGGGTCGCAAGCCCGACGCGCAGTGGGTCGACTCGATCGTCGCCACGGTCGGGCTCACCGGTCGCCTGTCGCACCGGCCGGCGCAGCTCTCGGGCGGCCAGCAGCAGCGTGTCGCGGCTGCCCGCGCCCTCGCCTCGCGTCCCGACATCGTCTTCGCGGACGAGCCGACCGGTGCCTTGGACTCGACGTCCGGTGCCGAGCTGCTCTCGTTCCTGCGCACCGCCGTCACGGACCTCGGACAGACCGTCGTGATGGTCACCCATGATCCCACCGCGGCGGCGTACGCCGACCGGGTCGTCTTCCTCGCCGACGGGCGCACCGTCGGCGAGCTTCGGTCGCCGACCGCTGACGGCGTCATCGACTACATGAAGAACATCGGAGGCTGAACGCCATGTGGACCGCAACCTTCAGAGGCATGGTCGCGCACAAGCTGCGACTCGTGCTCACCATGGCGTCGATCGCTCTCGGCGTCGCCTTCCTGGCCGGGACGCTCGTCCTGACCAGCACGATGGGCCTGGCCTTCGACCAGCTCTTCGGCAAGATCGCCTCGGGCACCGACGCGGTCGTCCGCACCGAGGCGCCGTACACCTCGACCGAGGGGGTCGGCACCGACCGTGGGCCGATCGACGCCTCCGTCCTCGACCGGGTCCGCTCGGTCGACGGGGTCCGGGCGGCCGAGGGGTCGGTGCGCGGCTACGCGCTGCTGACCGACAGCCACGGCCACGCCGTCACCACCGTCGGCGGCGCCCCGACCAACGGCTACAACATGCCAGCCGACGAGGAGCTGCGCGGTGACGTGGAGCTGCTGTCCGGCAGGGCGCCCGCCAACGGGCACGAGGTCGCCATCGACGCCACCAGCGCCGAGGACCACGACATCCCGGTCGGCTCGACCATCGACGTGCTCTTCCAGGGCCCGGCCCAGCAGTTCACCGTCGTCGGCACCGTCGGCTACGGCGACGGGGTCAAGAACCTCGGTGGCACCACGTCGGCGTTCTTCGACACAGCGACCGCGCAGCAGGTCCTCGGCAGCCCGGGAATGTTCGACACCATCGACGTGAGCGCCGAACCGGGTGTCTCCCAGGCCGCGCTCGCACGGCGGCTGTCGGCGGTGGTGCCGCAGGGTGCCGAGGCCGTCACCGGCGCGACTGTCGCCAAGGAGAACGCCGACGCGACCAAGGCGAACTTCAAGATCGTCGGCATCGTCCTCGGGACGTTCGCCGCCATCGCGCTGTTCGTCGGCTCGTTCATCATCTGGAACACCTTCACGATGACCGTCACCCAGCGGTCGCGGGAGATCGCCCTGCTGCGGGCGATCGGTGCCCGCCGCCGCCAAGTGCTGAACAGCCTGCTGGTCGAGGCAGTCCTCCTCGGGGTCGTCGCCTCGGCGATCGGGGTCGGCCTCGGCGTCCTGGTGGCCAAGGGCCTCCAGGCGCTCATGGGTGCGGTCGGTCTCGCCCTCCCGTTCACCGCGCTGCACATCGAGGCGCGGTCGATCTGGGTCCCGATCGTGGTCGGCACGCTGGTCACGGTCATGGCGGCCCTGGTGCCCGCTCGTCGGGCGACCCGGGTGCTTCCGGTCGAGGCGCTGCGGGATTCCACGCCCGGTGCCGAGAAGCCGTCCGTCCGACGGACCGCCATCGGGACCACCGTCCTCGCGGCTGGAGTCGCCGGGATGCTGGGTGCGTTGTACGGCGGGGCCAGCATGCTGGTCTTCGGGATCGGCCTGCTCGCGGTGATGGTCGGGGTGATGGTCGCGCTGCCCGTCGTGGTGCGTCCGCTGGCCTCGGCGATCGCGGCTCCGCTCAGGCTGCGCGGGATGCCCGGCGAGCTCGCGAAGCAGAACGCGACGCGCAACCCGCGTCGTACCGCGGCCACCGCTGCGGCCCTGATGATCGGCCTGACCCTGGTCGTGAGCATGGGTGTCTTCGCCTCCTCTCTCAAGGCATCGTTCGGCGACGTGATCGCGGAGCAGACGAACGCCGACCTGTTCGTGGCCACGTCGAGCGCCTCGGCGCCCGGCTTCAGCCCGGCGGCGGTCGACGCGGTCCGAGAAGTCCCCGGTGTCGACGCGGTGTCGGCCAACGGGTGGGGCGAGGCCAGGTTCGAGGGCGAGGGATCGAGCTTCTCGGCCGTCGACCCGAGCACGGCCGAGCAGGTGATGAACCTCCACGTCTCGCAGGGGTCCGTCGCGGACCTCGGTGATGACGGTGTGGTCGTGGCGGAGTCGGTTGCGGCGGCGCACGGCTGGTCGATCGGCGACCCGGTGACGGCGGAGTTCGCTGCGAGTGGCAAGCACCGGCTGCACGTGGTCGGCGTGTACGACGGCAAGGGTCTGATCGGTGACGACTACGTCCTCAGCGTGGCGCAGCAGAACGCGTTCGCCGGACCGCAGCTCGTCTCGACCGCCCTCGTCACGGTCGAGGACGGGTTCGCGCCCACCGCCGTCCAGGACGACATCGCCGCGGCCCTGGGCGATCATCCGGACGCCCAGGTCCTGGATCAGCGGGGGTTCGAGAGGGTGGCCGGGGGATTCATCGACGGTCTGCTGACCTTCGTGACGGTGATGCTGGCCCTGGCCGTGCTGATCGCCCTGCTGGGCATCGTCAACACGCTGGCGCTGTCGGTCTTCGAACGCACCCGGGAGCTCGGTCTCCTGAGGGCGGTCGGCATGACCCGCGGACAGGTCCGCGCGATGGTCCGCTGGGAGTCGGCGGTGATCTCGCTGATCGGCGCGGTGAGTGGCGCGGGCCTCGGCATCGGCATCGGCCTGGCGCTGTCGCAGGCGCTGAAGGACGAGGGGATCAAGGCGATCTCGATCCCGGTGGCGCAGATCGCGGTCTACGTCGTGCTTGCCGCCGCGGCGGGAGTGGTCGCCGCGATCGGTCCGGCCCGATCAGCCGCCAGGGTGGACGTGCTGAAGGCGGTGGTCACCGACTGACGGACGCCACCTCTGCGGGTCGGGTGCCTGAGAACGCGCGAGGGAGCGCGCTCAGGCACCCGACCCGTTCGTCAGGTCAGCCACCGGTCGTGACGTAGGCCAGGACACCGGAGCCGCCGTCCCAGCTGCCGGCCAGCACGGCCTCCGCGTCGACCGGGTCGCCCACCCGGCGTACGACGACCACCTCGACGTCGTCGGGGACCGTGGTGCCGGCGGCGCCACTGCCGGCGACCGCGACCGACGGCTCACGCGTCTCCCGCTGCCCGTCCTCCTCGAAGTACTCCTCCGCGCCCACGTCGCCGGTGAGGATCGTCTCGGTGAGGGTCGAGCGCCAGACCGGGTCACCGACCGCGTCGTACACCCAGCGGGTGCCGAGGGCCGAATGCTTCGTGGTGCCGAGCAGGAAGTCGTCGGCACCGTCGAGCGGAGCGGCGCGGTAGGTCAGCGGGACGTGCACCACGTCGCCGGTGGCGCTGCGCAGCAGGATCCCCTCCAGCCCGACCTCGCCGTCGGGGTCGTCGAGGCGGTAGCCGCCGAACGGCGCCAGGCCCGGCAGGTCGGCCGCCCAGGACTGGGCCGGCAGCCAGGCGGCGAGCAGCTCGGGCTTCGTGGGAGACAGGGTCGCGTGATGGAGAAGGGCCATGTCGCCGAGACTAGGCCGGGGCGCCGACGGGCACACTGGGGTGATGGCCGTCACCGTCGATCTTGCGCCACTCGCCGCCGTCCTCCCCGACGGCGTGCTCATCTCCGACGTCGAGCGGATGGACAAGTACCGCCGCGATCGCGCCCTCGATCCTGGCGCCGGGACACCGCTGGCCGTCGTACGCGCGACCACGACCGCGGACGTCCAGGCGGCGGTCCGGTTCGCCGCCGAGCACGGTATCGGCGTGATCCCGCGAGGGGCGGGCACCGGTCTGTCCGGTGGCGCGACCGCGCAGGACGGCTGCCTGGTGGTCTCGACCGAGCAGATGACCGCCATCGAGATCGACCCGTCGACGCGCACGGCCGTGGTCGAGCCCGGGGCGCTGAACGTCGCGGTCAAGCAGGCCGCGGCCGCCCACGAGCTCTGGTACCCGCCCGACCCGTCGTCGTACGAGATCTGCTCGATCGGCGGCAACGTGGCCACCAACGCCGGCGGGCTGTGCTGCGTGAAGTACGGCGTCACCAGCGACTACGTGCTCGGGCTGAGCGTGGTGCTTGCCGACGGAACAGCCGTCGAGCTCGGCGGGCCGCGCCTCAAGGACGTCGCCGGGCTGTCGCTGACCAAGCTGTTCGTCGGCAGCGAGGGCACCCTCGGCATCGTCACCCGCGTCGTGCTGCGCCTGGTGCCCGCGATGCGGGCGCCGTCGACACTGGTGGCGACCTTCGGCTCGCTCGACGAGGCGACCGCCGCCGTCCTCGACCTGACGCGGCGGTTGCGGCCCTCGATGCTCGAGCTCATGGACCGGACCTCGATCAACGCGGTGGAGGACCTGACGAGGATGGGCCTGGACCGCGACGCCGCGGCGATGCTGGTGATGCAGTCCGACGAGCCTGGCTCGCGGGCGGCCGAGGAGATCGCCGAGATGGCGAAGATCTGCGACGGCAACGGGGCGGCCGCGGTGTTCCACACCGACGACCCCGAGGAGGGCGCGGCCTTCGTCGCGGCACGCCGCATGGTGATCCCGGCGATGGAGCCGCACGGCTCGCTGCTGCTCGAGGACGTCGGCGTGCCCCTGCCGCAGCTGGGCGCGATGGTCCGCGGCATCGAGCGGATCGCCGCGGAGCACGACGTGGTCATCGCCGTCGTCGCCCACGCCGGCGACGGCAACACGCACCCGCTGATCGTCTTCGACCCCGCCGACGCCGACCAGGCCGCGCGCGCGACTGCGGCGTACGGCGCCGTGATGGACCTCGGCATCGCGCTCGGCGGCACCATCACCGGCGAGCATGGTGTCGGACGGCTCAAGCGACCCTGGCTCGGGGCCTACCTCGGCCCCGACGCCCTGGCGCTGAACGAACGTGTCAAGCACGCCCTCGACCCGCAGGGGATCCTCAACCCGGGTGCGGTCTTCAGCTGAAGGCCGCCAGCACGTGCTTGTTGAGGTCCGGGTAGCGCTTCAGGTGCGCGCCGCCGTTGATGTCGAGCACCTCGCCCGTGACCCACTGCGCGTTGGTCAGGTAGACGGCCGCCTCGGCGATCTCGTCGGGTGTCCCGGCGCGACCCAGCGGCGTGTTCTCGATGTAGTCGTCCTCGATGCCGGCGATGTCCATCGCCGGCTGGGTGAGCGGCGTGACGATCAGGCCGGGGGCGATCGCGTTGACCCGGATCCCGCTCGGCCCGAGCTCCAGTGCGGCGACCTCGGTGAGCATGGAGAGCCCGGCCTTCGCGGCACAGTACGGCGCCAGGCCGGCGCCGGGCTGACGGGCGTTGAGCGATGAGAGCGAGACGATCGAGCCGCCGGCTGTGAGCCGCTGGCCGGCCTGCTTGATGACGATGAACCCGCCGGTGAGGCAGACGTCGACGACGCGGCGCCACTCCGCCACGTCCAGGTCGACGACGTTGCCCAAGGTGGAGACGCCCGCGCTGTTGATGACGGCGTCGAGCCGACCGTGCGTGGCGACGACGCCGTCCAGGCAGGCCGCCACCGACGCCTCGTCGGTGACGTCGACCGCGGGCAGGTCGGCGACCTCGACCCGCCAGCCCTCGGCCGTGAACCTGGTGACGATCGCGGCCCCGATGCCCGACGCTCCTCCGAAGACGACCGCTACGCGGTCGGACTGCTCGCCCATCTCACTCCTCAGGTGGAATTTTGTTGACGCGTGTCAACTTAGGGCCTACCGTCCCCGATGTGCTACCCACCACAGCAGTGATCGGTGCCGGGATCAGCGGCCTCACGGCCAGCAAGATGCTCGGCGACTACGGCGTGCCGTACACGACCTTCGAGGCCTCCGACCGGGTCGGAGGCAACTGGGCCTTCGGCAACCCCAACGGGCACAGCAGCGCCTACCGCTCGCTGCACATCGACACGTCGAAGCACCAATTGTCCTTCCGGGACTTCCCGATGCCCGACGACTACCCGGACTTCCCGCACCACACGCTGATCAAGGACTACCTGGACTCGTACGCCGACGCCTTCTCGCTGCGTGACCACATCGAGTTCGAGAACGGCGTCGTGAGTGCCACCCGGTTGCCCGGTGGCGGCTGGGAGATCCTGGACCAGCGCGGCGACACCCGCCGGTTCGACCTCCTCGTGGTCGGCAACGGCCACCACTGGGACCCTCGGATGGCCGAGTTCCCCGGTGAGTTCACCGGCCAGTCGATCCACTCGCACCACTACATCGACCCGTGGACGCCGCTGGACCTGATGGACAAGCGGATCCTGGTCGTCGGCCTGGGCAACAGCGCTGCCGACGTCACCGTGGAGCTGTCCCAGCGCTCGCTGCGCAACGAGGTCACGCTATCGACGCGCAGCAGCGCGTGGATCGTGCCCAAGCTGGTCGGCGGCAAGGCGGCCGACATGAACTACCGGACGATTCCGCAGATCCCGCTGTCCTGGCAGCGCAAGGCGGCCCAGTGGGGCCAGCGGTTCACCTACTCCGACCCGACGCTCTACGGCCTGCCGGCGCCGAACCACAAGTTCTTCGAGGCGCACCCGACGCAGTCGGGCGAGCTGCCGCTGCGGCTGAAGTCGGGTGACGTGGTCCCGAAGGGCAACGTGGCGAGGCTCGACGGCGAGACCGTGCACTTCGAGGACGGCACGTCGGCGGACTTCGACGTGATCATCTACGCCACCGGCTACAACCTGACCTTCCCGTTCTTCGACCCCGAGTTCCTGCACGCGCCCGACAACCGGATCGACCTCTACAAGCGGATCATCAAGCCCGGCGTCGACGACCTGCTCTTCGCCGGGTTCGCCCAGTCGACGCCGACGCTCTTCCCGTTCGTCGAGAGCCAGGCGCGGCTGATCGCGGCGTACGCCGTGGGCGAGTACGTCCCGCCGTCGGTCGAGGAGATGCACGCGGTGATCAAGGCCGACGACGAGCTCTACATGGGGCACATGCTCGACCGGCCGCGGCACACCCACCAGCTCGACTACTTCGTCTACGAGCACCAGATGCGCACCAAGGAGCTCCCTGCAGGTCGGGCTCGCGCCCACACTCAGGGCGCGCCGGCGCTGGTCGGGCGATCGACGTGAACCGGGCTGCCACCAAGGGTGACGGCCGCCGCGCCGCCCTGCTGGAGGCCCTCGACCACCACCTCCGCGACGCCGGGGCCGACGCGAGCCTCGACGCCATCAACGTCGCCGACCTGTCGCGTCGCGCGGGCGTGACGCGCTCGGCGTTCTACTTCTACTTCGACAACAAGGCGGCGGCCGTCGCTGCGCTGATGGGGGAGATGTACGACGACGCGTGGGACGCCGCCGAGCTGGACGGCGACGACGCCGACGGCATGCAGCTGCGGGTGTCGAGCGCGATCCGCGCGATCTTCCGAGGATGGTCGCACCGGACCTACATCTACCGCGCGATGCTCGAGGCCCGGGCCTCGAGCCCCGCCGTACGCGAGCAGTGGGACACCTTCCAGGAGTCGTTCGTCGTGGTGCTCGCGGCCGTGATCGAGGGCGAGCGCACCGCGGGGGTCGCCCCCGACGGCGCCGACCCGACCGCGATCGCGACCGCCCTGCTCGACCTCAACGACCGGACGCTCGAGCGCCTGGTCCACGCCCCGGCCGACTTCGACTGGGACGGCCACGTCGAGGCCGTCGTACACATCTGGCTGGCCAGCATCTATGGGAGGACCGCATGAAGCACGACGACGTCACGTTCGTCTCCGGCGGCGTCGAGTGCCACGCGTGGCACTTCACCGGCGAGGGCGACGCCCTGGCGACCGACGCCGGACGGCCCGTCGTCGTGATGGCCCACGGGCTCGCGGGCACGAAGGACTCCGGCCTGCAGCCCTTCGCCGAGGCGTTGGCCGCTGCCGGCCTGGACGTCCTCGCGTTCGACTACCGCGGCTTCGGCTCGTCGTCGGGAGAGCCGCGGCAGACCGTGTCGATGGCCGGCCAGCTCGAGGACTACCGGGCCGCGATGTCGGCCGCCGCGCGCCTGCCGGGCGTCGACCCGCAGCGGCTCGTGGTCTGGGGCGTCTCGCTCGCCGGTGGCCATGCCCTCTCGGCCGCGGCCGGGCGCGCCGACGTCGCCGCCGTCGTGGCGCTGACCCCGCTCGTCGACGGGCTCGCCGCCGGTCGGCACGCGCTGGCGACGCACACCAAGACGGAGATGCTCCGCTCCACCGTCGCCGGCTTCCGCAGCAAGGTGGGCAAGCCGGTGATGATGCCGGTGGTGGCCGGCCCCGGTCAGCTCGGCGCGATGACCATCGAGGGCTCGCAGGACGACTACCTCGCGATCGCGGGGCCGACCTGGCGCAACGAGATCGACGCGACCGTCGGCATGGAGCTCGGCGGCCACCGCCCGATCAAGGTCGCTGACGCCGTCGCGTGCCCCTCGCTCTTCCAGGTCGCCGACTTCGACCGCAGCGCGCCGCCCCACTCCTCGATGAAGGCCGCCTTCAAGGCCCGGGCCGAGGTGCGCCACTACCCCTGCGACCACTTCGACGTGTACGCCGGCAAGCCGTGGCACGACGCCGTCGTCGCTCACCAGGTGGCGTTCTTGACGCGGGTGCTTTCGCCCTAGGGCGATTTCCCCGGTCGGCCGGGGAAATGGACCCCTGACGGGGAGAATTCTCCCCGTCAGCCTGCAGGTTTGCCCGTCAGCCCTACCGTTCGACGGTCTATTGACGGGCATTCAATAGACGGGCGTACGGTCGGCCGCGTGACGACCCTGGACGACGTCGACCAGCTCACCACCCAGCGGTTCCGGCGGATGACGCCCGGCAACCAGCGCAAGCCGCCGCCCGTCGACCCGACCGGACTGCCGCCCGGTCCGCGCTGGCCGGTGCTGCTCCAGACGGCCGGTCTGCTCCGGTTCCGCCACCGGTTCCACCCCTACATGCACAAGAAGTACGGCGACGTCTTCACCCTCCGGATCGCTCCCGGCGGCCGGCCGCTGGTGTTCGTCACCCGGCCCGAGCACGCGAAGGAGATCTTCGCCGGCGACCCGGAGGTCTTCCACGCCGGCAAGGCGAACGGCATCCTCGGCCCGATCATGGGTGAGCACTCGCTGCTGCTCCAGGACGGCGCCGAGCACAAGCGGGCCCGCAAGCTGTTGATGCCGGCGTTCAACGGCCACGCGCTGCGGGAGTACCGCGACCTCGTCACCGAGGTCGCGCGGGCCCAGGTGGCGACCTGGCGCGACGGTGAGGAGTTCCGCTCGCTCGACCGGATGAACGCACTCACCCTCGAGGTGATCCTCCGCGTCGTCTTCGGCGTCACCGACGAGTCCCGTCTGGCGCAGCTGCGGCCGCGGGTCAACGCCACCGTCAACGTCAGCCCGATCATCCTGCTCGGCTGGGGCTACCCGCAGCTGCAGAAGTACGGGCCCTGGAAGCGGACCGTCGACAACCAGCGCGAGCTCGACCTGCTGATGTACGCCGAGATCCGCGAGCGTCGTACGGCGCCCGACCTGGCCGAGCGGACCGACGTACTCTCCCGCCTCATCGTGCAGGGGGAGGACGGGGACGCCCTGAGCGACACCGAGCTGCGCGACCAGCTCGTCACCCTGCTGCTCGCCGGCCATGAGACGACCGCCAGCGCACTGGCCTGGGCGCTCTACGAGGTCGGCCGCGACGACGATCTGCTGGCCCGCTGCCGGGTCGCCGCCGACGAGGGCGACGACGATCTCCTCGAGGCGGTGATGAAGGAGTCGATGCGGCTGCACCCGATCATCCCGATGGTGGTGCGCACCCTGATGAAGCCCGCCACGATCGCCGGCTACGACCTGCCGGCAGGCACGACCGTCGGGCCGTCGATCATCATCGCCCACTCCCGCGACGACAATCACGAGGACCCGTCGGCGTTCAAGCCCGAGCGCTTCCTCGGCCACAACCCACCCACCAACACGTGGATCCCGTTCGGCGGCGGCGTCCGCCGCTGCATCGGAGCCGGCTTCGCCCAGATGGAGGGGGTCGCCGTGCTGCGCGAGGTTTTCAAGGCGTACGACGTCACCGCGGTCGGCGACGACATCCCCCAGGTCCGCAACATCACCAGTGTCCCGCGAGGCGGCGCGCAGGTCCGGGTCGTCCGCCGCTAAACCGGTCGCCTCCGGCGGGCCGGGCTGGGACGATCACCCCTTGTGATCGACGGATGAGCCTGACCGCCCGCCTCAAGGCGCTGCGCCTGGACACCACGCCGCTGCGTGCGTCGCGGGACTTCCGGCTGCTCTTCCTCGCCGGGACGGTCTTCTACTTCGGCGCGATGGTCAGCTACGTCGCCATCCCCTATCAGATCTACACGCTCACCGGATCGAACTTCGCGGTCGGAGCCATCGGCCTGGTCGAGCTCGTCCCGCTGGTGATCTTCGGGTTGTACGGCGGTGCGCTCGCCGACCATGTCGACCGGCGCAAGCTGCTGGTGTCGACCGGCATCGCCCAGGCCGCCTTCACCGCCGTACTGGCTGTCAACGCGTTCCGGCCTGAGCCCAGCCTGTGGGTGATCTTCGTGGTGTCAGCCTTCCTGGCCGCGAGCTCGTCCCTGCAGCGGCCGTCGCGCGAAGCGCTGATGCCGCGCACCGTGACGCACGACCAGCTCCCCGCCGCCAATGCGCTCACCAGCCTCGGCATGCAGCTCGGGGTCCTCGTCGGGCCCGCCGTCGGCGGCTTGCTCGTGGCATACGTCGGGATCGGCTGGTGCTTCCTGGTCGACATCGGTGGGCTGTGTGTGGCCAGCCTGATGTTCGTGCTGATGCGGTCCTACCCGCACCGCGCCGAGACGACGCCGCCCAGTCTGGCCGGCATCAAAGAGGGGATGGTCTACGCCGTACGCCGCAAGGACCTGCTCGGCACCTACCTGGTCGACATCGCCGCGATGTTCCTCGCGATCCCGGTGGTGCTCTTCCCCGCGCTGGCGGAGGAGGTCTTCGGCCAACCGCAGCTGCTCGGCCTGCTCTACTCCGCGGAGACCGTCGGGGCTCTCGTTGCGACCGCTCTCAGCGGCTGGACCGCCCGCATCCATCACCACGGCCGGGCGATCGTGATCGCCGCCGCGGCGTACGGCGCCTTCGTCGCCCTGGCTGGCCTGATGCCGAACATCTGGCTGGTGGCGGCGCTCTTCGCGCTCTCCGGAGCCGCTGACATGATCTCGGGTGTCTTCCGCGGCACCGTCTGGAGCCAGACGATCCCCGAGAACATGCGCGGTCGGCTGGCTGGCATCGAGATGCTGTCCTACTCCGTCGGTCCGCTCGGCGGCCAGGTCCGCGCCGGCATCACCGCCGACCTCTGGTCGGTGCGCGGAGCGATCGTCAGCGGCGGTCTCGCCTGCGTCGGTGGCGTCACGCTCACCGCCGTCTGGCTGCACGACTTCTGGGACTACGACAACCGCACCGACGAGTACGCCGTCGCGGAGCGCGCTGTGCGCGAGGCTGCCGGCGAGAGCTGAGCAGACCCGCCCCACTCGCTCCAGGAGGTGTCCCTAGGAGCGCCACGCGGTCCAGGCGAGGCAGGCGAGCGCTCCGGTCGAGGTCGCGGTGCGGAGGATGTTCCACCGCACCCAGGCGTCCTCGAAGTCGGCGCGCGTGCCGCCCGCCGCCAGAGCGTCGTTGAGCGGCACGTTCAGAGCGCCGGTGATCGCGACGGTGCCCAGCGCGAGAGCGAGGCCCGCGATCGCCCAGCCGCGGGCGCCCGAGCTGGTCGTCACCACGGCAGCGGCGGCCAGTGCCGGTGCGCCGAGGAAGGTGAGCATGAAGACGGGGTTCACGATCGCCACGTTGATGTGGTTCATCGACGAGGTGAACGTGTGGTCGTCAGTGCGCGCAAGTCCAGGCATCACCCCGCACGCCCAGGTGTAGTAGGTCCCGGCCTGGAGGCCGGCGGCGACGGTGCCGGCGAGGAGGACCGGGCCGCGGAGGGTCTCGAGGAGATCGTTCATGGAGCCAGCACACCGTGAAACAACGAGACGATCCATCGTCGTACGACGCTCTTCCATACGCGAACGTCCAGGTCTACGGTGGCGGGATGGACGGACTGGCGGCGCTCCTCGACGGACCCCGCGCTCGCGGAGCGTTCCTGCTGCGCTGCCTGATGGACCCGCCGTGGGCGGTGCGGCTCCAGGACGAGTCGCCGCTCTCGCTGACCGCGGTCGTGCGCGGTGGCTTCTGGGCACTGCCCGACGGCGCCGACCCGTTCCTCCTGGAGGCCGGCGACGTGGTGGTCGCCCGCGGACCCGGCCACTGGACCATCGCCGACGACCCCGGGACGCGCCCGGAGGTCGTCATCCATCCCGGCCAGCACTGCACCACGCTCGACGGGCAGTCCCTGGAGGAGGAGATGCGCCAGGGCGTGCGCAGCTGGGGCAACAGCGCGTCCGGCGAGACCGTTCTGCTGACCGGCGCCTACCTGCTGGAGGGGGAGGTGAGTCGACGGCTGCTGCGGACGTTGCCGGACTTCGTCGTGCTCGGCGAGCGCGAGCTCGGCTCACCGCTGGTCACGTTGCTGGCCGACGAGATCGTGAAGGACGCGCCGGGTCAGGACGCCGTCCTGGACCGCCTCCTCGACCTGCTGCTGATCGCGGTGCTGCGTACCTGGTTCGCGCGTCCCGAGGCCTCGCCGCCCGCGTGGTACGCCGGGCAGGGCGACCCCGTGGTCGGTCCGGCGCTGCGGCTGATGCAGCACCACCCGGAGCACCCGTGGACCGTGGCAGAGCTCGCCGCAGCGGGCGGCGTCTCCCGAGCGGCCTTCGCCCGCCGGTTCACCGACGTCGTCGGGGAGCCGCCCATGACCTTCCTGACCGGCTGGCGCCTGGCGCTGGCCGCCGACCTGCTCCGCGACCCCGCCGCGACCCTGGCCGTCGTCGCTCGCCAGGTCGGCTACTCCACACCGTTCGCCCTGAGCACCGCCTTCAAGCGCACGTACGGCGTGAGCCCGCGGGAGCACCGCGGGCTGGTCGCGTGAGTCTCAGCGGATGGTGCCGACCCCCGGGATCAGCGGCAGGTCGAGGGCAGTCACCCAGCCCGCGGGCAGGTCGTTGACAGCCGGTACGGCGTTGAGCGCGCGCAGCCCGGTGGCGAGGCACCCGGCGACGGCAGGGGCCCGGCCGGTGCCATCGGTGAAGCGGAAGGCTGTCTCCTGGCTGATCGACGGCGAGCCGTGGATGTCGACCCGGTAGACGTCGTCGGCCGAGCCGGCGGGCCAGTCCGGGGCGGCGTCGAGGCCGATCCGGTTGACGTGCTCGAGCGAGACCACCTCTCGGCCCTGGTAGATCCCGTTGATGGTGAAGCGGATCGCCGCGACCTGCCCTGCGGTGATGACGCCCTTGGCCGTCTTGCGATCGGTCGGGGTCACCCACTTGTCCCAGGTCGTGGTGATCTCGTCGAGCTCGATGCCGGCCGCGTGCGCGATCATCGGGACGGTCGCCCCCCACGCCATGATCAACAGCTCGGGGATCTCCAGCAGGGGCGTGAAGTCGGGCGAGCGGCCGATGCCCATCTCGTCCTCGTAGTCGCCCTCGTAGTCGGTGTAGTCGAGCAGCTCCGAGGCTCGCACCGAGTCGACGCGACCGCACAACCCCATCAACGTCAGGGGAAACAGGTCGTTGGCGAAGCCCGGGTCGATGCCGGTCGTGAAGCACGACGCGCCGCCCTCCTCGCACGCCGAGGTGATCGGGTCGACCCAGTTGGATGGGATCTGCTGCATCGAGGGCCACACCCACGGGGTCATCGCCGTCGAGCAGACGTCGATGCCGGCGCGCAGGAAGGCCGACATCACCCGGATGTTGTCGTCGGCGTACTGCGCCGTCGGGCCGTAGTGCACCAGCGCGTCGGGCGCCAGAGCGATGAGCTCCTCGACCGAGTCGGTCGCGATCACCCCGGTCGGTGCGATCCCGCAGATGGTGCCGGCGTCGACGCCGACCTTGGCCGGGTTCGAGACGCCGACCCCGACCAGCTCGAAGACCGGGTGGTCCGCGATCTCGGCGATCACCATCGAGCCGACGACACCGGTGCCCCAGACGACTACGCGCTTCTTGTCCATGACGTCCTATCGGTCGAACGCTGCCCGGACCCGGTCCTCGGTGAGGCCGTAGTCCTTGAGCGTGTAGGTGTGCGACGGCTTCGCCTTGCCCTGCTTGGACTCCTGGTCGATCTCCTCGATCGCCGACTGCACCTCCGGCGTCCAGTCGATCCCGAACTGGTCGTAGACGCGCCGGGTCACCGCGAGCGGGTCGGTCACCAGGTCCTTGAACGCGATGTCGATGAACTGGTCCTGGTCGTACGCCGGCCGCGCGTCGTGGAAGGCGTGGAAGGCGCGCGACCACAGGTCGAGCTGGGTGTGGCCGATCACGCCACCGACGTACGTCGAGCTGTGCCCCGCCGTCGTCTCGGCGGACAGCGAGCACGACGACGCGATGCAGGTGACGGGGTCGCGGTGCGTGTAGACGATCAGCGCGTCGGGGTAGACGGTCATCAGCGCGTCGAGCGAGGTCATGTGCGACGGGTTCTTGAGGATCCAGCGCTTCTCGACATCGTTGAGCCCGACCAGCTGCAGGTTCTCCTTGTGCCGCGCGTAGGCGTCGGTCCAGTCCTGCTGCTTGAGCCAGTCGGTGTAGCGCGGCAGGTTGGCCAACGACTCGTAGGAGTTGGACTTGCCGGTCTGCCGCAGCAGCCGCCAGCACTCCTCCACGGTGGTGGCATCCATGTAGTGGATCCCCATGAACTCAGGGCTCTCGACGTGGTGCGCGGAGAAGGCCTGCTGCATCGCGTGGAAGATCGGGTCGGACTCCCAGGTCTCCCGCGGCGGCCGCGGCTGGGGGTACTGCGTCAGCCACATCTCCAGTCCCTGCGCGCTCGGGTCCGCGTGCAGGTAGCGGTGCAGCGCCGTGGTGCCCGTGCGCGGCAGGCCCATCAGGAAGATCGGCCGCTCGATCGGGACGTCCCGGTGCTCCGGGTGCGCGGCGAACTGCGCCTGCGTCAGGAGCACGCCGACCAGCGCCGACTTCACCTCGGAGCGCTGGAAGTAGTTGCCGCGCGGGGTCAGCCCGGCCTCCGGCGACGCGAGGTCCTCGGTCAGGACCCGCAGGCCCTCCTCGTGCACGGTGCCGCCGAAGTCGGAGAGCCCGGTCGTGCGTACGGCGGCCGCCACGATGTCGTCGTACGACCCGACGTCCGCGCGCTCGCGGGTCATGATGTTGTCGGACATGGTCAGTCGTGGAACTCGCCGCAGTCGACGGTCAGCATCTGACCCGTGACGGCGGAGGCCAGGTCGCTGGCGAGGAAGAGCGTCGCGCGGGCGACCTCCTCGGAGGAGGCGAGCCGCTTGAGGTCGGTCGGCGCCGCCTTCTCGGCGTACACCTCCTCGTGCGTCTTGCTCTCGACGGCGGCGAGGAAGTCGAAGTAACCGCGGTTGACGTCCTCGTAGATGTACGACGGCGCGACGCTGTTGACCCGGATGCCGCGCGGGCCGAGCTCGGTCGCGAGCGACGAGGCGAGGTGCTCCAGCGCCCCCTTGGACAGCTTGTAGCCGGCGTACTCGGGCTGCGAGGAGAAGGAGACGCAGGAGTTCAGCATGATGATCGAGCCGTTGGCCTCGGACAGCGCGTCGGCGAAGAGCGCCGAGAGCCGGAGCGGGGCGAAGACGTTGGTCTCGTTGACCCTCGCGAGCTTGCGCGGGCTGATCTGGGTGATCGGGTCCATCGGCGGGATCGTGAACGCGTTGTTGATGACGCAGTCGACGCGGCCGAACGCCTCGAGCGTCTTGTCGCGCAGGTTGACGCGCGAGTCCTCGTCGGTCACGTCGGTGACGACGCTGACGACCTTGACGCCGTGGCCCTCGAGCTCCGCCTGGAGCGCGAGCAGCCGGGACTCGGTGCGGCTGGCGATCACCAGGTCGGCGCCCATCTTGGCGGCCTCCTCGGCGAGCGAGCGGCCGAGGCCGGGGCCGATGCCGGAGATGACGATGACCTTCCCCTTGAGCAGGGGTACGGCGGTGTAGCGCTCCTCGATCGAGGTGTCGTGGGCCTCGGCGTAGCCAAGCTCGGTCATCAGCTGATCATCCTTCGGGCAACGGAGCGCTGCCGGGCGGCGATGCGCTCGGCGTACTCCTCGGGGGTGAGGGGGGTGAAGTGCGGGACCCGAGTCGGTACGTCGGCGAGCGGCATCACCTCGGCGACCGGCCCGTCCTCGGGGCCGAGGTCGCGGGTCAGGCGCTGCCACCGCAGCATGATCGCGCCGGTGCGGTGGCCGGTGGTCTCCAGCCAGTTCGCGATCGGCGTGCCGCCGGGCGGCGTCTCCGAGATCACGAACCGCATCTTGCCGTCGGGGTCGGTGACGGCCTGCGCCTTCGTGAGCGAGGTCTGATGGGTCTCGTAGTCGGTCGAGGCATACCAGTCCGAGCCGATCTGGATGGCCTGGTAGGCGCAGTCGGTGCACTCGGGCACGGTGATCACGAGCGCCTCGTCCTCCGCTAGCCCGTAGTGCCCGATCGACGAGCGCTGCGAAGCGAGGCCGCCGGGCGTCGACTGCGGGGCGGTCGGCTGGTTGACCGGCTCCTTGTACTGGAAGAACTGGGGGAAGGCGAACCACGTCTGGATCGAGCCGACCAGGCTGCGCGCGGCCACCTCGTAGCGCTTCGCCATCCGGTCGCGCTCGAGCGCCTTGGCCGGCAGGCCGAGGGTGTCGGTCCGCTCGATGGTGATCAGGCCGCGCTCCTCGGTGTCCCAGTCGTTGAAGACCTCACGCACGATCATCGTCTTCGCGCCCGGCTCGGCCGTATAACGGAACTCGAAGTTGCCGTCGGTGTCCTTCTCCAGCTCACGATCGTCGAAGGCCAGCATCGAAGTAGCCGCCGTGGTCGCGGAGTAGGCGCCGCCCATCACCTGGAAGGACAGGTCCGCCGACGTGCCGCGGCGGCCGCGTACGACGTACTCGACGCCCTCCTTGAGGTAGGCGTTGAAGTAGATGGCGTCCGGGTTGTCGAGCCCCTGGCGGGAGAACTGGTGGGTCGGGTTGATGAAGAGCGTCCGGTCGAGATCGTGGTCGAAGGCCATCTGCATGGCCATCCGGATCCGCCCGGACAGGTAGTCGTAGCCCTCGAGCCGGTCCTGCTCGGTCCGGATGAACGGCGCGTTGGCGACCAGCTCCTCGGCCTCGGCGATCGCGTCCTGGAGGACCTTGGTCAGCCCGTACGACTCCGACATCAGGACGCCTTGCTGATGATCTGCTCGGCGTACCTCTCGAGGTGCTCGATCTTCTTCTCGAGGGGCTCGGTGTCCGGACCCATGATGTAGGGGACCCGGAAGCCGACGATGCAGTCGGTGACGCCCTTGTCCTCGAGGCGCTTGATGCCGTCGAGGTCGTAGGCGTCGTAGGAGATCACGTGCACCTCGAAGTCGTCGCGGGTGTCGCCCTCCTCCTCGCGGATCTCGGCGAGCCGGAGGAGCATCCGGTCGAGCTCCTCGCCGTCCCCGCCGGCGTGCATCCAGCCGTCACCCTTGAGCACGGCGCGACGCAGCGCGGCATCGACGTGGCCGCCGACGAGCAGCGGGATCTTCTCGGTGGCGCCGGGGCACTGCTTGAGCTCGTCGACCTCGTAGAACTCCCCGGAGTACGAGAAGAACTCCCCGGTGGTCAGCCCGCGCAGGATGTCCATGCACTCGTCCATGCGCTTGCCGCGCCGGGCCCAGTCGACGCCGAGGTTGGCGAAGTCCTCGGGCCACGGCGAGATCCCGACGCCGAGACCCAGGCGGTTGTTCGAGAGGTAGGCCAGGGACGAGGCCTGCTTGGCGACCAGCACCGGCGGGCGCACCGGGAGCTTGAGCACGAAGGGGGTGAGTCGCAGCGTGGTGGTGTGCGCGAAGAGGTGCGCGCACATCACCATCGTCTCGATGAACTCCTTGCCGTCGAGGAACGCGCGGTCCCCCGTGTCGGTGTAGGGGTACTTCGAGTCGGAGTCCTTCGGGTAGATGAGGCTGTCGGCCACCGTCATGCTGGTGTAGCCGGCCGCCTCCGCTGCCTGCGCCAGGGGAGCGTAGAACTCCGCCCGCGTCATCGCCTCGGCGTAGGTGAATCTCATGGCCCACACAGTAGAACGTGTTCCAGTTTTGTGCCAGAGTTCACACGTGGACCTCCAGGAGATCAGCGACCGGCTCGAGATCGAGGGCGTCGTCATCCGCTACACCCGCGGCATCGACACCGGGGAGTGGGACCTGCTCGACGCCGTCTTCACCCCGGACGCCGAGATCGACTACACCGAGTCCGGCGGGATCGCCGACACCTACCCGACCGTGAAGACCTGGCTGGCCGAGGTGCTGCCGGCGTTCTTCCCGAAGCGGATGCACTCCCTGGCCCAGCTCGACACCAGGATCGAGGGCGACGAGGCGACCTGCTCGGCCTACTTCCACAACCCGATGCCGATGGACGATGGCAAGGGCGGGGAGAAGGTCGTGGAGTTCGGCGGCCTCTACCACCACACGATGACCCGGACGCCGGACGGCTGGCGCAGCCGCAGGCTGCACGAGGAGATCGTCTGGAAGCGTGGGATCTGACGCCTGCTGACCGGGTCCCATGGGTGGCGCGCTTTTGGCGGGGCCGGCCGGCTCACCGACAATGGCGGCGTACGCACCAGGACCCGGGGAGGGGATCGACGTGGCCGAGAAGCTGCCGGACCGGCCGAGCGAGGAGCACCCGATCATCGCCGGCCTGGTCGCCCTCGTGGGCGTCGGCCTGGTCGTCGGCCTGGTCCTGGGACTGGTGGTGCTCGCGGGCACGAAGGTGCTCGGCATCGGCGGCGCCTCGGAGGACACCGCGGCCAACAGTGAGGCCAGCCTCTACCTGCCGTCGCCGGCGAAGACCACGGACGCGTCCGACCCCGAGATCACTCTCGCTCCCGGCGACACGCAGGAGTCCCCCGAGTCGTCGTCGCCCGCGGAGAGCGAGTCCCCCCAGCGCGAGATCACGCTGACCGCCTCGTCGGCCGACGTGGGCGCGATGGAGCAGTTCCAGCTGACCGGCGTCTACCCGGAGGGCGAGGGCGCGATCCTGGCCGTCCAGCGGTCCCAGGACGGCCAATGGGTCGACTTCCCGGCGACCGGATCAGTGAGTGGAGAGAGCTTTCAGATCCCGGTGCAGACCAGCAAGCCCGGGGTCAACCGGTTCCGCGTGGTCGACTCCGACACCAAGCTGAAGTCGAACGTCGTCCGGGTCACCGTCTCCGGCTGAGCCCCGCCGCCGGCGGAGCCGGGCGGTCACCGCGGGCTGCCCCGCGAGGATGCCGACGAGCACGAGCAGCAGGCCGACGGCCTGGCTGCCACCGAACGTCTCGCCTGCGAGTGCGATGCCGATGACGGTCCCGGCGACCGGGTTGAGCAGGCCGACCAGGGACACGGCACCCGCGGGCAGCTGACCCAGGCCGCGGAACCACACGGCGTACGCGAGGACCGTTCCGGCCAGCCCGAGGTAGAGGAAGCCACCGATAGCCCGGGCGTCCAGGCTGGGCGGCGCGCCCTCGACGATCAGCGCCACTGGCAGCAGCACCAGTCCGCCCGCGACCAGCTGCCAGGCGGTGAAGGTGAGCAGGTCGACGGGCGGCTTCCAGCGCTTGACCAGCACGAAGCCCACCGACGACATGGCGACGGCGCCGAACGATGCGGCGACGCCGACCGGGTCGACGGCGAAGCCGGAGCGGAGCACGAGCAGGGCCACGCCGGCGGCGCCGATGGCCGCCCCGCCCAGCGCCGCTGCCCGAGGCCGCTCGCCGATCAGCCCCCAGGCCACCAGCATCACCATGATCGGGGCGGTAGCCGTGAGCGTGGCGGCGGTGCCGCCGGGCAGGCGGTACGCCGCGATGAAGATGAGCACGAAGAAGGCGCCGATGTTGAGGGTGCCGAGGACGAGTGCTCGCCACCACCAGATGCCGCGCGGCAGCCGAGGGCGGAAGGCGAGCAGGAGCAGACCGAAGGGCAGCGCCCGGACCATCGCGCCGAAGAGTGGGCGGTCCGGCGGCAGGAACGTCTCGGTCACGTAGTAGCCCGATCCCCACGCGATGGGGGCGAGGGCGGCCAGGGCCAGGGTGCTGGCCGAGCCGACGGGCGAATTAGTTTCCACGGAAAGTAGAATACTTTCCCGGTGAGATATATTCCAGCTCGTGGGTGCCTCGGAGGATCGCGACCTCGATCACGTCGGCCGGATCATGGAGCAGTGGGGGCGGGAGCGGCCCGAGCTCGACGTGTCCCCCCAGGGCGTCATCGGTCGGCTGCACCGGCTCGCGGCCCGGCTGACCGACGAGCTGGTGGCCGTGTACGGCGAGTTCGGGCTGGGCGAGGGGGAGTTCGACGTCCTCGCGACGCTGCGACGATCGGGTACGCCGTACGCACTGACGCCCGGAGAGCTCGCCGCCCAGACGATGGTGTCCTCGGGTGCGGTGACCAAGCGGGTCGACCGGTGCGTCGAGCAGGGCTGGGTCACCCGTCGGGTCAGCGACCACGACGGCCGCGGCCGGGTCGTCGCGCTGAGCGAGGCGGGCCGCGAGGTCATCGACCGGGCGTTCGCCGCGCACATGGCCAACGAGCACCGGCTCGTCGGGTTGTTGTCGCAGACGGAGAGGGCCCGGCTGGCCAGGACTCTGGAGTCCTGGGGCCGGGCCCTCGACGGTTGAGCCGTGCTCAGCCGCTCCTGGTCGTACGTCGCACCAGTGCCACTCCGCCGAGCAGCAGCAGGGCGCCGATCCCGATCAGCCCACCGTTCGGTCCACCTGTGTTGGGCAGCGGGGGGTTGGTCGGCGGCCGGTTCACCCCGGGCGGGGTGGTCGGCGGCGTGGTCGGCGGCGTCGTCGGCGGGTTCTCCGGCGGCGCCGGCGGCGGGTTCGGCGGGGTCGACTGCGGCGGGTTGGCGCATTTCGCCGAGGCCGGCGGGTAGGTCACCGTGGTCTCGTAGTGCGGGTTGACGTCGAACGACACCGTGATGCCGTTGCGGGTCCACCCGTACCGGTCGTTGCCGACGTTGACGTACTCGCCGTTGACGAGGTCCCAGCCGGGCCACATCAGCGGCTCTGTCGCCGACGCGCCGGGCCAGAGCAGCTTGCCGGAGAGCGGCAGGTTGTTGACGACGTAGTCCTCGCCGTCGGGGTTCTCGAAGGTGATCGTGAGCGGCGTGGGGTCGTCGATCGTGAAGCCCTCGGGGAGCGTGAGGTCGTAGGCCAGGTAGGGCACGGACCCCACGCACTGCGTGCCGAGGTCGCCTTCGTGGACCAGCGGGCACTGCTCGTCGGTCAGGGCCGGGTACTCGAGGACGACCTGCTTCGTGTCGCCGTCGAAGACGTAGTCGCCCTTGGCCGTGAAGGTCACGTGCGTGCTCGTCGGTGATCTCGGCCGTCCAGTAGTCGTTGTCGGCGACGAAGTCGACGCGGTCGTCGGCGGTGTAGCACTCGTCGACCGCGGTCACCGCCGGCTTGACCGGCATCACCGCGGTGCAGTTCACCGCAGGTGGCAGCACCGTCAGCGTCTGCACCCCGCCGACGAAGCCGTTGCCGTCCAGCAGCTCGTACAGCGCGGTATCGGTGACGGTCGCCGTGACCGTGTACGTCCCGGCGGCGAGTGCGGAGAGGGCGGAGGGCGCGACGACCGCTCCCTCGCTGTCGCGGACGACGTAGCTGACGCCGGGCAGGATGCCGAGCGTGATGGCGCCCGCGGCCACGTTGCCGGACTGGTCGTCGACGCAGCGCTGCGGTGAGGCCGTGGCGCTCGGGGTCACGCACGTCTTCGGCGCATCGAGGTGGACCGTGATGGTGGCGATCCGGTCGAGCACCTGCCAGCCGTTGATCGCAGCATCGCCGAACTCGGCGTCTTCCGCGGTGAGGGTGGCCGTGATGACGTAGTCACCGCCGGCGAGGTTGTCCCAGGACCCGCCCGAGATCGCGAAGGTGATGAACTCGCGGACCAGCGGCACGATCGAGCCGTTGACACCGCACGAGGGTGACTGATGGAGCTCGGGCCGGACCAGCTTGACCACGTTGCAGGAGTGCTGAAGGCGCTCGGCCAGGGTCCAGGACTCGGTGTCGTACGGGCCGTAGACGGTCTGACCCTGGAGGACGTAGTCGCCCACGGCGACGGCCGTCAGGATCCGTGCTTCCGGCGGACCGCTGAGCACCCAGTGGTAGCCGGTGGCGTCCGCATAGGTGAGCGTGGGGGCGCTCGTGCAGGTCGGTGGCTGGTACGCCGGGGCGGCCGGCGTCACCTTCGGCGACGGGCACTCCTCCGGAGTGGTCGGCTGAGTCTTGGTGTCGACGACGGTCCACGGGCTCCACTCGCCCGGCACCCAGGCGCTGCCGTTCCAGGTGTAGGTGCGGGTGCGCTTCTCCGTGGTCACCGTCACCGTGTGTGAGGTGCAGTCAGGGGTGCCGCGCACGTCGCGGTACTCCTTGTCCTTGTCGGGCGGCGTGCAGCTGGTGCCGGGCGGCTGGGTGCCGTCCAGGTACGGGCACGCGTCCGGAGGTGCGCACGGCGTGGACGTCCCGCTCCGGGTGAACGACCAGCCCTTGCTGCCGTCCGGGTCGTCCGACCGCCGTGACCTTGACCGTCCACGTGTGCGCCATCGTGCTGTCGGCGAACGTGAAGGTCTGGGTGTACGACGCGCCGAAGGTCGGTGTCGGCCGCGACGTGCCGTCGATCGTGACCTGCACCCGGTTGCCCGAGCCGGCGTAGCTCGTGAGCTTGACCGACAGCTTCTCGCACGTCGCGCTGATCGAGTTGGTGTGCGCTGAGGCAGCACCCCCGATGCCTGCGACGAGTCCGAGTGTCACCAGCAGCAGAACGCCGAGCTGGACGACTCCCCTACGGATTCGGTGTGTGGGGCGGGCTCCGCAGGATCTGGGCGCGCGCCGATGCCATATGTTTTTCGATTCCCCCGACATGCCTGGAAGCCTCGCCGCAGCCGGTCTAGAAGGCATCCTCAATGTTGGGGATAGGAGCCCTCCGTGGCGGCCGCAGGAGCGGCCGCCACGGGTTCGGTGCTAGCTGGGGATCCAGTCGAAGGTGTCCGGGTTCGGTCCGGTGCGACCGGCTTCGCCCTGGTCCAGGGCGCTGATCGCCGCGACCTGGTCGTCGGTCAGCGAGAAGTCGAAGATCTCGAAGTTCTCGCGCATCCGCTCCTCACGCATCGACTTCGGGAACACGATGTCACCGCGCTCGAGGTGCCACCGCAGGGTCACCTGCGACGGGGTCTTGCCGTGAGCAGCCGCGATCTCGCCGATGACGGCGTCGTCGAGCACCTTGCCCTGCGCGATGGGCGACCAGGCCTCGACCTCGACACCGTGTCGGATGGAGGCGGCGCGGGCGGCCTCGTTGGTGAAGTAGGGGTGCACCTCGATCTGGTTGACCGCCGGCGCGACGCCGGTCTCCTCGATGATCCGGTCCAGGTGTGCCGGCTGGAAGTTCGAGACCCCGACCGATGTCGCCCGGCCGTCCGCGACGAACTCGGTGAGGGTGCGCCACGTGGACACGTAGTCGCCGCCGTACTGCGTGGGCAGCGGCCAGTGGATCAGGAACAGGTCGACCCGGTCGAGGCCGAGGCGCTCCAGCGTCTCCTCGAACGCGCGGCGCGCGGCGTCGGGCTCGTGGAAGGTGTTGTTGAGCTTGCTCGTGATGTAGAGCTCGTCGCGCGCGATGCCCGAGGCGGCGATGGCGGCGCCGACGCCGGCCTCGTTCTGGTACATCTGCGCGGTGTCGATGTGGCGGTAGCCGACCTCGAAGGCGGTCGTGACGGTGGCCTCGGTCTGGTCCGGCGGGACCTGGAAGACCCCGAAGCCGAGCTGCGGGATGGTGGTCTGGTTGTTCAGGACGACAGTGGAAACAGTCATGGCAGTTCCATCTCCGTTCGGGGGTCGAACATTCCCGTGAGTGAGGATGGACTCATGGAGCCAGCGCCGGACTACACCGACTACGACACCCGCCTCGGCGCGTACGTCGTCATCGTCGACGACCAGGACCGGGTCCTGCTCGCCCTCTGGAACGAGCCGGAGGTGCCGGTCTGGACGCTGCCGGGCGGCGGCGTCGAGCTGCACGAGAGCGCCGAGCAGGGCGCGGTCCGCGAGGCCAAGGAGGAGACCGGGTACGACGTGGAGCTCGGTCGCCTGCTCGGGGTCGCGACCCGTGTGGTGCCGCCCGAGGGTCGTGTCGGTGAGCCCGGACGCGAGCGCTGGCTCCGGCATGTCCACGTGGCCTTCGAGGCGACGGTCACCGGCGGTGACCTCGTGGCTGAGGTGGACGGCACGACGGACGAGGCGCGGTGGTTCCCCCGGTCCCGGGTCGCCGGGCTGGCGCGCACCGAGCAGGTGCGGAGATTCGTCGGCTGATCGCGGAATGGATCGCCGCAGACCTCCGTTGAGCCAAGTAAGCAAAGTTGAGTTGATCGGACTCAACTTATTTGGCAGACTGCCCTCGGCGACGCAAGATGGTCGCTGAAGCAGGACTCAACCCGGAGGTACAGACACCATGGCACGTGCGGTCGGCATCGACCTCGGCACGACGAACAGCGTCGTCGCCGTCCTTGAGGGTGGCGAACCCACCGTCATCGCAAACGCTGAAGGCGCCCGGACGACCCCGTCCGTCGTCGCCTTCGCCAAGTCCGGTGAGGTGCTGGTCGGCGAGGTCGCCAAGCGCCAGGCCGTCACCAACGTCGACCGGACGATCCGCTCGGTCAAGCGCCACATGGGCACCGACTGGACGACCGACATCGACGGCAAGGACTTCACTCCCCAGCAGATCAGCGCGTTCGTGCTGCAGAAGCTGAAGCGCGACGCGGAGGCCTACCTCGGCGAGACCGTCACCGACGCGGTGATCACCGTCCCGGCGTACTTCTCCGACGCGCAGCGCCAGGCGACCAAGGAGGCCGGCGAGATCGCGGGCCTCAACGTGAGCCGGATCGTCAACGAGCCGACCGCGGCCGCGCTGGCCTACGGCCTCGACAAGGGCGACGACCAGACGATCCTCGTCTTCGACCTCGGTGGCGGCACGTTCGACGTGTCCCTGCTCGAGATCGGTGAGGGTGTCGTCGAGGTGAAGGCGACCTCCGGCGACAACCACCTCGGTGGTGACGACTGGGACGCCCGCGTCGTCGACTGGATGGTCAAGAAGTTCAAGGACAACAACGGCGTCGACCTCGGTGCCGACAAGATCGCGAAGCAGCGTCTGCAGGAGGCCGCGGAGAAGGCGAAGATCGAGCTGTCCTCGTCCGCCGAGACCACGATCCACCTGCCGTACATCACGCACGGCGAGTCCGGCCCGCTGCACTTCGAGGAGAAGCTCAGCCGCAGCGAGTTCCAGAAGCTGACGGCCGACCTGCTCGACCGCACCAAGAAGCCGTTCCAGCAGGTGCTCAAGGACGGCGGCGTCGCGGTCGACAAGATCGACCACGTCGTGCTCGTCGGTGGCTCCACCCGGATGCCCGCCGTCAGCGACGTCGTCAAGGAGCTGCTCGGCGGCAAGGAGCCCAACAAGGGCGTCAACCCGGACGAGGTCGTGGCCGTCGGCGCCGCCCTGCAGGCCGGTGTCCTCAAGGGCGAGGTCAAGGACGTGCTGCTCCTCGACGTCACCCCGCTCTCCCTCGGCATCGAGACCAAGGGTGGCGTGATGACCACGCTCATCGAGCGCAACACCACGATCCCGACCAAGCGGTCCGAGATCTTCACCACGGCTGACGACAACCAGCCCTCGGTCGAGATCAAGGTCGCCCAGGGCGAGCGCCAGATGTGGTCGCAGAACCAGCCGCTCGGCAACTTCGAGCTGACCGGCCTGCCGCCGGCCCCGCGCGGCGTGCCGAAGATCGAGGTCACCTTCGACATCGACGCCAACGGCATCGTGCACGTGACCGCGAAGGACCAGGCCTCCTCCAAGGAGCAGTCCATGACGATCTCCGGCGGCTCCGCGCTGTCGAAGGACGACATCGACCGGATGGTCAAGGAGGCGGAGCAGTACGCCGAGGAGGACGCCAACCGGCGTGCCGCGGTGGAGACCCGCAACCAGGCCGACCAGCTCGTCTACACGACCGAGAAGTTCCTCGCCGACAACGCCGAGAAGCTGCCCGAGGACGTCAAGACCGAGGTCCAGGCCGACGTCGACGCGCTCAAGGTGAGCCTGGAGGACGCCGAGGCGTCCGCCGAGACCCTGCAGGCCGGCGTCACCAAGCTCGGTGAGTCCAGCCAGAAGATGGGTGCCGCGATGTACGCCGCCGCCGAGGCCGAGCAGGCCGCTGCCGGTGGTTCGGACGGCTCGACCGGCGAGTCCGACGACGACGTCGTGGACGCCGAGATCGTGGACGAGGGCACCGAGGACGAGGCCAAGTGACCGAGCCGTCCCAGGACGGGCCGGTCACCCCGGAGGCTGAGGAGCAGGCCACGCCTGCTCCTCAGCCCGAGGGGTCGCCGGTCGAGGATCCGCCGGTCGAGGAGCCCACGGTCGAGGAGCCCACGGCCGAGCAGGACGAGCTGACCCTCGCCCAGATCGCGGTCGCGGAGCTCACCAACGACCTCCAGCGGCTGCAGGCGGAGTTCGTCAACTACAAGCGCCGGGTCGAGCGTGACCGGGACCTGATCCGGGAGAACGCGACGTACGCCGCGCTCGCCCCGATCACCGAGGTCCTCGACACCATCGACCGCGCGCGCGAGCACGCCGACACCAGCGGGCAGGACCTGGACCCGGGCCTCAAGACGGTCGCCGACCAGCTCGAGCGGGTCGTCGCCGGGCTCGGGCTCGCCAAGTTCGGCGCGCCGGGCGAGGCGTTCGACCCGACGATCCACGAGGCCCTGTCGCACATCGGTGAGGACCCCGAGGTCGAGGTGACGACCTGCAAGGTCGTCGCCAAGGCCGGCTACCGCATCGGCAGCCGGGTGGTCCGGGCCGCGCAGGTCCTGGTCGTCGACCCGCCCAGCGGGCCGACCGCATAACGCGGGCCGACTACATCACGAGGGAGGGAGGTGCGCGATGAGCACCAATGACGGTTTTCGGGCCGACTGGGCGCAGAAGGACTTCTACGCCGAGCTCGGTGTCGGCAAGACCGCGACGGCCGACGAGATCAAGAAGGCCTACCGCAAGCTCGCGCGCGCCAACCACCCCGACTCCAACCCGGGGGACACTGCCAAGCACGACAAGTTCAAGGCGGTCGCTGAGGCGTACGACGTCGTCGGCGACCCTGAGAAGCGCACCAAGTACGACGAGATGCGTGTCTACGGCGGCGGCAGCTACCCCGGGGGCTTCGGCGGCAGCGGCGGTGGCGGCTTCGACCTCAACGACCTGCTCCGCGAGCGCTCCGGCGGCGCAGGCGGCGGCTTCGGCGACATGTTCGGTGACCTCTTCGGTGGTGGCGGCGGTGCCCGCACCCGGCGGCCTCGCGCCCAGAAGGGTGCGGACGTCGAGACGACCGCGACGATCAGCTTCACCGACGCGATCGACGGCGTCACCGTCTCGCTGCGGCTGACCTCGGACTCCGCCTGCCCGGACTGCAGGGGCACCGGCGGCAAGCCGGGCACCAAGCCGCACGTGTGCCCCCAGTGCGAGGGGGCGGGCTTCGTCGTCGCCTCGGCGGGGGGCGCCTTCGCTATCAACGAGACCTGCCCGATGTGCAAGGGCCGTCAGCTCACCTACGACGAGTCCTGCCCGACCTGCCACGGCAGCGGGCGCGGCACCTCGGCCCGCACGATCCAGGCCCGCATCCCGGCGGGCGTCAAGGACGGGCAGCGGATCCGGCTGCGCGGCAAGGGCGCCCCGGGTGACAACGGCGGTCCGGCCGGCGACCTCTACGTCACCGTGAAGGTGTCCTCGCACCGGTTGTTCGCGCGCAAGGACGACAACCTGCTGCTCGACGTGCCGGTGTCCTTCGACGAGCTCGCGCTCGGCGCCGAGATCAAGGTTCCGACGCTCGGCGGTAGCCCGGTGACCCTCAAGGTGCCGGCCGGCACGCCCAACGGACGCACCTTCCGGGTCCGCGGGCGCGGTGCCACCAAGTCCGACGGCAGCAAGGGTGACCTGCTCGCGACCGTCGAGGTCCAGGTGCCCGCCGTGCTCGACCCGGCCGCCCGCGAGGCGGTCGAGGCCTACCGGGACGCGACCGCGGGCAAGCCGCTGCGCTCGAAGCTGTTCGAGGACGCGTGACGCCGTGCAGCCTGGTCCGGACAGCGCCGTCTACGTCATCAGCATCGCCG
Source organism: uncultured Actinomycetota bacterium (assembly GCA_963717855.1). Lineage (GTDB taxonomy): Bacteria > Actinomycetota > Actinomycetes > Propionibacteriales > Nocardioidaceae > Nocardioides. Next base: position 207,001 of record CAVQXF010000010.1, on the reverse strand, counting down.
CTGAGCTGAGCGGGCTGCACCCGCAGACGCTGCGCACCTACGAGCGGATGGGCCTGATCACGCCCGGTCGCACGGGAGGTGGGGGCCGGCGCTACACCCATCGTGACGTCGAGCGGCTGCGCGAGATCAGTCAGCTCACCTCGGCCGGGATCGGTATCGAGGGCGTCCGCCGCATCCTCGACCTCGAGAACCGCATCGCGGCCCTGGTGCAGCGCAACGACGAGCTCCAGGCCGAGCTCGTCGCGACCCGCGAGGCGCTGCGACAGGCCACCGCGGCCCGGCGTACGGACGGACCGGCCAACAAGCTGCCCGTCCTGCGTCAGCCTCCCTCCAGTCCGGGGCAGCCCGGCCAGTCCGTGGTGATCTGGCGCCGCGGTCGCTGACGATCGCTTCCCGGGGTGTCGGGTGGCGTCCGAGTGGGTAGGTCCGAACCATGCTGGTTGCTGACACGGGCGCGCTCTCGAGCGCCGCAGGACAGGTGGACACGACGGCGGCGGCGCTCGCCGACATCGACGTGGCGAGCCCCTTCGGGGAGGTGTCCGACGCCGTCGTCGGCTCGGAGACGAGCCAGGCGTGCCTGTGGGTCTCGACCCGGTTGGGCGCCGCCGTCCAGGTGTACGCCGACCGGCTGCGCGATCTCTCCGCCGCGTCGCGCGGCACCGCCGCCGACCTCAGCGGCACCGATCACGCGGTCGCCGGCACCTTCGGGGTGCCCCGATGAGCACGCTCACGATCCCGCAGGTGCGGGGGTGGCAGCCGGCCGTGCTGGACACCGCGGCGCAGGAGGTCGGCAAGGCGGCCACGGCGGTGGACACCCAGGCTCGCTCGGTCGGGCGCTCGCTCGAGGAGGCGCTCACCCAGGCCGGTGGCCAGTGGGCGGAGGCCGCCCGCGACCGGGCTGCCGACGAGGCCAAGATCGGCGCTCAGCTCGCCGACGCGCTCGACACCGCGCGCCAGGCGCTCAGTCGCGGCGCGACCGACATCGGCCACGCCCGTACCAAGCTGCTCGACACCATCAGTGGCGCCCAGTCGCAGGGCTTCACCGTGAGCGACGACGGGACCGTGACCGCGCGGACGCTCCCACCGGTGATGTCCTCCCCGGAGCAGGCCGCCGCCGCGGGCGCCGCTCGCAACGCTCGGCAGCAGGAGCTCAACAACGAGGCGCAGGGTCTTGCGGACGACATCTCCGCGGCCCTCGGTGCCGTCGCGACGGCCGACGGCGTCACGGCCAAGTCGCTCAGCGCAGTCGCCTTCCCCCAGTCCCTGGAGTCGGCCGTCGACGCCTACCTGGACCGCGCCTGGCAGACCCGCGACCTGCTCGGCGCGCTCGGGACCGCTGGCGCCGGGGCGGTGAGCCTGGCCGCGCTGCTCAAGAAGTCCGTCGGACTCTTCGGACGCTCCAAGTCGTTCCTGGACTTCCTGAAGTCCTCGACCGCTCCGATCACCGACTACGAGACGTTCCTCAAGAACATCAACGCCAGCGACGATGCCCTGAAGGCCTTCGTCAACGGCAAGGCCAACGGTGGTTTCGCGCGCTTCCTGATCGGCGCGAAGGCCGCCAAGATCGCTGGCAAGGTCTTCCTACCGCTCACCGTCGTCACCGGTGTGATGGACGCGGTGACCGGTGGCGGGTACGACGGCGCGCGCGGCTGGGCGACCCGAGGCTTCGGCGCAGCCGGTGCGGTCGGCGCCGGCGCGCTGCTCGCGAGCTCGGCAGGCCTGATCGCCCTGGGCCCGGTCGGACTCGGCATCGCAGGCGTCGCGGTCCTCGGCTACGGCGCGTGGACGCTCGGCAACTACGTCTACGACCACTGGGACGACATCACCGAGTTCGGCGGCAAGGCGCTCGACTGGACCGGCGACCGGCTCGGCGACATCTCCGACGCCGCATCGGCTGCCACGGACTGGGCGGGCGACCGGCTGGCCGACACCGGCGAGGCGCTCGAGGACGTCGGCAAGTCGGCGCTCCACACCGTCTCGTTCGGGCTGCTCTGATGACGACCGCAGCCGAACCCGTCTTCGTGGACGTGCTGACCGACGAGGAGCTCTCGGTCCTGGCCGCTCCGGGCGCGATGCCGGTGACGCCTTTCCTCACCGACCTCGATCCGGTGGCGGCTGACACGGCACGACGTACGGCGTACCGCTCGTTGATCGCGCGCGGAGTGCTGGACCCGCCGACCGCGGAGGCCGTCGCCGGTGCGACCGCCGCGGGGACCGGGGAGGTCGAGCTGATGGTCCGTCAGGACATCCGGTCGGTGATCGCACTGCGCGAGGCGGCGCAGGTCGTGGTCGCCGTGGCCCGCACCGCCGCCGCGAGCCAGGACTTCTGGTACGCCCATCTCGTCGACGACGTGGTGCTCCTCGAGGAGGTGAGTCGCGACGGCCTGCACCGCTTCGCGATCGCGGATGCCACCGCGCTGGGTGACCTGGCTGTCGCCGCCGCGGTGCACCCGGACGCCGGCGATGTCGACAGCCCGGACGTGAGCGTCGACGCGCAGCCTGGCGATCCGACCCCACCGGATGCCGTGCTGGAGCGGCTCGGTGCGGCGTTCCTGCGCTCGGACGTCGTCGTACGGCGTCCCGGAGACACGGATCCTCCGGCGTTCGCGCTGTTCTCGGGTCCCGGCGGTTGCTGGAGCGTCGACCCCGCCGGGCAGTCCGCGGTGGCTCGGGCGCTGCCGGCGGCCGCGGCCAGGGCGCAGGTCGCCGAGGCCGTTGCCGCGGTCCGCGCTGAGGTGGAGGTGCTGCATGGCTGAGCGGATCCCGGTCCCGCGACTGGTGAGCCGGTCGGTCACGATGTGGCTGTCCGTCGGGGCGGCCGTCGTCGGGGCCGTGGGAGTCGTCGTCTGGGCGTTGCTGACGCAGCCCCCGGTCAACCAGGCCGCGGCGGTCGTCGTCGTGCTCGTGATCGCGCTCCTGCTCGGCTTCCTGATCGGACGCCGCACCTGGATCGACCCCGCCGCCGGCACCGTGGGCCGCGACGTGTGCGGACTCGTGCCGCGCACGGCGGCGTGGGCCACGGCGGAGCGCGTCCGGATCACCGACAACCGGGGGGGCCAGGCACTGCTCGAGGTGCGCGGCGCAGGTGATCGGACCTCCGTCTACCTCCCCCTCGTCGCGGTCGACCTCGGCGGCGACCGCAGCCAGGAGCCGGGTTTCCTGCGAGTGCTCGCCGAACAGCTCGAGACCTGGGCGCCGCAGCGCAAGGCCATCGCCACCGCGCTCCGTGCGCAGGCCGACCACCTGGAGACCGGGGGCGGCGTGCGCGACTCCCCGCTGGCCCGGCGATATCTGGCGCGGGCCGGAAATAGTCAGAGTTGAGTGGAACAGACTCAACTCTCTCCTCGTTGATCTGGATGAGGTTGCCGGTAACGGTGACCAGTTCCCCCGAGCATCAGGAGAATCACGCGCATGAGCAGCTTCGGCGCCGACAAGTTCACCACCCGCAGCCGTGAGGCGATCGAGGCCGCACAGCTGGCCGCGACCACCGCCGGCAACACGCACACCGAGCCGATCCACCTGCTGGTGGCACTGCTGCGGCAGGAGGACGGTACGCCGCGCAACCTCGTCACCAAGGCCGGCGTCGACGCCAAGGCGCTGACCGCGCGCGCCGAGGCGGCGCTCGGTGCGCTGCCGACCGCCAGTGGCGCCACCGTGCAGCAGCCGTCGGGCTCGGCCTCGCTGACCCGGGTGCTGGCCGCAGCGCTCGACCTGGCCAACGGGATGAAGGACGACTTCGTCGCGACGGAGCACCTGCTGATCGGGCTGGCCGGCGTGGAGAGCAGCGCCCAGAAGGTGCTGCTCGACGCGAGCCTCACCGAGGCCGGCCTGCGCGAGGGGCTGACGGCCGTGCGGGGCAACCGCCGGGTGACGAGCCAGGAGGCGGAGTCGACGTACGAGGCGCTGGAGAAGTACTCCGTCGACCTCACCGAGGCGGCCGAGGACGGTCGCCTCGACCCGGTGATCGGCCGCGACTCCGAGATCCGTCGCGTGATCCAGGTGCTCTCGCGCCGGACCAAGAACAACCCCGTGCTGATCGGTGAGCCCGGTGTCGGCAAGACCGCCGTCGTCGAGGGGCTGGCGCAGCGCGTCGTGGCCGGCGACGTACCGGACTCGCTCAAGGGGCGGCGGGTGCTCAGCCTCGACCTGGCGGCCATGGTCGCCGGCGCGAAGTACCGCGGCGAGTTCGAGGAGCGGCTCAAGGCCGTGCTCGAGGAGATCAAGGACGCCGGCGGGCAGATCATCACCTTCATCGACGAGCTGCACACCGTCGTCGGCGCGGGCGCCGGCGGCGACTCCGCGATGGACGCCGGCAACATGCTCAAGCCGATGCTGGCCCGCGGTGAGCTGCACATGATCGGTGCGACCACGCTCGACGAGTACCGCGAGCGGATCGAGAAGGACCCGGCGCTGGAGCGACGCTTCCAGCAGGTCTTCGTCGGCGAGCCGTCGGTCGAGGACAGCATCCAGATCCTGCGCGGCATCCAGGAGAAGTACGAGGCGCACCACGGCGTCCGGATCACCGACGCCGCCCTGGTGGCCGCAGCGACCCTGTCCGACCGCTACATCACCGGCCGCAACCTGCCCGACAAGGCGATCGACCTCATCGACGAGGCCGCCTCCCGGCTGCGGATGGAGATCGAGTCCTCGCCCGAGGAGATCGACCAGCTCCGGCGCCAGGTCGACCGGCTGAAGATGGAGCGGTTCGCCCTCGAGAAGGAGAGCGACGACGCTTCGAAGGACCGGCTCACGAAGCTGGTCGCCGACCTCGCCGACAAGGAGGAGGCGCTGCGCGCGCTCGAGGCGCGGTGGGACCACGAGAAGTCCTCGCTCGAGGGGGAGGGTGAGCTGCGCCGTCGGCTCGACACCGTCAAGGGGCAGGCCGACAGGCTGATGCGTGAGGGCAAGCTCGACGAGGCCAGCGAGCTCCTCTACGGCAAGATCCCCGAGCTCGAGAAGGCGCTGGCCCTGGCCACCGAGACCGACCACTCCACGATCGACCCGCTGGTCGGTGACCAGGTCGGCGCCGAGCAGGTCGCCGAGGTCGTCGAGGCCTGGACCGGGATCCCGGTCGGCCGGATGCTCGAGGGGGAGACCGCCAAGCTGCTCAAGATGGAGGACGTGATCGGCGAGCGGCTGATCGGTCAGCGCAGTGCCGTGACGGCGGTCAGCGACGCCGTCCGTCGCTCGCGGGCCGGTCTGTCCGACCCCCACCGACCCACCGGCTCGTTCCTCTTCCTCGGCCCGACCGGCACCGGCAAGACCGAGCTGGCCAAGGCCCTGGCCGACTTCCTCTTCGACGACGAGCGCGCGATCGTGCGCATCGACATGAGCGAGTACTCCGAGAAGCACTCGGTGGCCCGGCTCGTGGGCGCCCCTCCCGGCTACGTGGGGTACGACGAGGGCGGTCAGCTCACCGAGGCCGTGCGCCGGCGTCCCTACTCGGTCGTGCTGCTCGACGAGGTCGAGAAGGCGCACCCGGAGGTCTTCGACATCCTGCTCCAGGTGCTCGACGACGGACGGCTGACCGACGGCCAGGGCCGCACGGTCGACTTCCGGAACACCCTGCTGATCCTGACGAGCAACCTGGGCTCGAACTTCCTGGTCGACCCGACCCTGGACGCCGAGCAGAAGCGCGCCTCGGTGCTCGCGACCGTGCGTGGATCCTTCAAGCCGGAGTTCCTCAACCGGCTCGACGAGCTCGTCATCTTCGACGCGCTGACGCTCGACGAGCTCACCCACATCGTCGACCTCCAGCTCGCGCTGCTCGAGAAGCGGCTGGCGGTGCGCCGGATCACGATCGCGGTGACCGACGAGGCCAAGCGCTGGCTGGCCGACACCGGCTACGACCCGGCGTACGGCGCTCGGCCGCTACGGAGGCTGATCCAGAACGCCATCGGCGACCCCCTGGCCAAGCTGCTGATCGGGGGGCAGGTCACCGACGGCGGCCAGGTCGGGGTCGACCGTGCCCCGGACGGCGATGGCCTGCAGCTGACGATGGCGTGATGAAATGGCTGACGTGACTGAGCCGACCCCGGAGCGACCTCGCCAGGTGACGATGGCCGGGTGGCTGATCATGGTCGGCTCGGCCTTCGCTCTCGGCCTGGTCGTCCAGCGACTCTCCGGCCTGCACACGCTGGAGAACCTCGAGTCTGTCCAGAGCTTCCTGGCCACGCCGCCCGGCTCCGACCTGGGCGTCAGCACGGACTCGGCGATCACCGCGATCCGCACGCTCCTGATGGTCACCGCCGGGTGCGCGACCGCCGCCGGAATCCTGGGCTACCAGGTGCTGCGGCGCAGCCGGAGCGCCCGGACGGCGGTCACCGTGCTCGCCGTACCCCTCTTCCTCGCCGGTATGGCCACCGGTGGCTTCGTCACGTCGATCGTGGCGGCGTCGGCCGCGATCCTGTGGCTCCAGCCCGCTCGGGCCTGGTTCGACGGCAGGCCGCTGCCCGAGCCGCGCGCGGCGGCGCCCGTCTCTGGGGCCGCGCCTGCCGGAGCGGGGCCGACCACCCCGGTCACTGCGGCCCCGGTCGGCACCCGTCCGGCGACCGTGCTCCGTGCGTGCCTGCTGACCTGGATCTTCACCGGCCTCGTCATCATCGGACTGGTGGCGAGCGCGGTCGCGCTGGCCGTGTCTCCCGACCTGATGCTCGACGAGGTGCACCGGGAGAACCCGGACATCGCCGCCCAGGGTGTCTCCGACGACATGCTCCTGGTCGCGACCTACCTGATGATCGCCGGCCTCGTCGTCTGGTCCCTCGCGGCCGCCGGCCTCGCCGTCCTGGTCTTCCGGCGCGTCGACTGGGCCCGGATCGTGCTGATCGTCTCGGCGGCCGTCTGTGCCGTCTTCTGCCTGATCGGCGCCGCGCTCGGCGCCTTCGTGCTGGCCTTCCCGCTCCTGGCGAGCATCTTCACCGTCGCGATGCTGGTCCGGCCGGACACCCGCGTCTGGTTCAGCGGGCGCGACACTCCCTGACCGTCAGCGTTCGCCCGCCGGCGTGCGGTTGTTCACCGCGGGTTTCCCACCCGCCCCGAGGCTTCGAGCGACCTTTCCACTGCTGACTCGGCAGCCCCTCAGGAAGAGTGCTCGCGTTGCCCTCACGTCGTCCTGCCCTCACCCGTCTCGCACCCCTCCTCACGACCGTCGCTCTCGCGGTGTCCGGGCTCGTCGTGCTCGCTGCGCCGGCCACCGCTGACGCGGTGGTCGACGTCAAGATCAACGAGGTCCGCTCCGACCCGACCGACACCGTCGAGCTCGTCAACCTCGGCAGCAGCACCGCCGACCTCTCCGGTTACGTGTTCAAGGACGACGACGACACTCACAGCTATCCGCTGCCGAGCGGCACCACGATCCCGGCCGGCGGGCACCGCGCGATCGACATCACGGCCTTCGGTCTGGGCAAGGGTGACTCGGCCCGGCTGTTCAGCCCGGACGGCACGACCCTGCTCGACTCCACGACCTGGCCGGCCGGCACCCATGCGACCACCTGGGGCCGCTGCGCGGACGGCACCGGCACGTTCGGCGTGATGACCGCTTCACTGGGGGCCGCCAACACCTGCGCGACGCCCGACAGTGCGGTGAAGGTCAACGAGCTCTCCTCCAACAACCCCGACTTCGTCGAGCTCCTCAACACCGGGACCGGCGCGGTCGACCTGTCGGGATGGGTGCTCAAGGACAACAGCGAGAACAACTCCTACACGTTCCCGGTGGGCAGCTCGATCGCCGCGGGGGAGTACAAGGTCCTCAACGGTGAGTCCGTCGACTTCGTCTTCGGTCTCGGCAACGGTGACTCGGTGCGGCTCTACAGCGACAGCGACCTGACCGCCCCGCTGGAGTCCTTCACCTACCCGGCACACCCCGCCTCCGGGAAGAGCTACGGGCGCTGCCCGAACGCGACCGGTCCGTTCGAGGTCACCGCCGCGGCGACCAAGGGAGCCGCCAACCAGTGCGCGCTCCCGGCCGGCGGCGAGGCGATCAAGATCAACGAGGTCCAGTCCGACCCGGGCGACCTGGTCGAGCTGACCAACACCGGTGAGACCGTCGTCGACCTCTCGGGCTACGTGCTCAAGGACAACGACGACACCCACGCCTTCACCATCCCGACCGGCACCAGCCTCGCGGCGCACGCGTACGTCGTCTTCGACGTCAACCCGTCGTTCGGCCTGGGCAAGGGTGACTCGGTCCGGCTCTACCAGCCCAACCTCGCGAACCTGCTCGACGCCACGACGTACCCGACCGAGACGCACGCGACCAACTGGGGCCGCTGCCCCAACGGCACCGGCGACTTCGGTGTCGTCACCGACACGCTGGGCTCGGCGAACGCGTGTGGTGGCGAGCCGTCCGGCCCGCCGGACGTGGTCATCAACGAGGTCGAGTCGAACGGCGACCAGGTCGCTGACTGGGTCGAGCTCAAGAACCGCTCCGCCGCGCCCGTGAACGTGTCCGGCTGGAAGATCCTCGACAACGACCCGGCACACGTCGCGACCCCGGTCGTCGTGCCCGCCGGCACCACCATCCCGGCCGGCGGCTACTACGCCGTCTACACGGAGATCGCGCAGAGCCCGGGCTTCGGCCTCGGCGTCGGCGACAGCGCGACGCTGCTCCTGCCGGACGGCACCACCCAGGTCGACACGACTACCTGGGGCGCGCACGCCGCGACCACCTGGGGCCGCTGCCCCGACGGCACCGGCGACTTCCGCGAGACCACCGCGTCGACGCGCGGTCTGTCCAACGCCTGCAGCCCGATCCGGATCAACGAGGTCGAGTCCGCCGGCGGCACGCCGGGCGACTGGGTCGAGCTGGCGAACATCTCCGCCAGCCCGGTCGACGTCTCCGGCTTCGTCGTGAAGGGCAGCGACGACGCCCGGTCGTACGCGATCCCCGCGTCGACCAGCATCGGGGCCAAGGGCTACCTCGTCCTCGACGAGAGCGTCCTCGGGTTCGGTCTCGGGGACGCCGACGCGGTCCGCCTGTACGGCGCCGACGGCAGCACGCTGATCGAGCAGCACAGCTGGGCGACCCCGGCCACTCAGTCGTACGCCCGCTGCAAGGACGGCCTGGGTGACTTCAAGGACGCGAAGGCGCCGACCAAGGGTGCCGTCAACTCCTGCCCCGGTCTCGAGACGTCACCGTGGCCCGGAGGTCAGAGCGTCGGCTACGCCGACCTGACGGGGACCTTCCTGCAGGACCTCTCCGGGCTGGCCTTCGATCCGGCCGACACGGACGTGCTGTGGGGCTCGCAGAACAAGAAGGGCACGCTCTTCAAGCTGGACCGCGACGCCGACGACAACTTCGTGCCGGCCCCCGGCTGGCCGAAGGACCCGCTGTACGCCGACGGCACCGGAGCGCCGGACACCGAGGGCATCACCATCGGCCCGGACGGATTCGTCTACCTCGCCTCCGAGCGCAACAACGCCGCCAGCGGTGTCAGCCGGATGTCGATCCTGCGCTACGACCCGTCGGCGACCGGCACGACGATCGCGGCGACCAACGAGTGGAACCTGACCAGCCAGATCCCGGCCGCCGGCGCCAACCTGGGCCTCGAGGGCGTCGCGTTCGTCCCGGACGGCTACCTGACCGCGAACGGGTTCGAGGACCAGAGCACCCACGCGGCGTACAGCCCGGCGACCTATCCGCACCACGGCACCGGCCTGTACTTCGTGGCGGTCGAGGACACCGGCGACCTGATCGCCTTCGCCCTCGACAGCGACGGCACCACCTCGCACAAGATCGCCACCATCGACAGTGGCTTCGAGCACCTGGCCGACGTCAGCTTCGACCCCGAGCGCCAGCGGTTGTGGGCCGTCACCGATGACACCCACGACGGCCGGACCTCGCTGCTGAAGGTCGACGGCTCGGGCAGCTTCGTGGTCGACACCGCCTACGACCGCCCGGTCGGCATGCCCAACCTCAACAACGAGGGCCTGGCGATCGCCCCGCAGTCGACCTGCGTCGGCGGCACCAAGGAGGTGCTGTGGTCCGACGACGGTGACACCGACGGTCACTCGCTGCGCCGGGGCACGATCAGCTGCACCGCGGCGCCCGCCTCGCCGCAGGTGGTCGCCTTCACCGGCACGCCGCCTGCTGCCGCCACGGTCGGCCAGACCTGGGCGGTGACCACCTCCGGTGGAGCGTCCGGCAACCCGGTCGTGCTCTCGGTCGCGGCCGGCTCGGTGAGCGTCTGCTCGCTGAACGGATCGACGGTGCGTTTCGACAACCCGGGCTCGTGCGTGGTCGATGCTGACCAGGCCGGCAACGCGTCGTACGACGCCGGCTCGGCCACCCACACCGTGACCGTCACCGCAGCCCCGGTCGTCAACCCGGTCATCAGGGCCACGCTGTCCAGCACCCGCCCCAAGGTCGGCGGCTGGTGGTCGGCGCCCGTCAGGGTGAGCTTCACCTGCACGACGGGCAGCGCCGCGCTCACGACCGGCTGTCCTGCTCCGGTGAACCTGACCAAGGACGGCAGGAACCAGCGGGTCGTGCGCGAGGTGCGGGCCAAGGACGGCGGCGTCGGCACCGTGACGGTCACCGGCATCAACATCGACCGGACCGCTCCGAGGGTCACGATCAGCGGCGTCAAGGCGGGCAAGACCTACCGTGGCAAGGCCCCGAAGGTCCGCTGCAAGGCGACCGACAAGCTGAGCGGAGTCGCGTCCTGCAAGGTCACAACAGTCCGCAAGGGCAACCGGGTGACGGCGACCGCGACGGCCAAGGACCGCGCCGGCAACGTCTCGCGCAAGCGGGTGACCTACCGGGTCGTCCGCCGCTAGTGGAAGAGGTCTGCGCCGGCCAACCGGCGCAGACCCTCCTCGATCACGTCGGGCTGCTTGCAGAAGGCCCAGCGGACCAGCTGCCGACCCGCGTCGGTGTCGTAGAAGCCCTGGGTGGGGATCGCGACGACCCCGGCGCGGTCGGGGAGCGCGCGGCAGAAGGACAGGCCGTCCTCCCAGCCCAGCGCCGAGATGTCGGTGGTGGCGAAGTAGGTGCCCTCCGGCGCGCGCACGTCGAGCCCGACGTCGACCAACCCCGCGCACAGCAGGTCACGGCGAGCCTGCAGGTCGGCGGCCAGCGCGGTCGGGAAGTCCGGCTCCTCGTCGAGCGCGAACGCCACCGCCGGCTGCAGCGGGGAGCCCGAGGTGAAGGTCAGCCACTGCTTCGCCGAGAGCACAGCGCCCACGAGCTCGGCCGGCCCGGTCGCCCAGCCGACCTTCCAGCCGGTGAACGAGTAGGACTTGCCGGCGCTCGACAGCGTGAGCGTACGGTCGAACATCTCCGGAAGCGTCGCCAGCGGCACGTGCTCGCGACCGTCGTACACGAGGTGCTCGTAGACCTCGTCGGTGATCACGACCAGGTCGTGCTCGATCGCCAGGTCGGCCACTGACTGCAGCTCCTCGCGGGTGAGCACCGTGCCGGTCGGGTTGTGCGGCGAGTTCAGCAGGATGAAGCGGGTGCGGGGCGTGACCGCTGCCCGCAGCTCGTCGAGATCGACCCGGAAGTCAGGGGACCGCAGGGTCACGGGACGCCGTACGCCGCCTGCCATCTGGATCATCGCGGTGTAGGAGTCGTAGTAGGGCTCGAGCACGACGACCTCGTCGCCCGGGTTGACGAGCCCGAGGAGCGCGGCGGCGATGCCTTCGGTGCAGCCGGTCGTCACGACCACCTGGGTGTCCGGGTCCAGCTCGATCCCGTAGTGCCGCTGCTGGTGCCGCGCGATCGCCTGCCGCAGCGGGGGAGTGCCGATCCCGGGCGCGTACTGGTTGATCCCGCTCTCCAGCGCGTGCACCGCTCGGGCGATCACGTCCGGTGGGCCGTCGACATCGGGAAAACCCTGGCCGAGGTTGACCGACCGGGTCCGAGCGGCGAGCGCCGACATCTCGGAGAAGATCGTCGGGGCGATGCCCTCGAGGCGGTGCGCCAGCATGCCGCCGACAGTAGCCTCCTGCCCGCCGCGGTCGGGGGTCGTGGTCGGGTCCGGGCCGACTAGGCTGGCGATCGTGGACGAGACCCTCGCAGCCGACATCGACGCGACCTGCCGCCTGACCGGCGAGTTCACCCTCCGCTCCGGTCAGCAGGCGACCGAGTACTTCGACAAGTACCTCTTCGAGGCCGACCCCCAGCTGCTGCTCCGGGTGGCCCGCGAGATGGTCGACCTGCTGCCCTCGGACACCGAGCTGCTGGGTGGACTGGAGCTCGGCGGCGTCCCGATCGCCACCATGGTCAGCAGCCTGACCGGTACGCCGGCGCTCTTCGTGCGCAAGAAGGCCAAGGAGTACGGCACCTGCAAGCTCGCCGAGGGCACCGAGGTCGCCGGTCGGCGGGTGACGCTGATCGAGGACGTCATCACGACTGGAGGCGCCGTACGGGATGCGACCAACGCCCTGCGCGAGGCCGGGGCGATCGTCGAGGTCGTCGTCTGCGCGATCGACCGCAGCCCCGCTGACCAGAACCCCCTCGCCGACGTCGGCCTGGAGGTGCGCCCGGTGCTCACGAAGGCGCAGCTGGACTCAGCCCGCGGCTGACTCCTCCGGGTGATCCGGGACCGGCACCGCCGCGGCCTTGCGCTCGGCGTGCTGGTGACGGCGGTGCTTGATGGCCTCGAAGCCGATCGGGATCACGGTGAAGAGCAGGATCACCAGGATCGCGTAGTCGATGTTGTCGGACAGGAACGGACCGACCTTGGGCACGTTGCCGAGGAAGTAGCCGAGGGTGGTGATCGACGTGACCCAGATGGCCGCGCCGACCAGGCTCCAGAAGAAGAACCGACGACGGTCCATCCGCGTCACTCCGGCGACCACCGTGATGTAGGTGCGGACGAAGGGCACGAACCGGCCGATGACCAGGGCCTTGCTGCCGTGCTTGTCGAAGAACGCCGAGGTCTGGTCGAAGTACTTGCGCTTGAGGATCCGGCCGTCGCGGTTGTAGAGCGGTGGCCCGAGGGCGCGGCCGATCTCGTAGCCGCAGATGTTGCCGAGCACGGCGGCCGTCGTCAGCATCAGGACAGCGACGACCAGCTCGATGAAGGGCGTCTCGATGCCGAGGATGTGGATCTGCCCGCCGGCGATGAACAGGCCCAGGGCGAAGAGCAGGGTGTCGCCGGGCAGGAACGGGAAGAAGAGCCCGCACTCGATGAAGATGATGACCAGGCTGAGCCAGATCAGGCTCGAGCCGAACTCCGACAGCAGCCAGTCGGGGTCCATCCACTTGATGCCGAGCAGGAGGGGCTCGAGGTGGAGGGACGCCGGGAGCGTGAACACGTCCCAACGGTACCGGGCGGATCCACGCGGACCCGCATCCGGCTAGTCTCGCGCGAGTGGAAGGTGCCGGGAACGACGCACGCGCGCCGTACGACCCGATGCCCCACGGCCCTCCGCAGGTCGGCGTCGGGCCCTGGGAGGGGCCGCTGCCGCAGGACGAGCGGTACGACGCGCAGCTGCTCGCCGAGGGCGACCGGCGCAATGTCGTGGACCGCTACCGCTACTGGACGATGGCCGCGATCGTGGCCGACCTCGACGAGCGCCGGCACGACTTCCACGTCGCCATCGAGAACTGGCAGCACGACTTCAACATCGGGACGATCGTCCGCTCGGCCAACGCGTTCCTCGCTGCCGAGGTGCACATCGTGGGCAACCGGCGGTGGAACCGTCGCGGCGCGATGGTGACCGACCGCTACCAGCACGTCCGGCACCACGGAGGTGCCGAGGAGCTCGCCGGCTACCTGCGCGAGCGGGGCGTCCAGCTGTTCGGCGTCGACAACCTGCCCGGGTCGCTGCACCTGGAGACGACGACCCTGCCGCGCAAGGTCTGCTTCCTCTTCGGCCAGGAGGGTCCCGGGCTCTCCGTGGGAGCCCGGGACGCCTGTGACGCGACCTTCTCGATCGCGCAGTTCGGCTCGACCCGGTCGATCAACGCCTCCGCCGCCGGGGCGATCGCCATGCACTCGTGGATCCGTGAGCATGCCGACCTGTCGGGCGAGGACGCCTGGCGGGGCTAGAGCTCTAGTGGCGGTCGTCGCTGAGCACCCCGCGCAGGGCAGCGAGCCCGCGGTGGCTGTGGGACTTGACCGTGCCCTGGCTGATCCGCAGCTCGTGGGCGGTCTCGGCGACCGACAACCCGAGCCAGTGCCGGAGCACGACGACCTTGCGCTGCATCACCGGCAGTGCCTGGAGCGCCTCGAAGAGCGCCGAGCGGTCCTCGACCGGCAGGTCGGCGCGCGCCGCCCTCTCGGACTCGGGAAGGCCGACGGACTCCCGGCGCCACGGCCGGCGGTGCTCGTCGATGTCGGCACGCACCAGGATCGTGCGGACGTAGGCCTCCTCGCGACCGTCCCGCTGCAGCCGCGGCCAGGCGACGTAGAGCTTGACGAGCGCGGTCTGCACCAGGTCGTCGGCGCGGTGCCAGTCGCCGCAGATCGCGTAGGCGATGCGCCGCAGGTGCGTACGCCGGGCCCGGACGAACTCCGAGAACGCTGCGTCCCGCTCGGCCGCCCTCACAGCAGGCCACCGCCGCCCTCGGCGTACCGCTCGCGAGCCAGGTCCAGGAAGGCGGCCAGTGTCGCACCGCCGTGCTTCCTCGGTACGGCGATGTACTGCGCCGGCCCGCCGTCGGCGGAGCGCCGAGCGAGGACGAAGTAGCGCTTCCCCTGGAATCCGACGTCGGCGACGGCCGTCTGGTCGTCACCGCCCGCGAAGCTGTCGGGCAGCGTCGGGTGCGGGCGCTGCTCGAAGATGGCGACGTCGTGAGAGGGCCGCAGCGCCTCGGTGTCACCCACGAACCGGACCAGGTCCAGGTCTGGGACCCCCGGCCAGGGTCCACCTCCATCGGACCCGGTTTCACCTGCCTCCGACGACCCCGAGATGGGTCGCTGCGCCTCCACCCAGTCCCGGAAGCTCATGCTGGACATGGCCGGCTGGACCGCTGAACCGGTACTGCCTGTCTCGATGGTCCCGGCGAACCAGAAGGTGGTGCCGTCCTCGACGTAGGCGATCGCGATCGACCGCTCCGGGGCGACGAGGTCGTAGGGGTTCTGAACGGTCCGCCGGACGTCGAGACCGGGCTTGATGTGGAGCCCGTCGGGCAAGAGGTCGGCGACCACTCCCTCCGACAGTGCCGGGTCGTCCACGAGGGCCACGACGTCCGGTGCCGGGTCGGGCACCGTCGGTCCTGGGTCGGCAGCCTTCGACGTCGGTGGTGCTGCCGGAGGCGGTGTCGCCTCGTCGGTCGTACCTCCGGTGGTCAGCGCAGCGACGGCCACGACCGCGAGACCGGCGACGAGCATCGACCCGCCCTCCGCCAGGCGCCGGCGCCGCAGCGACCGTCGGCCGCGGTCGAGGAGGACGGTCAGGTCGTCGCCCGGCGGACCGTCACCGAAGGAGCGCTCGATCTCGTCGCGGATGTCGGTGTCCATGCTGGGGATACGCAATCTGGTGGCGATCGGTTGTCAGGTCGGGTGCCCGACCTGACCGAGAGTACGACTGCCGGCGGTGGACCCGCGGGTAGCCACTAAGGTGGAATTCGCCGGACGACGACCTCCTGAGGAGCACCGCCATGCCCATCGTCACCCCCGAGAAGTACGCCGAGATGCTGGACACCGCCAAAGCGAACGCATTCGCGTTCCCGGCGATCAACGTGTCCTCCTCGCAGACCTTGAACGCCGCCCTGAAGGGCTTCGCCGACGCCGGGTCCGACGGCATCATCCAGGTCTCGACCGGTGGCGCCGACTACCTGTCCGGCCCGAGCATCAAGAACATGGTGTCCGGCTCGGTCGCGTTCGCGGCGTACGCCGCCGAGGTCGCGAAGAACTACCCCGTCAACATCGCGCTGCACACCGACCACTGCCCCAAGGACAAGCTCGACGGCTTCGTCCGTCCGCTGCTCGCCCTCTCGCAGGAGCGGGTCGACCGGGGCGAGGCGCCGCTCTTCCAGTCGCACATGTGGGACGGCTCCGCCGTGCCGCTCGACGAGAACCTGGTGATCGCCGAGGAGCTCCTGGACCGAGCCATCAAGGCGAAGGTCATCCTCGAGATCGAGGTCGGTGTCGTCGGTGGCGAGGAGGACGGCGTCGAGGCCGAGATCAACGACAAGCTCTACTCGACGCCGGCCGACGCCATCGCGACCGCCAAGGCCCTCGGGTACGGCGACCGCGGCTACTACATGACCGCGCTGACCTTCGGCAACGTGCACGGCGTCTACAAGCCGGGCGGGGTCAAGCTGCGTCCCGAGGTGCTCAAGGAGGCGCAGGAGGCGGTCGTGGCCGAGTTCGGCCTGGAGGCCGGCGCGAAGCCCTTCCACCTGGTCTTCCACGGTGGCTCGGGCTCGTCGCCCGACGAGATCTCCGCTGCCGTCGACTACGGCGTCGTGAAGATGAACGTCGACACCGACACCCAGTACGCCTTCACCCGCCCGGTCGTGACGCACATGTTCCAGAACTACGACGGCGTCCTGAAGGTCGACGGCGAGGTCGGCAACAAGAAGCTCTACGACCCGCGCGCGTGGGGCAAGGCCGCCGAGGGCGGCATGGCGGCTCGCGTGGTCGAGGCGTGCGAGAACCTGCGTTCGGCGGGCGCCTCGATCGGCTGAGCGGGCGCTACTGCGTCGGTGGGAAGCCGGAGTGCTGCGGCTTCTCCAAGCCCAGCGCGAACCCGGCGACGGGGTCGCAGGACCACTCGACACCCGGCGAGGGACAATCACCCCATGAGCTCCTTCACAGGCAACGACCTGATGGCCGGCCCGCCACCCACCCTGCTGCCCGAGGACCCGGCCACGGCTGACCTGGTGCCGGGCGCCGACGCGATGGACGTCGTACGCCGGCACCCCGAGTCGCCCGTCGCATGGGCCACCCTTGCCACGCTGTCGGCCGAGGCCGAGGACGACGCGGTCACGATCTACGCCTACGCGCGGGTCGGCTACCACCGCAGCCTCGACATGCTGCGCCGCAACGGCTGGAAGGGTCATGGCCCGGTGCCGTGGGAGCACGAGCCCAACCGCGGCTTCCTGACCTGCTTGGCCCTGCTGGCGCTGGCGGCCCGGGCGATCGGCGAGGACGCCGAGTGGGAGCGCTGCTCGGAGTTCCTGCGCGACTCCAGCCCGACGGCGTACGACGAGCTGCTGGGCGACGCCTAGCCCCTGGCGACCCGCACCAGGTCGGCGGCCGGTCCGTCCGGGCGTCGTGCGGCCAGCCAGACCGCCCGGAGCGAGCGGGTCAGGTCGAGGTCGGCCACCGCGACGACGACCAGCTGGCCGGTCGCGATCTCGGCGGCGACCGCGAGCTCGCTGAGCACCGCGGGTGCCGTGCCCGCCGAGGCCGCGGCCTTCATCGCCGCGGTGCTCGCGAGCTCGAGCCGGGTGCTCCCGAGCTCGTGCCCGGCTCGGGCCAATGCCCGGGCGAGCGTGTCCCGGGTGCCCGACCCCGCCTCGCGCAGCACCAGGTCGCCCGCGACCAGCTCGGCCGGGGTGACCGGCGCACGCCGCCGCGCCCACGGGTGGTCCGGCGCGACGACGACCACGAGCGCGTCGCGGGCCACGGTCGTCGACGAGACCGTGCGAGGGATCGTCGGCGACTCCACGAAGCCGACCGGCACCTCGCCGCTGGTGACCCGGGCGAGCACCTCGACCGAGTTGCCGACCTCGAGGCTGACCCTCAGGTCGGGGTGGGTATGCCGGAAGCGGGCCAGCCAGGCCGGGGCGAGGTACTCGGCCACCGTCAGGCTCGCCGCGATCGTCAGATGGGCGGCGCGGGCCTCGGCGAGCGAACGGGCGCCGATCGTCACGCGGTCGATGCCGGCGAGCGCGTCGCGGGCCCACGCGACCACGACCTCGCCCTCCGTGGTCAGCCGGGAACCGGTCGGGGTGCGGATCAGCAGCGTCAGCCCGAGCTGGCGCTCGAGGCGGCTCAACGACCTGCTGGCGTTGGGTTGCGCCATGCCCGCTGCTCGAGCCGCCGCCCCGAGCGAGCCGGTCTCGGCCACCCGGACGAGCAGGTCGAGCGCGGTGAGGTCCGGGCGGTCAGCCATGCGTGGATGATATGTCCCGGCACTCACCCATATCGATCAGGCATGAGTTGAGGCCGGACTGACGGCTACCGGGACCGCTTGCCGGCGACGACGCTGGACCCATGGTCGCCCTCCGTCTGTCCGGTCTGGCGCTCGCCGCCCTCGGCGGCGGTACGGCGCTCGCCGTCCACGCCCTGGCGCCGGTGCTGAGCCCGACCCTGGTCGCGATCACGCTCGGCATCGTGCTCTCTGCGTCGGGAGCGGTCGCAGGCGCTGCCCGGCCGGGACTGCGGGTGGCGTCGCGCCAGGTGCTCCGGGTCGGCGTCGCCCTGCTCGGCCTGCAGCTGGCGCTGCCCGAGATCCTGGCCCTGGGCTGGCCGATGCTCGTCGTGATCGCCGGCGTCGTGCTCCTCGGCATCGGCGGGACCCTGGCGCTCGGGCGGCTCCTCGGCGTACCCGCCGAACGCTCGCTGCTCGTCGCCTGCGGCTTCTCGATCTGCGGCGCGGCGGCGGTTGCGGCCGTCGAGGGGATCCGCGAGTCGAAGGACGAGGACGTCGCCACCGCGGTCTCGCTGGTGGTCGTCTTCGGCAGCGTCGTGATGCTGGCGCTCCCGCTCGGTGCGGTGGCCCTCGGCTTCGACCCGGTGTCAGCGGGTGCCTGGTCGGGTGCCTCGATCCACGAGGTGGGTCAGGTCGTCGTGGCGGGCGGGCTGGTCGGCTCGGCGGCGCTCCAGGTGGCCGTCGCGGTCAAGCTCGGTCGGGTGCTGATGCTGGCACCGGTGCTGGCCGTCCTCTCCCTCCGCTCTCGGCGTAGGGCGGCGGTGCGGCAGCCCCTGGTGCCGGGGTTCGTGCTGGCCTTCGTGGCGTGCGCAACGATCCGCACGTGCGTGCCGGTGCCCGGAGCCGTGCTCGACGTCGCGGGCCTCGTGCAGGCCGGCACGCTCGCGTCCGCGATGTTCGCGCTGGGCTGCGGTGTCGACGTGGCCGTGCTCCGACGTACCGGCGCTCCGGTGCTCACGCTCGCCGCCGGCGCCACCTGTCTGGTGGCGCTGCTCGGCCTGCCTGCCGCCTTCGTTGCCGGCTAGGCCGGCGGGGTCAGCAGCAGCCGCACCTTGTCGGAGCCCAACGCCAGGAACAGCGTCGGCAGTCGCGGACCACGCTCGGCGTCGACGAGCAGGTGGTAGAGCAGCCGGAAGAAGCCCTTCTGGTCTGCCTTGACCTCGTCGGTGGGTGCGTCGTCGAGTCCCAGGCCGCGCGCGAGCTTGGGCACGCCGTAGATCAGACTCGTCGTGGCGTCGAGCTCGAGCTGGTCGGGCAGTCGGTCGAGCAGCTGGCGCAGCCAGAGCTCCTCGTCCTCCGACAGGGCGGCGAGCCGGTCGACGTCCGGCGTCTCGCGGACCGTCGTCCGGTCCTCGACCGGCACGAAGTCCGACATCCACGTCATCGCCTTGCCGAGTCGCGGCTCGAGGTCCGCGACCGAGGCGTGCTCGTGGCCGACGTCGCCGACGATGCGGCTGATCAGCTCCGCGCTGCCGGCCGTCACGTCCGCCACCGACGACAGCAGCTTGAACGGCACCACGACGGCCGGCGTCGGCAGCACGCCGGCCGAGGTCGTCGACGAGGCCCGCTCGAAGGCGAGCACCTGAGCGTCGCGCTTGACGCCCTCGGTCGCCTTCCTGCCGAGCGCGTCCCACTCGTCGTAGAGCCGGACGACCTCGGGGCCGAAGTCGACGTTGAACGCCTGCTTGGGCGCCCGTCGGACGTAGAGCCAGCGCAGGACGGGTGCCTCGAGGATCTGGAGCGCGTCGGCCGCGGTCGGCACGCCGCCCCGCGAGGACGACATCTTGACCTGGCCGCCGGCCCCGACGAACGAGTAGCCGACGAACGACGGGGCGCGGCCGCCGTAGATCTTCACCAGCTCCTTGCCGACCGTGTACGACGAGCCGGGACTGGCGTGGTCCACGCCGCCGGGCTCGAAGTCGACGGCCTCGAACTCCCAGCGCATCGGCCAGTCGACCTTCCAGACCAGCTTGCCCTCGCTGTCGGTCGTCAGGTTGGTGACGCCGTCGTAGGAGCACGCCGTGCAGGTGTAGGACAGGTCGGTCGTGTCGTCGTCGTAGGCGTTGATGATCGTGGTGTCGCGGCCGCAGTCGCGGCAGTAGGGCTTGTAGGGGAAGCGGGCGAGGTCGTCGGTCGCGCCGAGCCCGGTCAGGCCCGACTCGTCGTCGTTGGCCACGGAGTCGGCCATCGCGGCCGCCTCCTCCGCGCTCTCAGGAGCCGCGGCCGCCGCGGCCTTGGTGCGGTAGCGCGCCATCACCTGCTCGATCTCGTCGCGCCGGCGTACGGCGGTCAGGATCTGCTCGCGGTAGGTGCCGGCTCGGTAGAGCTCGGTCTGGGAGACCTCCACCATCTCGACGCCCAGCTCGCGCAGCGAGGCGACCAGCGGCTCCTTGAAGTGCTCGGCCCAGGACTCGTGACAGCCCCACGGGTCGGGTACGCCGGAGAGCGGTCGGCCGATGTGGTCGGACCACGAGGCATCGATGCCGGCCGGGACCTTGCGGAAGCGGTCGTAGTCGTCCCAGCTGTGCAGATGGCGAGCGGCCAGCCCACGACGCTTGATCTCCTCGGCCACGAAGTGGACGGTCAGGAACTCGCGCAGGTTGCCCAGGTGGACCGGCCCCGAGGGGCTCGCGCCCGAGGCGCAGGTGATGACGTGATCGCCGAGGTCCTCGCCGTAGCGCTGCTGCGCGTGGCGGATCGCGTCGTCGGCTGCGCGGGTGACCCAGTCGTGGGCCTCGCCGCCGGACTGGGCGCCTCGTGCCATCTGTGCTGCTCCTGCTGCTCGGTGCGGTGGGGACGTCGGTCGCCAACGCTACCGGCACATGACAGTGCCGGGACCGCCGCCCAGTGGCAGTCCCGGCACCCTGACGCGCTTTCCCTGGAGACGACCGCATCCCCCGATGTGGGTCGTCCGTGGTTCGGTCACGCCCCGAGATACCTCGCGGCCCCCCCGCGCGTGAGACGGATCATGGCACTGACCGGTCCCTGCCATGCCGAGCGAAGTTGCCGCTGGCACTAACATGCCAGCATGGCGCGCCCGCACCCGTCGACGGTCCTCACGGCGCTCGGCTTCTCCCGTGAGCTGGACCAGACCTACCAGCGGCTTCGGGCGCAGACGGGACGCGACCTCGGCCGGGTCGCCGCGTCCATGTTGCGCACCCCTGAGGAGCTCCTCGCGGAGCTCGCGCCGCTGATCGACGCCGGGGTCGTCCGGGTGGCCGGAGCGACCATCGAGGTCGTCGCGCCGGTCGAGGTGCTGAGGACGGTGCTCGCAGGCCAGTCGGTCCAGATCGAGCGGGCTCATCGAAGCCTCGATCAGGTCACTGCGGCGATGGGGTTGCTCAGCGCGGAGGAGAGCCGACGCGCCCCGGGCGAGCTCGAGTCCAGCCAACCGCTCGAGGGCGAGCTGGCGTCGGGCGGTGACATCTTCGGGCTGGTCCGCTCGCTGGTGCTCCGCGGGAGCGGCGACGTGCTCTGGCTGCGCCCGGACCAGTGGACCAGCCCCCGCGAGGACCGGAGGGTCGCGCTGATCGCCGAGGCCATCGCGCAGGGCCGTCGATCGCGCGCGATCTATCCTGTCCGCGCCCTCCACGACGCGGCGCCAGAGCTCGCCGGTCGGGTGGCGATCGGGGAGGAGGTCCGGGTGCTCCCCGAGCTGCCGTCGCGGCTGCTCATCATCGGCGACTCGCACGCCGTGATGCCCGAGCCTCTCGGACTTGCGGACGCACCGCTCTCGGTGACCCGACAGCGCGGCATCGTCGAGGCGATGACGCACTGGTTCGAGCTGATGTGGGATCGCGCCGTCGTGCCCGATCTCGCCGACGCCGAGGCTGAGCCGACCCTCGATCTGCGCCGGTTCCTCCTCGAGCAGCTGGCCGCGGGCGCCCACGACGAGCAGATCGCGCGCAAGCTGGGCATCAGTCTGCGCACCGTCCGACGCCGGGTCGCGGCACTGATGAGCGAGCTCGGTGCGGACTCACGCTTCCAGGCCGGTGTCGAGGCCGCGCGTCGAGGCTGGCTCTAAGGGAGCAGCAGGTGGTACGCCGCGGGCTCGAGTCGCCAGGTCCGCTGCCGCTCGGGCCCGTAGATCTCACCGTCGGCGCTGCACCAGAACGGACCGCCCGACACCGACACCTGGGTGCCGCGCAGGTAGGTCACGTCGTCGCGCTCGTGGTGGGTCGCGGTGCCCAGGCGCGCGGCGTACATCAACCGGGCGACCGGGCCCGTCGAGCGCGACACCATCACGTCGAAACTACCGTCGCCCGGGTCGGCCTCGGGCGTCAGCTCCGCGCCGCCGCCGACCGACGTGCCGTTGCCGACCGCCGCCATCAGGATCGGCTCGTCCACGTCGACCACGACCTTGCCGTCGACCTCGATCCGCACCCGGATGATCGGCGGGTTCCAGGCCGTCATCGCCGCGCCGATCGGGTAGCCGAGCTTGCCGAGGTTGACCTTGCCGACACCGACCGAGTGGAGGCGCTCCTTCCAACGGTGCCCCCGGCGGCTCGCGTTGGCGCCCGCACCGACGTGCACGTTGTTGACGACGATCTCGCCGACCTCGTCGACGATCAGGTCGATCGGCCGGGGCGTGCCGTCGAGGATGACGTGGGCGGCCTCGGCCGGATCCAGCGGGATCTCGGTGCCGCGGGCGAAGTCGTTGCCGGTGCCGAGCGGGATCAGGCCGACCACGGCGTCCTTCAGCTCGCGCCGCCGGTAGAGCGCAGAGATGACGGCGTGCAGGCTCCCGTCGCCGCCGGCGACCACGATCCGGCGGGACCCGGCCCGGTGCAGCACCCCGTCGAGCTCCCCGGGGTTGGACGTGGCCGTCACCTCGACGGAGGCGTGCTCGCGGAGCACGGCGAGAGCAGCGGCGAGCCGTTCCTCGTCCGAGGTGCCGGCGCCGGAGTTGGTGATGACCAGGAGTGGATCCACGTCGCGGACAGTAACCGACCGCCGCACGGACCGGGACCACCCCACGGGGCGCCTTTGGTAGCGTGTGGCCGCAAGAGCTCCGGTGCACTTGTGCCGGAGCTGCTTCGTTTTCAGCACCGTTCCTCGAGGAGAACCATGCCGGCGATCGCCATCATCGGAGCCCAGTGGGGCGATGAAGGTAAGGGCAAAGCGACCGATCTGCTGGGCAGCCGGGTCGACTACGTCGTCAAGTTCAACGGCGGCAACAACGCCGGCCACACCGTCGTGATCGGCCAGCCCGACGGCAGCAGCGAGAAGTACGCCCTGCACCTGCTGCCCAGCGGCATCCTCAGCCCCGGGGTCACCCCGGTCATCGGCAACGGCGTGGTCATCGACCTGGCCGTGCTCTTCGAGGAGCTCGACGCGCTGACCGCCCGCGGCGTCGACGTCAGCCTGCTCAAGGTGAGTGCCAACGCGCACGTCATCGCGGACTACAACCGCACGATCGACAAGATCACCGAGCGGTTCCTCGGCAGCCGCCGGATCGGCACCACCGGCCGCGGCATCGGCCCGACGTACGCCGACAAGATGAACCGGATCGGCATCCGGATCCAGGACCTCTTCGACGAGAAGATCCTGACCCAGAAGGTCGAGGGGGTGCTCGACCTCAAGGGCCAGATCCTCAGCAAGATCTACAACCGGCGGGCCGCGACGGTCGAGCAGACCGTCGAGGAGCTGCTCGCCTTCGCCGACCGGCTCCGCCCGATGGTCTGCGACACCGGGCTGCTCCTCAACCAGGCCCTCGACCGCGGCGAGACCGTGCTGCTCGAGGCCGGCCAGGCCACCCTGCTCGACGTGGACCACGGCACCTACCCGTTCGTCACCTCGTCGTCCGCGACCTCGGCCGGTGCCTGCACCGGGTCGGGCATCCCGCCGATGCGGCTCGACCAGGTCATCGGGATCGTCAAGGCCTACACGACCCGGGTCGGCGAGGGGCCGTTCCCGACCGAGCTCGACGACGAGTTCGGCGAGCACCTGCGCAAGATCGGCGCGGAGTTCGGCACCACCACCGGCCGGCCGCGCCGCTGCGGTTGGTACGACGCGGTCATCGCCCGCTACGCCGCTCGCGTCAACGGCGTCACCGACTTCGTCCTCACCAAGCTCGACGTGCTCACCGGGCTGGAGAGGGTGCCGGTCTGCGTGGCGTACGACGTCGACGGCACCCGCCACGAGGAGATGCCGGTCAACCAGACCGACTTCCACCACGCCCAGCCGATCTACGAGTACTTCGACGGCTGGTGGGAGGACATCTCCGGTGCCCGGACGTTCGAGGACCTGCCGGCCAACGCACAGGCGTACGTGAAGGCCGTCGAGGCGATGTCGGGCGCCCGGATCTCGGCCGTCGGCGTCGGTCCATCGCGGGCCGCCACCGTCGTCATCCACGACCTGATCTGACGACACCGGTCCGCGGCGTACGCGGAGTCGGTCGGCCGTCGTGTCCGGGACCGCCTAGGGTTGAGGCCCGTGAGGACTCTCGTCATCGGCACCGGCGGTCGCGAGCACGCACTGGCCCGGTCGCTCTCGCTCGATCCCGCAGTCACCGAGGTGCATGCCGCCCCGGGCAACCCCGGCATCGCCGCGGTCGCCACCCTGCACGACGTCGACCCGATGTCGGGCTCCTCGGTGGCCGACCTCGCCGTCGCACTCGGCGCCGACCTGGTCGTCGTCGGCCCCGAGGCGCCGCTCGTGGCCGGGGTGGCGGATGCCGTGCGCGAGCGCGGCATCGCAGTCTTCGGGCCGTCCGGAGCGGCGGCTCGGCTCGAGGGCTCCAAGGCGTTCTCCAAGGCGGTGATGGCGGCTGCCGGCGTCCCGACGGCCGGATCCCACACGTGCACCACGCCGGCCGAGGTCGAGGCCGCGCTGGACGACTTCGGGGCGCCGTACGTCGTCAAGGACGACGCCCTGGCCGCCGGCAAGGGCGTCGTCGTCACCCGGGACCGCCTCGAGGCGGTCGCGCACGCCGCGGCCTGCGACCGCGTGGTGATCGAGGAGTTCCTCGACGGGCCCGAGGTCTCCGTCTTCGCGATCTGCGACGGCACCGCGGCGTACGCACTGCAGCCGGCCCAGGACTTCAAGCGGATCTTCGACGGCGGCCGCGGGCCCAACACCGGCGGCATGGGCTCCTACACGCCGCTGACCTGGGCGCAGCCGGACCTGTCGGAGGTGGTGCTCGAGCAGGTCGTCCGGCCGACCCTGAGGGAGATGGCGGACCGGGGCACGCCGTTCGTCGGCTGCCTCTACGTCGGCCTCGCGCTGACCCGGTCGGGGCCGCGGGTCATCGAGTTCAACGTGCGGTTCGGCGACCCCGACATCCAGCCGGTCCTGGCCGTCCTCGACTCGCCGCTCGGCGAGCTGCTGCTCGCCGCGGCCGAGGGACGGCTCGCCGACGTCCCGGCCCCGATCTTCCGTGCCGGCGCCGCGGTGAGCGTCGTGCTCGCCTCGGCCGGCTACCCGGAGACGTCCTCGAAGGGTGACGTGGTCACCGGCGTCGATCGTGCCGACGCCCGCGAAGGTGTCGACGTGATCCACGCCGGCACGGCGTTCTCCGGCGACGACCTCGTCACCGCGGGCGGCCGGGTGCTCGCCGTACGCGCGCTGGGCCGGGACGTGGCCGACGCCCGCGCCACGGCGTACGCCGCCGCCGACCTGATCACCTTCCCCGGCCTGCAGCGGCGTGAGGACATCGCCGACGAGCCGCTCGGGGTCGTCGAGGGCGCCTCGCTGCGCTGAACCCCTCCAGGTTGAGTCGGGACTTCTGACCGTTCAGTCGGGAGTTTCGGACGGACTCAACCGTCCAGAACTCCCGATTCAACCGGCATAACTCCCGACTCAACCGTCGTGGGAGGATGAGGCACGTGACCGTGCCGAACGTCCTCGCTACCCGCTACGCCTCCACCGAGCTGGCCCAGATCTGGTCACCCGAGCACAAGATCGTGCTCGAGCGGCACCTCTGGATCGCGGTCCTCGAGGCGCAGCGCGACCTCGGCATCGACGTGCCCGACGGCGTCCTCGAGGCCTACCGCGACGTGGTCGACAAGGTCGACCTCGAGTCGATCGCGGCACGCGAGCGAGTGACCCGCCACGACGTGAAGGCGCGCATCGAGGAGTTCTCGGCGCTCGCCGGGCACGAGCACATCCACAAGGGCATGACGTCGCGCGACCTGACCGAGAACGTCGAGCAGCTCCAGATCCGGCAGTCGCTCGCCCTGGTCCGGGACCGGGCCGTCGCGACGCTCGCCCGCCTGGGCCGGCTGGCCGCCGAGCACCAGGCGACCGTGATGGCCGGGCGTTCGCACAACGTCGCCGCCCAGGCGACCACCCTCGGCAAGCGGTTCGCGACCGTCGCCGACGAGATGCTGATCGCCGTCGCGCGGGTCGAGGACCTGCTGGCGCGCTACCCGCTGCGTGGCATCAAGGGCCCGATGGGCACCGCCCAGGACATGCTCGACCTGTTCGACGGCGACGCCACCAGGCTGCAGGAGCTGGAGGAGCGGGTCGCCGCCCACCTCGGGTTCGACCAGGTCCTGACCAGCGTGGGCCAGGTCTACCCGCGATCGCTCGACTTCGATGTCGTGTCGTCGCTCGTGCAGCTGGTGGCCGGCCCCTCCAACCTCGCCACGACGATCCGGCTGATGGCCGGCAACGAGCTCGTGACCGAGGGCTTCAAGGAGGGCCAGGTCGGCTCCTCCGCGATGCCGCACAAGATGAACAGCCGCTCCGCCGAGCGGGTCAACGGCCTGTCCGTCGTGCTGCGCGGCTACCTCTCGATGATCGGCGAGCTCGCCGGCGACCAGTGGAACGAGGGCGACGTGTCCGACTCCGTCGTACGCCGGGTCGCGCTGCCTGACGCCTTCTTCGCGGCCGACGGGCTCTTCGAGACGTTCCTGACGGTGCTCGACGAGTTCGGCGCGTTCCCGGCGGTCATCCAGCGCGAGCTGGACCGCTACCTGCCGTTCCTGTCCACCACCAAGGTGCTGATGGCCGCGGTCCGCAACGGCGTCGGCCGCGAGGCAGCCCACGAGGCGATCAAGGAGGCGGCGGTCGGCACCGCCCTCGACATGCGCCGGGGCCAGGCCGACAACGACGTCTTCGCCCGACTCGCCGCCGACCCGCGGCTGGGGCTCACCGGGGCCCAGCTCGCCACGCTGGTCGCGGAGCCCATCACCTTCACGGGTGCGGCGGTCGACCAGGTCGAGACCGTCGTACGCCGGGTCGCCGAGGTCGCAGCCCGCCACCCCGAGGCCGCGGTGTACTCGCCCGGCGGCATTCTCTAGCCGGTCTGCAACGCTCGACCCGTTCCCGAACAGGGACGAGTCATGAGACGCCCTCGGTTGCCGCCTGAGCCTGGCGCAGCGCCCGGACGGCCATCGCGAGGGCCAGGCTGACCAGGGCGGCGCCGGTGAGCAGGGCGGCCCGCAGACCGGCGCCGGGCGACATGTCCTCGACGACCACCTGGTAGACGGTGACCAGCACCGCGGCACCGATCGAGGCGCCGATGCGCTGCCCGGTCTGCAGTGCACCGCCGGCCGCCCCGCCCATCCGCGGCGGCACCTCCGAGAGCGTGATGGTCATGTTCGGCGAGACCACGGCGCCGCCGCCCAGGCCGGCCAGCAGCATCGTCGGCACCAGCCACGGCCAGACCGGGTCGTGCCCGGGGATCAGCGCGGCGGCCAGCACGATGCCGGTGATCATGCTGGCGAGAGCGGCGACGGTGACCTTGCGGCCGAGGTCCGAGACGACCCGGCCCGAGAGTGGCGCGCTGATCGCCGACCCGGCGGCGAACGGCATCATCAGCAGCCCTGCCTGGAGGGGCGACATCCCCAGGCCCTCCTGGAGGTAGAGCGAGGTCACCAGCAGCACGCCGGTGAAGCCGGTGAAGTAGAGCGCCCCGACCGCGAGCCCGTTGACGTAGCCGGGCAGCCCTCGCAGGAGCGCGAGGTCGAGGAGGGGCGGGTGGCCGCGGCTCGCCGTACGCCGCTCCCACGCGACGAAGCCGCAGCCGAAGAGCGGCGCCACGAGGAGCAGCACCAGCGGAAGTCGGTCGCCGCTCTCGAGCCGGACGATCGGAAAGAGCAGGCAGAGCACGGTCGCGCCGAGCAGCAGGGCCCCGGGTACGTCGATCCGGTTGTCGGTCGGCTCGGTGCTCGGCCGGCGCTTCGGCACCAGCACCACCACCCCGACCATCGCGGCCAGCCCGATCGGGATGTTGACCAGGAAGAGCCAGCGCCAGCCGTTCTCCTCACCGGCGACCGCGATGATCAGCCCGCCGAGCACCGGCCCGATGGCGGAGGAGACCGAGACCGTCAGTCCGAAGATCCCGAAGGCGCGGGCGCGTTCGCGACCGCGGAACAGCTGCTGGATCAGCCCGGAGTTCTGGGGAGTGAGCAGGCCGGCGCTCGCGCCCTGAGCGAGCCGGGCGATCACGACGAGCTCGGCACTCGGTGCCACCCCGACCGCCACGCTCGAGGCGATGAACAGGCTCAGACCGACCAGCATCAGCCGTCGGCGACCGTAGGCGTCGCCCAGCCTGCCGCCGGCGACCAGGGTCAGACCGAAGGTCAGCGCGTAGCCCGAGACGACCCACTGGATGGTGCCGGCCGAGGTGTGCAGGCCCTCCCGCATCGACGGGATCGCGACGTTGACGATCGAGACGTCGAGCAGGGCCATGAAGCCGATGACGAGCGATACGCCGAGGATCCGCCACCGCCGCGGGTGGGGCGTGTACGCCGGCTCGTCGATGCCCGGGGTGTCGACGGCGTGCTCGCTCACCCACCCACCGTGCCCGGTCGGTGGTCGTCGTACGCCTCAGACGCGGGCGTGCCCACCCCAGTTGGCGAGCTTGGTGGCGACGGCGTGCAGGTCGGCCTCGAGGACCTCCGCCGGCACGGCCGGCAGGATGTCGTCCCACTCCACGGCGTACGACCCGAGGATGCTCGCGAGCCCCTCGGTGCGGGCGAAGAACCAGACGTGGAAGTGCGAGGAGCCGTCGCCCCAGCGGTTGACGTGCACCCGACCGATGTTCTCCAGGCCCTGGATGATGCGCACCAGCCGGTTGGAGATCCGGCCGAACTGCGAGGCCATCTCGTCGTCGAGGTCGCCGCAGTCCTGGTGGTCGCGGGTCCACAGGGTCAGGACCATCGGCAGACCGGTCGGCTTCTCGTCGCGCAGCAGGACCCAGAAGTCGTCCTCCCAGACGATCCGGTCCTCGGGGAAGCCGGCGCACATCTTGCACGGCTCGCCGCCGGGGTCACCCATGCGGTGGTGCTCACCGGCGGGCTCGGGCAGCACCTTGGGGACGATGGCCCCGTCGACGACCTCCCACGGGAAGATCTCCCACTCGGTGATCGACGGCGCGGGCAGCCGTCCATCGGTTCCCGCGGCCGCAACGGCCCTGGCGTACACCTCAGCGGCAGACTCCGGCATGACGCAACTGTCTCAGCCCGACTTGCGCGGCCGTGCAGCACCCCCGGACCATCGCCTCATGAGCGCTCCCGTCACCGTCTCGATCACCCGGACCGTCAGCCCCGGTCACCACGACGAGATGGTGGCGTGGATCCGCGCCGGATCCGCGCTCGCCGCCCGGTTCGACGGCTTCCTCGGCTCCGGCTGGGTGCGCCCGTCGACCGACTCCGAGGAGTGGCACATGCTCTACCGCTTCGCCGACGACAGCTCGCTGGCCACCTGGGAGGCCTCCCCGCAGCGGGAGTGGTGGCTCGGCGCCGCGCAGGGCCTGGTCGGCGAGTCCAGCGTCGAGCGCCGCACCGGGATCGAGGGCTGGTTCGACCCGCCGGCGACGTACGACAGGGAGGACCTGCGCCCGCCGGCGCCGGCGCCGCCGCGGTGGAAGCAGGCGACGGTCATCTTCCTGGTGTTCTACCCGCTGAGCGTGCTCGCCAACTGGGTCGCCGGCCACGTCGTCCCCGGCTGGGCGCTGCCGCTGCGGGTGCTCGCCGTGGTGCTGGTCATGACCCCGGTGATGACCTACCTCGCCCTGCCCTGGGTGACCAGCCGCATGGAGTGGTGGCTGCAGGGTCGGCCCGCGCCCTGGCGGCGGGCCGCGTGACGATATTTGTCGATCAGTCCGCTCGACTATGATGGCGTCATGACCGTCGACGTCCTGCCGCTCCCGTCGTACGACGACGTCCAGATCGTCGTGCCGGCACCGGGCGTCGGTCCGGGCAACTGGGCGGGTGCGGCGAGCGCCGTGCTGGTCGACGGCACCTTCTGGCTGACCTACCGGGTCCGCCGCCCGCTGGTCGAGGGTCGTGGGGTCTCGGTCGTCGTCGCCAGGTCCGCGGACGGGGTGAGCTTCGAGGAGGTCGCCGTGGTCCGCCGCGAGGCGTTCGGCTGCGAGTCCTTCGAGCGTCCCGTGCTGGTGCCGGTGCCCGGCATCGGGTGGCGGCTCTACCTCTCGTGCGCGACCCCGGGCTCCAAGCACTGGTGGGTCGACAGCCTGACCGCGGCCACCCCGGAGGGCCTCCCCGACGGGGAACGCCGCGTCGTGCTGCCCGGCGACGAGCTGGTGGCCGTCAAGGACCCGGTCGTCGAGCACCCCGCCGAGGGTGGCGACGGCACCTGGCGGATGTGGCTGTGTTGCCACCCGCTCACCGACGCGGGTCACGAGGACCGGATGACCACCCGCCTGCTGACCAGCCCCGACGGGCTCGACTGGACCGACCGCGGCGAGGTGCTCGCCGGCCGTCCCGGCCGCTGGGACGCTCGCGGTGCCCGGGTCACCACGGTGATCAGCACCGAGCCGTTGGTGGCGCTGTACGACGGGCGCGCCGACGCCGCGTCCAACTGGTACGAGACGACCGGGGTCGCACGCTGGGACGGCCAGCGGCTGGTGCCGGACGACGACCAGGGCCCGATCGCGTCGCCGTACTCCGACGGCGCCTGGCGCTACGCCACCGCGGTCCCCCTGACCGACGGTCGGACCCGCTTCTACGTCGAGGCCGCGCGCGCCGACGGCGCGCACGACCTGGTCACGCTGGTCCGCTAGGCCCGACGCTGGCGCTCCTCGAACGAGCCCTTCGGCTCCGGGGACAGCCAGTCGGAGAAGTCCTGCCCGCTGAGCTCCGACAGCAGGGCGACGTCGTGGGCGAAGGTCGGCACCAGCCGCTCGCGCTGCTCGGGGGAGAGCCGCGGCCGCGGGCCGGGCTCACCTGTCCGCAGGCGCGCCATCAGCGGCACGCTGGCGCGGCGCCACACCTCCGGGTGGGCGAACTGGCCGAGGTGGGCGCCGGCGCGGATCACCGGGCCGAGCACGGTCGGCCGCCATCCCGGGGGACATAGCTGCGTGAGTTGTCCCGTGGGATGGTGGCGACCAGGCCCGGGCTGATGCCGAGGAAGCGACAGGCCCGGTCGACGGCGGCCGGTGGGTCGTCGACGATGTCGCGGTAGCGCAGCACCAGGATCCGCTCGGGATCGACGAACTGGTGCAGGTGGGCGAGCTGCTCGCCGTACATCCCGAGCTCGCGGTAGCGCCAGAAGGGCGCCCACCCGGCCCGCACCCGGTCGTCCTGCCGGTTGAAGGCGGTCTCGAAGTCGGCGATGGGCTCCAGCCCGTCGCACCACAGGTGCATCCAGTTCGAGTACGCCCGGTCGACCGGGTCGCGGACCACCGCGATCAGGCGTACGTCGGGCAGCGACTCGCCGAACCGGCGGTGCGCGCTGCGGCTCCACAGGTAGAACGGCGTGCTCTCGCCGCGGACGGCGTCGGGATGGGCGCCGGAGAAGAGGGCGGCGTACTGGTCGTGCCGCCAGATCCACTCCTGCTGGGAGTGGGCGTCGCCGGGGCCGCGCCAAGCGGGAGGAGGGGCGCCGTCGCAGAGCCAGTACTTCGGCTCCTTGGGTCGGCTCATGAAGACCTCGGGGTGCTGCGCGAGCGCCGCGTGCAGGGCCGTGGTGCCGGCCTTGGGGGCGCCGACGATCAAGAAGTCGGGCTGCGGTGGTCTGATCATGATCCCTCCTCGGAAACTAAAGTAACCGAGGATGAAAAGGAGTGAAAGAACGACTTCTAGAGTGGACCCGTGGCCGACCCCCAGACCCTGCCCAGCATCCCGCCCGCCCCGCGCATCGAGGGCGCCGAGCACCTCCACTCCGGCAAGGTGCGCGACCTCTACGAGCTGCCTGGTGGCGAGCTGCTGATGGTGGCGAGCGACCGCATCTCGATCTTCGACTTCGTGCTCGACACGACGATCCCGGACAAGGGCGAGATCCTCACCCGGATGTCGTTGTGGTGGTTCGAGCAGCTGGCCGACCTGGTGCCCAACCACGTCATCAGCACGGACGTGCCGGCCGCCGTCCGCGGTCGCGCGGTCGTGTGCGAGCGGCTCGAGATGTTTCCCGTGGAGTGTGTGGCCCGCGGCTACCTGACGGGGTCGGGGCTGATCGACTATCGCGCCAGCGGCGAGGTCTGCGGGGTGGGACTACCCGCCGGACTGGAGGACGGCAGCCGCCTGCCCGCGCCGATCTTCACCCCGGCCACGAAGGCCGAGCTCGGCGACCACGACGAGAACGTCTCGTACGACGCGGTCGCGCTCACCATCGGTGCCGAGCGAGCAGCGGAGCTGCGGGACCTGACGCTGCAGGTCTACGCGCGCGCCGAGGGCATCGCCCGCGAGCGCGGCATCATCCTGGCCGACACCAAGCTCGAGTTCGGGGTCTCGACGGCCTCGGTCAGCGGTAGGGCCGGCGCCGCGGTGCTCGGCGACGAGGTGCTCACCCCGGACTCCTCCCGGTTCTGGCCGGCCGCCGAGTGGGAGCCCGGACGCACGCAGGCGTCCTACGACAAGCAGATCGTGCGCAACTGGGCACTCTCGCCCGAGTCCGGCTGGGACCGGTCGTCGGGTGAGGCGCCGCCACCGCTGCCGCCTGAGGTGGTCGAGCGCACCCGCAGCCGCTATGTCGAGGCCTACGAGCTCCTGACCGGGCAGCGCTGGTAGCCGGTGACGGTCCAGGCAGTCCCCTTCCCGGTGCCGCCCGCCGTGGCGTTCGACTACCTGGCGGACCCGCACCGGCGTCCGGAGTGGCAGTCGAGCCTGGCCCGCGTCGAGGACGTCGACGGTGGGCCGCGCGTCGGCCAGACCTGGGTCGACGTCACCAAGCCGGGCGTCCGACCGGCGATGGAGACGACCGAGCTCGACCGGCCCACCCGGTGGACCGAGGTCGGCACCTGGCGCGGCTTCTCCGCGACCCTGACGCTGACCTTCACCGAGACGGCCACGGGCTGCGACGTCGAGCCGGTCATGGACCTGCGCGGACGGGGCATCGCCGCGCCGTTCGCGCGGGCGCTGGGCCTCGCAGCGCCGTACGCCGTGCGCAGTGACCTGCGTCACGCCGCAGCGCGGTTGTCGCAGTAGGTTGTCGCCATGACGACGTACAACCTCTCCACCCTCCTCGAGGACAGCGCAGCGACGTACCCGGACCGCACCGCGGTCGTGCTCGGCGAGAGCCGGCTCACCTACGAGCAGGTGAACACCTTCTCCAACATGGTCGCCAACCTCCTGGTGTCGCGGGGGATCGAGCCGGGCGACAAGGTCGCGCTGAGCTGCCCCAACCTGCCGTACTTCACGATCGTCTACTTCGGCATCCTCAAGGCCGGCGGCACCGTGGTCCCCCTCAACGTGCTGCTCAAGGGTCGTGAGGTCGCCTACCACCTGGCCGACTCCGACGCGAAGGCCTACTTCTGCTTCGAGGGCACCCCCGAGCTCGCGATGGGCGAGGCCGGTCACACCGGCTTCCAGCAGGCCGACGCCTGCGAGCACTTCTTCGTCATCACCGCCGCGCTCGACGGTGCCTCGCCGATCGAGGGTGTCGAGACGATGGCGCAGGCGATGGGCGGCCAGTCCGCCGAGTTCGAGACCGTCGGCACCGACGAGGACGACACCGCGGTCATCCTCTACACGTCCGGCACCACCGGCCAGCCGAAGGGCGCAGAGCTGCGGCACCGCAACATGCGCGACAACGCCCTGTCCGGCGCGCCGCTCTTCGGGGCGGACGCCGACCACCCCGACACCTACCTGTGCGTGCTGCCGCTCTTCCACTCCTTCGGCCAGACCGTGATCCAGAACGGCGCCTTCGCGTACGGCGGCACCGTCGTGATGCTGCCCCGCTTCGAGGCCCACCAGGCGCTCGCGCTGATGGCCAAGGAGAAGGTGACCTTCTTCGCCGGCGTCCCGACGATGTACTGGGGACTGCTCGGCGCGCTCGAGGAGAGTGTCGACGTGGAGTCCCTCGCCGCCAACCTCCGGGTTGCGGCGGCCGGCGGCTCCGCGCTGCCAGTCGAGGTCCACAAGGACTTCGAGAAGAGGTTCGGTGTCACGATCCTCGAGGGCTATGGCCTGTCCGAGACCTCGCCGGTCGCGAGCTTCTCGCCGTACGGCGAGCCGGTGCGGGTCGGCTCGATCGGCGTCCCGATCCCCGGCGTGGAGATGGAGCTCCTGCAGGCTGACAGCTGGGAGACGGTGCCCGAGGGGCCGGCCGAGATCGGCGAGATCGCGATCAAGGGCCACAACATCATGAAGGGCTACTACAACCGTCCCGAGGCCACCGCCGAGGTGATCCGCGACGGCTGGTTCCGCTCCGGCGACCTGGGTCGCCGCGACGAGGACGGCTGGTACTACATCGTCGACCGGTCGAAGGACATGATCATCCGCGGCGGCTTCAACGTGTACCCGCGCGAGATCGAGGAGTTCCTGATGACCCACGAGGCGGTGTCACTGGCCGCGGTCATCGGGGTGCCGCACGAGAGCCACGGTGAGGAGATCAAGGCGTTCCTGATCCTCAACGCCGGTGCCTCGGTCACCGAGGAGGAGATCGTGGCCTGGGCCCGGGAGGAGATGGCGGGCTACAAGTACCCGCGGGTCGTCGAGTTCGTGGACGCACTCCCGATGACCGCCACCGGCAAGATCCTCAAGCGCGAGCTCAGCTGAGTCCGGGTTTCGCCCGCCCTGGCCCGGGGCAGGGGAGACCTGAGACGGTGACCCGCCCGGGAGAGGAGGCCGCTCGTGCGCGTCATTCCCCAGGACCTGTCCACGCTCGCCGGCGCCTGCCTGGCATCCGCGCAGGAGCTGAGCGACGCCTGGAACGGCGCGATCGGCGGCCTCGACGTCCCCGGCGCCGCCGCCGGCGACACCGCGGGCGGACCGTCTCTCGTCACCGCGCACGGGGCCGTCGCCGAGGCGGCCGGCACGGCGCTGGCGCACCTGTCGTCGGTGCTCGAGCAGGACATGGACGACCTCTACTCGGTCGCCTTCGACATGACGACGACCGACGAGGACGCGGCCGAGTCGTTGCAGACGCTCACGCCCGGGCTGCCCTCGCCCAGCCCCGGGCCTGCGCCCACGCCCCACCCCTGAGTCGAGCGAGGAGGACCGTATGCCCGAAGGGATCTTCGACCTCCACGAGGAGGCCGCGCGACTCGACACCGCCTCGAGCGCCTGGGCCGACCTGGCGAGCGGGATCACCACCGCGAGCGACGGCGTGGACGATGCGGCCCGCACAGCGCGCGACGCCGGCTGGGAGGGCGAGACCGCGGAGTCGTACGACGCCCACCGCAAGAGCCTGGTCGCGGACCTGGACACCGCAGCCGGTCTCGCCAAGTCGCTGGCGTCCACGCTGTCGGCGGCGGCCGGCTCCGTGCGCATCTGTCAGGGCCGCCTGGACCAGGAGTGGGCCAAGGTCGCGTCGCTGACCCGGGTCCCGCTGCCGATGGGTGGCTTCTACTTCCAGACCGAGGACGAGGCCGAGCGCACGCGCGCCAACGAGGCGGTCGCCAACGCGCAGGCGCACCGTGCCGAGCTCGACGCCAGCCTGTCCACGGACACCTCGGCCCTCAACGATGCCGCTCGCTCGTGGGCGCTGCTCACCTCGACCTGGGCTCCGGTCGCGGACGGCAGCCGGGACGGCTTCGACGGCGTGCCCCGCGACGGCAACGACGTCGGGGTGATCACCGACGGCGACCGCACGATCTTCAGCACCGGCAGCGGCAACGACGACATCCGGGTCGAGATCGACCCGAAGACCGGTGACCGCGTGGTCACCGTCAACGGCCAGAGCTACCGGGTGCCGGACGGCCAGGAGCTGGTGATCCGGGCCGGCGGCGGCACCGACCGCATCGACGTCCCCTCGGGCACCGACGTCGACATCACGCTGATCGGCGGCGAGGGCAACGACACGATCGTGACCGGCGGTGGAGACGACACCGTCCTGGGCATGGACGGAGAGGACAAGATCGACGCCGGTGACGGCGCCGACCGGGTCTCCGGCGGTGCCGGCGCCGACTACCTGGACGGACAGGGCGGCGACGACACGGTCGTCGGAGGCTCCGGTCGCGACACCCTCTACGGCATGGGCGGCGACGACGTGCTGTCCGGCGGCGAGGGCCAGGACTACCTCGAGGGCGCCGACGGCGACGACCGCCTCGACGGCGGCGAGGGTGACGACATCCTCTCCGGCGGCAAGGACGACGACACCATCCACGGCGGGTCGGGCGACGACGTCACCTATGCCGGTCGCGGCCACGACACGACGTACGCCGGAAGCGGCCACGACACGTCGTACGTCGAGGGCACCGACGCCTCCTACGACACCGAGAAGCGGGTCACGGTCGAGATCCCGGACACCGGGTCCTTC
The DNA here is from genome assembly GCA_963717855.1 of uncultured Actinomycetota bacterium. GTDB lineage: Bacteria > Actinomycetota > Actinomycetes > Propionibacteriales > Nocardioidaceae > Nocardioides. The sequence continues at coordinate 170,338 of CAVQXF010000010.1, read as the reverse complement.
ATCGAGGTCGAGGGCAGCCCGGAGTTCGTCGCGCGGGTGCAGGCCGACCTGGAGATGCTGCGCGGCTCGCCGACCGGTCAGCAGATGCTCGAGAACATGCAGGAGAACCACGACAACTCGGGCTTCCTCGGCATCAACAAGGAGTCCCTGACGATCCGCGAGTACCCCACCCCCGACAACAGCACGGCGTCACCGTCGGGCAACGACAACACCATCAAGTACTCCACGCACTTCAACACGTTGTACGACGGTCCGCCGGTCGCGGTGCTCTACCACGAGATGGCCCACGTCCATGACTACATGAACGACACCCTCGCGGACGGCACCTACCAGGGCGAGGACACCCAGGACGTCGGGGACAACAACCGCGAGCGGGTGGCGGCCGGCCTGCCGATCGACCACGATGACGACCCCGACACGCCGGAACGGATCGATCCGAGGCACCCGTACGTCTACACGGAGAACGGACTTCGCGAGGAGATGGGTGCCCCACACCGTGACCACTACTGATCGGCCGCTGCGGCGGCTCACCGTGGCCGCCGCCGTGCTCGGCGTGCTGGTCCTGTCGGCGTGCGGCAGTGAGAGCAGCGACGGCGGCGGCGACGGGACCGGCGCCGGCGGTGCCGACGTGAGCTCGGCCGTGCGCGACGGCGGCGAGCCCGCCGACCCGACCAGCCCGGCCGCGCGCCCCGACGCCGACTTCTCGGCCGAGCTGACCGTCGCCGACGACGCGGTCCGGGTGACCTACCGGCTCGTGAACAGCTCCGACAAGGAGCTGCTCGTGCCGAACCAGCTCGGCGACGAGAACGCCGAGTACGACGGCGACACCTCTCGCGCCTACGTCACCGGCGCCGACGGGGGTGTGGTGCTCTCGCAGCGGGTCTTCCCGCAGCCCGACACCGACCAGATGAGCTGGGCCCAGGCGCCGAAGGTGCAGGCGACCCGGGTCGCGCCGGGCGAGACCCTGACCGGGTCGGTCGAGGTGCCGCGCCCGTTCGTGCGGGTGCAGCCCTTCGGCGACGACCTGGGGTACGGCGTGATCGCGCTGCCGGACCCCGCCGCTGACGTCCGGTTCTGCCTGGGGGTCCTCGCGCCGCCGTACCCGGCGTCGGTCGATGCCCAGGGGAAGCAGGCCGTGCCGCTCATCGACCACAGCAACCAGGTCGCCGCGGGACAGTACGTCTTCTGCTCCGACCCGGTGCCCGTCGAGGACGCGGGCTGAGCGCCCTACTCGAAGGCGTTCGGCAGGGCGCCGGGCAGCGTGGCGAGCAGCTCGCGCGCCTGCGCGGCGACCTTGTGCTCGACCAGCACCTCGTACTTCGTCGCCACGACCTGGGTGATCGACGAGAAGTCGCGCTTGCCGCGCGTCAGTGCGTAGCCGAGCAGTGCCCACACGACGCCGAAGACCGCGCCGAGAAGGACGGTCGAGCCGATCATCGCGACGACGTCCTCGTCGACGAAGAACGAGAAGATCAGACCGACGAAGAGACCGAGCCACAGCCCGGACAGCAGGCCGCCGAGCGCGACCCGTCCCGTCGTCAGCCGGCCCGTGATCCGCTCGACCCGCTTGAGGTCGGTGCCGACGATCAGCAGGTGCTGCACCGGGAACTCCTTGTCGGAGAGGAAGTCCACCGTCTTCTGTGCGGCCGCGTAGTCGTCGTACACCGCCAGGGACTGGGGGAACTCGAGGCGGAGCGCGTTCGCATCGGGCTGGCCTGTCGTCATGCTCATGGTCCTAGTGTGCCTGCTGCAGGGTCGTCCTCGTAGACTGAGCGCCGTGCCTCGAGTAGTCGTTGACGTCATGCCCAAGCCCGAGATCCTCGACCCCCAGGGCAAGGCCGTGCTCGGCGCGCTGCCCCGCCTGGGCTTCCAGGGGGTGACCGACGTCCGCCAGGGCAAGCGGTTCGAGCTCGAGGTCGCCGGTGAGGTCACCGACGCCGTGCTCGCCGAGGTCGAGAAGATGGCCGAGACGTTGCTCTCCAACCCGGTCATCGAGAGCTTCACGGTGCGCGTCGAGGACCCTGCCGTCGGGGGAGGGCGGTGAAGGTCGGCGTCGTCACCTTCCCGGGTTCGCTCGACGAGGTCGACGCCCAGCGCGCCGTCACACTCGGCGGTCACACCGCCGTCCCGCTCTGGCACGGCGACCACGACCTCCGCGGCGTCGACGCCGTGGTGCTGCCCGGTGGGTTCTCGTACGGTGACTACCTGCGCTGCGGCGCGATCTCCCGCTTCTCCCCGGTGATGTCCGAGGTGATCGAGGCGGCCGGCAAGGGGATGCCGGTGCTCGGCATCTGCAACGGCTTCCAGATCCTGTGCGAGTCCCACCTGCTGCCGGGCGCGCTGATCCGCAACGACCATCGCAAGTTCGTCTGCCGTGACCAGCGCCTGCGCATCGAGAACACCCGGACGCCCTGGACCTCGGCGTACGACGAGGGCGCCGAGATCACCGTCGTCCTCAAGAACGGCGAGGGCGGGTTCGTCGCCGACACCGACACCCTCGACCGGCTCGAGGGCGAGGGTCGCGTGGTCGCCCGCTACCTCGAGGTCAACCCCAACGGCTCGCTGCGCGACATCGCCGGGGTCAGCAACGAGCGCGGCAACGTGGTCGGCCTGATGCCGCACCCCGAGCACGCCGTCGAGGACCTCACCGGTGCCGGGACCGACGGTCTCGGCTTCTTCACCAGTCTCCTGGAGAGCACGTTCGCATGAGCCCCATCCGCCTGTTCCGCACCGTCGCGATCGCGGAGGCCGTCACCTGGGCCCTGCTGCTGACGGGCATGTTCCTCAAGTACGTCACCGAGACCACCGAGCTCGGCGTACGCGTCTTCGGCATGGTGCACGGCGTCGTGTTCATCGCCTACGTCCTGACCACCGTCCTGGTCGCGGTCGACCAGCGCTGGACGTTCGGACGGACCCTGCTCGGCCTGGCCGCTGCCGTCCCGCCGTTCTTCACGGTGCTCTTCGACCGGTACGCCGAGAAGCGCGGCGCGATCGCCGGCTCGTGGCGGCTGACCTCCAGCGAGCCGACCGGACGGTTCGACCGCGTCGTCTCGTGGCTGCTGCGCAACCCGGCCCAGGGCGCGCTCGCCGGAGTGGTCGCCGTGGCCGCGCTGACGGGCGTGGCCCTGCTGGTCGGCCCGCCTGCCGGCTGACCCGCCCGGGCGCTAGTACCTGCCGGCCCGGATCGCGGCCCAGGTCTGGGTCCCGGCGACGCCGGAGACCTCGACCCCGACCCGCTTCTGCCACACCCGCAGCGCCCGGACGGTGTTCGCGTCGAACAGCCCGGTCGGTCGGACGTCCTGGGCGTAGCTGGCCGCCCCGACGACCCGGAGCGCACGCTGCAGGCGGCGTACGGCGGGCCCGGCGGATCCGTACTTCACCACCGGGGTCTCGCCCGCGGTGAGGAGGGTGACCCAGTCGCGGCGCGACCAGAGCGGCTGCACCCGCGAGCCCGTGCGACTTCTGCCAGGCATTGATCCCGGCGAGGACCCGGTTGCCGAACTGACCGTGGATGCGGCCCGTGTAGAGCCCCTGCTGCCGCAGCAGGCACTGCAGGACCTTCACCTGGCCGGGACGTGGCTTGAAGGTCTTGGTCTGCGGGCGGAGCACCCGGTAGGCGCCCGACCCGAAGGGCACGCCGCCGCAGTTGACCTCGCGAGCCGCGACCGAGCCCCGCCCGAGGTCGAGGAAGTTGCGGTCGATGTTGATGGTCACGCCGCCCCAGGTCTCGTTGTGGCCGCCCTGGTACTGCTTGATCCGGCGCGTGCGGCTGCCAGCCGTCGTTGCGGATGTACGGCGTGCTGGTGCTGGCGACGCCGTCCCAGCGGGCGATCCAGATCTGGTCGGGCAGGGTGAAGGCCTTCGGTCGGGAGACCCGCGCGTCGTCGAGGGCCAGGATCCCGGATCCGGCGCTGGAGTAGACGCCGGAGACGTAGCCGAGGGACCGGATCTGCTGGGTCCACCCGCTCAGGAACGTCAGTGCCGACTCGCGGCACTTCGTGTTGGTGTGGTCGAAGCCCTCGAGGTCGTACCAGAGCGTGCTGCCCGGCGAGATGCCCAGCGCCTTCGCCGCCGTGACCGACTTCGCGGCCTGGGTGCGTCCCTGCTGCAGCGCGGTCGCGTACGTCTTGTCGGAGCTGAGCTTCGCGCTGATCCGGAAGTCGTCCTGGTAGCGCGGGAAGCGCGGCTGGCAGGAGGCCTGCGGGCCGAGGGTGATCGGCAGCAGCCGCCAGCCCCTGGCCAGCTGCGTGCTGACCCAGGTCGCGTTGAGGTAGGTCTGGTAGCGGCAGGCGCGCGAGTCGCCGTCGATGTAGATGCCGACGGCGAGGAACGGCGAGCTCTGCAGCCAGCGGTCCATCTTCGCCTGGCTCGGGTGCCTGGCACTGGTCGAAGCCGTAGCCGGTGAAGTCACCCGGCGTCACGACGTTGGCCTTCCTGGCCTTCTTGGCCTGCTGTGCCGCGACCGGGCGTCGCCGCGTCGGTGGCGGCCTCGGCCCCGGTGAGCACCGTGGTGCCGGAGACGACGAGCAGGGCCACGACCGCGCCGGCGCAGATCCGACCGAGGCTGCGGGTGAGGGCTACCGGGCGAGGCATGTGGGGCTCCTGGGGAAGGGGTCGACACGGCTTTCGAGAGCCCGAGGCGTCGTCACCATAACCTCACCAATCACACCCGTCACAGGGGTTCCGGCGAACTACGAACCTGTAATTCGTGCGGCGCAGCCGACCCGTCCGGAGCGGGGGTCGGCTGCGCCGGTGACGTCGTACGCCGGGATCAGGCTGCCTCGGCGGCCAGCGCCTCGTCGAGCTCCGGCTCGGGTGCCTCGGCCGGCGCCGGCCGGCGGCCCCGCAGGACGAAGACCGACACCAGCAGCGCCACCGTGGAGAAGGTCGCCGCGGTGAGGAAGGCCGCTCGTGCCCCGGGCACGAACTCGCCGGGGACGGCGCCCGCGGCGTACACCGACACGATGACGGCGACGCCGATGGCCGCGCCCAGCTGCTGCATGGTCTGCAGCAGGCCGGAGGCCGCACCCGCGTGCTCCGGCTCGACGTCCGCGAGGATGGTCGCGGTCATCGGCATGAACAGCAGGCCGGCCGAGAGGCCGTTGAGCAGCATCGGGCCGAAGACGGCCGCGAAGTAGGTGTCGCCGACGCCGACGTTGCTGAGCACCACGAAGCTGGTGGCCAGCCCGGTGGAGCCGAGGATCATCAGCGGGCGGGTGCCGAAGCGGGCGGCGAGGGACGGGCGTGAACCGCGACATCGCGAAGATGCCCAGGCTGAGCGGCAGGAACGCGAAGCCGGAGGCCATCGGGCCGAAGCCCAGCACCCGCTGGAGGTACTGCACGACCAGGAAGAACATCGAGAACTGACCGCCGACGACGAGCGCCATCATGGCCAGTCCGCCGACGCGCTGCCGGCTACGCAGCAGGTGGGGCTGGATCATCGGGTGGTCGACCCGGCGCTCGGTCACCACGAGGATGGCGAGCAGGGCGGCGCCGAGGGCGAGGCCGCCGAGGGTGCGGGCGGAGAGCCAGCCGTGCTCCGGGGAGCCGATGAGCGACCAGACGATGACGCCCGCGCCGAGGGTCGCGGTCACGGCGCCGACGATGTCGAACCGGCCGGGACGGCGCGGGGTCTCGTCGACGAATCGGCGTGCGAGGAGCAGGACGGCGATGCCGATCGGCACGTTGATGAAGAGCGTCCAGCGCCACGAGCCGACGTCGGTGAGCAGGCCGCCGAGCAGCAGCCCGATCGACGCGCCCCCGGACGAGACGGCCGCGAAGAGCGCGAAGGCGCGGTTGCGAGCGGCCTCGTCCGGCGCGCTCGTGGTGAGCAGGGCGAGGACGCTGGGTGCGGCCATCGCGGCGCCGACGCCCTGGACCGCGCGGGCGGCGACCAGCTGGCCGGGGGTCTGGGCCAGCCCGCCGACGATCGAGGCGAGGGTGAAGAGGGTGAGGCCGATCTCGAAGAGCCGGAGCCGGCCGCGGACGTCGCCGAGGCGACCGCCGAGGAGCAGCAGGCCGCCGAAGGCGAGGGTGTAGGCGTTGAGGACCCAGGAGAGCGAGGCCGGGCCGAAGCCCAGGTCGGCGTCGATGCTGGGCAGGGCGACGTTCACGACGGTCGCGTCGAGGACGAGCATCAGCTGGGCGACGAGGACGATCGCGATGCCGGTGGCGGCGCGTCCCGCGTGGGGCGGGAGGTCGACGGGCAGGTCCGCGTGGGTGGCGGTGGTGGAGAGGGTGTCTGAGGACATGTGAGGTGGAAGTCCTGTTCTGGCCCGGGGGGCCGAGGTACTCTTGATCCGGAGGGTGGCTCCGCTTCCTCCACAACGATACGGAGACAGTCTCCGTTTAGCAACCCTTGGAGGTGAACTTCTTCGTGCGTGCCGACGCCCAGCGCAACTACGACCGCATCGTCGAGGTCGCCCGCGAGGTCTTTCGCGAGCAGGGGTACGACGCCTCGCTCGACGAGATCGCCAAGCGCGCCGGCGTCGGTCCCGGGCACGCTCTACCGGCACTTCCCCCAGCGGGAGAACCTGCTCGACGCGGTCCTGAAGTACTGGGTCGACAAGGTCGACGTGGCCACCGAGAAGGCCCTGGCCCACGAGGGCGGCGATCGTGCGGTGCTGCTCAACTGGTTCGAGGAGTACGTCGCGCTGATCAGCCAGCACAAGGGCGGTCCCGGCCAAGATCACCTCGGCGATGGGCGACCCGGACTCGCCGATCATCACCAAGTGCCAGGTGCTGACCGCCGCCAACGACCGGGTGATCGACCGGTTGCGCGCGGACGGCGCCCTGCGCGACGAGGTCGACACCATCCAGGTGTGTCGCCTCGTCGGCGGCATCGCGACCGTGGCCGACCAGAGCGACCTCGACGCGGACGCCGTACGACCGATGCTCGCGGTGGTGGCCGACGGCCTGCTGCGCTGAGCTCGATCGGGGTCTGCCCGTGAGAGCCTCGGGTGGTGATGACCCTGGACCGGGGCGGCTTCCCGCTGCTCTACCTCACGGCGACCGATCCGGTCCCCGAGGACCTGCGCACACGCGTGTACGGCGGCTACGAGTTCCGCTACGACGCCGCCAGTGCCCGGCACCCGCGCATGCGCCGGGCCTTCGTGCTGCCGCCGGGTCGCTCCTACTTCGGGGCGCTGCACTGGGCCGACGGGACGGACCTGGACCTGCTCGACACCCTGGTCGCCGGGGGCGCCGACATCGGAGAGGCCGTCGACCGTGCTGTGTTCGGCGTCTTCACGACGCCGACCTGCTTCTCCTGCGCCACCTCCCGGCTCCTGCTCGGAGTGGATCGCGGCATGGGCCCGCTGACCCCGGTGCAGACCAGTCGACGACTCTCGACGGTGTGCCCGACCTGTGGGGACGACGGCTTCCTGGCACACCTGGAGGTGCTCGATGACTGAGCCCCGGGTGCTGCCGCTGCGTGCGGCCACCTTCCACCGCGCCGGACTCGTGGCCATCGCCTTCATCGACCTCGTGGCCGTCGGCCTGGCGTTCGTCGCGGACGGCGTCGGGCAGTGGGTGATGGCCGCGATCGCGGCCGCCATGGTCCTCGGCACCGTCCCGCTCGTCCGCGCGCTCGGGCGCCGTGCCATCGTCCTGGACGGCACCCGGATCGGGTGGTGCAACGGCATCGTCGCGACCGGCTCCTGGACCGAGGTCGACGACGTCGTGCTGGTGAGCAGGAACCAGATCGGCACGCGGCGCAAGCCGGTCCGGAACCTCGTCCTGTGGGCCCGCTCCGGCGGCATGGGTCCGGTGACCGGGATGCTGGCGCGACTCGGTCTCACGCCCGCCGACCGCGAGCGGGTGCGGTCGGCGGACGAGGCCCGGCTCCGGCCATTCGTGGTGCCGCTCACCGACCTGGGCGACGAGGGTGCTGCCGAGGTCGAGGCCTGGTTGGGGCGCCGGTAGATTGGCGCCGTGACCGAGACCTCCGCGCCGTCCGCGAAGTCCGCCCTCGATACCGTCGCCGTCGCCACCGAGGACCCCCAGCGCGAACAGCCCTGGGCCGACCTCGGGCTGAAGCCGGACGAGTACGCCGAGATCCGCGAGATCCTCGGCCGTCGGCCGACCAGCTCCGAGCTCGCGATGTACTCCGTGATGTGGAGCGAGCACTGCTCCTACAAGAGCTCCAAGGTGCACCTCAAGCAGTTCAGCGACATCCCCCAGACCACGCCGGTGGGCAACATGCTGGCCGGCATCGGCGAGAACGCCGGCGTGCTCGACATCGGTCAGGGCTACGCCGTCACGTTCAAGGTCGAGTCGCACAACCACCCGTCGTACGTCGAGCCCTACCAGGGCGCCGCGACCGGCGTCGGCGGCATCGTCCGCGACATCCTCGCGATGGGCGCCCGCCCGGTGGCGGTGATGGACCCGCTGCGCTTCGGCCCGCTCGACGCCGACGACACCCACCGGGTGCTGCCCGGGATCGTCGCGGGCGTCGGCGGCTACGGCAACATGCTCGGCCTGCCCAACATCGGCGGCGAGGCCGTCTTCGACGAGTCGTACGTCGGCAACCCGCTCGTCAACGCGCTCTGCATCGGCGTGCTGCGCCACGAGGACCTGCACCTGGCCAAGGCGTCCGGTGCCGGCAACCAGGTGATCCTGTACGGCGCTCGCACCGGCGGCGACGGCATCGGCGGCGTCTCGGTGCTGGCGTCGGAGACGTTCGACGCCGACGGTCCGGCGAAGCGGCCCAGCGTGCAGGTCGGCGACCCCTTCATGGAGAAGCTGCTCATCGAGTGCACCCTCGAGATCTTCGCGGCCGGGCTGGTCGCGGGCATCCAGGACCTCGGTGGCGCCGGTCTCTCCTGCGCCACCTCGGAGCTCGCCTCCGCCGGCGACGGTGGCATGCACGTCGAGCTCGACCGGGTCCCGCTGCGCGACTCCACCCTGGCGCCCGAAGAGATCCTGATGAGCGAGTCGCAGGAGCGGATGATGGCGGTCGTCGAGCCCGACGACGTCGCCGGCTTCCTCGCGATCTGCGCGAAGTGGGACGTCGAGGCGGTCGTCGTCGGCGAGGTCACCGACACCGGTCGGCTGCAGATCGACTGGCACGGCGAGCGCGTGGTCGACGTGCCCCCGCGGTCCGTCGCGCACGACGGCCCGACCTACCACCGCCCACTGGCCCGCCCCGACTGGCAGGACGGCCTCCAGGCCGACGGCGCGGAGGCGCTGGCCCGCCCCACGACCGGCGCCGAGCTGCGCGAGACCGTCCTGCGGATGGTCGCCAGCCCCAACCTGTGCGACAAGTCCTGGATCACCGACCAGTACGACCGCTACGTGCGCGGCAACACCGTGCTCTCCCAGCCCAGCGACAGCGGCATGATCCGCGTCGACGAGGAGACCAACCTCGGCGTCGCGGTCTCGACCGACTGCAACGGACGGTTCGCCAAGCTCGACCCGTACGCCGGTGCGCAGCTCGCCCTCGTCGAGAGCTACCGCAACGTGGCGACCGGCGGCGCCGTACCTCTCGCGATCTCCGACTGCCTCAACTTCGGCTCGCCCGAGGACCCGGCCGTGATGTGGCAGTTCGCCGAGGCCTGCCGCGGGCTCAAGGACGCCTGCCTCGAGCTCGGCATCCCGGTCACCGGTGGCAACGTCAGCCTCTACAACCAGACCGCCGAGACCGCGATCCTGCCGACCCCGGTGGTGGCCGTCCTCGGTGTCATCGAGGACGTGACCCGCCGTACGCCGTCGGCGTGGTCGGTCGCCGGAGAGCGGGTCTTCCTGCTCGGCGAGACCCGCGAGGAGCTGTCCGGGTCCGAGTGGGCGCACGTCGTCCACGGCCACCTCGGCGGCCTGCCGCCGGTGGTCGACCTGTCGGCGGAACGGTCGTTGGCCGAGCTGCTGCACGCCGGCGTCGGCCTGCTCAGCTCCGCGCACGACCTCTCCGACGGCGGCCTGGCGCAGACCCTCGCCGAGGGCGCCCTGCGTCACGGCGTCGGCGTCTCGGTCGCGGTGCCCGGGGACGCGTTCGTGGGTCTCTTCAGCGAGTCCGCCGCCCGCGTCGTCGTCACCGTCCCCGACGGCGACGCCGAGCGGCTCGTGGAGCTCGCGGAGTCGCACGGCGTGCCGATCACGGCCCTCGGTGTCACCGGGGGCGACACCCTCGCCGTCGACGGGGAGTTCGAGATCTCGGTCGAGGAGCTGCGGGCTGCGTGGACGGCGACGCTGCCGGCGGCGCTGGGCTGATCCGGTGTCGGAATCCCCGGTGCACCGGGGATTCCCTCACTTCCTGGGTGTTGCAACGCCCAGGAAGTGACAGCACAGCCTGAGGTGTGGGACGCCTGGGGCAATCGGTCCGCGGGTTCGCCACGAACCACCCGCGTGCACCGTCGTACCCTGCTGTCCCTGCCTGCGCTCTGCGGGCTCGCCGCCCTGACCGCCTGCGCCGACCAGGAGGAGCCCTCCGTGCTGAAGCCTCAGGCCAGTGCCATGTCGCAGGCCCGCACGGTCACGTACGGCGAGGACGCGTCCCAGTACGGCGAGCTCACCCTCCCGTCCGGCGACCCGCGAGGCGTCGCGGTGCTGGTGCACGGCGGCTTCTGGAAGCCGGAGTACGGCATCGAGTACGCCACGCCCCTGGTGCCGAGCCTGGTCGCGGCCGGCTGGGCGACCTGGGTGATCGAGTACCGCCGCGGCACCGGCGCGGCGGACACCCTGGCCGACGTTCGGGCCGCGATCGACGCCTGCCCGGTGGCTGCCGGCATCGTCGTCGGCATCGGCCACTCAGCCGGCGGCCACCTCGTCACGTGGGCGGCCGGGCACGGCGGGCTGACCCACGTGATCTCGCAGGCCGGGGTGCTCGACCTCACCGCGGCGTACGACGAGGGACTGGGCGGGGGAGCGGTCGAGGCGTTCCTCGGCCACCCTGTCGGTCCGTCCGACGCCGACGTCGACCCGATCCAGCAGGTGCCGCTCGACGTGCCGGTCTGGTGCGTCCACGGCACGAGCGACCAGTTCGTCCCGATCGAGCAGTCCCGCTCGTACGTCGCGGCGTCGACCGCCGCGGGTGGGGCGGCCGAGCTCGTCGAGGTCGAGGGCGATCACTTCGCCGTCATCGACCCCGACTCGGACGGCTGGGCCAAGACGCTCGCCCACCTGCGCACGCTCACCTGATCGCGGTGAGGATCGAGATCTTCTGCCAGATCTTGCGCGACATCCCGACGGTGAGCGACTCGATGGTGCTGACCGTGTCGAGCACGACCACGTCGCGTGACTCCTCGGCGCAGAGTGCGGCCGTCTTGCCGACCAGGCTGAGCATCTCGGAGCAGTACTCGAAGTAGCGCTCCATCTCGTCGCGGGTCAGGTCGAGCGGGCGGCTGACCGCCGTCGGGCGGAACGAGTCCCGCAGCATCTCGGGGTCCTTGGTGAGCTGGTGCATGTCGATCACGTGCGCCATCGACCGCAGCTGGTGCAGCAGCGCCAGGGTCCTGCCGCGCCGGATCCGCTCGGGGAAGGAGTAGAGGAAGAAGACCGCGATGCCGGCGTAGACGAGGTCGGCGATGACCGTCTCGATCAGCGGCAGCCAGTCGAGCGAGGTGCGGAGCCGGTCGTCGCTGACGGTCGCGTCGTGGACGCCGAGCACCAGGGCGACCGCGGTCGCGACGAGGATCGCCACCATCAGCGCCCGCGACCAGACCCGGGCCCGCCTCACCTTGCTCTGCGTGGTCTCCGAGACCGCGCCGACCTCGTCGACCAGCGTCAGTAGGTCCGCGCAGGCCTGCCGCAGCCCGCGCGCGGGGAAGCGGGCCGCGATGCGCTCGTGGAGCAGCTCGACGGTACGGCGGACCGGCTCCACCTTGAGCTGCTCCGACGGGGCGCCCGAGCTCACGTGCCCATCCGTTCGGCCAGGCGTACGGCGGCGTGCCGCACCAGGTCGGTCATCTCCGGGTCCGCGACGGCCTCCGCGGGTGCGCGGCCGAAGGTGAGCGCGGCGGGCTGGGTCAGCCACGCCCACGCGCGCCAGGGATCCATCGACGCTGCGAGCAGCGGCTCCAGGAGCGGCGCGATGTCGGCACGGACCTCGCCGGCCTCGGTCAGCTGGAACGCCGGGACGACGGCGCGCCCGTCGACCACCACGAGCAGCAGTCGGTGGGTCTGCTCGGCCTTGTGCACGGCGTAGCGGGTCGCGTCGACCGACGCCCCGCGCACCTGCGCCAACGTCTCGTAGGTGAACCACGGCGTCTCGAGCAGGGCGGCGCGCAGCCGCGCCTGCCGGGCGATCAGGACCAGCCCGACCGGTACGGCGTGCTCGGGCTCGCTGCCCTCGCTGCGCAGGAGCCGGTCGAGCTCGTCGAGGCGCTCGGGGTCGGTCCACACGGCCCGGCCGTCGGCGTCGCGGGTGAAGGTCGGCAGACCGGCGTCGGCCAGGTGGTCCGCGAGGCCGAGCCCCTCGAGCCAGGTGGCGAGACGGTCGCCGTCAGCAGCACTCACGGCTCCAGTTTCCCGCACCGCCTCAGCGCACGTGCATCCGCTCCCCCTGCGGGCCGAAGAGCGCCAGCAGCTCGACCGGGTGCGGGCCGGGGTTGCCCAGCCAGTGCGGCGTACGGGTGTCGAACTCGACGACCTCCCCGGCCTGGATGACCATGTCCTGGTCGCCGAGCACGAGGCGCAGCCGGCCGGAGAGGACGTAGATCCACTCGTACCCCTCGTGGGTCGCGAGCTTCGTCGGCACGGTGTCCTCCTGCGGGAAGATCACCTTGAACGCCTGGAGACCCCCGGGTCGCCGGGTCAGCGGGAGGTAGGTCCGGCCGTGCCGGACGATCGGCTTGGCGCGCACCCGCGGGTCGCCCGTCTCCGGCGCGTCGACCAGCTCGTCGAGCGGGATCTGGTGGGCCCGGGCGAGGGGGAGCAGCAGCTCGAGCGTCGGCTTGCGCTGTCCGGACTCGAGCCGGGAGAGGGTGCTGACCGAGATGCCGGTCGACTCGGCCAGCTCGGCCAGGGTCGCACCGCGCTCCAGCCGCGCAGCACGCAGCCGCGGTCCGACCGCCTCCAGGACGTCCTCGAAGTCGCTCATGCGCACAGTTTGCCATTCCGGCAACGAAACTTGTCAATACAGCGAACCGATCCGCACACTCGGGGCATGAAGACAACCCAGAGCTACGACGTGGTCGTCGTCGGTGGCGGAGCCGCCGGCCTGAGCGGGGCGCTGGCCCTCGGTCGGGCCCGCCGCACGGTCCTCGTCGTCGACGCGGGCGATCCCCGCAACGCCCCGGCCGACCACATCCACAACTACCTGGGCCGCGAGGGCACCCCTCCGGCCGAGCTGCTGGCGATCGGGCGCGCGGAGGTCGCGGCGTACGGCGTCGAGGTCCGGCGCGGCCGCGTCACCACGGCCCCCGCGACCGACGCTCGGGTTCGGCCTGGTGCTCGACGACGGCAGCACCGTCGGCGCACGCCGGCTGCTGGTGACCACCGGCCTGACCGACGTGCTGCCCGACATCACCGGCCTGGCCGAGCGGTTCGGCCGCGACGTGCTGCACTGCCCCTACTGCCACGGGTTCGAGGTGCGCGACCAGGCGATCGGGCTCATCGCGAGCAACGCCTTCGCGATGCACGGCGCGCAGCTCTGGGGCCAGTGGAGCGACGACGTCACGCTCTTCCTCAACGACCGGTTCGTCCCGTCTGCGGAGGAGGCCGAGCTGCTCGCCGCCCGCGGCGTCACGGTGGTCGAGGGCGCCGTGGTCGAGGTCGTCGTCGAGGACGACCGCCTGGTCGGCGTACGCCTGGAGACCGGCGAGGTCGTCCGGCGGCAGGCGCTGGTCGCCGCGCCGCAGTTCGTCGCCAACTCCGACCTGCTCGGCTCGCTCGGGCTCGCGCCGGTGGCGTTCGAGATGAACGGGATCGTGTTCGGCTACGCCGTACCGTCCGACGCCAACGGTGCCACCTCGGTGCCCGGCGTCTGGCTCGCCGGCAACGTCACCGACCTGCGTGCGCAGGTCATCTCGGCCGCCGCCGGCGGCCTCAACGCGGGTGCCATGATCAACATGGACCTGATCCAGGAAGAGACCGCCGCGGCGGTCGACACGTACCGAAGGAAGTCCGCATGAGTCACGGTGAGAGCCACGGGGAGATCACCCGCGAGCACTTCGAGCAGTCGTCCTGGGACGAGCGGTACGCCGGTGAGGGCCGCACGTGGAGCGGTCGGGCGAACGCCGTGCTCGTCGCCGAGGCGAGCGACCTGACGCCCGGCCGGGCGGTCGACCTCGGCTGCGGCGAGGGCGGCGACGCGATCTGGCTCGCCGAGCGCGGCTGGCAGGTCACGGCGATCGACTTCTCCGAGGCCGGGCTGCGCAAGGCCGCCGAGCACGCGGCGGAGCGGGGGGTGGCCGACCGCATCGAGTTCCGCCAGGCAGACCTGCGGACCTGGGCGCCGGCCGGCGAGCAGTGGGACCTGGTCAGCTCCTGCTTCCTGCACCTGCTCGACCACGGGATGCTCGACGCCACCCGCGAGATGGCCGCGGCGGTCGCCCCCGGTGGCACCCTGCTCGTCGCCGGGCACCACCCCGACGACGAGCACACCGGGCTGCGCTGGTCGATGCCGGGCGTGATGTTCACGGCCGACGAGCTGGCGCCCGCGGTCGACCCGACGCAGTTCGACGTCCGCGCGGAGGTGCGACAGCGAATCGAGGCCCGGCACGAGGAGACGCACCACGTCGCCGACGCCGTGCTGGTAGCGGTCAGGACCTGACCGCAATCCGACGTACGCTCGACTGATGAGCACCAGTACCCGGATGCTGCGGCTGCTCTCGCTGCTGCAGACCCACCGCTACTGGCCGGGCTCGGAGCTGGCCGGCCGCCTGGACGTGAGCCCGCGGACGTTGCGGCGCGACATCGACCGGCTCCGCGAGCTGGGGTACGACGTCGACGCAGCACGCGGGGTCGCCGGCGGCTACCAGCTCCGGGCCGGTGCGGCGCTGCCGCCGTTGCTCCTCGAGGACGAGGAGGCGGTGGCGATCGCGGTCGCCCTGCAGACGGCGGCGTCGGGTGCGGTCGCCGGCCTCGAGGAGACGTCGCTGCAGGCGCTCACCAAGGTGGCCGCGTTGATGCCGCCGCGGCTGCGGCGGCGCATCGACGCCCTCCGGTCGCAGACCGACGGCGTCCCGTGGCGCAGCGGCGAGGTCATCGACGCGGACGTGCTGACCGTGCTGGCCCAGGCCTGCCGCGACGACGAGCTGCTGACGTTCGGCTACGTGGCTCGCGACTCGGCACCCACGCAGCGCCGGGTCGAGCCGCACCGGCTCGTCTCCCTCGGCCGGCGGTGGTATCTCGTCGCCTACGACCGCGACCGGCAGGACTGGCGGTCCTTCCGCGTCGATCGGATCAGTGACCCGGTGGCGACCGGTCAGCGGTTCCGGCCGCGCGAGCTCCCGGCCGAGGATGCTCCGACGTTCGTCCGTGCGGGCATCATGGCGGTCGGTCAGCGGTACGTCGTACGGGTGCTGCTCACCGCGAGCACCGCCGACGTCGAGCCGTCCGTGGGTCGCTGGGCGACCGTCGAGCCGGCAGGCACCGGGTGCGTGATGACGATGCAGACCGACACGCTCGACTGGCCGTTGATGGTGCTCGCGCACCTCGACAGCGAGTTCACGGTCGAGAGCCCGCCCGAGCTGGTCGAACTCGTGGCGTCGGCAGCTGACCGGTTCGCGCGGTCCGCGGGCCGATAGTCAGGCGAAGACCCCGGCCGGGAAGGCGCCCGCGCCGACCGCGGCCCGCACCAGGGGCTTCCCGATCTCCTTCAGCCGAGCCGTGCCGGCCTCGCCGAGCACGTCCCACGGCGCGGAGGCCATCTCGTCGGTCGCCGCCTCGACGGCGGTCCGCAGGGCGATCCCGTCGTCTGTCAGGGTCCCGTCGTCGCTCATCAGTCCGCGGTCCGCGAGCCCGGCGGTGGCCGTGGCCCACTCCTCCTCGGTCCACCCGCGGGTGAGCTGGGCCGCAGGCACGGTGAAGCCGGTCCCGGTCGCGGTGTGCGTCACCAGCGCCTCGATCCCCGTCAGGCCGGCCCCGAGCAGCGCGGCGATGTGTCCGTCGCCGCGGTGCTCCCGCAGCAGGGTCAGCCCGTGCCACAGCGCGAGGTGCGGCTGCTCGGGCCACTCCAGGTCCGCGTGCCCGGCATACAGCGGCCGCCCGGCCGGGTCGCAACCCGCGACGGCGGTGCGCGTCAGCTCCGCGGCCTCGGCGATCTCGGGCGCGGCGAGGGCGGCGTCGCCGAGCAGGCGGCGGTACGCCGCGTCGATGCCGCGCCGGCGAGCCGCCACGACCTCCGCGGGCTCGGCCGCGTCCCACGCCGCCGGGATGAGCTTCGCGACCAGCGCCGGCTTGAAGACGAAGAACGTGGCGGCCACCGTGCCTGCGCCCACGCGTCCCAGGGCCGCCGAGCGAGAGGCGAAGTAGGTCGCGCGCCCCTTGCGCACCCCGAGCGCGACGAGCTCGGCCTCGACCTCGGGGGCGAAGTAGCCGAGCGCGTGCAGGGTTTCGAGGGAGCGGGCTGTGCGGCCCGAGATGCGGGGATCCATGGCTCATGTCTACCGGCCGGGGGGCTCGACCGGTGAGCACATCAGGCCGCCGTCGCGACCTGGTGCTCCGGGACCAACCGCTCCCACGCCGCCGGCCGCGGGACCGAGCGGACGCTGGTCGAGAGCGTCGGGATGAGGGCGACCGTGGCTGTCAGCAGGCCGAGCACGGCCACGGCCGCGCCGCCGCCCACGCCGGCGAGCAGGATGCCGGCGAGCACGGGTGCGAGCGGCATCGCCGCCATCGCGACGAACTGGTTCGTCGCCTGGACCCGGCCGATCAGCTCCGGAGGGGTCACCGCCATCCGGTAGGCGCCGATGCCCGCGTTGCCCGCAGGGTTGAGGAACAGGCCGACCGAGAGGGCGGCGGCGACCACGGCCGGATGGTTCCACAGTGCCATCGGGACCACCAGGGGTAGGAAGCTCCAGGCGACGAGCACGGTCAGCCGGCCGGTCGGCACCCGGTCGATCAGCCACGGTGCGACCACGGCCCCGAGGATGCCGCAGACGCCGGCGGCGGTCTCGACGAGGCCGATCTGGTAGGCCGCGAAGTCGCCCTCGATGAGGCGGAGCACCGCGACGAAGAAGAGCGCGTTGATGGCCAGGTTGGCGAGCGCGGACCAGACGACGAGCACCCGGAAGAGGCGGTGGTGCGCGATGAACCGGATCCCCTCGGCCAGGTCCTGGCGGGGCCGGCGCGTCGACGTGCTGGTCGGCGCGGACAGGTCGGCGCGGATCCGGCCCAGCAGCACCCAGGAGAAGGCGAACGTGAGGGCGTCGGCGGCGAACGGCAGCCACCGCGTCACGGCGTACAGCGCGCCACCGACGGGTGCCCCGAGCAGTCCGGCGACGTGCTGGCGGGCCTGGTTCTGCGACAGCGCGGTCGGCAGGTCCTCGGCCGGTACGACGGCGCGCACTGCGGACATCTCCGCCGGGGCGAAGACGCCGGCCGCGGCGCCGGTGAGCGCCGCGACCGTCAGCAGGTGCGGCAGCGTGAGCGCGTCCTGGGTGCCGGCGACGACGAGCGAGGCGTACAGGAGCACGCCGCTGCCGCTGGCCCAGCGCATCACCCGGCGCCGGTCGAGCCGGTCGGCCAGGACGCCGGCGGGCAGCAGGGCTCCGGACATCCCGAGGAGGAAGACGGCCTCGGCGGCGGACGCCGCCAGGAGCGACCCGGTGAGCGCGAAGGCGACCAGCGGGAAGACGAAGGTGCTCATCCGACTGCCCAGCTCACTCACGGTCTGGCCGATCCAGAGGACGGTGAAGTCGTGGTTGCTGGCGAGTGCTCGGTAGCCGGTCATATCCGCACCATATATTGCGCAACAACTGTTGCGCAATAGTGCGTGCGCAATCGGGCTAGAGTGGGCGCCATGTCCTACGAGTCCCAGGGCCAGGCCGTCCACGACCCGAAGATCCTGCGGGCGATCGCCCACCCGGTCCGCAACCGGATCCTCACCGAGCTGACGGCCAGCGGCTCCATGCGCGCCGCCGACCTGGCCCGCGAGCTCGACATCCCGGCCAACCAGGCGAGCTTCCACCTGCGTCAGCTCGCGAAGTACGGCCTGGTCGAGGAGGACCCCGAGGCGGCCCGCGACAAGCGGGACCGGGTCTGGCGCCCGACCTCGGACTACGGCGTGACGATCAACCTGACCGATCTCGAGAAGGCGCCGGGCGGCAAGGCTGCCTCGACCGTGTTCCGCCACCACGCTGCGTCCTGGGGCCACGCCGTCGTCGACGAGGCGTACGCCGACAGCCGCGACCCGGGCATCCTTCGCGCGGTGTCCGAGAACGCCCTGAAGCTGACGAAGGAGGAAGCACAACAGCTCGCCAGCGACCTCGACGAGGTGGTCATCGGATGGGCCGATCGCACCCGCGGCCGCGATCCCGAACGGCGTACCTACCTGCTCTTCTCGGTGCTGCAGCCCTATCCCGCGACTGCTCGCCGCGAGGACGGCTGATGGCCGCCCGGCTCCGCCCCGCCGACCCGGCGGACGTGTCGGCCGCGCTGGCCCGCCTGGGTGTCGACGAGCCCGACCGTGCCGATCTCCGACTGCTGACCAAGCACTTCCTGGCCGTGCTCGAGGACCGCGCCCCCGGCCACTCGGTCGAGGTGCGCGTCCCGCCGTACGCCGCCGTCCAGGTCGTGCCCGGCGTTCGGCACACCCGCGGCACCCCGCCCGCCGTGATCGAGACCGACGCGCTCACCTGGATCGCCCTGGCGAGCGGCACCCTCACCTGGGCCCAGGCCGAGGCCGCCGGCCGGGTCCGCGCCAGCGGCGAGCGCGCCGATCTGACGGCGTACCTCCCGCTCGACTGATCGGCGTCCCCGGATAGGTTGGCCGGCATGACCGACGACCTCCGCGCCCGCGTCCAGTCCGTCCTCCCGGGGGTCCGCACGGACCTCGAGGACCTGGTCCGGATCCAGTCCGTCAGTGCCGACCCCGAGCGCCTCCAGGAGGTGGAGCGGAGCGCGGAGAGGACGGCCGAGCTGTTCGCCGCCGAGGGAGTCGCCGTCGAGATCGTGCGCGCGTACGACGGCGCGCCGCCCGCGGTGATCGGAGAGAAGCAGGGGCCGGCGGGCGCGCCCACCGTGCTGCTCTACGCCCACCACGACGTCCAGCCCGAGAACGACCACGCCGACTGGGACTCCGCCCCGTGGGAGCCGACCGAGCGCGACGGGCGTCTCTACGGTCGCGGTGCCGCCGACGACAAGGCCGGGATCATGGCCCACGTCGGCGCCCTTCGGGTCTTCGGTGACGACCTTCCCGTCACCGTGCGGCTCTTCATCGAGGGTGAGGAGGAGGTCGGCTCCGACACCCTGGTCGAGCTCCTGGGGAAGTACCAGGAGCGGCTGAAGGCCGACGTCATCGTGATCGCCGACTCCGGCAACTGGGACATCGGCGTCCCGGCCCTGACCACCAGCCTGCGCGGCCTGGTCCGGGTCGACATCGAGGTCCGCACCCTGACCCACGCCGTGCACTCCGGCATGTGGGGAGGCCTGGTGCCGGACTCGCTGATGACACTGAGCCGCGTGATCGCCTCCCTCCACGACGACGCGGGCAACGTCGCGATCGAGGGCCTGCACAGCGGGCCCGCGGCCGACGTCGACTACCCCGAGGAGCGGCTGCGCGCCGAGTCCGGCGGCGCCCCCGGCATCGAGTGGATCGGCAGCGGGTCGACCGTCGAGCGCCTCTGGACGAAGCCCTCGCTCAGCATCACCGGTCTCGACGCCCCGAAGGTCGCCGGTGCCAGCAACACCCTGGTGCCGGCCGCGAAGGCCCGGATCTCGCTGCGGGTCGCCCCGGGCGACACGACCACGAACGCCCTCACCTGCCTGGTCCGCCACCTCGAGGCGAACGTGCCCTGGGGTGCGACCCTCACCCACACCGTCGTCGACACCGGCGAGGCCACCCAGATCGACGCCACCGGCCCGGCGTACGACGCGGCGCGCGCAGCGTTCAGCGAGGCCTGGGACGGCACCGCGCCGGTCGACATGGGTGTCGGCGGGTCGATCCCGTTCATCGCGGAGTTCCTCGAGGCGTTCCCGGAGGCGAGCGTGCTCGTCACCGGAGTCGAGGACCCGGACACCCGGGCCCACGGCGCCAACGAGGGGCTGCACCTCGCGGAGTTCGAGCGGGTCGTGCTGGCCGAGGCGCTGCTGCTGCGCAACCTGGCGACCTAGACGCCCGGCAGCCAGACCCGGAACGTGCTGCCACTCCCGAGCGCCGACTCGAGCTCGATCCGGCCACCGTGCCGGTCCACGATCCGGCGCACGATCGCCAGGCCCAGCCCGGTGCCGGACCGGTGGGTGGCGGCCGGGTCCGTGGACCGGTAGAACTCCTCGAACACGCGGGCCTGGTCCTCCGACGAGATGCCGATGCCGTCGTCGGTGCAGGTGAGCAGCACCCCGTCGCCGCTGGGCGCGAGGGTCACGGCGACGTGACCGCCGTCGGGGGTGTACTTGACGGCGTTGCCGATCAGGTTGGCGACGACGTGCTCGACCTCGTGCGCCGCCCCGAGCACCCAGGTGGGCCCGGGCGGGACCTCGCTGGTCAGCTCGATCTCGCGGCGCTCGGCCGGCCCCTCGTTGAGGTCGACGATGTCGGCGACGATGCCCGTGAGGTCGACGTGCCCGGCGCCCTGGAGCTCGCCGTCGGCGGTGCGGTGCAGCACCAGCAGCTCCTCGACGACGCGGGAGAGCCGGGCGCTGCCGCGCTGGATCGCCCCGATCGCGGAGCGTGAGCGCGGTGAGAGCCCGGGGTCGCCGTCGAGGAGCTCGAGGAAGCCGACGATGCTGGTCAACGGCGTCCGCAGCTCGTGGGAGACCGTGGCGACCAGGTGGCTCTTGTAGTCGGCGAGCTCCTGGAGCTCCTGGACCAGTCGGTGCTCGCGCTCGAAGTTGCTGGCGCTGGCCAGCGCCCGTCCCAGGTCGCGTCCGATGTCCAGCGCGACCTCCGCCTCACCCGCGCTCCACTCCGCGTCGCCCCGGCCGCGCGTGAGCCCGATCCATCCGAGGCAGTCGGTCCCGGCGCCGAGGGGTACGACGAGCAGCGACTCGGCCGCGGTCGGCGCCAGGAACTCCAGCACGGCAGCCAGCTCGGGTGCGCCGAGGGTCTCGGGTGGCCGCCGGTCAGGAGCGAAGATGCCGACGTGCTGACGATCCCACGCCGCCGCGGCGTAGCTCGCGAGCAGTTCGGTGAGCTCCGGCGGCGGCGCGACCGGGTCGATGTCGTGGATCGGGCGCGGCTCCTCGCCGAGCAGCTGCGTCCACAGCGACTGCGCGCGGAACCCGTCCACGATCGCCGTGCCGCACTCCGAGAGCACCTCGCTGGCCGACATCGAGCCGGTGGCTCGGCGCACGATGTCGGCGGCCGCGCCGGCCAGCCGGATCTGCTCAGCGAGCCGCTCGGACTCGAGGATCGCGGCGATCGCACGGCAGGCCTGCCGTGCATACATCTCGAGCAGCTCGCGGGTGCCGTCGGTCGGCACCAGACCATCGGTCGGCAGCTCCATTCCGAGCACGCCGACGAGACGACCGCGGTCGTCGTGGACCGGGGCGATCAGCATGTCCTCGGGGTGCCAGGCCCCCGGTGGTACGTCGCGGGGGCGGTCGGAGAACCAGCCCCACCGCTCCACGTCGAGGATCAGGTCCTCGTGCGAGACGAACTTCAGCGTCCCCCAGTCCTGGGCGATCTCCAGCTGCTCGAGCAGATCGGCGACCGGAGCGAGACTGTCGATCAGCTCGGCGCGGGCCTCCTCCGGTCCGACCAGGCAGAGCACGTGCAGATAGCCGTCGTCGCGGACCCCGCTGACACCGACCACCTCGAATCCCGCGACCTCGGCGAGCGTCTCCAGGATCGACTGGAGCGCCTCTCGGGCTCGCGCGTCCGACCACCGGGAGCCGCGGACCGGTCGCTCGACCCCGGTGTCGTCCGTCTTGGGGATCACCATCGACCGGTTCACGCCGCCGGCAGGTGCACCCGGAAGGTGCTGCCCTGCCCCAGCGCGGAGTCGATCTCCAGACGTCCACGGTGCCGCTCCACGATGCGGCGCACGATCGCCAGCCCGAGGCCGGTGCCCGGCTGGGACCGTGCGAGCGGGTTGGACGACCGGAAGAACTCGGTGCCGAGCCGGGCGACGTCCTCGGCGGTCATCCCGATGCCCTCGTCGCTGCAGGTGAAGACCGCCTCGCCGTCGACCGTTTCGAGGCTCACGGTCACGGCGCCGCCGTCCGGGGTGTACTTCACCGCGTTGCTCACCAGGTTGGCGCAGAGCCGGTAGAGCTCCTCGGCGTCGCCGAGGGCGAAGACCGGGTCTGTGGGGAGCTCCACGCTCAGGTCGATCTGCTTCTGCTGAGCGGCGAGGCCCACGAGGTCGATGATGTCGTCGACGACCTGGCGCAGGTCGACCGGGCGGGCGATCATCGCGTTCTCCGGGTCGCCGACCTTGGAGAGCAGCAGGAGATCGTCGATCACCCGGACCATCCGCTGCGCGCCGCGCTCCATCGCGGCCAGCGAGCCCAACGTCGTACCCGACAGATCGGGGGAGCCCTCGAGCATCTCGAGGTGCCCGAGCACCGACGACAGCGGGTTCTTGAGCTCGTGCGCGACCGTCGCGATCAGCTGGCCCTTGTAGACGTCGAGCGCCTGCAGCTCGACGACCAGGTGGTGCTCGCGCTCGAAGGTGCGGGCGTTCAGGATCGCCCGCCCGAGGTCGTGGCCGATGTCGAGGGCGGTCGCGGCCTCGACATCGGTCCACTCGCGGGCGTTCGGCAGCCGGGTCAGCACGAGGTTGCCGACGCACTCCGGTCCGGCACCGAGCGGGATGAAGAGCAGCGACTCGACGCCGATCGTCTTGAGGTAGGCGAGGATCAGCTCGCCCTGAGGCTGGTCGATCGGGCTCGCGAACGGGCGGCCGGGCGCGACGATCGCGACCTGCTGCATCCGCCAGGCCTCGTGGGCGGCCGCCTCCGCGATCGTGATCAGCTCGGGCCCGAGCTCGATGTCGGTGCCGGCGGCGGAGTAGACGTGGCCGGGCCCGTCGCCGCCACTGCTGAACGTCTGGATCCACATGCCGGCAGCGCGGAAGCCGTCGACCAGCGCCTCGCGGCTGTCGGCGACGATCCGTTCCAGACTGAGCTGGGCGGTGGCCTGGCGCACGATGCGGCGCGCCGCCTGCGCCATCCGCACCTGGTCGGCGAGCTCCTCCCGCTCGACCGCGACGACCACGGCGCGGCCGGCCTGCTCGGCGTACTGGTTGAGCACGGCGCGCTGGGCCAGGCCCGGGCGCCGGCCGTCGACGGGCAGGTCCATCGCCAGGCTGCCGCGCAGGGTGCCCTTGTCGTCGTACAGCGGGGCGATGAGGAGGTCGAGGGGGTGCCAGGCGTCGGGCGCGTCGATCGGCTCCATGTCGGGGACCCAGCCCCAGGTCTCGCCGGCGGAGGGGTCGAGGCGCTCGTGGGGCACGAACCGGAGCAGGCCCCAGTCGTCCGCCTTGGCGATCTCCTGCAGGAGCCGGTCCACCGGCGTGCGCGTGCCCTCGAGCTCGGCGCGCGCCTGGTCGTTGCCCGCGACGGCGACCGACTCGAGTCGGCCGTCCTCGCGCACGACGCTGATGGCGGCGATCCCGAAGCCCGCGAGCTGGGTGACGCCCTCGGCGATCAGCTGGAGCGCCTCGCGCGAGGCGGCGTCCGACAGGCGCGGCCGCTCGTCGCTGGGCACTGGCGGCGTCTCCCGGGGCATCGTCCCTCGTCTTCCTCAGGTCGTCGAGGTCATCGTAGGCGGACGGCGCTCGACCGGTCAGCGGTCCGCGCGAGGCGCCCGAAGTGGGTGGGGGTGGGTCGACGGCCCTAGACTCGGATCGTGCCCTTCCAATCGAGCCCCCGCAAGGGCGGCGACGGCAGGCTGACCGCGGCTCTCGACCCCCATGACCAGGGACCCCAGGACGCCTGCGGTGTCTTCGGTGTCTGGGCCCCGGGCGAGGACGTCGCCAAGCTGACGTACTTCGGCCTCTACGCGCTCCAGCACCGTGGCCAGGAGTCGGCCGGCATCGCGGTGAGCAACGGTCGCCAGATCCTGGTCTACAAGGACATGGGCCTGGTCTCGCAGGTGTTCGACGAGACCACGCTGGCCTCGCTCAAGGGCCACCTCGCCATCGGCCACAGCCGCTACTCGACGACCGGCGCGAGCACCTGGCAGAACGCTCAGCCGACCTTCCGCCCCACCGCCGACGGCTCGATCGCGCTCGGCCACAACGGCAACCTGATCAACACCGCCGAGCTCGCCCAGATGGTCGTCGACCTCCCGGGTCCCGACGACGAGCTCGACCTGCACACTCGCCCGCAGGAGACCTCGACCAACGACACCAGCCTCGTCACCGCGCTGCTCGCGCACCATCCCGACACCTCGCTGGAGCAGCGGGCGCTCGAGGTGCTGCCGCTGCTCCAGGGCGCGTACTGCTTCGTGTGGATGAACGAGAACACCCTGTACGCCGCCCGCGACCCGCAGGGCATCCGGCCGCTCGTGCTGGGGCGGCTGGACCGGGGCTGGGTCGTCGCGTCCGAGGACGCCGCCCTCGCCACCATCGGCGCCAGCGTGGTCCGCGAGGTCGAGCCGGGCGAGATGATCGTGATCGACGAGAACGGCCTGCGCTCGCACAGGTTCGCCGAGCCGGACCGCAAGGGCTGCGTCTTCGAGTACGTCTACCTCGCCCGACCCGACGCCACCATCAGCGGTCGGAGCGTCCACGAGTCGCGCGTCGAGATGGGTCGCCAGCTGGCCCGCGAGTTCCCGGTCGAGGCCGACCTGGTCATCCCGGTCCCCGAGTCCGGCACGCCGGCAGCGGCGGGGTACGCCGAGGAGTCCGGCATCCCGTTCGGCCAGGGCTTCGTCAAGAACGCGTACGTCGGCCGCACCTTCATCCAGCCCAGTCAGACGCTGCGGCAGCTCGGCATCCGCCTCAAGCTCAACGCCCTCGAGCACATGATCCGCGGCAAGCGGATCGTCGTGGTGGACGACTCGATCGTCCGCGGCAACACCCAGCGCGCGCAGGTCCGGATGCTGCGGGAGGCCGGAGCGCTCGAGGTGCACGTACGCATCTCCAGCCCGCCGGTGAAGTGGCCGTGCTTCTACGGCATCGACTTCGCGACCCGCGCCGAGCTGATCGCCAACGGCCTCACGCCCGAGGAGATCGCCGCCAGCGTCGGCGCCGACACCCTGGGCTACATCTCGCTCGACGGCATGATCGACTCGACGAAGCAGACCCGCAGCACCCTGTGCACCGCCTGCTTCACCGGTGAGTACCCGATCGACCTGCCCGACGAGAGCCTCCTGGGCAAGCACCTGCTGGAGGCGACCCTGAGCTCGCCGACGATGGGCAAGGCACTGCCCGTCCTGAACAACCCCTGACCCAGGAGACGCCGTGAGCGAGTCCAACGCGTACGCCGAGGCCGGCGTCAACATCCAAGCCGCCGACACGGCGATCGAGCTGATGAAGGGCTGGATCGAGAAGTCGCGCCGGCCCGAGGTCATCGGTGGCCTCGGTGGCTTCGCCGGGCTGTTCGACGCCTCGGCGCTCACCCGCTACGAGCGCCCGCTGCTCGCGACCTCGACCGACGGCGTCGGCACCAAGGTCGCGATCGCGCAGGCCATGGACGTCCACGACACGATCGGGTTCGACCTGGTCGGCATGGTCGTCGACGACCTCGTCGTCTGCGGTGCCGAGCCGCTCTTCATGACCGACTACATCGCGACCGGTCGCGTCGAGCCCGAGAAGATCGCCGCGATCGTCAAGGGCATCGCCGAGGGCTGTGTCCTGGCCGGCTGCGCCCTGATCGGCGGCGAGACCGCGGAGCACCCCGGGCTGCTCGCCCCGCACGAGTACGACGTCGCCGGCGCCACCACCGGTGTCGTGGAGGCCGACAAGCTGCTCGGACCCGGCCGCGTGCGCCCGGGTGACGTCGTGATCGCGATGGAGGCCTCCGGCCTGCACTCCAACGGCTACTCCCTGGTCCGCCACGTGCTGCTCGAGAAGGCGGGCCTCCCGCTCGACCGGCACGTCGACGACCTCGGTCGCACCCTGGGCGAGGAGCTTCTCGAGCCGACCCGGATCTACGCCAAGGCCTGCCTCGACCTGGCCGACCGCACCCGCACCCACGCGATGTCCCACGTGACCGGCGGCGGCCTGGCCGCCAACCTCGAGCGAGTCCTGCCGGTCGAGCTGTCCGCGACGGTGGACCGCTCGACCTGGTCCCCGCAGCCGATCTTCGACTTCGTACGCCGCGTCGGCGCCGTTCCCCAGCCCGACCTGGAGATGACCCTCAACTGCGGCGTGGGCATGATCTCGCTCACCGTGCCCGACGACGTCGACACCGCGATCGCCGTCCTCGCCGAGCACGGCGTACGCGCCTGGGTGGCCGGCGAGGTCGTTCCTGCGAGCGGTCGCGGCGGGGCGGTCGAGCTGGTCGGCCAGCACCCTGGTTGGTGACATTTGAGCGATTCCGTCCGGAATCGCGCCGACCGATGTGCAGGAACAGCCGGGCAGCAGGTAGCGTTAGCTCCACGAGAACTCTTTGAGACCAGCCCGGGTGCCTCTGTGCCCCGGCCGAGCG
Organism: uncultured Actinomycetota bacterium; assembly: GCA_963717855.1. GTDB lineage: Bacteria > Actinomycetota > Actinomycetes > Propionibacteriales > Nocardioidaceae > Nocardioides. Next base: position 143,701 of record CAVQXF010000010.1, on the reverse strand, counting down.
TGCGAGGGGGCTGACCCTATGGGGCGCGGCCGAGCGAAAGCCAAGCAGACCAAGGTCGCTCGCGACCTGAAGTACCAGACTCACGAGACGGACTTCGGTGCTCTCGCCAGTGAACTCCACGGCTCGAGCGGCGACGACGACACTGGTCAGGTCCCGCCCGAAGAGCTCGAGAAGTGGTCGGACTACTCCGACTCTCGTCGCGACTGACGGCTCGCTGGCGGCGCGTTTGCGGCTGTGACCTTTTCACCGGCTGACCGGTGAAAAGGTCACGACACGCCGAGGCAGCGCGGCGTGTCGTGCTCGTTTCCCCGGCTGGCCGGTGAAAAGGTCCGAGCGCCGGGTCACCCCCGCGGGAGCCACATCCCGCGGAGGCGCCCGACCTCGCGCATCCGCCGCTCGGCCAACCGGTCGGCGGCGATCGCGGGCGGCAGGCCCTCGGATGCGGCGAGCTCGAACACGCGCAGGGTGGTGGCGAAGATACCGCTCGCGCGCTGCTGGGCGCGCTCGAAGGAGAAGCCCTCGAGCTCGTCGGCGACCTGGATCAGCCCGCCCGCGTTGACGCAGTAGTCGGGGGCGTAGAGGATCCCGCGCTCCTGCAGCGCCTTCTCCACGCCGGGGTGGGCGAGCTGGTTGTTGGCCGCGCCGCAGACGACGGTGGCCGTGAGCGCCTCGACGACCTCGTCGGTGATCGCGTCGCCCATGGCGCAGGGCGCATAGACATCGAGCGCGCTGGCGACCAGCGCTGCCTCCGACGCGACGACCTGCACGCTCGGGTGCTCCTCGCGGATCCGGTCCAGCGCGGGGGCGTACACATCGGTGACCACGACCGTCGCGCCGTCCTCGACCAGGTGCCGGACCAGGTGCCGGCCGACCTTGCCGACGCCGGCGACCCCGACGGTGCGGCCGGCGAGCGAGGTCGTGCCCCACGTGACCTGGGCGGCCGCGCGCATGCCCTGGAAGACGCCGTACGCCGTGAGCACGGAGCTGTCGCCGGCGCCGCCGTGCGCGACCGTGCGGCCGGTGACGTACGACGACTCGCGGGCGATCTGGTCCATGTCGGCGGAGAAGGTCCCCACGTCGCAGGCGGTGTAGTAGCGCCCGCCGAGCGACTCGACGTGCCGGCCGTAGGAGCGCAGCAGCGCCTCGGACTTCGCGGTGGCGGGGTCGCCGATGATCACGGCCTTGCCGCCGCCGAGGTCGAGTCCGGCGAGGGCAGCCTTGTAGGACATCCCGCGGGAGAGGTTGAGCACGTCGCGCAGCGCGTCGGCGGTGGAGGCGTACGGGTGGAAGCGGGTGCCGCCGAGCGCGGGGCCGAGGGCGGTGGAGTGCACGGCGATGATCGCCCGGAGACCGGTGGCCGGGTCGTTCGCGAAGACGACCTGCTCGTGCTCGGAGCCGAGCTCGAAGACATCGGCAGCGGGGGACGCAGACATGGGGTGGACCTGCTTTCTGGTGTCGGCCACGGGGGTGGTGTGGCGTCGTGACGGGGCGGAGCACGCAGGGATGGCGCGTGTCCCACCTCACACGGTAGTGCGCGGCTCCGGCCTCATGAAAATCACGTCGCCGTGGGTGCCGTAGCCCGCGATCCTCCCGCTGTACGGCGTGCCGTCGAACCCGACCAGCAACCACGAGTCGTCGTGGGGGAGGAGCGTCGGCCACGGGATGTTGGTGGGGTACGGCGCGGCCACGGTCCCGGTCTCACGCAGGTCCAGGTCGAGGACGGGGTAGCGCCGGCGCAGCCGCCGTGGGCTGTCCGGGCCGTCGCTGGCCAGCACCCGCCACTCCTCGCCCAGCCGCAGCAGGGTGGTCCCCTCGGTGGCGGTGCGCGTCGTCGACGCGGCGCGCAGGGTGAGTGTGTCCAGGGACGGGCCGCTCGCGAGCGCCGGGTGGAAGGTGAAGAACGCCGGCGCGCTGACGAAGCCGACCAGCCAGACCGGCCCCGATCCCAGGTCCGTGCGCACCAGGTGCGGGTCCCAGACCCCGACGGAGCGCAGCCCGTCGGTCGGCAGGGGGAGCGGACGGGTGTCCAGCAGGTGCCGCCCGGAGAGCAGGTCGGCGGAGGTCTCGGCCAGCGTCACCGCGACGCTCGCCCCCGGACGCCGTCGGTCGAAGTCGCCCCAGGTGCTGGTCGCGACCAGCCACCGGTCGCCGTCGCGGACCAGGTGGGTCGCGTGGTCGCCGTACGCCCCTGGCGCGTCGGGCCGCCGGAAGAAGAGGTCGGCGAGGTGATCCAGGCGAAGCGTGTCCCGGTCGAGGGCCCACACCGAGGTGTGCGCGGTGTCGAAGAAGCCCGGCCCGGCGCTGGTCGCGGTGAGCACGACCCGCCCGCCCACGACGTACGGCGTCCCGTCGGCGTTGCTCGCGGCCCGGACGTCGCGGAGCCCGAGCTGCCCGAAGCCACCGGCCTCGACGGCGCCGACGGCGCCCTCCGCGTGGCTGTGCAGCCCGGCGAGCCACCGCTCGTCGCGGGGGTCGACGCGGCCGCGCAGGTCGACGCGGCCCCGGGCGGTCCAGGTGCCCGCCGTCCGGGTGAAGACGGTGACATGGGTGCCGGTCAGCGTCAGCCCGAGCTCGTCGGGGGCGCGGTCGGGACGGGCGTGGCGCCGGCTGACGTGCCGGGTGCGGCTGTCGCCGGTGCCGATCTCGAGGCCCGCGCGGGTGCCGTCCCACCAGCCCGACAGTCGGTCGTCGTCCGAGCCCAGGGACAGGCTGGCCGGGCCCCTGATGGCGGCCGTCACCGCGGCGTACGGCGCCGGGTGCGGGGTCGCCCAGCTGCCCGGCCCGGCCGCGGAGACGGTGCGTGCGCTTGCCGCGACCAGGTCGACGGGGCGCGTACGGCGCACCTCGGTGAAACGGGGCAGCACCGTCAGACGTCCTCGGCGGTCGCCCGCTGCAGCGCCGACACGGCGACCTCGACCTCGGCCGTCAGCTCGTCGAGCAGCCCGCCGGACCCTTCGGTGTGCCCGGCGATGCCGAGTGCCTCGAGGCGGGCGGCGGCGGCCGCGACCCGGGGCAGACCCAGGTTGAGCGCGCTGCCCTTGAGCTGGTGGGCCGAGGTCAGCAGGGAGTTGGCGTTGCTCCGGTCCACGGCCGCCCGGATCGCGAGCAGCTGGTCGCCGACGCGGCCCATGAACGATGCGGCCGTGCGCTCGAAGAACGAGGTGCCGTCCTTGACCAGCTCCTCGAGCACCATGATCCGGTCGGCGTCGAGCACCCCCGAGATGACGTCCGGGGACGGCGCCCGCGCTGCTGGTGCCTCGGTCGCGACCGAGTCGGGAAGGTCGGCCCAGGTGCGCAGCGCCCGCTCGACCTCACGGGCGTCGACGGGCTTGGTGAGGTAGTCGTCCATGCCGGCCTCGAGGCAGCGCTCGCGCTCGCCCTCCAGCGCGGAGGCGGTCATCGCGATGATCGGCACCCGCTCGCCGGCGGCCTCGCGCTCGCGGATCTGCCGGGTCGCCCCGAAGCCGTCGAGGCGAGGCATCCGGCAGTCCATGAACACGACGGCGTACCCGTGCTGCCCGGTCAGCCGCTCGACGGCGGCCACCCCGTCGTCGACCAGGTCGACGGTGCAGCCCAGGTTCTCCAGCAGGCCGGTGGCGACCATCTGGTTGACCGGGTTGTCCTCCACGACGAGCACCCGCAGGTCCAGGTCCGGGCCGGCCCCCGGTCTGCGAGTCCCGGTGGCCGTGGGCGTTCGGGGGGCGAGCAGGCCCACGAGGGCGTCGCGCAGCTCGACCTGGCGCACCGGCTTGCTGAGACTGGTGCCGATGCCGGCGTCGGCCGCCTGCTGGCGGGGCACCTGGTCGGAGCTGAGCAGCAGCAGCTGCAGGCCGGCGAGGGCGGGATCGCGACGGATCAGCTGGGCGAGCTCGAGCCCGTCGACGTCGGGCATCCGGAGGTCGAGCAGCGCCGCCTCGTACGGGGCGCTCGCCGCGGCGGCGTCCCGGAGTGCCTCGAGCGCCTCGCCGGCCGACGACACGGCGGAGGCGCGCATCTGCCAGGCGGCCAGCTGGTCCTCGAGGATCAACCGGTTGGTCTCGTTGTCGTCGACGACCAGGACCCGGCGCGCGCGCAGCTGGGTCGGTGCGTCGGCCGGGTGCTCCGCCGTCCCGGTGACCCGCTCGAAGCGGGCCGTGAAGGAGAAGGTGCTGCCGGACCCGGGCTCGCTGGTGACCCACAGCTCGCCGCCCAGGGCGTCCACGAGCTGGCGCGAGATCGCCAGGCCGAGGCCGGTCCCGCCGTGACGGCGGGTGGTCGACGGGTCTGCCTGGGTGAAGGCATCGAAGAGCCGGTCCCGCGACTCCGCGTCGATGCCGACGCCGGTGTCGGTGACGTCGATGCGCAGCACCACGTCGCGCGGGGTCTGCCGCTCGATCCGGGCCTCGATCGCGACCTCGCCGCGGTCGGTGAACTTGACCGCGTTGGAGCCCAGGTTGCTGACCACCTGCCCGAAGCGCACGGAGTCCCCCCGCAGCTGCACGGGGACGTCGGGGTGGCAGGCGACGATCAGCTCGAGGTCCTTCTCGTGCGCCGGCCCGCTGAGCACGCTCGCGACCTGGTCGAAGACCGCGCGTACGTCGAAGTCCGCGGCCTCGAGCTCGAGCTTGCCGGACTCGATCTTCGACAGGTCGAGGATGTCGTTGATGATCCCGAGGAGCGTCAGCCCGGCGTTCTGGAGATTGGCGGTGAGCCGCCGTTGGTGCTCGTCGAGGTCGGTGCGCAGCAGCAGGTCGGTGAGCCCGATGACGCCGTTCATGGGGGTGCGGATCTCGTGCGACATCGTCGCGAGGAACTCCGACTTCAGCCGGGATGCCTCCATCGCGTCGTCGCGGGCCTCGGCGAGCTCGCCCGCGCTGCGCTCGCGCTCGGCGACCACACCGAGCTGGTGGGCGATCTGCGACATCATCTGGTGGGAGTGCTCGTCGGGCGGGACCTCGTCGGCCACCAGCTGGACCACGCAGACGACCTCGGTGCCGAGCAGGATCGGCATCGCGACCAGGCTGTGGGTCTCCGCCAGCGTCGACGGCGTACCGACCGTGACGATGCCCGATGCACGGGCCTGCTCGGCCAGGACCGCGTCGGGGACGACACCGAGGGCGTTGCCGCCGATGTCGAGCAGCTCGGGCTCGTCGGCGGTCACGTCGTACAGGTAGGCGCAGACCGCGGCCCAGGTCGTGTGCTCGGGCACGCCGGCGCCGGCCATCTGCAGCGCCTCGCGCAGACTGGTCGCGCGGTTCGCGGCCATCGCCATCTGTTGGAGCAGGAAGAGCCGTCGGGTCGCCTCGGCGGCCTGCTCGTCGGCCTGGCGCAGCTCGGTGATGTCCTGGGTGGTGCCGCTCATCCGGAGCACCGTCCCGTCCGGTGCCCGCTCGACGACACCGCGGCTGCGGACCCACCGGACCACGTTGTCGGGACGGACCACGCGGTGGTCGAACTCGTACTCGCCGGCGGCTGCCTCGCCGGCCCGCTGGATGCGCCGGTCCACGCGCTCGCGGTCCCCGGGGTGCACGGAGGACAGATAGGTCTCGAAGTCTGGGGTCAGGCCGGGCTCGATGCCGAAGATCCGGCACATCTCGTCCGACCACTGCACCCGGTCGGCCGCGACGTCCCACTCCCAGCTGCCGACGTGGGCGATCCGCTGGGCCGTCGCGAGCTGCTGCTCGCGCTCGACCAGCGCCTCGAGCAGCTCCTTGCGCTCGGTGTACGGCGTGACGCGGTGCAGCCATCCGATCCGGGCACCGTCGTCGTCGAGGACCGGGGCGTAGCTGATGAGGCCCCAGACCGCCGTACCGTCCGGGCGGATGAAGTAGGCATCGATGTTCTCGGCGCCGGTCCCGGTGGCGACCATCCCGGCCAGGTGGGTGTCGAAGTCGCGGCGGCCCTGCTCGTCGAAGACGTCGTGCGCCGCGAGGCCGACGATCTCCTCGGGCGCGCGGCCGAGGATGCGCGCCATGTGGGCGTTGGCCCAGGTGGTCACGCCGTCGTCTCCGAAGAGCCAGAGGCCGTCCGGGTTGGCGTCGAAGAGTCGCCGCAACAGGGCCGGATCGTCCCCCGGTCGCTCGCCGTCGACCCCGGTTGCCATGTCCCATTACTACCGGACCGGCGAGGATGCTGTCGTGGACATCGACCTCCTGGGATCCCCGCGGTTCCCGACCTTCGGCCTCGACACCTTCGGCGACATCGAGCGCGACCCGTCCGGCGGGCCTGGCGGCCCCCTGATCGGGCATCCCGACGCGATCCGGCAGGTGGTCGCGGAGGCGGTCCTCGCCGACCACGTCGGGCTCGACTTCTTCGGCGTCGGCGAGCACCATCGCCCGGACTTCGCGATCAGCGCGCCCGACGTCGTCCTCGCGGCGATCGCCGGCCAGACCTCACGGATCCGGCTCGGTACGTCGGTCACGGTGCTCAGCTCCGACGATCCCATCCGGGTCTTCCAGCGCTTTGCGACGCTCGACGCGGTCTCGCACGGTCGCGCCGAGGTCACTCTCGGTCGCGGCTCGTTCACGGAGTCGTTCCCGCTCTTCGGACTCTCGCTGGAGGACTACGAGGCGCTCTTCTCCGAGAAGCTCGAGATCTTCGCCAGCCTGCTGGCCGAGGAGCCCGTGAGCTGGGAGGGCTCGATCCGCCCGCCGCTCGACGCCGTCTCGGTCTACCCGCACACCGAGCGCGGCCTGGTCGCGTGGGTCGGTGTCGGTGGGACGCCCGAGTCGGTCGCCCGCGCGGCGTCGTACGGCCTGCCGCTGGTGCTCGCCGTCATCGGCGGCTCGCCGGGGCAGTTCGTGCCGCTCGTCGACCTCTACCACCGGGCGCTCGCGCACTACGGCCACGGCACGCTGCCGGTGTCGATGCACAGCCCCGGCCACGTCGCCGCCAGCGACGAGCTCGCCCGCGAGCAGATGTATCCCCACCAGGCGGCCGCGTTCACCCGGATCGGTCGTGAACGCGGCTGGGGTCCGTACACGCCCGCGCAGTTCGAGGCCGGCGCCGGCGCCGAGGGCGCCCTCTTCGTCGGCTCTCCGGAGACCGTTGCCCAGAAGATCGCCTGGGCGATCAAAACCCTCGGACTCTCCCGCTTCCAGCTCAAGTACGCCGTCGGCACGCTGCCCCACGAGCAGCGCCTCGAGTCGATCCGGCTCTACGGCACCGAGGTCGTGCCACGGGTCCGCGACCTCCTCGCTGCTGGTTGAGGACGCACGAACGCCCCGGCCGGTGGCCGGGGCGTTCGCTCAGGTCAGTGACCTGCTGTCTGGAGTCGATCAGGCCTTCGTGTTGACCTTGACGGTCCGGACGAGCTTGCCGTTCTTGAAGACCTCGACCTTGTGGCGGCCGGTGTTCTTCGCGAACTTGTGCGCCCAACGGTCGTGGTCGGCGGCGTGCTGCCGCGTGGTGAACTCGGTGCGACCGTCGACCTTGATCTGCCAGCCGAGGCGCTTGCCCTCGACCGTGTTGGCCTTGAGCGCCTTGCTGGTCAGGTCCACCCGGACCTTGCGCGGGGTGACCTTCTTCGCGGTCGAGAAGCCGGTGACGTCCGTCGTGACCTTGACCGGCGGGGCCGGGGTGACCGGGGTGGTCGAGCGGCGTCCGAGGTGAACGTGCAGTCGTGTCGCGGTCGATCGAGCGATCGTGCCGTTGCCCCGACGCCGGAGCCGAGCCGAAGTCGGCGGCGTAGACGTCAGCGTGTCGGGCAGGGCAGCCTCCGCTGGGCGAGTGCGAAGTACGCCGAGCCGTTGCCGCCGTTGTTGGCGCCGGGGGTCGAGCCTGCGATGCCGACGACGTTGGTCGCCAGAAGTTCGCCGTAGACCGTGCTCGTCGACGAGGATGTTGTAGTCGTCGCCGTTGCCGGTGATCCGCGCGTCGAAGACGACTGTCGCTTGCGCCGACCGTCGCCTGAGTCGAGTCGCAGCGAGCCGGTGACCGAGAAGTACTCGGCGGCCTTGGACGCGGAGGTGCGTACTGCGGACCAGCGGACCGGCCTGGAGGTCGACGTCGCCGCTGCCGAGGGCGTGCCGGTGACCGGGCGTCAGTGAGCGCCCTCGTAGGCGCCGAGCACGGCGTCGCCCTGGTCGCCCGTGTCGCCCTTCGGACCCTTGGCGGCCTGCTTCTTGAGCAGAGTGTTGACGTGCGACGAGAGGTCCTTGACGCGGACCGTGCCGTTCTTGATGTCGGCCCCGGTCAGGCTCTCGTTCTTGACGTCGTGGCCGGTGACGAGGCTGCCGGCAACCGCGCCGGTTCGACCGGCGACGATCGCGATCGACGCTGCGACTGCGACGGCGAAGATCGCCGGCTTGTTCTTGAGCTTCACTTCTGTCTCTTCTCTGTCGACTTCAAAGGTGATCGCGGCTGGTGATCCGCTCGATGACACCAAACTACTGAATGACAGTGATTGCTGTCAAATACATGAAAGAATGTGTTTCGCGATTTCGGTGGCAACATGAAGTAGAGTCGTCCTATGCCGACCTTCTCGATCAGCGAGCTCGCCGACGCGGCCGGCCTTCCGGTCCGCACCGTGCGCTACTACCAGGCCGCGGCGCTGCTGCCCCGGGCCGAGCGCTCCGGACGTTCGCTGCAGTTCGACCAGGCCCACCTGGACCGGCTCTACCAGATCGCCGACCTCCAGCAGAGCGGGCTCAAGCTCAGCACCATCCGGGACATGCTGGAGAACGGCGGCCACGGGAAGTCGCCGGTGGTGGCATTGATGGGGGCCGGACCGTCGGGAGCGCGCTGGCTCACCGACTCCGAGCGGACCTTCACGGTCCCTGAGCTGGCCGAGCTGCTCGGCGACAGCTACTTCCACCTGCTGGAGCCATTGGAGCGCGCTGGCTACCTGGAGCGCCGCCCGGGCCAGGGCTCCAGCACCTGGTACTGCTCCGACGTCCCCCTGCTGAAGGCAGCGCTCGAGCTGGCGGACATCGGGGCCGACGTCGAGCTCACCTCTCGGGCGCGGGACCTGATCCAGCGCCGGGTTCGCCGCCTCGCGGAGGATCTCGTGGAGATGTGGGAGACCGAGTCGGGTCAGCACTTCTCAGGCGACGCCGGCGCCGACCTTGCGGCCAACCTGGAGAAGGTGCGCTCGGTGGCCTGGCAGGCGGCCGCCTACGTGATGGCCAGCGAGACCGACCGGGCCATCCGCCTGCTCCAGGAACGCTCGAAGCCGCAGTCCTGACGTACCGCCCGAACGGGTGAAGTGGTCTGGTCGAGCGGACCTGGGGTCGTCGACAGGTGTTGACGAGGTCCGGGTCGGCCGGGGAACGTTCCTCCATGGAGCGCGTGCCCCACGAGAACGTCGCCACCGTGCTGGTGGACCCGACGGTGCTGCGCGAGTTCGAGGTGCACCTGATGACGCTCGACCTGCGGCTGTGGCCGATCGCCACCGCACCCATCTGCCCCGACGGCCCGCGTCGGGCCTTCCAGGTCCGGCACCGGTTGCTGCTGGCCCGCCGCGGCGAGTGGGACGACGCGGCCGCGTGGACACCGGCCTGGATCTCCTTCGGCGACAGCTGGTACGACGGCGACGAGCCGCTCCCGTGGTCTGCTCACCAGGCGCTCTACCGCACGCTCGAGCAGTACGGCGACCTCGTCCGCTACCGACCCGGCCTCGGTGGCGTCCCGCGGCTCGCCGTACCTCGCGAGCAGAGCGCGTAGCAAGCGACGAAGCCGCAGACCAGCGAGCTGGTCGGCCGCTACGGCGTGGGACGATCCAGCGGTGGGTGCCCCGGAGCTGAGGACCGAGCGGCTGCGGCTGACCCGGCCCACGGCGACCGATTCAGCGGGAGTGTTCGAGATCCTCGGAGATCCGCGCACCGTGAAGCACAACCCGTCCGAGCGGCTCGGGGATCACGCCGAGGCGGCTGAGCTCGTGGCCCGGTGGGTCCGCCACTGGGACGAGCACGGCTTCGGCTATTGGTGCGTCCGCGAGTCCGGTCCGGACCGCATGATCGGCTATGCCGGCGTGAAGCGGATGCTGATGCACGGACGCCCGGTGCTGAACCTGGTCTATCGATTCGTGCCGGAGGTGTGGGGACGGGGCCTCGCCACCGAGGCCGCCGTGGCCGTCGTGTCGACGGCCACGGCCGAGATGCCGGCGGAGACGATCGTGGCACGCGTTCGACCCGACAACCGGTCCAGCCAGCACGTGGCGCTGAAGGCCGGACTGCAACGCGATGCCACCATGGACTGCCCGGGCGAGGACGGCCTCGACTGGGCCTTCACGAGCCCCGAGATTCGGTGACGCCGCCTCGGCCACTCATGGCTTCGGTAGGTGAGAACGCACCTGTCGACACGATTCCCCTCCCTCCTCGAGCCGACGGGCGGTCCCTCCCGACGAGCTGCCGCTCGGCCGGCGTCGGTCCGTCCGAGGGTGAGCCTCTGAGTGGCTTGTCAGTTGTCCGTTCTCGCGATGAGCACGGAACGGCCGGCTTCGAGTCGTGCGATGGGGATGCGGAACGGCGAGCAGGAGACATAGTCGAGTCCGACCTTGTCGAAGAAGTGGATCGAGCGCGGGTCGCCGCCGTGCTCGCCGCAGACGCCGACCTTGAGGTCGGGCTTGGTCTTGCGACCCTTCTTGGTGCCCATCTCGACCATTCCGCCAACTCCGAGCTGGTCGAGTGACTCGAAGGGGGACACGTCGAAGATCGCGTGCTCGAAGTAGCGGGAGAAGAACGAGGCCTCTACGTCGTCGCGTGAGAAGCCCCATGCCATCTGGGTCAGGTCGTTGGTGCCGAAGGAGAAGAAGTCTGCCTCTGCGGCTATCCGGTTGGCCAGGAACGCTGCCCGCGGCAGCTCGATCATCGTGCCGACCGAGTAGGCGAGCGTGACCCCGCGGCTCTCCTCGATCTCCTGCGCGACAGCGAGGATGTCGGCCTTGACGATCTCGAGCTCGCGGACGCTGGCGACCAGCGGGATCATGATCTCTGGCACCGGCCGCATACCCGCGGCGGTCCGGTCGGCTGCCGCCTCGAGGATGGCACGAGCCTGCATCCGGAACAGGCCGGGGATCTGGATGCCGAGGCGTACGCCGCGCAGGCCGAGCATCGGGTTCTGCTCGTGCAGCCGGCGGACGTGCTGCAGAAGCACCCGGTCATGCTCGTCGACCTCGCCGCGCTCCTCGGCCAGTGCGACCTTGACCGACAGGTCGGTCAGGTCGGGAAGGAACTCGTGCAGCGGGGGGTCGATCAGCCGGATGGTCACCGGCAGGCCGTCCATCGCCTCGAAGATCTCGGTGAAGTCCTGGCGCTGCAGGGGCAGGAGTGCCTCCAGTGCAGTGACCTGGTCGTCCTCGCTCTGGGCCACGACGAGCCGCTCGACCAGCTCGCGCCGGTCGCCGAGGAACATGTGCTCGGTGCGGCACAGTCCGATGCCCTGCGCGCCGAACCTCCGGGCGCGGGCGACGTCATCGGGGGTGTCGGCGTTCGCGCGCACCCGGAGACGTCGGGCGCCGTCGGCGTGCGCCATGATCCGGGCGACCGCGCTGACCAGGTCGTCGTCAACCTTCTCGCCCTCGAAGTGGCGTACGACCAGGGCGGCCGAGACCGGGACCGCGCCGGCGTACACCTCGCCGTTCGTGCCGTCGATCGAGATCAGGTCGCCCTCGCGAACCGTCTCGCCGTCGCGCGTGCGGAACTCGCGCGCCTTGGTGTCGACGTCGAGCGCGTCGGCGCCGCACACGCAGGTACGGCCCATGCCGCGCGCGACGACCGCCGCGTGGGAGGTCTTCCCGCCGCGGCTGGTGAGGATGCCGCGGGCGGCGACCATGCCGCGCAGGTCGTCGGGGTTGGTCTCCTTGCGGACCAGGATCACGTCCTCGCCGCGGGCGGCGTACTCGACGGCGGTGTCGGAGTCGAAGACCGCCTTGCCGACCGCAGCGCCGGGAGATGCGTTCATGCCGGTCGCGAGCAGGACCCGCTCGGCGGACTCGTCGAAGCGCGGAAACATCAGCTGCGCGAGCTGCTCCCCGGTGACCCGGGTGACGGCCTCGTCCATCTGGATCAGGCCCTCGTCGACCATGTGGATGGCGATCCGGAACGCCGCCTCCGGCGTCCGCTTGCCCACCCGGGTCTGGAGCATCCAGAGCTTGCCGCGCTCGACGGTGAACTCGATGTCGCACATGTCGCGGTAGTGCCGCTCCAGGCGCGCCATGATCGCGATCAGCTCGTCGTGTGAGGTGCGGTCGACGTCCGCGAGGTCAGCCAGGCTGAGGGTGTTGCGGATGCCGGCGACGACGTCCTCGCCCTGGGCGTTCTGCAGGTAGTCGCCGTACTCGCCCTGGGCACCGCTGGCCGGGTCGCGCGTGAACGCGACGCCGGACCCGGAGGACATGCCGAAGTTGCCGAACACCATCGCCTGCACGTTGACAGCGGTGCCGAGGTCATCGGGGATGCGTTCCTGGCGGCGGTAGAGCCGAGCGCGGTCACCGTTCCACGAGTCGAAGACCGCGCGCATCGCGAGATCGAGCTGCTCGCGCGGATCCTGCGGGAACTCCCGACCGGCATGCTCGCGCACGATGTCCTTGAAGGTCCCGACCAGCCCGCGCAGGTCGTCGGCGTCGAGGCCGAGGTCGTCGTCGGTGCCGCGCGCCCTCTTGGCGGCATCCAGCGCCTCGGAGAAGTGCTCGGAGTCGATGTCGAGGACGGTCGCCCCGAACATCTGCAGGAGCCGGCGATAGGAGTCCAGCGCGAACCGCTCGTCCTCGCTCTGACGGGCAAGGCCCACGACCGAATCGTCGTTGAGCCCGATGTTGAGGACGGTCTCCATCATCCCGGGCATCGAGAACTTAGCCCCCGACCGCACGCTCACCAGCAGCGGGTCGTCGACCTGTCCGAGCCGGCGTCCCATCCGCTCCTCGAGCGCAGCCAGGTGCTCCGTGATCTCCTCCGCCAGTCCCTCGGGGTCGCCGCCGTCGGAGAGGTAGGCCCGGCACGCCTCGGTGGTGATCGTGAAACCGGGCGGCACCGGCAGGCCCAGGTTGGTCATCTCGGCGAGGTTCGCCCCCTTCCCGCCGAGGAGGTCGCGCTGGTCCTTGCTGCCGTTGGCGAACTCGTACACGTAGACCATGCCCTGCTACCTCCGCTGGCTCACCACGCTCGTCCGACCGGCGGCCACCGCCGGCGTCGACCAACATCTCGGGTCAGTGAACCACCGAACCACCTCGAGCGGCGGCGGACCATCCGACGAGACCCGAGCAGAGCATCGCACCCTCGATCACCAACCGGTTCGAGTCTGTGCCAGCAGCCGCTCGTCATCAGACAAAGCCGCAGGTCGGACGGGGTCCGAACTGCGGCTTCTGCTGGGTGGCCAGGGGCGGGGTCGAACCGCCGACCTTCCACTTTTCAGGCGGACGCTCGTACCGACTGAGCTACCTGGCCAAGCGACGGAAACCATACAGGAGCAGTCGGGGTCGGGCGAAAACCGGGGACAGTCGCCGCTTTGGAGGGCTCCGCGCCGGGACTCTATGCTTCTGCGTGCACGTCCCGGCCCCCATCGTCTAGCGGCCCAGGACCCCGCCCTTTCACGGCGGTAGCACGGGTTCGAATCCCGTTGGGGGTACTGATCAGCCGCAGCCGAGGTCGGACCATCGCGAGCAGTGCCCCGGCACCCAGCTCCCAGGCCCGGTCGAGGGTCGAGAAGTAGGCCCACAGCGGGGCGGTCTCGGTGTGCCAGATCGAGTAGACGAACAGGCCGATCACCAGGGCGACAGTCGCCACGAACAGGCCGGCCCTGGTGCGCAGACCCCGCCCGGCGGCGGAGGCCCCGAAGCCGAGGAACCCGACCATGACCCACGGCCACACCAGGTAGAACTGCTCCTCGACCGCCAGCGACCAGAAGTGCTGCAGCGGTGAGGTGATGGTGCTGTTGGCCCAGTAGTCGGTGCCGATCGCGCCGTAGTGCCAGTTCGACGCGAAGAAGAACGCCCAGATCCCGTCCTCGGCAACGACGTCACCACGGGCCTTGCCGATCAACGCGTACGTCGCACCGATGGTGGCGGTGATGACCAGCACGGCCGCCGGGATGATCCGGCGGATCCGGCGTCGGTAGAAGTCGAGGAAGCTGATCGAGCCCCGCTGGTTCGCGTTCAGCAGCAGACCGGTGATCAGGAATCCGGAGAGCACGAAGAACACGTCCACGCCGATGAACCCGCCGGCTGGCCAGCCCCAGAGGTGGTCGAGGATCACGAGCAGCACGGCCAGGGCGCGGAGGCCCTGGATGTCCGCGCGCGGACCGACCGGGGGAGGCGCCGTACGCTCGCTCACGGTTGCAGTCTGAGCAGGAGCGCTCACTCCCTGTCCCCGTCTCCGCTGGCGGCTGTACCGAGGTATTTTGTCACGGTCCCGCGGTGCCGAGGCCTCCGCCCGGCCCGATTGGGAGTCGGCCGCAACCATGGGTTAGAGTTCCACCGCTTCACCAGTGAGGCAGGCACGATCTAGAAACATGGCCCCGTAGCGCAGTTGGTTAGCGCGCCGCCCTGTCACGGCGGAGGCCGCGGGTTCGAGTCCCGTCGGGGTCGCAGAGAAGACAGCACAGCGATGCCCCGGACCTGATGGTCCGGGGCATCGCTGCATTTCGGCCGAGAGTTTCCGGCGACCCGCCAGAATGTCGCCATGCCGGTCGAGATGGGTCCCGTGGAGTTCGACGCCCTCGTCGACCGCGCTCTCGACGGCATCCCCGACGAGATCGCGGCGCTGGTGCACAACGTGGTGGTGCTCGTCGAGGACGAGCCGCCGGCCGACGACCCCGACCTGCTCGGGCTCTACGACGGCATCGCGCTCACCGAGCGCTGGGGTGACCCGATGATGGATCTGCCCGACCGGATCTTCATCTTCCGCAACCCGCTGCTCGACATGTGCGAGAGCGAGGAGGAGGTCGAGACCGAGGTCCGGATCACGGTCGTCCATGAGGTCGCCCACCACTTCGGGATCGACGACAGCCGCCTGCACGACCTCGGCTACGCCTGATCAGGCAGCGAGCCAGAACCCCAGCGCACACGCGGCCAGCGACAACCCGATCGTGGCGACGGCGTACGCCGTTCCGCGCCGCGGCCCCAGCCCGTGCGTCTGGACCGCGAAGGCGGAGTACGTCGTGAAGCCGCCGCAGAAGCCGGTGGCCAGCAGCGCCGTCGCGTGACCGGACAGCGCCATCGCCGACAGCGCCCCGAGCAGGGCCGAGCCCGCGATGTTGACGGCCATCGTGCCCCACGGGAGGCGGCCGTCGTACCGGCTGGCGACGACGAACCGCAGCGGCGCACCGAGGGCGGCCCCGAGGGCGACCAGGAGCGCTGTCATGCGTCGGCCCTCCGTGCCGACCAGTGGTCGGCGACGGCCACCGCGACCAGGCAGGCCGCCAGGGTGCCGACCAGGTAGAGCCCCGCGAGGCCTCGCTGCCCGTGGTCGAGCAGCGCCCGCGTCTGCTCGGAGTAGGCCGACAGCGTGGTGAACCCGCCGAGCACGCCCGGACCGAGCCCGACCGCGAGGACCCGTCGTCGGCGTACGACCGCGAGGGCGGGCAGGAGGGCGAGCGCGAAGGAGCCGACCACGTTGATCGCGAAGGTCGTCCAGGGGAACGCGTCGGCGTCGGCGGGGAAGGCGGTCGTGAGGGCCCACCGGGCCAGGGCTCCGGCCGCACCACCGATCGCGACGGCGGCGATCAGGCGAGGCGCCGGGGCGCCCGAGGTCACGACAGGCTGTCCTGGTCTTCGGGTCGTGCCACGGCCGCATCCTTCCACGCGACCGCGGCCTCGCCCCGCTCCTGTCGGACGAACTCGCTGAGGAACCAGCGCTGGAACTTCTGCTGGTCGGGCATCCGGGCCAGGGAGAGCAGTCGCTTCTCGCGGCAGAACGCGTCGGCGAGGTCGAGCAGCTCGATGAACCGCCCGATCGTCGCGGCGGTCTCGCGTGGCATCGCGACGTGCAGGTCGGCGGTCGCCGCCCCGGACGCCAGCGCCTGATCGATCTGGTCGGCGCCGATGCCCTCGCGCAGATCGCGCTCCATCGCGCCGAAGAGGTCGGAGAGGTCCTTGGCGAGCGGGTAGTCGGTGCCGTGCGCCAGCGACAGCAGGCGGACCTCGCGCCTCAGCTCGCGGTGGTGACGCTGGAACTCGAGGTACATCCGCAGGGGTACGCCGACGATGTCGATGCGCATCTCGTCGGGCGACGGTGCGGGTCGGACGATGGCCTGCTCGCCGGTCACGACGCCCTCGACCGGGTCCCCGGTCGGCTCCGTCGCCGGCGTGAACCAGACGGTCTTGCCGTGCTCCTCCAGGTCGACGCCCCAGGCGGTCGAGCAGCGCGCGACGATGCCCAGTCCCCGGCCGAAGGTGAGCAGGAGGTCGTCCTCGTCGTCCTCGGTCGGCATCAGCGGGGCCTCGGGCGAGCCGTCGCGGACCTCGACGCGGGGGTGCTCGACGGTCCCGCGCACCCGGACGGTCAGCGGGGGTACGGCGTGCAGCAGCGCGTTGGTGACCAGCTCGGAGACGCCGAGCTCGGCGCACTCGACGAGGTCGTCACGACCGATGTCATGGCAGGTCTCAACCACCCATCGGCGCGCGTCTTGCACGCCACGGGGACCGGAGCCCAGTGACAGGGCGGGCCGGTTCAGCGGCACGGTCGTTCTCCACGGAGAAGGCTGATCGAATTCTTGCCAGTCCCGGCTTCTTTACCCCCGGCTTTTCGGACCGAAACCTCGGATGGACTGTCGATCCCAGCGGTCCAGACCGGCGACTGCCACGGAACCCATCGTGCCGAATCGATGTGACAGAAGCGACCCCATGGATTGCGGGAATCCGGGTGCGGAGCGGAACAATGGGTGCTGCGGACCGTGTTCTCTTGGCACGATCCAACGAACGGAAGTGAAGGGTCTGTCATGGCAGGTACGCAGCCGACATCCAGGGCGACATCCAGCGGCGACATCCGAGAAGCAGGCATCCGATCGGCACCGGGTCGTGATCATCGGGTCCGGTTTCGGTGGGCTCTTCGGGGCCAAGCAGCTGCGCCGCGCCGACGTGGACGTCACCATCGTCGCGAAGACGACCCATCACCTCTTCCAGCCGCTGCTCTACCAGGTCGCGACCGGGATCCTGTCCCAGGGCGAGATCGCGCCGCCGACCCGCGAGATCCTGAGCGGCCAGAAGAACGCCCAGGTGCTGCTGGGTGAGGTCACCGGGATCGACCTCGACGCGCACACCATCACCTCGCAGGTGCTCGGTCGCTCGACGGTCACGCCGTACGACTCCCTGATCGTCGCCGCCGGCGCCGGCCAGTCCTACTTCGGCAACGACCACTTCGCCGAGCATGCTCCCGGCATGAAGAGCATCGACGACGCCCTCGAGCTGCGCGGCCGGATCTTCGGTGCTTTCGAGATGGCCGAGATCGGTGCCACTCGCGGTGAGCCCGTCGATCACCTGCTGACCTTCGTGGTCGTCGGTGCCGGCCCGACCGGGGTCGAGATGGCAGGCCAGATCGCCGAGCTCGCTCACCGCACCCTGCACAAGGACTTCCGGGCGATCAACACCCGCCAGGCCCGCGTGATCCTCGTCGACGCCGCCCCGCAGGTGCTCCCGCCGTTCGGCGCCAAGCTCGGCGCCAAGGCCAAGACCGAGCTCGAGAAGCTCGGGGTCGAGGTCATCCTCGGCGCGATGGTGACCGACGTCGACGAGCGCGGCATCGAGATGAAGTTCAAGGACGGCCGCGTCGAGCGCATCGAGAGCGTCGCCAAGATCTGGGCGGCCGGCGTCCAGGCCAACCCGCTCGGCCGCACGCTGTCGGAGCAGACCGGCGCGCCGCTCGACCGGGCCGGACGGATCGCGGTCAACCCCGATCTCACCCTCCCGGGCCACCCCGAGGTCTTCGTCGTCGGCGACATGATCAACCTCGACCACCTGCCCGGTGTGGCGCAGGTCGCGATCCAGGGCGCCAAGTACGCCGCCAAGGAGATCGACGGTCGCCTGAAGTCGAAGCCGTCGGCCGGTCCGTTCCACTACTTCGACAAGGGCTCGATGGCGATCATCAGCCGCTTCCGGGCGGTCGCCCTGATCGGCAAGCTCCGGGTCACCGGTGTGCTGGCCTGGCTGATGTGGCTGGCGCTGCACCTCATCTACATCACCGGCTTCAAGAGCCGGGTGACCGCGCTCCTGCACTGGGCGGTCTCGTTCATCGGCCGGGGGCGCTCGGAGCGCACCACCACCGAGCAGCAGATCTTCGCGCGCAGCGCGTTGAGCCGACTCAAGCGCGGCGCGGCCGACCTGGTCTCCGACCCGGGGGCGTACGACGCCGCACGGGCCATGCTCGAGACGACCCGTCGCGCCGAGCTCGAGGAGCGGGCCCTGGAAGAGGCTCGGCTCACCGACGCCGGCGAGCGCGGCATGCCCGTCGAGCAGCGGGTCGGCTGACCTCTACTCGAAGGACGCCGGGGTGTGCTGGGCGCGCGCCCAGCGCGGCAGGATGAAGAGACCCTCGGCCTCGACGGTCACGCCGTCGGGACCGGTGATGTGGCCGCGCGCCCAGGTCTTGATCCCCTCGGTGCGCTCGATCCAGGCCTCGGCGCTCAGGTCGCCGAGAGGCGTGGCCCGGCGATAGCTCAGCGTCAGGGTCGCGGTCATGCCCGGCTTGCCGCCGGCGCCCGCCGCCTCGCCGAGCAGCTGGTCGAGGATCAGCGCCGACAGTCCGCCGTGGACCAGCCCCGGCGGACCTTCGTACGCCGCTCCCAGGTGGAAGTCCGCGCGGGCCCGCCCGGTGCTGTCGCGCTCGACCTGCAGCACCGGCGCGAACGCGTTGCGCAGCCCGACGACCGGGTTGCCCCAGTGCCGGCCGCGGTGGCTCGCGGCGTACGGCGCTTCGAGCTGGCGCGAGCGCAGCCGCGCCACCAGGCTCTCGAGCTCGGCCTGGACGTCGCGGAGCTCGGCGTCGTCGACCTCGGTGCGGATGGTGGCGTCGACCAGCTCGCGCACGACCTCGGTGAAGGGTCCGTAGAGCGCGGTCTCGTGCTCGATCTGCTCCGACGTCACCCGGCCGATCCTAGAACACGTTCCAGTTCGCTGGTCTGATGGGATGGCGGCATGACCGACCTCGTGACTCCCGACCTCCGGCTCCGAGCATCCTGGGCGCAGGCCGTCGCCGAGTTCGGCGACGGTGCCATGGACGGCTCCGGGGACTGGGAGTTCGAAGTCTTCGACACCTCGCTCGAGGGTGCTCCGGCGATCGTCTCCGCCCTGGTCTCCCAGGCGGATCCCGCCACTGAGCTCCCCGAGGGTCGCGTGCACTGCACCTACTTCTGGATCACCGACGGTGATCCCGAGGAGTTCGTCGGCTACCTCGCGCTGCGGCACTCGTTGACGCCGTGGCTGCTCGAGGAGGGCGGTCACATCGGCTACTCGGTGCGGCCATCGCGCCGACGGGAGGGCCACGCGACCCGGGCGCTCGCGCTCGCCGTACGCCGGGCCGCCGAGCGTGGCCTCGAGCGGGTCCTGGTCACCTGCGACGAGAGCAACGACCCCTCGCGCCGTACGATCGAGCGCTGCGGCGGCATCTTCGAGGACTCCCGCAACGGCAAGCGTCGCTACTGGATCAACACGTCCGAGCAGGCCGGGTAGGCGGGCATGCCCACAGCTCGCCGCGCCAGCACGATGGCGCCGCAGTTCGACGCCATCCACCTCGGCGAGGTGGCAGTCGGTACGCCGGACCTGCTCCTCGCCAACGCCGACCTCGAGGCCCTCTCCTTCGCCGAGATCGACACGCCCCGCCTCGCCATCGGGGCCGCCACGATCCACGGCTGCCGGTTCACCGACATCTCGGCGCGCGAGGCCGACTGGACGGCGACGCGGGTGCACGAGTCGACCTTCGAGCGCCTCAACGTCCCCGTCATGCGAGCGCCACGCGGCGTGTGGCGCGACGTACGTGTCGACGTCGCCAGGCTCGGCTCGGTCGAGGCCTACGAGACCTCGTGGCGCTCGGTGCACTTCGTCGGCTGCAAGCTGAGCTTCGTCAACCTCCGCGGGGCCGAGCTCCTCGACGTGGCCTTCACCGACTGCCTCATCGACGAGCTCGACCTGGTGCAGGCGAC
Organism: uncultured Actinomycetota bacterium; assembly: GCA_963717855.1. GTDB lineage: Bacteria > Actinomycetota > Actinomycetes > Propionibacteriales > Nocardioidaceae > Nocardioides. The sequence goes on along the minus strand of CAVQXF010000010.1, from coordinate 123,655 downwards.
CGCTCGCCGGGTCAGCTTCACCGGGACCCGCGTCTCCCGGCTCAACCTCCAGCAGAGCACGCTCGAGCACGTCGACCTGCGTGGCGGTCAGTTCGAGGACTTCCAGGGACTCGACGGGCTGCGTGGGGCCACCATCAGCCCGCTGCAGCTCAGCCTCCTCGCGCCCCTCCTGGCTCAGGAGAGGGGCATCAAGATCGAGGACCGGTAGGCCCGTGGCTCTCGAACTCACAACCCGCGGGCTCGCCGACGCACCCTGAGCCGCTTTGCCTCGCTCGGCTGTGCCCTCAGGTCCTCGGAGGCGGCAGCCGGAAGGCCGGCGGCCCGTCGGGGTCGGCTCCCGCAGTGGACCTCGCCGGTGTTCGGGTGGCGCCACTCGCGTATCCGGTACTCGAAACCCTCGACGAGGGTCTCCATGCGGGCGTGGCGATGAGCCGACGAGTGGCTCCGCCTCGAAGCACGTCAGCGCTCCCTGGGCGGGCACTCGCAGGCCAGGGCGATGAGGCCCGTCGTCAATGCGCGCGTCTGCTACGTTCCGATCATCGGATCCCAGGAGGAATGCATGTCAGAAACTCGGCACGAACCCCCGCCTCACATTCGCCCTGTAGGACCGGTTGATGTCTTGGTCGTGGGCTTCCCTGACGCCCAGCTCGACGGCACCATCGCGGAAGCACTGGCCGAGCTGGTCGCCAACGGCACGATCCGGCTGCTCGACATGCTGATCGTGTACGTGGACGAGTCGGGCAAAACGACCGTGGCCGAGATCACCGACATCGACGGCGACGGAGTCCCTGACTTGATCGCGATGCAGATCGACGCTCCCGGCCTGCTGACCGACGCTGACGCCGCCGCGGCAGCCGAGGGTCTTCCGCCGGCCTCCGCCGTTCTCCTCATTGCCTGGGAGAACACCTGGGCTATCCGGGCGTCGATGGCATTGCGTGAGAAGGGCGGCGTTCTGCTCGGATTCCATCGCATCCCCGCCACCGAGATCGACGCCGCCATGGACGAGCTCGAAGCCGCGATTCTCGAAGAAGTAGAAGGCTGAGGAGAGAGACATGCCCGGAATGATGAGGCGACGAGCCCGACGCAGGGCGATCGTCGGTACGGCGGTCGTGGCCGGTGGCGTCGCACACCACATGGCGAACAAGAACTCCCAGGAACAGGCCGACGCGGAACAGCAGGCGCTGGACGCCCAAGCAGCCCAGCAGCAGGCCGCTCCAGTCGCCGCAGCCAGCCCCACGGGGAGCAGCCCGTTCGACGAGCTCACCAAGTTGGCGGGCCTACGCGATCAGGGCATCTTGACTGACGCCGAGTTCGACGAGCAGAAGGCAAAGATCCTCGCGGGCTGACCCACCGGTCGGCCCCTCCAGCACGGACGCTCGAACCGGCGACGCTCTCGCTGGCTGGTTCGGGTGATACTCCATGTCGCTGCAGCGTGCCGAGGTCGCGGTGGAGAGGGCGGGCGTGGACCGCAGAAGGGCTCCGAAGAAGGAGTCCTTCTGGTCCTGGGTGTCAGCGAACCTGGCCGAGGACTGTCCCTGACCCGGGACGATGCTGGTAGGCCCCGTGGGACTCGAACCCACAACCCGCGGATTAAAAGTCCGATGCTCTGCCAATTGAGCTAGGGGCCCTCGCGATCAGGAGATCGTCGGGAGAAGCCACTGGCCGAACGTGGTTCGGGCATCTCGTCGACGGTCCGGATCGGTGCCAAGTATGCCGTGAGGTCACCTCGTCCGTGCCACCACGCCCCAGGAGCCACCATCCTCGAGCGGTCGGCGCTGCTTTCAGCGCGCCAGCGAGGGCGGTGCCGGGATGGGGGTGCCGAACCCCTGCTGGGGACCCGCCGGTTTCCGCGGGTCGGGGGCTGGGTCGGGTCCGAAGCTCTGCGACTTGCACTGCAGGACCCCTCGGCAACCGACGAGTGCTTCGGTCCGCCGGCGCATCTCGACCAGGACGGCTGCGTAACGGGGGGCGTCGTGCGCGCTGTCGAGCTGGTAGGGGTCGAGGCGGTTGTCGTAGAGCTCTTCCTCGCCGGTGTACCAGTGGGCATAGGTGTAGCGGGCGGTGCGGACGCCGCGGAACCTCCATCCGTCGTTCTGCAGCGCCATCGGTTCGGAGCTGCCGGCCTGGATGAGCTGCGTCGGGTTCGCGTGGGCGCGGCCGCTGAGGACGGGCCAGGCGTCGATGCCGTCGGTGCGCCCGGTGGCCCGGACCCGGTCCAGGGCGCCGGCGCGGGCCAGGAACGTGGTGGCGAGATCGACCATGGTGATCGGCTCGTCGTTCACCGCTCCTCGGGCCAGGCCGGGGCCGCGGATGAGGAACGGAACGCGGAGGTTCTCCTCGTACGGGTAGTTCTTGAACAGCAGGTCGTGCTCGCCGAGCAGGTAGCCGTTGTCTGAGGTGAACGCGATGATGGTGTTGTCGAGCTCCCCGCTCCTGCCCAGGGCTGCCACGATGGAGGCCACCGAGTCGTCGAGGGCCAGGACCGTCTCCGCGCGCAGCTGCGCGAGGCGGTTGATGACCCGCTCGTCGCCGGCGTGCCGGGCGCGGATCGCCGCGGGCTTGTCCGACCGGTCGGCCTCGAGGTACGACGGCTTGTCGCTGGCCGGCGACTTCAGCCCGGCGAACCGACCCGCGTAGCGCTTCGGGGGTATGGGCCCCAGGCCCGTCGCCGGGGTCGGGATGGCCTCGTGAGGTCCGACGTGCGAGGCCCAGATGAAGAACGGGCGCTGGGTCTTGCCGGCTGAGGTGAAGCGCTTGATGTAGGAGTTCGTGTAGTTGGTGACGACGTCGCTGACGTACTGGTCCTTGTACGTGACGGGGTGGCCGTCGTTCTCGAACCGGGTCCCGTAGTAGCTGTAGGTCCCCTGGACGGTGGGGTTCCAGCGGTCCCACCCGGCCGGCTTGGGGCCGGTGCCGTTTCCGTAGCCGTTCAGCATCTTGCCGACCATGGCGGTCTGATAGCCCGAGGAGTACAGCCAAGCGCCGATGTTGCCGGTCAGGTTGCGCCGGTTACGGGTGAAGGCCTGGTAGCCGCCGTACGGCCCGTCGTTGTGCCGGACTCCGTTGTTCTGGGCGTACTCGCCGGTGAGGATCTCGGCCCGCGCGGGGCAGCACAGCGGGTGCGGGCTGAAGAAGCCGGTGGACTCGATGCCAGCGCCTGCGATGAGGCGTCGGGTCTTGGGCATGTAGCGCAGGTCGTCGACGTTCTGGTCGTCGGTCGTGATCAGCACGATGTTCGGTCGCCGGTCCTGCTTGCGAGCAGCCGGGCGCTGCACTGCTGGTCGGTGCTGACCGACCGTCGCCTTGGTCGCCGATCTCGTAGGTGCTGTGCCGGCGGCCCGGGTCGCAGAGGTCGTGGCGGTGGTGATGAGCGCGGCGAGAAGCACGATCGCGAGGACGGCGGTCACGCTGAGGATGAGGTGCTGCCGGGTGAGGGGTCCGCCACGGGCGCTTCGCGTACGAAGGGTCATGCGTCCTCGCTGACTGGTCACGTACTGGCTTCGGGTTGCTGCCGACACGACTCGGCCGGTCGGGGTCCCGTCATGGAGCTGGCGCCGCGTGCGAGCGTCGATTGTATGGCGGGCGTGGACTCGTGGAGGGTCGGGCCCGTCCGCCGGGACGAAGTGTGCGGTGTCGGTCTACGTGCTCAGCGGCACCAGATGCCCGACGCGACGATGGATTCTTCAAGGTTTCCGCAAGACGCGTCAGAACTCTTGGGGACGCACTGAGAGCCGGATACCGTTGTGCACACAAGCCGCGCTAGTGACCCGAGACGCTAGCGCGGCTTGTTTCTATGTGCTCTGGGCTGCCGCGCCGGAGCGGCTCCTCAGAAGCCGCCGATGCCCTTGCCGAGCAGCACGACGCCGAGCACGAGTAGCAGCACGCTCATGACAGCGGCGTTGTTGGCTTGAAGCCACGTGCGCAGGTCGTCCAAGGGCTGGCGCAGTCGCTCGTGGGCGACCAGGAACCCGATGACCGGCAGGGCCACGGTGCTGGCGGCGATCACGGTGAAGATCGCGCCGGCGCCGATGGCCTCGCCAGTGCCGAGCGCCGCTTCGCCGATCGTGGTGCCGGCGGCAGCGCACATCAGCAGGTTCTTCGGGTTGACCGCCGACAGCAGGAAGCCGAGCCCGAGCGCCTTCACGAAGGTGAATGAGTCGATCGCCGTCATCCACTTGGGGAGTGCGGCGACCTCGCCCGGCTTCGGACGCTGGCGCCACTGGCGCACGCCGACGAGCAGCAGCAGCGCGCCGAGCACGATCTTGACCCACGCGGAGGCTGTGGAGGAGTCGCTGCTTCCGTCGTCCAGACCGGCGGTCGAGGCGATCACCTCGAACACGGTGATGGCCACGACGATGCCCAGGACCCAGCCGAGCAGGAAGCCGACGCTGGTCCCCCTCGCCTGAGGAGCCAGCAGCATCAGGATGGTCGCGATGATCGGGATGGGGCTGATGGCGACCCCGAGGGCGAGCGGCAACAGATCTCCGACGACGGCGTTCATGGCGCTCACTATGGCGTGTCGGCGGCCCTGGCGAACCTCGCTGACACGTGGTCGTAGCACAGACCTTCATCCGCAGACTGAGAAAAAGCGGGCCGAGAAGGTTCGATCCGGAGCGATGGTTGGTAACGTGTCTCGTGCAACAGGTGCAAGTTCCAGCAGGTATGACGCCGGCGGAGTTTGTGATCCAACGGCGTTTCTTCTTTCGTGCGGTTTTTCCTCATGCGAAGTCGGAGCGACGTGTCACCGCATCTGATGTGGGTCCGTCGAAGTGACGGACTCTCGCCCCGACAGAGGAGTACGAGAGCACATGGCTCAGGGCACCGTTAAGTGGTTCAACGCAGAAAAGGGCTTCGGCTTCATCGCTCAGGACGGTGGCGGCGACGACGTCTTCGTCCACTACTCGGCGATCCAGACCCAGGGCTACAAGTCCCTGGACGAGAACCAGAAGGTCGAGTTCGAGGTCACCCAGGGTCCCAAGGGCCCGCAGGCGGAGAACGTCCGCGCGCTGTGATCTGACGGCCGTCCTCGGATGGCCTAGAAGGGGCTCCACCCGCAAGGGTGGGGCCCCTTCACCATTGCTGACGGTTCCGGATGGAGCAGGTCGTATGGCCCGGACGGGTCAGATTTGGTGTCGCAGTGTTTGTCGGCCTGATGGTCGGGCACCCTTGCCGTTAGGGGAGGTCACACCATGCACTCGACAACGCCGAAGCATCCAGGGAGCGATCACGTGCACGACCAGTTCGACATCTCCCTCGAGGACTCCGATCTGCTCGGTGAGGTCGAGCTCACGACCAACCTGATCATCGCGGCCAGTGAGTCCGACGACCACCTCTCCGACGACGAGATCGACCGGATCCTCGGAGTAGTGCCGGAACCGCCGAGCGGGGCCTGAGCGGGCTGGCCCGGACGACATACCCCTGCGGGGTATGATTCGAGGCATGAGCGAGCACGACGCGGGCGATCATCCGCACGGGTACATCCATCGCAAGGACGAGTACCTCAAGCGACTGCGCCGGATCGAGGGCCAGGCCCGCGGTCTGCAGCGCATGGTCGAGGAGGAGAAGTACTGCATCGACATCCTGACCCAGGTGGCGGCGATGACGAAGGCCCTCCAGGCGGTCTCGATCGGTCTCGTGGAGGAGCACCTCCACCACTGCGTGGTCGACGCGGCGCGCGCCAGCGACGAGGCGGCGCAGGAGAAGATCAGTGAGGCCGTCGAGGCCATCACCCGGCTGGTGCGGTCATGATCACGGCGTCGTGGCAGGTCGTCGGCATGACCTGCGGGCACTGCGCTGCGGCGGTCACCGAGGAGCTCACCGCCTTGGCGGGAGTGCGGTCGGTCGAGGTCACGCTCGAGACCGGGCAGGTCACGGTCGACAGCGACCTGCCGCTCGAGCAGGCCGCGGTCGCGGCGGCGGTCGAGGAGGCCGGCTACCAGCTGGCCTGATCGACCCGAGGCTCAGCAGGTCGCGAACAGCACGGGGCCGGTCGAGAGGTCGGACAGGACGTACGAGCCGGACTCGGGCTCCAGCCTGAGCGTGACCAGGTCGCCCTCGGCGGTCGACGACTCGACCGAGAAGCGGTCGGAGAAGTCACCTCCCTGGCCCGGTGCAGGCCCGGACGCCAACGCGGCCCTGCTGGTCGCGTTGGTCCGAGCCTGGTCGTCGTCGGCGAAGGCCATCACGACGCGTACGCCCCCGCCGGGCTGCACCGACAGCGAGATCGCCCGCATCGGGTCGACCGTGCCGGCCTTCGCGACGAGCTGGGCTGCGGTGGCTTGGTCGACGTCGTCGGCCTGGCTCATCGCGAGCGCGGAGCAGGCGCGGTCCCCGTCGTACGCCGCGGCTGACACAGGTGCTCCGGACCCGGCGACCACCGCACGGAGCGGCGCGGAGACCTGGCCGTCGCCCAGGCTGTCGACGACCTGCTTCAGGTAGTCGGCGCGGTCGCTGGTGAGGACCAGGCCGTCGTCGGCGTCGAGCGCGACGTACTCGAGCTCGGGAGTGAGGTTGTCGCCGATCTCGGGGAGCAGCGAGTCGCCGCCCACCCAGACGCCGTCGTCGGTCCCCGGGCGCGTGAATCCCGCGTCCTCCAGGTCGTCGCCCACGGCGTCCAGGGCGGAGTCGGACAGCTTGATGATGACGACGGCGCCCTCGGTGGACTGGCTGAAGAGCTCCCAGTCGGCGTTGGCGGGGGAGAACCCGAAGTGGCTCCGCAGGACCGGCGCCGACTGCACGAGCGCGGAGTTCGACGTCAGGTCCTGGCTGAAGGCCCGGTCGAGATCGGCACCCGCCTTCGTGCGGACCGCCGCCCAGTCGGTCCAGGAGAGCCGCTCCGCGTCGGCGGGGGCGTACGCCGTCGCCTGCTCGAAGCGCGTGCGGTCCCGCTCGCGCCACCACCGGACGCCCACGATCACCGCCGCGGCGAGAAGGGCCACTCCGACCACCGCCACGACCACGATCGTCAGGCGTTTGGGCACGGGTCGGGTCTCCACTTCAGGGCGGGGTGGTGTGAGACTAGCTCCATGGCCACGAACGACGTGCTCGCCGCCGGTGCCGTGGTCTTCCGCCCCGGCAAGCGGGTGCTCCTCGTGCACCGCCCCCGCTACGACGACTGGTCCTTCCCGAAGGGCAAGCTCGACCCGGGTGAGCACGTCACGTCGGCCGCCGTACGCGAGGTGTCGGAGGAGACCGGGCTGCACGTCCGGCTCGGCGTCCCGCTCTCGCCCCAGCGCTACCAGGTGACCGGTGGTCGGACCAAGCACGTCTCCTACTGGGTGGGCCGCGTGCTCGGCGCCGACGACGTGTCGTCCTACCGGCCCAATGCGGAGATCGACGCCGTCGAGTGGGTGCCGTACGACGAGGCGATGGACCGGCTCACCTACGGCTACGACCGGGCGACGCTGAAGGAAGCGCGCCCCCGGCGTCGGCGGACGCACGCGATCGTGCTGCTCCGGCACGCCCATGCGCGCTCCCGCAAGGGGTGGGCGCGCGACGACCGGCTGCGACCGCTGATCCGGGTCGGCCAGGGTCAGGCGCAGCACCTGGTGCCGCTCCTCGCGGCGTACGACGTCACGAGGATCGTCAGCTCGGGCAGCCTGCGCTGCCTCGACACCGTCACGCCGTACGTCGCCACGACCGGGTGGCCGCTCGAGGTCGCCGACGGGGTGAGCGAGGAGGGCGCGACCGCCGAGTCGGTGGTCAGGGTCGTCGACGGTCTGGTCGCCGCCGACGAGTCCTCGGTGCTCTGCACCCACCGTCCCGTGCTGCCCGCGGTCCTCGACGCCCTGGGCGTGGCCGACACCAAGCTCGAGCCCGGCTCGATGATCGTCGTCCACCTGCGTGAGGGCACGGTGACCGCAACCGAAGTGCACCGGATCGGCTGAGTCAACAGGTTCCGGAGGTTGTTCACGTGATTGCCGTCTCGTGAGCGGCTTCCGGACTCCGACTGGGCAGATCGAGTTCACCGCTCGTTCACCAACGACCCCGGAACCGTCCACTTCCACTACCTAACTTCGCTGTTGTCAGAGACATAGAAGACAGAGGAGTCTCGAAGTGATCCGCACTTCCTTCAGCCGGGCAATCGTGCCCGGTATCGCCGTGCTCGCGCTCGCCCTCACCGGCTGCGGCGCCGGCAACAGCAGCGACAGCGGCAGCGACGGCAGCGACGGCAGCAGCGCGGGCGACAGCCTCAGCGGCTCCCTCGCCGGCGGCGGCGCCAGCTCGCAGGACTCCGCCCAGACCGCCTGGCGCGCGGCGTTCCAGACCGAGAACTCCGGCGCGACCATCACCTACGACCCGGTCGGCTCCGGCACCGGGCGCGAGAACTTCATCAGCAAGGCGTACTCCTTCGCCGGCTCGGACTCGTACCTCAAGGACGACGAGGGCGAGCTGACCGCGGCCAAGGAGCGCTGCGGCGGCACGGACGCGATCGAGGTCCCGGCGTACGTCAGCCCGATCGCGATCGTCTTCAACGTCCCGGGTGTCGACTCGATCAACCTGGACGCCAAGACCATCGCGTCGATCTTCGACGGCAAGATCACGAAGTGGAACGACGCGGCGATCACCGCGCTCAACGACGGCGTCGACCTGCCCTCCACGAAGATCTCGCCGGTGCACCGCTCCGACGACTCGGGCACCACCGACAACTTCACCGACTACCTGAGCAAGGCCGGCGACGGCGCCTGGACCTACGAGCCCGACGGCGTGTGGCCGATCAAGGGCGGCGAGGCCGCTGAGGGCACCTCCGGCATGGTCGCCGCGGTCAAGGGCGGCGAGGGCACCATCGGCTACGCCGACGAGAGCCAGGCCGGTGGCCTGGGCCTGGTGTCGGTCAAGGTCGGCGAGGAGTTCGTGGCCCCGTCCGCCGAGGGCGCAGCGAAGGCCGTCGCCGTCTCGAAGCCCGTCGAGGGTCGTGCCGACGTCGACATGGCGCTGGACATCGACCGCACCACGACCGAGTCCGGCGCCTACCCGGTGCTGCTGGCGTCGTACCTCATCGCCTGCCAGACCTACGACGACGCCAACGAGGCCGCGCTGGTGAAGGGCTTCCTGTCCTACATCGTCTCGGAGGAGGGCCAGCAGGCCGTCGGCCACGCAGGCCGGTTCGGCTCCGCTGGACGCCGAGCTCTCGAAGCAGGCGAGCGAGATCGTCGGCGCCATCTCTGCCAAGTAACGCCCGTGGACGTACGGCGGCCCGCACACCGGGCCGCCGTACGGCCGTGAAGAACCTGTAGTAGTAACTCCCGACAGGAGCCCCGTGTCCGTCACCGCACCGCCTCAGCCGCCGCGGGCTGCCAAGCCCGTCGTCCGGCCGGGCGACCGCATCTTCGCCGGCACCGCCCGCGTCGCCGCCCTGACGATCATGCTGGCGCTGGCCGGCGTCTTCATCTTCCTGGCGATCGAGGGCATCCCGGGACTCAGCGCTCCTGAGAAGATCTACGCGCCGGCGACGGACTTCTGGTCGTACGTCGGGCCGCTGGTCTTCGGCACGATCCTGGCCGCCGTCGTGGCGCTGGTGATCGCCGTGCCGTTCTCGATCGGCGTCGCGCTCTTCATCTCTCACTACGCCCCTGCGCGGGTGGCGGTCCCGATCGCCTACGTGATCGACCTGCTCGCCGCCGTGCCGAGCGTGGTCTACGGCCTGTGGGGCGGTCTGGCGCTCGCGCCGGCCACCCGGCCGCTGATCGACTGGCTCTACGACAACCTCAGCTTCATCCCGTTCTTCGAAGGTCCGCCGTCGGTCACCGGTCGCACCATGCTCACGGCCGGCATCGTGCTGGCGATCATGGTCGTCCCGATCACCACCGCGATCTCGCGGGAGGTGTTCGCGCAGACCCCGCGCCTGCACGAGGAGGCCGCGATGGCCCTCGGCGCCACCCGCTGGGAGATGATCCGCCTCGCGGTCTTCCCCTACGCCCGCTCCGGTGTGATCTCCGCGGTGATGCTCGGCCTGGGCCGCGCCCTCGGCGAGACCATGGCCGTGGCGATGGTCCTCTCGGCGACGCCGGTGGTCACCCTCAACCTGATCTCCGACACCAACCCCGCGACGATCGCCTCCAACATCGCCTCCAACTACAAGGAAGCGACCCCGGACAAGCAGGCGGTCCTGATCGCCACCGGCCTGGTGCTGTTCGCGGTCACCTTCGCGGTGAACTTCGCGGCCCGCTGGGTCATCGGTCGCGGCGAGAGGAACCTGACCCGATGAGCACCACGACCCCCCTGGAGCCCGACTCCTTCGCGATCACCGCCAACCTCGCGCAGCCCCGGCTGCCGAAGTGGGCGGTGCTGCTGGACGTCGTCCTCGCGTTCGGCATCGCCGCACTGCTCACCCTGCTGCTCGGGTGGAACCCGTACGCCGGCCTGGTGGTCGCCATCGTCCTGGCAGCCCTCGGGATGCCTCTCTGGTCGCTGCTGGTGGAGGGTCGCCGCTCGGCGGCCGATCGGCTGGCGACGTCGACGGTGTGGGCCGCGTTCGGCGTCGTCCTGGTGCCTCTGGTCTGGCTGATCTGGCTGGTCGTCAAGAACGGCATCGGCGTCATCAACGGCGAGTTCCTGTCCTACGACATGCGCAACGTCGTCGGAGCGGGCGGCGGCATCTACCACGCGCTCTGGGGCACGATCCTGGTCACGCTGGCAGCCGCCATCATCTCCATCCCGATCGGTCTCTTCACCGCGATCTACCTGGTGGAGTACGGCCGGGGCAGCCGCCTGGCCCGGATGACGACCTTCCTCGTCGACGTGATGACCGGGATCCCCTCGATCGTGGCCGGCCTCTTCGCACTGTCGCTCCTGGTGCTGATCTTCGGGCCGGCGATCCGGATCGGGTTCGGTGGCGCGATCGCGCTGTCGCTGCTGATGATCCCGACCGTCGTCCGCTCGGCCGAGGAGATGCTCCGCCTGGTGCCGAGCGACCTGCGCGAGGCGTCGTACGCCCTGGGCATCCCGAAGTGGCGCACGGTCGTCAAGGTCGTCCTGCCGACCGCGATGGGCGGCATCATCACCGGCGTCGTGCTCGCCATCTCGCGGGTCATCGGTGAGACCGCGCCGCTGCTCGTCGTGGCCGGGGCGACCGACACGGTGAACTTCAACCTGTTCGAGGGCCGGATGATGACGCTGCCGGTCTACATCTTCACCCAGTACAGCTCGCCCGGCGTGGTGCCGGTCGGCATGGAGGGCGACCCGCCCGGCTATGCCCGCGCGTGGGGTGCAGCCCTCGTGCTGATCGCTATCGTGATGGTGCTCAACCTCGTGGCTCGCATCATCGGCACCTACTTCGCCCCCAAGACCGAACGGCGCCGCTGAGCGCGCCTGTGTGAGAGAGAAACCATGGCTAAGAGCATCGACGTCTCCGACCTGAACATCTACTACGGTGACTTCCTCGCCGTCGAGGGCGTCAACATGACGATCCGCGCCAAGTCGGTGACCGCGTTCATCGGTCCCTCCGGCTGCGGCAAGTCGACGTTCCTGCGCACCCTCAACCGGATGCACGAGGTCATCCCCGGCGCCCGCGTCGAGGGCAAGGTGATGGTCTCGGGTCAGTCGCTCTACGACCCCGCGATCGACCCGGTCGCCGTACGCCGTCAGATCGGCATGGTCTTCCAGCGGCCCAACCCGTTCCCGACGATGTCGATCTACGACAACGTGCTGGCCGGCTCCAAGCTGAACTCGAAGAAGATGAAGAAGGCCGAGGCCGACTCGATCGTCGAGAAGTCGCTGAAGAGCGCGAACCTCTGGAACGAGGTCAAGGACCGGCTCTCCAAGCCCGGCATGAGCCTCTCCGGCGGCCAGCAGCAGCGGCTCTGCATCGCCCGCGCGATCGCGGTCGAGCCCGAGGTGCTGCTGATGGACGAGCCCTGCTCCGCCCTGGACCCGATCTCGACCTCGGCGATCGAGGACCTCATCCACGAGCTCAAGTCCGAGTACACGATCGTGATCGTCACCCACAACATGCAGCAGGCCGCGCGCGTCTCCGACGAGACCGGCTTCTTCAACCTCAAGGCCACCGGCGAGCCCGGTCACCTGGTCGAGTTCAACCCGACCAACAAGATGTTCACGAACCCGGACGAGGAGTCCACCGAGGCCTACATCTCGGGTCGTTTCGGCTGAGCTGTGGGGGCGGCGCCCGGCGCCGATAGCCACGGACAGAATGGTTGCTCTGAGTGCGCTCAGGCAGCCATTTCGTCCGTGGGTACACCGCCGGCACGTGCCCCAGGCAGACCTCGGGTGCCAGCGGCTGTGGATGACGCCGACGGGTTCGCCGTGATCGGCGCATCCTGGCGCGCATGTCTCGGTCGCTGCAGTCGTCGCCGTACGACGTGGCGCAGGCACCTCTCGTCCGGCCCGTGCGGATCGACCCCACGGGCAGGGCGGGTCCGACCAGAGCCCAAGCACGTGGCGTGCGGTGGCGCCGGACCGGGCCGGGGTGCTACGTGCCTGCTGAGGTCGACAGCACCTTCTCGGCGCAACGGATCCTCGAGGCCGGTCACGCTCTGCACGGCTCCCAGTCGGTGACCGGGTGGGCGGCGCTCCACTGGCGCGGGGCGACGTGGCTCGATGGGACCTTCGGCAACGGTGTCACCAGGCCGGTGAAGATCGCGGTCGTGCACGGCAGCCGTCGATCGCAGCCCGGAGCGGAGGTCACCTCGGAGTTCATACCGCCGGGGGAGCGCGAGACCGTCGGTGGCTTGCAGGTGGTGTCTGCCCGGTGCGCGGTCGCGTTCGAGATGCGATACGCGCCCGACCCGGTGACGGCGGTGCGTGCTTTCGACATGGCCGCGGCCGCCGACCTCCTCACCCGGGAGGAGCTGTTGGACTACTTCGAGCTGCTCTATCACTGGACCGGCATCCCGCATGCCCGTGCGGCCGGTCGGCTGGTCGACGAGAACGCCTGGTCGCCGCCGGAGGTGGACGCGCGGCTGACCTGGCCTCTCGAGCTGGGCGTGGACCCGCCGCTGACGAACCGACCGGTCTTCAACCGCGCCAACCAGCACATCGGCACCCCTGACCTGCTGGACCTCGAGGCCGGACTGGTCGTGGAGTACGAGGGGAGCCTGCACCTCGCAGGATCGCGTCGGGCCAAGGACCTGGTCCGCGAGGACAGGTTCCGTGAGGTCGGGCTCGAGTATCTCGCGCTGGTCGCTGCCGACCGCGCCGACCGGTCCCGCATGGCCCGGCGGGTCGCTGCCGCACGGGCGCGGTCGCCGTACACCCCTGCGGCCGACCGTGCCTGGACCATCGCTCGGCCGGCCTGGTGGACACCCACCCACACGGTCGAGCTGCGCCGCGCACTCAACCCGGCTCAGCGCGAGCGGTTCCTCGGCTACCGCCGAACGGCGTGACCGCTCAGCTCAGGGGATAGCCACGGACGATCGGGTTGCTCCATTGCCCTCGGAGCAACCATTTTGTCCGTGGCTATCGAGCCACGGACGAGCAGACCTCAGACCCCCAGCACCTCATGCAGCAGGAAGTAGCAGCCGGCCGCGACGATGCCGGCCATGGGGAAGGTGAGCACCCAGGCGGCGACGATCGAGCGGGCGACACCCCACCGTACGGCGGAGAAGCGCTTGGTCGCGCCGGCACCCATGATCGCCGAGGTGATCGTGTGGGTCGTCGAGATCGGGGCATGGAAGACGAACGCCGTCGTGTAGAGCACGCCTGCGCCGATCGACTCGGCCGCGAAGCCACGGGCCGGGTCGAGGTGGATGATCCGGCGGCCGAGGGTGCGCATGATCCGCCAGCCGCCGGAGTAGGTGCCGAGCGAGATCGCGCCGGCAGCAAGGACGACGACCCAGAGGGGGAGGTTCTCCTGCGGTTCGCCGGCGGCGTTGGTGTAGAAGCCGGCCGAGGTCAGCGTCAGGAAGATGACGCCCATCGTCTTCTGGGCGTCCTGCAGGCCGTGCCCGAGGGCGAGCGCGGCGGCGGAGAAGGTCTGCGCCATCCGGAAGCCGCGGAAGACCCGGTGCGGGTTCCGCCTCCTGAAGATCCACATGATCGAGAGCATCAGCGCGAACGCGGCGAGGAAGCCGAAGATCGGCGACAGCACCATGGGGGTCAGCACCTTGTCGATGATCGTCGCCCAGTGCACGATCGCCCCGGCCGCGATCGCGGCGCCGACGAGGCCACCGATCAGGGCGTGCGACGACGAGGAGGGAAGCCCGAAGTACCACGTGATGAGGTTCCACGTGATGGCGCCGAGCAGGCCGGCCAGGATGACGACAAGGCCGGCATTCCCGCTCAGCGGGGTGATGACCTCACTGACGGTGTGCGCGACCTCCTGGCCCAGCAGTGCCCCGACGAAGTTCATGACCGCGGCGAGCACCAGCGCGATGCGCGGGGTGAGTGCGCGCGTCGACACCGAGGTGGCGATGGCGTTGGCGGCGTCGTGGAAGCCGTTGGTGTAGTCGAAGACCAGGGCGACGACCACGACCGTGATGACGAGCGCAAGCTCCATGAGCGGTCAGGACTCCTTGACCGCGATCTGCTCCACGATGTTGGCGACCTTCTCGAACGCGTCGATCGCCTCCTCGAGGGACTCGACGATGTCCTTCAGCTTGAGAACCTCGATGGTCTTGAACTCGCCGCTGAAGAGCTTCGCGATCGTCCGCCGGTGGTTCTTGTCGCCGGCGTTCTCGAGCCGGTTGATCTCGATCCAGTACTCCTCGAGCGACTGGAGAGACTGCAGGTTCGGCATCGACGCCGCAGTCAGCTCCGCGCAGCGCTGGAGCACCTCGACCTGCGTCGACAGCTCGGCCGGGAGGACCTTCACCTCGTAGAGCAGGATCATGTCGACGACCTCGTCCATGAGGTCCATGACGTCATCGAGGCCGGAGGCCAGCGAGTAGATGTCCTCACGGTCGAACGGCGTGACGAAGGTCGTGTTCACCTTCTTCACGATCGCGTGCGTGGTCTCGTCGGCATGGTGCTCGGCCTCACGCATGCGACGCGCGACGTCGTCGCGGTCGGCGCCCTCGGCGAGCATCTCGGCAAGCAGCGATGCCCCTCCCACCAGGTGCTGCGCCTGCTCGGTGAAAAGGACGTAGAACGAGGTGTCGACAGGGCGGAGTCGAAATCCCACGGATAACTCCAGGTGAGGAGGAAAAGAACGCGATCAGACTAAAGGGTGGCCGACTGATTCGCGCAAGTGCGGTCCCCGCGCCGTACGACGTCCGTACCAGCGGTCACCGCTTGCGGCGCTGGGCCTCGATCAGGCTCTCCTGCAGGTGCACGGTTCCGCCGTTGAGGGTCCAGTGGCCCTCGCCGTCGAGCTCCCACGCGCTGGTGTTGCTGTCGAAGGCGAGGTCGAGCACCTGCCCGATCGCGTGCACGTTCTCGTCGCCCGGAAGGCGGACCAGCACCTCGACGCGACGGTCGAGGTTGCGGTGCATCATGTCCGCTGAGCCGAGCCAGACGGCCGGCTCGCCGGCGTTCTGGAACCAGAACACCCGGCTGTGCTCCAGGAAGCGTCCGAGGATCGAGCGCACGGTGATCAGCTCTGACAGACCGGGTACGCCGGGCCGCAGCGAGCAGATCCCGCGCACCAGCAGCTCCACACGGACCCCGGCCTGCGAGGCGAGGTAGAGGGCGTCGATGACGGCCTCGTCGACCACGGAGTTGGCCTTCATCCGGATGTGGGCCGAGCGGCCCGCCTGCAGGTTGGCGATCTCGCGGTGGATCTGGTCGATCAGCCCCGAGCGCACGGAGTCGGGGGCGACCAGGAGCTCGCCGTACGACGCGTTGCGCGACCACCCGGACAAGTTGTTGAAGAGGTGGGCGATGTCGTCGCCGATCCTCTCGTCGGTGGTGATCAACCCGAGGTCCTCGTACATCCGAGAGGTCTTCGGGTTGTAGTTGCCGGTGCCGATGTGGGTGTAGCGGCGGATTCCGTCGGGCTCGTCGCGCACCACCATCGCGAGCTTGCAGTGGGTCTTCAGGCCGACCAGGCCGTAGACGACGTGGCAGCCCGCCTGCTCGAGCTTGCGGGCCCAGCGGATGTTGGCCTCCTCGTCGAAGCGCGCCTTGAGCTCGACGATGACCAGCACCTGCTTGCCGGCCTCCGCCGCATCGACCAGGGCGTCGATGATCGGGCTGTCGCCGGAGGTGCGGTAGAGGGTCTGCTTGATGGCGAGGACGTGCGGGTCGGCCGCCGCCTGCTCGATGAAGCGCTGCACGGAGGTGGCGAAGGAGTCGTACGGGTGGTGCAGCAGCACGTCCTTGCGCCGGGTCGCCTTGAAGACGTCGACCGGCGCGGCGGACTCCACCTCGGCCAGGCGGTGGTGGGTGGTCGGCACGAACGCGGGGTACTTCAGCTCCTGACGCGGCAGGTCGGCGATGTCGTGCAGCCCGCGCAGGTCGAGCGGCCCCTGCAGCTTGAACACCTCGTCCTCGGAGACCCCGAGCTCGGAGACCAGCAGCTCGAGCACCTGGGGGGCGATCGACTCCTCGACCTCCAGCCGGACGGGCGGGCCGAAGCGGCGCCGCAGCAGCTCCTTCTCGAGGGCGGCGAGCAGGTTCTCGGCGTCGTCCTCCTCGACCTCGAGGTCCTCGTTGCGGGTCACCCGGAAGGTGTGCACCTCGAGCACGTCCATGCCCGGGAAGAGCCGCTTGAGGTGCTCGCCGATGACGTCCTCCAGCGGCACGAAGCGCTGGTTGCCGACCGGTACGAAGCGGGCGAAGATCGGCGGCACCTTGACCCGTGCGAAGTGCTCCTTGCCGGTCTTCGGGTTGCGGATCAGCACGGCGAGGTTGAGCGAGAGCCCCGAGATGTAGGGGAAGGGGTGCGCCGGGTCCACGGCCAGCGGCGTGAGCACCGGGAAGACCCGGTCCCTGAAGAGTCGCTTGCAGCTCCGCTGCTCCTCGCGGTCCAGGTCGTCCCAGCGGACCAGGTCGATGCCGGCGTCGGACAGCGACGGCACGATCTCGTCGCGGAAGAGCCGCGCCTGACGCTCGGACAGCTCCCGGCTGGTGGCCCAGATCAGCTCGAGCACGTCGGCGGGCATCATCCGAGAGGCCGAGGGCACCGCGAGTCCGGCCGCGATCCGGCGCTTGAGGCCGGCGACGCGGACCATGAAGAACTCGTCGAGGTTGCTGGTGAAGATCGCGAGGAAGCGGGTCCGCTCCAGCAGCGGGAGCGTGCGGTCCTCCGCGAGCTCGAGGACCCGCTGGTTGAAGCGCAGCCACGAGAGCTCACGGTCCAGGAAGCGGTCGTCGTACTTCTCGACCGCGGCGAGGGCGTCGTGGTCGGGCTCGTACGGCGGCTCGACGTCGAACGGTTCCTCGGGGATGCCCTCACCGTGGCTCGAGGGGAGGATTTCGAGGCTCATGGGGTCAGTCTGTCACCGACAGGTGAACGGTAGGTTGCGGTCGTGACCGTCTGGGACCGTATCGAGAGCCTCGGGCTGCGTGTGGTGATGGGCCTGCCCGCGGCGGCGCAGCGCCGGCTGGGTGGGCGGCCCGTCGTACGCGACGGCCTGACGCTGGACCCGGACGTCCAGCTGCTGCTGCGCCTGCAGCGGCTGACCCGCGAGCCCGGGGCCGAGACGCTCCCGATGGCTGACGGCCGCCGCGCGATCCGCCGGATCACCCGGCTCAACGGCGGCCGCCAGCCGGTCGGCTCCGTGCGTCACCTGAGGGTCGCCGGGCTGCCCGCGCGCCTCTACGTGCCGACCGGCGCGGCACCCACCGGCCCGCTGCTGCTGTTCTTCCACGGTGGCGGGTTCATGCACGGTGACCTCGACTCGCACGACGCCCCGTGCCGGTTCCTCGCCGAGCGCGCGGGCGTCCGGGTGCTCGCCGTCGACTACCGGTTGGGCCCCGAGGAGCCGTTCCCGGCGGCGTACGACGACGCGCTGGCCGCGCTGCGGTGGCTGCGCGAGCACGCGACCGAGGTCGGTGCGGACCCCGGTCGGATCGGCGTCGGCGGCGACTCCGCCGGTGGCAACCTGGCTGCGGGCGTCGCGCTCGATGCCGCGCGATCGGGGGTGCCGCTGGCCTTCCAGCTGCTGGTCTACCCGGCGACGGACGCCGCACGGACGACGGCGAGCGCCGACCTCTTCGCCGAGGGCTTCTACCTGACGAAGGCCTACCTGGAGCTCGCCAACGAGAGCTACGCCGTGGACGCCGACCTGCGCGACCCGCGGCTCTCCCCGGCGTACGCCGACCTGCCGACCGGCGTCGCGCCGGCGTACGTCGCCACCGCCGGCTTCGACCCGCTCCGCGACGAGGGCGAGGCCTACGCCCGACGGCTGGTGGAGACGGGGGTCGCGGTCGAGCTGCGCCGCTTCGAGGGCCAGGTCCACGGATTCTTCAACATCACCGGCGTGGGCCGCTCCAGCCGCGCTGCGAACGTCGAGATCTCGGAGGCTCTCCGAGCGGGTCTCGCTGCTCGCTAGCCGGCGTCAGCGGGCGCGCCGCCAGCCGCGACGCTGCTGCTGCAGGTCGAGCAGCTCGGCGCGGGCCTCGACGAGCTCCTGAGCGAGCTCGCGGGCCTTCTCCTCGGCCTCGAGCCGCTCCCGCATCGCCTCCTCGGCGACCTCCGCCTGGTGGCGTACGGCGGCCTCGACCGCGCTGCGGTCGGTGGTCCGGTCGGTGGCGATGGCCTCGGCCTCGGCGCGCAACCGCGCCTGCTCGGCGGCCGCGCGTTCGGCGGCCTCGCGGGCAGTGATCGCGACGCGCAGCTCCTCGGCCTGACGGCCCGAGGCGGCGGCGGTCGCGTCGAGGACCTCGCGCAGCTTCTGCTCGGCGGCCTCTCGCTCGGCGGTGGCCGCGGCAGCCAGCGAGGCGTGCGCGCGCGAGTCCTCCTCGGCGACCCGGCGGGCCTCGAGAGCCTGGGTCGCAGCGAGCTCGGCGGCGTCGCGGGCGGCGGCATGCTCCTGGGCGGTGACGTCGGCGGCGGTGCGGGCCTCATGGGCGGCCCGGGCGTCCGCGGCCTGCTGCTCCGCGCGCTGGTGGGCGGAGTTCTGGTCGGTCGCTGCCTGGGCGGCCGCCTCGGCCTGCTCACGGGCACGCATCTCGGCCTGCTCGCGGGCGAGCTGCGCCGCCTCGGCCCGGACCGCGGCCTCGTCGGCCGCCTTCTCGGCGGCGCTGCGGTCGCCGTGCGCAGCCGTGGCGAGGTCGAGCTGGGCCCGGGCCTGGTGCTCGGCCTCCTCGCGTGCGGCGACGGCGGCGGTCGCGACCTCCTCGGCGTCGAGGCGCGCACGGTGGGCCTCGCGGGCCTGCACGCCGTGGTCGCGTGCGGCCTCGTCTGCTGCGATCCGAGCGTGGTGGGCGATCTCGAGGGCACCCGCCATCTCGGCGGCGGTACGACGCGCCTCCTCCTCGCCCGCTGCAGCCGCGGCCGCGGCCGCGGCCTGGCGGTCGGCGGCCTCCTCGGCGCGGGCGCGCGCCTCCTGCGCTGCCTCGGCCTCGGCGCCCTGGACCCGGGCGGCCTCCTCGGCGGCGGTGCGGGCCGTGTGGGCCTCGTCGGCGAGCCGGGCGTGCTCGGCGGCGGCCTCGTCGGCCGCCGTACGAGCCCGGTTGGCCTCAGCAGCGATGGCCTCGGCCTCGGCGCGGGCGGTGGCCTGGTCGGCAGCCTCCTGCTCGGCGGCAGCACGGGTCTGCTGGGAGACCCGGACGAAGTCCTCGTGCGCCTGGGTCGCGGTGGCGAGCTGGGCGGCGAGCGCGGTGGCCCGGGCCTCGGCCGCCGCGCGGTCGGCGTGTGCCTGCTCGGCGTCGTTGCGCGCCTCGGCGACCTTCTCCTCGGCCTGTGCGACGGCCTCGCGCAGCGCGGCCTCGGAGGCCGCGGCGATCTCGCGCAGCGACTGCTCGGAGGTCGCAGCGGTCGCACCGAGCGACTCGTGGGCGGCGGTGGCCGATCCACGCAGGTTGTCCTCGGACGCGGTGGCGGTCTCGGTCAACGAGGCGAGAGCCGCGGCGGCGGTGGCGGCCAGTGACTCCTTGGCCTCGGTGGAGGTGCCGCGCAGGGACCCCTCGGACACGGTCGCGATGTCGCGCAGCGTCTGCTCGGAGCTGGCAGCGGTCTCGTCGAGCGTCTGCTGGGCCGTGGTCGCCGTCTCGGTCAGCTTGTCCTGGGCGGCGGCGGCCGATCCGCGCAGCGACTCCTCGGAAGTGCTGGCGATCTCGCGCAGCGTCTGCTCGGAGGTGCCGGCGATCTCGCGCAACGACTCCTCGGAGGTGCTCGCCAGCTCGCGCAAGGTCTGCTCGGCGGTGCCAGCGGTCGCCTCGAGCGACTCCTGGGCGGCGGTGGCCGAGCCGCGCAGCGACTCCTCGGAGGCCGAGGCGATCTCGCGCAGTGACTGCTCGGAGGTGCTCGCCAGGTCGCGCAGGGTCTGCTCGCCGTGCCCGGCGGCGTCACGGGCCGACTCCTCGGCGGCCGTGCGCGCGGCGTGGGCCGCGGTCGCTGCCGTGGCCTGCTGGGCCGCGGCCACCTCGGCCTGTTCCCGGGCGTCGGTCGCGGCGGCTGCTCGCTCGAGCGCGTCACGGGCGGCTTCCTCCGCCGCCGTACGGTCCACGGTCTGCTGCGCGGCGGCCTGCTCGGCCGCGAGGCGCAGCGCGGTGGCGACCTTGGCGGAGTCGACCAGCTTGCGGGCGGACTCCTCGGCCTCGGCGCGGCCGCGGGCCGACTCGGCGGCGACCTCCTCGAGCCGGGCGCGCTCGGTCGCGTGCGCCTCACCGGCCTCCTCGGCGGCACGTCGGGCTTCGTGCGCCTCCTGCGCCTTCGTGGCCTGCTCGGCCGCGCGGTCCTCGGCCTCGGCGCGGGCGCGGGCGGACTCCTGGGCGGACTCCTCGGCGACCAGCCGCTCGGCGGCCTGCTCGGCGGCGGCCAGCTCGGTGCGTCGGCGGAGCTCGGCGGTGCGCTCGATCGCGGCCTCGAGGTCGGCCGGCTTGCGTCCGGCCGGAGCCGGGATGGCCGGGGCCGCGACGGGTGCCGCCACGGGTGCCTCAGGTGTGGGCGCGGATGGTGCAGGCGCGGACGGTGCCGGTGCGGCGGGCGCAGCAGAGGGCGTCGAGGGAGCCGGGGCCTCGGGCTTGCGTTGCCACCAACGGGCGGGCTGGGCGTCTGACTCGACCTCGTCAGGTCGGTCCGGAGGGGTCGCGTCCATTTGGGCCGAGCCTAATGGTTGGGCGCCGGGTGTCAGTACACGAGCGCCTGCGCGTCGGGAGCCAGCGCCTCCTCGACGAAGGTCGAGGCGCCGGCGATGCGTACGCCGGGCAGCAGGTCCGCCTCGGTGATCTCGCGTCGTACGGCGCACTGGGTGCACACGGTCACCTGCGCGGCGCCGGCCAGCGTCGCCACGAGGTCGGCCGCCGGCGCGGCGTGCGGCAGCGTGAACGCCTCCCGCCCGGCCACTCCCAGCCACGCTCCCTCGCCGGTCAGCCACAGGCTCACGCGGGCACCGGCGCTCAGCGCGGTGGCCGCGACCGTCAGCCCCTGGTTGGACCGCTCGGGGTCGTCGGCGCCACAGGTGACCTTCACGACGAGTGGGCGAGTCATACCGACCACCCTAGAGTGATCCACATGGTGTTCGAGCTGCCTGACAACCTCCATCCCGACTGCGCCCCGGTGGCCTGGCTGCTGGGCCGGTGGGGTGGGCGCGGCAAGGGCGACTACCCGACGATCGAGCCGTTCGAGTACGGCCAGGAGCTGGTCTTCACCCACGACGGCCGCCCGTTCTTCCACTACTTCGCCCGCTCCTGGATCGTCGACGAGTCCGGCGAGAAGGTGCGCGACGCGGCCCAGGAGGCGGGCTTCCTGCGCTGCCGCCCCGGCGGTGACCTCGAGCTGGTGCTCGCGCACTCCTCGGGCATCTCCGAGATCTGGTACGGCAAGGCCGACGTCGCCAAGTTCGAGCTGCACACCGCCGGCGTCGGCTTCACCGAGTCGGCCAAGGAGGTCGTCAGCGGCAAGCGGATGTACGGCAACGTCAACAGCAACCTGCTCTACGCCTTCGACATGGAGGCCATGGGCCAGCCGCTCCAGCCCCACCTCTGGGCGCAGCTGGAGCGTCAGTAGCGCCGATGACCGACGAGCTCGCCTCCCGGCTGCACAGCCTCGGCTACCGCCTGACCCCCCAGCGTCAGCTGGTGCTGCAGGCCATCGAGACGCTCGGCCACGCGACCCCCGACGAGATCCTCGCCGACGTGCAGCAGCACGCCAGCGCGGTCAACGTGTCGACGATCTACCGCACGCTCGAGGTCCTCGAGGAGCTCGGTCTGGTGCGCCACACCCACCTCTCGGATCGCGCCCCGACGTACCACTCCGTCACCGACCACGTGCACTTCCACCTGGTCTGCCGGAATTGTCACCGCGTCATCTCCGTTGACCCAGCGGTGCTCGCGCCGTTCGCTGCGCGGCTCCGTGAGGAGCAGGGGTTCGTGATCGATGTCGGGCACCTGGCGATCTTCGGCGAATGTATGGAGTGTGAGGAACACCATGAGTAGTCCGCTGCTGGACCTGCCCGGGGCGGTGTCCGCCGACGGCATCGACCGCGACGTGGCCGCCCACTACGGCTCCTTCAACGGCGAGCAGCGCACGCTCGAGTCGGGCTCGGGCTTCGTCGACCTCTCCCACCACGACGTCGTCCGGGTCTCCGGCCCCGACCGGCTGACCTGGCTGCACTCGCTGACGACCCAGCACCTGGAGGCGCTCACCCCCAAGGTCTGGACCGGCGTCCTCATCCTGAGCCCGCAGGGCCACGTCGAGCACGCCTTCTTCGGGTACGACGACGGCGACTCGTTCACCGCCTTCACCGAGCCCGGCGCCGGTGAGGCCCTGGTGACCTTCCTCGACCGGATGCGCTTCATGATGCGCGTCGAGGTCAGCGACGTCACCGCCGAGCTGGCCCTCACCTGGCGGCCGTCGGCCACCGGCGACGGCCCGTACGCCGGCTACGAGCTGGTCCCGCGTGACCAGCTCACGGCGTACGCCGAGGCGGCCGGTCCGGCCTGTGGGCTGTGGGCGTTCGAGGCGCTGCGGATCGCGCGGGGCGAGCCGCGGCTCGGCCTCGACACCGACCACCGCACCATCCCCAACGAGGCCGGCTGGATCGGACCTGCCGTCCACCTCGACAAGGGGTGCTACCGCGGCCAGGAGACCGTCGCCCGGGTGCACACGCTGGGCCGGCCCCCGCGCCGCCTGACGCTGCTCCACCTCGACGGCTCGGAGAACCGCCTGCCCGCCGTCGGCGCCGAGCTGCGCCACGGCGACAAGGTCGTCGGCTTCGTCGGCACCTCCGCCCGCCACCACGAGCTCGGGCCGATCGCGCTCGCGATGGTCAAGCGCAACGTCCCGCTCGACGTCGACCTCACCGTCGACGGAATGCCCGCCGCCCAGGAGGTCATCGTCGACCCCGAGGTCGGACTGCACGTGCGCCCGCTGCGCTAGGCGCGGCGATACATCACGTGCGTGTCGGCGTCGGCGTGCGTGAACCCGAGGCCTGCGTAGACCGCGATCGCCGGCGCGTTGTCGGACTCGACGTAGAGCAGGATCTCGGCGACCCCGAGTCCGGCGAGGTGGTGCAGCCCGGCCAGCGTGAGCAGCTTGCCGAGGCCGCGGCCCTGCGCCGCCGGGTCGATGCCGACGACGTACACCTCGCCCAGCTCGGGGGAGTGCTGCTTGGTCCAGTGGAAGCCGAGCAGCCGGTCGCCGTCGTCCGTCGCGAGCAGCAGCCCGGCGGGGTCGAACCACTCCTCGGCCATCCGCTCGGCCAGCTCGGCGGCGTCCATCGAGCCCTGCTCCGGATGGTGGGCGAACGCCGCCGCGTTGACCCGGATCACCTCCGCGGCATCGGCGGGCGTGTAGCCGCGGACCGTCACGCCCGCCGGCACGACCACCTCTGGCAGCGGTTCCCTCGAGGGTCGTCGCATCACCCACAGCGACCGCACCCGTTCGAAGCCGTGGCTGCGCGCGAGCGCCGCGGCCGCCGGGTGGTCGCCGTGCGACCAGGCGCTCACCTCACCGCTCGGCACCTCGGCGAGCAGGGCGGTGGCCACCCCGCGACCTCGGGACTCAGGGCGTACGACGAGGCTCAGCTGGTCATCGATGAGCAGCGCGAACCCGTCCTCCGACTGCCACGAGCGCACCGTCTCCGGGTGGTGCCGGAGCGCCCGCCAGGTCGCCTCGTCCAGCGGAGCCGCGCCGTCCTGGGCCTCAGCAGCGGCAGCGATGTCGGTGATGGCGTCGAGCACCCCTCCACCTTAGGGCGGGGCGCGGTCGTGAAGGTGCTCGGCCGGATAGCCACGGACAACGTGGTCGTCCTGAGCGCCCTGGACCAGCCATTTCGTCCGTGGCTATCCCGCCGAGGTCGCCAACAACCCGGCGAGGCGACGTCGTCAGACGGTCTGGTCGACCCGCTCGGTGGCGCGGGCGTCGGCGACGGCCTGCTGCTCCTTGGACGGCAGCACGAACCGGTAGCCGACGTTGCGCACGGTGCCGATCAGCGTCTCGTTCTCCACGCCGAGCTTGGCGCGCAGGCGTCGTACGTGGACGTCGACGGTGCGGGTGCCGCCGAAGTAGTCGTAGCCCCACACCTCCTGGAGCAGCTGCTGGCGGCTGAAGACGCGACCCGGGTGCTGGGCCAGGAACTTCAGGAGCTCGAACTCCTTGAAGGTCAGGTCGAGGGGGCGGCCGCTGATCTTGGCGGTGTACGTCGCGTCGTCCACGACGACCTCGCCGGAGCGGATCACGTGCGACTCCGGGTCGTCGGCCTCGCGGCGGGCGTGCAGCCGGCCGATGGCCAGCTTGATGCGCGCCTCGAGCTCGGCCGGGCCGCAGGTGTGCAGGACGACGTCGTCCATGCCCCAGTCGTGCAGCACGACGGCGAGGCCACCCTCGGTGCAGACCAGCAGCACGGGCACGTCGGTGCCGGTGGTGCGGATCAGGCGGCAGAGGTCACGGGCGTGGGCCAGGTCCTGACGACCGTCCACGAGGAGCAGGTCGGAGTCCGGCGCCTCGAGCAGGGCACTGCCCTCGGACGGCAGGATCTTGACCTGGTGGCCGAGCAGCGCGAGGGCGGGCAGCACCTCGGCGGACGGCTGGAGGGCGCTGGTGAGAAGCAGGAGCGTGCTCATGAGATGGTCTCCTCCCGGATGGGGCGGGGACCGAAACGCAACACTGGGCTTCGGCCAAACACTCGTCGCCGTGAACAATACCGAAACATGGGTGTCGCATTGGAACCTTCCAAGCGAAATGAGACGGACATCGTCCGGGTCCACTACTGGGCGTCGGCGCGCGCAGCGGCCGGGGTGAAGGGCGACGACCTGCCGGTCGACGGCGCGATCACGCTGGCCGAGGTCGTACGCCGCGCGGTCGCGCTGCACCCGGGCACCCGCCTGCCCGAGGTGCTCCAGGTGTGCTCGACGCTGGTCGGCGACCGGCCGGTCAGCTCCGAGGATCCGGGTCAGGTGCTGGTGCAGCCGGGGGAGTCGGTGGAGTTCCTGCCGCCGTTCGCCGGCGGCTGAGCAGCACCAGCACCGCCCCGACCAGACCACCGAGGGTGTTGGCCGTGATGTCGACGTACGACGCGGTGCGGCCGGGCAGCACCAACCCCTGGGTGAGCTCGACGAGGCCGGCGATCACGAACGTGTACGCCGTCCAGTCGCGCCACGTCGTCCGCGGCCAGATCAGGGAGCCCAGCAACGAGACCGGCGCCAGGATCACCACGTTGCAGAGGAACTCGGCGCGCCCCTGGTTGGCCGTCTCGGGAGAGAAGCCGACCCAGGTGCCGAGGTCGCTGACCCAGGAGGCCATCTCGGACTGGGTCCCCGACGTCGGCACCAGCAGCGCGACGCCGAGCAGCGCGGAGTAGCCGAGGAGGGCGATCAACAGCCCGCGCCGGGTCGACTCCGTGATGTGCATGGCGCCGAACCTTTCACACCCGATGGAATGCGCGAGCCCGGTGTCCGGTTGCGCCATGCGTGAGCACTGGAGCGTGGATCGTCGTCGCCGCGGTCGTCGTCGGCCTGACCTTCGGCGTCTACCGCGTGCTCACCGACGGCCGCTTCCGCGGCTCCCGTGCCCTCCCGGTGGCTGAGGTGCGAGGCGCGCGAGAGCCGAGCCTCGAAACCCCCTGGACCCACGTAACGGCCGCGATCCCGACGGCCACGCTCGGCGAGAGGGCCACCCTCCTGCAGTTCTCCTCGGCGTTCTGCGCCCCCTGCCGCGCGACCCGGCGCACTCTCTCGGAGGTCGCCGCCGTCGTGCCCGGGGTCGAGCACCTCGAGGTCGACGCGGAGCACCACCTCGAGCTCGTACGCCGCCTCGGCGTGCTGCGTACGCCGACGACCCTGGTGCTCGACGCGAGCGGCAACGAGGTCACTCGTGCGGCCGGCGCCCCGCGCAAGGAGCAGGTTCTTTCCGCGCTCTCGAGCGCGGAGTGACCACGATGTGGACGGTCGTCCCGACAGGTGAGACGCCGAGTGTTCGGTCTGCCCGATCGCTCCCTACTGTTGTCGACATGTCCTCGACCATGCTGACCAAGCGCCGCGCAGTGGATCACTGCCGCACGCGCTCGTCGCTCTGTCGAATGCACTGACGAGGTCGCAGCCCTTCCCCGCCGTACGGCGTGCCGCGACCCGCACCTCGGTAGTCAGCCGCATCCCGTCAGCAGGAGAGACATGTCCTCGATCACCACACCGCAGCACACCGGTGCCGGCACCGGCATCGACCCGCGCGGTCCGCAGTTCGCCGCCGGGCTGACCTCGCTGGTGCTGATCGGCGTGCTGCTGCTGGCGCCCGGTACGGCGGCCACGGTGCTGCTCGCCGTCCAGGCCGTGCTGTTCGCGATCGGCGCCACCCGCGGCGTGCAGCACACGCCGTACTCCTGGCTCTTCCGCACGCTGGTGCGCCCGCGGCTGGGGGCGCCCGGCGAGCTCGAGGATCCGGCCCCACCGCGCTTCGCCCAGACCGTCGGTCTCGGGTTCGCGCTGGTCGGTCTGGTCGCCTTCATCGCCGGCGCGGACCTGGTCGGCGAGATCGCCGTCGGCTTCGCTCTGCTGGCCGCCCTGCTCAACGCCGTCTTCCGGTTCTGCCTCGGCTGCGAGCTGTACCTCCTCATCCGTCGCGTCACCCCACACCCCCGCGCCTCTTCCTCGGCGCACTAGAAAGGTAGAAACATGACCCGCGAGAACACCCTTGTCACCGCCCAGTGGGTGGCGGACAACCTCAACGACCCGAAGGTGGTGCTGATCGAGGTCGACGAGGACACCACCGCGTACGACAAGGGCCACATCGAGGGCGCGATCAAGCTCGACTGGACGACCGACCTGCAGGACCAGGTGCGTCGTGACTTCGTCAACAAGGCCCAGTTCGAGGAGCTCCTCTCGGGTCGCGGCGTCGCCAACGACGACACCGTCGTGCTGTACGGCGGCAACAACAACTGGTTCGCGGCCTACGCCTACTGGTACTTCAAGCTCTACGGCCACCAGGACGTCAAGCTCCTCGACGGCGGCCGCAAGAAGTGGGAGCTCGACTCCCGTGAGCTGACCGCCGACCTGCCCAGCCGCGAGGCCACGTCGTACACAGCGACCGAGCAGGACGCCTCGATCCGGGCCTTCCGCGACGAGACCATCGCCGCCATCGGCGTCAAGAACCTGGTCGACGTGCGCAGTCCCGACGAGTACGCCGGCCGGCTGCTCGCCCCGGCCCACCTCCCGCAGGAGCAGGCCCAGCGCGCCGGCCACGTGCCCACCTCGATCAACGTGCCGTGGAGCAAGGCGGCCAACGACGACGGCACCTTCAAGTCCGACGCCGAGCTGAAGGAGATCTACGGCGCCGCAGGTCTCGATGACAGCAAGGAGACCATCGCCCTGTGCCGCATCGGTGAGCGCTCGTCGCACACCTGGTTCGTGCTCAAGGAGCTCCTCGGTCACCAGTCCGTGAAGAACTACGACGGCTCCTGGACCGAGTACGGCTCCCTCGTCGGCGTCCCGGTCGCCCTCGGCGACGAGCCCGGCCCGCAGATGGGCAGAGTGCCTGATGTGCGGCGCGACCGAGGGCGGGCTGTCCCTCGACGGCATCGACGTCAAGAAGGAAGCGATCGTCCAGGGCCGGGTGCTGCGTGGCGGTGAGCCCGTCGGCAACGCCTACGTGCGCCTGCTCGACCGCACCGGCGAGTTCACCGCCGAGGTCCCGACCTCGGCGAGCGGCCACTTCCGGTTCTTCGCCGGTGACGGCGAGTGGACCCTGCGGACCCTGGCGCCGAAGGCGGAGCCGGTCGACAACCTGGTGACCGCCTCCATCGGCACCGTCGCCGAGGTCGTCGTCGCCATCTGACGACACCGGTGAGACCGCCCGCGGGGCGTGGTCAGGACGACGGTTCTGGCCACGCCCCGCGGCATGTCCGGACATCGCGATGAGTTGCGGACGTTCTTCGCCGGGGAATTCCCGGATTCCGCTGCGGTGCCTCTCGTGGCTACCTAGTGTTGCGCGCGCCAAGCAAACCAAGGCAGCAACCAAAACATGGGGGTAACACCGAATGCAGCGTCCTCTCAAGACCGGTCTGGCCATCGTGGCCGCAGCGTCGCTCTTCGCCATCGGCGGCGTCTCGAGCGCCACCGCCGCGAAGCTGATCACCGGCAAGGACATCAAGAACGAGTCGGTCACCGGCGCGGACATCAAGAACGGGACGATCAGGGTCAAGGACCTGTCCCCGGCCGTTCTGCGCTACATCGAGGCGCAGGCTGGCAAGGACGGTGCGACTGGCGCCGCCGGCCAGAACGGCGCTCCTGGGTCGCTCGCGGGTGTCCAGAAGAACTGGACCGCCCACAACAATGCCGTGATCCTCTCCGACAAGTCGGTCCGCCTCACCAACGAGGGCGACGGATCGGCCCTGCAGATCGAGAACCTGAACAAGCCTGTCCAGGCCGGTCAGGTCCTCTCGTTCACGTACAAGCTGGAGGGTGGTGCCACCTACGGCGCCGGCGTGCCGCGCGTGTTCATCGAGCTCCAGGGCACGTACGTCAACACGTTCGACGCCGACCCGTCGGACGCGGGCGTCAACAACGGGGACGGCACCTTCACGAAGACCATCACCATCCCGAAGAACGGGCGGGTCGGCGAGGCCGGCATCGTCAAGGACTTCGGCGTCGGCTCGATCATCGTCAGCAACCTGACCATCAACGGCCAGGTGCTCAGCTTCAAGTGATCCGTGGTCGGAGGACCTGAACCTCTTGTGCAGCAGGGCCCCCGCCGAGAGGCGGGGGCCCTGCTGTCGTTCGGGTGCGGGAGGCTCAGCTGCCGCTGTTGATCATGCCGGCGCCGACGGTCACGCCGGTGGCCTCGTCGATCAGGATGAACGAGCCCGTGGTGCGGTTCTTCGAGTAGGGGTCGCACAGCAGCGGCACCGTGGTGCGCAGCTGGACGCGGCCGATCTCGTTGAGGCCGAGCTCCTTGGTCTCCTGGTCGCGGTGCAGCGAGTTGACGTCCAGGCGGTACTGGATGTCCTTCACGAGCGCACGTGCCGAGCGAGTGGTGTGCTTGATCGCCAGCTTCTGGCGCGGGCGCAGCGGCTCGTTGGTCATCCAGCAGATCATCGCGTCGATGTCCTGCGACGGCTTGGGTGCGTTCTTCACGCGTGCGATCAGGTCACCGCGGGAGACGTCGACGTCGTCCTCGAGGCGGACGGTGACCGACATCGGCGGGAACGCCTCGGCGATCTCCTGGTCGAAGAGGTCGATGCCGGCGATCTTCGAGGTCATGCCGGAAGGCAGGACGACGACCTCGTCGCCGGGCTTCAGGACGCCGCCGGCCACCATGCCGCCGTAGCCGCGGTAGTCGTGGTGCTCGTCGGACTTCGGGCGCACGACGTACTGCACCGGGAAGCGGACGTCGACCAGGTCGCGGTCGGAGGCGACGTGGACGTGCTCGAGGTGGTGCATGAGCGTGGGACCGGAGTACCACGGCATGTTCTCCGAGCGGTTGACGACGTTGTCGCCCTGCAGCGCGGAGATCGGGATGACCTCGAGGTCGGGGATGTTGAGCTTGGTCGCGAAGGCGGCGAACTCGGCGTGGATCTTCTCGTAGATCTCCTCCGAGAAGTCGACGAGGTCCATCTTGTTGACCGCGAGCACGAGGTGCGGGACCCGCAGCAGCGAGAGGATGACCGCGTGGCGGCGCGACTGCTCGGTGAGGCCCTGGCGGGCGTCGACGAGCACCAGGCCGAGGTCGGCCGTGGAGGCGCCGGTGACCATGTTGCGCGTGTACTGCACGTGGCCCGGGGTGTCCGCGATGATGAACTTGCGGGTCGGGGTCGCGAAGTAGCGGTAGGCGACATCGATGGTGATGCCCTGCTCGCGCTCCGAGCGGAGCCCGTCGGTCAGCAGCGCCAGGTCGGTGTAGTCGTAGCCCTTGGACTGCGAGGTGGCCTCGACCGCCTCGAGCTGGTCCTCGAAGATCGACTTGGAGTCGAGCAGCAGGCGACCGATGAGGGTCGACTTGCCGTCGTCGACCGAGCCGGCGGTGGCGAAACGGAGCAGGTCCATCTGCTCGCTCTTGACGGTGGCCATCAGAAGTAGCCTTCCTTCTTCCGGTCTTCCATGGCGGCTTCGGAGAAGCGGTCGTCGCCACGGGTGGCGCCCCGCTCCGTCACCCGGGCCACGGCGACCTCGTCGATGATCTCGTCGATGGTGCTGGCAGTGGACTCGACGCAGCCGGTGAGCGTCAGGTCGCCGACCGTGCGGAACCGGATGGTGCGCTCCTCCACGGTCTCCCCGGAGCGCAGCGGGTTGTGCTCGCTCTCGCTCAGCAGCATGCCGTCGCGCAGGAAGACCCGGCGCTGGTGGGAGAAGTAGATGTTCGGGATCTCGATGCCTTCGCGGCCGATGTAGTCCCAGATGTCCAACTCGGTCCAGTTGGAGATCGGGAAGATCCGCATGTGCTCGCCCTCGTGCAGGCGCCCGTTGTAGAGGCTCCACAGCTCGGGGCGCTGCATCTTCGGGTCCCACTGGCCGAACTCGTCGCGGTGCGAGTAGACGCGCTCCTTGGCGCGCGCCTTCTCCTCGTCGCGGCGGCCGCCGCCGAAGGCGGCGGTGAAGCCGCCTTCCTCGATCGCGTTGAGCAGGGTGCCGATCTGGAGGCGGTTGCGGCTGGTCTTGCCGTCGTCGATGACGATGCCGTCCTTGATCGCCTCCTCGACGCTCGCCACGATCAGGCGTACGCCGAGCCGGTCGACCCAGTTGTCCCGGGTGGCCAGCACCTCGGGGAAGTCGTAGCCCGTGTCGACCTGCAGCACCGGGAACGGGATCTTCGCCGGGTAGAAGGCCTTCTCGGCGAGACGCATCATCACGATCGAGTCCTTGCCCCCCGAGAACATCAGGACGGGCTTCTCGAACTCGGAGGCGACCTCACGGAAGATGTGGATCGACTCCGCCTCCAGCTGGTCGAGCTGACTCAGCCGGTAGTCGGTGTGGGTTTGGGTCATGACGGACGGAAAACCTCTCCTCGGGACAAGCAGCCCACATGGTAGCGATCAGTGACGGCCAGGCACGATGTGCCGAGGAAGTCGAGTGACGCCCTTCACTTTACGCGGAGGCCGCGGAGCCGCAAGCCGCCGTCTCGGCCCGTCAGAATCTCCTGGCGGGGCTCATTGCTCGCGGGCCCGCCAATTAGGGCTCGAGGTCGCGTGAAGATCGCCATTGCAGGTATCGGCTACGTCGGCCTCTCCAACGCCGTCATCCTCGCCCAGCACCACGAGGTGTGGGCCGTCGACCTGGACGCCGACAAGGTGGCGATGGTCAACCGACGGGAGTCACCGCTGGAGGACCCGGAGCTGGAGGAGTACCTCGCCGAGCGGACGCTCCAGCTGCAGGCGACCCTCGACAAGCACGAGGCGTACGCCGGTGCCGACCTGGTGGTCATCGCCACGCCGACCGACTACGACTCCGCGCTCGAACTACTTCGACACCAGCTCGGTCGAGGCCGTCATCGCCGACGTCCTCGCGACTCGCCCCAGCGGCGACGATCGTGATCAAGTCGACCGTCCCGGTCGGCTTCACCGCGCGGATGCGCGAGGAGCACCCGGACGCCGCGATCCTCTTCAGCCCGGAGTTCCTTCGAGAGGGCAGGGCGCTCTACGACAACCTGCACCCGTCGCGCATCGTGGTCGGGGATCGCGGCGAGCGGGGCCGATCCTTCGCCGACCTGCTGGTCGAGGGCGCGATGGACCAGGACGTGCCGGTGCTGCTCACCGACTCGACCGAGGCGGAGGCGATCAAGCTCTTCGCCAACACCTACCTCGCGCTGCGGGTCGCGTACTTCAACGAGCTGGACACCTACGCCGCGACCCATGGCCTGGACAGCGCCCAGATCATCGAGGGCGTCGGCCTCGATCCTCGGATCGGCAACCACTACAACAACCCGAGCTTCGGGTACGGCGGCTACTGCCTGCCGAAGGACACCAAGCAGCTCCAGGCCAACTACCGCGACGTCCCGCAGAACCTGATCAGCGCGATCGTCGAGGCCAACACCACGCGCAAGGACTTCATCGCGTCCGACATCCTGCGACGCAAGCCCACAGACGGTCGGCATCTACCGGCTGATCATGAAGGCCGGCTCGGACAACTTCCGGATGTCCTCGATCCAGGGTGTGATGAAGCGGATCAAGGCCAAGGGTGTGGAGGTGGTGGTCTACGAGCCGAACCTGGAAGGAGACGACTTCTTCCACTCCGAGGTCATCCGCGATCTCGACGAGTTCAAGAAGCGTTCCGACGTCATCGTCGCGAACCGCCGCACCGACCTGCTGGCTGACGTCGCCGAGAAGGTCTACACCCGCGACATCTACGGCCGCGACTGAGTCTTCGGTTCGCCGTACTCGACCGCATCGAGCTCGGTGACCGTCGGGGCGCCGAACATCGGCAGACCCTGCGTCTTGCGGACCAGGCCCCACACCAGCGGGACGAGGAACAGCATGGCCAGCCCGACAACGGCGATCAGGACCGGGTGCGTCTCGTCCTCGCCCAGCGGCGCCCAGCCGGACTTGTCCAGCAGGGCGACTCCCGACATCGTCAGCACGATCACGATGCCGCGGCGGATGATCGACTGTGGCACCCGGGGCGCGATCCGGGCGCCGATCAGGGTGCCCGGCGTCGAGCCGAGCACGAGCGGAATCAGGATCGTCCAGTCCAGACCGTTGATGGCGATGTTGGAGATCGCCGCGGCGAGCACCAGCGGGACGGCCTGGACCAGGTCCGTGCCCACCAGCTTCACCGCCGAGAGGCCCGGGTAGAGCATCAGCAGGGCGATCATGATGACCGAGCCGGAGCCGACACTGGTGACGCCGACCAGCAGGCCGCCGAATGCGCCGACGAGCAGAGTGGCGACGGGCCGGATCGGGGGGTTCGGGTCGGCGTGCGGGTGACCGCCACGCACGCGTCGCAGATTGATGTAGAGGCGCAGGGCGTACGTCGAGGCTGCGAAGAGCAGCGCGAAGCCGATGCACGTCTTGAGCAGCGAGTCGAGCGTCTCCGGCTCGCCGCCGGCGACCTGATGGACGATCCACGGACCCAGCAGCGCCATCGGCACCGAACCGACGATCAGCCACTTGGCCAGGGTGAAGTTCGGCGATCCCTCGCGCGCGTGCACGACGGCGCCACCGGACTTGTAGATCGCGGCCGCGGTCAGGTCGGCGGTGACCACGGTCGCCGCGTCGCCGACGCCGAGGAAGATCAGGGCCGGCGTCATCAGGGCGCCACCGCCCATGCCGGTCAGCCCGACGATCACGCCGACGAAGAAGCCGGCGGCGAGGATCGCGAAGAACGTCGTCGTGATCAGGTCGTTCATGCGGGCAGGTCCAGGGTGGGGCTCGTGAGGTCCAGGTAGCCGGCTCCGGCGAGGGCGGTGACGACGTCGTCGAGGGCGTCGTCGATGGTGCGGCCGGTGGTGTCGACGACGACGTCGGCGTCGGTGGGCTCCTCGTAGGGCGAGGAGATGCCGGTGAACTCGGGGATCTCGCCGCGGCGGGCCTTGGCGTAGAGGCCCTTGCGGTCGCGGCGCTCGCACTCCTCGAGCGGGGTGGCGACGTGCACGAGGAAGAAGGCACCGCCGGCGTCGTCGACCATGGCTCGCACCTGCTGGCGGGTCTCGTCGAAGGGGGCGATCGGGCTGACGACCGCGAGGCCGCCGTGGCGTGAGATCTCGGCCGCGACCCAGCCGATCCGGCGGATGTTGGTCTCACGGTCCTGCTTGGAGAAGGTGAGGCCTGCGGAGAGGTTCCGGCGTACGACGTCGCCGTCGAGGCTGGTGACCGTGCGGGCGCCCTGCTCCAGGACGCGGTCCATCAGCGCGCGGGCGAGCGTGGACTTGCCGCTGCCGGACAAGCCGGTGAAGAACAGCACGAGGCCCTGCTGGTCCGGGACAGGCCGCACCTGGTCGACGATGGCCTGGATCGCCGGCGGCGAGGGCGCGTCCGAGTCGGGCACCCCGATGACGGGATCGGGT
Source organism: uncultured Actinomycetota bacterium (assembly GCA_963717855.1). Taxonomy (GTDB): domain Bacteria; phylum Actinomycetota; class Actinomycetes; order Propionibacteriales; family Nocardioidaceae; genus Nocardioides. Next base: position 89,229 of record CAVQXF010000010.1, on the reverse strand, counting down.
CCTGCGTAGTTGGCGACGACCTGGATCCCGAGCGCGTGGTCGGCGTCGGCGTCGCCGTGGGCTGCGAGCGGTACGGCGACCACGGCTGCGTCGGGCAGCAGGTCGGCCGCGGCGAGGGTGGCGCGGATGAGCCCGGTTGCCGGCAGCGCCGGCGTCCCGTGGCCGACCAGAGGAAGGAGCAGCAGCGGGCCGGCGGCGGAGAGGACGCCGATCTCGTCCTCCGTGAGGGCGTCGACGAGCGGGACGACCGTGCGGCCGGCGTACTGCTCGCGCGTCTGCGCGGGGGAGAGGTAGAGGGGGCGGAAGGGCCCGTACTGCGCGTGGGTCAACGGGTCCACCACGCCGCTCGGCACGCTGACGCGAGCAAGCGGCAGACCTTCCGGGTCGACCAGCTCGACGGCGCCGGCCGCCTCGGCAGCGGCCGCGACCTCCGGCGGGAGGGAGAGCGTCACCAGGCTCCCGGGCTCGTTGAACGCCGCGGTCGGAGCGAGGGCGCCGACGCTCAGCAGCTCGAGGTCGTCGAGCTCGCCGGACGTCGGACAGTACTGCGGCGGGGCGGGCGTCGGCACGGCGTCATCCTGCCATCTCGTGGCAGCTAACCTGCACGCATGTCGAAGCCTGTCGTCGTTGCCGAGCTCGTCCGTTCCGGCTTCGTCGAGGGGCACCACCACGGCTCGGTCGTGGCCCTCGACCGAGCCGGCGCGATCGACTGGGCGGTCGGCGACGTCGACGGCCCGATCCTGCCGCGGTCGTCCAACAAGCCGATCCAGGCGGCCGCGATGGTGCGGCTCGGACTCGACCTGCCGCCCGACCTGCTCGCGCTGGCCTGCGCGTCGCACTCCGGCGAGCAGCTCCACGTCGACGGCGTACGCCGGATCCTCGCGCTGGCCGGGCTGAGTGAGGCGGCGCTGCAGACCCCGGTCGACTACCCGCTCGACGATGTCGAGCGGGACGCCGTGCTGCGGGCGGGCGGCGCAGCCGTCGTCGATCCAGATGAACTGCTCGGGCAAGCACGCGGCGATGCTGGCCACCTGCGTCGTCAACGGCTGGGACCTCGAGACCTACCTCGACGTCGAGCACCCGCTGCAGCAGGCGATCCAGGTGACCTTCGAGGAGCTGACCGGGGAGCCGGTGGCGGCGGTCGCGATCGACGGCTGCGGAGCCCCGCTCCTGGCTGCCTCGCTGGTGGGCCTGGCGAGTGCCTTCCGCACGTTGGCGGTGGCGGAGGAGGGACCGGACCGGCTGATCGCCGACGCGATCCGGTCGCACCCGGCGTACGTGTCCGGGACCCGACGCGACGAACGCGCCCTGCTGACCGCGATCCCAGGCGCGATCGGCAAGGCCGGCGCCGAGTCCTGCTACGCCGTCGCGCTCGCCGACGGACGCGCCTTCGCCCTCAAGACCGACGACGGCGCACCCCGGGTGCGTCCGGTGGTGATGGCGGCCGCGCTGCACAGGTCAGGTGTGGACGAGGAGCCCGGCGTCGACGGCGACGCCGTACGCCGCACCGGCGAGGCGCCTCTCCTCGGCGGGGGTCGTCGAGTCGGCGAGATCCGCGCGGTCGTGTGACAGGATTTGGCGGTGACGAGACGCGCGCTGATCACCGGCATCACCGGCCAGGACGGTTCCTACCTGGCTGAGCTGCTGCTGGCCAAGGGCTACGAGGTGCACGGACTGCGTCGGCGGTCGTCCAGCTTCAACAGCGCCCGCATCGAGCACCTCTACCAGGACCCGCACGACCCGGACACGCGGCTGTTCTTCCACTTCGCCGACCTCACCGACGAGTCCCGGCTGATCCGGCTCTTGCGCCGCATCCAGCCCGATGAGGTCTACAACCTCGCCGGCCAGTCCCACGTCGGCGTGAGCTTCGACGAGCCGGAGTACACCGGCGACACCGTCGGGCTCGGCGCGGTCCGCCTGCTCGAGGCGATCCGTACGGCGGAGCTCGACTGCCGCTACTACCAGGCCTCCAGCTCGGCGATGTTCGGCAGCGCGCCCGCTCCCCAGCACGAGGACACTCCCTTCCACCCGACCTCGCCGTACGGCGCCGCGAAGCTCTACGCCCACAACGCGACGACGATCTACCGCGAGGGCTACGGGATGTTCGCGGTGAGCGGCATCCTCTTCAACCACGAGTCGCCGCGACGTGGCGAGACGTTCGTGACCCGCAAGGTCAGCCGCGCGGTGGCGCGGATCCAGGCCGGGCTCGCCGACTACCTCTACATGGGCAACCTCGACAGCGTCCGTGACTGGGGCTACTCACCGGAGTACGTCGAGGGCATGTGGCGGATGCTCCAGACCGACGAGCCGCGCGACTACGTGCTTGCCACGGGTCGTAGCTACACCGTGCGTGACTTCGTGATCGCGGCCTTCGAGCACGCCGGCCTGGACTGGGAGAAGCACGTGCGCACCGACCAGCGCTACCTGCGGCCCACCGAGCCGTCGGCGCAGATCGGGGACTCGTCGCTGGCTGCGCGTGATCTCGGCTGGACGGCCCGGGTGCACACCGAGCAGCTCGTGCAGATCATGGTCGACGCGGACGCCGAGGCCCTCCAGCACGAGGGCGCGGTCTGGGTGGACCGTCCCCGCGACTGGCCGATCGCCTGATCAGCTGACCGGGACGCTCGCCACGGCGACCGTGCCGTCGCCCTCGAGCGTGATCGCTCCGTCGACGTGCTCGACGAAGATCGCCTGCCCACGGCTCAGGCGGCATCGGTCGCTGGCGGTCACCACGTCGACCTCGCCGTCGAGGCACAGCAGGGTGCGCGGTCCGTCGGTCGGGAGCCGGTCCTCGGGTGCCCGGGCCACCATGAGGGCGAACTCTGCCACCGGCGGGCGATAGCTCAGGCTGTCGGAGCTGGGGGTGGTCGGCTCCCAGAGGGGCGCGGGCATCGGGGTGAAGTTCGCGATCTGCAGCAGCTCGGGCACGTCGACGTGCTTGGGCGTCAGCCCGGCTCGGACGACGTTGTCGGACGACGCCATGATCTCGACGCCGAAGCCGGAGGTGTAGGCGTGCACGACACCGGCGTCGAGGAACATCGCCTCACCGGGTGACAGGACCACGTGGTTGAGCAGCAGGGTCACCAGGACGCCCGGGTCCTGGGGGTACTTCGCCGCCAGCGACGCCGTCTGCGAGAAGAGCCGGGTGCTCTCCCGCTCCACGCTGGCGCGATCGAGGTAATGACGTCCGGAGGTGCGGCTCGCCTGGTGGCAGCGCTCCTCCGCCGCACCGGCCGCGACCGCGACCTCGGCGATCAGCTGACGGAGCGGCTCGCCGTGCTGCGCCAGGATGTCGGTGACGACGGCGTGCAGCGCCTGGAAGGGCGGCGCCGTCTCGAGCTCCTTGGCGATCGCGTCGGCCCACGGGTGCTCGAGCAGACGCAGGATGCGTACGGTCTTCTCGACGTCGCGGAAGCCCGCCATGCCCTCGAAGCGGGTCAGCGCCACGATCATCTCCGGCTTGTGGTGCCGGTCCTGGTAGCTGCGGCCGCGGAGCCGACGGGGATGCCGGCCTCGTCCTCGAGGTCGTGCCCGATCCGAGCCCGCTGGCTGGTCGGGTGCACCTGGAGCGACAGCGGCTCGGCGGCAGCGAGAGCCTTGACCAGGTAGGGCAGCCGGGGCCCGAACGTCTCGAGCGTGCGCGCGCCCAGAGCCTCAGTCGGCCGCTCGCCGATATGGACGTCGAGCCGGCTTCCGTCGGGCAGGAGTGCGGGCTGCCCCGGGTGGGCGCCGATCCACATCTCGGCGTGGGGTGTGCCGTCTGCGGGGCGGCCGAGGAACCTGGGGATCAGAGAGGTCGATCCCCACGCGTAGTCGCGGGTCGCGCAGGTCAGTCGGAACACCCACTCATGGTAATCCGTCACTCCAGCCCCACGAGGTGACTGGTCGAACTGGCGTCAGCGACGACCACGTGAGCCCCACTGCTAGCCCGTGCACGCACTCGTCCACCGTCGTGTGCGAGGTTTCACACGCGCTGCGCTTGCAAGTGCTAGCAGTTGCAAGCACAGTGGAGGGATGGTGAAGGGCAAGGTCGGCAAGACCGTCGAGACTCTCGGGGACTACCTCCGGCAGCAGCGCGAAGGCGCCCAGCTGTCGTTGCGTCAGCTCGCCGAGCAGGCCGGCGTCTCCAACCCCTACCTGAGCCAGATCGAGCGCGGCCTGCGCCGGCCGTCTGCACAGGTCCTGCAGCAGCTGGCAAAGGCTCTGCGCATCTCCGCCGAGCAGCTCTACGTGCGCGCGGGGATCGTCAGTCCCGAGGAGGGCGTCGGCGGATCCGTCGAGCTCGCGATCCTCGGCGACTCCGCGCTGACCGAACGACAGAAGCAGTCGCTGCTCGACGTCTACGCGTCGTTCATCGCCCTCAACGGGGCGACCCAACCGAAGGAGTAACACCCATGGCCAAGTTCGACATCCCCACGATCGACCTCCCCATCGAGGCCACCCGCCCGTTGTACGCCGGCGTCGGCGCGACCGACCTCGTCGTCGGCTACGTCCGCGACGCCGTCGCCGACTTCCAGAAGAAGCTCGCCGAGGTGCAGAAGGACGTGCAGACCCGCATCACGAGCATCGACCTCGAGCCGAAGGCGCTGCGCGACCAGGCCGTCGTCGTCGTGAGCACCCAGATCGACGCGCTCTCCAAGGACGCCAAGGCGCGTCGTGAGGCCATCGAGGCTCGCGTGGCCGAGCTGCAGTCGGAGCTCCAGGGCTTCGTCGCCGAGAACGTCACCACCGTCAACTCGGCGTACGCCGATCTCGCCAAGCGCGGCGAGACCCTGGTCGGCCGGATCCGCACGCAGGAGTCCACGAAGGCCACCGCCACCGCGGCCAAGACCACGACCGCCAAGGCGAAGACCACCAAGACCCAGGCCACCACGGCTGCGAAGAAGACGGCCACGACCGCCAAGAAGGCCACGAAGTCGACGGCCAAGAAGACGACCTCGACGGCGAAGAAGACCTCGACCGCTCCCAAGAGCAGCGCGAAGGCCACCGTCACCGCCGCGAAGGAGACCGTTGCGGCCGCTGCTGCCGCGACGACCGACGCTGCCGAGAAGATCGGCGACTGATCCAGTCAGTCGGACAACGGAAGGGCGGTGACCTCGGTCGCCGCCCTTCCGTGCGTCTTCAACGGCCGGTCCACGTAGGCTGTCCCGCGTGATGACGGTGTTCGACCTCGAAGCGAACTTCATGCTGGTCGTGGAGCTGGCCCTGCTCGCTGTGAAGGTCTTCACCTTCGTCAACTCACTGCTGTGGTCGGCAGAGTCCTATACCGCTGCCGGCAAGATGACCAAGCCCGCGTGGACGATCATCCTCGGGCTCGGCCTGGCCGTGCAGTTCGTGTTCCCCGGCCTGCTCAACCTGCTCAACCTGGTCTTCACGATCGCGGCGCTGGTCTACCTCGCCGACGTCCGACCAGCGCTGTCCAGCCTCACCCGGCGGCGTTGAGGTAGCGCTCGAGCGCGATGGTGGCGTCCTCGGGGACGAAGCCGGTCGCCTCGATCTTGGCCAGGCTCATCGCGCTGTTGAGCGGTCGTGGCGAGGCCTCCGGCTTGTCGGCGAAGTAGGCCGCCGTCGTTGTCGAAGACACGTCAGCCTCGTCGCGACCCGCGATCCGGAAGACGGACCGGGCGATCTCGGCCCAGGACAGCACCGGGCCGCCGTTGCTGAGGTTGTAGGTGCCGTGAGGCGCGCCCGAGTCCAGCAGGTGTCGCGTGGCGCGAGACAGCTCCGCGGTGAAGGTGAGTCGTCCGGTCTGGTCGCCGACGACGCTCGGTGAGACGCCGTTGACCGCGAGCTTCTTCATGGTCCGCACGAAGTTGTTGCCGTCGCCGATCACCCACGATGTGCGCACCAGGTAGTGGCGCGGCGCCGTCGCGACCGCGATGTCGCCGGCGGCCTTCGTCTGGGCGTAGACGCCCAGTGGCGACAGGGGCTCGTCCTCGGTGTGCTCGTCGGCGGTGCCGTCGAAGACGTACTCCGAGGAGTAGTGCACGAGGGTGAAGCCGTGCTCGCGCGAGAGCCGGGCGAGCGTCGCGGGAGCACTGGCGTTGGCCGCCCATGCCGTACGCCGTCCGCCTGCTGTCTCCGCCGCGTCGACCGCGGTGTAGGCGGCCGCGTTGAGGACCAGCGCGTACTCGTGCCACGGCCAGGCGGCAACCGCGGCGGCATCGGTGACGTCGAGGTTCTGCAGATCGCCTTCGGCAGGGGCCAGATCCACGAGGTCAGAACCCGGGAAGTCGACCTGCAGGGCGCGGCCGAGCTGCCCGCGGCAGCCGATGATCAGGGTCTTCTTCGGCGCCATGGGGGTGACGGCGTCGAGCGACGGGTTGGCGAGGTCCTTCTCCGAGATCTCGGCCTCGTCGAGCGGGATCGGCCACGGGATCGCCGCAGTCGCGTCGGCGAGGTTCAGTGCCGGGTAGGCCGTGCCCGGTCGCCAGTGCTCGTTGACCAGGTAGGAGTAGACCGTCCCGTCCTCCAGTGCCTGGTAGGAGTTGCCGACCCCGCGCGGCACGAAGACCGCGACGTCGGGCCCGATCTCGACGTGGTGGGTCGCGCCGAAGCTGGCCCCCTCGCGCATGTCGACCCAGGCTGCGAAGACCCGGCCGGTCGCGACCGAGACGAACTTGTCCCACGGCTCGGTGTGGATGCCGCGGGTGGCCCCGCGGTGGGCGTTGAACGACATGTTGTTCTGGACCGGGCCGAAGTCAGGCAGGCCGAGGCCGACCATCTTCTGGCGCTGCCAGTTCTCCTTGAACCAGCCGCGGGCGTCCGCGTGCACGTCGAGGTGCAGGACGACCAGGCCCGGGATCGGGGTCTCGACGAGGTCGACCATTCCTACTGGCCCTTCGCGGCGTAGGAGGCCTCGACGACGTCCTTGTGGGGGCGCCACCAGTCCTCGTGCGCGACGTACCACTCGATCGTCGCCTGGAGGCCGGCGTCGAAGTCCTGGTAGCGCGGCTGCCAGTCGAGCTGGTGGCGCAGCTTGCCGGACTCGATGGCGTAGCGGCGGTCGTGGCCCGCGCGGTCACGCACGAACTCGATGTCGTCGTCGGTGCGGCCGAAGTGGCGCAGGATCGCCTGCACGACCTCGAGGTTGTTCTTCTCCCCGTCGGCGCCGATCAGGTAGGTCTCGCCGATCTGGCCGCGTTCCAGGATCGCCAGCACCGCGGAGGAGTGGTCCTCGGTGTGGATCCAGTCGCGGACGTTGAGTCCGTCGCCGTAGACGCGGGGCTTGCGGCCGTCGATCACCTCGGTGATCTGGCGCGGGATGAACTTCTCGATGTGCTGCCAGGGCCCGTAGTTGTTGGAGCAGTTGGAGATCGTGGCCCGGACGCCGAACGAGCGGACCCACGCCCGGACCAGGTGGTCGGAGCCGGCCTTCGAGGCGGAGTACGGCGACGACGGGTTGTACGGCGTGTCCTCGGTGAAGCGCTTGGGGTCGTCGAGCTCGAGGTCGCCGTAGACCTCGTCGGTCGAGACGTGGTGGAAGCGCTTGTCGTGCTTGCGGACCGCTTCGAGGAGCGTGAAGGTGCCGACGATGTTGGTGCGGATGAAGGGGCCGGGGTCCTCCAGGCTGTTGTCGTTGTGCGACTCGGCCGCGTAGTGCACGACCGCGTCCACACCGGCCACCAGCGGCTCCACGACCTCCGGGTCGGCGATGTCGCCCACGACCAGCTCGAAGCGGTCTGCGGGCAGCCCCTCGAGAGACTCCTGCGTCGCGGCGTAGGTCAGCTTGTCCAGCACCGTCACGTGGGCATCGGTGTTGGCCACGACGTGGTGCACGAAGTTGGAGCCGATGAAGCCGGCGCCGCCGGTCACGAGGATGCGATCCATGGGACCGATCCTATGAGTGTCGGACCGCAGGTGTGGAGTCGCCGGGCGCGCGACGACGTACCCACGATCGAGGATGTGGTCCGGCTCGCGGTCTCGGAGGATGGCAGACATGCGGCAGGAGGAGATCACTCGCTTCGAGCAGGCGGCGCTCGCCGAGGTGTTCGCCGACGACCTCGACCGCGGCTTCATCCCCTCCGACGCCGATCTGCGAGATGCCCTCGCGCGGATCCGCCGGCAGGTGCCGGTCGAGGATCACCGGCCGGTCTGAGGACTCCCTGGCCGGGCGCCCGGGTCGGTCGACGCCCTAGGCTTCGGGCCATGCGCGGAATCATCCTGGCCGGTGGCACTGGCTCCCGACTGCACCCGATCACGTTCGCGGTCAGCAAGCAGCTGATGCCGGTCTATGACAAGCCGATGATCTACTACCCGCTCTCGACGCTGATGCTCGCGGGCATCCGCGACGTCCTGGTCATCACGACGCCGCACGAGGCCGAGCAGTTCGTCCGGCTGCTCGGCGACGGCAGTCAGTTCGGCATCTCGATCACCTACGCCGTGCAGCCGAGCCCGGACGGGCTGGCCCAGGCCTTCCTGATCGGCGAGGAGCATGTCCACGGCGGCAGCGCCGGCCTGGTGCTCGGCGACAACCTCTTCTACGGCCCCGGCCTCGGCAACCAGCTCGCGCGCTTCGACGACCTCGATGGCGCCGCGGTCTTCGGCTACCGGGTCGCCGATCCGACGGCGTACGGCGTCGTCGAGTTCGACGAGCAGGGTCGGGCCTTGTCGCTGGAGGAGAAGCCCGCACAGCCGAGGAGCAGCTACGCGGTGCCCGGCCTCTACTTCTACGACCAGACCGTCGTCGAGCGGGCGAAGGCGCTGCAGCCCTCGCCGCGCGGCGAGCTGGAGATCACCGACCTCAACCGCACCTACCTCGACGAGGGCAAGCTCCAGGTCGAGGTGCTGCCGCGAGGCGTGGCCTGGCTCGACACCGGCACCATCGACGACCTCAACGAGGCCGGCAACTACGTGCGCGCGATCGAGCACCGGCAGGGCACGAAGATCGGCTGCCCCGAGGAGGTCGCCTGGCGCAACGGCTTCCTGAGCGACGACGAGCTCCGCGCGCTGGCCGAGCCGCTGCTCAAGAGCGGCTACGGCACCTACCTGCTGGGGCTGCTGGACGACTGAGCGTCGACCAGCTCGAGGTCGCGGTCGACCATCCGGCCCACCAGCTCATCGAAGCCGACCGTCGGCGCCCAGCCCAGGAGCTCGCGAGCCCGCGAGCTGTCGCCGACGAGCTCGGTGGCGTCCGCCGGCCGGACGAACGCCGGGTCGATCACGACGTGCGACTCCCAGTCGATGACGCCGGCGCGCGCGAAGGCCGCGGCGACGAACTCCCGCACCGAGTGGGCCACCCCGGTTGCCACGACGTAGTCGCGAGCCTCGTCGGCGCGCGCAGCGAGGACCAGCGCTTCGACGTAGTCGGGCGCCCACCCCCAGTCGCGGCGCGCGTCCAGGTTGCCCAGCGCCAGGGTGTCGGCCCGTCCGCGGGCGATCGAGGCCACCGAGGCGGTGATCTTGCGCGTGACGAACTGGGCGGGTCGGCGTGGTGACTCGTGGTTGTAGAGGATCGCGCTCACCGCGTGCAGGTCGCGCCGGCGGTAGACCTCTACCGCCAGGTGGGCATAGGCCTTGGCGACGCCGTACGGGTTGATGGGTCGGACCGGGGTGTTCTCGTCCTGGGGAGAGCTGGCGGGCTCGCCGAAGATCTCCGCGCTCGAGGCCTGCACGAAGCGGACCTGCCGGCCGGAGGCCCTCTGGGCCTGCCAGGCCGACTCCATCAGCGCGGCGGCCGCCAGCCCGTTGACCCGGCCGGTGAGGTCGGGCTCGTCCCACGACCGCGCGACCGAGCTCAGACCGGCGAGGTTGTAGACCTCGTCCGGCGCGAGGTCCAGCATCAGGCGTCGGGTCTGCTCGATGTCGGCGAGGTCGCCTGCGTGCAGCTCCACGCCGGGGACCTCGGGAGCCGGCTCTGCGGGGTGCGTAAGGGCATGGACCTCCAACCCCTCGGCGAGGAGCTGTTCGGCCAGATAGCCGCCGTCCTGGCCGCTGACGCCGGTGACGAATGCCCTGGTCATCTACCAACCCCGCTGAGCGGCCTCGAGGTCGGCGTCCACCATCATCGCCACCAGCTCCGGGAAGGTGACCTGGGGCTTCCAGCCCAGCACGTCGCGTGCCTTGCTCGCATCGCCGATGAGCAGGTCGACCTCGGCGGGCCGCATGAAGCGCTCGTCCTGACGGACGTACGGCGCCCACTCGTCGATGCCGACGTGAGCGAAGGCAGCGTCGAGGAAGTCGCGGATCGAGTGGGTCTCGCCGGTCGCGATCACGTAGTCGTCGGCCTCGGGCTGCTGAAGCATCCGCCACATGGCCTCGACGTAGTCACCGGCGAAGCCCCAGTCGCGCTGGGCGTCGAGGTTGCCGAGAACGACGTGCTCCTGCAGGCCCAGCTTGATGCGCGCGACCGACTCGCTGATCTTGCGGGTCACGAACTCCGGTCCGCGTCGCGGCGACTCGTGGTTGAAGAGGATCCCCGAGGAGGCATGCATGCCGTAGGACTCGCGGTAGTTGATCGTCATGTAGTGGCCGTAGACCTTGCTGACGCCGTACGGCGACCGCGGCCAGAGCAGGGTCGACTCGTGCTGCGGCACGTCCTGCACCTTGCCGAACATCTCCGAGCTCGAGGCCTGGTAGAAGCGCACCGAGTCGGGGCGGTCGCCGGCGTGCAGGCGGACCGACTCGAGCATGTTGAGCACGCCCTTGGCGGTGACGTCGGTCGTCAGCGCCGCGTTCTCCCACGAGTAGGCGACGAACGAGACGGCGCCCAGGTTGTAGACCTCGTCCGGGTTGGACTCGCGCAGCGCCCGGATCAGGCTCGACATGTCGGTGAGGTCACCGTGGTGGAGCCGGACGTCGGGCAGCAGGCGGCGTACGAGGTCGAGCTTGGGGTTGTTCTGACCTCGGATCAGACCGTGGACGTCGTACCCCTTGCTGAGCAGGAGCTCGGCGAGGTAGAGGCCGTCTTGACCGGTGATCCCGGTGATGAGCGCGGTAGGCACGCGCTCATCCTTCCACGAGCGCGCCGACGGCGCGCTCGGGCGTTTACCCGACCGTATGCCTGGTCACACTGAAGTCATGACCACACTTCTGATCGTCGCTCTGGGGGTCGTGTTCTGGTGTCTGGCTCCGATCCCGGTGGCCATCGCGGTCGGCCGAGCCTTCCGGGCTGCCGAGGTCGACGCCGAGTTCGAGGCGATCGTCCGCGACTACGACCTGGTCGAGGCCTGAGTCCATCCTTGTGCAACCTTCCGGTTGACAAAGATGAGTCGCCGGTGCCACAGTTGTTCAACCAATCGGTTGAGCAAAGGTGAGACATGGCGGACCAGCTGTCCCGGGCCTTCCAGGCCCTGGCCGACCCGATCCGACGCGACCTCGTCGCGCGGCTCGCCGCTGACGGCGACGCAAGCGTCGGCGACCTGGCGGCGCCGTACGACGTGACCGTGCAGGCCGTCTCGAAGCACGTCAAGGTGCTCGAGGAGGCCGGGCTGGTCAGTCGCAGCCGCGACGCCCAGCGCCGACCGGTCCACCTCGAGGCGGAGGTGCTGGACCTGATGACGAAGTGGATCGAGCGCTACCGGCGCGAGGCCGAGGAGCGGTTCGGCCGCCTCGACGACGTCTTGGCGGCGATGGAGGTCTCGACAGGCTCGACCACCGAGGGAACCAACGAGGAGGGCGCAGCGTCATGAGGACGAGGAACCAGACCCGGATCGAGGCGGTCCCGGACCTGCCGGTCATCCGCATCATCCGCGAGTTCGAGGCCCCTCCCGAGCGGGTGTTCCGGGCGTACGTCGAGCCCGACCTGTTCGCCCAGTGGTGCGGGCCGCGCAGCATCGACACCCGGATCGACGTGTGGGACGCGCGGACCGGCGGCGAGTGGCGCTACACGGCCAGCCGAGCGGGCGACGACTTCACCGCTGTCTTCTGGGGCTCCTTCCACGAGGTCCGCCCACCCGAGCGGATCGTGCAGACGTGGGCGTACGACGGCCATCCCGATGGCGTCAGCCTGGAGACCGCGACTTTCGAGGCGCTCGAGGGTGGCCGCTGCCGCGTGGTGGGGACGTCGGTGGTCGAGTCGATCGAGATCCGCGACCAGATCCTGGCCGGCGGGATGGAGACCGGTGTGCTCGAGGGCTACGAGAAGCTCGACGAGCTGCTCGAGGCGGAGCAGTGAGCACGCCGGCCGAGCACCACCGTGAGGTCGCCGGTGAGTTCACCCGCCGTGTCGTGGGGGCCACCGACTGGGACGCGCCGGCACCCGTCGACGGGTGGGTCGCGCGCGACGTCGTACGGCACCTGGTCGACCTGGCTGCCCGAGCTCCTCGACTCGCGGCAGCTGGCTTCGCTGCCGCCGGATCATGTCCGTGGACGAGGACCCGGTGGCGGCGTGGTTCGCCCACGTCGACGGGGTCCAGGCGCTGCTCGACGGCCCGGACGGCGCCGTCGCGGTGGACGACCCCCGGCTGGGCAAGCACTCGCTCGACGGGCTGATCGACATGATCTACACCGCCGACGTCTTCATGCACACCTGGGACCTGGCGCGGGCGACCGGTCAGGACGAGACGCTCGACCCCGACGTGTGTGCCGCGATGCTCGCCGGCATGGAGCCGATGGACGAGATGCTCCGCGCGAGCGGGCAGTACGGGCCGCGGGTCCCGGTGTCCGAGGATGCCGACCCGCAGACGAGGCTGATCGCCTTCATCGGGCGCGATCCCGAGTGGCGGCCATAGGGCTGCTGGACCAGCGTCAGGCGGGGGCCGCGGCCTGACGCCGGGCCTCCCAGGCCGAGCGCACCATCTCGCGCAGGTCGTGGCGCATCTCCCAGCCCAGGTCGCGGGCCGCGAGCTCGCCGCTGGCGACGATCCGGGCCGGGTCGCCGGGCCGGCGCTCGGTGATCTTCGGCTCGAACTCGATGCCGGTCACCTCGCGCACGGTGTCCATGATCTGGCGCACCGAGACGCCGTCGCCGCTGCCGAGGTTGTAGACCGGCTCGAGGGTGTCGCCGGCGAGCAGGCGGCGCGCGGCCACGACGTGGGCGTCGGCGAGGTCAGCGACGTGCACGTAGTCGCGCACGCAGGTGCCGTCCGGGGTGTCGTAGTCGGTGCCGTTGATGTGCGGCGTGCGGCCCTCGACCAGGGCGTCGAAGACCAGCGGGAAGAGGTTGTGCGGGCTCGTGTCGTAGAGCTCCGGCGAGCCGGAGCCGACGACGTTGAAGTAGCGCAGCGAGGTGTGCCGCAGGCCGGTCGCCCGGCCGACGTCGCGGATCAGCCACTCGCCGATCAGCTTGCTCTCGCCGTACGGCGACTCCGGGCTGACCGGCGTCTCCTCGGTGACCAGCGGGACGTCGGTCGTGCCGAAGGTCGCGGCGCTGGAGGAGAAGACCAGGGACTGCACGCCGGCCCCGTTCATCGCGTCGAGGAGCTTGATCGTGCCGGTGACGTTCTGCTCGTAGGTGTGCAGCGGCCGCTGGACCGAGACCCCGGCGTACTTGAACCCGGCCAGGTGGATCACCCCGACGACCTCGTGATCACGCAGAGCGCCACGTACGGCGGCGTCGTCGAGCAGCGTGGCCTCGACGAACGGCACCCCGTCCGGCACGAACGACGCGTGCCCCGACGACAGGTCGTCGATCACGACGGGCGACATGCCTGCCTCGGCGAGGGCGTGCACGACGTGCGACCCGATGTATCCGGCACCTCCGGTGACCAACCAGCTCATGGCGTCGAGGATAGTCGGCGCCCGGACCGCGCCTAAGGTGGACGCGCATGTCCACCCGCCTGGCCCGGCTCGTCGCCGCCACCGTCGCGCTGCTGCTGCTCGGTGCGCCGGCGTACGCCGACCGGCCGGCGACCGATACCTCCCGCAAGGCCGCCGAGCCGCTGGCGGGGCGCGTGGTCGTGCTCGACCCGGGACACCAGCTCGGCAACTACCGGCACGCGCGCCAGGTCAACCGCCTGGTGCCGGCGGGCGGCAGCCGCAAGCCCTGCAACACGACGGGTACGGCGACGAACGGCGGCTACCCGGAGGCGACCTTCACCTGGCAGGTCACGCGGCTGGTGCAGGCGCGGCTCGAACGACTCGGTGCCACCGTGCGGCTGACCCGCATCGGCCAACAGCGCCGAGCGGTGGGGTCCCTGCGTCGACGTGAGGGGCCGCGCCGGCAACCGGGTCCGGGCCGACCTCAAGCTCAGCATCCACGCCGACGGCAGCACCGCGGCCGGCGCGCGCGGCTTCCACGTCATCGCCCCTGCTGACCGGCGCCCGTGGACGCACGACATCTACCGGCCGTCGTACCGCCTGGCCCTCGAGACCCGGTCTGCGCTGCGTCGCCAGGGACTCCGGGTCGCCAACTACACCGCCGGCCGCGACGGGCTCGACGTCCGCTCCGACCTCGGGACGCTCAACCTCTCCGACATCCCGACCGCGATGGTCGAGCTGGGCAACATGCGCAACCCCACGGATGCGCGCCGGATGACCTCGCGCACCGGGCGGTCGACGTACGCCGCCGGCCTGGTCGCCGCCGTGCGCGGCTACCTGCGCTAGCCGGTCGCGATCCCGCGCAGCACCATCGCCACGACCTGGTCGGCGCGGGCCTCGATGTCGGCCTCGGTGTCGGCGCGGTCCTCGAGACGCTGGGAGAGTGCGTTGACCATCGCGGCGCCGTACAGCGCCTCGGTGACGGCGCCCGACGGGAAGTCCGCGATCATCTCGCCGCGGGCGATCGCGCGGCGACAGATCTCGTCGACCTGGGGACCGTGGACCCCGGTGACGGCCTCCGCGAAGTCGCCCAGTCGGTCCGACGCGCTCGCGTGGTCGAAGGTGACCCGCAGCGCGGCCCAGCCGGCGGTCGTGTGGAGGTGGCGCGACAGGTCGAGCGCCAGCTGGCGCAGGTCGCCGGCCAGCGACCCGGTGTCGACCTCGACCAGCTCGACCGCGTGCTGGGTGACGGCGTCGGTGAGCAGCGCGTCCTTGTCGGACCAGCGCAGGTAGACCGTCGACTTGCCGACACCGGCCCGGCGCGCGACGGCGTCCACCGTGAACCCGGACCAGCCGCGCTCGGCGTACTCCTCGAGCGCCGCCGTCAGGATCCTCTCCTCGGCCCCGGCTGCCCGCGGTCGGCCGCGGACGCTCCGCGGCACCTCGCTCCCACCGATCTCTGCACCCGTCATCGGACGCCGCTAGCCGAGGCCCTCGATGATCACGGTGACGATGTCGGCCACCCGGGAGTGGATCTCGTCCTCGTCGACCGGCAGGTGGTCGAGGCGGCGGCCGACCGTGTAGAAGAGGCCGGCCCCGTAGAGGAGGTTGGTGACCGTCGCCGGCTCGACGTCGATGCTCAGCTCGCCCCGGCCCCGGGCGCGCTCGAAGAGGACCTCGATCCCCTCACGATGGGCGGCGGTGAGGCCGCGGGTGAACTGGCCCAGCGGTTGGCTGGCGCTGGCACTGTCGATGACCATCCGGAAGGTGGCCCAGCCCTCGGGGTCGGCGAACTCCAGGAAGACGCTGGTCGCCAGGGCCGTCAGGTCGCTGCGCAGCGAACCCGTGTCGACCTCCGTGACCGCCTGGCTGCGCAGCCGCACGGCGTCGGTGAGCAGCGCGTCCTTGTCGGGCCAGCGCAGGTAGAGCGTCGACTTGCCGAACCCGGCGCGGCGCGCGACGCCGTCCATGGTGAACCCGGCCCAGCCGTGCTCGGTGTACTCCTCGAGCGCCGCGTGCAGGATCTTCTGCTCCGCGCCCGGGGCACGCGGCCGGCCGCGCCCGCGGCGCGGCGGCTCCTCGACCGACGTCATGACTGATTGAACCATCCGACGAGAGCTGTCGGATATCGCCCAAATGGTGCAACTTGGGCTGGGGTGGGCTGGGGTGGGCTGGGGTGGACCGTGTGCACGTGTGGCCTAGGCTCGCCGCGTGCCCGCAGCCGATCCGCCGTACGACGTCGACGGGTGGGTCCGGCGCCGCACGCACCACTGGGACGACTGGACGCTGGACGCGCTGGTGGCTGCCAAGGCCGGCCGGGTCGTCAGCCTGGTCGTCCCCGCGCGCAACGAGGCCGCGACCGTCGGCGACGTGGTCGCCAAGGTGCGCTCGGCCCTCGTCGAGACCGTCGCCCTGGTCGACGAGATCGTGGTGATCGACTCCGACTCGACGGACGACACGTACGCCGTCGCGACCGACGCCGGCGCCACCGTGCACCGCTCGGCCGAGATCCGGCCCGACCTCGGCACCCGACCGGGCAAGGGCGAGGCGATGTGGAAGTCGCTCTTCGTCACGTCCGGGGAGCTGATCGTCTTCATGGACGCCGACCTCGTCGACTGGGACACGCACTTCGTGCCCGGCCTGCTCGGGCCGCTGCTCACCGAGCCGGGGGTCGAGCTCGTCAAGGGGTTCTACGAGCGGCCGATGGGCTCGGGCGCCACGGCCGTCCCCTTCGAGGGCGGGCGCGTCACCGAGCTGGTCGCCCGGCCGCTGATCCGGCTGCTCTTCCCCGAGCTGGCCGGGCTGCACCAGCCGCTGGCGGGGGAGTGGGCCGTCCGTCGCTCACTCTTCGAGAGCCTGCAGGTGCCGCACGAGTACGCCGTCGAGCTGGCCGCGCTCGTCGACACCGAGCGCGCTCGCGGGCTCGACGCGATCGCGCAGGTCGACCTCGGCGTACGCGCCCACCGGCACCAGTCGCTGCACGACCTCAGCGGGATGGCGACCCAGATCCTGGCGGCTGCGCTGGCGCGGACCGGAGCAGGTCCCGCCGTGGCGGAGCGGCCGCCGGCGGTGAGCCTGCGATGACGCTGCGGCTGGGGCGCCACTCCTTCGCCGACGACGCCACCTTGATGATGGCGATCGTCAACCGGACGCCCGACTCCTTCTACGACCAGGGCGCGACCTGGGCCGAGGACAGCGCCTTCGCGCGGGTCGAGCTCGTGGTGTCGCAGGGCGCCGAGATCGTCGACATCGGCGGCATCAAGGCCGCGCCCGGCGTCGAGATCTCGGCCGCCGAGGAGATGGCGCGGGTCGTGGACTTCGTGGCGCGGGTGCGTACGGCGTACCCCTCGCTCGTGATCTCTGTCGACACCTGGCGCGCATCGGTCGCGGCCGCCGTCTGCGCGGTCGGCGCCGACGTCATCAACGACGCCTGGGGAGGCGCCGACCCCGAGCTCGTGGACGCCGCTGCCGAGGGCGGCGCCGCGATCATCTGCACCCACACCGGCGGTGTCACGCCGCGGACACGGCCCTACCGGATCGAGTACGACGACGTGGTCGCGGCCGCGATCGAGGACACGGTGGCCTACGCCGCGCGCGCGATCGAGGCGGGCGTGCCGCGGGAGTCGGTCGTCATCGACCCGGCCCACGACTTCGGCAAGAACACCTTCCACTCCCTCGAGGTCACCCGCCGGCTCGGGGAGATGGTCGACACCGGCTACCCCGTGCTGGTGTCGCTGTCCAACAAGGACTTCGTGGGCGAGACGCTCGACCTGCCGGTCGGCTCGCGGCTCGTCGGGACGCTGGCGGCCACCGCCGTCTGCGCCCTGG
This sequence comes from uncultured Actinomycetota bacterium, assembly GCA_963717855.1. GTDB lineage: Bacteria > Actinomycetota > Actinomycetes > Propionibacteriales > Nocardioidaceae > Nocardioides. Next base: position 71,763 of record CAVQXF010000010.1, on the reverse strand, counting down.
CCGGGGCGCGCATCTACCGCGTGCACGAGGTGGTCGAGACCCGTCAGGTGGTCGACATGGTGTCGTCGATCGCGGGCCGGCGCCCGCCGGCGCGAGCGATCCGGGGGCTGCAGTGACGCGCGTCGTGCTGGTGCCGGGCGTGCTCGCGCTGCTGCCGTCGTACGCGTCTCTCGAGGACCCGGTCGCCGACCTGCGGGCGGCCGCGCTGTCGGCCGTCGCCTGGCTGCGACCGGGGCCGGTCGTCGTGCTGGGGGACGAGCAGGGGACTCGAGTCGGGGCGGCGCTGCTCGCGGCCGTGGGTGGTTTCGAGGCTCAGGCGCCAGGGCCGCTGGGCCCGAGCCTCGAAGCCGCCGCGGCGTCGTACCTCGTCGTCGGCAACGGCACCGCCCGTCGGACGGAGAAGGCACCGGGCCACTTCGACGAGCGGGCGGCGGCGTACGACGATGCGCTGCGGGGTGCGCTGACGTCGAGTGACGCGAAGTGGCCCGATTTCGAGCTCGGAAAGGGCCTTTTGGCGTCACTCGACGGGATCGCGCGCCTGCCCGAGGTGGTCCCGGCCGGGGTGCTGGCTCAAGTGGACTACGACGACGACCCGTACGGCGTGCAGTACTGGGTGATGCGGTGGCAGGCGTGAGGGTGCTGGTCGGGCCGGAGACCGCCGACCTCCACGAGCTGTACGCCGTACCGCTCGACCGCCGCGGTGGGCCCTGGCTGCGCGTCAACATGGTCAGCACCATCGACGGCGCCGCGACCGGCGAGTCCGGCAAGAGCGGCTCGATCAACAACGAGATCGACCATCGCGTCTTCCAGCACCTGCGCTCGGTCGCGGACGTCATCGTCGTGGGCGCCGGCACCGCTCGGGCCGAGGGCTACCGGCCCACCGATCGCCCGATCATGGTGGTCAGCCGGCGCGGCCAGCTGCCCGAGGGTCTGCGCGGTGCTGCCCCGGACAAGGTGCTGATCGCACCGCTCGACGACGCCGTCGCCTTCAAGCGGTCCCTGGCCGATCGCGGCTGGACCAACATCCTCTGTGAGGGCGGTCCGTCGCTGCTGGCCGACCTGCTTGCTGCGGGCGTGGTCGACGAGCTCTGCACGACGACGGTCCCGCGGCTGCTCGGCGGCGACCACCGGCGGATCGTGGACGGCCCGCCCGTCGACGTACCTCTGCGCCTGCACACGCTGCTGGAGTCCGACGGCACGCTGCTCGCGCGCTGGCTGGTCTGACCTACTCGGCGCCGGACGCCAGGTCGGCGTGCTCCTCACGGAGCTGGCGCTTGAGGATCTTGCCGGACGGGTTCTTCGGCAGCGCGTCGACGACCACGACGTACTTCGGGGTCTTGTAGCCCGCCAGCAGCGACCGGGTGTGCGCGAGCACGCCGTCCGAGGTCAGGCTCGCGCCTTCCTTCGGTACGACGACCGCGGCGACCGCCTCCACCCAGCGCGGGTGGTCGACGCCGAAGACCGCGACCTCGGCGACCCCGTCGAGCTGGTAGATCGCCTCCTCGACCTCGCGGCTCGCGACGTTCTCTCCGCCGGTCTTGATCATGTCCTTCTTGCGGTCCACGACGTAGAGGCGACCTCCGTCGTCGAGGTAGCCCAGGTCGCCCGAGTGGAACCACCCGCCCCGGAACGCCTGCGCCGTCTTCTCGTCGTCGCGGTAGTAGCCGAGGGTCGCGTGCGGGGAGCGGTGCACGATCTCGCCGACGGTGCCGGCCGGGACCGGCTCGTCCTGGTCGTCGACGATCCGCGTCTCGACGTTGAGGGCGGCGCGGCCGGCCGAGCCCGGGAAGGCGAGCTGCTCCTCCGGCCCGAGGATCGTGGCGAGCGGGGACATCTCGGTCTGCCCGTAGAAGTTCCAGAGGTCGACGTCCGGCAGCCGGCGGCGCATCTCCTCCAGCACCGCGACCGGCATCGGCGAGGCGCCGTAGTAGCCCTTGCGCAGCGACGAGAGGTCGGTCGCGTCGAAGTCCGGGTGCCTCAGCAGCCCGATCCAGATCGTCGGCGGCGCGAAGAACTTGGTGACGCCGTGCTCCGCGATCGCCCTCAGGATCGCGCCGGGGTCGGGCGCCGGCAGGATGATGCTGGTCGCACCGAGGTAGACGTCGACGCCGAGGAAGCAGTCGAGCTGTGCGCAGTGGTAGAGCGGCAGCGTGTGCAGCTCGATGTCGTCGGCGCTCATCTGCCCGTCGATCACGCACGAGACGTACTGCCACATCAGCGCTCGGCTGCTGAGCAGTGCGCCCTTCGGCCGCGACTCGGTGCCGGAGGTGAACATCATCCGCACCGGGTCGTCGTCGGCGACGATCACCGGGGTCGGCCTCCCGTCGTGGTCGAGCCAGCCCTGCAGGTCGACCCAGCCGTCGGGAGTCGCCTCCTCCGACAGGCGTACGACGGCCCGGGTCGTCGCCGTGCCCTCGGATGCCGCGAGCGCCTGCTCGGCCACCGGGACCAGGGCGTCCTCGACGACGAACGCGACGGCGCCGCTGTGGTCGAGGATGAACGCGATCTCCTCGGCACCGAGCATGAAGTTGATCGGCACGAGCACCACGCCGGCCCGTGCGCTGGCGAAGTCGAGCACCACGAACTGCCAGCTGTTGTGGCACAGCAGCGCGAGCCGGTCGCCGGCGACCAGACCGGCCTGCTGGATCGCGGCCGCCGTGCGGTCGACGACGGCCTCGAGCTCGGCGAAGGTCAGGGTCGTGTCGCCGTCGCGGACCGCGAGCTTGCCGGGAGTGCGCCGCGCCGTACGCCGAGGCAGGTCTCCGAGGGAGTGGTGGCGGGCCTGGTCCACGAGCCGGGAGGTCATGCCCGTCACACTAGGCCGGTGGATGTTGGTATGACGTTGCCCGTGATGGAGCCCGACCTGTGGGCCGACGTCGACACGCTCGAGGTGTGGTCGCGCGCGGTCGACGAGGGCCCGTGGTCGTCGCTGTGCTGGGGCGAGCGGATGGCCTTCGACAACCCGCACTCGCTGACCCTGCTCGGTGCGGTCGCGGCCTGGACCACGCGGGCGCGGCTGACCACCACGGTCGTCGTACCCCAGCTGCACGACCCGGTGTCGCTGGCCAAGGCGCTGGCGACCGGTGACCGGCTGTGCGGTGGCCGGCTGAGTGTCGGGTTCGGGGTCGGCGGCCGCGAGGAGGACTACCGCGCCGCCGGGGCTGCGCTGTCGACCAGGACGATGGGCGACATGGCCGACCGGGTGTCGGTGATGAAGCGGGTCTGGGCCGGCGAGAAGGTCACCGACGCGGTGCGTCCGGTCGGGCCGCGGCCGGTGCAGCCGGGCGGGCCCGAGCTCCTCGTCGGCACCCTGGGGCCGCGCACGATCCGCAGCGCCGCTGCCTGGGCCGACGGACTGGCCGGCATGTCGCTCGACCTCGACCTCGCCGAGATGGCGCGGGTCTTCACCCTGACCCGCGACGCGTGGGCCGACGAGGGGCGCCGTACGCCGCGGGTGACGACGTCCTTCTGGTTCGCCCTCGGCTCGCCGGAGGAGGCGCGCGAACAGGTCCGTCGCCACCTGCGGCACTACATGAACTGGATCCCCGAGCAGTACGTCGACGCGCTCGCCGCCACCGCCGGCTTCGCCGGCACCCCCTCCGAGCTGCGCGACCTGCTCCGGCGGATCGAGGACCTCGGCTGCGACGAGGTCCAGCTGATCCCGACGGACTCCTCGGTCGACCAGGTGCATCTGCTGGCGGACCTGGTCTGAGGGATCATCGGACCTGAAGCCCGAGATCCGCAATGTAACGCCGTGTTACTGGCTCTACCCAGGGGTTGCAGCACCCCCGGAACAGCCAGTAACCCGGCGTTACAGCGCGCCGAGCGCCCCAGCCAGCGCCGCGACCTGCTCCAGCGGAGGTTGGTAGCCCGGGAAGTAGCAGCACACCCGCTCGGCGACGTCGCCGAACCGGCGACCGAGCTCGGCCGCGCACTCCTCGGGCGTGCCCCGGACCGCCAGGGTCGACAGCATCTCGTCGGTGACCAGCTCGAACATCGCGCCGAAGTCGCCGGTCTTCGAGAGCCGGTTGAGCTCGGGTTGCACGTCGGCCCAGCCCTCGGCCTCGAGGACCGGGACGTACGCCGGCGTGGAGCCGTAGAAGGCCAGCAGCCCGCGGACGCCGACCGTCGCCGCCTCCATCTCGGCCGGCGTGCGGCCCATCGCCACGATCGCCTGCGGGAAGATCGAGAAGTCCTCGCGGGTCCGCCCGGCGCGCGCCAGGCCCTCGTCGACGGCAGGCAGGGTCCGCGAGCGGAAGTGCCGGTGGCTGTGGAACGGCATCACCAGCAGTCCGTCGGCGACCTCGGCAGCGGTCCGGGTCATCACCGGCCCGAGGGCGCCGAGCAGCACCGGCGGGACGCCGTACGGGTTCGGACCGGGCACGAAGGTGGGCGGCATCAGCGTGTGCCGGGTGTGCTCGCCCTCGAAGTGCAGCGGGGTCCCGTCCTGCCACGAGCCGAGGATCGCCTTGGTCGCGAGCACGATCTCGCGCATCCGGGCCGCGGGCGGCGACCAGGTGGCGCCGTACCTCTTCTCGATGTGCGGCTTGATCTGCGAGCCGAGGCCGAGGCGGAAGCGACCGCCCGACATCAGCTGGAGGTCGTACGCCGCGTTGGCGAGGTGCATCGGGCTGCGCGGCATCGCGATCGCCACGTTGGTCATCAGGTCGACGTCGACGCCTGCCGCAGCGGTCGCCGCCAGCGGCAGGAAGACGTCGTGCGGTCCTTCGAAGGTGAACAGCCCGGCGATACCGGTCTCGGCCAGCTCCCGCGCACGGGGGACGGACTGGTCGGGGCGGGCGTCGAGCTGGATGTCGAGGAGCACCCGCCGATCATGGCCTGCCTGGGCGTGTCCCGCGCGGGTTTGCGCGGACAGCCCGTCAGCCGAAGTAGCCGGACAGCCAGGCGATGAGCAGCACGATCACCACCACGACGGCTCCCGATGTTCAGGGTCACGTCGAAGCCCGTGTCGGTCTCCGTCACGACGTACGGCGTGCCCTCGGCCGCCTGCTGGACCCGGCCGAAGAGCTCGTCGCCCTGCGGCGGCATCGTCACGACGACGAGCCTTCCTCGTCCATCTGGTCCACCTCGGCGTCGAAGTTCACCGTCTTGCCGTCGACGCTGGTGACCGTCACGCTCACGCCGAGCTGGTCGGCGCCGGCCGTCAGCGTGCAGCGCATCGTGGTGCCCTTCTGGCCCTCCAGGTCGTCCGGGCAGGAGATGTCGTCGGGTGCGGTGCCCACCTCGGCCTCGAGGATCGACGAGATCTTGTCCTCGAGCTCGGCCTGCTTCACCGTGGGGGTGGAGTCGCCGCAGCCGGCGAGCGCCACGAGCGCCACGAGAGCGACGGCAGGGCGGAGCGCGCTGGACATGTTCACGACCAGAGGATGACGCTGGCCGGGGGCGGCGAAACCTCAGCGAGGCCGCGGGCGACGGTCCAGCGCGATCGCGCCGAGCGCCGCGACCAGAAAGATCGCGGACACGGTCAGCAGCGTGCTGCTGAACCCGCGGTCGTCACCGCCGTACGCCGCCATCAGCGCCACGCTCAGCGCGCTGCCGATGGTGAACCCGAGGTAGCGCAGGACTTGGTTGAAGGCCATCGCGCTGCCGGTCTCGGCCTGCGGCACGTGCGGCACCATCAGCACCGCCAGCGAGGAGAACGTGAACCCGCTGCCGGTGCCGCCGAGCGCCATCGCCACCAGGAGCTGCCAGAGGTGGTCGTGCGCGAAGGCCAGCAACAGGGTCGAGGCGAGGAACATCAGGCAGCCGGTCGGCAGCAGCAGTCCGGGCCCCAGCCGGACCCGCACCACCCGCGCCAGCCGGTTGCCGAGGACGCTCATGAGCGAGTAGGGCACCAGGATCAGTCCGGCGACCACGACCGGTTGCCCGAGGCCGAAGCCGGGTTCGTCGGCGCGCACGAGCACGACCGCCAGGGTGAGCAGGGAGTACATGCCCAGCCCGGCGACGAACGCCACCAGGTTGGGCGCCGCGATGCCGGGGCGGATCGCCATCCGCAGGTCGACCAGCGGCGTGCTGCTGTGCAGCGTCCAGCCGACCCACGCCAGCAGCAGGCCGAGCCCGACGACGCCCAGCGTCACGGTGAGCGGTGAGGACCAGCCCCACACCTCGCCCTCGCTGACGGCCAGGAGCACGGCGAGCATGCCGATGCTCAGCAGGCCCGCGCCGGCCCAGTCGACCCGCATCGGCACCGCCTGGTCGCTGCCCGGGCAGGTGTCGCCAGGCCATCGCGAGGGTGGCACCGGCCAGCACGGTGCCGAGCCCGTACGCCGCGGGCAGGCCGCCGACCTCGGCGACCAGGGCCGTCAGGGGATAGCCGAGCCCGGCCCCGGCCACCGTGGTGACCGACAGGAGGGCGATCGCGCGGGTCATCCGCTCGCCCTCGAGGGCGTCGCGTGCAACGGCGATCGCGAGCGGCAGCAGCGCCATGCCGATCCCCTGCATCGCGCGACCGGCGACGAGCACGGCGTACGACGCGGGATGGTCGCGATCGCCGAGCCGAGCCGTCACCACCCCCAGCCCGACCAGGATCGTTGGTCGTCGGAGCCGACCGCTGGCGAACCGGCCGACGATCGGGGTCGCGACCGCACCGGTCAGCAGGGTCGCGGTCAGCGACCACTGCGCGGTCGTCAGGCGGACGTCGTACGCCTGCGCGATGCTCGGCACGAGTGGCGCGCCGAGGCTGCTGACGATCGCGGTGATCGTGGTGAGCAGGGCCAGGGTGGGCAGCAGCAGACGCTGCCGCCCACCCTGGTCCGGCAAGAGAGCTACTTGGACTTGCGGGCGCGCGAGGCGATCTTGGCGCGCTCGTTCTGGTCGAGGATGACCTTGCGGATCCGCACCGACTCCGGGGTGACCTCGACGCACTCGTCGTCGCGGCAGAACTCCAGGCTCTGCTCCAGCGACAGCTTCTTCGCCGGGATCAGCTTCTCGAAGTTGTCGGAGGTGGCGGACCGGATGTTGGTCTGCTGCTTCTCCTTGGTGATGTTGACGTCCATGTCGTCGGCGCGGGAGTTCTCGCCGACGATCATGCCCTCGTAGACCTCGGTGGTCGGCTCGAGGAACATCACGCCGCGCTCCTGCAGCGAGGTCATGGCGTACGCCGTCGCGGCACCCTTGCGGTCGGCGACGAGCGAGCCGTTGTTGCGCGAGCGGATCTCGCCGGCCCACGGCTCGTAGCCCTCGGAGATGCCGTGGGCGATGCCGGTGCCGCGGGTGTCGGTGAGGAACTGGGTGCGGAAGCCGATCAGGCCGCGGGCCGGGACGATGAACTCCATCCGCACCCAGCCGGTGCCGTGGTTGGTCATCTGCTCCATGCGGCCCTTGCGGGCGGCGAGCAGCTCGGTGATCGCGCCGAGGTACTCCTCCGGCGCGTCGATCGTCAGGCGCTCGACGGGCTCGTGGACCTTGCCGTCGACCTCCTTGATGACGACCTGCGGCTTGCCGACGGTCAGCTCGAAGCCCTCGCGGCGCATCTGCTCGACCAGGATCGCCAGCGCCAGCTCGCCGCGGCCCTGGACCTCCCAGGCGTCGGGGCGCTCGGTCGGGAGGATCCGCAGCGACACGTTGCCGACCAGCTCGGAGTCGAGGCGGTCCTTGACCAGGCGGGCGGTGACCTTCGAGCCCTTGATCCGGCCGACCAGCGGCGAGGTGTTGGTGCCGATGGTCATCGAGATCGCGGGCTCGTCGACGTGGATGAGCGGCAGCGCGACCGGGTTCTCCAGGTCGGCGAGGGTCTCGCCGATGGTGATCTCCGGGATGCCGGCGATGGCGACGATGTCGCCGGGGCCGGCGGACTCGCCGGGCTGGCGCTCGAGGCCCTCGGTGACGAGGAGCTCGGTGATCTTGACGTTCTTGACCGAGCCGTCGCGCTTCATCCACGCGACCTGCTGGCCCTTCTTCAGGGTGCCCTCGTGGACGCGGACCAGCGCGAGCCGACCGAGGAACGGCGAGGCGTCGAGGTTGGTGACGTGCGCCTGCAGCGGCGCGCCCTCGGTGTACGTCGGCGCGGGGATGGTCTCGAGGATCGTCTTGAAGAGCGGCTCGAGGTCGCTGCCCTCGGGCATGGTGCCGTTCTCGGGTGCGGTCGAGGCTGGCGATGCCGGCGCGGCCCGAGGCGTAGACGACCGGGAAGTCGAGCGCGTCCTGGCTGTGGCTCTCGTCGAGCAGGTCCATGAAGAGCTCGTAGGTCTCGTCGACGACCTCGGCGATGCGGGCGTCGCCACGGTCGGTCTTGTTGACGACCAGGATCACCGGCATGTCGGCGTTGAGCGCCTTGCGCAGCACGAAGCGGGTCTGGGGGAGCGGGCCCTCGGACGCGTCGACGAGCAGCACGATGCCGTCGACCATCGACAGGCCGCGCTCGACCTCGCCACCGAAGTCGGCGTGGCCGGGGGTGTCGATGATGTTGATGACCATCGGCTTGCCGCCACCGGCGGGGCCGGCGTAGTGCACCGCGGTGTTCTTCGCGAGGATCGTGATGCCCTTCTCGCGCTCGAGGTCACCGGAGTCCATGACCCGCTCGGCGACGCTCTCGGCCTGGTGCGCGGTGAAGGCGCCGGCCTGGCGCAGCATCGCGTCGACGAGGGTCGTCTTGCCGTGGTCGACGTGGGCAACGATGGCGACGTTGCGGAGATCGGTGCGAGTGGTGGTCGTCATGCGCGCTGCAGCATTCCGTTCGGGAGACGAGGGCGGCCCAAACGGGCCGGGTCGAGTCTAGTCGTGGACGCGGGCTTCGACCCGCATCGGTCGATTTCGGCGGCGGCGCCGGTCACCCGGAGGCCGCGCGTACGGTGGGGTGATGCCTCGCATCGCCACCGCCGACCGCGTCGACCGCGAGCAGCTGCTGGACTTCGTCCGCACCCGCCACCACCTGGTGCTCGTCACCACCCGCGCCGACGGGCGCCCGCAGGTCTCGCCGGTCACCGGCGGAGTCGACGACGACGGCCGGATCGTCATCTCGACCTACCCCGACCGCGCCAAGGCGGTGAACCTGCGTCGGCGACCCGCCGCCTCGGTGCTCGTGCTCTCCGACGAGTGGGACGACGCCTGGGTCCAGGTCGACGGCACCGCCGAGGTGCTGGACATGCCGGACCAGGAGGCCGAGGACGGGCTGGTCGAGTACTTCCGCTGCATCGCCGGCGAGCACTCCGACTGGGACGAGTACCGCGAGGCGATGCGCAAGCAGGGCAAGTCGCTGATCCGGATCACCGTCGAGGGCTGGGGTCCGGTCGCGACTGGCGGCTTCCCGCCGGACCGCGAGCCGGCCTGACCGCTTGCCGGTGTCGGTGCCGGCGTCTTTGCTGGTCCCATGACAACTCTCGGGACCTGCTCCTTCGTGCCGCCGTACCTCCTCGCTCGGGTCGCTCCGCGCAGCCTTGCGATGGACGAGGCGCTGCGCGCCGGCCGCTCGGTGCCGATCGCCGCCCGGACGGCCGTGCTGGCCGCGTCGGCGCCGGCCTGGACCGTGCACACCGCCGGCAACACCACGACGCTGCCCGGCACCGTGGTCGCGCTCGGCCGGCTCCGTGCCGTCGGGCGACGAGGCGGTCGACGAGGCCGCGACCGGGATCACCGGGGCGCTGGCGCTCTTCGCGGAGGTCTACGGGCGGGCGTCGTACGACGGGGAGGGCGCGCCGGTCAGCCTGACCGTCCACTACGGGCAGGACTACGACAACGCGTTCTGGGACGGCACCCAGCTGGTCTTCGGTGACGGCGACGGCCAGGTCTTCGGCCGGTTCACCCGGCCGGTCGACGTGCTCGGCCACGAGCTCACCCATGCCGTCACCGAGCACACGGCCGGGCTGGTCTACCGCGACCAGCCGGGCGCGCTCAACGAGTCGGTCTCCGACGTCTTCGCCTCCTGCCTCAAGCAGCGCCTGCTCGGCCAGACCCCGGCCGAGGCCGACTGGCTGATCGGCGCCGGGCATCTTCGTCCCCGGCATCCAGGCGCGGGCCCTGCGCGACATGGCCGCGCCCGGCACGGCGTACGACGACCCGGCGCTCGGCAGGACCCGCAGGTCGGCGCACCTCGACGACTACGTCTCGACCTCGGACGACAACGGCGGCGTGCACCTCAACTCCGGCATCCCCAACCGCGCCTTCCAGCTGGCCGCCGTCGCGATCGGCGGCACGACCTGGGAGGGCGCCGGCCGGATCTGGTACGCCGCGCTCACCGGCGGCGAGGTCGGCCCGAGTCGGACTTCGCCGCCTTCGCCGCGGCCACGGTGGCCGCGGCCGGCGCGCACGCCGACGCGGTCGGCACCGCCTGGGAGACGGTCGGGGTCACGCCCGGCGCGTCCGTCGCCACGACGCCGTCCGCGCCGGTCGGCCGGTCGCGGCGGGTGTCCGTCCGTCGTACCGGTGGCTTCGCCGGCCTGCGCACCGACGGGGAGCTCGACCTCGACGGCGACGACCCGCGGGCGCCGGAGGTCGCCTCGCTCGTCGACCGCGTGGACCTGCGCGCGGTCACCGCCGCCCCGACTCACCCCGACCGCTACGTCTACGACTTCGACCTCTGCGGCGACTGCGCGACCGTCCCCGAGCAGAGCCTCACCTCCGACCTGCGGCGGCTCGCCGACCTGGTGCTGGGGTAGTCCCTGCGAAGAGGGGATACCCACGGACGAAATGGCTGCTAGGACCGTGGCACAGCAACCATTTCGTCCGTGGCTATCAGGCCTGGTCCCCGCTCACGCCAGCGCGCGATCCAGCGCAGCAGCGACGTGGAGGGCGGTGCCGGGCAGGACCGGGATGTCGGCGTCGGCCTGCTTCACGAGCAGCTCGAGCTCGGTGCAGCCGAGGATCACCCCGCCCGCGCCGGCGTCCCAGAGCTCGTCGATGAGTCCGACGACGGTACGACGGGAGGCGTCGACCACCTTGCCGTGGACGAGCTCGTCGTAGATGACCCGGTTGAGGGTCTCGTGGTGACGCTCGTCGGGCACGTGCACGGTCGAGACCGTGGGAGGCGATCCGGTCGGTGAAGAACGAGCGTGACATCGCGAACGTCGTCCCGAGGAAGCCCACCGACTCCAGGCCCTCCGCCTTGCACTCCTCGGCGATGACGTCGGCGAGGTGGACCAGCGGGATGTCGACGGCGGCGGCGACCTGGTCGGCGACCCGGTGGAACGTCGTCGTGCACAGCAGCAGGAAGTCCGCGCCGCCCGCCTCGACCCCGCGGGCGGCGGCGGAGAGGATCTCGGCGACGTCGTCCCACCGCTCCTGCTCCTGGAGCGCGGTGACCTCGGCGAAGTCGACGGACGCCAGCACGCTCCGCGCCGACGAGAGCCCGCCGACCCGGGCCTCGACGCCCTGGTTGAGCTCCTGGTAGTAGACCGCGCTGCTCTCCCAGCTGAGGCCTCCGACGAGTCCGATCGTCTGCATGGCCGGGAGTCTGTCAGACCCGGTGGACCTTGTGCTGTGCCGCCTGGGCGCGCGGACGGATGACCAGCTCGTCGATGTTCACGTGCGCCGGGCGGGTCACCATCCAGGTGATCGCGTCGGCGATGTCGTCGGCGACCAGCGGCTCGGCCACGCCGGCGTACACCGCGTCGGCCTTGGCCTGGTCGCCCTCGAAGCGCACCAGCGCGAACTCGTCGGTCTTCACCATCCCGGGCGCGATCTCCATGATCCGCACGGGCTGGTCCCACAGCTCGAGGCGCAGGGTCTCGGTGACGACCTGGGTGCCGTGCTTGGCCGCGGTGTAGCCGCCGCCGCCCTCGTAGGCGATCCGGCCGGCGGTCGACCCGACGTTGACGATCGCGCCGGCACCGCTCGCGACCAGGGCCGGCAGCAGCGCGCGGGTGACCTGCATCAGGCCGATCACGTTGACCTCGTACATCTGCCGCCACTCGTCGCTGTCCGCCGCGGACACCGGTGAGGCGCCGAAGGCGCCGCCGGCGTTGTTGACGAGTACGTCGAGCCGCTCGCCGACCGTCGAGGCCAGGGCGGCGACGGACTCCTCGGAGGTGACGTCGCACGGCACCGCCGTACCGCCGATCTCGGCGGCGAGCGCCTCGATCCGGTCGCGCCGGCGGGCCGCGCAGAAGACGTGGTAGCCGGCGGCGGCGAGCTGGCGGGCGGTGGCGGCGCCGATGCCGCTGCTGGCACCGGTGACGACGGCGGTCTTCGAGGAGGTCATGCTTCCATTGTCGACGACCCGGTCGGAGCCCGGCTGCGGTGGTCCGGGAATCTTCCGCCTCGAGCAGGTGTTCTCCGGAGTCGGACCTGTCGACCAAAGACTGCGACCAGAGGGGCGAGGTGCCTGTGGAGCCGATGCAGCGGGTGGCGATGATCAGCCTGCACACCTCCCCGCTCGACCAGCCGGGCACCGGCGACGCCGGCGGGATGAACGTCTACGTCATCGAGCTGGCCCGGCAGATGGCCGCCCAGGGCATCGAGGTCGACATCTTCACCCGCGCCACGAGCTCCGCGCTCGATCCGGTCGTCCAGGCCAGCGACGGAGTGCGGGTGCGACACATCCACGCCGGCCCGTTCGAGGGACTGAGCAAGGGCGAGCTGCCCGGCCAGCTCTGCGTCTTCGCGCGCGAGGTGCTGCGTGCCGAGGCCTCGCAGCCGGTCGGCCACTACGACGTCGTGCACTCCCACTACTGGCTCTCCGGACAGGTCGGCGCGCTTGCGCGCGACCGCTGGGGCGTGCCGCTGGTGCACTCGATGCACACGATGGCGAAGGTCAAGAACGCCGCGCTCGCGGCCGGGGACACCCCCGAGCCGGACGCCCGCATCATCGGCGAGGAGCAGGTGGTCGAGGCCGCCGACATGCTGATCGCCAACACCGCGCTCGAGGGCCGGCAGCTGATCGACCTGTACGACGCCGAGCCGTCGCGCGTCGAGGTCGTCCACCCCGGCGTCGACCTCGACGTCTTCCGGCCCTACGACAAGGCCGCCGTACGCGCCGAGCTCGGGTTGCCCGCGGACGCCGCCGTCCTCCTCTTCGCCGGCCGGATCCAGCCGCTCAAGGCCCCCGACGTGCTCCTGCGGGCGGTCGCCGAGCTGCTCGCGCAGACGCCCGCGCTGCGCTCGCGCCTCGTCGTCCCCATCGTCGGCGGCCCGTCGGGCAGCGGCCTCGAGCACCCCGAGTCACTGGCCCAGCTGTCCTCCGAGCTCGGACTCGACGACGTGGTCCGGTTCGTCCCGCCGGTCGCGCAGGGCCAGCTCGCCCGGTGGTGCGCCGCCGCGACCCTGGTCGCCGTACCGTCCTACAACGAGTCGTTCGGCCTGGTCGCTGCCGAGGCACAGGCGACGGGCACGCCCGTCGTCGCGGCCGCGGTCGGCGGCCTGCCGACGGTCGTGCGCGACGGCCACAGCGGGCTGCTCGTCGACGGTCACGAGCCGCGGGCCTGGGCCGACGCGCTGCGTCGGGTCGTCGAGGACGACGCGCTGCGGCTGCGCCTGGAAGGTGGGGCCCTCGAGCAGGCCCGCCAGTTCTCCTGGGAACGCACCGCCGAGCGCACCCTCGCGGTCTACCAGCGCGCCCGCGCCGAGCTGCGCGAGACGGTATGACCGACCCGGCCCAGGTGATCCGCGACCACCTCACCGCCTCGGAGGTGGAGTACGACGAGGCCACCGACGGCGTCTTCTCCTTCTCGCTGCCCGGTGAGAAGAAGCTCCAGACGGCCGTGCGCCTCGACGTCGGCCAGCACGCCCTGGGCATCCACGCCTTCGTCTGCCGCAAGCCCGACGAGGAGCACGAGCGGGTCTACCGCTGGCTGCTCGAGCGCAACCTCAAGATGTACGGCGTCGCCTTCGCCCTCGACCGGCTCGGGGACATCTACCTCGACGGCCGCCTGCCGCTGGCCGCCGTCACTCCCGACGAGCTCGACCGGCTGCTCGGCTCGGTGCTGACCTACGCCGACGAGTCGTTCAACACCATCCTGGAGCTCGGCTTCGCCAGCTCGATCCGCAAGGAGTGGGAGTGGCGCAAGCTGCGCGGCGAGCCGACCCACAACCTCGAGGCGTTCCGCGGGTGGCTGGAGGCCGAGCGCGAGTAGCGCCGGCACCACGCCCTCAGCAGGGCTGCACGTCAGGCCGGCGGTGCGGCCTCCCGCGCAACCGTGCGCGGCTTGCGCCGGGCCACGGCCACGCCGACGAGGGCGAGCGCGCCGCCGACGTACGCCATCGTGGGCGGCGCCTCGTCGAGGAAGATCACGCCCATCACGATCGTGATCGGCGGCACCAGGTAGGTGGTGATGCCGAGGTTGCTGGCGCTCATGTGCTTGAGCGCGAAGGCGTACGTCGTGAACGCGATCGCCGTCGGGAAGACGCCGAGGTAGACGACCCACAGCACCGACGAGGTGGGGGCGTCGCGGGTCTGGTCGACCAGCTGCCCGACGAACGGCAGGCAGGCGATCGCGCCGATCGTGCAGGCCAGCCAGGTCACGTGGATCGCCGGCAGCTTGGCGACGAGCGGCTTCTGCAGGATCAGGCTGATCGAGTAGACGACCGCCGCGACCAGGCACAGCAGCACGCCGATCACGTCGTGGTCGCTGGACTCCCCGGACGACAGGCTGATCAGGCCGACGCCGGTGAACGCCAGGGCGAGGCCGATCCCGAGGTAGACGGTGAACCTCTCGTCGAGGAACACCGCGGCGAGCACGGCGATCAGCACCGGCGAGACCTGGATCAGCATGGCGGCGGTGCCGGCATCGACGCGGCGCTCACCGGCGTTGAGGGCGACGTTGTAGACGCCGAACCACAGGATGCCGATGGTGACCAGGGAGACCCACTGGCTGCGGGTCGGGTGCGGGACGCCCTGGCTGGCGAGCGCCACCACGCCGAGGCACAGCGCCCCGACCAGCAGCCGGCCGAGCGAGAGCGCACCCGGGGAGAAGTCCTCGCCCAGGTGCCGGATCGCGACGAACGCCGAGGCCCAGAACACCAGCGTGATCGCGACGGCCGTCACCGGCAGCCAGGTGGCCGTGGTGGGGGTCGCGGAGCTGGTCGGGGGCGTCGCCGTACTCGTCACCGACCCAGACTAGGGACAGCTACCGACGCTTGGCGCGCGGGTTTCGGACGTCCATCCGCGATCCGCTGCCAGATCACTCAGAGGTCGAGCTTGTAGCCCAGCCCGCGCACGGTGACGAGGTACTTCGGCTCGCCCGGGTCGGGCTCGATCTTGGCGCGCAGCCGCTTCACGTGGACGTCGAGGGTCTTGGTGTCGCCGACGTAGTCGGAGCCCCAGACGCGGTCGATGAGCTGGCCGCGGGTGAGCACCCGGCCGGGGTTGCGCAGGAACATCTCGAGCAGCTCGAACTCCTTGAGCGGCAGCCGCTGCGCCGAGCCGTCGACGGTGACGACGTGTCGCTCGACGTCCATCCGGACGGGACCGGCCTCGAGGGTGGGCGGCGCGAGGTCGGGCTCGTGCCCACGCCGGAGCACGGCGCGGATCCGGGCCACCAGCTCGCGCGGCGAGTAGGGCTTGGTGACGTAGTCGTCGGCGCCGAGCTCGAGGCCGACGACCTTGTCGACCTCGTCGTCCTTGGCGCTGACCATGATCACCGGCACGCTCGAGGTCTGGCGGATCTGACGGCAGACCTCGGTGCCGGGGATGCCGGGCAGCATCAGGTCGAGCAGCACGATGTCGGCGCCGTTGCGGTCGAACTCCACCAGTGCGGCGTTGCCGTCGGCCGCGATGGCGACCTCGAACCCTTCCTTGCGGAGCATGTAGGCGAGTGCCTCGCTGTAGCTCTCTTCGTCCTCTACGACGAGTACGCGGGTCACCGGTATTCCTCCTGGCTCTCCCTGACGGAGAGATAGCGGGGGAGGCTCAAGGTGAACGTAGACCCCTGACCCTCGACAGACCACACATTGACGTCCCCGCCGTGCGAGGCGGCGACGTGCTTGACGATGGACAGGCCGAGGCCGGTGCCACCGGTGGAACGGTGTCGGGCGGGGTCGACCCGGTAGAAACGCTCGAAGATCCGGTCGATCTCCTCGTTCGGGATCCCGATGCCCTGGTCGACGACGGAGATCGAGACCGTCTGGTCGTCGGCCTTGATCGAGACCAGCACGGTGGAGCCCGGACTCCGAGTACGAGACGGCGTTGGCGACCAGGTTGGCGAGCGCGGCGGTGACCTGCTCGGTGTTGCCGAGCACCTCGACGCCCTTGGCGCCGCTGGTCACCACGGCGATGTGCTTGGAGACCGCGTCGATCGCGCTGGTGTCGACGGCGATCTCGATGGCCGCGTCGATCGACACCGGGATCGGCGCCTCGAGCGGGTCGTCGCCCTGCAGCCGGGAGAGCTCGATGACCTGCTGGACCAGCCGCGAGAGCCGTTCGCTCTCGATCAGCATCCGGTCGGAGAACCGCTTGACGGCCTCGGGGTCGTCCGAGGCCTCGTGCACCGCCTCGGCCAGCAGCCGGATCGCGCCGACGGGGGTCTTCAGCTCGTGGCTGACGTTGCCGACGAAGTCGCGGCGCACGGCCTCGACCCGGCGCTCGCGGGTGCGGTCCTCGACCAGCGCCAGCACGAGCCGGGCGCCGAGCGGCGCCACCCGGGCGGTCACGTGCCGCGACGGCGCACCGGTGCGTGCCATCACCAGCTCGGTCTCGCGGATCTGCCCGTCCCGGCGTACCTGCTGGACCAAGGTCGCCAGCTCCGTGGAGACCAGCACCTGCCCGCGGACCAGCCCCATCGCGTACGCCGGCGCGGACGCCTTGAGCACGGTGTCGCTGTCGTCGACGACGACGGCGCTGCTGCGCAGGACGGAGAGGACGGCCGCAACGCCGGGGGGTACGACGGGTTCCTCCGTCGCGACCGCGGTGCCATGCTGCTGGCGGTCGCTGACGTGCCACGCCAGCACGGCTCCGCCGGCGACGACGGCGCCGATGAGCGCGGCGAGAAACGCCTGCGTCGTCGCATCCACAGGTGAATCGTACGAGGGAATTCAGCATGCGTTCGCCCAGGAGGGCCGGGCTTCCGAACGTTCACCCCTCGTTCACGTCACAACCCCGGCTGGACATCTACCCTGCTTAGGGTCTGTGCCATGCGAGAGGCATTCCACGAACAGCTCGACGGCATCTTCATCGACCTGGCCGCCATCTGCGGCAACGTCGAGGTCGCCGTACGGCTTGCGACCGAAGCACTGCTCACCGGCGACGCCGAGATCGCCGAGAAGGTGATCAGCGCGGACATCGAGATCGACCGGTCCCGTGAGCGGGTCGAGGACTCCGCCTTCCTCCTGCTGTCGCTCCAGCAGCCGGTCGCCAGCGACCTGCGGACGGTCGTCGCCGCGCTGCGGATGGTCAGCGAGCTCGAGCGGATGGGCGACCTGTCGGTGCACGTCGCGAAGATCGCGCGGCTCCGGGTGCCCAACCTCGCGGTGCCGGCCGACGTGCAGCCGATCATCGAGCGGATGGCGCTGGTCGCCGAGGACATGGTCACCCGGGTCTCCAAGATCATCACCGACCGCAACGTCGACGACGCCCTGGCGCTCGTGCACGCCGACGAGGAGATGGACCAGCTGCGCCGCGCGAGCTTCGCCGAGCTGCTCTCCGCCGACTGGACCCACGGCGTCGAGGCCGCGGTCGACGTGGCCCTGCTGGGTCGCTACTACGAGCGGATCGCCGACCACGCGGTGTCCGTCGCCAACCGGGTCATCTTCGTCGTCACCGGCGAGAACCCGAGCTCGGTCGACGCCTGAGGGTGCGTCGTCGGCCGCATAGCCACGGACAGAATGGTTGCTCACGGGCGCCACGAACGACCATTTCGTCCGTGGCTATCCGCCGCGCCCGACGCTCAGCGGCCCTGGTTGGCGACCGCGGCAGCGGCCGCGGCAGCGGCCTCGGGGTCGAGGTACGTGCCACCGGGAACGGTCGGCTGGAGCGACTCGTCGAGCTCGTAGACCAGCGGCATGCCGGTGGGGATGTTGAGCCCGGCGATGTCCTCGTCGCTGATCGCCGTCGAGGTGCTTGACCAGCGCGCGCAGGCTGTTGCCGTGGGCCGCGACCAGGACGGTCCGGCCGGCCTCGAGGTCGGGCACGATCGCTGAGTCCCAGTAGGGCAGGAACCGGGCGATGACGTCCTTGAGGCACTCGGTGCGGGGCAGCTCGGCGCCGAGGTCGGCGTACTGCGTGAGCCCGGCCTGGGAGAACTCGCTGTCGTCGTCGAGCGGCGGCGGGGGCACGTCGAAGGAACGGCGCCAGAGCATGAACTGCTCCTCGCCGTACGCGTCGAGGGTCTCCTTCTTGTTCTTGCCCTGCAGCGCGCCGTAGTGGCGTTCGTTGAGGCGCCACGAGCGGCGCACGGGGATCCAGTGCCGGTCGACGCCGTCGAGCGCCGTCGCCGCGGTGTTGATCGCACGACGCAGCAGCGAGGTGTGGACGACGTCGGGGAGCACGCCGGCGTCGCGCAGCAGCTCTCCCGCCCGGATGCCCTCGGCGCGGCCCTTGTCGTTGAGAGGGACGTCGACCCAGCCCGTGAAGAGGTTCTTGGCGTTCCACTCGCTCTCGCCGTGGCGGAGCAGCACCAGGGTGTAGGTCATCAGTGCTCGATCTCGCTGGGCTCGGGCTTGCACTCGTCGGCGGGCGTGGGGGCGTCGGCTGACTTGTCGAGGCCGGCGTACTCGTAGCAGTCCTCGACCGAGGGGACGTCCATCGTGACGGTGTCGCCGTCGCCCAGGGTGAAGGCGAGGCTCAGGAACTGGCCGGTCTCGAAGTCGCCCTGGATCGTGATGGACTCCTCGGCGTTCGCGAGGTTGACCAGGCCGCCGGGCGGGATCTCGATGGGTTCGAACTCGCTGACCTCGAGTGCGGCGTCGTCGCCGGCGCCCGCGATCGACTCGACCGTTGCCGGCTCGTCGACCGAGTTGTTGGTGAACGTCGTGACCAGCGTGCCCGAGCCGTCCTCCGCGCTCACCACGACGGCACCGAGTACGTCGACCCTGCCGTCCTGGTCGTTGGTGCCCGCCCCCGGCGTGTAGACCCGGTCGGTCGCGTAGTCGAAGCCGCAGGAGGAGAGCGCCGGGGCGGCGAGCAGGAGCACTCCCGCAGCGGTGAGCAGGCGAGCGGAACGGCGAAGCTGCATCTTCAGAGCCTTCACGTGTGGCGACGACGGGTGCGGGCTCAGCCTAGCGGTCTGCTCGGGTCCCGAGCGCGCCGGTCACTGGCTCAGGCCGACCGAGTTGCCGACGAGCAGCAGCCCGACCAGCGCGAGCGTGGTCCAGGTCAGCGAGACGACGAGCAGACGGGTCGCGCCGATCTTCAAGGCGATGCGCAGCGGCAGGTGCCGGATGCCGTCCTCGTGGTCGGCCACCAGGCCCGGCAGGGCGCAGAGGAAGTGCACCCCGACGCCCAGCGCGGCCGCCAGCACCACCATCGCGACCTGGGGCGGGTTGCCGGAAGCCTGGCCGCCCCAGCCGCCGTACGACAGGAACGCGGGGAGGAGCGCGTACGACGCCGCCCAGGTCACCCACGAGGCCCAGGTCCGCCGCAGGACGAGGTTGCCGAGCAGGCCGATCGCGACGGAGCCGAGGTAGAGGCACCCGGCCGTGACCCCGTTGGAGACGGCGAGCGGCACCAGCAGCAGCACGCCGCAGACCACGGCGAACCACGCAGTGCCGGGTTCGAGGTAGCCGTCCGCGATCGGCTTGCCGCTCGGCAGGCGCTGAGCGTCGCGACGGCGGTCGACGAGGTCGTTGTGCCAGCCGAGCACCACCTGCCCGACCAGCACGGTCGCCAGCACGAGGCCGACCTCCCTGCCGGGACGACCCGAGAGGGCAGCGGCGATGGCCATGCCCACGGCGGTGATGGCGGCCTGGCGCGGATGGGCCGCGCGCAGCAGGAGGACGGGCGTGCTGTGCGCGAGGGTACGGCGGCGCTCCCGGCTGCTCGCCGAGGCGGCCGGGGCGACCTCAGGAGCGGCCTCGGGTGCGGCCTCGGGTGCGGCCTCGGGTGCGGTGGTCGTGGCCGTCGAACCGGTGCCGGAGGGCAGCTCCTCGGCCGGTTCAGGCTTGCGTCGACGCAGGCTGGGCGACATACCTCGCAGTATCAACCAGCCGTCCCGTGGGTAAGCCTGTTCTGGGCTTCGGAGTGTCCGGCAGTCCGTCCGCGAGGGTCCCGCCAACACATCCGACGCGGTTCTGTCAAGCCCGGATAGTGCCCCTGACCTGCACAAACGATGTCGGGCTCTCTTGGGAGGCGTGTTAGAATCGTCACCTAGGAAGGGGTACTTCACATATGACTTTCACCGTCGGCGAAACGGTTGTTTACCCGAACCACGGGGCCGCGATCATCGAGGACATCGAGATGCGGACCATCAAGGGAGAGGACCGGGAGTACCTCGTACTCCGGATCGTCGCCCAGCAGGACCTGGTCGTACGAGTACCCGCTTGCAACCTCGACCTCGTCGGGGTTCGCGATGTTGTCGACAAGGAGGGTCTCGACCGTGTGTTCGACATCCTCCGGGCAGCGCACGTGGAGGAGCCGACCAACTGGTCGCGCCGCTACAAGGCCAACCTCGAGAAGCTGCACAGCGGCGACGTGATGAAGGTGTCGGAGGTCGTGCGCGACCTGTGGCGCCGGGAGCGCGACCGCGGTCTGTCGGCCGGCGAGAAGCGGATGCTCGCGAAGGCCCGGCAGATCCTGGTCTCCGAGCTCGCCCTGGCCGAGCACACCAACGAGGACAAGGCCGAGGCTCTGCTCGACGAGGTCCTCGCCTCCTGATCTTCAGCTGAACACCAGTGAAGCCCCCGGTTCGCCGGGGGCTTTGCTGCGTCTGGGGCCACCTCTAGGGTCGGAGTGTGTACGACGACGTGGAGCTCCCACCCGCCCTCGGTTCGGTGCTCGACGACGACCGCGGAGCCCTGCCGTACGCGCTGATCCACGGCGAGTCCCTCGTCGCCGCGGCGGCCTGGGCGCTGGGCGAGGCGGGCGTGACCGGGGTCGACCTCGGGACGACGTGGGAGGGGCTGGCCAGCGCGGAGGAGCCGTTCGTGCTGCACGACCCGCTCTGCCCGATGACGCCGCCGGCCTTCATCGCCGAGTGCGTCGCGCGCGCCCTGGAGCGCGGATGCGTCGTGGTCGGCGTACGCCCCGTGACCGACACCGTCAAGACAGTGACCGACGGGTTCGTCGGGGAGACCGTGGACCGCGACGACCTGGTGGCGGTGGCCTCGCCGATCGTCCTGCCCGCGACCGTCGTCGCCGCCCTCGACGGGCTGCCCAGCACCGACTTCGTGGCGCTGGTGGCCGAGCTGCGCCGGCGCTACCCCGTCGAGCTGGTGGAGGCGCCGCCGTCGGCTCGGCGGATCGGTTCGGTCGACGACCTGCGGGTGCTCGAGGCGCTCACGGCGTCCTCAGCCTGAGCGCCAGGGCGAGGTCCTCGGGAAAGGTGACCTTGAGGTTCGTCGAGCTGCTCGGGACGGCGGCCACCGGCAGCTCGGAGTAGCGCGCCCAGCTGGCGGCGGTGTCGGTGCCCTCGAAGCCCTCCGCGTCGGCCGCGGCGTACGCAGCGAGCAGGTCGCCGGCCCGGAACGCCTGAGGGGTCTGAACCCCGTCGAGCTCCGGCGGCAGGTCGTGACCGTCGCGGGTCAGCAGGCCGGGCAGGCGTACGACGGGGATCGCGCCGCCGTGCTCGCGCGCCGCCGCGATGGTCGCGGCGAACAGCTCCCGACCGGCGAGCGGTCGAGCCCCGTCGTGGATCGCGACGACGTCGATCGCGCCCGACCGGACATCCGGCGCGAGCGCCCGCAGGGCGGCCGACTCCGAGGCGTGCCGCGTGCCGCCGCCCTCGACCAGGCCGACCTCCGCGTCGCCCAGGAAGGGCTGGAGGGCAGCAGCCACCTCGTCGCGCTCGCCGGGGCGCACGACGACGAGCACGGTGACCCGCTCGCCGAGCGCGGCGCTGAGCGAGGTCGCGTCGCGCACCGACCAGGCCAGCACCGGCCGGTCGCCGAGCGGGAGCAGGACCTTGTTGGAGCCGGCGCCGACGCGCGACCCGGTCCCGGCGGCGAGGATCACGACGGCGGCAGGCACCCGGCGAGGCTACCCGCGCAGATCGGGAGTGTTTTCACGGCTGTTACATGCCGAAACAGGTGCTTGACGCGTCGCCCCTACGTTCGAGCCACCAGGAAGGGGGCACTCGGATGGTGCCTGCGGCGGATCAGCGTGCGGAGGAGTGGCAGCCCGTGTGCCGCGTCGTCGAGCTCGCTGTGGAGCGTGGTGCGACCGCGCTCGTGCACGGTCAGGCGATCGCGATCTTCCGCACCCAGGACGATCACGTCTACGCGCTCGGCAACCACGACCCCTTCGCCAAGGCCTCGGTGCTCGCCAAGGGCATCGTCGGCACCCGTGAGGGCGTCCCCTTCGTGGCGTCGCCGGCGCACAAGCACGCCTTCGACCTGCGCAGCGGCCGCTGCCTCGACGACACCCATGTGTCGGTCCCGGCGTACGACGTCCGCGTGGTCGAGGGCGTCGTGCTGGTCGGGCACCGCAAGGTGGACGCCGCCTAGTAGATGAGCGCCGTGGCGATCGCCGCCACGCCCTCGCCCCGTCCGGTGAGGCCGAGTCCGTCGGTGGTGGTGGCCGAGACGGAGACCGGTGCGCCGAGCGCGGCCGAGAGCGCTGCCTGAGCCTCGTCGCGGCGTGGGCCCAGCCGCGGGCGGTTGCCGATCACCTGGACCGCGACGTTGCCGATCTCGAAGCCGGCGGCCCGTACGCGTACGGCGGTCTCGCCGAGCAGGGCCGCCCCGGACGCGCCGGCCCACTGCGGCTCCGCCGTACCGAAGTTCGAGCCCAGGTCGCCCAGACCGGCCGCCGAGAGGAGCGCATCGCACGCGGCGTGAGCCGCGACGTCGGCGTCGGAGTGCCCTTCGAGGCCCTGCGGCTCGTCGGGCCAGGACAGGCCGGCGAGGTGGAGAGGGGCGCCGTCGACGAGCCGGTGCACGTCGGTGCCGATGCCGACGCGGGGGAGGTGGTCCACACGAGGATCATGCCTGAGACAGAATCAGTCGTGTGAGGAGCTCCCGCGGCACGTGGTCGGCGGCCGGTGTCGTTGCCGGATTCGCCGGTCTGGTCGCGAGCTACTTCGTGGCGATGGTGATGACCACCCGGGACTCACCGGTCGCCGCGGTGGCCGCGCTGGTGACCCGGCTGACCCCGGGCGTCGTCGTGGAGCGGGCGATTCGGCTCCTGGGAAGTCACGACAAGCAGTTGCTGCTGCTGGTGATCCTGGTGGTCTGCGGGTTCCTCTTCGCCTGGGCCGGACGGCTGGCCCGCCGCTCGTGGTGGGCGCCGACGATCGTCTTCGCCGTGCTGGGTGCGCTCGGCGGGCTCGCCGTCTGGCTGCAGCGCGGGTCGAGCGCGATCGACATCCTGCCGATCGGGGTCGGCTTCGCCACCTGGCTCGTCTGCCTGTCGCTGCTCACCGAGCCGCTGCGGCGCCACGAGCTCGCGCTCACCGAGGCGGCGGCAGCGCCTCCGCCCACGGCTCCCGCCGTCCGCGAGACGTCCGGGCGAGGAGCGGTCGACCACACCCGCCGTACGTTCCTGATCCGCGCCGGGGTGATCGTCGCCGGCGGGGCCGTGCTCGGCACCATGGGCCGGGTGGTCGGTCGTGGCCGGCGCCACGTCGAGGAGGCGCGGCGCCTGCTGCGGCTGCCCGGCGTGACCGCCCCGGAGCTGCCCCCCGGCAGCAGGATCGGGCTGGCCGGGATGCCGCCCTGGGCGACACCTGCGAGCGACTTCTACCGGATCGACACCGCGATCGTGGTGCCGACGATCGAGCCCACCGACTGGGAGCTGCGCATCCACGGGATGGTCGACCGTGAGGTGGTGCTGACCTACCAGCAGCTGATCGGCCGGCAGGTCACCGAGGCCTGGGTGACCCTCAACTGCGTGTCCAACCCGGTCGGCGGCGACCTGATCGGCAACGCCTGGTGGAGCGGGGTACGCATCGCCGACCTGCTCGCCCAGGCCGGCGTGCAGCCGGGCGCCGACGCGGTGCTGCAGACCTCCGACGACGGCTGGACCTGCGGTACGCCGCTCAGCGCGCTCACCGACGACCGCGACGCGATGCTCGCCGTCGCCATGAACGGTCGACCGCTGCCGATCGACCACGGCTTCCCGGTGCGCACGATCGTGCCCGGGCTCTACGGCTACGTCTCGGCCTGCAAGTGGGTGGTCGAGATGGAGGTGACCCGGTTCGCAGACATCGAAGCCTTCTGGACCGGGAAGGGCTGGTCCGAGAAGGGCCCGGTGAAGATGTCGTCGCGCATCGACGTCCCGAGCAACGACGGTGAGGTCGTGGCGTCCGGCGGGCGGGTCGGAGGCTCGGCCTGGTCGCAGCACACCGGCATCGAGGCGGTCGAGATCTCCGTCGACGACGGAGCGTGGCAGCCCACCGAGCTCGGCCGGGTGCCGAGCACCGACACCTGGGTGCAGTGGTCGGCGACGATCGACGTCGAGCCCGGCGAGCACCGCCTGGCGGTCCGTGCGATCGACGCTCGACGGCACGAAGCAGACCGGCGAGGTGCAGGACGTCCTCCCGGACGGGGCGACCGGGTGGGACACGATCACGTTCACGGCGACGGAGGACTCGGATGGATGACTTCGCAGGGCGGTCCGGCGTCGCGCTGGTCGTCGGCGGCAGCGGCGGCCTGGGCCTGGCGATCACCAGGATGCTGGCGAGCCGGGGCTCCGACGTCGCGGTCACCTTCCGCTCGCGTCCCGACGCCGCGGAGGCCGTCGTCGAGACGGCCCGCGAGTGGGGCCGGCACGCGTCGTCGTACGCCCTGGACCTCGGCGCGCCGACGGTCGCCGTGGACGCCGCGCGGGTCGTCGAGGAGGTCGTCGCGGTCGGCGGCGGCATCCACACGCTCGTCTACGCCGCCGGCCCGCACATCCCGATGACCCACCTCTCCGGCGTCGACCCGGTGGCGATGGCGGCCCAGCTCAACGCCGACGCCGCCGGGTTCTTCGCGATCGTGTCGCCCGCGCTGCCGCACCTGCGGACCAGCGAGGGCTCGATCGTCGCGGTGACGACCGCCGCGACCACGCGCTTCCCGGTGCGCGACGGGCTGTCGTCGGCGCCGAAGGCCGCCGTCGAGGCGATGGTGCGCGCCCTGGCCGCCGAGGAGGGGCGGTACGGCGTACGCGTCAACGCCGTCGGTCCCGGCATGCTCACCGACGGCATGGCAGCTCGGCTGATCGACTCCGGCGAGCTCTCCGAGGAGGCGCTGGCCGTCACCCGCCGCAACATCCCGCTGCGCCGGTTCGGCACCGCGCACGACGTCGCCGAGGCGGTCTGCTTCCTCGCCTCCGACCGGGCCGGGTTCGTGTCGGGCCAGAAGCTGGACGTGGACGGTGGCTACGGGGTGTGAGGTGAGTTCCTCACGATGCGGGGCGCACGCGCCGACATCTCTAGACTGGCGCGGTGACCTTCAGGCTCTATGACACCGCGACCCGCGAAGTGCGTGACTTCGTGCCCCTCGAGGAGGGGAAGGCCGGCATCTACCTGTGCGGCCTGACGGTCCAGTCGGAGCCGCACGTCGGCCACGTCCGCTCGGGGGTCAACTTCGACGTGCTGCAGCGCTGGCTGCGCCACCTCGGCTACGACGTCAGCTTCATCCGCAACGTCACCGACATCGACGACAAGATCCTGACCAAGGCCGAGGCCCAGGGCCGCCCCTGGTACAACCTGGCCGCCGCGATGAAGCGCGAGCTCGACCGCGCCTACGCCGCTCTCAACGTCGCCCCGCCGACGTACGAGCCGGCGGCCACCGGCCACATCACCGAGATGGTCGAGCTGATCGCGACGCTGATCGAGCGCGGTCACGCGTACGCCGCCGCGGACGGCTCCGGCGACGTCTACTTCGACGTGCGCTCCTGGTCGGCGTACGGCGAGCTCACCCACCAGAAGATCGACGACATGGAGGCCGCCGAGCGACGCCGATCCCCGCGGCAAGCGCGACCCGCGCGACTTCGCCCTGTGGAAGGGCCGCAAGGAGTCCGAGCCGGAGACCGCGTCGTGGACGAGCCCGTGGGGCCGCGGCCGCCCGGGCTGGCACATCGAGTGCTCGGCGATGGCCGGCAAGTACCTCGGCACCGCCTTCGACATCCACGGCGGCGGCGTCGACCTGCGCTTCCCCCACCACGAGAACGAGCAGGCCCAGTCCCGCGCGGCCGGGCACGCCTTCGCGTCGTACTGGATGCACAACGCCTGGATCACCACCGCCGGCGAGAAGATGAGCAAGTCGCTCGGCAACACCCTGTCGATCCCGTCGGTGCTGCAGCGGGTGCGTGGCATCGAGCTGCGGTTCTACATGGTGGCGGCGCACTACCGCAGCCACGTCGAGTTCAGCTTCGACGCCCTCGAGGAGGCCGCTGTCGGCTTCCGGCGGATCGAGAGCTTCCTCGACCGCGCCGGGATGGTCGAGGCCGGACTGCTGCCGCAGGACTTCACCGACGCGATGGACGACGACCTCGGCACCCCGGCAGCGGTCGCGGTGCTGTACGACGCCGTACGCGACGGCAACCGGCTGCTCGACCGGGGCGACCTGGACGGCGGGCAGGCCCAGGCCGGTGCCGTGCTCGCGATGCTCGGCGTGCTCGGGCTCGACCCGGCCGACCCCGCCTGGGGCCCGGCCTCGAGCAACGACCAGCAGCTCACCGACGCCGTGGACGTGCTCGTCCGCGGACTGCTCGACCAACGCGCACAGGCCCGGGCGGACAAGGACTTCGCCGCGGCCGACACGATCCGCGACCAGATCAAGGCCGCCGGCATCGCGATCACGGACACCCCCGACGGCCCGACGTGGTCACTGGAAGCAGGAACGAAGTAATGGCAGGGAACAGTCAGCGCAAGGGCGCCATCAAGAAGACCGGCAAGGGCAACCCGACCGCCGGCTCCGGCGGGCGCGTCAAGCGCGGCCTCGAGGGCAAGGGACCGACGCCTGCAGCGAAGGACCGGCCCTACCACCAGGCCTACAAGAAGGCCAACAAGGTCGACAAGTCCGCCGCGGCCCGGCCGAAGAAGCGCCGGACGGGCAGCACGGACGCCGAGTGGATCGCCGGGCGCAACTCGGTCGTCGAGGCGCTGCGCGAGGGCGTGCCGGTCAACGGCGTGTACGTCGCCGAGGGCGTCGAGCGCGACGGTCGGCTACGGGAGGCCTTCGCGCTGGCGGCCGACCGCGGCATCAGCCTGCTCGAGGTGACCCGCAACGAGCTCGACCGGATGACGTCGGGCGCGGTCCACCAGGGCCTCGCCGCGCGCATCCCGTCGTACGAGTACGCCCACGCCGACGACCTCCTCGACGCGGCCGCGGCCAACGGTGAGAAGCCCCTGATCGTGGCTCTCGACTCGGTCACCGACCCGCGCAACCTCGGCGCTATCGTCCGCAGCGCGGCCGGTTTCGGCGCCCACGGCGTGGTCATCCCCGAGCGCCGCGCGGCCGGCATGACCGCCTCCGCGTGGAAGACCAGCGCCGGTGCGGCCGCCCGCATCCCGGTCGCCCAGACGGTCAACCTGGTGCGGCAGCTCAAGTCCTACCAGGACGCGGGCTGCATGGTGATCGGGCTGGCTGCCGACGGCGACATCAGCCTGCCCGAGCTCGAGCTCGCCGACGGGCCCGCTGGTCGTCGTCGTCGGCTCCGAGGGCGACGGTCTCGGCCGTCTCGTCAGCGAGACCTGCGACCAGCTCGTCTCGATCCCGATGGCCAACCAGCTCGAGTCGCTCAACGCCGGCGTCGCCGCGTCGGTCGTGCTGTACGCGATCTCCGAGGCGCGCCGCTGACCTTGGCGTCGAACGGACGACGAGCTCTGCGGGTCCTGGCGTACGCCGGGGCCTGGCTGGCCTGCTCGCTCGCGGTGACGGCGGTGCTGTTCTTCTCCAGCAGCCGGTCCGTCGAGCTGGCGAGCCACGACGCCGTCGTACGCCCGACGATGACCGGTTCGGCGGTCCTGCAGTCCGGGCCGGTGCTGCCCGACGTACGCATCAAGGGCACCGGCCGGCTCGGGGTGAACATCCGACTCGACAAGACGGACGCAGCCTCCACCGACGAGCTGGTGCAGCGCTACGGCTACATCGCCGGCCAGCCCGAGGGCCAGATCGCCAAGGTGAGCGAGGTCGTCCAGGACATGCTGCGCGACGCCGCTCTGCGGGGCGCGGTCGCCGGGCTGGTGCCGATCGCCGTGTGGCTGCTGGTCGGACGCAGCCGTCGACGCGAGATCGCAGCCAGGGCTGGGCTCCCGCACGTCTTGGTCGGCCTGGGTGCCGTCGTGGTGCTCGGGGTCTGCGTGTGGCAGCCGTGGACGACCGAGGCCGAGAAGGTCGCCGACGACGGCGACTGGGTCTCGCTCCAGGACTTCCTCGGGCCGCAGGTGCCGCTGCCGAACGGGCTCGAGGACGTCGAGGTGCGCGGCGACGTCACGACCGCCCAGACCCGGCGGCTGATCGAGAGCGCCGTCGACACCTACGACAAGAGCAAGGTCTTCTACGCCAGCGCGGCCGAGGAGGCCGCCACCCTCGACCTGCGCGAGCCCGAGGAGGGCGACACCGTCGTCGCCTTCGTGTCCGACCGGCACGACAACATCGGGATGGACCCCGTCGCCCGTGCGATCGCCGACGCGGCCGGGGCGACGGCGGTCTACGACGGCGGTGACGACACCTCGTCCGGCAAGAGCTGGGAGGCCTTCTCCCTCGACTCGGTCTCGGAGGCGTTCGACGGCTTCGACCGGTGGGCGGTCGCCGGCAACCACGACCAGGGCAGCTTCGTGCACGACTACCTCGCCGATCACGGCTGGACCGTCCTCGACGGCGACGTGGTCGACGGGCCGGGCGGAGACCACGCTGCTCGGGGTCGACGATCCCCGCTCCAGCGGGCTCGGGTCCTGGCGCGACGAGACCGGCCTGAGCTTCGACGAGGTCGAGCAGCGCATCGCCGACGCCGCGTGCGACAGCGAGACCCGCGTGACGACGATCCTGGTCCACGACACCAACCTCGGCCGCGAGGCGCTCGCCCGCGGCTGCACCGACCTGGTCCTCGGCGGCCACGTCCACGTGCGGTCCGGGCCGACCCGCGTGGAGGGCCCCGACGGCGAGGTGGGCTACACCTACACGACGGGGACGACGGGCGGGGCGGCGTACGCCATCGCGCTCGGGAGCAAGCCCCGCCGCAACGCCGAGGTCAGCCTGGTGACCTACCGCGACGGGCGACCCGCGGGAGTGCAGTGGGTGACCCTGCAGCCCAACGGGGTCTTCCAGGTCGGCGCCTACGTGCCGCTCGACTATCCCGAGGCCGACGCCACGGACTGACCGTCCCGGTGACTGGCGTCACCTTTTCTCCCGCGCCTCGTTGAGGGGTGAAACGTGTTCTGATTCCGGGAGGGATATCGGTGTCGAGAGTCCTGTCTCCACTTCGTACGGTCGCTGTCGCCGGCTTCTGCCTGAGCGTCGGTCTGACGCTGGCGGGCTGCGGCTCGCAGCTCGAGCCCCAGACCGTCGCCCAGGTCAACGGCACCAGCCCGGGCGGAGCCGGTGGCGCCATCCCCGACGGCGACGGCCGATGGCACCGGCACCGACGCGGGGGTGCCCGGTGCCGGGGCGCCCGGATCGACCGACGCCGGTGGCTCGACCGCGACCGGCGGTTCCGGCGGTGGCGGATCCTCGGACGGTGGCGGCGGCTCGTCGGGCGGCAAGGCTCCCAAGGGCACCGGCGCCAACGCGCCGGCGGGCACCACCAAGGCCGGCAGCTGCGCCGGGTTCAAGAACTCGACCGGGATCACCGACAAGACCATCAAGATCGCCAACGTCTCCGACATCTCCGGCCCGGTGCCGGGCATCTTCGAGTCCGCGCAGCAGGCGACCCGCGCGTACGCCGCCTACTTCAACTCCACCGGCGACATCTGCGGTCGCAAGCTGGACGTGCAGCTGCTCGACAGTCGCGCCGACGCAGGCGCCGACCAGCAGGGCTACACCAAGGCCTGCGACGAGGCGTTCGCTGCCGTCGGTTCGATGTCGGCCTTCGACTCCGGTGGCGCCGAGACCGCCCAGTCGTGCGGCCTGCCCGACATCCGGTCCACGACCACGAACCCCGAACGGCGTGACTGCGGCACCTGCTTCGCCGCCCAGGCGGTCAGCCCGGCACAGGTGCCGAGTGCGATGCCGCGCTACTTCCTCTCGAAGAACAAGGACGCCACGCAGCACGCTGCCGTCCTCTACATCAACGCCGGTGCGGCCCCGGTCAACGCGAGCGCGTTCCGCAGCGCCTGGACCAAGACGGGCTGGAAGGTCGACTACTTCCAGGGCATCGACGTGGCCGAGTTCAACTACGCGCCGTACGTGCAGAAGATGAAGGACAAGGGCATCAAGCTCGTCTCCTACACCGGTCCCTACCAGAACACCGCCAAGCTGCTCGACGCCATGAAGCAGCAGGGGTTCAAGCCCGAGGTGTTCATCCAGGACTCGACCGATCTACGACCAGCGGTTCGTCGACGAGGCCGGCAGCAACGCCGACGGCGTCTTCGCCTACTCGACGACCGCGCGGTTCGACGACTTCAGCATCAAGGAGATGCAGCTCTACCGCGCCTGGCTCGACCAGGTGAAGCCGGGCGCCGTCCCCAACTACTTCGGCCTGTACGCCTGGTCGGCGGCGCGGCTCTTCGTCGAGCGGTCGGTCGCCCTGGGTGGCAAGCTCAACCGGGCCACCCTCGTGGCCTCGCTCAAGGGTGTGCGCGACTGGACCGGCAACGGCCTGCACGCCCCGCAGCAGGTCGGGGCCAAGTCCACCGCCAACTGCCAGTCGGTGCTGCAGCTCAAGGGCGGCAAGTGGCAGCAGGTCTCGTCGGGCAAGTACCTCTGCGCGCCGCTCGTCCAGGTCGGCGGGTCCTGACCATGAGCACGATCATCTCCTTCACGATCCTCGGCCTCTTCACCGGAGCGGCGTACGCGATCGCAGCCTCGGGCCTGGTGCTGACCTACACGACGACCCGGGTCTTCAACATCGCCCACGGCGCCTTCGGCATGGTCATGGCCTTCACGTTCTGGGACTTCAGCCAGCGCCAGGGGATGCCCACCTGGCTGGCGCTGATCCTGGTGCTGGGTCGTGGTCGCGCCGGGGACCGGCTACCTGGTGCAGCGCTTCGTCACCCGCGGCCTGGGCGAAGGTCCGGTCAGCGTCTCGCTCGTCGTGACGGTCGGGCTGCTTCGTCGGTCTGATCGGACTGGCCCAGTTCATCTGGCCGCCGGAGCCGCGGACGCTGCCGCCCTTCCTGCCTGACCGGGGCATCGAGATCGGCGACACCTACGTCACCGCCCACCAGATCATCACCATCGCCCTGTCGGCGGTCGTCGCCGGTCTGCTCTACCTCCTGCTCAACCGGACCCGCATCGGCACCGCCATGCGGGCCTCGGTCGACAACCCCGTGCTGCTGCGCCTCTTCGGCGGCAACCCCGACCGGGTCGCGTCGCTCTCGTGGGCGATCGGGATCTCCCTGGCCGCGCTCGCCGGGATCCTGCTCACGCCGGTGATCGGGCTGTCCTACTTCGACCTCACCCTGCTCGTGATCAACGCGTACGCCGCCGCGATGCTCGGCCGGCTCACCAGCCTGCCGCTGACCTTCATCGGCGCCATGGGCCTCGGCATCCTGCAGTCCTTCGCCGTCGCCTACCTCCCGACCGAGGGCGCGCTGGCCGGGGTGCGCGCCGTGGTGCCTGCGCTCTTCCTCTTCGTCGTCATCATCGCGATGCCCCAGGCCCAGCTGAGGATCGGGCAGGTCAAGGGCATCGTGTCCGCGCCGCTTCCGTCGATGGCCCGCGCTCTGACGTGCGGCGCCGGCCTGCTCGCCCTCGTCGCCGTGCTCGCCGCCGCGATGTCGGACGCCAACCTGCTGCTGGCCGGCACCGCCGCGACGTACGCGATGGTGATGCTCTCGCTGGTGCTGCTCACCGGGTACGGCGGCCACGTCTCGCTCGCGCAGTTCACCTTCGCCGGCGTCGGTGCGCTCGCGTACGCCAAGCTCGACGAGCCCAACCTCTACGGGCTGCTGCTGTCGGCGCTGATCGCCGCGGGGGTCGGCGCTCTGGTGGCGCTGCCCGTGCTCCGGCTGACCGGCCTCTACCTGGCACTGTCGACGCTCGCCTTCGGCGTGCTGATGGACAAGCTCGTCTTCCAGGCGGGCTTCGCGTTCGGCTTCAACGGCACCCTGGGCGCCGAGCGGCTCTCGCTGCTGGGCACCTCGATCTCGTCCAACTCCGGCTACGTCGTCGTGATGGTCGGGTTCTTCGTGCTGATGGCGCTCGCGCTGCTGCTGCTGCGTCGTGGCGTCGTCGGGCGGCTGCTGATCGCGATGCGCGACAGCCCGGCCGCCTGCGGCACCCTCGGCCTGGACCTGCGCTGGTTCCGGGTGGGGCTCTTCGGGGTCTCGGCCGGCATGGCGGGTCTCGCGGGTGCCCTCTTCGCCGGGCTGCGCGGCACCATCGGCGCCGCCGACTTCCAGCTCTTCAACAGCCTGCCGCTGCTCCTGCTGGCGGTGGTCTTCGGCGTCACCTCCGTGACCGGCGCGGCCCTCGGTGGCATCGGGCTGATGCTGCTGCCGGTGCTGCAGAGCTCGCGCCCCGAGCTGGCCGGCCTGGTGTTCGCGGTCCTCGGCTTCGGTGCGGTCGCTCTCGGTCGCGACCCCAACGGCCTGGCCAACCTGCTCTTCGGCCTCGGCCGACGGCTCGACGCCCGCTTCGGTGACGCCGTTCGTCGCGCCGTCCCCGTGCTGCCGCTGCCGCGCGACCGCGTCGACGACGGTGCTGCCACCGACATCCCGCTCAAGGAAGATCTGCAGGAGGTGGGCGTCCATGCCACTGCTCGAGGTTGACGACATCGTCGTCCAGTTCGGTGGCGTCACCGCAGTGGACCATGCCGAGCTTCGCCGCGGAGGCGGGCCGGATCACCGGTCTGATCGGTCCCAACGGCGCCGGCAAGACCACCTGCTTCAACGTGATCACCGGACTCCAGAAGCCCACCAGCGGCCGGGTCGGCTTCGACGGCCGGAGCATCACCCGACTGTCGGTGCCCCGGCGCGCGCGGCGCGGCATGGGACGCACCTTCCAGCGGCTCGAGGCCTTCGGGTCGCTCTCGGTGCGGGAGAACGTCCGGGTCGCCCGCGACATCCACCGCGGTCTGGCCGGCGTGCTCCGGCCGGCCGCGGCGGACGTCGACGGCCTGCTCGAGCGGGTCGGCATCGCGGCGTACGCCGGCGAGCGTGCCGACTCGATCCCCACCGGTACGGCGCGGCTGCTCGAGCTGGCCCGGTGCCTGGCCTGCGACCCGACCGCTCCTGCTGCTCGACGAGCCGTCCTCGGGTCTCGACGAGACCGAGACCGACGCCTTCGGGGTCCTGCTCCGCGGAGCTGGCGGCCGAGGGCCGCGGGATCGTGATGGTCGAGCACGACATGGACCTGGTGATGTCGGTGTGCGACGTGATCCACGTCCTCGACTTCGGCCGGGTCATCGCCTCGGGCGCGCCGGCCGCGATCCGCGCCAACCCCGACGTGCAGCGCGCCTACCTCGGCTACTCGGACCTCGACGAGGTCGAGGCGGCCACCGAGCTCACCCAGGAGATCAGGCTATGACCATCCCAGGAAATCGCGGGCGTCCCCCGCTTCGCTCCTCCGGCCCACGATTCCCCGGGGACCTCGGATGAGCGTCCCGATCCTCGAGGTCGTCGACCTGCACGCGGCGTACGGCCGGATCGAGGTGCTGCGCGGCGTCGACCTGCGGGTGCCCAAGGGCGCGGTGATGGCGCTGCTCGGGCCCAACGGCGCCGGCAAGTCCACGCTGGTCAAGGTCATCAGCGGGCAGAAGAGGGCGACGTCCGGCGACGTCCACCTCGGTGGGGTGCACGTCCAGGACTCCGGGCCCGAGGAGCTCGCGCGGCTCGGGCTCTGCACGATCCCGGAGGGGCGGTCGGTCTTCCCCAACCTCAGTGTCGAGGAGAACCTCACGCTGATGTCGTACGCCGGGGTCGCCACCGAGGCGGTCCTCGACACGGCGTACTCCTACTTCCCGCGGCTCCACCAGCGCCGCCACCAGCTCGCCGGCACCATGTCGGGCGGCGAGCAGCAGATGCTGGCCATGTCGCGGGCGCTGGCCTCCGACCCGGCGCTGCTGCTGCTCGACGAGCTGTCGATGGGGCTGGCGCCGCTGATCGTCGACGAGCTCTACGGCACCGTCGCCCAGATCGCGGAGAGCGGTGTCTCGATCCTCTGCATCGAGCAGTTCGCGCGGACGGCGCTGCGCGTCTCGGACTACGCAGCAGTGATGTCCGGTGGTCGGATCGTCGCCTCCGGTGAGCCCGCAGAAGTCATGGACACGATGTCCGACGTCATCCTCGGAGGTGCGGCATGACCTACACCCGCTATCTGGTCCCGCTCGCTGCGGCCGCCGTCCTCGGGGCGATGCTGCCGGCGTCCCCGGGCGTGGCCGCCGACAAGCCCGCCTTCAGCGGCTACAGCGCGACGGCCTGGGCGGCGCCGGTGAAGGTCGAGATCTACGAGCCGACCATCCCGGTCCCGGCCACTCCGCAGCTCGAGGTGGAGCTCGCCTACTCCACTGTCGAGGCCGACTCCGGCAGCTCGCAGGGCCGGGCCAGCTGGCTGTGGCCCGGCGACCCGGTCGGCGAGGGCCTCAAGACCTTCGTCACCCAGCTCGGGCTGCCCGAGCAGCTCGGCGAGGCCGGCTACCCGGTGCAGGTCAACGCCGCGCAGCCGACCGGGGAGGCGGCGCAGTCCGACGAGCCCTTCCCGGGGACCGTGATGCGCACCAGCGCGACCGAGCGCAAGACCCAGGCCCAGGTGGGCTTCTCGCCCGACGGTGCTGTCGATGACGGCACCGCCACAGACGGGGGACAGGACGGGGACGCAGGCACGCCCGACGTCCCCGGCCCTGCCAGGGATCCCGGTTCTGCCCGGGGTCCCTGGTGTGGGGCCGGACGCGCTGGAGCAGTTCGGACAGGCGATCACGGGTGCTCTCACACCCCAGGCGGCAGCGGCCGCGGAGCCGGCCACGCCGGGACTCCCGCCGGAGCTCGCCGCGCTGGTCGATGCCGAGGGCTACACCTCGTCGAGCCAGACCGTGGCGACCGACGGCAAGGTCGTCAGCACCGCGCGATCGGCGCTCGGCGACGTCACGCTGCTCGGGGGTCTGATCACACTGGACGGCGTCGTCGTCACCAGCACCAGCTCCAGTGACGGCAAGGCGGGTACGCCGGCCGGACGAGCCCGCATCGGCGGGATCACGATCGCCGGGCAGGAGTTCTCCTTCGGCCCCGACGGGCTGGTCGCCGCCGGCCGGACGACACCGCTCCCCGGACTGCCCGACCAGGCCGCGCAGGCGCTCGCGCAGCTCGGCGTACGACTCGAGCTGCCGAAGCCCGACCGGGCCCGCAAGGGTGACCTCGCGACCAGTGAGATCGCCGGGCTGCAGGTCGAGATCGACACCACGGTGCTGCGGCGCCGTCTCGACGTGCTGCCGCTCAACGACCTGATCGGCATGGTGCCCAGCGAGGCCGGCCAGCTCAAGAGCCTGCTCCAGACCGTTGCCGGCGTCTCACCGCGGGTCGTCGTGACCCTGGGCAACGCGGGCACCTCGGTCGACACCGTGCAGGCGCTCTCCTTCCCGACCGACCTGCCCAGCACCGACCCGGCGACGGCCACGCCGCCGGCGGGAGGTGCCTCCGGTCCCGGAGCCGACTCCGGATCCGGCGGCGGTGCACCGGCGGCGTCGACCGGTGGTGACGTGCCGGCGGCGTCCGGCCCGGCGCCCGGTGCGGACTCGGCCGCGGCCGCGGACGACGACCTCGGCCCTGCGGCGCTCGCCGGCTCCGGCCTGCCATCGCTCTACTCGATCCCCGGCGCCATCCTCATCGGCGGACTCGCCCTCGGTGCCCTGGGCGGCACCTGGTTGCGCCGGGCCGGCGTGCTCGCCCTCGGCGGCGCCGGCTCCTGCTCCCACGGCCTCGACCGGGGCCTGCCCGACCTCAGAAAGGCACGCTGATGACCACGATGAACGCACCCGTCCCCGCGCCCGCTCCTACGTCGTCGCCGCGGCTGTCGATCGGGCTGCCGCGTGCGTCCGGTGAGAGCGGGTCGGGCGCAGCGCCGATGAAGAACAACCACTACCAGCTGCTCCAGCTGGTGCTGTTCTGGGCGGGCGCGATCCTGCTCCCGCTCGGCCTCGTGGTGATCGTGCTCGGCTGGTACGGCGCCGCGAACACGCCGTACCAGTACGACCAGCTCTCCTACCTGGTGTCCGGCGGACTGCTCGGGCTCGGCCTGACCTTCGCCGGCGGGTTCCTCTACTTCGGCGCCTGGCTCGCTCGGATCGCCTCCGACAACCGCGACTCGGCTCGCCGGCTCGCCGACACCCTGCTGGTGCTCGCCGACGTCACCTCGCGAGCCGCGGCCAGCAGCGACGACCTCGACGTCTCGGGCCTGCCCGTCACCGCCGGCGACGGCGCGACCCTGCACCGTCGGGACTGTGCGCTGATCGCCCACCGCGACGACCTGCGTCCGGTCGGCGAGGACAACGGGCACCTGACCCAGTGCCGGGTCTGCCGACCCTGACCGGCTACTCGTCGTCGGTGGTTGTGATGACCTCGTCCGGCTTCTTCGCCAGCACGGTCTCCATGTAGTCGCGGGCCGTGTCGAGCAGGTCGACGGAGTGGCCGGCGCGCTCGGAGAGGTACCACCGGTGCACGAGGATCTCGTGGAAGACCTCGGCCGGCTCGAGCTTGCCGCGGGCCTCGGGCGGGATCATCGCCAGGATCGGCTCGTAGGTCTGGGTGAGCCACTTGGCCGCGACCAGGGAGCGGTCCTCGCGGCCGAGGTCGAAGTGGGCGGTGAAGGCCGCGATGTCGTTGAGCATCCGGCGCGCCTGCGCGTCCTCGACGTCGAGACCGGTGAGCGCCTGGAGCTCGCGCCGGTGGTGGCCGAGCTCGACGACCTTGGGCTGGATCCGGATCTTCTCGCCGTCCCAGTCGGTGACGATGTCGAGCTCGTCGACGTCGAAACCCAAGTCGTTGAGCCGTTCTACGCGCTGCTCGATGCGCCACATCTCGTGGGTGGCGAACTCCTCGGCCTCGGTCAGCTCGGACCACAGCGCGTCGTACCGCTCCTGCAACATCTCGACGATGTCCATCGCCTGCACCTCGTGGTCGAGCGACTCGCTGGCCTGCAGGTCCAGCAGCTCGGCGAAGACGTTCTCGCGAGCGACGGTGAGGTCGTGCTCGCGCAGTCGGCTCGACAGCGTGGACTTGAGCTCGCCGGTCTCGGCGTCGACGAGGTACGCCGCGAAGCCACCGGCGCTGCGTCGGAAGAGGACGTTGGAGAGCGACACGTCGCCCCAGTAGAAGTCCGCGAGGTGCAGGCGCACGAGCAGCACCACCATCGCGTCGACCAGCGAGGGCAGGTTGTCGGCGGTCAGTCCGTGCGAGAAGAGGCTCCGGTAGGGCAGGGAGAACTGCAGGTGCTGGGTCAGCAGCGCCGCCGGCAGCTCCTCGCCGTGCTCGTCGACCCGACCGGTCACGACACCCTGCGCCACGACCGCCGGCAGACCCATCCGCTGAAGGTCGCGCAGGAGGCGGTACTCGCGGAACGCGATCGGCTCCTGGGTCTCCTTGACGGCGTACGTGTTGCCACCGAGCCGGATGATCCGCACCACGTGGCGAGACAGTCCGCGGGGAAGCGGGACGACGTGCTCGGTCCACTCCTCCAACGGCGTCGACCACGGCAGTCCCAGCAGGGCCGGGTCCGGTCGGTTCGCGACGATGCGGAGCGCCATACGTCGAGGTTAGAGCCTCCAGGCCGCGAACGACGGCCCGTCGACGGCCGGCAGGGTGACCACGCCGTCGAGCTCGACCAGGTCAGGAGTGCCGCCGGTGCCCAGCAGGAGCGACCCGTCGCCGAAGCCCAGCGGCCCCGCGTCGAGCTCGATCGCCGGGCCAGCCGTACGCCGGGCCGCGACCAGGACCGAGCCCGCGGGGTGCTCGCGGAGGTAGACGAGTGCGTCGTCGTCGACGTACGCCCAGCGCAGCCCGCCGCGACGCAGCGCCTCGTGCTCG
Source organism: uncultured Actinomycetota bacterium (assembly GCA_963717855.1). GTDB lineage: Bacteria > Actinomycetota > Actinomycetes > Propionibacteriales > Nocardioidaceae > Nocardioides. The sequence goes on along the minus strand of CAVQXF010000010.1, from coordinate 33,685 downwards.
GTGCGCAGTCGCGCGAGCCCGGCGTACGTCGCGAGCGTGTCGTCGTCCCAGCTGTCCGGGTCGTCCCAGGGGAAGGGGCGGCGCGCGTCCTCGCCGTTGACGCCCTCGAGGCCGATCTCGTCGCCGGCGAAGAGCATCGGGACCCCGGGCATCGTGAACTGCAGGCCGGCGGCGACCCGCTGGGTCTCTCCGGAGCCGGTCACGGTGCGGATCCGGGCGCTGTCGTGGGAGCCGAGGATGTTCCACGAGCAGGTGGTCGCGCGCCAGCCGTAGCGTCCCTGCCACTCGCGCAGGCTGCGCACGACGGCCTCGCCGGGGCGACGCGGCACGGGAACCGGCCGACCGAAGGCGCGCGCCGGCGACTCCGGGTCGCGCAGCCATGACCAGACCGGCCACGAGAAGCCGGAGTAGTTCATGGTGCCGTGCCAGCCGTCGCCGTCGATGTCGGTCGAGGCGTCGTGGTTGTGCTCGCCGATCACGAAGGCGTCGGGACGCTCGGCCTCCGCGGTGCGCCGGACCAGCCGGGCGACCTCGTGGTTGACGTCGATCGCCCCCAGGCGACCCGTCATGTTGGCGACGTCGACCCGCCAGCCGTCGAGGTCGTACGGCGGCCGAAGCCAGCGCGCCACCACGGAGTCCGGGCCGTCGACCATCGCCGTGCGCAGCGCGGGGTCCGCGTGGTTGAGCTTGGGCAGGGTGCCGTGGCCCATCCAGCACTCGTAGTGACCGCTGGGCAGGAAGTAGTAGAACGACCTCGCCGGCGCGCCCTCGACGTCGCGGGCGGCCACGAACCACTCGTGCGTGTCGCCGGTGTGGTTGGTCGTCAGGTCACCCAGGATCCGCCAGCCGCGGGCGTGCACGGCGCTCGCGAGCCGGACGTACGCAGCGTCGCCGCCGAGCAGCGGGTCGACCTCCTCGAAGGTCGAGGCGTTGTAGCGGTGGTTGCTCTCGCCGGGGAAGACCGGCGTCGTGTAGACGACGCTGACGCCGATGTCAGCGAGGTGGTCGAGGTGCTCGATGGCGCCGTCGAGGTCACCGCCGAAGTACTGCAGCGGCGTGCGCGGGTCCGATCCCTCGAAGACCACGACGTCGTCCCACTCCGCCGGCACCGCCCACTCGGGGGTCGGACGCTCGGCGGCGGCCGCCGACCGGGCGAACCGGTCCGGGAAGATCTGGTAGACGACCGCATCGCGCGCCCAGTCCGGCGGTGCCCGGTGCGAGCTGAGTCGGAAGTCGAAGGCGTCGGGCGGGTCGTGCTCGACGGTCCCGACGGCGCTGACCCAGCGCTGGCTGCCGCCGCCGTCGAGCAGGAAGCGGTAGTTGGTGACCGGGTTGTGCACCGGCAGCATGGCCTGCCACCACACCGTGTGCTCGTCGCTGGAGGTGACGGTGCAGGGGTGGTACGTCGGCTCGGCGTCGTAGGTCGTGCGCACCCAGACCTGCTCGACGGGGTCGGTGATGTCGGTGCGCAGACGCACGGTCACGATCGAGCCGGGTGCGGGCGCCTCGTCGGAGACGTACGTCGGGGAGCCGTCGTGGTGCGGCTCGCGGAGAACGGTCATGACTTCCTTGGTCCGTGGGTCTCGAGGAACACCGGGCCTGGGCCCCGCTGGGCTGCCTCGTCGCCGGGGTTGGTGAGGGCGCAGGTCTTGAGGCTCAGGCAGCCGCAGCCGATACAGCCGTCGAGCCGGTCGCGCAGCCGCTCGATCCGCTCGATCTGCTCGTCGAGCCGGGGCCGCCAGGCCTTGCTCAGCCGGTGCCAGTCGGACTTCGTCGGCGCTCGGCCGTCGGGGAGGGTGGCGAGGGCCGCGCCGATCTCCTCGAGACTGAGTCCCACGCGCTGCGCCGTACGGATGAACGCGACCCGGCGCAGCGTCGACTGCTCGTAGCGACGCTGGTTGCCCGTCGTACGCATCGAGGCGATCAGGCCCTTCGACTCGTAGAACCGGATCGCCGACGTGGCCACCCCGGCGCGCTCGGCGAGGTGGCCGATCGTCAGGTGCGACATGGAGCAAGCCTCGCGGAAGTTCAAGCATCCTTCAAGTTCGAACGTGTTGACCCGAATCTAGAACGTGTTCTATCCGGGCTGGTAGCGTCCGCGCCATGACTGAGTCCACTCCCCGCGTCGTTGTCATCACCGGAGCCGCCTCCGGGATCGGCTACGCCACCGCCGAGCTCTTCCGCGACCTCGGCGACACCGTCTACGGCCTCGACATCAACCCGACCGTCCCCGAAGGTGTGACGTACGTCGAGTGCAACGTCGGCAGCAAGGCGGCCGTGGACGCGGCGATCGAGATCTGCGCCGCGAGCGGGCGCATCGACGTGCTCGCCAACATCGCCGGCATCGTGCAGTTCGGCCGGATCGAGACGGTGACCGAGGACGAGTGGGACCGCGTGCACGCGGTCGACCTCAAGGGGCCGTTCTTCCTGATCCAGGCCGCGCTCCCGCACATCCGTGCGGCCAAGGGCAACATCGTCAACGTCTCGTCGGTCGCCGGCAACGCGCCGCAGCCCTACGCCACGGCGTACGCCGCCGCGAAGGGTGGGCTCACCCAGCTCTCCCGCGCGCTCGCGCTGGAGCTGTCGCCCGAGGGCATCCGCGTCAACGTGATCTGCCCCGGCACCGTCGACACCCCGATCGTCGAGCAGGTCTTCCACAAGCTCACCGACGACCTGAACACCCGGGTCGCCGACCGGCTGATGATGATGCTTCCCGGCGGCGCCATCAAGCCGTCCGAGATCGGCGAGACCGTGCTCTGGCTCGCGTCGCCCGCGGCCCGGATGATCACCGGTGCCGTGATCGCGCACGACGGTGGCATGAGCTGAGCCGTCTTCGAGGGGGTCGTGTGCCTGAGTGACAGCGATAACCCGTCCTGGGGCACACGACCCGACGCTCGGCCCGTAGCATGTGGCCTCGCCGTCGGCTTGCTGACGGTCAGGCCGGTGTAGCTCAGTTGGTAGAGCGCCACTCTTGTAAAGTGGATGTCGCGGGTTCGACTCCTGTCACCGGCTCTCAGCGCAGGCGACGTACCTCGAAACCCATCGGCGGTACGGCGATCGCCTCCTGCGCGGCGATCAGCTGGATCTCCCGGGTCCCGGCCGCGATGGTGGCCTCGAGGATGCCGAAGACCGACGACGTCGTCCGCGCCAGGGCCTCGGCCGCGGAGCCCGTCGTACGCAGGTGGGCGAGGTAGAGCGCCGTCGTCACGTCGCCGCAGCCGTTGGGTGCGATCGGCAGCAGCGGGGTCTCGACAGCCCAGGCGCCCTGGTCGGACACGGCGATCACGTCGAGGCGCCCGGGAGGTACGTCGCCGTGCAGGACGCTGGTCACCAGCACGTCGCGCGGACCGCGCGACCGGACCTCGTCGACGGCTTCGAGGATCTCGTCGAGGGTGGTCGTGCTGCGGCCGGCGAGGAAGTCGAGCTCGAAGTGGTTGGGCGTGATGATGTCGGCGGCCGGCACGACCGTGTCGCGCATGAACTCCGGGATCCCGGGCCGCACGAACATCCCGCGGCCGACGTCGCCCATCACCGGGTCGCAGCAGTAGACGGCGTCCGGGTTGAGCTCCTTCACCCGAGCGACGGTGTCGAGGATGATCCCGCCGACGGCCGGGTCGCCCTGGTAGCCGGACAGCACGGCATCCGCCTCGCCGAGCACGCCCCGGTCCTCGATCCCGGCGATCACCTCGCGGACGTCGTCGGGGGCGAGCAGCGGGCCGCGCCAGGCGCCGTACCCGGTGTGGTTGGAGAAGTGCACCGTGAGCACCGGCCAGACCTCGTGGCCGAGCCGCTGGAGCGGGAAGACCGCGGCGGAGTTGCCGACGTGGCCGTAGGCGACCGAGGACTGGATCGACAGGATCTTCACGGCTGCATCCTCTCGCGAGGGTCGCCCGTACGGGCAAACTGGAACGCATCACCTCAGGACCGGCATCCCTTGATCGTCGTAGGTTGGGGCGCATGTCCCTGCCGCGGCCGTACCCACCGGACACCTACCTCGGCGAGGGTGGCGAGGTGTCGGCCTGGCTGCGGCGCGACGACGAGCCGGCCGAGCTCACGTACGGCACCGGCGGGACCTGTGAGTACCTCGCGACCGGCGACCGCACCGAGGGCCGTTTCGGGCTCTACCGCTGGACTTTCGGCGACGTCGAGACCGGGCCGGACCCGCACTTCCACCGGTCCATCTCCGAGCAGTTCTACGTGCTCTCCGGCGAGGTCCGGCTGTACGACGGCCGGGAGTGGATCAACGCCCACTCCGGCGACTTCCTGTACGTGCCCGAGGGTGGGCTGCACGGGTTCCGCGGGAGCGGCGGCGCGTCGATGCTGCTGATGTTCGCGCCCGGTGGGCCGCGCGAGGAGTATTTCGAGACGCTCGCGCGCGGCGAGCAGATGACCGACGAGCAGCGGGCGGAGTTCATGCTGCGGCACGACACCTACTGGGTGTGACCCCGCGCCGTACTGTCGCTGTCGTGACTGAGATGACCTATCGCCCGCTGGGCGACTCCGGCCTGATGGTGAGCGCGGTCGGCATCGGCTGCAACGCGTTCAGCAGGCGGGTCGACCTGGACGGCGTACGCGACATCCTGGCGGCTGCGCGGGACACCGGCGTGACGCTGCTCGACACCGCCGACATCTACGGGGCCCCGCCCGGCGCGTCGGAGGAGCTGCTCGGCGAGGCCCTCGCCGGTCAGCGCGACGAGTTCGTGCTGGCCACGAAGTTCGGTGGGGACATGCAGGGCGCCAACGGTGACGACTTCGGAGCACGGGCGTCGCGGCGCTACGTGCGACGGGCCGTCGAGGCCTCGCTGCGACGACTCAAGACCGATCACATCGACCTCTACCAGCTGCACCTGCCCGACGGCGTGACTCCGATCGAGGAGACGCTGTCGGTGCTGACCGACCTGGTCCGTGAGGGCAAGGTCCGCTACCTCGGCTGCTCGAACTTCGCCGCCTGGCAGATCGCCGACGCGGCCTGGACGGCGCGGACCTCCGGGCTCGAGGCCTTCGTCTCGGTGCAGAACCGCTACTCGCTGCTCGACCGGACCATCGAGGCCGAGGTGACGCCGGCGTCCGAGACCTTCGGGCTCGGCATCCTGCCGTTCTTCCCGCTGGAGTACGGCCTGCTGACGGGCAAGTACCGCCGCGGCTCGGGCGCCCCGGAGGGCTCGCGCGCGGCCCTCGACCCGACGAGGTCGCAGTGGCTGGACGCGGCCGACTGGGACCGGATCGAGGCGGTGGAGGCGTACGCCGAGGCGCGCGGGCTCGCCGTACTGGAGGTGGCGATCGCGGGGCTCGCGGCCCAGCCTGCTGTCGCGTCGGTGATCTCCGGCGTCACGTCGGGCGCGCAGGTGCGGACCAATGCGGCCGCGCTGCGGTGGGAGCCCACCGCCGACGACCTGGTCGAGCTGGACGAGATCACGACCGGCTGAGGGCTGAGGGCTGACGGGCAAAGCTGGAGGCTGACCCGCAGAGTTCTGCCCGTCAGCCTCCAGTTTCCCCGGCCGACCGGGGAAACCGGCCCGCGGCTAGGCCACCTGCAGCGACCGCTTCGACAACCCCATCCAGAAGCCGTCGATCACCTGGATGCCGGGCTCGTCGGGGGTGGTGGCGGCACCGAGGGTCACGAAGAGCGGCGTGTAGTGCTCGACGGTGGGGTGCGCGTACGGCATGCCGGGGGCGTTCGTGCGGTAGCGGGCGAGCTCGTCCACGTCGCCCCGGGCCAGCGCCTCGCCGGCCCAGGCGTCGAAGTCGCTCGACCAGCCGGGGGCGGGCGCCTCGATGCGGAACTCCTTGAGGAACGGCAGCCCGTGGGTCAGGAAGCCCGAGCCGATGATCAGCACGCCCTCGTCGCGCAGCGGTCGGAGCCGCTCGCCGAGGGCCATCAGCCGCACCGGGTCGTGCGTCGGCAGCGACATCTGCAGCACCGGGATGTCGGCGTCGGGGTACATGATCCGCAGCGGCACCCAGGCACCGTGGTCGAGGCCGCGGCTGGCGTGCTGGTGCACGGGCTCCGAGGCCGGCATCATCGCCGCGATCCGCTGGGCGAGCGCGGTGGCGTCGGGCGTCTCGTACGTCATCCGGTAGTACTTCGCGTCGAAGCCGCCGAAGTCGTAGACGAGCGGGGCGCCGTTCGCGCTGAGGCTGACCGGCGCCGACTCCCAGTGAGCGCTGACGATCAGGATCGCCTTCGGCCGCGGCAGGTCCTGGGCCCAGGCGGCCAGCTGGGCGGACCACAGCGGGTCGTCGAGCAGCGGCGGGGCGCCGTGGCCGATGTAGAGCGCCGGCATGCGAGCAGTCATGTCCACCTCAATGGTTTGAATTTCAACCTTATTCCACCGGGAGCGACCAGTCCACCGCCGTACCGCCCTGCTCGACGAGCAGGGCGTTGACCTGGCTGAACGGGCGCGAGCCGAAGAAGCCGCGGTACGCCGACAGCGGTGACGGGTGGGCGGACTCCACGGACGGGATCGCCCCGAGCAGCGGCTTCAGCTTGCGGGCGTCGGCGCCCCAGAGGATGGCCGTGCAGGGACCGCCTCGAGCCGCCAGCGCGACGATGGCGCGTTCGGTGACCGGCTCCCAGCCGCGACCACGGTGGCTGTTCGAGGCGCCGGGCTGGACGGTCAGGCTGCGGTTGAGCAGCATCACGCCCTGGTCGGCCCACGCGGTCAGGTCGCCGTGCCGCGGCGGCACGATGTCGAGGTCGTCGCGCAGCTCGGTGTAGATGTTGACCAGGCTCGGCGGCAGTGGCCACACGTCTCGGCGTACGGCGAAGCTCAGCCCGATCGGGTGCTCCGGGTTGGGATAGGGGTCCTGACCGACGACGAGCACGCGGACGTCGGCCAGCGGCCGCTGGAACGCTCGGAAGATCGAGTCGCCGCTCGGCTGGTAGGGCCTGCCCGCGGCGAGCTCCTCGCGCAGGAACACCCCCATCGCGGCGACCTGCTCGTCGACCGGCGCCAGCGCCTCGGCCCAGTCCGGAGCCATCAGTCCCTTGTCCACGAGTCCCGCGAGCGCGCCCATGGCGAGAGGCTATCGACCCCGAACGTGAACAGCTGTCAGGTTCGTGCCTAGACTCCGGCCATGCCACCGACGGCGTCGACCCCGACCACCACCCCGCCGCGACGCGTCCCCCGCCAGGACCGGAGCCGGCGTCGGGTCGAGGAGCTCCTCGACGCCGCCGCCCGCCTCGTGCAGGAGCGGGGCGTCGACGCGCTGACGACCCGGGACATCGCCCAGGGTGCCGGCGTGCCGGTCGCCTCGCTCTACCAGTACTTCTCCGGCAAGGACGACGTGCTCCTCGCGCTCGCCCAGCGCGACATGGAGGAGATGGACGCCCAGGTCGTCGCGGACCTGGCCGGGCTCGAGGTCCTCTCCGTCGCCGGGCTGGTGCGGAGCACCATGCTCGCCTTCGTCAGCGTCTACCAGCGGCGACCGGCCTTCGTGGAGATCTACCTGCGCGGGCGGGGCAACGCCGCCGTACGCCGCTTCGGGCGCGAGCACAACGAGCGCGTCGCCCAGATGCTGCAGCAGTACGCCGTGGACGCCGGGCTCACCACCGCCGACCTGAGCCCGACGACGGCCCGGCTCGCCGTCGAGGTCGGCGACCGGGTCTTCCAGCTCGCCTACGAGACCGACAACCGCGGTGACCAGGTGCTGGTCGAGGAGGGTGTCACGCTCGTGACCGCCTACCTCGAGCGCTACGCGACGCCCGCAGGCCTGACCGGGGTGCGTCGGTGACCTCGTACGCCGCGGCGTACGACGCCGTCGCCTCCGCCTGCCGCCGTCTGGCGGCGGAGGGCCTGGTGATCGGGACTGCGGGCAACGTCAGCATGCGGGTGCCCGGCACCGACGACCTGGCCGTGACCCGGAGCGGCGCGGTGTTCGCCCAGTGCACGCGCGACGACATCACTCCGGTGGACCTCGCCGGTCGGGTGCTGTCGGGCAGCGGTACGCCGACCTCGGAGATCGACCTCCACCTCGGCATCTACGCCGACACGGACGCGACGGCGGTCGTGCACACGCACGCGCCGTACTCCACCGCGGTCGCCTGCGTCCTGGACGAGCTGCCCGTCCTGCACTACCAGCACCTGCTGCTGGGCGGGCCGGTGCGCGTCGCGCCGTACGCCACCTTCGGCACGCCGGAGCTCGCCGCGCAGGTGCGCGCGGCGCTGGCCGGCCGGCAGGCCGCGCTGATGGCCAACCACGGCTCGGTCGCGATCGGCGCGACGCTCGATAAGGCCGTCGAGCACGCGCTGCTGCTCGAGTGGCTGGCCACGCTCCACCACCGCGCGTCCACGCTCGGCACGCCCCGCGTCCTCACCGAGGCGGAGCAGGTCGACGTGATCACCCAGGCGATCCGCCGCAACTACGGAACCCAGCAGGAGAACCCATGAAGATCGCCACCGTCGGCGTGCACGTCCTCGACACCCACGTCATCGGCATCGAGTCGATCCCGTCGGGCTCCGACGGGCAGCTGGTCGAGACGATCCGGATGTCGCCCGCCGGCACCGCCGGAGGTACGGCGGTGGTGCTGAGCCGCCTCGGCGCCGAGGTGCTGAGCTTCGGCGCGGTGGGCACGGACCCGATCGGCGAGGTGCTGGTCGGGCTGCTCGCGGCCGAGGGTGTCGACGTGTCCGGGCTGGTGCGCAAGGACGGGCACCAGACCTCGTCCTCGGTGATCCCGGTCCGTCCCAACGGAGACCGGCCCGCCTGGCACTGCATCGGCGCCAACGGTGCCTTCACCCTCGACGACCTGCCGCTCCCTGCCCTGTCCGGGATCACGCACCTGCACCTCGGCGGTCCGGAGTTCCTCGGCGGCGAGGCCGCCGGCGAGCTGCTCGCGCACGCCCGCTCGATCGGAGCGGTGACGTCGCTCGACATCCTCGCCCCGGGCGACCCCGACATGCTCGGCTGGATCGCCGACGCGCTGCCGCACACCGACTACCTGCTGCCCAACGACGAGCAGGTGCTGGGCTTCACCGGCGCCGCGACCCTGGTGGAGGGGGCCCAGGCCCTCGTCGCTGCCGGTGTCGGCTGCGTCGCTGTCACCCAGGGCGCCCGCGGGGCGCTGGTGGTGACCGCCGACGAGGTGATCGAGGTGCCGGCGTACGTCGTGGACGTGGTGGACACCACCGGGTGCGGCGACGCGTTCTCGGCCGGCTTCCTGCGCGGGCTGTCGCTGGGGCGGGACCTGCGCGGTGCGGCCGAGCTCGGGTGCGCCGCCGCCGCCCAGGTGGCCGGCGGGCTCGGCACCGACACGGGGACCTACTCGCTGGCGTCGGTCGAGGCGTTCGCCGCGGACGCCGTACGCCGCTGACCGCGCCCCTCTTGTCGGCCCGAACGGTCGCGACACGCCGTACGTCGTCGGCGTGTCGCGACCGTTTCACCGGTCAGCCGGTGAAACGGTCAGACCCGCCGACCCGCTAGCGGTTCGGCCGCTGCAGCCGGTCCAGGAACGCGACCAGCAGCGCTTCCCGCATCGCCGGCGAGGCGACGTCGAGCATGGCGTTGACCTCGGCCATCCGGGTGGGGAGCGCCAGGCCCTCGGAGGCGTCGCCGCTCACGAGACCCGAGGCAGCCAGCAGCCCGTCGAAGTCGGCGTCGGAGAGGGTCGCCGGGTCGAGCGTCTCGATGAACGCGCCGACGCCGGGGTCGACGGACACCGGACCGGCGGCGACCGCGGCGGCGACCGACTCGGCCAGGGCGGCCAGGAACTCGCCGACGTGGGCCCGGGTCCCGGCACTGACCGAGAGGTGGATGTTGGGCGGCTGACCGGCGTACGACATCTGCGGCTGGACGTACCAGCCCCGCATGCCCATCTCGTCGCAGATGGTGAACGCGTCGCAGGAGCCGTCCGTGACCAGCGTGACCAGCGTCGAGTCGGGCGGCACCAGGACGCTCAGACCGGCGATGTCGGCGATGCCTGCGACGATCCCGTCGACGGCATCGAAGACCTCTCGGGCAAGGCGTTCGTACCCGGTGTTCCCCAACGACGTCACGACGACCCAGGCGCCGGCCAGGGGCCCGCCCGACTTCGTCGACTGGATGGTCGAGTTGAGCATCGTGTAGCCCGGCCAGTCGGCGTGGGCGAAGTACTGCGGCCGCCGGTGCGCAGCGGTGCGGTGCAGCAGCAGCGAGGTGCCCTTGGGGGCGTAGCCGTACTTGTGCAGGTCGACGGAGATCGAGGTGACGCCCTCCACGCTGAACGTCCACGGGACGACGTCGCGGCCGATGCGGGCGGCGTACGGCAGCACCCAGCCGCCGATGCACGCGTCGACGTGGCAGCGGATCCCGCGCGCGGCAGCAGCGGGCGCGACCTCGGTCACCGGGTCGACGACACCGTGGGCGTACGACGGCGCGGAGACGACCACCAGCACCGTGCGGTCCGGGTCCTCGTCGACGGCAGCCAGCATGGCCGGCGCGTCGGCGCGGAAGTCGGGCCCGACCGGCACGACCACGGCCTCGACGCCGAAGTAGTGCGCGGCCTTGAGGAAGGCGGCGTGCACGGTCGAGGGCACCACCATCCGGGGGCGGTCGACGTCGGGGCGGCTGTCGCGCGCGCTCTGCACGGCGAGCAGGCACGACTCGGTGCCGCCGGAGGTCACGGTGCCGACACAGGTGTCGGGGGCGTCGAGCAGGTCGGCAGCGAAGCCGACCAGGTCGTTCTCCATCTGGAGCAGGCTGGGGAACGCGGTCGGGTCGAGCCCGTTGGACCCGGCGAACGCCGCCACGGCCTCCCGACCGACCCGGTCCACCTCCGCGAGCCCCGAGTCGTAGACGTAGGCCAGCGTCCGGCCGCCGTGCACGGGCAGGTCGCCCGCCTGCATCTCCCGCAGTCGGGCCAGGGCGTCGTCGGGGGAGCTCATGGGGTCACACTCTCATCGACCTCGGCGGCGTTGAGCGAGTACCTCGTCAACCAGACCAGGCTGAGCACGATCAGCACGGCAGGGAGCACCGAGAAGCCGAGCGTGATGGCGGTCAGGGCCGAGTCGGGCTGGGCGATGTCACCGTCCGTCGAGGACCGGTAGCCGCCGAGCGCGAGCACCAGGGCGAAGATCGCCGGGCCGAGCGCGAGCCCGAGCGTCTCGCCCGCGGTCCAGACGCCGGTGTAGACGCCGGCCCGGGTGGATCCGGTACGACGCGCGTCCACCGCCGCCGCGTCGGGCAGCATCGCCATCGGGAACACCTGGCAGCCGGCGTACCCGACGCCGACCAGCACGACCGCGCCGTACACCAGCTCGATCGGTGCCACCTGAGCCGTCGCGGCGAGCAGGGCGCCGCAGGCGAGGATCACCGAGCTGGCGAGGTAGCCGGCCTTCTTGCCGATCCGGGTGCCGATCGCCGACCAGACCGGGGTCAGCAGCAGCGCCGGGCCGACGAAGCAGATGAAGAGGATCGTCGCCGCGCCGTCCTTGCCCAGCACGGTCGAGGCCAGGTAGTCGACGCCGGCGAGCATGCAGCCGGTGGCCAGCGCCTGGATCACGAAGCAGGTGAGCAGCCAGCGGAAGTCGCGCGCGGCCGCGACGATGCGCAGCTGGTCGCGCAGGGTGCCCGCGCCCGGCTCCGGGGCGGTGACCGGCGCCCGGCGGGTGCCGACATACGCGCTGACGACGCCGGTCAGGATGATCGCAGCCATCACCAGGCCCATCACGCGGTAGCCGTCGCGGCCCCCGACCGCGTCCCGGATCGCGGGCGCCGTGGCGCCTGCGAGCATGATCGTGAACGCGAGGATCGCGACCCGCCAGGTCATCAGCCGGGTGCGCTCGTCGTAGGACGACGTCATCTCGGCGGGCATCGCGACGTACGGCACCTGGAAGAAGGCGTACGCCGTCGCGCAGCCGACGAACGCGACCAGCACCCACAGCGCCTCGAGCGAGGTCGCCATGTCCGGCGCGGCGAAGAGCAGGGCGAACCCGACGGCCAGCGCGATCCCGGCCCGCAGCAGCCACGGCCGTCGTGGCCCACGCGGGTCGATCGTGCGGTCGCTGATCCGACCCGCGATCGGGTTCAGGATCACGTCCCAGGCCTTCGGCAGGAAGACGATCAGGCCGGCGAGGATCGCCGCGATCCCGAGACTGTCGGTGAGGTACGGCAGGAGCATCAGGCCGGGGACGGTGCCGAAGGCGCCGGTGGCCACGGAGCCCGAGCCGTAGCCGAACCGGACACTTCTCGAGAGGGTGTCGGTGGCTGGCATGGGGGGAGGCTAGCGGGCCTCAGCGGGACAGGGCGCGCGATCCCGCAGATGAGTGCCGCCGGCGCGGATTGGCGCCGATGGAGTCCGGGCCCGCCGCGGCCTTCTTCGGCGCGGCCTTCTTGGCCGGCGACTTCTTCGCTGCTGCCTTCTTCGCCGGTCGCTTCTTCGGCACGGCGCGGCCGTCGTGCTCGACGAACCAGTCGTCGAGCACCTGCCAGGTGGAGTCGCGCGCGCTTCGCCCGGAGAGCATGCCGAGGTGACCGCCCGGCACGATCTCGAACCGTACGTCGGGCGACCCGCTCAGCAGCGGCAGCACGGCACGCACGGCGTCGACCGGCGCGATCCCGTCGCCGGCGCCGGCGAAGACCAGCGTCGGCGCGGTGATCGCGGACAGCGACACCGGATGGTCTCCGAGCTCGACGGTCCCGGACGCGAGCGCGTTGCCCTTCGCGAACCGGTGGTAGAGCTGGCCGAAGCTGCGGCCCGGGTAGGCGGTCATCGCGCCGATGAACCGGTCGACGGCCTCGACCTGCGCCAGCCACTCGGCGTCGTCGAGGTGGACGGCGACCGCGATCGGCCTGGCCACCAGCTTCTGGAAGAACGCGAGCTGGAACGCCCACCGCACCAGCGGCGTCGGGGCGCCGCCCAGGGCGCGGTAGGTGCGCGTGATCGCGCCCGGCCAGTCGCTCGGGGTCAGCAGCGGCCGCAGGGGGGCGACCAGCGGCACCTGGGTCACGTCGACCGGCGAGCCCAGCACGGAGAGCGAGGCGATCGGGAGATCGGTGAAGTCGGCGGCGGCGAGCATGGCGAAGATCCCGCCGAGGCTCCAGCCCACGACGTGGACGGGCCGACCGCCCGCATGCGCCGACGCCTCGCGGATCGCGGTCGGCACGACCTCCTCGACCCAGTGCTCCAGGCTCAGGCTGCGGTCGCGGAAGGACACCTCGCCGTACTCGACCAGGTACGTCGGCCGCCCGCTGCTCACCAGGTGCTCGACGACCGAGCAGCCGCGGCGCAGGTCGAAGCAGATTGCGGGCGCGGCCAGCGGGGTCACCAGCAGGACCGGGTCGCCCTGCTGCTCGACGACCGCGTCCGGACGGTAGTGGTAGACCTCGCGCAGCGTGCCCTCATCGATGAGCGTGCGCGGCATCGGGCGCAGGTCGGCCAGGCCGCCGCACAGCAGCAGGCGGGCGACGTTGCCGGTCGCCGCGACGACCTGGTCGGGTTTCGGCACGAGGTCCATGTCGCCGACGCTACCCGTCAGATGCGCTTCGCCGGCCGGACGCTCTTGCCGTGCGTGGTCTGCACCGCGCCCAGCTCGTCGAGGAAGCTCCGTGCCCACGCGGCGACGTCGTGCTCCATGACCTGCTTGCGCATCGCCTTCATCCGCCGGGTCAGGTCGCGGTCGCCGGCGCGGTAGGCCTCCATGAAGGCGGACTTCATGCCGTTGATGTCGTAGGGGTTGATCTGCCAGGCCTGGCGCAGCTCCTCGGCCGCACCCGCGAACTCCGAGAGCACCAGGGCGCCGTCGTTGTCGAACCGGCAGGCGACGTACTCCTTCGCGACCAGGTTCATGCCGTCACGGTAGGGCGTGACGACCATGATGTCGGCGGCGCGGAAGAGGGCGGCCATCTCCTCGCGGGGGTACGACGCGTGGAAGTAGCTGATCGCCGGCTGCCCGATCTTGCCCAGGTCGCCGTTGATCCGCCCGACGAGGCGGTCGATGTCGTCGCGCAGGATCCGGTACTGCTCGACCTGCTCGCGCGACGGCGTCGCGACCTGGACGAACACAGCGTCCTCGACGTCGAGGTCGCCGTCCTCGATCAGCTCGGCGAACGCGCGCAGCCGAGCGTGGATGCCCTTGGTGTAGTCGAGGCGGTCGACGCCGAGGAACACCTTGCGGGGGTTGCCGAGCGCCTCGCGGATCTCGATCGCGCGCTCCGCGACCTCCTCGGAGCGGGCCAGCTCCTCGAAGCCGCGCGAGTCGATCGAGATCGGGAACGCCGCGGCCCGGACGGTGCGGCCGTCGGGCAGGTAGACCAGGTCGCGGTGGGTCTTGTGCCCGACGCGCTGTCGGACCAGACGCACGAAGTTCTGCGCGGCACCGCTGAGCTGGAAGCCGACCAGGTCGGCTCCGAGCAGGCCCTCGAGGATCTGCCGGCGCCACGGGAGCTGCTGGAAGAGCTCGGTGGGCGGGAAGGGGATGTGCAGGAAGAAGCCGATTCGCAGGTCGGGCCGCAGCGCGCGCAGCATGGCCGGCACCAGCTGCATCTGGTAGTCCTGCACCCACACGGTCGCGCCCTCGGCGGCGGCCTCGGCGGCTCGCTCGGCGAACCGGCGGTTGACCGCGGTGTAGGCGTCCCACCACTCGCGGTGGAACTGCGGCTTCGCGACGACGTCGTGGTAGAGCGGCCAGAGGGTCGCGTTGGAGAAGCCCTCGTAGTGGTGCTCGACCTCCTCCGCGGTCATCGACATCGGAATCAGGTCCATGCCGTCGTCGTGGAACGGCTCGAGGTCGCTCTCGGTGCCCCCCGGCCAGCCGATCCAGGTGCCGTCGTTGGCGCGCATGATCGGCTCGAGCGCGGTGACCAGGCCCCCTGGCGAGCGCCGCCAGGCGGTGGTGCCGTCCGGTTGCGTCACCCGGTCCACGGGCAATCGGTTGGCAACGACGACGAGATCGGCCGAACCGGAAGATGCCACGTCGCCACCCTAGGCGAAAGGCGGTCGAGCCAGGACCTCAGGGCCGAGCGAGATCCCCGCCGTCGTGGACGGCGGGGATCAGGCTGTTGCGGGTCAGCGCTGGCGGTGAAGTCGGCGACGCGAGAGCGTCACCGCTCCGGCCCCCAGTCCGCACAGGAGCACACCGAGTGCGAGGAGCCAGGCCGTCGGCCCACCGGTGTTCGGCAGTCCAGGGACGTCGGAGTCGCTCGAAGTGGGCTTGTGCGGCTGAGTGGACTGAGGCGGTGTGAAGTGCACGGTCCTGGTGCACAGCTTGGCCGCCTTGCGCGCCTGGCTGGGCACGGTGCGTCCGTTCTCGCCCGGCAGGCAGGCCGTGCCACCGTTGGAGGTGACGACGTTGAGCACCTGCTCGTCCCACGCGCCCTTGTCGATCCGCACCTGGTAGGTGACCGTCTCCGTCCCACTGAGGTTGGCGATCTTCCAGGTCAGCTTGGTTCCCCGCAGGGTCGCGGTCCCGGTGCTGGGAGTGATGCTGCCCGGCACCAGGGTGGCTTCGTCGAGCACGTCACCGAGGTCGTCATCGAGTACGACGTCCTGCGCGGGGGCGCCGGTCGTGTGGGCCGCCGTGAGGGTGTAGGTGATGACATCGCCCGGCTTGACCGTGCTGCCGCTCGCCGGGTCGCTGGACTTCTGATAGGCCCACTGGCCGGCCTGATCGTTGTTGTCGAGGGTGCAGGTGACGTCGGCGCCGGTGGGCACCGTGACGGTGGATCCGTCGATGGTGGCGTTGCCGCAGTCCCAGTCACTGGGGGTGTAGCCGGTGGGGCCGCCGCCCTCGGAGAGGGTGTAGGTGCCGGCGTCGACCGTTGCCTTGGTGACCGTGTCGTCGCCGGTGGTGCCGGTGATCGGGGTGGGGCCGGCGGCGGTGAGTGTCCAGTCGGTTGCCTTGGCGGTGCCACCGTTGTCGTTGGTGACGGTCTTGACCAGGGTCAGCGTGGCGGGCTGGTCGTTGTTGTTGAGGGTGCAGGTGACGTCGGCGCCGCTCCGGACGATGACGGTGGTGATGTCCTCATCGGTCGTGATGGCGTTGCCGCAGTCCCAGTCGCTGGGGGTGTAGCCGGTGGGGCCGCCGCCCTCGGAGAGGTCGTACCGGCCGGCGTCGACCGCGACGTGGGTGACGTCGGTGGAGCCGGTGACGCCCGAGAACTCGATCGGGCCGTCCGCGGAGAGGGTCCAGTCGGTCGCCTTGGCGGTGCCGCCGTTGTCGTTGGTGACGGTCTTGACCAGCGTCAAGTAGGCGTCGTCGTCATCGTTGTTGAGGGTGCAGGTGACGTCGGCGCCGGTGGGCACCGTGACGGTGGATCCGTCGATGGTGGCGTTGCCGCAGTCCCAGTCGCTGGGGGTGTAGCCGGTGGGGCCGCCGCCCTCGGAGAGGGTCGTAGGTGCCGGCGTCGACCGTTGCCTTGGTGACCGTGGTCGAGCCGGTGGTGCCGGTGATCGGGGTGGGGCCGGCGGCGGTGAGGGTCCAGTCGGTTGCCTTGGCGGTGCCGCCGTTGTCGTTGGTGACGGTCTTGACCAGCGTCAGCTTGGCGGCCTGGTCGTTGTTGTTGAGGGTGCAGGTGACGTCGGCGCCGGTGGGCACCGTGACGGTGGATCCGTCGATGGTGGCGTTGCCGCAGTCCCAGTCACTGGGGGTGTAGCCGGTGGGGCCGCCGCCCTCGGAGAGGGTGTAGGTGCCGGCGTCGACCGTTGCCTTGGTGACCGTGGTCGAGCCGGTGGTGCCGGTGATCGGGGTGGGGCCGGCGGCGGTGAGGGTCCAGTCGGTTGCCTTGGCGGTGCCGCCGTTGTCGTTGGTGACGGTCTTGACCAGCGTCAGCTTGGCGGCCTGGTCGTTGTTGTTGAGGGTGCAGGTGACGTCGGCGCCGGTGGGCACCGTGACGGTGGATCCGTCGATGGTGGCGTTGCCGCAGTCCCAGTCACTGGGGGTGTAGCCGGTGGGGCCGCCGCCCTCGGAGAGGGTGTAGGTGCCGGCGTCGACCGTTGCCTTGGTGACCGTGGTCGAGCCGGTGGTGCCGGTGATCGGGGTGGGGCCGGCGGCGGTGAGGGTCCAGTCGGTTGCCTTGGCGGTGCCGCCGTTGTCGTTGGTGACGGTCTTGACCAGCGTCAGGTGGGCAGCGTTGTCGTCGTTGTTGATGGTGCAGGTGACGTTGTGACCCTCGGCGAGGGTGATCGTGGCGCCGGTGATGGTGGCGCCGGTGCAGGACCAGTTGCCTGCGGTGTATCCGCCGGGGCCGGACTCGGAGAGGGTGTAGGTGCCGACCTTGACGGGGGCGTTGGTGACAGCAGGGCTGCCGGTGGCGCCGCTGATCGGGGTCGGGCCCGCGCCGGTGAGTGTCCAGTCGGACGCCTTGGCGGTGCCGCCGTTGTTGTTGGTGACGGTCTTGATCAGGGTCAGGGTCGGGGAGATCGCGGTGTTGGTGATCGTGCAGATCACGTTGCCGCCGCTGGGGATCGCGACAGCGGATCCGGTGACCACACCGCCCTGGCAGATCCAGCTGCCGGAGTCGAAGCCGGACGGGCCGGACTCGGAGAGGTCGTAGTTGCCGGCGAAGACGCTGACCTGGTTCACGCCACCGCTGGTGGTCGGGTTGCCGTTGCCCGAGACCGTGCCCTGTCCCGTGATGCTGTTCGGGGCTGCGGTCAGGGTCCAGTCCGCGGGGACCTTGCCGGAGCCGGAGGCGGCGGCGTCGACAACCTTGACCAGGGTCAGCTTGGCGGGCTGGTCGTTGTTGTCGATGGTGCAGGTGACGTCGGCGCCGGTGGGCACCGTGACGGTGGATCCGTCGATGGTGGCGTTGCCGCAGTCCCAGTCACTGGGGGTGTAGCCGGTGGGGCCGCCCTCGGAGAGGTCGTACCGGCCGGCGTCGACCGCGACGTGGGTGACGTCGGTGGAGCCGGTGACGCCCGAGAACTCGATCGGGCCGTCCGCGGAGAGGGTCCAGTCGGTTGCCTTGGCGGTGCCGCCGTTGTCGTTGGTGACGGTCTTGACCAGGGTCAGGTGGGCGTCGTCGTCATCGTTGTTGAGGGTGCAGGTGACGTCGGCGTCGGTGGGCACCGTGACGGTGGATCCGTCGATGGTGGCGTTGCCGCAGTCCCAGTCGCCGGGGGTGTAGCCGGTGGGGCCATCGCCCTCGGAGAGGTCGTACTTGCCGGCGTCGACCGTTGCCTTGGTGACCGTGGTGGAGCCGGTGGCGCCGCTGATCGCGGTGGGGCCGGCGGCGGTGAGTGTCCAGTCGGTTGCCTTGGCGGTGCCGCCGTTGTCGTTGGTGACGGTCTTGACCAGGGTCAGCTTGGCGGGCTTGTCGTCGTTGTTGATGGTGCAGGTGGCGCTGGTGCCGTTGGGCAGGACCAAGCTGGATCCGGTGAGCGTGCCGGCGGTGCAGGACCAGGTGCTTGCGGCGTAGCCGCCCGGGCCGCCGGCCTCGGACAGGGTGTACGTCCCAGCACTGACCGCGGCGGCGGTGATGCTCGCATCGCCGGTCTTGCCGGTGATCGGGGTGGGGCCGGCGGCGGTGAGGGTCCAGTCGGTCGCCTTGGCGGTGCCGCCGTTGTCGTTGGTGACGGTCTTGACCAGGGTCAGGTGGGCAGCGTTGTCGTTGTTGTTGATGGTGCAGGTGGCGTTGGCGCCGTTGGGCAGGACCAAGCTGGATCCGGTGAGCGTGCCGGCGGTGCAGGACCAGTTGCCTGCGGTGTAGCCGGCGGGGCCGTTGGCCTCGGAGAGGGTGTAGGTGCCGGCGTTGACGATGGCGTTGGTGACAGCCGGGCTGCCGGTGGAGCCGCTGACGGAGGTGGGGCCGGCGCCGGCGAGTGTCCAGGCGGTAGGCAAGGCAGTGCCGCCGTTGTCGTTGGTGACGGTCTTGACCAGGGTCAGGTGGGCAGCGTTGTCGTTGTTGTTGATGGTGCAGGTGACGTCGGCGTCGGTGGGCACCGTGACGGTGGATCCGTCGATGGTGGCGTTGCCGCAGTCCCAGTCGCTGGGGGTGTAGCCGGTGGGGCCGCCGCCCTCGGAGAGGGTCGTAGGTGCCGGCGTCGACCGTTGCCTTGGTGACCGTGGTCGAGCCGGTGGTGCCGGTGATCGGGGTGGGGCCGGCGGCGGTGAGGGTCCAGTCGGTCGCCTTGGCGGTGCCGCCGTTGTCGTTGGTGACGGTCTTGACCAGGGTCAGGTGGGCGAGCGTTGTCGTTGTTGTTGATGGTGCAGGTGGCGCTGGTGCCGTTGGGCAGGACCAAGCTGGATCCGGTGAGCGTGCCGGCGGTGCAGGACCAGGCCCCCGCGGTGTAGCCGCCCGGGCCGGACTCGGACAGGGTGTACGTCCCAGCACTGACCGCGGCGGCGGTGATGCTCGCATCGCCGGTCTTGCCGGTGATCGGGGTCGGACCACCCGCACTCAGAGTCCAGGCTGTCGGGACGGCGGTGCCGCCGTTGTCGTTGGTGACGGTCTTGACCAGGGTCAGGTGGGCAGCGTTGTCGTTGTTGTTGATGGTGCAGGTGGCGCTGGTGCCGTTGGGCAGGACCAAGCTGGATCCGGTGAGCGTGCCGGCGGTGCAGGACCAGGTGCTTGCGGTGTAGCCGCCCGGGCCACCGGCCTCGGACAGGGTGTACGTCCCAGCACTGACCGCAGCGGCGGTGATGCTCGCATCGCCGGTCTTGCCGGTGATCGGGGTCGGACCACCCGCACTCAGAGTCCAGGCTGTCGGGACGGCGGTGCCGCCGTTGTCGTTGGTGACGGTCTTGACCAGCGTCAGGTGGGCAGCGTTGTCGTCGTTGTTGATGGTGCAGGTGACGTTGTGACCCTCGGCGAGGGTGATCGTGGCGCCGGTGATGGTGGCGCCGGTGCAGGACCAGTTGCCTGCGGTGTATCCGCCGGGGCCGGACTCGGAGAGGGTGTAGGTGCCGACCTTGACGGGGGCGTTGGTGACAGCAGGGCTGCCGGTGGCGCCGCTGATCGGGGTCGGGCCCGCGCCGGTGAGTGTCCAGTCGGACGCCTTGGCGGTGCCGCCGTTGTTGTTGGTGACGGTCTTGATCAGGGTCAGGGTCGGGGAGATCGCGGTGTTGGTGATCGTGCAGATCACGTTGCCGCCGCTGGGGATCGCGACAGCGGATCCGGTGACCACACCGCCCTGGCAGATCCAGCTGCCGGAGTCGAAGCCGGACGGGCCGGACTCGGAGAGGTCGTAGTTGCCGGCGAAGACGCTGACCTGGTTCACGCCACCGCTGGTGGTCGGGTTGCCGTTGCCCGAGACCGTGCCCTGTCCCGTGATGCTGTTCGGGGCTGCGGTCAGGGTCCAGTCCGCGGGGACCTTGCCGGAGCCGGAGGCGGCGGCGTCGACAACCTTGACCAGGGTCAGCTTGGCGGGCTGGTCGTTGTTGTCGATGGTGCAGGTGACGTCGGCGCCGGTGGGCACCGTGACGGTGGATCCGTCGATGGTGGCGTTGCCGCAGTCCCAGTCACTGGGGGTGTAGCCGGTGGGGCCGCCCTCGGAGAGGTCGTACCGGCCGGCGTCGACCGTTGCCTTGGTGACCGTGGTCGAGCCGGTGGTGCCGGTGATCGGGGTGGGGCCGGTGGCGGTGAGTGTCCAGTCGGTTGCCTTGGCGGTGCCGCCGTTGTCGTTGGTGACGGTCTTGACCAGCGTCAGCTTGGCGGCCTGGTCGTCGTTGGTGATGGTGCAGGTGACATCGCCGCCGGTCGCGACGCTCACGACACCGCCTGCGGTGACGGTGGCGCCGGGGCAGACCCAGCTCGACGGGGTGTATCCGGATGGGCCGGCGGACTCGGTGAGGGTGTACTGGCCGGGCGCGACCGTGGTCCGCACGACACCGCCGGCCCCGGAGATCGGGTTCTGGCCCGGGATCGCGGGGTTGGGTGTGGCGGTCAGCGTCCAGTCGGTCTTGACCGCAGACCCGCCGTTGTCGTTGGTGACGGTCTTGACCAACGTCAGGTGAGCGGCCTGGTCGTTGTTGTTGATGGTGCAGGTGACATCGCCGCCGGTCGGGACGAGGACGACGTTCCCGATGACGGTGGCGCCGGGGCAGACCCAGGTCGACGGGGTGTACCCGGACGGACCGGCGGACTCGGTGAGGGTGTACTGACCGGGCGCGACCGCGGTCCGCACGACACCGCCGGCCCCCGAGATCGGGTTCTGGCCCGGAATGCTGATCGGTGTCGCGGTCAGCGTCCAGTCGGTCTTGACCGCAGACCCGCCGTTGTCGTTGGTGACGGTCTTGACCAACGTCAGGTTCGCCTGCGCGGAGGTGTTGACGATCGTGCAGGTCACATCGCCACCGGTCGGAACCGTGACGACGCCGCCTGCGGTGACCGACGCGGAGCCACAGTTCCAGGCGCCCGCGGTGTACCCGGACGGGCCCGTGGACTCGGTGAGCTGGTAGGTGCCCGCAGCGACCGGGGTCTTGGAGGTGCCACCGGCACCGGAGACCGGACCCTGCCCGCTGATCGCGGGTGCAGCGGTGGCGGTCAACGTCCACTGGTTGGCCGTGGCGTTACCACCGTTGGCGTTGTTGACGGTCTTGACCAACGTCAGGTTCGCCTGCGCGGAGGTGTTGACGATCGTGCAGGTCACATCGCCACCGGTCGGAACCGTGACGACGCCGCCTGCGGTGACCGACGCGGAGCCACAGTTCCAGGCGCCCGCGGTGTACCCGGACGGGCCCGTGGACTCGGTGAGCTGGTAGGTGCCCGCAGCGACCGGGGTCTTGGAGGTGCCACCGGCACCGGAGACCGGACCCTGCCCGCTGATCGCGGGTGCAGCGGTGGCGGTCAACGTCCACTGGTTGGCCGTGGCGTTACCACCGTTGGCGTTGTTGACGGTCTTGACCAACGTCAGGTTCGCCTGCTGGTCGTCGTTGTTGATCGTGCAGGTGACGTTGGCGCCGGTGGGCAACACCAAGCTGGATCCGGTGAGCGTGCCACCACCGGTGCAGGACCAGGCCCCCGCGGTGTAACCGGCCGGGAGTGCCGACTCCGAGAGGGTGTACGTCCCGGGAGTGACCGTGGCGGCGGTGATACTCGCATCGCCGGTCTTCCCGGTAATCGGGGTCGGGCCGGCGGCGGCGAGTGTCCAGGCGGTGGGCAGGACGGTGCCGCCGTTGTTGTTGGTGACCGTCTTGACCAGCGTCAAGGAGGCGCTCTGAGCCTTGTTGTAGACGGTGCAGCTGATCGGATCGGGAAGGTCGGTGAGTGGGTTGACGGTTGCCGTCACCGTGAACCCGTTGGCCACGTTCGTGGGCACGATGTTGGCCTGGGTGCGGACGTTCGTGCACACGGCGTTCTGGTTCAGCACGCCCTGGTGGAGGGCGTAGCCGGTCTGTGGCGTCTCGACGAACGTGACGTTGCCGGAGGTGGCAGTACCGGTGAAGGTCAGCGGGAAGTTGACCGCGCCGGTGCCGTCGGTGGCGGTCGTGCGGACGTTGGGGGCGTTGACGGTCACGGGAGCGCCGGTGGTGGGGGTGCCGGTGAAGGTCCAGGGGGTGGTCGGCGACTGGGCGCCGGCCGTGGAGCCGGCGGCGGTGGACGACGGCACGAGCTGCTTGACGACGGTGACCGAACCGGTGCAGTTGCCCAGCGCCAGTGCCTTGAGCTGAGCTGCGGCTGCTACGAAGTCGTTGGTCTGGTAGTAGTCGCTGTTCGGGACTGTGCCCGAGATGGCCCGGAGGTTGCGTCCGCTGCCTTCGCTGGTGACGCCCGCGCCGATACCGAACGCGATCAGCTTGGTGTTCTTGGCCTTGACGGCGTTGGCGGAGGCGATGCCGTTCTCGACCTCGATGAAGCGGGTGTCATCTGGTGCAGCGCCGGAC
The DNA here is from genome assembly GCA_963717855.1 of uncultured Actinomycetota bacterium. GTDB lineage: Bacteria > Actinomycetota > Actinomycetes > Propionibacteriales > Nocardioidaceae > Nocardioides. The sequence goes on along the minus strand of CAVQXF010000010.1, from coordinate 10,946 downwards.
CCTCCGCCCGCGGCCGGGCTTCCGTACCTGGTCGGGTTGCCGTCGGTGATCACGATCGCGACGTCGTAGGCGTCACCGGACTGCGCGACCTGATAGATCCCGCGGTCCCAGTTGGTGAAGTAGTTCGCCGCGCTGGGGATGGTCGACTGGCCGATCCGGGTCTTGACCGTGCTGGCACCCGCTGGCGTCGAGACCGGCGTCAGGCTGAGGTTGTTGTTGCCCTGGGCCGGTGCGGCCGAGGCGAAGGTGTAGGTGGCGATCGCGGACGGCGTGCCGGTGAGCGCGTCGACGAAGCCGTTGGCCGTTGCCTTGAGGGCACTCAGACCCGCGGTGCCGAGCGAGCCGGACACGTCCAGCACGAGCGCGACGTTGATGCCGCACTTGGCCGGGAACGCGGGGTTGGCCAGCGAGTTCTGCCAGATGCCGGTCGAGCTCTTGGTACCGGTCTCCGTGGACATGAAGTTCGCAGTCGATCGGTATGTGGCGCCGGGCACTAGGGCTGTCCCGGTCTGGAACTCGTAGGGCGTGGACGCGGCGGGGGTGTTGCTGCTCGTGGTGGTGCCGAGGCTGAGGTTCTCGAAGTAGCCGCCAGCGTTTCCGACGTTGGGCGGAATCTGCTTGACCCAGTACCGTCGGTTCTGGTTAGCGATCCCGCCGATGCTCCCGGTGGCTGGCACCGTGAACGAGCAGTCACCGTCGGAGTCAGAGGTGCAGTTGTACAGGGCATTCCCGGTCGACCCAGTGTCGTTGGCGTTGCCCGCGAAGAGCCCGAGGTGGACGCCCTGAAGACCGTCGACCGCCGTGAGCGAACCGCGGCGGCCGCCGACCTTGACGGTGATGACCGCGGAGCCGGTCGGCGGGTTGGGTACGAACTGCGGCGTCACCCCGAGGGCGAGCGACTGCTTGGTCGGCTTCGTGGTGATGGTGGTCGATCCCGCCGGGGCGTCCCCGCTCGCCGAAGCCGAGGGGTCGGCGGAGGCCGAGGGGTCGGCGGAGGCCGAGGGGTCGGCGGAGGCCGAGGGGTCGGCGGAGGCCGAGGGGTCGGCGGAGGCCGAGGGGTCGGCGGTGGCCGACGGGTCGCTCGGCTCCGCGGTGGCGGTGTCCTCGGCGCCCGGGGCAGCTGACTCGCTGGAAGACGGATCCGTGGCGGTCGCGGCCGGATCAGCGATCGCCGGCGCGACGACCAGCCCGAGCGTCAGCAGACCTGCAAGACTTGATGCGGCGATGCAACGTATCCGCCGTGTGGTGCGTCGACTCATCGGTCGTTTTCTCCATACTCATAGCACGCTCGTCCCCCCCCCGAGTGGCTAGCCGGACGAGTATCACACAGCGACCTCGACCCCGTGGCGAAGACTGAGAAGACGCAGTTGCTGAGATTCAGTGGTCTCCGCGACAGGAACTGTGCTCCGGTCGGACGCGCTTCTCGTGTGAGGGACGGACGGTCCTCACGTCGGACAGGAACCTGTCCGCCCACGCTGCGACGTCTTGCTCCTACACCTGCTTGTGCATCGCGTTCATCCGGCGGTCAGGTCACGCTCGCTTCATCCGGTCACGGAACGGCGCGACGGAGCTGCTCGAGGCGTGGTCGGCCGACGACGGCTCACTGATCTGCGTCGGGTCTCAACCCCATCGGAGCGGGCCGACCTCGACCTACCGATCCCGGTTCGCCTGCTCCGGTAGACATCGGTCGGTCCACATCAGAACCTCAGGTGGTGACTCAGGTCGCCGCTCTGGTCGACGAACATGGTCCGGCTGTCGAACCACCACGCACCGTCGATCCGGTGGAACGTGTCGAGGTAGTGCCCGGTGATGATCACCTGCAGCGGCAGGTCGCCGGTGGCCTGGGTGACGAGATAGCTGGTGCGCGCGGTCGCGGTGCCCGCGTCGTCGTCGACCTCGATGCGCGCGTTGGTCGTGAGGTGCTTGGTCTTCGGGGTGCCGGTGTCGTCGTAGATCCGGGTGGCCATGCCGTACAGCTCCCGCACCCGGGCGCGGCCCTCGAACACGGTCTCCGGTGGTCCGCCCTCCTGGCCGTTGATGCGGCCGTGGGTGAAGAGCTCGGCCACGCCGTCGAGGTCGCCGGCATCGATGCGCTCGGCGTACTCGTAGAGCAGGTTCTCGATGTCACGGGCGCTGTCCACCGCGACAGCATAGGTTCGCGCCATGGCTGCTGGCTTCGATCTGGCGAGCGTCGTCGCGGACGCCCGCCGCAAGGAGGGCCTCGACGACCTGGGGCCCGGGGCGTTCGAGGAGCCGCTCGGCGTCCTGCTCGAGTCGTACGCCGGCGCGGGGCTCAACGACATCGGGGCGCACCTGCTCCGCGGTGGTGCCGTGCACAGCCTGCGGATGCGCCTACGTGCGCAGGAGTGGTGCCGCCGGCATCCGGAGATCGCCGACGAGCAGGTCGTCGACCCGGTCGTCGTCGTCGGCATGATGCGCAGCGGTACCACGCTCGTTCAGCGCCTGCTCGCCGCCGACCCGCGCTTCCGCTGTGCCCGTGGGTGGGAGGTCGTCGAGGTCGCGCCGAGGCTCGACCACCGCTGGGACGTCGAGGACCCACGGATCGCCCAGGCCGTGGCCCGTGAGGAGCAGTCACGGCAGTGGGTGCCCGACCTCTACGCGATCCACCCGATGCACGCGCTCGAGGCCGAGGAGGAGATCGTCTTCCTCGCCGATGCCTTCCTCTCCCACGTGCCCGAGGCCGGCGCGCACGTGCCGGCGTACCGCTCCTGGATCGACGGCCAGGACTTCGCGCCGGCGTACGACCACCTGCACCGGATGCTCCAGCTCTTGCAGTGGCAGCAGCGGCAGCGCGGCGTCACGGCGGACCGCTGGGTGCTCAAGACGCCCGCGCACCTCGGCTACCTCGACGACCTGCGGGTGCGCTTCCCCGGGCTTCACGTCGTGCACCTGCACCGCGACCCGGTCGAGACGATCGCCTCCGGCGCCAGCCTCAACGCGACCCTGCACGCGATGCACGCCGACGTCGTCGACCTGCACCGCATCGGCGCCGAGTGGATCGAGCGGATGGGCTGGACCAACGATCGTGCTCTCGCGACCCGGGCCGCATGGGCGGACCCGTCGCTGGTGACGGACGTGCAGTTCGCCGACGCCGTGGCGGACCCGATCGGCCAGGTCTCGCGGGTGTACGACGCCCTCGGTCTCGAACTCACCGACGAGGCCGAGGCCTCCATGCGTGACTGGCTCCAGCGCCGTCCGCGCGACCCGAGCCGGCCGGCGTACGCCCCGGAGACCTACGGCCTCTCCGCCGACCAGATCCGCGAGCGCTTCCCCGCCGGTGGTTTCGAGGCTCGGCGCTAGGGCGCCTCGCACCTCAACCACCGGGGAGTCACGGTGGTTGAGGTGCGAAGGCCGTCAGGCCTGAGCCTCGAAACCACGATGCCGCCTAGCATCGGCGAATGCCCCCGCACTCGCCGCTTCCGCTGCGCCACGGTCTGAGCGCGGCGTGGGTGCGGACGCCGGACCGGGTCGAGCCCGCGCCCTGGTCGACGATGCGCGAGTGGCTCGACCACCGGCTCGCGCCTCGGGTCGACGTGGCGGCGCTGCTGGCTGACGGACGCTTCGTGTACGACGACCTCCGGCCGGTGCGCGACGACGACCCCTACCGGCCGTACACGTTCGTGTGGTTCCACCGCGACCTCCGCGACGAGCCGGAGGTGCCGGGCGACCTGACGGTGATCCACCGCGACGAGCGGCTGGTGGTGGTCGACAAGCCACCGTTCCTCTCCTCCATCCCCCGCGGCGACCACGTGACGCAGAGCGTCGTCGTGCGGCTGCGGGTAGAGCTGGGGCTCCCCGAGCTGTCGACGCTGCACCGGCTCGACCGGGTGACCTCCGGCGTCCTGATGCTCGCGACCGAGCAGCGGTGGCGGGCCCCCTACCAGCGGATGTTCGAGCGCGGTGAGGTGCGCAAGTCCTACCGGGCGCTGGCTCCCTGGCGTGAGGACCTCGAGCTGCCGGTGACCGTGTGCAACCACATCGCGAAGGAGCGCGGCGCCTGGCGGGCCGAGGTCGTGCCCGGGGCGCCGGTCAATGCCGAGACCTCCGTCGACGTCGAGTCGCGCGACGACGAGCTGGCGGTCTACCGGCTGTCGCCGCGCACCGGCCGGACCCACCAGCTCCGCCTGCACCTCTACGGTCTCGGCATCCCGATCGTCGACGACCCGCTCTACCCCGTCGTGCGCGAGGTCTCGGTCGACGACTTCAGCCGCCCGTTGCAGCTGCTCGCCAGCGAGCTGGCGTTCACCGACCCGGTCGACGGGACCGACCGGTCCTATGCCAGCGTGCGTCGGCTGCCGTTGAGCGCGGAGGCCTGAGAGGTGCGCACCTCCACGACCACCCGCGTGGGGTCCGCGAGCGTGTAGACGCGGAACGGCCGTTCGGCGCCGGTCAGTCCGATGAGCGCGAGCTGGTCGCCCTCGAAGAACCCACCAGGAGCGACCTCGGCGACGCCCCCGGCACCGGGCACGCGCGTCTTCATGTCGCCGTACGGCGCGACGCCGGTGTCGTAGGTCATGCCGAGACCGCGCAGGGCCACCTGCAGGTACGCCGTGCCCTCGAGCGTCACCGGTTCGCCGGAGCCGTCGGCCCGTGGGCGGGTCGTGTACTCCACCTGCCAGCCCGGCGTCCCGGTGCCGCCCAGCTCGAGGACGACGCGGTCGAAGCCGTCCTCCTGCGAGGTGCGTACGTCGGTCAGCCCGAGGCCGTTGCCAGAGCCGTAGCCGCCGTCCTGGGGGCGGGTGTCGGACGGGAAGGCCGGCACGGTCGACGTCGTCGAGACCGACGCGACGGCCGGACCGGCGTCGGTCGGCCCGTTGCCGCAGCCGGCGGCGCCGGCCGCCAGGGCGAGGGCGAGCAGGACAGGTGCTGCAGCGGTGGTGCGCATGGCGGCCTCCAGGGCGGTTCGTGCTCCTGGTGGGGAGACGCCCCAGCCCCCGCGGAGGTTGACCTGGACGGGTCAGAGCGCGGGACGCACCCGTTCGAGCGCCTGCCGGGTGAGGTCGCCCAAGCGGCGTACGTCGTGCGGCCCGGCGCCCTCGGTCCACACCGCCAGCGCGGCGAAGACCGCGCCCGCCACGACCTCGGCACGTACGGCGGCGTCGAGCTGCGTCGCGCCGCGCTCGGTCAGGACCGCCCGCAGCTCGGTGGCCATCGCGCCCTGGCGGTCACGGTAGGTGCGCTCGATCCGCTCGGCGCTGAGAAGCTCGGTGCGCAGCCGGGCGATCTCGGTCAGGAGCTGGGGATCGGTGGGCGCTGAGCCGAGCGCGCCGAGCACGGAGCGGACCAGGTCCTCGTCGTCCGGCCGCTCGCGCAGCGCCGTCGCGAACCAGGCGAGACGGTCGACCACGTCACCGAAGAGCACCTCGTCCTTGGTCGCGAAGTGGCGGTAGAAGGTGCGCTCGGTGACTCCGACCTCGGCCGCGATGGCGGGCACGCTCGCCGCCTCGAAGCCGCGCTCGACGTAGTGCCGCAGCGCCACGTCGCGGAGCGCGGCCCTGGTGCGATCGGCCTTCGACATGCTCTCATTATGTCAGAACTGACATTTCTGTTGGACGCCCCCAGCGAGGAGATCCATGACCCACCCGGTCGCGACCGACGTGCAGCACGCCCACGAGCTGGCCGCCCTCGAGCTGGTCCGGCATCCGACCGTGCGGGCGGCGTACGCCTCCGTCGCCGAGACCTGGCTGAGCCGTGCGAAGGCCTCCGACCAGATGCGCGCGCGGTTCGAGGCGGCGTACGAGGAGGTGATGTTCTCCGCGGCCGTGTGGTCGACCAACCAGGACCCCCTGCGGCCGAAGGTCACCACGATCACCCGGCTCGAGCACGAGGTCGACGGCCGCCGGATCCCCGGCAGTCGCTGGGGCATCGACAACCCCGACTCCGTCTACCGCGTCATTCCGATCTCCGGAAGCGAGCGGTACGAGATCCGCGGGCGGGTCGGCGCACACCGGATGACCGAGAACTACTTCACCCTCTGGAACGCCCACATGGGCACCGTCGACGTGCTCGACGGGCGGCGGATGCAGGTAGCGGACGACGGGTCCTTCCTGATCACCGTCGACTCCGACCCGGCCGGCGGTCGGCCCAACCACGTGCGGTCCACGCCGGAGGCGCACGAGCTCTACATCCGCGACGTGCTGCTGGACTGGGAGCAGGACGATCCCAACGCCTTCACGGTCGAGCGGCTCGGCGGTCCACCGGCGACCCCGGCGCTGTCCCTCGACGAGCAGGCCGAGGCCACCGCGCGGATGATGGCGCACTTCGCCGACTTCACCGGCAAGCTCAGCCACGGCATGTACAAGTCGCCCGAGAACCACTTCTCGCTCGCCTGGACCGCCGACCACACCGGCGCGATGCGCCACCAGGTGTACGTCGCCGGGCGGTTCCTGCTCGCGCCGGACGAGGCGTTCGTGGTCGACGTGAGCGACGGCGGAGCGGAGTACTTCACCGTCCCGCTCTCCACCATCTGGGGCACCACGCTCGACGTGCTCGACCGGACCGGCAGCCTCAACAAGGCGCAGTCGCTCGCCAACGAGGACGGCACCTACACCTACGTGATCGCTGCGCAGGACCCCGGTGTCCACAACTGGATCGACACCGACGGCCTGCTCGAGGGCATCCTGACGCTGCGGATGGCGGAGTTCCCCGAGGGTGGTGCGCGACCGGACCTCTCGGCCCGGGGGAGGGTGGTCAGGCTGGACCGGCTCGACGACGAGCTCCCCGACCTTGCTCGGGTCACGCCCGAGGAGCGCGCCGCCCAGCGCGCCGCACGGCGTACGGCGTACCTGCGGCGCCTCCCCGAGGTGACGGCATGACGCGCTGGCTGGTCACGGGCTGCTCGACCGGCATCGGTCGCGAGATCGCTCGGGCTGCGCTCGAGGCCGGGCACCAGGTCGTCGTCACCGCGCGCAGGGTCGCCGACGTCGAGGACTTCGTCCAGTCGCACGGCGCCGCGGCGCTCGCCGTACCTCTCGACGTCACGGACCGTGCCCAGATCGACGCCGCGGTGACGGCGGCGTACGACGCCTTCGGCGGCATCGACGTGCTGGTCAACAACGCCGGCTACGGCTACCTGTCCGCGGTCGAGGAGGGCGATGACGCCGACGTCCGGCGGCTCTTCGACACCAACTACTTCGGGGTCGTCGACACCCTCAAGGCGGTGCTGCCCGGCATGCGCGCCCAGGGCAGCGGCCACGTCATCAACATCTCCTCGATGACGGGCCTGGTCGCCAACCCGCCGAACGCCTACTACAGCTCCACGAAGTTCGCGCTCGAGGCGCTGACCGAGGCGCTGGCCAAGGAGGTCGGCCCGCTCGGCATCAAGGTCACGGCTATCGAGCCGGGCGCCTTCCGCACCGACTGGGCGAAGCGGTCGATGCACGAGACCGCGGCGCCCCTCGAGGCGTACGCCGCCGACGTCGGCGCCCGCAAGGACCTGATCAAGGCGTTCGCCGACCACCTCCCGGGCGACCCGCGCAAGGTGGGTGAGGCCGTCGTGATGGTCGCCGGGCTCGAGGAGCCGCCGCTGCGGCTGCTGCTCGGCAAGGACGTGCTCGCCGCCGTGCGCACCAAGCTGGCGGAGCTGACCGCGTCGATCGACGAGTGGGAAGCCGTCACCGTGGACACCGACCTCCCCCGGGGCAGCTGATGGTCCCGACCGCGGCCGAGGTGCTCGACGGCGTCGACCTGACCGGCCGGACCGCCCTGGTGACCGGTGGCTACTCCGGCATCGGCGTCGAGGTGGTGCGAGCGCTCGCCGGGGCCGGGGCGCAGGTGCTCGCGCCGGCTCGCCGACCGGAGAAGGCGGAGCGGGTGCTCGCCGGGATCGTCGGCGTCGAGGTCGCCGCGATGGACCTCGCCGACCAGGAGAGCGTGGCGTCGTACGCCGAGCAGGTGCTCGCCGCCGGACGCCCGCTCGACCTCGTCATCACCAACGCCGGGGTGATGGCCTGCCCGGAGACGCGCACCGCCGACGGCTGGGAGCTCCAGCTCGCCACCAACCACCTCGGCCACTACGCCCTGGTCAACCGGCTCCGGCCCGCGATCGGCGACGGCGCCCGCGTCATCAGCGTGTCGTCCACCGGACACCACCTCTCGGACATCCGGTGGGACGACCCGTGGTTCGAGGACGGCTACGACAAGTGGCTCGCCTACGGGCAGTCCAAGACCGCCAACGTGCTCTTCGCCGTCCACCTGGACGCGCTGGCGCGCGATCTGGGTGTGCGGGCGTTCTCGTTGCACCCGGGAGCGATCCTGACCTCGCTCGGTCGCCACCTCCAGGCCGAGGACCTCGACGCCGTGATGACCCTCGACGATGACGGCAACCCGGTGCTGCCCGACTTCCGCTCGCCCGAGCAGGGCGCCGCGACGGCGGTCTGGGCGGCCACGTCACCGGAGCTCGACGGCCGTGGTGGCGACTACCTCGAGGACTGCGCGATCGCGGACGTCGTACCCGACGGGCCGCAGACGACCTCCGGCGTCCGCGCCTACGCGCTCGACCCCGACGCGGCCGCCCGGCTGTGGACCTGGTCGGCCGACCTCACCGGGGTGGACGCCTTCGCCGGGTAGGCGCGGTGTCGGGCTGGCCCGACACCGGCTGTCGGGCTGGCAGGATCGTGCGGGAGGCCCGAGATTCCTAGCGTTGCTGCCATGACGGAGACCCTGACGATGCCCACCGCGACGCCCGCGCGCGCGACCGCGCCGTCTGTCGCTCGCCCCCGCGGCGTACGGCGGGTGCTGTACGAGAGCGCCTACAGCGTCTCGGCGTTCCCGATCGCCCTGGTCGCGCTGATCGTCGTGGTGATCGACCTGTCGCTCGGCATCGCGCTCGTGGTGTTCATCGGCGGCATCCTGCTGATCTGGGTGGGCGTGATGGTGGCGCGCGGCTTCGCGCGCTTCGAGCGGATCCGGCTGCGGGGCATGCTCGGCCGGGAGGCTCCGACACCGCGCTACGTCTGTGCCCGTCCCGGCGACGGCTTCTGGCGCCGAGTCCTGACCCCGCTCAAGGACGCGCAGTCCTGGCTCGACGTCGTGTGGTCGTTGGTCGGCCTGGTCACCGGCACCATCGCCTTCGCCGTGACGCTGGTCTGGTGGGTGGCGGCCGGGATCGGCCTCACCTACTGGTTCTGGCAGCGATGGATCCCCGAGGGCGACGAGTCCGGGCTCGCGGACCTGGTCGGGCTCGAGGGCGGTCGTACGACGGAGAGCCTGCTCAACCTCGCCCTCGGTGTCGTCGTCCTGGTGACCCTGCCGTACGCCGTCCGCCTGGTCGCCACCATGCACGCCAGCCTCGCCTGGGTGCTGCTCAGCAGCCGCGCGGAGCTCCAGCACGAGGTGGCCCGGGTCGAGGGTGGTCGCGACGCCGCGCGGGTGGCGGAGGCCGAGTCGATGCGCCGCCTCGAGCGCGACATCCACGACGGACCACAGCAGCGGCTGGTGCGCCTCACCATGGACCTCGGTCGGGCCAAGAAGCAGGTGGCCGACGACCCCGAGCGGGCGGCGGCGACCATCGACGAGGCGCTGGCCCAGGCCCGCGAGACCGTGGCCGAGCTGCGCTCGCTGAGCCGGGGCATCGCCCCGCCGCTGCTGGTCGACCGCGGCCTCGCGGCCGCTCTCGACGAGATGCTCGCGCAGAGCGCGGTCCCGGTGGAGTCGCGCATCGACGTACCCGCCGACCTGCCGCCGCATGTCGAGACGGCCGTCTACTTCGTGGTCTCCGAGGCGCTGACCAACGTCGCCAAGCACAGCGGTGCCGCGTCGGCCTCGGTGAGCGTCGTCGACGCCGGCACCCACGTGGAGGTGCGCGTCGAGGACGACGGCGTCGGAGGCGCTCATCCGGCCAAGGGGCTCGGTCTCGCGGGCCTGCGCCAGCGGCTCGCTGCCGTCGACGGCACCCTCGACCTCACCTCGCCCGAGCGCGGCGGGACCGTCCTGCTCGCCCGGATCCCGGTGCTGGCCCCATGAGGGAGCGCCGATGAGGGTCGTCGTCGCCGATGACTCCTTCCTGCTGCGGGAGGGTCTTCAGCTGCTGCTCGCCGAGGCCGGCCACGACGTGGTCGGCTCGGTGGCCGACGGCCCGTCGTTCGTCGCGGCGATGCTCGAGCACCGGCCGGACCTCGGCATCGTCGACGTCCGGATGCCGCCCAGCCACACAGACGAGGGCCTGCGGGCCGCGGTCGACGTACGGCGTGCGTGGCCGCAGGCCCGGCTGATGGTGCTGTCGCAGTACGTCGAGGTGTCCTACGCCGACGACCTCCTCGCGGCGGGCGACGGCGGGGTCGGCTACCTGCTCAAGGACCGGGTCAGCGACCTCGACGACTTCCTCGGCGCCGTCCAGGCGGTCGCCGCCGGCGGGACCGTGCTCGACCCGATGGTCGTGCGCCAGCTGATGGGCCGCAACCGCGACCCGCTCGCCGACCTCACCCCGCGCGAGCGCGAGGTGCTGTCCCTGATGGCCGAGGGCCGCTCCAACGCGGCCATCGCCGACACGCTCTCGGTCTCGCTGGGCGGGGTCGAGAAGCACACCCAGCGGATCTTCGCGAAGCTCGGGCTGGCGCCCGATGACGCCGACGCCCACCGTCGGGTCGCGGCCGTGCTGCGGTACCTACGGTCGGGCAGTTGACCGGTCAGTGCCGGCGTCGGTAACGGCGCCTCGAGACGAGCACCGCCCCGGCTCCGAGCCCGCACAGGAGCAGGCCGATCCCGAGGACTCCCACGGCCGGTCCGCCGGTGTCAGGCAGACCGGTCCCGGGTCCGCCCGGGGCGCCCGGGGCGTCCAGTGCGCCGGGTGCCCCCGGGACGCTGCTCGGTGTCGAGGCGGTCGAGGGCGCATCCGGAATGCTGGTGGGCGGCACCACGTGCGTGGTCGTGCAGGTCGCGACGCACTCTCCTGCGCGACCGGGGGTCGCGACGTTGCGGATGCTGAT
>CAVQXF010000009.1:0-497802 GCA_963717855.1 uncultured Actinomycetota bacterium | reverse complement strand
TTCCGACTAAACTGGCGTGTCGGCCCAACGTGGGTCTGCTCTGTGGTGCCTCGCGGCTGCCCGGAAGCCAAGGAATCGCTCGCAGGAGCGGTTGCGCTGGCGTGCCGGGGTTGAGGTTCAGGGAGCGGCCGCACGAGGTCCACCACCGCTCGCGGTGGAGGTTCCCGGGCCACCCGGTTCCGGCCCAGTCCGGCTCCGGTGCACCACGGTAGACAACCGATCGACAGATTGTGGAGGACATGCCGAAGAAAGAAGGCGTGATCGAGCTCGAGGGCACCATTACGGAAGCCCTGCCGAATGCCATGTTCCGCGTCGAGCTGAGCAACGGGCACAAGGTCCTCGCCCACATCAGCGGCAAGATGCGTCAGCACTACATCCGGATCCTTCCTGAGGACCGCGTGGTGGTGGAGCTCTCGCCGTACGACCTCACGCGAGGTCGGATCGTCTACCGCTACAAGTAACGACCAGCCACTGAAAGGACCTCCCTCCGTGAAGGTCAAGCCGAGCGTCAAGGCGATCTGCGACAAGTGCAAGGTGATTCGTCGCCACGGCCGCGTCATGGTGATCTGCGAGAACCCGCGTCACAAGCAGCGCCAGGGCTGATCCAGCCCGACACAACTGAAACAACCTCAACGTGATCGCTTAGGACCCCAGGGTCCGAACCACCTCCGGAGCAGAAGGCCGGAGCCCGTCCGACGAGGGCCGGGACGCGACACGACAGACACCTCTGTGGAACTGAGAAGGAAACCGCCACATGGCACGCCTCGTTGGTGTTGATCTCCCTCGCGACAAGCGCATCGAGATCGCACTCACCTACATCTACGGCATCGGCCGTACCCGCGCCCAGCAGCTCCTCGAGACCACCGGGGTCAGCCCCGACCTCCGGGTGCACGAGCTGGGAGACGAAGAGCTGGTCAAGCTCCGTGACGCGATCGAAGCCAACTTCAAGATCGAGGGTGACCTCCGTCGCGAGGTCCAGGCTGACATCCGTCGCAAGATCGAGATCGGCAGCTACCAGGGGCGCCGTCACCGTCAGGGCCTTCCGGTCCGCGGACAGCGCACCAAGACCAACGCTCGTACCCGCAAGGGCCCGAAGCGCACGGTTGCCGGCAAGAAGAAGGCCAAGTGATCTGACGGAGGTTTCGAGACAGGCGCACAGCGTCTTGCTCAACCGCCGGCAGGCACTGCCTTCCCACTCACAGACCAGCTACTTCAGGAGATAACTGCATGCCTCCCAAGAGCCGCACCGCGGCTGGCGCCAAGAAGGTGCGCCGCAAGGAGAAGAAGAACGTCGCCGTGGGCGAAGCCCACATCAAGAGCACGTTCAACAACACGATCGTCACGATCACCGACCCCACCGGGGCGGTCATCTCGTGGGCCTCGGCCGGCACCGTCGGTTTCAAGGGTTCCCGCAAGTCCACCCCGTTCGCCGCACAGATGGCCGCTGAGGCTGCCGGACGCCGGGCGATGGAGCACGGCATGAAGAAGATCGACGTCTTCGTCAAGGGTCCGGGTTCGGGCCGCGAGACGGCGATCCGGTCCCTGGGTGCGATCGGCCTCGAGGTCGGCACCATCCAGGACGTCACGCCCACGCCCCACAACGGCTGCCGCCCGCCCAAGCGCCGCCGCGTCTGATCAGCGACCGAGAACAGGAGACTTGTGAGAAATGGCCCGTTACACCGGTCCCATGACCCGGAAGTCGCGCCGCTTCGGCGTTGACCTCGTCGGCGGCGACTCGTCCTTCGAGCGTCGCCCCTACCCCCCCGGCCAGCACGGCCGGGCACGCATCAAGGAGAGCGAGTACCGCTCGCAGCTCCAGGAGAAGCAGAAGGCTCGCTTCACCTACGGCGTGATGGAGAAGCAGTTCCACAACTACTACGTCGAGGCCTCGCGTCGCACGGGCAAGACCGGCGACAACCTGCTGCAGCTGCTCGAGTGCCGCCTCGACAACGTGGTCTACCGCGCCGGGTTCGCCCGTACGCGTCGCCACGCGCGCCAGCTGGTCAACCACGGCCACTTCACGGTGAACGGCCGGAAGGTCGACATCCCGTCCTTCCAGGTCACCGCTCACGACGTCATCGACGTGCGTGAGAAGTCGCTGGAGATGACCCCGTTCATCGTGGCTCGCGAGACCCACGGCGAGCGCATCGTCCCCGCCTGGCTCGAGGCCATCCCGTCGCGGATGCGCGTCCTCGTGCACCAGGTCCCGGTCCGGGCCCAGATCGACCTCCCGGTCCAGGAGCAGCTCATCGTCGAGTACTACTCGAAGAAGTGACTCCCGGCTCCTGCCTCACCTTCGCGGTGGGGCAGGGGTCAACCATCCTTCCGTCACCAGCACATTCGGGCCTGTCAAATAGTGGGTGGGCCCGGAAAGGAAAGAACCAGTGCTTATCGCACAGCGCCCCACCCTGTCGGAAGAGTCCGTCGACGAGTTCCGCTCGCGGTTCGTGATCGAGCCGCTGGAGCCTGGCTTCGGCTACACGCTCGGCAACTCGCTGCGCCGGACGCTCCTGAGCTCCATCCCGGGTGCGTCGGTCACCAGCATCAAGGTGGACACCGTCCTCCACGAGTTCTCGACGATCGAGGGTGTCAAGGAAGACGTCACCGAGGTCATCTTGAACCTGAAGGGCCTGGTCGTCTCCTCGGAGCACGACGAGCCCGTCACCATGTACCTGCGCAAGTCGGGTGCCGGTGACGTCACCGCCGCTGACATCGCGCCGCCGGCCGGTGTCGAGGTCCACAACCCCGACCTGAAGATCGCCACCCTGTCCGACAAGGGCAAGCTGGAGATGGAGCTGGTCGTGGAGCGTGGCCGTGGCTACGTGTCTGCCGTGCAGAACAAGGGCGCGGACAACGAGATCGGCCGGATGCCGGTCGACTCGATCTACAGCCCCGTGATGAAGGTGACCTACAAGGTCGAGGCGACTCGTGTCGAGCAGCGCACCGACTTCGACAAGCTGGTCATCGACGTCGAGACCAAGCCGTCGATCCGTCCCCGTGACGCGATCGCCTCGGCCGGCAAGACCCTGGTCGAGCTGTTCGGTCTGGCCCGTGAGCTCAACGTCGAGGCCGAGGGCATCGACATCGGCCCGTCGCCCGTCGACGAGCAGCTGGCTGCCGACCTCGCCCTCCCGGTCGAGGACCTGCAGCTGACCGTCCGCTCGTACAACTGCCTCAAGCGCGAGGGCATCCACACCGTGGGTGAGCTCATCAGCCGCTCGGAGCAGGACCTGCTCGACATCCGTAACTTCGGTGCGAAGTCGATCGACGAGGTCAAGGCCAAGCTGGTCGAGATGGGTCTGTCCCTCAAGGACAGCGCGCCCGGCTTCGACCCGCACGCTGCTCTCGCGGCGTACGGCGACGACGAGGACGACGCGTTCGTCGAGGACGAGCAGTACTGATCCAGTTGGGAGGCAGGCGCAGGGCGCCTGCCTCCACCACTGAAAAATGACCAGCGACCGCTGGTCGTCTACCCCGGTACCTGACACGGCCGGAGAGAAAAGAGAGAACCATGCCCAAGCCCACCAAGGGTCCCCGCCTCGGCGGTAGTGCCGCTCACCAGCGCCTGATCCTGTCGAACCTCTCGACGCAGCTCTTCGAGCACGGCCGGATCACGACGACCGAGGCCCGGGCCCGCGCCCTGCGTCCGGTCGCCGAGAAGCTGATCACGAAGGCCAAGAAGGGCGACCTGCACAACCGCCGCGAGGTCCTCAAGACCATCCGCGACAAGTCGGTCGTCCACGCGCTCTTCACGGAGATCGCGGTCACGTTCGCCGAGCGCCCGGGTGGCTACACCCGGATCACCAAGATCGGTCCGCGCAAGGGCGACAACGCCCCGATGGCGGTCATCGAGCTGGTGACCGAGGCCTACAAGCCGTCCGCGCCGAAGACCGCCAAGAAGGCTGCCCCCGTCGCGGCGCCGGTCGAGGAGGCTCCCGTCGAGGAGACCACCGACGAGACCGTCGTCGAGGTCGAGGGTGTCGACACCGATGTCTTCGAGGAGACCGAGGGTGGCACGTCCGGCAAGTACGCCGGCTCCAGCGTGCCGCTCGAGGACGCCAGTGTTGCCCCGGAGGGTTTCCCGATCAAGGGCAACGAGGACTCGATGAAGTACCACACCCCGGACGGCCAGTGGTTCGAGCAGACCGTTGCCGAGGTCTGGTTCGACACCGAGGAGTCCGCTGTCGCCGCAGGCTTCACCAAGGCCGGCGAGTAGTAGCGCCCAGCAGTCAGCCGAAGGCCCGTCACCTGTTCAGGTGGCGGGCCTTCGTCGTCCTTCCGACCGGGCGCCCTCCGAGGTCAGCGCGTTGCCCTGCCGCCCACCCCTCAGCGATGCCGGAGCCCGACAGCGAGCGCGGTCGGGCGGTCGAGAGACGAGGGTAGGCGGCCTGCATCGTCGACTCGACGAGGGCGGACCGGTCGGCGAGCACGAGGCTGGAGGAGCGGCCCGCGTCGGCGAACCGGGTCGTGGCCTGACTCTCCGCCCGGGCCTCGGCCTCGATGAGCCGGTTGCCGATCGCCATCCGGAAGCCGGCCAGCCAGGACCGTCGGAAGGCGGCGGCGTGCTCGCCGGCCGGGACCGGGGTCCGCGCGAGCGCGGTCGCGCTCTGGAGCAGGAGGCTGGTGTAGAGCAGCTCGGCCCGCTCGAGGTCGGAGGCGTGCCCGAAGAGGTGCATCGAGCGCTCCTTGCCTGCCGTCGTACGGCGGGTCCGGCTGACGGCCTGGCACCGCAGGCGGAGCGCGACCGTGCTGAGCAGGTCGGCCTTGTCGGCGGCGTACGGCGCATCGAGGCGGAGCACCCGGTCGCCCACCGGGTCGACAGCAGGGTCGGCCGCGGCCAGCAGGGCCTGGTCGATGCCGTAGTCGGCGATCAGCTGGGCGGCCTTGGCGGTGTAGGTCTCTGACTCGTGGGTCGTGGCGGCGGGGTCCTCGGCGAGGGCGAGCAGCTTGCGGACCTTGGCGAGGATGGGATGGTCGTCGGTCGTGGTCATTCGGCCTCCGCTGCGTCGGGTCAATGCTCAGGACACCTTGTCAGTGGCCGGGGACAGTCCCGGGTCGGCTGTCCACAGGCCACCGCTACCAGGCCTGCTCGACCAGCCGGACCGCCTCGGGGACGGTGAGCCCGAGGCGGCGCGCGACGGCGACGTACGACGCTGCGGCCTCCGCAGCGTCGTCCGAGCCGCTGGCCGTCGTCGCGGAGACGAAGGTGCCCTTGCGGCCCTCGGTGGTGATGACGCCGTCGGTCTCGAGAGCGCGGTAGGCCTTCGCGACGGTGTTGACCGCCAGGCCGAGATCGGCCGCCAGCGCCCGGACCGTCGGCAGCCGGGTGCCAGCCGGCAGCTCGCCCGACGCCGCCCGAGAGGCGACCTGGGTCCGCAGCTGCTCGAAGGGCGGGACCATCGAGTCTGCGTCGAGCGGGTGGACCTCCATGCCCGCATGGTAGAGACGTCCCATGAATCGTGACGTGCTGGTCGTGGGCGAGTCCCTCATCGACATCGTCCACGCGGCCGACGGATCGACACGTGAGTATGCCGGCGGCAGCGCCGCCAACGTCTCCGTGGCGCTCGCGCGGCTGGGTCGGTCGGTGCGGTTCGCGACGGCGTGGGCCGACGACGACCGCGGCCGGGTGCTCGCCGAGCACCTCGACAGCGCCGGCGTGGTGCTGGCGGGCGATCCGCACGCGCTGGCGCGGACCGCGACGGCGGCGGCCACCATCGGCGCGGACGGCGCGGCGTCGTACGTCTTCGACCTGGAGTGGCGGATCAACGAGGTCACGCCGGGTGCTCCGGCGTTCGTGCACCTGTGCTCGCTCGGGGCGGTCCTCGAGCCCGGGGCCGACCAGGTCCGCGAGCTGGTCAGCGGGCTGCGCGCGAGCGCGACCGTCACCTACGACGTCAACGCCCGCCCCGCGATCACCGGCACCGGCGCGGGTCTGGTGGCCCGGGTGGAGCAGATGGCAGCGATCGCGGACCTGGTGAAGGCCTCGGACGAGGACCTCGCCAGCCTCTACCCGGATCTCGAGCTGGCGGAGGCGGCCGCGCACCTGCTCGGGATCGGTCCGGCGGCGGTCGTGGTGACGCGGGGCGGCGACGGCGCCACCTGGGTGGGCCGGGACCGCACGGTCGAGGTCGCGTCGCTGCCCGTCGAGGTCGCCGACACGATCGGGGCCGGCGACACCTTCGGTGCGGCCATGATCGACGCGCTGTGGGACCGCGGGCCGCTCGCCGACCTGCCGCCGGACGAGATCGCCGAGGTGCTGGCGCACGCGGCCCGGGCCGCGGCCGTCACGGTGTCGCGGCCGGGTGCGGACCCGCCGTACCGCTCGGAGCTCTAGACGTCCTCGGGTGCCGGGGCCAGCCAGGCGTGGACGAGGGGTACGACGGACGCGCCCTCGCCGCTCGCGGACGCGACCCGCTTCATCGAGCCGGCGCGGATGTCGCCGGCAGCGAAGACACCGGGGACGGTGGTCGCGAGGTTCTCGGGCGGCAGGCCGTCGGCCCACCGGTCCTTGGGCACGTCGCGACCGGTGAGCACGAAGCCGCGCTCGTCGCGGGAGACGGTGTCCGGCAGCCAGTCGCAGCGCGGCTCGGCGCCGAGCAGCAGGAAGAGGCCGTACGCCGGCACCTTCTCGTCCTCGCCCGTGCGGACGTCCTGGAGACCGAGCCACTCCAGCCGCCCGTCGCCGCCGCCGTCGACGACCGTCGTGCAGGTGCGCACCGAGATGCGGGGGTTGTACTCGATCTCGCCGATCAGGTACTGCGACATGGTCTCGGCGAGATCCGGGCGCCGGACCAGGATGGTGACCGAGCGGGCGAAGCGGGCGAGGTGCACGGCTGCCTGACCGGCGGAGTTGCCGCCGCCGACGACGAAGGCGTCCTGGCCCTCCATCTCGCGGGCCGCGGTCATCGCGGCGCCGTAGTAGACCCCGATGCCGACGAGCTCCTCGAGCGGCTCGACCCGGAGCTTGCGGTAGGCCACGCCGCTCGAGATCACGACCGAGCGGGCGCGCACCTCGCCGCTGCCGGTGCACAACACGTGCGGAGCTCCGTCGAAGCCCGGACGCAGCTCGTCGACGACCTGTCCGGTGTAGAACCGGGCGCCGAAGCGGAGGGCCTGGTTCCGGGCCCGCTGGGCCAGCCGCATCCCGGAGATGCCGCGCGGGAACCCGAGGTAGTTGCGGATCATCGAGCTGGTGCCCGCCTGCCCACCGATCGCCTCCGCCTCGAGGATCACCGTCGACAGCCCCTCGGAGGCGGCGTACACCGCTGCCGCCAGGCCGGCGGGACCGCCGCCGACGACCGCCACGTCGACCACGTGGTCGAGGTCGAGCTCGGTCGGCGCGCCGTACAGAGCGATCGCGACGTCACGGACGCTGGTCGCGCGGATCACGGGCCGGTTGAGGGCGTAGACGAGGGGGTACGTCGGCTCGTGGTCCAGCTGGTCCAGGACGAAGCGGCCGCCGTCGGAGTCGGGTGGGTAGACCCGGCTCGGCATCCCCATCCGGTCGAGGAAGTCGCGGATCGACAGGGTCAGGCTGTCGCGTGCCGGCGAGACGATCTTGACCGAGACGACCTCCGGGTCGGGGACCGTCGATCCCCAGTCGGAGAGCAGGTCCGTGATGGCGTTGTGGAACTCCTCGTCGCGGGCACCGCGGGGCATCAGCAGGTAGGCGTCGTACTTGCCCTTGGCCATCGCGGCGCGCAGTCTCGGGGCGTCGAGCAGGAACCGGTCCCAGTGCGCGACGATCAGACGGCGAGCGGTCGGGACCTTCTCGCGCAGCTTCTGGAAGCAGTGCAGGACCTCGGCGTCCGGCAGCACCGACTCGCTCGCGAACAGGGCCACGGTGCCACCCTCCGCGAGGATGTCGCGGGCGGTCTGCAGTGCCTCCCGGCAGGAGTGGGCGACGCGCACGTCGTACTCCGCGACGTAGCGGGCGAAGCCGGCACGCATCTCGTCAGCGTGCTCCTCGGAGATCAGGACGATCGAGGGACTGGGCACGGTTCTAGCCTAGGCACCGGCGCAATAGAGTTGCGCGGTGCGCTTCCGTCTCGACCTCGCCTACGACGGCACCGACTTCCGCGGTTGGGCGGTGCAGCCCGGTCTGCGCACGGTGCAGGGCGAGCTGCAGTCGGCGCTCGCCACCATCCTGCGGGTCGAGTCGGTCTCCGTGGTCTGCGCGGGGCGCACCGATGCCGGCGTGCACGCTCGCGGTCAGGTGGTGCACGTCGACCTGGTGGACGCGCCGGACCCGGACCTGCTGCTCCGCCGGCTGAACGGCCTGCTCCCCGCGGACGTACGGGTACGCCGCGTGGTCGCAGCGGTCGACGGGTTCGACGCCAGGTTCAGTGCGCTGCGCCGCCACTACGCCTACCGGATCGCCGACACGGCGGCCGCGCTCGACCCGCTGGCCCGAGCCTCCGTGCTGGCCTGGCCGCGCCCGCTCGACCTCGAGGCCATGAACGCCGCGTCGGGCCTGCTCGTGGGCCAGCACGACTTCGCGTCGTTCTGCAAGCAGCGTGAGGGAGCGACCACGATCCGCACGCTCGAGCAGCTGTCGTGGGCTCGCGACGAGACCGGCCTGGCCGTCGGGACCGTGGTCGCTGACGCCTTCTGCCACAGCATGGTGCGATCGCTGGTGGGCTGCCTGATCTCGGTCGGCGAGGGCAGGCGGTCGGTCGAGTGGGCAGGCGAGATCCTGCGGGCGACGCGACGTGACCCGGGCGTGACCGTCCTGCACGCCCACGGCCTCACCCTGGAGCGGGTCGACTACCCGGACGACGACGAGATGGCGGCACGCGCCGACCAGACGAGAGCGAAGCGGGTGGCCGCCGATGCCTGAACCGGACGCCGAGCACTACTTCAGCGCCGACCCCTCCGTGCCCTTCGCACGCGAGACCTTCACCTGCGAGGTCTGGGGCCGCGAGCTGACGTTGGTCAGCGGGGCCGGCGTCTTCAGCCGCGGCCACCTCGACCACGCCACGGCCGTGCTCTTCCGGGAGACGGAGCCACCCGCCCAGGGCCGCTTCCTCGACCTGGGCTGCGGGTACGGCGTGATCGGGCTGGCCATCGCTGCCGCCGTCCCGCTCGCGTCGGTCACGGCCGTCGAGGTCAACGAGCGCGCGATCGCGCTGGCCAACGAGAACGCGCGCGCGATGGGCGTCGCAGGCCGGTTCGTGGCCTGCCGCCCCGAGCAGGTGCCAGCCGGCGACGTGTACGACGAGATCTGGTCCAACCCGCCCATCCGGATCGGCAAGGACGCGTTGCACGAGCTGCTGCTGACCTGGCTGCCGCGGCTCGCGCCGGGCGGGCGGGCGGTGATGGTGGTCGGCAAGAACCTGGGTGCGGACTCGTTGCAGCGGTGGCTGGGCGAGCAGGGCTTCCCGACCGCATCGGCTTGCGAGTGCCAAGGGCTTTCGCGTGCTGGAGACACGGCGAGCCGACTGACGCTTTCGTCTAGGGCACGATCGGCAGTCGGAGCAGCTCGGCGGCGGCTGCGTCGGCCGCGGTCTGCCGGTGCCACAGCATCAGGAGCAGGTCGACCGCAGGTGCCCGGACCTCGACCACCGGCTCGGCCTCGCCGATCACGACGGGTGCGTCGTCGGGCAGGTCGGTGGCGGTGAGCCGGAGCGTGGCCGGCAACGGTGCCGTGCGACCCAGCCGCACCTGACGCGGGTAGAACTCGGTCGCCACCTCACGTACGCCGTCCCAGGCGAGCTCGGGAGGGACGGTCCACTGCTCGACGCGGCCACCGGCGTCGAGCAGGTCGCGCGTGTGCATCAACGTCTCGTGGGACTGCCGGCGCAGCCACCAGCCGACGCTCTGCTCGGTCCCGAACGTCCAGGCGGACGCGTCCGGGCCGGCGGCGCGGAGGGTTTCCCGCAGCGCGGTGGCGTGGCCGGCGTACCAGCTCGCGAGGTCCGCTCCCGGTGCCGGGGACTCCGGTTGACCGTCGGGCGTGCCTTCGAGCACGGCGTGCCGCGCCCACTGGTGTACGCCGCCGACGTGATCGACCAGGTCGGTCACGGTCCAGCCCGGGCACGACAGCACGACGGCGACCGGGTCGACCTCGCCGATGGTGCGGGCGAAGTCGTCGGTCGCCGTCGTGAGGAGCGCGTTCCAGTCGTGGTTCACGCCCCGATTGTCGCGGCTCCGCTCAGTCCACGGCGTCGACGTCCGGGATGCCGGACTCCGGCGGTGCGTCGTCGGCCTGACCGGAGTCGTCCTCGGAGATCTCGGCGTCGCCGGTGTCGGTCGTCAGGACCTTGGTGAGCGGCTCGCCCTTGCCGTCCTGCAGCTTGACCAGCTCCATCCCGGAGATGCCGAGGTGGCTGTCCTTGCCGTACCGGTACGGCGCGAGGTTGGGGCCCTCCAGGGACGAGCCGACCTCCTCGAGCGCCTCGACCAGGCCCTCGCGGGTCAGGTCCTTGCCGGCCGCCTGGAGCGCCTGCACGAAGGTGTAGGCCCACGACATGCCGTAGATCCGGTAGTTGGTCAGCTCGCCCTGGCCGCCGTTCGCGTCCCACACCTTCTGCCACAGCTTGACCCAGTCGTTGTCGGGAGCGTCGATGCCGGGGATGTACTCCGACGACATGATGCCGTTGAGCGCCGAGGCGTCGCCCGAGAGCTTGCCCTCGGAGAACTTCGCCAGCAGCGACCCGACCAGCGCCGGGTCGGAGCCGACGTTGGAGACGTACCACTGCGGCTTGAAGCCGAGCCCGAGCGAGGTCAGCTGCGCGAGGGCGGTGTACGACGGGGTCGTGAAGGCCAGCACGATGTCGGGCTTCTTCGCCTGCAGAGCCGTCATCTGCGGGGCGACGTCCGTGTTGCCGGAGGTGTAGCGCTGGACCTCGACGATCTGGTCGTCGACGAACTGGCGCACGCCCTTCTCGGCGTCCTCGCCGAAGTCGTCGTCCTGCAGGAAGAGGCCGACCTTGGCGTCAGGCATGTTCTCGGCGACGTACTGGCCGATGATCTTGCCCTCGATCTCGTAGTCGGGCTGCCAGCCGAAGGTCATCGGTCGCGCCTCGGGGTCGTCGCCCCAGCCGAGCGAGCCGGACGACACGAAGAGGTCCGGCACCTCCTCGTCGTTGAGGAAGTCGACGACCGCGCTGTGGGTCGGCGTACCGAGAGAGCCGACCGTGGCGAAGACCTGGTCCTTGAGCACCAGCTCGTTGGTCAGGCTGCTCGTCTTGGTGGGGTCGTAGCCGTCGTCCTTGACCGAGAAGTCGATCTTGCGCCCGTTGACACCGCCGGCGGCGTTGACGAAGTCGAAGTAGGCCTTCGCGCCGGTCGGGATCTCGCTGTAGCCGGGTGCGGCCACGCCGGTCAGCGGGAACGTGCCGCCGATCTTGATGGAGTCGTCGGTGACGCCGACATCGGAGGCGCCGCCACCTCCGTCGCCGTCGCCGTTGTCGTCACTGCGGCCGCCGGCGCCGCACGCGGCGACCAGGACCAGCGAGGTGAGGACACTGGCCGTGCCGGCCATCCTCCTGCGCCGTGAGTTCATCTCGGTTCTCCCTTCGAGGTGGTGGTGACGACCGCGCGGTCGGGCGGGGTGTCCGGGGTGGGGCTGTCGGAAGCAGGTGGGGGCGTACGGCGTCGCAGCCGGTGCCAGGCGATGCGCAGGCTGCCGACCAGGCCGGACGGGGCGAGCAGGATGACGGCGACCAGCACCACGCCGTAGATCAGCGGCGCGAGCTCCGCGGCGCGGATGTCGTCGAGGCCGGCGGAGACGCCGGCGTCGGTGATGACCTGGGGGAGGAAGGTCAGCAGGGCGGCGCCGACGAGAGCACCGCTCAGGCTGCCGAGGCCGCCGAGGACGACGGCGGTCAGGAGCGTCAGGCTCAGCGTCAGCGTGTAGCCGCTGGGGGCTGCGAGCCGGACCGACACCGCCATCACGAACCCCGCGGCGCCGGCGGCGGCCGCACTGACCACGAACGCGGAGACGCGGGCCCGTCCGAGCGAGATGCCGGCGACCTCGGCCGCGACCTCGTCGTCGCGCACCGCGCGCCACCGCCGGCCGACCCGTCCCCGGGAGAGGTGCGCGAGCCCGAGATAGGTGACGACCAGGATGAGCCAGCCGAGCAGGGCGATGTACTTGCTCGAGGTCAGGTCCTGGCCGGTGACGAAGTAGGCCCCGTCGAGCACCCAGTCCGGGGCGTCGGGGACTCGGACCCGCAGGCCCTGCTCGCCTCCGAGCGTGTCGCCGAAGTAGAGCGCGATGCCCGGCACGGCCACGGCCAGAGCCAGGGTCGCGCCCGCCAGGTAGGGGCCGTGCAGGCGGGCCGCGGCGACCCCGATCGCCGCACCGACCGTCAGGGTGACGACCGTGGCGACGAGCAGCACCGCGAGGAGCGGCAGCAGGGGCTCGTCGTCCTGGAGCATCAGCGCCGTCGTGTAGGCGCCGATGGCTATCAGGGCGCCGTGGCCCAGCGAGATCTGGCCGTTGAGACCCGTGAGCACGGTGAGGCCGCCGGCGGCGATGCCGAGGTAGGCCATCTGAGTCAGCTGCACCGCGCGGAAGTCGTCGACGCTGGTGAGGACCAGAACGACGACCACCACGCCGAGCAGTGCGAGCACCAACGGGCGTCCGAGGAAGCGAGTCATGGTCACACCCGCCGTTCGCGGGCCTGGGAGAAGAGGCCCTGCGGCCTCAGCAGCAGCACCACCATCAGGATCGCCAACGCCGCGAGGGCGACCAGCTGCGACCCGATGTACCCGGAGACCAGGCTCAGCGAGAGGCCCAGCAACAGCCCTCCGACGACCGCGCCGCCGGGGCTGTCGAGCCCACCGAGCACTGCGGCGACGAACCCGTAGACGACGACCGAGTCCATGTAGCCGGGGTGGACCAGGCTGCCGCCGGCGATCAGCAGGCCCGCCAGCGAGCCGACCAGGGCCGCCAGGGCCCAGCCGAGGGTGAGCATCCGGCCGACGCGTACGCCGAGCAGGCGGGCCACCTCCTGGTTGAACGCGGCTGCGCGCATCCGCAGGCCGACGTCGGTGTAGCGGAAGAGCAGCACGAGCAGTCCCATGACCACCAGGACCGCGACGACCGTGAAGATCTTGAAGCCGGTGAGCGCGATCGTGGTGTCGCCGACCTCGATGCCGCGGATCCCGAAGGGGGCCGGGAAGGAGCGGTAGCGGTTGCCGAAGATCACCGAGGCCAGGGCGTGCAGCACGATGAAGAGCCCGAGGGTCAGGATCACGGCATTGATCTCGGCCTTGCCCTCGACCGGGCGGATCAGCACCCGCTCGACGACGGCGCCGAGCACCAGGCCGGCGAGCAGCGCCGCCGCGAAGCCCAGCCAGTAGGAGTGGCCGGCGTCGATGATGTGCAGCGCGATGAACGTGGTCACCATCGCCATCGGCGCCTGGGCGAAGTTCACGATCCGGGTCGAGCGCCAGATCAGCACCAGGGCCAGGGCGAACGCTGCATAGACCATGCCGAGCGTCAGGCCACCCAGGACCGTGTTGATGAGCTGCTGCACGACGGACGACTCCTCTGCGGTCGGTGGGGTGGGTCGGTGGGGTGGGTCAGAAGCCCAGGTAGGCGTGGCGGAGCTGGTCGTCGCCGGCGAGGACCTCGGCGCGCTCGTCGACGACGACCCGGCCGAGGCTGAGCACGACGCCGCGGTGGGCGATGGACAGTGCGCTGCGGGCGTTCTGCTCGACGAGGAGCACGGTGAGGCCCTGGTCGACGACCAGGGACTGCACCAGCTCGAAGAGCTGGGCCACGATGCGCGGGGCCAGCCCGAGGGACGGCTCGTCGAGGAGCAGCACGCTGGGCTCGGCCATCAGGGCACGGCCGAGGACGAGCATCTGCCGTTCGCCGCCGGAGAGCACGTGCGCGATCGCGGCCCGGCGGTCCGCCAGGGCGGGGAACAGGTCGTAGATCCGCTCGAGGTCCGCCGGCTTCACCCGACCGCCGCGGCCGAGACCGCCGAGCCGGAGGTTCTCCTCCACGGTCAGCTCGGTGATGACCCCGCGGCCCTCCGGGACGTGTGCGATGCCGAGACCGGGCATCAGCTCGGGGGCGGTGCGGGTCAGCTCGCGGCCGTCGTACGTCGCGCTGCCGCTCTGCGCCCGGACAAGTCCGGTGATGGTGCGCAGCAGGGTCGTCTTGCCGGCGCCGTTGGCGCCGAGCACGGCGGTCACCTCCCCGCTCGGTGCGGTGAAGCTGACGTCCTGCAGAGCGCGCACGGGGCCGTACGACGTGGAGAGCCCACGGACCTCGAGCACGTCAGGCCTCCGGACCGGCGTCGACGGCATCGCCGAGGTAGGCGGCCTGCACCGCGGGGTTGTCGCGCACCTCGGCGGGACTGCCGGTCGCGATGACCCGCCCGAAGTCGAGGACGACCAGGTCGTCGCAGACCGACATCACGAGGTCCATGTGGTGCTCGACGAGCATCACGGACATCCGGTCGGTCAGGCCGCGCAGCAGGGTGCCGAGGTCGTCCATCTCAGCGTCGGACAGACCGCTCGCCGGCTCGTCGAGAAGCAGCAGCTCGGGCTCGGAGACCAACGCGCGGGCGAGGGCGACCTTCTTGCGCACGGCGTACGGGAGGCTCGCGGGGTAGCGGTCGGCGTACGACGCGACGCCGAGCTCGTCGAGGGCGTCGAGCGCCCGTCGACGGAGCCTGGCCTCGTCGCGGGTCGAGCGCGGCAGGGACAGCAGGTCGGACCAGAAGCCCGAGGCCGCGTCACGGTCCGCGCCGACCAGGACGTTGTCGAGCACCGTCATCTTGTCGAAGAGCCCGAGTCCTTGGAGGGTTCGGGAGATGCCGAGCCCGGCGAGGTCGTGCGGACGCAGGTGGCGCAGCGCCTGGCCGCGCCAGGAGAGGGTGCCGGAGTCGGGGACGACGAACCCGCAGGCGACGTTGAAGAGCGTCGTCTTGCCGGCGCCGTTGGGCCCGATCACGCCGAGCACCTCGCGCGGCCGGGCCTCGAGCGAGACCCCGGACAGGGCGGTGAGCCCACCGAACGTGACGGTGATGTCGTGCATGGCCAGGCCAGCGGATGATGCGCTCATCGGCATACCTCCTCCATGCTCACGGCCCGAACTGTGACGGGCACCACCTTGGTCGGAGCGCACAGGATCCGCATTGGGCTCCGGGCACAGCGCCTGTCGTGCGCAACGCAACTCCCTGCCCCAGGTGGTGGCGCTCTTTGTGCTCGGAGTGCGAAGGTGCCTCCATGCGTCCGTTCTCCGGGGAGGTGACGCCTGCCCTTGATGCCCAGGTCGCCGAGGCCTGGATGTCGGTGCTCGGGCAGGCCGACGCGATCGCGGACGACATCTGCCTGTCGCTGATGGCGAAGGACGCGGAGGTCTATGAGCGCACCGGTCCGGAGTTCCAGGTCGACGTCCGATCGAGCACCCGCGACCACATCCGTCGGGGCATCGAGGCGATGGCCGGCGTCGCCGACGCGACGCACGGCACCGCCGAGCTGTGGCGCCAGACCGGGCGGCGGCGGGCGCGGCAGCGCATCCCGATGGAGATGGTGCTCAACGCCTACACGCTCGGCACGCGGCTGCTCTGGGAGGCGCTGCTAGCGCAGGGCGCCCAGGACAACATCGACGAGCAGGTGCTGCTGGTCGCCGGCCAGCAGGTCTGGTCGGCGCTGGACGTGCAGAACGCCGTCTTCATCGAGGCCTACCGGCGCGAGAGCGTGCGGCTGCACCGGCGCGACCTCCAGCGCCAGCAGAGCACCCTCGACGCGCTCGTCGAGGGCCGCGGCGCCGACCCCGACTTTGCGACCGACGCCCGCGAGGCGCTCGGCATCAGCGCGGAGATGGCAGTCGCCTGCGTCGTCGCGCCGTACGACGGCTCGCTGGAGGAACCGCTCGCGCCACTGGAGGACCGGCTCGAGCGGTTGGGGATCGTCTCGCACTGGCACGTGCGCGGCGGCGCCTACTTCGGTCTGCTCGCCGGTGACCTGCCCCCTGAGGACGGCCTGGTCGACCTGCTGCGCCCGCACGCGACCGGTCGCGTCGGACTGGCCGAGGCACCGGAGGGCGTGGCCGGCTTCGCGACCGCGTTCCAGCTGGCCACCCGGGCCGCCGACACCCTGACGCGTGAGCAGAGCGACGTCGTCGGCGTGACCCGCCGGCTCCCCGAGGTGCTGCTCGGCGGCAATCCGGAGATCGCCTCGCTGCTGATCGGCCAGACCGTCGGCCCGTTGCTGGCCCAGCCCCCGCACGTCGCCGACACCCTGGTCGCGACCCTCGCCGCACTGCTCGAGCACGACGGGTCGGCGAAGCACGCAGCCGAGGCTCTCTACTGCCACCGCAACACCGTCATCTACCGCGCCAAGCAGATCGAGGAGCTCACGGGGCGTTCGTTGTCGGATCCCCGGGACAAGCTGTTGCTGAGTCTGGGGCTGCTGGCTCAGGGACGCTGACGTAGCCGCGGCCGAGGACCGAGCCGCCGCACTCGCCGCGGGCGACGGCGAGCGGCTGTCGGACCTCCTGCACGACGACTTCAGATGGACCACGCACCTGGGACAGACCTTCAGCAGGTCCGACTATGTCCGGCGAAACACCGAGGGACACACGGTTTGGCGTTCCCAGGACGTGAGCGGTGCCGAGGTCGTCGTGGTCGGAGAGACGGCTGTTCTCTTCGCGGAGGTGGTGGACGTGGTGGTATCAGTGGATGGTCGGTCTCAGACCTTCAGGATGCCGATGACGCAGGTCTGGGTGCAGGTGGATGGCCGGTGGAAGTGTCTAGCCGGCCTCGCTGGCCCACGCCGATCCTGACGGTCAGGATCTGCCCTGGACGTGGCTGTGACCCCGTCGGCGGTGCCGGCGGGGTGTGTTCACCTGGTATGTCGGGTGTGGCGGGTGTCCCAGTCGTAGGTGTAGCCGTGGGGGCTGGTCCAGGTGAAGGTGGTGGGTCCGGTGCGGAGGACGGTCCAGCCGGCGTGGGTCTTGTGCCGGTGGTGGCCCCGGCATAGCGGGGCGAGGTTGATGCTCTCGGTGCGTCCGCCGCCGTCGGGGTTCCGAACTCCTCGAGGTGGTCGAGGTCGGCGGTCCTGGCTGGTCGGGTGCAGTGGGGGTAGACGCAGGTGGGGTTGGTGAGGATGGCCTGTTCGCGCATCGTCCCGGTGGGCCGGTAGGCGTCGGTGTGCAGGTTCTTGTTGAGGTCGATCACCGGCCGGATCGTCACCGTGGTGTTGGTGCCGGCGCACCAGTCCTTGACCTGGTCGACGGAGATCGTGGACCGAGTGTTCTCGACGCCGGCGACGGATCCGTCGCTGAGGTGGAGGTAGAGGACCAGCTCGCGTCTGCGTGGAGCCGGCCGGTCTTGGTCCTGGTTGTCGGCGTGGAGGTCGAGGATGAGGTCGTGTCGGGCGAGAGCGCCGGCGGCCAGGGACCTGCGGATGTTGAGGGACTCGGTGGATCCGAGGTCGGCGAGCTGTCGGGCGCCGGTGGCGATGGCGTCGTTGAGGTCGAGGGCGTCGGCGAGGTCGAGCTCGGCGTCGACGTGGACGGTGCCCTCGTAGGAGACCTGGTCGAGGTCGACGTCGAAGTGGCGCCCGTCGGCCGCGGCGCGGCGGCGACGGTCGGCTTCGGCGGGGTCGAAGAGCGGCAGAGCGTCCGCGACGGCGCGGTCGATCTGGGCGTAGGAGCAGCGATGGGCGGTGTGGGCGAGGTGGGTGTCGACGTAGGCGGCGGCTTCGGGGCACAGTGGTTTGGTGGCCTGGGCGATCCTGCGCGCCTTCCAGACGGGCACGCGGCCGGTGGTGGTGGCGGTCCAGATCTTCGGGAGGCGGTAGCGGAGCTCGAGGGCGTCGCCGAGGTAGATCCTTCCGGCGTCGGTGGACAGGTCGAGGGCCAGGGCGAGGTCGGCGATGCAGAACTCGGCGACCAGGGGTGCGCCGGTGCCGGCGATGGCGAGCTCGCCTTCGGTGCCGTCGATGGTGGCGGCGCCGTGGTTGATGGACTCGACCGGGTGGATGATCGCCCACTGCACGGCCAGTTGAAGCTGGTCGATCTCTGCGTGGTTGACCACGAGGTGACGGTCGTGGAGGGCCGCGAGCACCAGGTCAGGGGAGTCGGGCGACTCCCCGGATGTCTGGTTGCTGGTGCTCTCGGTCATGCTTCTAGCCAAGCACTGACCACCGACATTCAGATGCCCAGAACCCCCTGTTTTCACCGGGATGTGAACACTTTTCAGAAGTATTTTCGGGACGCCTTCTGGGCGTCGTTGGCGTGGTGGTTTCGAGGCTCGGGCCTAGCGGCCCTCGCACCTCAACCACCGATCTCGGCCGAGAGGCCGGGTGCGGCGTCGACCCGTGGCCGCCGTACCCGTTGTTGCTTGTCGACGGCCGGACCCGGCGGACCCGCATGCCGAGCTTGATGCCCTGCATGGCTACCCGGGGTTTCGAGACAGGACTTCGTCCTTCCTGAACCACCGGAGGCCTTCCTCGACCACCCGCACTCAGCCGTGCAGCACCTTGCGGAAGAGGGCGGTGGTCTCGTCGACGGCGGCCTGGGCGCCGGGGGAGTGGCGGCCCATGTCGACGAAGCCGTGGATCATGCCGTCGAACGTGCGGGCCTCGACGGGGACACCCGCCGCAGACAGGGCGGCGGCATACGCGAGGCCGTCGTCGCGGAGCGGGTCGTACTCGGCGACCACGACCACAGCAGGAGCGAGGCCGGAGAGGTCGCCGTGCAGTGGGGCGAGTCGGGGGTCCGTGATGTCGACGTCGGGGAGGTGGCCGACGTACTGCTGGTCGAACCACATCATCGTGTCCAGGTCGAGGAAGTAGCCGGTGCCGTTCTCCTCGTGCGAGGGATAGCTGCCGCGCCGGTCGGTGACCGGGTAGAGGAGCAGCTGGCCGGCAAGCGCGACGCCCTCGTCGCGCATCGCCTGGGCCACGACGGCGGACAGGTTGCCGCCGGCACTGTCGCCGGCGACGGCGAGGCGGGAGTCGCCCCCCAGGTCGGCGAGGGACGAGGAGGCCCAGCGGGTGGCGGCGATGGCGTCCTCGACGCCGGCCGGCCACGGGTCCTCCGGAGCGAGCCGGTAGTCGACGGAGACGACCACGGCGTCGCAGCTGTTGGCGAGGGTGCGGGCGGTCAGGTCATGGGTGTCGAGGTCACCGATCACGAACCCGCCGCCGTGCAGCAGCACGATCGTCGGCAGCGGCCCGGGGGTCGACGGTCGGTAGACACGAGCCGGGCGTGGACCAGCGCCTCCGGGGACGGTGATGTCCTCCACCGAGACGACCTCGGGGAGCGACTCAGGCGGCCGCGAGTCGACCGTCAGTGCGCGGAAGCCCGAGCGCGCTGCCTCGGGCGTCCCTGCCGACATCGGCGGCAGCCCGGCGGAGGCGATGAAGTCGAGCAGTCCCTTGAGGTGGGGGTCGAGAGGCATGGATTCTCCTGGCGAGGTGGAGGTCAGACGAAGGCGTTGATGCCGGTCTCGGCGCGGCCGATGAGTAGCTTCTGGATCTGGCTGGTGCCCTCGTAGAGCGTCATCACGCGCGCGTCGCGGAGGTACTTCTCGGCCGGGTACTCGTCGACGTACCCGGCGCCGCCGTAGACCTGGATCGCGTTGTTGGCGGCGCGTACGGCGGCCTCGGACGCGAACAGCTTGGCCTTCGAGGCGGCGACGCCGAACGGCTCGCCGCGCTCGATCAGGTCGGCGCAGCGCCACACGAGCAGCCGGGCGGCGTCGGCGTCGACGGACATGTCGGAGATCAGAGCCTGCACGAGCTGGAAGCCGGCCAGCGGCTTGCCGAACTGCCGGCGGGTGGTGGCGTACTCCACCGAGCTCTCCAGGCAGCCCTGCACGATGCCGACGCAACCGGCGGCGACCGAGACGCGGCCCTTGTCGAGCGTGGTCATCGCGATCTTGAAGCCCTTGCCCTCCTCGCCGAGGAGCGCGGACGCCGGCACGCGTACGTCGGAGAGGAACAGCTCGGCCGTGGCCTGACCGCGCAGCCCGAGCTTGCCCTTGATCTCGCGGGCCTCGAAGCCAGGGGTGTTGGTCGGGACCAGGAAGGCCGAGACCCCCCGCGGGCCGTCGTCGCTGGTGCGCGCGAAGACGAGCGCGACGTCGGCCCAGGTGCCGTTGGTGATGAAGAGCTTCTGGCCGTTGAGGACGTAGTCGTCGCCGTCCTTGCGGGCGCGCGAGGTCAGGTTGCCGGCGTCGGAGCCGGTGTCGGGCTCGGTCAGCCCGAAGCAGCCGAGCACCGTGCCGTCGGCGATCCGCGGCAGCCACTCCTGCTTCTGCTCCTCGGTGCCGAAGCCCAGCACCGACTTGCCGAAGAGGCCGTTGGAGACCGACACGATCCCGCGCAACGCCGAGTCGGCGCGGCCGAGCTCCTCCATGCCGAGCACGTAGGTGAGGTAGTCGCCGCCGAGGCCGCCGTACTCCTCCGGGATGGTCAGCCCGAAGAAGCCGATCTCGGCCATCTTGGGGATGATGTCGAGGTCGACGGACTCGTCGCGGTCCCACCGCGTCCGGTGCGGGATCGCCTCGCGATCCAGGAAGTCGCGAGCGAGGTCGCGGAAGGCCTGCTGCTCGTCGTTGAGGGTCAGGTCCATCGTGCTACTCCTTCTGCGACACCAGTTGGTCCTGGGAGGTCGACGAGTACGGCGAGCGCGGCGCGGTGCGCCTCGGACGAGCCGAGCAGCAGCGCATCAGCCTTGGCCCGTTTGAGGTGCAGGTGGGCCGGGTGCTCCCACGTCATGCCGATGCCGCCGTGCAGCTGGATCGCCTCTTCGGCTGCGTGCACCGCCACCTCGCCGCAGAAGGCGGCCGCGACGGCGACCGCGATCGGGGCGTCGGCGTCGTCGATCGCCAGGGTGGCCGCGGCGTACCGCGCGGCCGCGTCGGCCTGCTCCACCTCGGCGTACAGGTCGGCGAGACGGTGCTTCAACGCCTGGAAGCCGCCGACGACCCGGCCGAACTGACGACGTTCCTTGAGGTAGGCGATCGTCGTCTCCAAGGCCCAGCGGGCGATCCCGACCTGCTCGGCCGCGAGCAGCCCGGCGCCGGTGAGCAGCGCTCGGTCGATCGCGGCGGTCGCGTCGTCGGACACGAGCGTCCGCTCCGACCCGGAGAGGTCGACCTCGTAGAGAGGGCGGGTCATGTCGAGCGACGGGACGAGGGTCGCCGTCGCCCCGCGCACGGCGTACAGCGCGTCACCCTCCGGGAGCAGGAGCACGTCCGCGGGTGGGCCAACGGTGGTGAGCGCCGCAGGTCCGTGTCTCAGCGCCGTCGGCCGCACCAGCAGTGCGGCGGTCTGCTCGCCCGAGGCGAGCGCCGGCAGGATCGTCTCGTCGCCGAGTGCGATCAGCACGGTCGTTGCGACGACGCTCGATGTCAGGAACGGCGACGGCGCGGCGGCGCGGCCGATCTCCTCCAGCACGGCGGCCGCCTCGACCGCAGACGCTCCGGCGCCACCGAGGGACTCGGGCACCAGCAGGCCCGGCAGGCCCAGCTCGACGAACGCCGACCACAGCCGGTCGGACACCTCGTCGGTGCCGTCGTACACCGCGTTGACCCGGTCGGACGGAGCGTGCTTCTCGAGCGTCTTGCGCACCGACGCGCGGAGGTCGGTCTCGACGTCGTCGGGGAGCAGGCTGACGTCCGCTGGCCCGGAGTTCGAGGGGAGCGTGAGAGTCATCGGGGCAGGTCCTTCCAGGGCACGTCCTTGTCGACGCGGTGCTCGGTGGGCAGGCCGAGGATGCGTTCGGCGACCACGTTGCGCAGCACCTCCGACGTCCCTCCCTCGATCGAGTTGCCCTTGGCGCGCAGGTAGCGGTAGCCGGCGTCCTTGCCGAAGAAGTCGACCCGGTCGGGCCGGCGCATCTCCCAGCTCTCGTAGCGCAGACCGTCGTCGCCGAGCAGGTCGACCTCCAGGGAGGAGAGCTCCTGGTTGATCCGGCTGAACGACAGCTTCATCGCCGATCCCTCGGGGCCGGGTACGCCGGCGGCCATCTTCTGGCGCAGCCGGGTGGCCGTGATGCGGGCGACCTCGGTGTCGATCCAGCCGCGCAGCAGGCGCTCGTGGGTCTCCGCCGTACGCAGCTCGGGCCGCTCCCGCCACGTCCTCGCGACGTTCATGACCATCCCGAACTCGCGCGGGAAGGCGCCGCCGCCGATCGCGACCCGCTCGTTGGAGAGGGTCGCGTTGGCGACCTTCCAACCTTCGCCGACCTCGCCGAGACGGTCGGAGTCGGGGATGCGGGCGTCGGTCAGGAAGACCTCGTTGAACTCGGCCTCACCGGTGATCTGGCGCAGCGGGCGCACGTCGACGCCGGCGTCGTGCATGTCGAGGATGAAGTACGAGAGCCCGGCGTGCTTGGGCTGGTCGGGGTCGGTGCGCACGATCAGGATCGCCCGGTCGGCGAGGTGAGCCGAGGAGGTCCACACCTTCTGGCCGTTGACGATCCACGTGTCACCGTCGAGCACCGCGCGGGTCGACAGCCCGGCGAGGTCGGAGCCGGCGCCGGGCTCGGAGAAGAGCTGGCACCACACCTCCTGGCCGCACCACAACGGTCGGAGGTAGCGCCGCTTCTGCTCCTCGGTGCCGAAGGCGAGGATCGTCGGCGCGGCCATGCCCAGGCCGATGCCGATCTTGCGGGGGTCGTTGTCGGGAGCGCCGGCCTTGTAGAGCGCCTTCTCGACGATCGGCTGCATCCCCCGGGGCAGCCCGAGCCCGCCGAGTCCCTCCGGGAAGTGCACCCAGGCCAGCCCGGCGTCGAACCGCGCGTGGAGGAAGTCGAGCCGGTCGGTCGACGTCGGCGGGTGCTCGGTGAGGAGCTGGTCCACCCGCTCCCGCAGCTGGGTCTCATCCATGCGTCGGCTCCGTCGTGGTGTGCCGGGCGATCTCGGTCTTGGCCAGGGAGTTCTTGTGCACCTCGTCGGGTCCGTCGGCGAACCGCAGGGTGCGGATCCCGGCGTACGCCGACGCGAGAGGGAAGTCCTCCGAGAGCCCACCGGCGCCGTGCACCTGGATGGCCTTGTCGAGGATCCACTGCACGGTCTGCGGGGTGGCGATCTTGATCGCCTGGATCTCGGTGTGGGCACCGCGGTTGCCGACGGTGTCCATCAGCCAGGCGGTCTTGAGCACGAGGAGCCGCAGCTGCTCGATCCGCACCCGGGACTCCGCGATCCAGTCGCGCACCACGCCCTGGTTGGCGAGCGGGCGACCGAAGGCCACCCGCGAGGCGGCCCGCTGGCACATCAGCTCGATCGCCGACTCGGCCACGCCGATCGCGCGCATGCAGTGGTGGATGCGCCCAGGACCCAAGCGGGCTTGGGCGATCGCGAAGCCAGCGCCCTCCTCGCCGATCAGGTTGGAGACCGGGACGCGGACGTCGGTGAAGCGCAGCTCGGCGTGACCGCCGTGCTCGTGGTCGTCGTACCCGTAGACCGTCATCCCGCGGATGACTTCCAGGCCGGGGCTGTCGCGGGGCACGAGCACCTGGCTCTGCTGGCGGTGCCGGGAGGCCGTCGGGTCGGTCTTGCCCATCACGATCATGATCTCGGCGTGGGGGTTCATCGCGCCGGTGATCCACCACTTGCGGCCGTTGAGGACATACTCGTCGCCGTCGCGCTCGATCCGCGTCTCGATGTTGGTCGCGTCGGATGAGGCGACGTCGGGCTCGGTCATCGCGAACGACGACCGGATCTCTGCCGCCAGCAGGGGCTTGAGCCACCGCTCCTTCTGCTCGGGGGTGCCGAAGAGCGACAGCACCTCCATGTTTCCGGTGTCGGGCGCCGCACAGTTCAGTACGGCGGGCGCGAGGTGCCCGGCGTGGCCGGTGAGCTCGGCGAGCGGGGCGTACTGCAGGTTGGTCAGGCCGGGGCTGTCGGCGTGCTCCTTGGGCAGGAAGAGGTTCCAGAGCCCGAGCTCGCGGGCTTCGGACTGCAGCTCCTTGAGGATCGGAGCCTCCGACCAGGCCCAACGGTCGTCGGACGCCTCCAGCTGGTCGTGGAAGACCGGGCCGGACGGCACGATCCGCTCGGCCATGAAGGTCGAGAGCCTGTCGTGCAGCTCGGTGGTCTTGTCGTCGAGACCGAAGTCCATGTCTGTCCTCTGCTCAGTCGTTGCCGAGGGCGTCGAGCCCCGCGGCGATCAGTGGGTCGAAGCCGGCGCCGATCTGGTCGAATCCTTCGCCGACCGTCTGGCCCTGCTGGTAGCGGAAGTTGATGCCCTCGAGGATCACCGCGAGCTTGAAGTAGGCGAGCCCGAGGTGCCATCCCATCCCTTGGCCCATGTCGCCGAGGTCGCGGCCGCTCGCCGCGGCGTACCTGTCGAGCTGCGTGGCGGTGTCCGGGTAGCCCGGTGCGGTGCTCACATCGGAGACCAGACCGCTGCCCGGCAACGAGGCGAGGCGGTCGTAGACGAGGAGCAGCGCGACGTCGGTGCGGGTGTCGCCCAGCGTCGCCATCTCCCAGTCCACGACGGCCTTGATCTGGTCGTCGTCGCCGGTGAGCAGGTTGTCGAGGCGGTAGTCGCCGTGGACGATCCCGACCACCGCAGGATCGTCGGCCGGCACCCGCGCGGTGAGCCTCCGGTGCAGCTCCTCCGCGTCCGGGTGCTCGCGGGTCTTCGAGCCCTCGAGCTGCTTGCCCCAGCGGCGCACCTGGCGCTCCAGGAAGCCCGCCGGTCGGCCGAACTCCCCCAGCCCGACCTCCGCCGGGTCGACGGCGTGCAGGGCGGCGAGCACGTCGATCATCCGGCCGGCGATGGCGCCGGTGCGCTCGGGGCCGAGGGGCTCGAGCTGGGTGCGGTTGCGGTACGCCGTGCCGAGGATCCGCTCCATCACGTAGAACGGCGCGCCCAGCACGTCGGGGTCGGCGCAGTGGGCGTACGTCGTCGGCACGGGCACGTCGGTCGGCACCAGGGCGCTCATCGCGGTGTACTCACGACCCATGTCGTGGGCGGTCGCCTGCACGTGGCCCAGCGGCGGGCGACGCACGATCCACCACGAGGTGCCGTCGGTGACCTCGTAGGTCAGGTTGGAGCGGCCGCCGGCGATCAGCTGACCGCTGAGCCCCCCGGCGATCTCGCCGGGCCGCTGCCCGTCGTACCAGCGCCGGAACGCGTCGAGGTCGAGGCCGGGGATGTCGGTCGTCTTCAGGTCGCTCATCCGACGGCTCCTGCTTCGTCGACCTTCTGCTGCAGTCGGCGCATGCCCGCGAGCCAGCGATCGGTGTCGGTGGCCCGGGCCGCGTAGTAGCCCGCGACCTCGGGGTGGGGGAGGACCAGGAAGCGGCCTTCGGCGATCGCGGCGACGGCCGCCTCGGCGACCGCCTCCGGCGCGAGGGCGCTGTCGCGGGAGAGCAGCGCCTGCAGGGGTCCGGCGTCCTCGAGCATCTTGGTCTGCACACCCTGCGGGCAGATCGCGTGCACGTCGACCCCGCGGGCGCCGTACGTCACCGAGAGCCACTCGGCGAAGCCGACGGCGGCGTGCTTCGTGACGGAGTACGGCGCGCTGCCGATCATCGTGAGCAGGCCGGCCGCCGACGCGGTGACGACGAAGCGGCCGCCGCGGCCGTCCTCGAGCCAGCGCGGCACCAGCTCGCGCGCGGCCCGCACGTGCGCCATCACGTTGACGTCCATGATCCGGTCCCAGACGTCGTCGGGGGTCTGCAGGCTGTCCAGCCCGCCGGCGCCGTCGATGCCCGCGTTGGCGAAGAAGACATCGATCCGGTCGAGCGCGTCGGTGGCAGCGTCGATGACCGCGCGTACGCCGTCGGCGGACGAGACGTCACCCGGCACCGCCGTACCGCCGATCTCGGCGGCCACCGCCTGCGCGTTGTCGGCGTCGAGGTCGTTGACGACGACGCGGGCGCCCTCGGCGGCCATCCGTGTCGCCAGCGCGCGGCCGATGCCGCGCCCGGCGCCGGTGACGACGACCCCCTTGTCGTGGAGCTCGCCGGCTGTCGATGGGGTCATCAGACGCCGCCGGTCAGGGTCACGCCGCCGTCGAGGGTGATGGTCTGGCCGGTGAGCCACGCGGCGTCGTCGGAGAGCAGGAACGCAACCGATCCCGCCACGTCCTCGGGCACGCCGAGACGCTTGAGCGGGTAGGCGCGGGAGACTTCCTCCTCGCGACCCTCGAAGAGCAGGCTGGCGAACTGGGTCTTCACGACCGCCGGCGCCACCGCGTTGACGCGGATCGTCGGTCCGAGCTCGACCGCGAGTGACTCGGTGAGGCTGATCATCATCGCCTTGGACGCGCCGTACATCGAGATGCCCGGCGCGGGCTTCACGCCGGAGACCGAGGAGATGTTGACGATCGCGCCGCCGTGCTCGGCCATCCAGGCGCCGTACGCCTCCTGCGCCCAGGCGAGGGCGCCGAGGGCGTTGACCTCGACGATCTTGCGGGCCGCGCCGAGGTCGATCTCGATCAGCGGACCGGCGACCGGGTTGATCCCGGCGTTGTTGACGAGGAAGTCGAGGCTCCCGAACGTCTCGATGGTGCGCCGTACGGCGTCCGCGCGGTGCTCGGGGTCGTCGGCCTTGCCGGCGACGGCGATCGCGTGGTCCGGGCCGCCGAGGGCGGCCACCGCCTCGTCGAGCGCCTCGGGCTTGCGTGCGGTGACGCAGACGCGAGCGCCCTCGTCGACCAGGCGCTGGGCGATGCCCAGCCCGATGCCACGGCTGGCTCCGGTCACGATCGCGACCTTGTCGGCGAGTCCCTTCACCGTTCCTCCTCGTCCTCCCCGTCGTCGGGGAGCCTTGTCGAATGACTAAGCGCTTGCTTACCATGCCCCTTGTGAGTGCGTCCACCCCTGCTGCCCCTCTGCTCCCCGAGCAGCCCGACGCCCGGACCCGGCTGGCCCGGGCCGCGGTGGAGGCGTTCGCGACCCGGGGCTTCCACGGCACCACGACGCGGGACATCTCGACCGCGGCGGGGATGAGTCCTGCGGCGCTCTACGTGCACCACCGGTCCAAGGAGGAGCTGCTCTTCGAGCTCTCGCGAGTCGGCCACGAGCGGGTGCTGGAGATGGTGCGAGCCTCGGTCGCGCGCTCCGACGACCCGGTCGAGCAGCTCGGCATCCTGGTCGAGGACTTCGTGCGCGACCATGCCGTCGTCCACACCGGCGCACGGGTGATCAACTACGAGCTCGCGGCGCTCAGCGCGGAGCACCTCGCCGAGATCGTCGCGATCCGGCACGACATCGACCTCGCCGTGCGCGACGTCATCGACCAGGGCGTCGCCGACGGTGTGTTCCACACCCCCGATGCCCACATGACGGCCCTCGCGGTGCTGTCGCTGGGGATCGATGTCGCGCGCTGGTTCCGCGACGAGGGCCGCTGGACCCCCGACGAGGTCGCCGTGCACTACCGGCTGCTCGCCCTGCGCATGGTCGGCGCGGCGGGTGGTTTCG
This sequence comes from uncultured Actinomycetota bacterium, assembly GCA_963717855.1. Taxonomy (GTDB): domain Bacteria; phylum Actinomycetota; class Actinomycetes; order Propionibacteriales; family Nocardioidaceae; genus Nocardioides. The sequence goes on along the minus strand of CAVQXF010000009.1, from coordinate 470,443 downwards.
AGGCTCGGGCCTAGCGGCCCTCGCACCTCGACCAGCGTCACGCCCACCAGGACGGAGGTGGCAGGCTGGGCGCCATGACCTACGAAGCTGCCGAGAACCGCTACGACTCCGCGACCGGCATGCGCTACCGCCACACCGGGCGCAGCGGACTCCAGCTCCCGGTGATCTCGCTGGGGCTGTGGCAGAACTTCGGCACGGACCGTCCGGAGGAGACCCAGCGTGCGATCCTGCGTCGGGCCTTCGACCGTGGCGTGACCCACTTCGACCTGGCCAACAACTACGGCCCGCCGTACGGCCGGGCGGAGGAGAACTTCGGGCGCTACCTGAAGGACGACTTCGCGCCCTACCGCGACGAGCTGGTCATCTCCACCAAGGCCGGCTACGACATGTGGCCGGGACCGTACGGCCAGGGCGGTGGCTCGCGGAAGTACGTGCTCTCGTCCCTCGACCAGTCGCTCGCTCGGATGGGGCTCGACTACGTCGACATCTTCTACAGCCACCGCTTCGACCCGGACACCCCGGTCGAGGAGACGATGATGGCGCTGGACCAGGCGGTCCGGCAGGGCAAGGCGCTGTACGCCGGCATCTCGTCGTACTCCGCCGCACAGACGCAGGAGGCCGCGTCCATCGCCCGCGACCTCGGGACGCCGCTGCTGATCCACCAGCCGTCGTACTCCATGCTCAACCGCTGGATCGAGGAGGACCTGCTCGACGAGCTCGAGCAGCAGGGGATGGGCTGCATCGTCTTCTCGCCGCTCGCCCAGGGACTGCTGACCGACCGCTACCTCGACGGTGTCCCGACCGACTCGCGGGCGGCGCGCGACGGCTCCAGCATCGGCGACAACCACCTGGACGAGTCGAAGCTGCGCCACGTCCGACGGCTCAACGAGATCGCGCAGGAGCGTGGCCAGAAGCTGGCCCAGCTCGCCCTGCAGTGGGCGATCCGCGACCAGCGGGTGACCTCGGCGGTGATCGGGGCCTCGAGCGTCGCGCAGCTCGACGCGAACCTCGACGCCCTCGCCTTCCCGGCGCTCACCGAGGCGGAGCTCAGCGTCATCGACGAGGACGCGGTCGAGACAGGTATCAATCTGTGGGTCACGAGGCCCTCCGATTGAGTACCGTGCGGGCATGAGCACGGTCGCCCACGAGCACGGAGCCCTCCGGGAGAACCTCGTGGCCGCCCTGCGCGAGGACATCGTCTCGGGGCAGTTGGCGCCGGGTACCCCGTTGCGGACCGAGGTCGTCATGCAGCGGTTCGGTGTCTCGAACTCGCCGCTGCGGGAGGCCTTCGCCCAGCTCGCGTCCGAGGGACTCGTCGTCGTCCAGCGCAACCGTGGCGCCACGGTCGCGCCGCTCAACCGCACCAACGCATCCGACGTGTTCCGCGTCAGCGGCCTGCTCATGGAGCACGTGATCCGCTGGGGGCTGCCGCGGACGACGGGGGGAGACGTGACGACCCTGCGTCGCATCGCGCTCGACTTCGACCTCGCCTTCCGGAGCGGTGACCTCGTCACCGCCTTCGCCGAGTCGGATCGGTTCGGCGAGGCGCTGCTCGATCGCTGCGGCAGCTGGGAGCTCGCCCGTGCCCTCAGGACCCTGTTGCCGCAGCTGCGGCGGATGGTGCGGCTGCTCGACCCGGTGGACTACCTCGCCCTCCAGGTCTCGCTCCAAGCGGCCGTCCTCGCCTCGGCCGAGGACCGCGACGTGGAGAGCGCGGTCGTCGCCGTGAACTCCATCTGGCGCCAGGTCGAGCGGGCCGTCGACACGCTCGGCGACGACGTCATCGACTCCTGAGCGGGCCGGAGCCATGACTTCCGCTGGGCCGCACCCGGCGGCGGTGGCGCTGCGTCGTCGGCAGCGCGCCGGCAGTGTCAACCGCCGCGTCGGTTGGGTGCTGCTGCCCGTGATGATCGCCGCGACGGCCGTGCACTACCTGCCCGGCGACCGCAGTCTGGCCGCAGCGACGCTCGTGGTGTTCGTGGTCGGTCTCAACACCACGCATCTCGCGCTCTCGGTCTACGTCTTCGGGTTCGTCCGGCCCCGACGGACGCTGAAGGTGTTCCACATCTACTTCGGCTACGCGCTCGGCATCGTGATCTGGGCATCGCAGACCAACCTGCGCAACGAGCCGCTGCACACCTACCTGACCATCGCGATGTTCCTCGGCATCGCCGTCCACCTGGTGCTCGCCACCCGCTACGCGGCCCGGCGACGGGCCGCGCAGCAGGTGGCGGGCGGCTACCTCAGCGGCGGCGGATGAGCACCCGCGCCGTGTCGGTGGCGTTGGTGTCGCGCAGGGACGTGTTCACCGTCGTACCCCGATAGGTCACCACGAAGCGGCCCTTCTTCTTCACCCGGTAGGTGAAGCGGCCCTTCTGGACGCCGGCGACGGAGGTCGCGGACAGGCGCACCGAGCCGACCTTGACGGTCTTGCCCTTGACCGGGTCGAAGACGACCGAGACGGTACGCCGCACGGCGCTCGGGGCGCCGGTGAACCGCACCGACCAGGTGGCCTTCTTCCCGGCCTTCACGGTGCGGGTCTCGGGGCCGACCCGCAGGGAGCTCGGGATCGTCAGCTTCGCGGTCGGTGTGGGCTTGGGGGTGGTGGGTGTGGTCGGGGTCGGCGTTGCCGGCTGCGGGCGCCGGGTCCAGACCGCGACGGTGCTCTTGTCGAAGGAGCTGAACACCATCTCGTTCTTGCCGTCGCCGTCGAAGTCTGCGACGGTGCCGCCACCGGACTGGCCGAAGTGCTCGCCCGGGTCGGTGAGCTGGTGCAGCGCGGTCGTGCCGCCGGCCTGCTGCTCGATCCACCACAGCCGGCGGTCACCGTCACCGGAGACCGCCAGGTCGAGGTCGCCGTCGCCGTCGAGGTCGCCGGCGCCGAACACGCCGGGGGCCCCCTGGCCGAAGCCGGCCCGGGAGGTGATCTGGTCGCTGAAGGTCAGGATGCTCGAGGCGTACGGCGCCGGGCAGGCCGGGCTGGCAGTGGTGGGGTCGGACAGCGTGTTGAGGTTCCACTGCGCCCGGATGTCGCTGCCCGGGAGGAACTCGATCACCTGCTCGCGGACCGGCAGGATCGCGCCGAACTGGCACCGGTTGACGTGGTTGGTGCCGATCCACGACACCTTGTTCGGCTCGCGGAAGCCGACGACGGGCTGGATCTGGAAGCCCATGCCCACACCCCGGCCGTTGGCGGTGTCCTTCAGCGTGGCGATCGTGTGCGGGGTGAAGTCGGCCTCGACGAGCGGGTCGACGTCGCCAGCGCTGCGGGTGTTCTCGAGCCACAGGAAGGTGGCTGCCGCCCCATTGCCGTCGCCCTCGAACCTGATCGTGCGGAAGTACTGCGCGGTGATGACGTCCAGGTCGGCGTCGCCGTCGACGTCGGTCACGACCGGCTGGCTGCCGCCGAGCTGCGTCGCGAGGACGATCGGCGAGGAGGCGAAGGTGCCGTCGCCGTTGCCCTTGAAGAACTGGGTCTCGACGAGGTCGTCGTTGTAGAGGTCACCGGCGCTCTTCGCCTGCTCGCCGACGGTGACGATGTCCCGGTGGCCGTCCTTGTCGAAGTCGACGAACTGGATCCCGTGGTAGGACCACGGCTGGGCGGTGACGACGTCGTGCCGGATGAACGGCGCGCCGGGGCCGGCGTTCTCCCACCAGGTGATCGCGCCCCGCGAGTGCGGGTCGGCGGGATCGGTGTCGAAGAAGTAGCCCGACGGGACGATCAGGTCCCCGTCGCCGTCGTTGTCGACGTCGGCGACCGTCACGGCGTTCGGGAAGATGATGCCGGCGGTCTCGTCGAAGACCTTGACCTTGGTCCAGTCCGCGAGGTTCGCGCCGCGGCGGTAGACCTGGAGGGTGCCGCCGGTGCTCGGCTTGCCGCCCGCCGCCAGGGCGCCGTAGCCGCTGGTCACGATGTTGACCTCGCCTGCGTACACCGAGCCGACCGACGTGAAGCTCGCGCCGGTCACGTTGGTGTCGATGTTGATGCGCTGGAACGTCGGAGGGGTCGGTGCGGCGGCTGCGCCGTTCGGCAGAGCGACGACCAACGCCGGCGCGGCGGCCAGGCCGGCCACGGTGGCGACCGCGGCAAGGTGACCGCGCGCGACGGCGGAGCGGAGGACGGACGGGGTCGGTCACGAGGGGCCCTTCGTTCGGGGGACGAATGAGGACACCGTGACACTATTTCGCACAATCGTGGGAAATATCGCGAAACTATTCGTATATCAGATATGACGCTGCCGCGGGTCGCGGACGCGGTCCCGGCTGTTCTCCCAGAGTTGGCAGCCGACGAGCACGACGACGGCGAGCAGCGCACCCGCGAGCACGTCGATGACGTAGTGCTCGGCGTAGTAGACGAGGGCGGTGCTCATCGCCAGCGGGTAGAGCACCAGTAGCCAGCGCCAGGGGGAGCGCAGCCGCTGGATGCCGTAGATCGCGATCAGGAACGTGATGCCGGCGTGCAGGGACGGCATCGCGGCGACCGGGTTGCCGACGCCCTGGAGCACCAGGTCGAAGCGGCCCAGGCCGATGTCGTGCCAGCCACGGCCGGTGATCCGGACGACGTCCGCGTGCAGCCACCCCTCCTCCGAGGCCATCCACGGCGGCGCCATCGGGTAGGCGATGTAGATGACGAGCGCACCGAAGTTGATGATCACGTAGCGGCGCATCCACTTGATCCACTCGGCGCGGTTGCGCACCCAGAGCACGGCCGCGATCGTCAGCCCGGTCACGAAGTGGGTCGCGTAGACGGTCGTGAAGAGGACGTCGTACCACCGCGGCTGGCTCGCCTTCAGGCACGGGTCGCCGCAGAGCGCGTGCTGGAGCCGCTCGGTGGGCGTCTGACCGAAGCCGATCCACTCGTCGAAGTGGATGGGCATGTAGACGTGCACCGGAAGGCCGAGCTCGTCGGTGAGGCCGCGGGTGAAGAAGTAGATGACCAGGCCGGCGACCGGGATCCACCAGTCCTTGAGGAAGTTCAGGTGGTAGCGCGGCCGCGCCTCGATGTTCCAGGCGACGGTGCCGAGCCAGAGCCAGAGGAAGACCCCGATGGTGTCGTTGGGGATGCCGACCGTCTCCGACCAGAGCACGAGCAGGCCGGCGTACACGAGCATCGACGCGACGCGGACCTTGCGCCGGGTGCGGGGGTACGGGAGCGGTCGGGCGGCCGGCGGGCTGACGAGCGCGTGCTCGTCCTCCTCAGCGCCCCGGGTCATGCGGGGATTCTAGGGAACACCCCCAGCCAACCGGTGGGCCGGTCTGCGTCGAGTTCGCTGTTCGTCGTGTCCCGGGCGTCCGGGGAGTGCATCCTGTGGCACATGCCGCGCACGGACAGCAGGGCGACGGGCGCCCTCATGGCGGTCGCGGCGGCCGTCGTGCTCGTCACCGTGGGGCTCGTCGCGCTGTCACGTGTCGACGGATCGCCCGGCCCGGCCGTCGCAGACACCCGGGCCGGGGCGCTCACCACGACCGCGGTCCCTTCGCCGACTCCGACGTCCACGCCGGCGGTCCACACCGACAACGACACCGACGGTGCCGACCTCCGAGTCGGGGTGGCGCGCCGAGAGCTACCACGGCCTCGAGGTCGAGGTGCCGTCGTCGTGGGGGTACGGCAGCATGGGGGCATGGTGTGTCGACACCTCCGAGCCGGGCCCCGAGGTGGTCGATCGGCCGGTCGCCATCGACCTCACGATCCTCTGCAACGATCCGGGCAGCGGGTACGGCGTCATCTTCTTCGACGCCGGGACGACGAACTTCGACCCGGCGTACGAGTCGGGCGTGCTGGTGCAGACCGTCGGTGCTCCGGGCGAGGAGACCGGCATGCTGGACAACCCGATCGGCTCCTGGGTCGGCTATCGAAGCGATGAGGCCGGCGCTGTCCTCGTCGTCGTCGTCGCCCGGGACAAGTCGGTCGCACGGCGGGTGCTCGACTCCGCGCGCACCGTCACCGATGTGGACAGCAACGGGTGCGCGGTCCGCCGCGACGGCCCCGCGCCCGCCGTCGAGCGACGGACGGTCGCCGTGTGCTCGTACGACGAGGACGGCAGGCTGACCCAGAGCGAGCTCATCACGGGGAAGGCCGCGGCCGCCGTCAGCGCCGCGGTCGACGCGACCCCGGTCGACGACCGTCCCGTGGGGTGCGCGGCCCGGCCGGGTCGTGCCAGCTCCGTGCTGCTACGCGAGCCGGAGCGCGAGGCGCAGGTCGGGTACGAGTCGAGCTGCCGTCGGGCGCACGGTGTCCTGATCGGTGACGAGCGTCGGCGGCTCACCGCGGAGGTCCTCTACTGGGCGCTCTCGCCCGGGAACCGCCGGGGGTCCACCGACGACGTCCCGATGCCCGACCAGCCGCGCTGATCCTGTCAGCGAACAACCCGGTGGCCCCCACGGGCGTCGATGGCGGACAATCCTCCGACGTGGGACACGTGGATGTGGCAGGGGTGCGCTACGAGCTGCCGGACGGCCGGGTGCTGCTCGACGACGTGTCGTTCCGGGTCGGCGAGGGTGCCAAGGTCGCGCTGGTCGGCGCGAACGGTGCCGGCAAGACCACGCTGCTCCGGATCATCACCGGAGAGCTGACCCCGCACGCCGGCGCCGTGACCCGCTCCGGCGGGCTCGGCGTCATGCGACAGATGGTCGGGGTCGGTCTCGGCGCCGAGCCGACGGTCGCGGACCTGTTGCGCAGCGTCGCTCCGGAGCGGGTCCGAGCGGCGGCGGAGGCCGTCGACGCCTGCGAGCTGGCGCTGATGGACACCGATGACGAGAAGACCCAGATGGCCTACGCGCACGCGCTGTCGGAGTACGCCGACGCGGGCGGCTACGACCTCGAGGTCACCTGGGACGTGTGCACGATGGCCGGTCTCGCGGTGCCGTTCGAGCGGGCCAAGTACCGCGAGCTGCGCACCCTCTCGGGCGGCGAGCAGAAGCGCCTGGTCCTGGAGTTCCTGCTCCGCGGACCCGACGAGGTGCTGCTGCTCGACGAGCCCGACAACTTCCTCGACGTCCCGGGCAAGATCTGGCTCGAGGGTCGGATCCGCGAGTCCGACAAGACGATCCTGATGATCAGCCACGACCGCGAGCTGCTCGACAACACCGCGACCCGGGTCGTCACGGTCGAGCTGGGCCACGCGGGCAACCTGGTGTGGACCCACCCCGGTGGCTTCGCGTCGTACCACGAGGCGCGCCGCGACCGGTTCGCGCGCTTCGAGGAGATGCGCAAGCGCTGGGACGAGGAGCACGCGAAGATCAAGGCGCTGGTGCTCCGCCTCAAGATCAAGTCCGAGTACAACGACGGCATGTCGAGCCAGTACCGCGCCGCCCAGACCCGGCTGCGCAAGTTCGAGGAGGTCGGCCCCCCGACCGAGCAGCCACGAGAGCAGCAGGTCTCGATGCGGCTCAAGGGTGGGCGTACGGGCAAGCGAGCGGTCGTCTGTGAGGGGCTCGAGCTGACCGGTCTGATGAAGCCCTTCGACCTCGAGGTCTGGTACGGCGAGCGCGTCGCCGTGCTGGGCTCCAACGGCTCGGGCAAGTCGCACTTCCTGCGCCTCCTCGCGGCGGGCGGTAGCGACCCGGACGTGGAGCACCGCCCCGTCGGGGAGGTGCCCATCAAGCCGGTGCCCCACCAGGGCAAGGTCAAGCTCGGCGCCCGGGTCCGCCCGGGCTGGTTCGTGCAGACGCACGAGCATCCCGAGCTGATCGGGCGCACCCTGCTCGAGATCCTGCATCGTGGCGACGGGCACCCGGACGGTCGCTCCGGGATGGGGCGCGAGCAGGCGGCCCGCGTCCTGGATCGCTACGAGCTGGCGCACGCCGGTGAGCAGAGGTTCGAGTCGCTCTCCGGCGGCCAGCAGGCCCGGTTCCAGATCCTGCTCCTCGAGCTGTCCGGGGCCACGCTGCTGCTGCTCGACGAGCCCACCGACAACCTGGACGTGCAGTCGGCCGAGGCGCTCGAGGAGGGCCTGGAGGCCTTCGACGGCACGGTGCTCGCGGTCACCCACGACCGCTGGTTCGCCCGCGGCTTCGACCGTTTCCTGGTCTACGGCTCGGACGGCGAGGTCTACGAGTCGGACGGACCCGTCTGGGACGAGACCCGGGTCCAGCGTTCGCGATGACCGAGCTCGACCTCCGGCCGCTCGACCCGTACGACGTCGCCGCGTTCGACGCCTTCTACGACGTCTACATCGCCGCCGTGATCGCGGTCGGACCAGACGCGTCGTCGCCGTGGATGCGTGAGGAGCTTCGCGCGATCTTCCTCGGCCGCTCGACGAGCAGCTGGACGGGCGGGTTCGTCGGCTCGATCGACGGCGAGGTCGTCGTGGCCGGTCGCCTGCGGACTCGTCTGCTCGACAACCGCGAGAGCGCCGAGGTCGACGTCCACGTGGACCCTCGCTTCCAGCGCCGCGGCTTCGGCTCGCAGATGCTCGCTCTGCTCGTGGCCGAGGCTCACGGCCGCGGCCGAAGGATCCTCAACGCCGAGGCGTCCTGGGCCTACGACGTGGGCCCGGACGGTGCGGGCGAGGCTGGTCCGGAGTTCGCCCGGGCGCACGGCTTCGCGCTCGGCCTGAGCGACGTGAAGCGCCGCGCGGAGCTGCCGGTCGCCGTCGAGCGACTCGACGCCCTGGCCGCCGAGGCCGCGAGCCACCACGCGGCGTACGAACTGCGCTCCTGGACCGGTCCGGTGCCCGACGACCTCGCCGTGGGGTGGGTCCGGCTGGAGTCGACGCTGACCACCCAGGCGCCGACCGGAGAGCTCGAGCTCGAGCCGGAGAAGGCGGACGTGGCCCTCCTGCGCGAGGCGGAGGCGGTGACGGCCGAGCAGGGTCGGACGAAGTTCAACACCGTCGCCCTGGACGGTCGTGGCGAGGTCGTCGCCTACTCCGACATCGTCACCACGGTGCACGAGCCGGGACGGGCCTACCAGTGGGGCACGCTGGTACGCCGCGACGCCCGCGGTCGCCGCCTCGGCCTGGCGGTCAAGGTCGCCAACCTGCGGCTGCTCCAGCGGGAGTCGCCCGGTCTGAGCGAGCTGATCACCTACAACGCCGAGGTCAACAGCCACATGATCGCGGTCAACGAGCGGCTCGGCTTCGTGCCGGTCGCGCGGCTGGGGGAGTTCCAGAGGCGCAGCTGACGGAGTAGGGCCCCACCAGCCGACGGGAGACGGCCTGTCGGTCGGTGGGGCCCCGGGGCCCCCGTCCCTGGGTCTCGGGGGTCCAGGAAGGGGGTGGATCGGGTGGGTCAGGACTTGGACGAGGTGGCGTCCGAGTCGAGGGTGAGGCTGGTGGTCTTCGTCTTGCCGTCGTTCATGTAGGTCACGGTGACCTTGTCGCCCGGCCGGTAGGACCGGATGGTCGCCACCAGGGAGTCGGAGCCGGTGACCAGCTGGTCGTTGATCTTGGTGATGACGTCGCCCTTGGCGATGCCGGCGTCCGCGGCGGTCGAGCCGGCGCTGACGTTCTGCACCTGAGCGCCTTGGAGGACCTCGGCGCCGTCCTTGCTGGCCACGTCGGAGACCGAGATGCCGAGCCGTGCGTGGGTCGGGGTCTCGCCCTTGCTCATCTGGTCGACGATCGGCAGCACCTCGTCGATCGGGATCGCGAAGCCGAGGCCGATCGACCCGGCCTCGCCCTCGGACGAGCTCGCGGTGCGGATCGAGGAGTTGATGCCGACGACGTTGCCGTTGAGGTCGACCAGCGCGCCGCCGCTGTTGCCGGGGTTGATCGCGGCGTCGGTCTGGATCGCGGGGTACGTCGTGCTGTTGCCTTCGCTGTCCGAGCCGACGTCGACCGGGCGGTTGAGGGCACTCACGATGCCGCTGGTGACCGTGGAGTCGAGGCCGAACGGGGAGCCGATCGCCACGACACCCTCGCCGACCTTCAGGTCGGTGGACTTGCCGATGGTGGCCGGCGTCAGGCCCGAGACGTCCTCGGCCTTGATGACCGCGGTGTCCGTCAGCGGGTCGGTGCCGACGACGCTCGCCTTGGCCGACGTGCCGTCGTTGAAGAAGACGGTCATCGAGCCGCCGTCGCCGGCGATCGCGGCGACGTGGTTGTTGGTCAGGATCTCGCCGTCGGAGCTGAGGATGATGCCGGAGCCGGAGCCCGCACCCTCGCTGCCGCTGACGTCGATCTTGACGACCGAGGGCAGCACCTTCGAGGCGACCTGCTCGACCGAGCCGTCCGCGGCGTCGGACTCGGGAGTGTCGACGACCTGCGAGGTGCTGCCGCCGCTGGGGTTCGCGGCGGTGTCCGAGCCGTTGTCGTCGTACGCGTTCCACGCGGCTGCGCCGCCGACGCCAGCGACGCCGCCGACGACCAGCGCGGTGGCCACGACCGCAGCGGCCAGGCCGGTACGACGGGGACGGCGCTGGACCGGCAGGGCCGTGGTCTCGGGGGCAGCGGCGTACACCTGCTCCGGCGGACCCTCCGGTGCCGGGCCCTGGGGCGCCGGGTAGGAGAAGTACGGGTTCTGGGGGTTCTGCGGGCCCTGTGGCGGAGTGGTCGGCTGGTCGGTCATGCCTCCACTGTGTTGCTTCGACCTGTGATCAACCTGAGACTCCGCTGGACAGCCTCGAAGAACGTCGGGGCGGGCGGCTACGTCGAGGCGTCGCGCGCCTCGGCCGCGAGCGTCATCTTCTTCAGCAGTCCAGCCAGGGCCGCGCGCTCCTCGCGATCCAGGACGTGCACCACCTCGACCTCCGCGCGACCACGCAGACCCATCGCCTGGCGCCAGACCGCCGCCCCGCGGCGGGTCACCTCGATGCCGACCCGACGCCGGTCGTCGGCGTCGGGCCGACGCTGGATCCAGCCCGCCTTCTCGAGCGAGTCGAGGCGCCCGGTCATCCCTGCGTTGCTGATGCCCAGGGACGCGGCGAGGGCTGAGGGGCTGGCGTGCCCCGGGGTGTCGCTGATCATCAGGTGGTGCAGGGAGTCGTACTCGAAGTCCTGGAGCCCGACCTCGACCAGCGCCTGCTGCGTGGTCAGCTTGAAGTACTGCTTCAGCCGGTTGATCCGCTCGACGATCGCCTCGACGTCGTCCTCGAACTCCACGTCGATCCAGTGGTCGCGCCAGCGCGCCACGTGGCGGTCGGCCCAGTCCTCGTCGGGTGCACTCATGGTCCGATCGTACTTCTTCGCTGGCGAATAGTTCGGTAACGAAGTAATATCCACGGGTGAGCTCACGTCTGTCCGCCCTGCGCTACCGGGACTTCCGGTTCCTCGTCGGCGGTACGACGGCCAGCGCGCTCGGCAACGCCGTCACGCCGATCGCGCTCGCGTTCGCCGTCCTCGACCTCGGCGGCTCCGCCTCGGACCTCGGCCTGGTGGTGGCCGCCTTCGCGCTCGCCGAGGTCGTCACCGCCCTCTTCGGTGGTGTCCTGGGCGACCGGCTGCCACGCAAGCTGATGATGGAGGGCTCGGCGGCAGGCAGCGCGCTCACCCAGCTGTTCATCGCCACCTCGCTCATCGCCGGCTTCGCGTCCGTGCCGATGCTCGGCATCGTGGGCGCTCTCAACGGGTGCCTCGCCGCGCTCAGCCAGCCGTCGTCGCGGGCGATGACGCGACTGACCGTGCCGCCGGAGGAGCTCGCCTCCGCGGTGTCGATCCGGCCGCTCCTGCAGACCAGCGCGGCCACCCTCGGCTACACCCTGGGCGGCGTGCTCGTCGCCGTCGTCGGGTCGGGGTGGGCGATCGGCGTCGACGCGTTGACCTTCGCGATCGCGGCGTACTGCTACTCCCGGCTGCGGGTCGAGCAGACCCTGCCGACGGGTCCGCGCACGTCGATGCTGGCCGACCTGGGAGACGGCGCCCGGGAGGTCCTCGCCCACCCGTGGCTGTGGCTGCTGATCAGCCAGGCGATGATCTACCACCTCTTCTACGGAGGCGCCCAGACGGTCCTCGGGCCGATCGTCGTCGGCGCGGAGTTCGGCCGCTCGTCGTGGGGGCTCGCGCTCGGCACCCTGATGGCGGGGTTCGTGGTCGGCGGCCTGCTCTGCCTGCGCTGGCGTCCGCGGCGCGGGCTGCTGATCGGCACGGTGCTGCTCAGCCTCACCGCGCTCTTCCCGCTGGCAATGGCGCTCTCCGACCACCTCTGGGTGATCCTCGTCGGTGCCTTCCTGCACGGTTTCGGACTGCAGGTCTTCGATGTCTTCTGGGAGTTCTCCATCCAGCAGAACGTCGCCCCGGACAAGCTCGCCCGGGTCTACTCCTTCGACATCGTCGGCTCGTTCGTGGCCCGGCCCGTCGGCATGGCGCTCACGGGCCCGGTCGCGCTCGCCGTCGGCTTCCACGAGTGGATGCTGGTCGTCGGCTGCGTCATGGGGGTGGCGGCGCTGGTGCCGCTGACCTCCTCGGAGGTCCGCAACCTCACCCGTGATCCTGTGATGGAGCCGACGCCGGATCCCGTCCCGGCCTGAGCGGGCCTGCGCAGGTCAGACGGGCAGGCCGCGCTCGCGCAGCTCGAGGCGCAGCGCGTCGGCGCCGGTGAAGACGATCGCGTCCATGCCCAGCCCGGCGGCCGCGTCGACGTTGCCCGGCCGGTCGTCGACGAAGACCAACCGGTCCAGCGGAAGCCCACTGCGCTCGGCGACGATCTCGTAGGCCCGCGGGTCGGGCTTGGCCGCCTGGACCTCGCCGGAGACGACGACGTGGTCGAAGAGTGCCAGGAAGTCGAACTGCTCGGGTGCGTGCGGGTAGAGCTCGGCAGACCAGTTGGTCAGGCCGAGCAGCGGCACTCCGGCGGCGTGCAGGTCACGGACCAGGTCGCCCATGCCGGGCACCTCGCCGAGCAGCGAGGCGGCGAAGTGCGCGCGATAGGCCAGGGCGTGCTCCGCCCAGTGCGGGTGCGTGCTCCGTACGGCGTCCTCGGCCTCGGCCCAGGTGCCGCCGGAGTCCGGCCCGTGGTTCCAGGCCATGAAGTCGAAGTCGTCGGCATCCAGGAAGCGACGCGCCTCGACCGGGCCCACGCCGGCCGCGATCGCGGCCGACGGGTCCCAGTCGATCAGGACGTTGCCGAGGTCGAAGACGACCCCGGCGGGTGTCGCGCTCAGGCCCAGCGCTCGGACGCCGGCACGAAGTCGAGGCCGCGGTCGCCCATGTAGAGCTGCTTCGGGCGAGCGATCTTCTGCTCCTTGTCCTGGACCAGCTCCGACCACTGGGCCAGCCAGCCCGGCGTACGGCCGATCGCGAACAGGACCGTGAACATCTCCGGCGGGAACTGGAAGGCCTCGTAGATCAGGCCCGAGTAGAAGTCCACGTTGGGGTAGAGCTTGCGCTTGATGAAGTACTCGTCCTCGAGCGCGATCTTCTCGAGCTCCTTGGCGATCTCGAGGAGCGGGTTGACCCCGGTGACCTCGAAGACGTCGTCGCAGGCCTTCTTGATGATCGTGGCGCGCGGGTCGAAGTTCTTGTAGACCCGGTGACCGAAGCCCATCAGCTTCTCGTTGCCGTTCTTCACACCCTCGATGAAGGCGGGGATGTTCTCCTTCGAGCCGATGCGCCGCAGCATCCGCAGCACGGCCTCGTTGGCTCCACCGTGCAGCGGGCCGTAGAGCGCGCCGACGCCGGCAGCGACCGCGGAGTACGGGTCGACCTGCGAGGACCCGACGGAGCGGACCGCGTTGGTCGAGCAGTTCTGCTCGTGGTCGGCGTGCAGGATGAACAGCACGTCGAGCGCCTTGACCAGCCGCTCGTCGGCCTCGAACTTCGACTCGCTCATCTTGAAGAGCATCGAGAGGAAGTTGGCCGTGTAGCCCAGGTCGTTGTCCGGGTAGACGTACGGCTTGCCCTGCGCGTGGCGGAACGCCCAGGCGCCCAGGGTCGGCATCTTCGCGATCATCCGCACCATCTGGATGTGCCGGTTCTCGGCATCGCTGATGTTGCGTGCGTCGGGGTAGAACGTCGAGAGGGCTCCCACCGACGCCATCAGCATCCCCATGGGGTGCGCGTCGTAGCGGAAGCCCTGCATGAACGACTTGACGTTCTCGTGCACGAACGTGTGATAGGTGATCTCGTGCACCCACGTCTCGTACTCCGCCTTGCTGGGGAGCGTGCCGTGGATGAGCAGGTAGGCCACCTCGAGGAAGTTGGACTTCTCAGCCAGCTGCTCGATCGGGTAGCCCCGGTACTCGAGGATGCCCTTCTCCCCGTCGATGAACGTGACGGAGCTGCGGCAGGACGCGGTGTTGACGAAGCCCGGGTCGTAGACGGCCAGGCCCGGATTGTCTTCCCCGGCCTTGATCTTGCCCAGATCCGCGGCCTTGATGGCGCCGTCGGCGATCGGGACCTCGTACTCCTGTCCGGTGCGGTTGTCACGGACGGTGAGAGAATCAGTCACGGGACCCAACTTAGTCGGCGCCGGGAAGCCGCGCTAACCCGGCATCCGATCGTGGACATCCCGCGTCGCCCGTAGGGCCCCGGTCCGCGGGCTTTTGACCTGCCGGGAAGCGGGACCGTACTCTTGTCAGTCGCGCCTCCTGCCGCGTCCGGACACCAGCCACGGAGTCCAGATGCAGACCCGGACCACCACGTCGACGCAAGTCGACCGGCAAGCCGGGCAGAGTTCGTCAGAGGGCGCCGCACCACCACAATCCGCGTGACACAGGGTCGCGCGGGACCTACGAACGAAGGAAGTTCCTCCGTGCGCACGTACGCCCCCAAGGCCGGCGACATCACGCGAGAGTGGCTCGTCATCGACGCCACCGACGTGGTCCTCGGCCGCCTCGCTGCTCAGACCGCCATTCTCCTGCGCGGTAAGCACAAGGCGATCTTCGCTCCCAACGCTGACACCGGTGACTTCGTCATCATCATCAACGCTGAGAAGGTCGCGCTCTCCGGTGACAAGAAGGTCACCAAGATGGCCTACCGCCACTCCGGCTACCCGGGTGGTCTGTCTGCCACTCCGATCGGTGAGGTCCTCGAGAAGGACGCCCGCAAGGCCATCGAGAAGGCCGTGTGGGGAATGCTGCCGAAGAACAAGCTCGGCCGCCAGGTCCTCAAGAAGCTGAAGGTCTACTCCGGGCCCAACCACCCGCACCAGGCCCAGCAGGCCATTCCGTTCGAGATCAAGCAGATCTCCCAGTAATCGTCTTTTCGTCGAGAAAGTCTGAGTGAGGAACATCGTGGCTGACACCACCGAGGTCGAAGAGACCTACGAGGCCGACGAGCAGGGCATTGCCTACAGCTCCGAGAGCGCCCCGAACGCTGACACCCCCGCCCGTCCGGCGACCATCGCTCCTGCTGCGGCCACCGGCCGTCGCAAGGAGGCTGTCGCCCGCGTCCGCATCGTCCCTGGCACCGGCCAGTGGACGGTCAACGGCCGGACGCTGGACTCCTACTTCCCCAACAAGCTGCACCAGCAGGTCGTGAACGAGCCGTTCGCGAACCTTCAGCTGGAGGGCCGCTTCGACGTCATCGCCCGCATCCACGGCGGTGGCATCACCGGTCAGGCCGGTGCCCTGCGCCTCGGCGTGGCCCGCTGCCTGAACTCGATCGACGAGGAGACCAACCGTCCCTCGCTGAAGAAGGCCGGGCTGCTCACGCGTGACGCCCGCGTCATCGAGCGCAAGAAGGCCGGTCTCAAGAAGGCCCGCAAGGCTCCGCAGTACTCGAAGCGCTGATCGCAGCGTTGGATTAGATGCCGCGCATCTTCGGCACGGACGGGGTCCGGGGCCTGGCCAACGGTCAACTGACCGCTGAGCTGGCCCTGGACCTTTCCGTTGCTGCCGCCCGTGTCCTGACCGACCGGGGTGAGTTCACGGGCGAGCGCCCGCTCGCCGTGGTCGGTCGGGACACGCGCATCTCCGGGCAGTTCCTGGAGCACGCGGTCGTGGCCGGGCTGGCCTCGGCCGGGGTCGACGTGCTCCGGCTCCGGGTGCTGCCCACCCCCGCGGTCGCCTTCATGACCCAGGCGCTCGGCGCCGATCTCGGCGTCGTCATCAGCGCCTCGCACAACCCGATGCCCGACAACGGCATCAAGTTCCTCGCCCGCGGCGGGGTCAAGCTCGACGACGCCGTCGAGCGGGAGATCGAGCAGCACCTCGACGAGCCGTGGGAGCGCCCGCTCGGTGGCAGCGTCGGCCGCGTCACGCCGTACGCGACGCCGGTGCAGGAGTACGTCGAGCACCTCGTCAGCACCCTCGCCCGTCCGCTCGACGGCATCAAGGTCGTGCTCGACTGCGCCCACGGCGCGGCCTACGAGGCCGGGCCGCAGGCACTGCGCGCCGCGGGTGCCGAGGTGATCGCGATCAACGCCGAGCCCGACGGCCTCAACATCAACGACGGCTGCGGCTCCACCCACCTGGGGCCGCTGCGCGCGGCGGTGCTCGAGCACGGTGCCGATGCGGGCTTCGCGCTCGACGGTGACGCCGACCGGTGCCTGGCGGTGGACCACACCGGCGCTGATGTCGACGGCGACCAGATCATGGCGATCCTCGCCATCGGGATGGCGGAGTCGGGCCACCTCCCCAAGAACACCGTCGTCGCGACCGTGATGAGCAACCTCGGCTTCGTGCAGGCCATGCGCACGGCCGGCCTCGGCGTACGCCAGACCAAGGTCGGCGACCGCTACGTGCTGGAGGCGATGCGGGTGTCGGGCTACGGGCTCGGGGGTGAGCAGTCCGGCCACGTGATCATGAGCGAGTACGCCACGACCGGCGACGGCACGCTCACCGCGTTGCACGTGCTCGAGCGGATGGCCGTCAGCGGTCAGTCGCTGCAGTCGCTGGCCTCGGTGATGGTCCGGCTGCCGCAGGTGCTGATCAACGTGCCCGACGTCGACAAGTCCCGCGCCGACGACGACCCGGTCGTCGCGGCCGCCGTCGCCGAGGAGGAAGCGCTGCTCGGTGACTCCGGGCGGGTGCTGCTGCGACCGTCCGGCACCGAGGACCTGGTCCGGGTGATGGTCGAGGCCACGACCGCCGACGAGGCGCGCGCGGTGGGCGAGCGGCTCGCCGACGTCGTGAAGCGCCAGCTCGCCCTCTGACCCGGACAGGTCAGTAAGGTCGGGGCCGTGATGGCTCCGGGGCTTGCGGTCGAGGGCATCGGCAAGACCTTCGGGTCCGTGCGCGCTGTGGACGATCTGAGCTTCGCGGTGCGGCCGGGGGCCGTGACCGGCTTCCTCGGACCCAACGGGTCGGGCAAGACCACGACCCTGCGGATGCTCCTCGGGCTCACCCGTCCCTCGCAGGGGCGCGCCCTTGTCGGGGACCGCCCGTACGTCGATCGGCCGGTCCCGGCCTCCGTCGTCGGGGCCGCGCTCGAGGCCTCCAGCTTCCACCCCGGTCGCACGGGGCTGGCGCACCTCGAGGTGTACGCCGTGCAGGCAGGCGCCGGCAGGGCGCGCTGTCGCGAGCTGATCGAGTTCGTCGGACTGGGCGCCGCGGCGAACCGCCGGGTCGGCGGCTACTCGATGGGGATGCGTCAGCGCCTCGGCCTCGCGACCGCGCTGCTGGCGGACCCGCCTGCGATCGTCCTCGACGAACCCGCCAACGGTCTCGACCCGGAGGGCATCGTGTGGATGCGCGGCCTGCTCCGCTCGTTCGCCGACGAGGGACGGACCGTGCTGGTCTCCAGCCACGTGCTCGCGGAGGTCCAGCACACGGTCGACGACGTCGTGATCATCGTGCGCGGCCGACTCGTGCACGCCTCCTCGCTCGTCGAGCTGGGCGCGCTCGCCGAGCCGGAGACGTACGTCGAGTCGCCGGCCCCCGAACGTCTGGCGACGCTGTGCCGCGACCGCGCGTGGTCGGCGCAGGCCGAGGGCGCGGGGATGCTCGTCCGCGACGTGTCCGCGGCCGAGATCGGCGCCACGGCGTACGCCGCTGGGATCGAGCTCCACCAGCTCGCCAGTCGCGGCGCTGGTCTCGAGGACGTCTTCCTCCGGCTGACCGGGGAGGCGCGGTGAGGACCGCCCTCGTCGCGGAGTACCGCAAGCTGGTCAGCACCCAGCTGTGGTGGGTGCTGCTGATCGGCCTGGCGGCGTACCTCGCGTTCGTGGGCGGGGTGCTCGCCTTCTCGATCGCGTTCGCCCCGGACGACCAGGAGGGTGGCCTGTCGCTGGCCGGGGTCGACGCCGCGGCGAGCGTCTACGGCCTGATCAACGCCATCGGCTACGTCTTCCCGCTGGTGGTCGGCAGCCTGCTCGTCACCTCCGAGTTCCGGCACCGGACGATCACGGCCTCGCTGCTCGTCGAACCGCGCCGCAGCGTCTTCCTCGGCGCCAAGCTCGTGGTCGCGATCCCGCTCGGTCTCCTCTACGGCCTGGTCGGCACGGTGGCGATCGTCGGCACGAGCGCCCCGATGCTGGCCTGGGGAGGAGATGGAGCCTTCCTCTCCGACGGCGCCGTGATCGAGGTGATCCTGCTGGGCATCGTCGTCACCGCGCTGTGGACGGTCATCGGAGTCGCCTTCGGATCGGTGGTGCCCAACCAGGTCGCGGCGATCGTGGTCCTGCTGGCCGTGACGCAGTTCGTCGAGCCGATCGCGCGGGTCGCGCTGGGGGCCTTCGACGCGACCGACTCCGTCGCGCGATTCCTGCCGGGTGCGGCCGCGGACGGGCTGATCGGGGCGAGCCTGATCGGGCAGGTGGGGGGAGGCGGCGGTGACCTGCTGCCGCGGTGGGCGGCTCTCCTGGTCCTGCTCGGCTACGCCGGAGTGCTCGCCGTCGTGGGGAGGACGACGACCCTGCGCCGCGACATCGGGTAGAACCCAGGTCATGACCCGGACCCGCGTCGCGCTCGCGCTCGGCGCCGCGGCCGTGCTCGCCGTGCTCGTCACCGCGGCACTGACGGTCACGACGTACGTCGGCGCCGAGGACGACGCCCCTGCTCCGGAGGCGCTCGTGGTCGCCGATCCCGGGACCGGCGCCCGGCTCGAGGTGCCCGGCGAGACGTGGGAGGTCCGCGGGCAACGGAGCCGGATCTACTACGAGGACGACCGCGGGCGGCCGATCGCCGTCGTCACCGGGCCGGCGGTCTTCCGGGACGGCTACTGCGCCGAGCAGCCGGGCGACTCCAACCGTGGGTTCGCCGGCTTCACCGAGCAGACCTTCGCGGCCTGGCTCGAGGGACTGACGGCAGGCCGGGGTGCCTGGACGACCGGGGAGTCCCGCGAGGAGGTCGAGCTCGCTGACGGGACCCGCGCGACCCTGCGGTGGGCCGGGCTGATGGGTGACGAGGGGACGTGCGCCGCCACCGGGATCGAGGTCGCCATGGTGCAGGCCGGTGACGTCCGCGTCGTGCTCGTCGCCGACAGCGGCGACGAAGACACGCTGACCCACGACGACGTACGGCGGATCCTGCTCACCCTCCGGCTGGATCGCCGACCATGATCCGGACCGCGGTCCGAATCGACGTACGCTGGCCGCATGTTGCTTCGTAACCTGCCCACGCGCGTCGCCACCGGCGCGTTCGTCCTGCACGCCGGTCTCGGGAAGTGGAAGGGCGGACCCGAGCAGGCGGCCGGCATGCACGGCATGGCCGCCGCCGCGATCCCGCCGCTCCAGGCGATCCAGCCCCCGACCTTCCTCAAGCTCCTGTCCGCGGGGGAGGTGGCGACCGGCGCGCTGCTGCTCGCTCCGTTCGTCTCCAACCGCCGGGCCGGACTGGCACTGACCGCCTTCTCCGGTGGCCTGATGGCGCTCTACGCCCGGACCCCGTCGATGCGCGAGCCCGGAAGCATCTGGCCCAGCCAGGCCGGCATGGGCGTGGCGAAAGACGTGTGGATGCTCGGGATCGGGCTCGGCCTGCTGCTCGACCCGGCGAAGCGCACGCCGAAGTCGGCCCCGGTGACTACAGCTTCCTGAGACGCACGTAGCGGACCGAGTGGTCCCGGTCCTTGCGCAGCACCAGTGTCGCGCGGGACCGGGTCGGCAGCACGTTCTCGACCAGGTTGGGGCCGTTGATCGTGTCCCAGATCCGGGTCGCCTCGACGACGGCCTCGTCGTGGCTGAGCGCGCCGTACTTGGCGAAGTAGGACCCCGGGTCCTGGAACGCCGTCTCGCGCAGGCGGAGGAACCGGGCGACGTACCACTCGCGGATCTTGTCGCGACCGGCGTCGACGTAGACGGAGAAGTCGAAGAAGTCGCTCAGCGCCAGACCACGGCGGCCGTCGTCGCGCACTCGGGCGGGCTGCAGCACGTTGAGGCCCTCGATGATCACGATGTCGGGTCGCTTGACGACGACCTTCTCGCCGGGGATGACGTCGTAGGTCAGGTGTGAGTAGACGGGCGCCTCGACCTCGTCCTTGCCGGACTTGATGTCGACGACGAAGCGCATCAGGGCGCGGCGGT
The DNA here is from genome assembly GCA_963717855.1 of uncultured Actinomycetota bacterium. Taxonomy (GTDB): domain Bacteria; phylum Actinomycetota; class Actinomycetes; order Propionibacteriales; family Nocardioidaceae; genus Nocardioides. The sequence goes on along the minus strand of CAVQXF010000009.1, from coordinate 450,166 downwards.
CGTACGACTCCGGGAACCCCTTGCGCTGCAGCAGCCCGCGCCGCTCCAGCTCCGCGTTGGGGTAGAGGAAGCCGTCGGTGGTCACGAGCGCCACGTTGGGATGCTCGGGCCAGTGGGCGAGCATCTGCTGGAGCACGCGAGCGGTGGTCGACTTGCCGACCGCGACGGAGCCGGCGAGGCCGATGACGAACGGCGTACGTGTCGGCTGCACCTGGTGCAGGAACTCCTCCTGCTGGCGGTAGAGCCTTCCCGCGGCCTCGACGTACAGGCTGAGCAGGCGGGAGAGCGGCAGGTAGATCTGCTGGACCTCGTCGAGGTCGAGCTGGTCGCCCAGGCCGCGTAGCCGGCGGATCTCCTCGGCCGAGAGCGGGTTCTCCACCTCGGCGGCCAGCGCGGCCCAGGCAGACCGGTCGAGCTCGATGTAGGGCGACGACTCCCGGGTGGGCTCGTCGGTCACGCCCGGCCCGCCGTGGGAAGACATGCGCAAGATTGTTGCAGCCGCCGGGCGTGGCCGGACGGGCGGTGCCCGGTCGATACAGTGACCCCCATGTGCGGCATCGTCGGGTACGTCGGGGAGAAGCAGGCCCAGGACGTCGTCATCGCAGGACTGCGGCGGCTCGAGTACCGCGGCTACGACTCGGCCGGGATCGCGCTCGTCGACCGGCGGCGTGATCGCCTCCGACAAGCGGGCGGGCAAGCTCGCCAACCTGGAGAAGGCGATCGCCGACCGCCCGCTGCCGGCCGCCACCATCGGCATCGGCCACACCCGGTGGGCCACCCACGGGGCGCCGACCGACGCCAACGCCCACCCGCACAGCGGCGGCGTACGCCGGGTGGCGGTGGTGCACAACGGCATCATCGAGAACTTCGCGGAGCTGCGCGGCGAGCTCGAGGCCGCCGACCACGTCCTGCTCTCCGAGACCGACACCGAGGTCGCGGCCCAGCTCCTGGAGCTGCTGGTGCTGTCCGGGCTCGACCTGACGGCCGCGATGCTGCAGCTCGTCGCGCGGCTCGAGGGCGCCTTCACCCTCGTCGCCGTGGACGCGCACGACCCCGACCGGGTCGTCGCCGCCCGGCGCAACTCGCCGCTGGTCGTCGGGATCGGCGAGGGGGAGAACTTCCTCGGCTCCGACGTCTCCGCGTTCATCGAGCACACCCGCGAGGCGATGGAGCTCGGCCAGGACCAGGTCGTCACGATCACCCGGACCGGGGTGGAGGTGCTCAACTTCGACGGCAGCCCCGCCGAGGGGCGTCGCTACCACGTCGACTGGGACCTCTCGGCCGCCGAGAAGGACGGCCACGACTGGTTCATGCGCAAGGAGATCCACGAGCAGCCGCGCGCCGTGGCCGACTCGCTCCTGGGTCGCCGTACGCCGGAAGGGCACCTGCACCTCGACGAGATGCGCCTCTCCGACCAGGAGCTGCGCGACGTCGACAAGGTCATCATCATCGCCTGCGGCACGTCGTTCTACGCGGGCATGGTCGCGAAGTACGCGATCGAGCACTGGACGCGGGTGCCGGTCGAGGTCGAGCTCGCCTCGGAGTTCCGCTACCGCGACCCGATCCTCGACTACTCCACGCTCGTGGTCGCCATCAGCCAGTCCGGCGAGACCGCCGACACCCTGCAGGCCATCCGGCACGCGCGGACCCAGCGCTCCAAGGTGCTCGCGATCTGCAACACCAACGGCTCGACGATCCCGCGCGAGTCCGACGCGGTCATCTACACCCACGCCGGTCCCGAGATCGGCGTCGCGTCGACCAAGGGCTTCCTGACGCAGCTGGTCGCGTGCTACCTGCTCGCGCTCTACCTCGCGCAGGTCAAGGGCACCCGGTACGGCGACGAGATCGACCAGGTGATGCAGCAGCTGGAGGCGATCCCCGACCAGGTGCAGCGCGTGCTCGACGGGGCCGCCCAGATCTACGAGATGGCCGGCGACCACGTCGGCACACGCTCGGTGCTCTTCCTCGGACGGCACGCCGGCTACCCGGTGGCGCTCGAAGGTGCGCTGAAGCTCAAGGAGCTGGCCTACATCCACGCCGAGGGCTTCGCGGCCGGCGAGCTCAAGCACGGTCCGATCGCGCTGATCGAGCAGGGGCTGCCGGTGCTGTGCGTGGTGCCGCCGGCCGGGCGGGACCAGCTGCGGGACAAGATGGTCAGCGGCATCCAGGAGGTGCGGGCGCGCGGCGCGCGGACCATCTGCCTGGTCGAGGACGGCGACGACGCGATCACGCCGTACGCCGACGTGATCATCCGGCTGCCGAAGGTGCCGGTGCTGCTGCAGCCGCTGGTCGCCGTCGTCCCCCTGCAGCTGTTCGCCTGCGAGCTCGCGACCCTGATGGGCCACGACGTCGACCAGCCGCGCAACCTCGCGAAGTCGGTCACGGTCGAGTGAGCGCGTCGTGATCATCGGGGTCGGGATCGACGTGGTCGACATCGAGCGCTTCGGGGCATCGCTGGCCCGTACGCCGGGGCTGGGTGCTCGCCTCTTCACCGAGGCCGAGGCCTCGCGGCCGCTGGCCTCGCTGGCCGCCCGGTTCGCCGCCAAGGAGGCGCTGGCCAAGGCCCTGGGCGCCCCTGTCGGCCTGCACTGGCACGACGCCGAGATCGTCTCCGAGTCCTCGGGTCGGCCGCTCTTCGAGCTCCGGGCCTCCGTGCGCGCCCGGGCTGACGAGCTCGGCGTGGCGTCCGTGCACGTCTCGCTCTCGCACGATGCCGGGATCGCCTCCGCCGTGGTGGTGCTGGAGTCCTAGCTCGTCGGGTCGTGAGCCTCAGGGTGCGCCGCGGTGCACCGGACGACGATGCGGGTCGGGGTCGGTGAGGCCGCGCTGACGGGCGATGTCGTCCTCCCAGCGCTCGACCTCCAGGTGGGACGCGCCGTCGACCTCCGGCGCCAGGACCCGGCCGTGGCCCAGGTCCCACTCGCAGTCGCTGGGAGCGGCACAGGCCGGAGCGCTCGCTGGGACGCACGACCCCGCTAGCGTGGGTGGCATGAGGCGCGCGCACACGGTCGAGCAGGTGCGCGCGGCGGAGGCCGGGCTGATGTCACGGCTGCCCGAGGGAGCGCTGATGCAGCGGGCCGCGGCCGGACTGGCCTACGCGGTGATCGACCTGCTCGGCTCGGCGTACGGACGCCGGGTGCTGCTGCTGGTCGGCTCCGGGGACAACGGCGGCGACGCGCTGTACGCCGGCGCGCTGCTCGCGCGCCGTGGCGTGCAGGTCGAGGCGTGGCTGCTGTCCGATCGCGCCCACCAGGGCGGGCTCGCGGCGCTGCGGGCCTCCGGTGGTCGGGTCGTCCGCCCCACACGCGCCCAGGACCGGTCCAGAGGCGGACGACCCGAGGTGGTGGTGGACGGGATCGTCGGGATCGGTGGGCGGGCCGGGCTGCGGGCCGACGCCCAGGAGGCGCTGGCGCTGGTCGCCGGCATCCCGGTCGTCGCGGTGGACGTCCCGAGCGGGGTCGACGTCGACACCGGCGAGCTGGCCGGTCCGCACGTCACGGCCGCCGTCACCGTCACCTTCGGCACCCACAAGGTCGCGCACCTCGTCGACCCGGCCGCCCGCCACGCCGGCGTCGTCCATCTGGTCGACCTCGGGCTCGACCTCCCGGACCCGGCCGTCGAGGCGCTCCAGCCCGGGGACGTCGCCGACCTGCTGCCACGCCCGACACCTGACGCGCAGAAGTACGCGCGCGGGGTGGTGGGCGTCCGGGCCGGGAGCGCGCAGTACCCCGGTGCGGCGCTGCTCAGCGTCGCCGGCGCGGCCAGCGGGCTCGTCGGCATGGTGCGGTACGTCGGTCCGGACAGCGTGGCCGACCGGGTCCGGGCCGCCCACCCCGAGGTCGTCGGGGACGGCCGGGTGCAGGCCTGGGTGGTGGGCTCCGGTGGCGGCGAGCACGCCGGCGACGAGCTCGCGGCGGCGCTGTCCGACGGCGTACCGGTCGTCGTGGACGCCGACGCGCTCGCCCACCTCGACGGACCGCTCCCGGTCGGGACGGTGCTGACACCGCACGCCGGCGAGCTGGCCGCGATGCTCGGAGTCGACCGCGCCGACATCGAGGCCCGCCCGCTCGAGCACGCGCGCCGCGCGGCCACGGCGTACGGCTGTGTCGTGCTCCTCAAGGGCCGCCACACACTGGTGGCGGACCCTGCAGGTCCGGTGCGGGTGACCACCACCGGGACGCCGTGGCTGGCCACCGCAGGTGCCGGCGACGTGCTCGGCGGGCTGGTCGGCGCGCTGCTCGCCGCCGGCCTCACGGCGTACGACGCCGCCTCGGTCGGCTCCTGGCTGCACGGAGCCGCAGCGACCGTGGCCGGTGGTGGTGGTCCGCTGGTCGCGAGCCAGGTGGCGACGTCCATCCCGGTGGCCGTCCGGGGGCTGCCGTCCCGGTGATGGGACAATCGGGCGCATGAGCCCCCTGCCGGTCGCCCGCGCCGAGATCGTGGTCGATCTCGCCGCGATCCGGCACAACGTCCGTCGGCTGCGCGAGCACACGGGCGTGCAGATGATGACGGTCGTCAAGGCCGACGGCTACGGGCACGGCATGGTCGAGGTCGCCCGGGTGGCCCGTGAGGCCGGTGCCGACTGGATCGGCGTCGCCACCATCGACGAGGCGCTCGCCCTGCGCGCGGCCGGCGACTCCGGCCGGCTGCTGTGCTGGCTGACCGTGCCCGGCGAGGACCATGCCGCCGCGATCGCCGCCGACGTCGACGTCACCGCCTACTCCCTGGCCGAGCTCGACGAGATCGAGGAGGCTGTCGCGATCGCCGGCCGCCCGGCCCGGGTGCAGCTCAAGATCGACACCGGCCTGTCGAGGGGTGGAGCCTCGATGGACACCTGGTCGGCGCTCGTCGCCGCGGCGTACGCCGGTGAGCAGGACGGCACCTGGAAGGTGAGCGGCGTCTGGTCGCACCTCGCCGCCAGCGACGAGCCGGAGCATCCCGCCAACGCCGCCCAGGAGGCCGTCTTCCGCGAGGCGCTCGACATCGCCGAGGCGGCCGGGCTGCGACCCGAGGTGCGCCACCTCGCCAACTCGGCGGGAGCGATCCTGCGGCCCTCGGCCCGGTTCGACCTGGTGCGCGTCGGGCTGGCGTCGTACGGCCTGGACCCGGCCCCGGGCCACACTCCCGACCTCGGGCTGCGGCCCGCGATGACGGTGCGGGCCATGCTCGCCCAGAGCAAGTCGATCGCCGCCGGCGCCTCCGTCTCGTACGGCCACACCTGGACCGCCCTCATGGACACCTCGGTCGGCCTGGTGCCGGTCGGGTACGGCGACGGGGTCCCTCGCCACGCCAGCAACACCGCCGAGGTCCTGATCGACGGCAAGCGCCGCGCGATCCGGGGCCGGGTCTGCATGGACCAGTTCGTCGTCGACCTCGACGGCGACCTGCCGGCGCCCGGCGACGACGTCATCCTGTTCGGCCCCGGGCAGCGCGGTGAGCCGACCGCCCAGGACTGGGCCGAGGCGAGCGGCACCATCTCGTACGAGATCGTCACCCGTGTCGGGGGACGACTGACCCGGAGGTACGTCGACCAGTGACCAGCCCACGATTCGGCGGGGACCCCGAATGAGCATGCGCGGACGAGTGATCGGCGCCGTCACGGTCGGTGTGGTCGGGCTCGCGGCCGCCGGGGCCGGGGTCAACCGGCAGCGCCGGCGCATCGCCGACCGTGCGCCGGACGACGCGCCGGCGTTCGGGTCGTTGCGCTCGGACCCGATCACGGTGGTCGCCGACGACGGCACCCCGCTGCACGTCGAGGTCGACGAGCCCGAGCGGCCGCCGCGCACCGGCCGGCGCAAGGCGAAGGCGCCGCTCACGGTGGTCTTCGTCCACGGCTACGCGCTCGAGATGGACTGCTGGCACTTCCAGCGCGAGCACCTCCGCGGCCACGTCCGCACGGTCTTCTACGACCAGCGCTCCCACGGCCGCTCGGGGCGCTCGGCGCTGGGCAACGCGACGATCGACCAGCTGGGCCGCGACCTGCTGAGCGTGATGGACGCCGTGGCCCCCGAGGGTCCGGTCGTGCTCGTCGGCCACTCGATGGGTGGCATGACCATCGTCGCCCTGGCCGAGCAGCACCCCGAGCTCTTCGGGGACCGGGTCGTCGGCGCCGCACTGATCTCGACCACCGCGGGCGGGCTCGAACCGAGCCGCATCCTCTTCCCGATGGTGCCGGCGTGGGGGAGTGCCGGTGCCGTCGTCCGGGGCATCAACGTGCTCGCCCGGACGCACAAGATCGTCGACGGCGTACGCCGGGCCGGCAGGGACGTCGCCATCGTCGCCACGGCTCAGCTCGCCTTCGGCGATGACGTCCCCGGCAGCTACGTCACGTTCGTGGACCGGATGCTGTCGGCGACCCCGTTCGAGGTGGTCGCGGAGTTCTTCCCGGGGTTCTCCTCGCTCGACAAGTTCGAGTCGGTCGAGGTGCTGGCGAAGGTGCCGACCGCCGTCATCTGCGGCACCGACGACAAGCTGACCTCGATCGGCCACAGCCGCAAGCTGCACTCGCGCATCGACGGCTCGACGCTCCTGGAGTGTCACGGCGCGGGCCACATGGTGCTCCTGGAGCGACACGACGAGGTCAACGGGGAGATCGACCTCCTGCTGGCCGCGACCGGGGCAGAAGGCACCCGGTGACGGTGGAGATCAGGCGCGTCGGCTCCGAGTCGGCCGCGCAGGTGCTCGCGGTCGTGCGGGCCGCGTTCGCGGCCCGGCCACCGCTCGACCCACCGGCGGCCGCCCTCGACGAGACCGAGCAGACGATCGCCGACAGGCTGAGCGTCCACGGCGGGCTGCTCGCCTGCCTCGACGGCCGCCCGGTGGGGGCGCTGGTGCTCGACCCGATCGGCAGCACGACGTACCTGCGTCGGTTCGGTGTGGTCCCGGACGCCCAGGGTCACGGCGTGGCCGCGGCGCTGATCGACGCCGCCGTCGAGGCCGCCGAGGGCTCCGACGACCTCACCGTCGTGGCCCGTGAGGAGCTGCCGCAGACCGTGCAGTTCTGGGAGCGACAGGGCTTCCGCGAGATCCGTCGGGAGTCGCCGAACGTCGAGCTGCGCCGGCCGCTGCGCACCCACGTCTTCCAGGCCCTCGACGCCGACTCGATGCGCGGGCTGGGCCGCTCGCTGGCCGGCCAGCTCACCCGCGGCGACCTGGTCGTGCTCAGCGGCGGGCTGGGCGCGGGCAAGACGACCTTCACCCAGGGGCTCGGCGCCGGGCTCGGTGTCCGTGGCGACATCACCTCGCCGACGTTCGTCATCGCCCGGGTGCACCCGTCGCTGGTCGGCGGCCCCGAGCTGGTGCACGTCGACGCCTACCGCCTCGGTGGCCTCGACGAGCTCGACGACCTCGACCTCGACACGTCTCTCGACGACGCGGTCACGGTCGTCGAGTGGGGCGAGGGCCTGGCCGAGGGACTCTCCGAGTCACGGCTGGAGGTCGCGATCGTGCGCGCCGACACTGCGCCCGATCAGGGAGGCGACGACGACCTGGACCCGCGCCGGGTCGAGCTCACCCCGGTCGGACCGCGCTGGCACGCGCTGTCGTTCCGGGCGCTCGGTTGAGTCGGGACTTGTGACGCTTCATTCGGGAGAAGTGTCCGGAATCAAGCGTCCGGAAGTCCCGACTCGACGTGTCAGAACTCCCGAATCGACCTAGAAGCCGGTGACGCCCTCGTTGCCGTAGCCCTCACCCTGCTCGTCGAAGTTCTCGTGCTCGAGCAGGTGCAGGAGCGGTACGCCGAGGCGGCGCCGGGCCTTCGAGGTCCAGTCGAGGTGGAAGAACTCGGCGACCACGTGGGGACGGGTCAGGATGATCGCCTCGCGACCGTCGACCGCGGCGACCTTGGCGGCGAGCGCGTCGATCGGCAGGTCCGTCACGATCTCTCCGCGAGCGATCGCGCCGCTCTTGGCGAGGGCGTCGAGGGTCTGCGCCAGCTCGGACTGGGTCCGGTCCTGGCAGTCCTTGCGGACCGCGTCGAGGTCGACCTCGCTCATCGGCATCGTCGGCGACGCGAGCATGTCGCCCGCGGTCAATGACCCCATCGCCGACTCGATGCGCGCCGCGGCGTCCTCCAGCGGCAGCAGCACGTGGTAGGTGACCTGCTGGTCGAGGCCCTCGTGCAGCGAGTGCACCTGGGCGGCGTCCTGCTCGCTCAGTGCCTGCTCGATGAGGAGCACGACGTCGTAGCGCTCGTCGGACCCCTCAGATGCTGTGTTCTCCGCCATGTCTGCCTCTCTCGGTCGGCTCGCTCAGTCGACGCTGAGGATCCTAGCGAGGTCGTAGCTGACGGGTTCATCCAACTGGTCGTAACCGCACGACTCCGGGTCGCGGTCGGTGCGCCAGCGCCGGAACTGGGCCGTGTGCCGGAAGCGCCGACCCTCCATGTGGTCGTAGGCCACCTCCAGCACCCGCTCGGGGATCAGCGGCGTGAAGGACAGGTCCTTGCCCGCGCTCCACCGGCTCTGAGTGCCGGGTGCGCGATCCGGGTTGGCGACGGCCCATTCCTGCCACTCGCCCCACGGGTGCTCGCTGATCTCGCAGACCAGCGGCTGCAGCTCCTCGATCAGCTCGGCCCGGCGTACGGCGGTGAAGCTGGCGCTGACGCCGATGTGCTGCAGCTTGCCCGCGCCGTTGTAGAGGCCGAGCAGCAGGCTGCCGAGCAGCGGCTTCTCCGGCGTGCTGGTCTTGTGCTCGCGGTAGCCGGCGACGACGACGTCGGCGGTGCGCTCGTGCTTGATCTTGAGCATGGTGCGGGCGTTCTGCTGGTACGGCGCGGTCAGCGGCTTGGCGACCACCCCGTCGAGGCCGGCACCCTCGAACTGGTGGAACCACTCCTCGGCCTGGCCGGTGTCCGTCGTCGTGCGTGTCAGGTAGCAGGGGCCGTCGAGACCGGTGAGCGCCTGCTCCAGGGCCGCGCGGCGCTCCGCGAACGGGCGGTCGACGTACGACGTGTCGCCCAGCGCGAGCAGGTCGAAGGCGACGTACGACGCCGGCGTCCTCTCGGCCAGCATCGCGATCCGCGAGGCGGCCGGGTGGATCCGTTCCTGCAGCACCTCGAACTCGAGCCGTGCCCCCACGGCGACGAAGATCTCGCCGTCGAGCACGCAGCGCTGCGGCAGCTGCTCGCGCATCGCGGCGACGACCTCGGGGAAGTAGCGGGTCAAGGACTTGGTGTTGCGGCTGGCCAGCTCCACCTCGTCGCCGTCCTTGAAGACGACGCACCGGAAGCCGTCCCACTTGGGCTCGAAGCTCAGCCCGTCGTGCTTCGCCGGGTCCGGGATGCCCTTCACCGACTTGGCGAGCATCGGCTGGACGGGAGGCAGACGGGCAGGTCCACGCCGCGAGCGTAGCCCCCGCCGTCGAACTCGTGACCGTTCGCCCGCACCGGGCTCCGTCGCGAGCCTAAGCCGTGTCGCCCGCGGGGAAGACGCCCTACCCGGGACCTTGGCGGATCGCTGTAGCGTTTGCCCGCCAGTTCTCTGAGAAGCACAACGCCCACAAGGAGTCGACGCGAACTGCCTGGCTCTGGTTCGCCGGCAGGAACTTGGTCGAGAGTGCGAGCGTCGCGGCAATCACCAAGAGTGAAGCGGGAAGAATTCTCTTGGCACGTCGGCGGTAGAAGCCAAGCCATGAGATCGATCCGGAGCGCTGGTGCTCGCGGAGCAGAAGCCCGGTGATCAGAAACCCGGATATGACGAAGAAGACGTCGACACCTACGAATCCGCCTCTTGGCCAATCCAGGAGGTGATTCGCCACCACGGACATCACCGCAAGGGCACGCAGTCCCTGAACGTCCCGTCGCCCGGGCTCCGAACGCTTCGGTACGGGCCGTACGGTCTCCGTCGGACGCCACATCTCGTCCCCCAGTTCGTGAGCGTCTTGAGTTGATGCTCATCGCTCCGCAGCACTGAGCGGGGCGCCGGAACCAGAGTTCCCCAGTGATGGGTACGCGTCAGTTGGTCTGCCGTTGAGGCCGATGCGACGGGCCGGAAGGGCGTGGTGGCGACAGGCGAGGCATCCATGGGCTAAAGTCCTGTAAAACAGTAATGAAACTAAGAAGGGGACACCATGGGTCCGTTGGTGGGTTATGTGCCCGGGGTCTACGACCTGTTCCACATCGGGCACCTCAACGTCCTGCGCCAGGCGCGGGAGCTGTGCGACGTGCTCGTGGCGGGCGTGGTGTCCGATGAGGTGTGCGAGCAGGTCAAGGGCCTGCGTCCGTTCGTGCCGCTCGAGGAGCGGATCGCGATCGTCGACGCGATCGGCATCGTCGACGCGACGTACGCCGAGCTGACCACCGACAAGCTCGACTCCTGGCGCGAGGTCGGCTTCCAGCGGATCTTCAAGGGCGACGACTGGCGCGACACCCCGCGTGGACTCGCGCTCGAGGCGAAGGTCGGCAGCGTCGGCGTCGAGGTCGTCTACTTCCCGTACACCGCACACACGTCGAGCACGCAGCTCCGGCGCGTGATCGCCGCCTCGTGAGCCTGGCCGTCGCCCCGGCCAACACCGTCACGGTCTCCGAGGCCGGTCTGCTGCTGCGAGATGCCCCCGCCGAGGCGCTGGTGGTGAGCTTCGACGAGCGCTACATCTGGGCGTTCACCGCGATCCGCGACGGTCACCCGGTGTCCGGTGGCCTGCTCGTCGAGTGGCCGCCGGTGCTGCGCCGCTTCCTCAACGGCACGGTGCGGGTGCAGGTCGCCAACGTCGCCGGCACCCGGGTGCTCCTCGATGCGGAGCTCGTGCTCGGCGACGGCGCCGACGGTGCCCGGATCGACGTCGTCGACGCCCAGGGGCATCCCCTGGCCATCGACAAGGTGGGTCATCTCTGCCGGGCGTTCGAGGACACCGAGGACGGCGTACGCGCCGAGATCCTCACCGGCACCCGGCGGGCGCTCGACGACCTGCGCGGCGCCTGCGGGGTCGAGGCCTACCTCAACTACGGGGCGCTGCTCGGCGCCGTACGCGACGGGGCGATGATCGCGCACGACTCCGACACGGACGTCTGCTACCTGAGCCGGCACACGTCCCCGGCGGACATCATCGCGGAGTCCTACCGCATCCAGCGGACCCTGCTGGGGCTCGGCTGGAACCTGCTGCGGATGTCCGGAGGCGACATCAAGCTCCTGCTGCCGCTCAGCGACGGCCGGGTGTGCCACATCGACATCTTCGTCGCGTTCCGGGTGGGAGAGACCTTCTACCAGCTCGGCAACCGCAGCGGGGTGCTTCCCGAGTCCGCGATCCTGCCGGTCTCGACGATCACGCTGCACGGCGTGGACTTCCCGGCGCCGGCGGACCCCGAGGCGATGCTCGCGTTCATCTACGGACCGCAGTGGCGCGTCCCGGACCCGTCGTTCAAGTACGCCGACCCGCCGCGCGGCGTACGCCGCCTCGACGGCTGGCTGCGCGGCTTCCGCACCGACATGGGGCGGTGGACCGAGTTCCACAACGGGGCGGGCAGCAACCTCGTCCGCGACCGCCGCTCCGACTTCGCGAAGTGGGTCCACGACCAGCTGCCCGCGGGAGCGCCGATCGCCGAGCTCGGGGCCGGCACCGGGCGCGACGCGTTCTGGTTCGCCCGCCAGGGGCGGTCCGTGATCGCCTTCGACTTCTCTCGCGCCGCGCGCTCGGCCGTCGCCAAGCGGGCGGCCCGCCGCGACCGGCCGGTGGAGGCGCGGGCGCTGATCCTCAACGAGCTGAGGACCGTGCTCGTCACCGGGGCCGAGCTGGCCCGCGACCCGCACCACCTCTACGCGCGGCACCTCCTGGGTTGCCTCGACGACCGCGCACGGGAGCAGCTGTGGCTGCTGTGCCGGATGGCGCTGCGCGGTGATGGCGGCAAGCTGTTCCTGGAGTTCAGCGCCGGCACCGGCGATGACGGCGACCTCGACGACCCTCGGCCCGAGGGGCTCGTCCGTCGGCTCGACCCGGCGCTGGTGCGCCGCGAGATCGAGGCGGCCGGAGGCGTCGTCGAGAGCGAGCGGGTCCGCAGCGGCCGGGACGTGCTCGGCAACGAAGATCCCCACGTGTGCCGGATGCGGGTCCGCTGGACCCGCCCGGGACACGCCCAACCACGGAGGACGCAACCATGACCGCCCCGATCGCCCGCGCCCGGACCCGCGCCCGGGTCGCCCACGACCGCTACCTGCGGCTCCGGTCGCGCTCGTCCTTCGGGGTGTACGCCCGGCTGGCCGCGCTCGAGGAGGAGCTGCAGGAGTCGCGGCAGCTCAACCGGCGCATCACCGAGCTCGTCGACGTGGTCGCCGAGCTTCTCGTGCCGATCGCCGACCGCGACGACGAGCGCGTTCACGAGGTCCTCGCGCAGTACCGCGCCAGCATCTGAGGTCGCCGGGCTCTAGGCTGTCGGGGTCCGTCGACGGACGTAATCCCCGGTTGGTCTGCCGGCAGGGCCCGCCTGACTTTGAATCAGGACTAGCGACGTAGGTTCGACTCCTACCCGGGGAGCATGAGCGCTGAGAAGAACACCGGCCTGACGGTCATCGTGCTGGCCGCCGGCGGCGGCACCCGCATGAAGTCCAAGACCATGAAGGTGCTGCATCCGATCGGTGGGCGCAGCATGATCGGGCACGTCCTGATCGCGGCGCAGGAGCTCGACCCGGAGCGCGTGGTCGCGGTCGTCGGGCACCAGCGCGAAGCCGTCGGCGCACACATCCGTGATCTCTTCCCCGACGTGCTGCTCGCCGTCCAGGACGAGCAGCACGGCACCGGCCACGCGGTCCGGATGGCCGTCGACGCAGCGATCGAGCAGGGGCATGGACTCGCGGGCACCGTCGTCGTCGCGTACGGCGACACGCCCCTGCTCCGCGGGGAGTCGCTGCGCGAGTTCGCGGCCGAGCACGAGGCCGCCGAGCGCGCGGTCAGCATCCTCAGCGGCATCGTCGCCGACCCGTTCGGCTATGGCCGGGTGCTGCGCAACGACGAGGGTGACGTCGAGGCGATCGTCGAGGAGAAGGACGCGACGCCGCTGCAGCGTGAGGTCCGCGAGATCAACTCGGGGATCCTGGCCTTCGACGCCGATTTCCTGCGCAGCGCCCTCCCGCGGATCGGCAACGACAACGCCAAGGGGGAGTACTACCTCACCGACGCGATCGCGATCGCCCGCGACGACGGCCTCACTGTCGGCGCGCACCCGATCGACGACGTGATGCAGACCGAGGGGGTCAACGACCGCGTGCAGCTGGCGCGGATCGGTGCCGAGCTCAACCGGCGCATCGTCGAGGGCTGGATGCGCGAAGGGGTCACCGTCATGGACCCGGCCACCACCTGGATCGACTCCGACGTCGTGCTGGGTGCCGACGTCACGATCCTGCCGGGCACCCAGCTCCTCGGGTTGACGGTGGTCGGGGAGGACGCCGTGGTCGGACCGGACACGACCCTCAAGGACTGCGAGATCGGGCCGGGTGCCCGCGTCGTACGCACCCACGGCGAGCTCGCCGTGATCGGGGGCGAGGCCAGCGTCGGCCCGTTCTCCTACCTGCGACCCGGGACGCTGCTCGGCGCCCGCGGCAAGATCGGCGGCTTCGTCGAGACCAAGAACGCCGTGATCGGCGACGGCGCCAAGGTGCCCCATCTCTCGTACGTCGGGGACGCCGAGATCGGCGAGGGCGCCAACATCGGTGCGGGCACCATCTTCGCCAACTACGACGGCGTGCAGAAGAGCCGCACCACCATCGGTCGTCATGCCAAGACCGGCTCCAACAACACCTTCGTGGCGCCGGTGGCGATCGGCGACGGCGCCTCGACCGGCGGCGGCACCGTCGTGCGCCAGGACGTGCCGCCCGGGGCGCTGGCGGTCTCCAGCGGCCCGCAGCGCAACGTCGACGGGTGGGCGCTCACGAAGCGGGCCGGCACCCCGCAGGCGGAGGCCGCCGAGGCTGCCCTCGCCGCGGACGTGGGCACCGGTCGAGACGGCGAGCGACCCGTGGCAGAATCACCCTGATCCCTCTCCGGCGACCGAGGAGCAACAAACCGTGACCGGAATGAAGAAGACCACCGAGAAGAACCTGATGGTCTTCAGCGGACGGGCCCACCCCGTGCTCGCCGAGGAGGTCGCCACGCTGCTCGGCACCGAGCTGGTGCCGACGTCGGCGTACGAGTTCGCCAACTCGGAGATCTACGTCCGCTACGAGGAGTCCGTCCGCGGGTGCGACGCCTTCGTGATCCAGAGCCACACGGCCCCGATCAACGAGTGGATCATGGAGCACCTGATCATGGTCGACGCCCTCAAGCGGGCGAGCGCCAAGCGGATCACCGTGGTCATGCCGTTCTACGGCTACGCCCGCCAGGACAAGAAGCACCGCGGTCGCGAGCCGATCTCGGCGCGACTGATGGCCGATCTCTTCAAGACCGCCGGCGCCGACCGGCTGATCGCGGTCGACCTGCACGCAGACCAGGTCCAGGGCTTCTTCGACGGCCCCGTCGACCACCTGATGGCGCTGCCGATCCTCGCCGACCACATCAAGGTGAAGTACGGCAACCAGCCGCTGGCGATCGTCTCGCCGGATGCCGGCCGGATCAAGGTCGCCGAGCGCTGGTCTGCCCGCCTCGGTGGCGCCCCGCTGGCGTTCATCCACAAGTCGCGTCGCACCGACCGGCCCAACGAGACCGTCGCGAACCGGGTCGTCGGCGACGTCACCGGCCGGATGTGCGTGCTCGTCGACGACATGATCGACACCGGTGGCACGATCGCGAACGCCGCTGACGCCTTGATGGCTGACGGCGCAGGGGGCGTCGTCATCGCGGCGACCCACGCGATCCTCTCCGACCCGGCGGTCGACCGGCTCAAGAACTGCCCGGCGGTCGAGGTCGTGGTCACCAACACTCTCCCGGTGGCCTCGGACCGGCACTTCGACAAGCTCACCAGCCTGTCGATCGCGCCGTTGGTCGCCCGCGCGATCCGCGAGGTGTTCGAGGACGGCTCGGTCACCTCGATGTTCGACGGTCACACCTGAGCGTCAGTGGTCCGATCGCGGTCGCCAGGACGCGTGGACGGCGAGGCCCACGGCCGCGAGCTGGGAGGAGACCTCGAGCTTGGCGAGGATCGACTTCACCTGCGTCCGCACCGTGGCTTCTGACACGACGCTGTCGTGAGCGATGTCGCGCACGCTCTGTCCGCGCATCAGCAGGCCGAGCACGGCCTCCTCACGGGGCGTGAGCTGCTCGAGCTTCGCGAGGATCGCGGCGCGCTCCTGCCCTTCACGCTGCCAGGTCGCGATCAAGCGGTCGCGATCCTCGCGGGTGGTGACGGGCAGGCCCTGGCTGAGACGTCGTACGGTCGACAGGATCTCGTTGAGCGGTCGTGACTTGGCGACGACCTTGCGAGCGCCGTACCGCATGCACTGTCCCCAGCGGGCCTGGTCGGTCGACGCCGTCACGACGACGACGTTGATGCCGGCCTTGGCCATCGGGTTGATCAGCGCGGTCCCGTCGCCGAACCGGCCCAGGTCGAGGTCGAGGAGCACGATCTGCGGCTGGAAACGGCTGACGGCAGTGAGGATCGTCTGGGGGGTACGGGCCTCATCGGGAGCCGAGAACCGGCTGACGCTGTACCCCTCGACGTTGAGCGCCAGCTCAAGCGACTCGGCGAACAGCACGTGATCCTCGATGAGCAGAACCCGTACCTTGCTACGCGCTGTGGGCCCGGTCACGAGCGCACGCGCTGAAGGTCGGCAGGCCGA
Source organism: uncultured Actinomycetota bacterium (assembly GCA_963717855.1). Lineage (GTDB taxonomy): Bacteria > Actinomycetota > Actinomycetes > Propionibacteriales > Nocardioidaceae > Nocardioides. The sequence continues at coordinate 434,468 of CAVQXF010000009.1, read as the reverse complement.
GCACGAAGGTCGCGCCGGGTGCAGATGAGTCGACGAGCTGGAGATAGCCGCCCATGTCGGTGGCCAGTCGGCGTGCGGCACTGAGGCCGATGCCCTCGCCCGACGACGTCGATCCGCGTCGGCCCCACTCGAAGATGTGCTCGCGGACGGCGGCGTCGACCCCCGGCCCGGAGTCGCTGACCACGATCTCCACGCAGTCGGGTGTCTCGTGGACGTCGATCCAGGTCTCGCCGCCGGCCCCGTGCCGGAACGCGTTCTCCAGGAGGATGTTCACGGCCTCGGCGAGGTCGTCAGGGCGACCGAACCCGAAGGTCCGGCTGCGCTCCCAGCGGACGGGGTTGCCCCGGGCCTGCTGCCGCAGCACCAGCGGCTCGAGCACGCCGTCGACGTCGACGGCGTCGGGGACGGCAACCGTCCGGCGCTGGAGGAGTCGCTCGAGGCGACCGAGCTCGGAGTCCATCATCGTCTCGATCTGGTTGCGCCGGACCGGTCCGATGTGCGACGTCTCGTGGAGCAGCCGGGACGCCGCGCTGATGCCGGCCAGCGTGGCCCGGATCTCGTGCAACCGGGACCGGTCGGTCCGCAGTCCGGCCTCGACGTCCTCGAGCTGACGGTGCAGCAGGAAGACGGCGTCGATCTCGCCCTCGATCGCCAGCCGGGCGAGCGCGAAGGCCAGGCAGACGAGGATGGCCGCGCCGATGGTCCCGGAGACCACGGCGATGACGAGCAGCCAGACCTGGTCGACCACCAGCTGGGTGGCTACCTGCGCGACGGCCATCAGCCCGAGCGCGACCATCAGTCGGAGCCGGATCCATGGCTGCCTCGGCGCGAGGCGGACGATGATGACCAGGACGGCCAGGTTGGCGACCGCGATGGTGAGAACCGATGCGGTGTCCAGGTCCTGGAGATGGGACGCCGGGTGGGCGGCGACGACCAGGGCGCGTACGGCGAGGATCACGACGCCCAGGAAGGCGCCGGCCGCGAGCGGTGCCGGGTTGGCCGGCAGGCGGTCGACGAAGAGCGTGCCGGCGAGCGCCAGGGCGGTGAGCGCGATCGTCGTGGCGAACGCGAAGAACTGGTCGGAGTCCGAGGACGTCACCCCGGCCATCAGCGCGAACCAGTAGAAGTGCGGTATCGAGATGGCGATGAGCGCGGTGGCCAGCCACGCGACGCGGTGCTCGGCCGTGAGTCGCCAGCGGATGTAGAAGCTGACTCCGGCGCACAGCGTGGCGACCGACGCCACGGCGGCGCAGCCTCCCGCGATGACGGTCAGGTCCGGCTCGCCGTCCGTGGCTGCGAAGCGCAGCACGGGCAGGGCGAGCAGGATCACCATGACGGCGAATGTTCGAAACTCGTGCACCGCGTGCGGTGCGTTCCATCGACTGGACATTGGTGGCTTGGTCCCCCTCCGGCCACTGCGGCAAGACCCCCCGGTCCGACCGTGCGCAGCCGACTCCCTCTTGTGCGTTGGTCGGACCGACTCCCCCGAAGTCATCGATTCGCACGCCGCCATCAGCGATAGCACGCCAATGGAACTGGATTCGCAAAGTACCGCACTCGGACAATCGGCGGTAGATACCAGATTTTGGGGAACGCTGCACGACGGCTCGCAGCGCGGGGCGGCACGAATTCTGCGGCCTAGACCGGTCTGGACCGGACGGTTGGGGACGCCCAGATCCCGAAAGTAGGTGATCCCGGGCGCGATCTGACCCTCACCCGGCCCGGACCGGCCCACGATGGGCAGAAATGTCTGTGATGTCGTCCGTTCCGAGCATGGCCGCCACCGCGGGTCGTGGGCATCTGGTGCAAGCCCGGACCCCGATCCGGGTGGCGCTCGCCAGCGATCACGAGCTGATCGCCGAGGCCGTCGTCGCAGCGCTGGCCAGCCGTGACTTCTACGTACGCCGACTGCCCTGGCCTGACGACCCCGACGAGGCCTGCAGCAGGCGCTCGTCGACCTGCAGCCGGACGTCGCGCTCCTGGACTTCGAGATCGACTCCGCGCTCCGGATGTCGGCGGCGACGACCCTGATCCGCTCGTGGGATGGGCCGTGGCTCGTGCTCGCCGGCACCGGTGGCGACGAGATGGTGGGTGGGCTGCTCGCCGCCGGCGCCGCGGTGACGTGGCCGAAGCAGTCCGGTCTGGCGGAGGTGGAGGCGCTGCTGATCGCGCTGGCGGCGGGGGAGTCGCCCGTCTCTGAGGCCGACCGGGACCAGATGATCGAGACCTGGCGCACCGTCGAGGCGCGTCGCCAGACGATGCAGGGACGGATCGACAGCCTCTCGCCTCGCGAGCGGCAGACGCTCGAGCTGCTGCGTGCCGGTCAGTCGACCCGCGATGTCGCGGAGCTGCTGGGACTCTCCGAGTCCACGGTGCGCAGCTACGTGCGCGCCATCCTGCGCAAGCTGGGCGTGAACTCACAGCTCGCTGCGGTGGCGGCCGTGCTGTCGCAGGACCGGGACTTCCCGCGGGAGGGCCGCCACGCACGAGGCTGAGCGAGCCGCTCCCACCGCGCGTGGATTCGCCCGTGGGCCGCGGCGCCGGTAGTCTTCTCAGGTTGCCTCGGCGAGGGAGCACCGACCCAGTAGCAGGGGTGGTGTCGCTCCGTGATCGACAGGGCTGGCTATCCGTCCGGATGCGCCGCCGACGATCTGTGAGCGTCGAGCCGAGGCCCCCGACTCAGCAACAGCCAGCACGTACGAGGAGAGCAGCCCATGAGCGAGAAGATCCAGGCCGAGACCCGCACCGAGTTCGGCAAGGGTGCCGCCCGCCGCATCCGTCGCGAGGACAAGGTCCCCGCGGTCATCTACGGCCACGGCAACGACCCGATCCACGTGACCCTCCCGGGGCACGCCACGATGATGGCCCTCAAGCACGGTGGCGCCAACGCGCTGCTCGAGCTCGACCTCGACGGCAAGGTCCAGCTGGCACTGACCAAGCAGGTCCAGGTCGACCCGATCAAGCGGATCCTCGAGCACATCGACTTCGTCGCGGTCGTCAAGGGCGAGAAGGTCACCGTCGAGGTGCCCGTGCACCTCAACGGCGAGGCCGACCGCGAGACCCTGGTCGTCACCGAGACCGCGACCATCCAGCTCGAGGCCGAGGCGACCCACATCCCCGAGTACGTCGAGGTCGACATCGAGGGCGCCGTCGCCGGCACCCAGATCCACGCCTCCGACCTCAAGCTCCCGTCGGGCAGCACGCTGCTCCTGGACCCGGAGACGCTGATCGTCAACGTCACCGAGATGCAGTCGCAGGCGTCGCTGGAGGCCGAGCTCGAGGAGGCCGAGGCCGAGGCCGGCATCGAGCGCGACGAGTCGGACAAGGACGTCGACGAGGTCGGCGCCGAGAGCACCGAGGCCCCTGCCGCGGAGTGATCCTCCGTCTCCTGTTCAACAGAAAGGGCCGGGATTCCATGACCGACTCCACCACCCCCGTGTGGTTGGTGGTCGGGCTCGGGAATCCCGGCCCTTCCTATGCCGGTCACCGCCACAACATCGGCTACCTCGTCGTCGACGAGCTGGCCTCGCGGATGGGCTCGGCTTTCCGCGCTCACAAGTCGGGCCGGGCCGACGTCGTCGAGGGGCGGTTCGGGGCTCCCGGCGCCGACGCGCCGCGCGTCGTGCTGATGAAGGCGCGCTGCTACATGAACGAGCTCGGGGGACCGGTCAAGCAGCTCGCGGCGTTCTACAAGGTGCCGCCCGAGCGGGTCATCGCGATCCACGACGAGCTCGACATCGCGTTCGACACGATGCGGGTCAAGCTCGGCGGCGGCGACAACGGCCACAACGGGCTGCGCTCGATGCGCTCCTCGCTCGCGACCGGCGACTTCCACCGCGTACGGGTCGGGATCGGCCGTCCGCCGGGTCGGCAGGACGTGGCCGACTTCGTGCTGTCGAACTACTCGACGGCCGAGAAGAAGATCCTGCCGTTCCAGGTCGACACCGCCGCGGATGCTGTCGAGACGCTGGTCGCCGAGGGCCTCGAGCGCACGCAGCAGAAGTTCAACTCCTGACGCCGACTCACCCCAGGTCGTCTCGCCAGTCCTCCCACTGCCGGCGCAGCACGGTCGGCAGGTCGCCCGCGAGCGCCTCGTCGAGAAGGCGCACCTGGTCCCCGGTCAGGGCCAGCCGCGGCTGCGAGCGGCCTACGACGAGCGCGAAGGCCTGCCCGCGTGCGGCCCAGATCGGGGACTCGCGCAGGTAGCGCTCGACGTACGGCGCGACCAGGTCGGGGTGTTCCGAGGACCACAGGCCGCGCATCACGGCGCCGAAGACCCGGTTGTCGACGGCCGGATCGGCCGCCACCGACCAGGCCGCCTCCTTGGCCTCCCTGGTCGGGCGGGCCGCCAGAGCGGTGGCCGCTCCCGCCTCGGCCTCGGTGCCGGGCTCGCGGGTCCGCTCCCGTTCGATGGCCGCCGCGTCCAGCGACCCGAGCTCGGTGAGTCGCTGGATCACCCGCCAGCGCAGGGTCGGCGGCAGCGCGAGGTCGCCCACGGCGCCGACCGCCAGCCAACCCCGGAGCATCTCGATGTCGTGCGAGCCGGCGGCGACCCCGCCGGCGAAGGCCAGCGCCAGCTCGGGCGACGTCGCATGCATCAGCCCGGCGACACAGGCCGCCGCGAGGTGATCGAGCAGGTCGGGTGCCGTGGCGGCCGGAGCCCTGGACGGCAGCACCTGGGTCAGTGTGCGGTTCAGGACTGCGGTCACCATCACCGCGCTGCGCTCGCCGGGCAGGTGCCGCTCGACGAGATCGACGAGGTCTGCGGCGTCCAGGGCCCGCGTCTGGACCCGGTCGAGGAGCATCGTCCAGAGCACCGCTCGCACGAGGTCGTCCTCGATGCGGCACAGCCCGACCCCGACAGCGGCCCATGAGCTGTCGTCGAGCACGATCCGGGCGAAGGTCTCGCCGTGCGAGTTGGGCACGACGACGCGGCCGGCGTACGCCGTCAGACGGACCGGCTCGTCGGCGACGTCGACGAGCTCGGAGCCGACGGCGGTCCAGGCGTCGTCGTACGCCGTGACCCGGACCCGGTGCGGGCGGGTGCCGTCCCGGTGCAGCACCGGGACCTCCCCGTCGCGCTCGACCCGCAGGGTGTCGAAGCCGGTGCTGCGGAGCCAGAGGTCGATCCAGGTGCGGACGTCGCGGTCAGAGGCCTCGTCGAGGGCGTCCACGAAGTCGGCGAGGGTGGCGTTGCCGAAGCGGTGCCGGTTGAGGTGCAGGTTGACCCCGCGCAGGAACACCTCGTCGCCGAGCCAGGTCGCCAGCTGGCGGAGCACCGAGTTGCCCTTGCTGTAGGAGATGGCGTCGAAGATCGTCGCCGCGGTGTCGACGTCGGGGATGTCCTCGGGAGCCGGCGCGATGGGGTGCGTGGAGCGCCGCTCGTCCGCGTCGTACGCCGACGGCTTGCGGCCGACCTCGTGCCCGATGAGCGCCCCGGGGAAGCCCGCGGCGTCACCGGCGACGCGGTAGCCCATGTAGTCGGCGAACGACTCCTGCAGCCAGGTGTCCTCCCACCACGTCATCGTCATCAGGTCGCCGAACCACATGTGCGACATCTCGTGCGCGATCACCGAGGCCCGGAGGTCTCGGACGTCTCCAGGGACGGCGCCGCGGGGGAGCATCTCGTCGCGGTAGGTGACGCAGCCCGGCATCTCCTGCGCGCCCCAGTTGAGGCCCGGCACGAAGACCTGGTCGTAGGAGTCGAAGGCGTAGGGCTCGTCGAACAGCACCGCGAAGTGGTCGTAGCAGGCCTCGGTGATGCGCCGCAGCTCCTCGAAGTCCCGCTCGAGCTCCCCGGCCAGGGATGCCCGGGCGTGCCAGCCGAACGGCAGGCCGGCGTGCTCCCAGCGCCGTGAGGCCCAGGGGCCCGCAGCGACCACGACCAGCGAGGGAGGGATCGGCGGGGTGGCGGCGAACCGCCAGTGGCCGTCGCGCTCCTCGACGGTCCGGCCGTTGGCCAGTACCGTCCAGGCCGGGTCGGCGGCCACGGAGGCGACGATCGGCGCCTTGAGGTCGTACTGGTCGAAGCAGGCGAAGACCTTCTGTGCCACGTCCATGCCCAGGTAGGCGGCCACGTAGGTCTCGCCGTCGGCGGGGTCGACGGTCCGGTGCATGCCGTCGCCGTCGGTGACGTAGGGGAGCCGGGCGTCGACGACGACCTCGTTGACGTCGTCGGTGCGGAGGCCGGTGAGGCTGATCCGGGCGCCGTCGTACGCCGGGTCCGCGGTCGCGCCGTTGACCCGGACCGTCAGCTCCCGGGCTGCTGCGAGCTCGAGGAACGTCGCCTCACCCGCCGACCGGAACCGGACCGTCGTCCGCGAGCCGAAGGTGGGGGAGCCCCGGTCGACCAGCTCGAGTGCGAGGTCGTACGACACGTCGGAGAGCTGGGCCGCGCGGACGCGCGCCTCGGTGAGGGTGAGGGACACGCTCCGACACTACGGACGGTCGCTCGTTAGGGTGGCTCGCGTGAGCTTCGAACCCGGAACCCCGCCCGCCGCTGCCTCGACCGACGACCACGTGCTCGCCTCCTGGCTGGCCACCGTCGCGGGCGAGCGACTCCTCCAGGTGCGGGGCGAGGGGCTCGAGGGCCGCGAGCTGAAGGACGCCGGCGACCGGGCGGCCCACCTGCTGCTGATGGACCTGCTGGCCGAGCACCGGCCGGGCGACGCCGTGCTGTCCGAGGAGGGCAAGGACGACAAGGCCCGGCTCGACAACGCACGCGTCTGGATCGTCGACCCGCTCGACGGCACGCGCGAGTTCTCCGAGGTGCCGCGCGACGACTGGGCCGTCCACGTCGCACTGTGGCAGCAGGGCGACCTGGTCGCCGGTGCCGTCGCGCTGCCCGCCCTGGGCGAGACCTTCGACACCGGCCGGCCGGCCGTCGTACCTCCGAGCACGTCGGAGCGGCCGCGGATCGCGGTCTCGCGCAGTCGACCGCCGGAGTTCGTGCACGCGCTGGCCGAGGAGATCGACGCCGAGCTGGTGCCGATGGGCTCCGCCGGGGTCAAGGTCATCTCCGTGGTGCGCGACCTGACCGACGCCTACGTCCACGCCGGCGGCCAGTACGAGTGGGACTCGGCCGCCCCGGTCGCGGTGGCCCGGGCGGCCGGCCTGTTCACCTCGCGCATCGACGGCACGCCGCTCGAGTACAACCAGGACGACGTCTACCTCCCCGACCTGATCGTGTGCCGCCCCGAGCTGGCCGAGCGGATCGTGGACTTCGTGCGCCGGCACGGCGTCACCTCGGCCGGCTGACCCCGGCACCGTGATCCGACACCTGCTGCTCGACGCCGACGGCGTCCTGCAGACGATCCCGGGCGGCGGACAGGTGGGCCGAGCCGGGCCCTACCTCGGTGCGAGGTCCGCCGAGCTGGTGGACCAGCTCTGGGCCGCGGAGCAGCCGGCGCTCCGTGGTGACGGCGACATGGAGCTGGCCCTGCGCGGGATCCTCGACCGGCACGGGATCGAGGTCGATCCCGATGAGCTCTACGCCGAGCTGTGGCTCTCGATCCGGACGGTTCCCGCGATGGTCGACCTGGTCCGCCGGGCGCGGGCCGCCGGGTACGGCGTGCACCTGGGCACCAACCAGCACCGCCAGCGCGCGGCGTACATGCGCGAGACGCTGGGCTACGACGACCTCTTCGACGTCAGCTGCTACTCCTGCGACCTGGGCGCGGCGAAGCCGGAGGTGGCCTACTTCCGACGAGCTGCCGCTCGCATCGGCGGCGACCCCGCGTCGGTGCTCTTCGTCGATGACCTCGCCGGCAACGTGGCGGGGGCCCGGGCCGCCGGACTGCGAGCCGAGCAGTGGGACCTCGAGTCCGGCCTGCCGAGGCTCGTCGAGCTGCTGGCCGACCACGGCGTACACGTCTAGACCACTGCGTGCGGGACCTCCGTCCGGTTCCCGGAATGTGGCACCTATTCGTCTATAGTCACGTAATCTTCTCGGGATTGATGGCTATGGGTGCAACCGTCGCCTGAAACTGCATCGTCCCTACGGACGGCGCAGGTGTTGCTTCGTCTTGAGAAGGAATACGCATGTCAGGTGATGTGCTGGCGCCACCCGCGCCGGGACCGGCAGGACCGCCGGGGGAGGTCGAGGACGTCCCGCGACGCGTGGTCGCACGGCACTCGTTCCAGGACAGGTTCTTCGTCCACAGCGTGCGCGGCGTCGGGATGCTCGTCCTCATCATCGTCTTGTGCATCGGCGTCTTCCTGGGCATCCAGTCGGTGCCGACGCTCGACCACTACGGACTGTCGTTCTTCACCGAGTTCCGCTGGCTGCCGAGCCAGGACGTCATCGGCATCTCGGCCGTCGTCGTCGGCACCATCCAGGTGGCGGCCATCGCCCTGGTCATCGCCGTACCGCTGTCGATCCTCACCGCTCTCTTCATCACCGACTGGGCGCCGCCGGGCCTGCGCGGCACGCTGATCCGGGTCGTCGACCTGATGGCGGCCGTCCCCGGCATCGTCTTCGGGCTGTGGGTGCTCTTCGTGATGCAGCCGCACGCCACCGAGGTCGCGCACTGGCTGAGCAAGTACTTCGGCTGGTTCCCGTTGTTCCACGTGCGCACCGACGTCGACTACCCGATCTGGAACCAGGCGCCCGGCTACCCGTCGTACGCCGGGTCCGCGTTCATCGCTGCGATCGCCGTGACGATGATGATCTTCCCGATGGCGACCTCGGTGATGCGCGAGGTCTTCTCCCAGGCGCCGGTGGGCGAGAAGGAGGCCGCGCTCGCACTGGGGGCGACGCGCTGGGCCGTCGTACGCACGGTCGTGCTGCCCTTCGGCCGCAGCGGCATCATCGGCGGCAGCATGCTCGCCCTGGGCCGCGCGCTCGGCGAGACGATCTCGGTGGTGCTGGTCATCTCGCAGGCGTTCGAGATCAAGCCGTACGTGCTGGAGTCGGGGACCTCGACCATCTCCTCGCTGATCGCGTCGTCCTTCAAGGAGGCGACGCCGTCGCAGCTCTCGGCGCTCCTCACCGCAGGGTTCCTGCTCTTCTGCATGACCCTGGTCGTCAACAGCCTGGCGGCGGTCATCGTCTCGCGCTCGCGGGGGAGCCAGGTGACCGAGCTGTGACGCAGACGCTCGAGCGCCCGGTCGACCTGCCGGACGACGACGGACCGGTCGACGCGGGCCCGGCCCCGGATGCGCCGGTCGACGCGCCGCCGCCCGAGGTCCTGCGCCGGACCAGTGCGCGCACCCGCGAGGACGTGCTCGCGCTGGTCGGTGCCGCGGCCGGCTCGCTCGCGACCACCTGGCTGCTGTACACGCAGATCCTGCCCTTCGACGGGTCGATCGGCTTCGTCGTGGCGTGGTACCTCGTCTTCATCGCGTTCTACGCCGGCCTCACGACGCTGACCCAGCCCGGGCAGGTGGTGATCGACCGGATCGTCTCGACGGTCGTGATCGCCGCGCCCATCCTGGTGGCGACGGCGCTGGCCGCCGTCGTGCTGATGACCCTGGTCAAGGGCCTGCCCGCGCTGGTCCACCTCAACTTCTTCACCGACGACATGTCCGGCGTCCGGGCCAGCGACCCGTTCACCAAGGGCGGCATCCTGCACGCCATCGTCGGCACCCTGATCGAGGTTGCGATCGCCGTCGCGATCGCGATGCCGCTCGGGGTGGCGGCCGCGGTCTACATGTCGGAGGTCGGTGGTCGCGGTGCCCGGCTGGTGCGCACCGTCGTCGAGGCCATGACGGCGCTTCCCTCGATCGTGGCCGGGCTCTTCATCTACTCGGTCTTCATCGTCCGGTTCGGCATGCCGGCCAGCGGTCTGGCGGCCGCGCTGGCGCTGGCCGTGATGGCGCTGCCGATCATGGCGCGGGCGAGCTACGTCGTACTCGGCGTCGTGCCCGGCGGCCTGCGCGAGGCGTCCTACGCGATGGGTGCCGGCAAGTGGCAGACGGTCTGGAAGGTGGTCCTGCCGACCGCCCGGCCCGGCCTGGCGACCGCACTCATCCTCGGCATCGCCCGCGCCGTCGGCGAGACCGCACCGGTCCTGCTCACCTCGGGTGCCTCGACCTTCCTCAACACCAACCCCACCCAGGATCCGATGAACTCGCTGCCGCTCTTCATCTATGCCTCGATCCAGTCGGGCAGCCCCCAGATGGAGGAGCGGGCGTACGCCGCCGCCGCGGTGCTGCTCGTCCTCGTGCTGACCCTGTTCTTGATCGCCCGGCTGGTCGCCGGCGGAAGGAAGTCTCGATGACCGCCACCAGGACCCGGGTGCTCCGGGTCGTCGCGATGCTCCTCGCGCTGCACTTCGCGGTCCTCGCCGGGCCGGGCGCCGCGAGCGCGGCCCCGTCGTACGCCCTGATCCAGGGATCGGGCTCGTCCTGGGCGGCCAACGCGGTCAACCAGTGGGTCGCCGACGTCGACGCCAAGGGCATGCGGGTCGTCTACACCGCCAACGGTGCCGCGCAGGGCCGCAAGGACTATGCCAACAAGTCGACCGACTTCGGCGTCACGGACTCGCCGTACCGCGGCAAGGACCCGACGACCGGGGCGACGGACTCGCCGCTGGGCCGCTCGTTCGCCTACCTGCCCATCGTCTCCGGCGGCACGTCCTTCCCCTACCACGTCGAGGTCGGCGGCAAGATGGTGCGCAACATCCGGCTGTCGGGCGAGACGATCGCGAAGATCTTCACCAACAAGATCACCAACTGGAACGACCCGGCGATCACCAAGGACAACAACAACAAGGCGTTGCCCTCGATCCCGATCATCCCGGTCGTGCGCGCGGACGGTGCCGGCATCACCAACCAGTTCACGACCTGGCTGGTCAGCCAGTACCCGAGCCTGTGGCGCGACTGCAACGGCGGCAAGGCCGCGCCGTCCGACTACTTCCCCCTCAACTGTGGCGAGACCCGCGGTCCGCAGAAGGCGCAGTCGGGCTCCGACGGGGTCATGAACTACGTCAAGAGTGCCGGGTCCAACGGCGCGATCGCGATGGAGGAGTACTCCTACCCGCTGATGTCGAACTTCCCGGTGCTCAAGGTCCTCAACCGGGCCGGCTACTACACCCTGCCGACGCAGTACAACGTCGCGGTCGCACTCACCCAGGCCCAGATCAACAACGATCCCAAGGACCCCAACTACCTGACCCAGAAGCTCGACAACGTCTACGTCAACCCGGACAAGCGCACCTACCCGCTGTCGTCGTACGTGTACGCGATCATCCCGACCGCCGCGAACGACTCCCGGATGACGACCGCCAAGCGGCAGACGATCGTGGACTTCCTCAAGCAGTCGATCTGCGAGGGCCAGTCCGAGGTCGGACCGATCGGCTACTCGCCGCTGCCGGTCAATCTGGTGCAGGCGGGCTTCACCCAGATCAACAAGCTCAAGCTCGCCGACAGCAAGGTCGACTTCGACGCCTCGATCATCAAGGACGTCAAGAACTGCCACAACCCGACCTTCATCCCCGGCAAGCCGGGGGAGAACTACCTGGCCAAGATCGCGCCCTTCCCGGCCGACTGCGACCGCCCGGGCAAGGGCCCGTGTGCCGACGGGGTCGGCGTCTTCAACGCGAACCCGGACGACGACGGCAAGGTCCCGCAGGACGCCGGCAGCTCCCAGGGCGGCACGTCGAGCGGCGACACCGGCGGGGACGGTACCTCGGGCAAGGGTGCCGGCGCTGGCGCGGGCACGGGCACGGGCACGACGGCCGCAGCGGGCGCCGGCGCCACCGACACCGATGGTGACGGCGTGCCGGACGCAGCGCCGGGGGGTGGCGACCCGGCCGCGGTCGACGACCTCGGTCTCGGCACGACGACGACCGACGGCGGCGACGCCGCTCCGGTGGTCGCGACGACCCTGAACTCCGACGGCTCGTCCGGCCCGCCGGGAGCGCTGACGGCTCTCGTTGTCGGCCTGTTCGTCGCCACGCTCGTGGTGCCGACGATCGTCAGTCAGACCGTCGCGCGGCGTCGGGGTGGCCGATGAGCGGCCGCCGCAAGCAGTTCGCCCACGTGCTGTTCGCTGCTGCGTTCCTCTTCGCAGGGGTGGCGGTGCTGCTGCCGGCGTCCCCGACGTCGGCGCAGGTCACCGACGGCTCGGTGACCAAGTCCGTGAAGGCCACCCGGACGTTCGTCGACGAGAACGGCAACGAGACGCTGGCCAGCACCAACCAGGTCAAGCTCACCGTCTCCCAGACCGTGGACCTCCGCGGACGCCAGGAGGTCCATGTCTCCTGGCAGGGCGCCGTCCCCACAGGCGGTGTCGTGGCCGACCCGAACACCTCCGACGGCCGCAACGAGGAGTACCCGTTCGTCCTGCTGCAGTGCCGGGGGGTCGACACCGCCGGCGCGGCCCCGAAGGGCCAGGTCAAGGTCTCACCTGAGACGTGCTGGACCCAGACGTCCCCCGAGCGCTACCTGGCCGCGGCCTCCCACACCCCGGCCTGGCGCGCCGACGCCTACGCGTCCGCTGAGGACCGTGGCGCGGTGGTCGGAGCCCCGGACCCGCTCCCGGAGGAGTGCGAGGGCCTGGCCGCGCCGCTCACCGCACGCTGGCTGCCCTTCCGGGCAGCCGGGGGCCAGACCTACTACGGGGGGCCCAACCCCGATGCGGGGTGCACCCCCACAGCGCCGGAGTCCGACAACGCGGAGGCCGGTGGCCTGCCGAGCAACACGACGTACGGCATCACCGGCACGGACGGCAAGGGTGAGACCGACTTCGCCGTCTGGACCGCAGCGGAGAATGCGTCCCTCGGCTGCTCCGTCGAGGTCGCCTGCTCGCTCGTCGCCGTGCCGATCGTCGGGGTCAGCTGCGACGCCTGGGGCACCAAGCTGCCTGCGGGCGCCGAGCAGACCACGAAGGCCGGAGTGCCGCTGACCGCGGCGCAGAAGACCACGGCTGACGCCACCTGCCGGCGCACCGGCGCCTACCTGCCCGGGGAGGCCAAGTCGAGCCAGACCAGCGACCAGGCGGTGCGCGGCAACCTGTGGTGGTCGGCGTCGAACTGGCGCAACCGGATCGCCGTCCCGCTGACCTTCGCAGCCACGGGTGCGGTCTGCGACGCGGTCAGCAAGGAGGCGCCGCTCGAGGTGATGGGATCGGTGGTGCTCAACGAGCTCACCGCGTCGTGGCGTCCCACGTTCTGCACCACCAAGAGCCTCTTCACCTTCACCCACGTGCAGCAGTCCGACGCGTTGGCGCGGATCCTGGTCAACTCCGGGCAGATCAAGGCCGCCTTCAGCTCGGCGCCGGTCGCCGGTGGGTATGCCAGACCGGTCGTGCAGGCGCCGATCGCCTTCGGCGGCTTCGCGATCGCCTTCGCGATCGACGACACCAACAAGCAGCGGCGCGAGAGCCTGAACCTCAACGCACGGCTGGTGGCCAAGCTGCTCACCTCGTCCTACCCGGCGGCACCCGTCGTGCGAGACAGCCACCCCAGCATCGGCGGCAACCCGATGAACATCACACTGGACCCCGAGTTCCAGGCACTCAACCCGGGCCTTCCGGTGACCTCGAACCTCGAGGCGGCCGCCGCCCTCCAGGTCTTCTCGTCCACCTCCGACCTGCTCTGGGCGCTGACCTCCTGGATCGCCAACGACCCCGAAGCCCGGACCTGGCTCAACGGCACGCCCGACCCGTGGGGCATGAAGGTCAACGCGTCATACGAGCGTCTCGAGCTGCCGGTCGACAACTGGCCGCTGCGCGACACCTACGTGGCCCCGCAGTGGTACCGGGACCAGAACTCCTGCTACGACCGCAGCCCGACGCCGTTCATGCAGCTCATCGCCAACCCGCCCAACAACCTGAGCTCGGTCGTGCTCAACATGCAGTTCTCCAACTCGGCCGTCGCCACCGTGTGCCGGTACGACGGCTACGACCCCACCACTCTCCCGCTCAAGCAGCAGGGGCGTCAGAGCGTGGGCTACCGGTTCGTCCTCGGCGTCGTCTCGCTCTCCGCCGCGCGCCGCTACAACCTGCGGACCGCGGCACTGCAGACGACGGCGGCGCCGGAGACGGGGCAGACCTCCACGACCGCAGGTCGCACGTTCGTCGCACCTGACGACGCCGGCCTGCAGGCAGCGGCCGGGCTGCTGAAGGCCGACAAGTCCGCCGGCACCTGGAGCCTCGACTACGCCGCCCTGGCGACCCCGTCGGGGAGAAGTGCCTACCCCGGCGCACTCCCTGTGTACGCGGTCGTGCCGACCAGCGGCCTGGACGAGCGGAGCTCCACGCGGCTCGCCAAGCTGCTCTGCTACGCCGACGATCAGGGGCAGGTCCCGGGCAAGGCAAACGGACAGCTGCCGCCCGGCTATCTGCCGATCACCGCTTCGAACGGCCTGGGGGCCGAGCGGGACTACCTGCTCACGGCCGCGGCCGCCGTGCGCAAGCAGGCCGGTGACGTGCCTGCGCTGGACATGACGCCTCCGGCGCGCGACGACGTCTGTGACTTCAGCACGCCGAAGCCGTCGCCCTCGACCTCCTCGTCGCAGCCGACCTCGTCGACCCCGTCGAGCCCGACAGGGTCCACCCCGGCCGGGTCGACGCCCGGCAACGCACCGGTGGTCCCCGCGGTCACGGTGCCTACGGCCGCGGCCCCGTCCGCAGCCGCCGCACCGAAGGTTCCGTCGACGCCGCCGGTCACGGAGGCTCAGACCGTGCTCACCGCCGGGCAGGAGTCGATGTTCGGGCGGGTCGGCGTGCCCGGTCTGCTGATGTTCGCCCTGGCCTGCGCGATCGCCGGGGTCCTGATGCGGTGGTACGACCCGATCGCGGCGGCCGTCGCCGGTACGGGGCCGAAGGCGCGCAGGCTCTCCCGTGGTCGGAGGAGGACGTGAGCTCCGTCCTCGCGCCCACGGTCCTGCACGAGGGGCCGGTCGACGCCTCTCCGCCACCAGGAAGCGGTGACCGGGAACCGGTCCGGATCGGGTCATCGCAGATCCTGATGGGCGTCTCGCTGCTGATCACCTGGTTCCTGCTCTACCTGTTCGTGCTCAGCGGGCTGGAGCAGGGCCACGCCCAGGGCGAGCTCTACCAGGAGCTCCGCACCGAGCTCGCCGGTGGCACGGCGCCCACCGGTGCTCCGATCGCCGCCGGCAGCCCGGTCGCGCTGCTGTCGATCCCCGGCGCCGGGGTCGACGACCTCGTGGTCGTCGAGGGCAGCCGACCGGTCCAGCTCCAGGACGGTCCGGGGCACGTGCTCGGCAGCGTGCTGCCGGGCCAGCGCGGCGTCAGCGTGATCGCCGGGCGCTCCCTGAGCTTCGGGGCCCCGTTCGACGAGATCGCAGACCTCCCGTTCGGTGCGCCGATCACCGTGACGACGGGCCAGGGTGCGTTCGTCTACGAGGTGGTCAGCGTGCGGACGAAGGGCGACCCGATCCCGGCCGCGCCTCCTGCCGACGGCTCTCGGCTCACGCTCCAGACCGCAGCCCGCGGCGGCGGGCTCGGTGGCCTCCAGGCCTCTGAGACGGTGTACGTCGACGCCACACTCACCGACGGGGCGGTCGCGGCCGGGCCGGTCGCGACCAAGGACGTGGGCGTCCCGCTGATGTCCGGAGGTGCGGACACCACGACGCTGGCGTTGCTCGCGCTGGCGCTGCAGCTGCTGGTGCTGGCGCTCGTCGGCTTCGTCTGGGCGTGGCTGCGCTGGTCGCGGTCGGCCGCCTGGATCGCCGGCGGACCCGTCGTACTGGCCTCGCTGTGGCTGGTCTCCTCCATCGGATCCCGGCTGCTGCCGGGCCTGATCTGAGAGGGGGAGGCATCAGTCGGCCGGCGCACAGTCTCACTTTCCGGAATCCGCTGCGGCGGGGCGGTGAGACCCCTAGGTTCCTCTTAATCATTATCTCGGGTGAGTTACTAAAGAAAGGCATCTTCATGCTTGACCGTCGCAAGACCGCGGGTGCGGCGTTCGTCGCGCTCACGACCGCCAGCGCGCTCGCCCTGTCGCTGAACCCCGCCGAGGCCGACTTCTCGCCCCAGCCGAACGATGTCGTCTCGACCGGGTCGGACATCATCCAGAACTCCTTCAACTTCCTGGCCGACGGCTACCACCAGCTGCCCGGGCTACAACACGGCCGGCAACCGCTGGCGGTTCGTGAACTTCGACTCCTCCGGCGACGCGCAGGGTCGGAGCGCCTTCACCGACCCGCGCCTGCTCCCGACCGTCACCGGCAACGGCACGGTCGGTGAGAGCGGCACGAAGTACGTCAAGCAGACCGACATCAAGCTGCTCAACCCGACCATCTCGCTGCGCGCAGGCCAGGACCTCGTCGTTCGCCCCTCCGGCGGCGGCGGGGGTGGCCGCGACGCCATCATCAACGACGACCAGGGCTGGATCGACGTCGGCCGCAGCCCCGACCCGCTGAACGCGGACAACCAGACGCTGGCGAAGTCCAAGCTCGGCACGAACCTCTACCGCGTGCAGATCGCGACCGACCGCCAGCTGATCGCCACCGCGACCGACACGAACGCGCCGGCCACGATCACCGCCGAGCAGATCCTGAAGATCTACCACGGCGACTACAAGAAGTGGGGCGACCTCCCGGGCTACACCGGACCGGCCCCGGACGACACGATCATCCCGCTGCTGCTTCCGACCGACGCCGGCATGTGGAACACCTTCCTCGCCAACGTCAAGAAGCAGAACCCCAGCGTCACCGTCGATGCGGCCTACCTGCGCGCGAACCCCAACAGCATCGGGGTGCAGCAGAACGACCCGACGGCGATCACCGGCCTCGCCACCGACGCGCTGAAGAAGAACGCCATCGTGCCGTTCCCGCGCGGTCGCTACCGGACGCTGAACACCGGCTACTACACGACGACCTCGGACGGCCTGAAGACCAACAACTACAACACCGAGACCAACCACCGCACGCCGGCCAGCGCTGCGGGTGTCAAGCTCCTCGACGGTGACAGCAACACCGACGTCGCGCAGAGCACGGCGCCGTACGGCGGCAACTTCGCCTACAACGCGATCGTGCGCGAGAGCGACCTGACGAGCACCACGCCGTGGCAGCCGGGCAGCACCCTGAACTGGGTGCAGGCGCTGTTCTACAACCCGGACGGTCCCGAGCCGTTCGTGCGCACCCCGGCCGGTGAGGCGCTGCTGATCGCTGCCGGTGTCACGCCCAGCTACCACGTGTTCGGCACGGACAACGCCGAGATCGCGCTGGACTGAGCCGGGCATCCGGCCGACAGGAGACAGGCACACCATGACCACGACCACCACCCGCACCCGATCCCGACGGCCAGCCGTGCTGGCTGTCGTGGGCGTCGTCGTCGTGGTCGCGGCCGTGCTCGTCTTCTGGCGGGTCACCAGCGAGGACGCCACGGCGCCGTACGACGACGCGCGCTCGGCCGGCTCGATCACCCTGTGCTCGGCTGACGGCAAGGCCGTCACCGGGGGCAAGGTCGACGACCAGCCGTTCGCCGACGTCGCGCTGGGGGAGACGGCACTGCCGTCGAACCAGGAGCCGACCGGGGCGGTCGCCACCCTCTACGCGTACCAACCGCGCGAGGGTGTGGCGACCAGCGAGTTCAGCGGCACTGCCATCACGGCGGCCAGCGAGTTCGCAGACCCGAAGCGTCCGGCGGCGCTGGTCGAGGAGAACGCCTGGTCGATCGGTGACTTCGTCACCGCCTTCCCGGCGGACTACGACGGCTACGTGCAGCTGCGGCTCTACCTCGGCACCCCAGCGGCGGGCACCCTCTCGGACGAGCCCTACGACACGGCCGACCTCCGGGTCGACGGTGACGACTGGGAGCTCGTCCGGGGCGGCACCGCCTCCTGCGCCGATGCTCAGTCCGCACTCGTCCCATGACCCCGATCGGCCGGCCCGGTGGCCACCCCAGACTTTCCAAGGAGAACAGCATGAGGATCCCAGTGAAGAAGACGTGGGTCGCCGCGGTGGGCCTTGCCCTCGCGGTGACCACGGTCGGCGGCATCGCCGTCGGCGCAGGCGCCGACGACTGGTACACCGGCGGCAACGCCACGGTGGCCGACCACGACAAGACCACCGTCCCCCTGAAGCTCTACAACGCCGCTGGCACGGAGATCACCTCCGGAAGCACGACGACCCCGATCGCGGCCTTCGCCGCAGCCGGGGACGCGGTCCGGGCGGGGGACGCGTACGCCTCCCTCTTCGTCCACCTGCCGCAGTCGAGCACCGCGCCGGGCGCCTGGCCCGGCGTCCAGGTGACGGGTACGGACAGGTTCAGCGGCGCCGGGGCTGTGAGCGCCCCCGCGGCGCTGACGGGCAAGCCGTACGTCGCGACGACGGCCGATGGATACACCCTGGCCGACGTCGTGGCCGCACTGCCCAACAACGAGGCCGGAGCGAGCTTCGCCGGCGTCTACGAGCTGCGGCTGCGCACCAGCTCGGCGACCGCCGGGGTGAGCAACGCGTACGCCGCGGCGTACGTCAAGGTCTCCGGCTCCACCTGGACGACCACCACCGCGCCGATCCTGGGTGACGAGGTGCCGCCGGACCCGACTCCGGTCGCCACGTCGGTGACGGTGACCTGGCCGGCGAAGATCACCTACGGCACGGCCGCCACGGTGAGGGCGACGGTGAAGGCCGCCTCCGGCACCGCCAAGCCGTCGGGCAGCGTGCGACTGGTGACGGGGTCGACGACGCTGAGCACGGCGACGCTGACGTCGACGGGCACGGCGACGCTCACGGTCCCGAAGGTCGCGCTCCAGCCGGGTGAGCCGGGCCCTGAAGGTCGTCTACGCCGGTGTCGCCAAGGCCTTCAGCCCGTCGCAGTCGGCTGCGAAGACCTTCGCCGTCGCCAAGGCGGTGTCGGGCAGGCCGGCCCTCAAGGTGACCAAGGTGCCGACCGCCAGGAAGGGCGGCACTGCCACCGTCACGGTCCCGACCGCCAGCGGTCTGGCCAAGGCCGGTGGCAAGGGCCAGGTGGTCCTCAAGAAGGGCCGGGTGACGAAGAAGGTGAACCTGACGATCAGGTCGGGCAGCGCGAAGGTCAAGCTGCCCAAGCTGGCCAAGGGCACCTGGACGGCCACCGTCGTCTACGCGGGCGATGCGCACTACACGGGGGCGACCTCGAAGGCCGTCAAGCTCAAGGTCAAGGCCAAGTGACGTCGTGATCGACGCGACCGTGTGGTGCCGGCGTTCTGCCGCCGGCACCACACGGGAGCACCGGATCGGCTGAGGGACGAGTAGTGACAGGGGTGCAGGGTGCGATGAGTGAGATGACCGAGGTGCTGCCGGCGGTCGCCGCAGCGGTGTCCGACGAGACCACGACGATCCCGGTCGTTCGACCGTCGACGGCGGCGGGTCTGGAGGCGGAGCGGGTCTCGGCCTGGTTCGGCAAGCGCAAGGTGCTGGACCGCGTGAGCATCGACATGCCCGCCGGCAAGGTGACTGCCCTGATCGGTCCGTCGGGCTGCGGCAAGTCGACCTTCCTGCGCATCCTGAACCGGATGCACGAGCTGGTGCCGAGCGCAGCGCTCGCCGGCGAGGTGCGGCTCGACGGCCAGGACATCTATGCGGCCGAGCGTCGGCTGACCGATGCGCGCAAGGCGATCGGGATGGTCTTCCAGAAGCCCAACCCGTTCCCGGCGATGTCGATCCGCGACAACGTGCTGGCGGGCCTGCACCTGACCGGTGTGAAGATCCCCAAGTCCGAGCGCGACGGCCTGGTCGAGGACTCCCTCACCCGCGCCGGTCTCTGGAGTGAGGTCCGCGACCGGCTCAAGCAGCCCGGGTCTGCGCTGTCGGGCGGCCAGCAGCAGCGGTTGTGCATCGCCCGGTCCTTGGCGGTCCGTCCGCGGGTGCTGCTGATGGACGAGCCCTGTTCAGCGCTCGACCCGACCTCCACCCGGGTGGTCGAGGAGACCATCACGGAGATCGCCGCGGACGTGACGATCGTGATCGTGACCCACAACATGCAGCAGGCGCAGCGGGTCTCCGACCAGTGCGCGTTCTTCCTCGCAGCGCACGGCACGCCGGGCGTGATCGTCGAGCACGGCTCGACCGAGGCGATCTTCGAGAACCCCCAGGACCAGCGCACCTCCGACTACGTGAACGGCCGCTTCGGCTGACGCCGACGGCCTTCCCCCAGACCCGCCGGGTGCACCCCCCGGCGGAGGGAGCGGGTCTCGCCGGGTGCACCCCCTGGCGAGACCCGCTCCCCGCTTAACCCGTTGAGGTGTCGCCGTCGCCTGCAGCAGGCTGGCGCGGTGACCGCCTTCATCTCGCACACGACCGTCGACTGCGCCAACGCCTACGGGCTGTCCGAGTGGTGGAAGCCCGTCCTCGGCTACGTCGACATCGACGGCGACCCCAACCTCCCCGGACACGACGAGTGCATGATCCGGGACCCCGAGACCGGCCATCAGCTGCTCTTCATCGAGGTGCCGGAGCGCGAAGACCGTGAAGAACCGGCTGCACCTCGACCTGCGCCCGCGCTCGGCCACCCGTGACGAGGAGCTCGAGACCCTGCTGGTGCACGGCGCCACCGTGGTGGCCGATCAACGAGGGAAGTACGGCCCCGGCACCGGGTGGGTGGTCCTGGCGGATCCGGAGGGCAACGAGTTCTGCATCCTGCGCTCGGACGCGGAGGTCGGGGCCGGCCGACCTCTGAACCGGCTCGGCGGCGAGGCGCCGTACCCGTGGTGGGAGCCCGCCGGCCGCACCCGCCCGAGGAGAGCCCGGTCATCGAGTGACCGTTGCGGCAACGAGCGACATCAGTCCGTGGGGGGACGTGTGTGACTGATGCGCGCGCCAGCTGCTCTCGTGGGGTGGGTGCGGCCGACGGGCCGCTCGGTGACCCCGTCCGAAGGACGGGGAGGTCAGTAGGCGCCGCGATGTCCGAGCACCGCCCCGAGAGTGCGGAGGACGATGGAGACGTCCAGGGCCAGGGACCAGTTGTCGACGTAGCGGATGTCGAGCCGGACCGACTCCTCCCAGGTGAGGTCGGAGCGGCCGGAGACCTGCCACAGGCCGGTGACGCCGGGCTTGACGACCAGGCGGCGGCTCGGGTCGACGGTGTAGCGACTGACCTCGTCCGGCAGTGCCGGCCGGGGTCCGACCAGCGACATGCTGCCGCGGATCACGTTGAAGAGCTGGGGAAGCTCGTCGAGCGAGTAGCGACGGAGCACCTTCCCGAGCCGGGTGATGCGAGGGTCGGCGCGCATCTTGAACAGGACACCGTCGCAGTCGTTCTGGGGTGCGAGGGTCGCCTTGACCGCTGCCGCGTCGGTGGACATGGTGCGGAACTTGTACATCACGAACGTCCGTCCGTCGCGCCCGACGCGCTGCTGCCGGAAGATCGCGGGTCCTGCCGAGTCCAGACGGACGGCGATCGCGATGCCGACGAACAGCGGCAGGAAGGCGATGACCATCAGCACGCACGCCGCCCGCTCGGTGACGTCCTTCAGGAAGTGCCGGAAGCCCTTGCGGGGCGCGGCCTGCACCTGCAGCAGACCCAGGCCGCCGATCTGGGCGAGCGCGGTCCGGGTGGGAGCGACGTCGAGGACGCCGGTGCCGACGTACAGCTCGGTGCCGGTGCCCTCCAGCTGCCAGGCGAGACGGCGAAGCGTTGTCGGTGCGAGGCGCTCGGAGGGCAGTGCCAGCACGGCGTCCGCGCCGAGCAGGAAGGCGGACTCGGCGACCCGGTCGAGGCCGGTCACCTCGTTGGCCGGGAGCCCGAGGTCGTGGGAGACGTCGTCGACGCAGGCGCCGACCACCATCCACCTGCTGCCGCCTGCGCGACGGACCTCCGCCAGCGTCGTGGCGACATCAGCCCCCGATCCGACGACGACGATGCGCTTGACCTGGGTGTGGGCCACGGCTGCGACGCTGATGACACGTGCGCACAACGCGTTGGCGACGACGATGCCGGCGGCCGCGGCCACCTGACGGGCACTGGCAGGCACCGAGGCGACCAGCGGGGCCAGCCAGCAGACTCCGCCCAGGACCAGGCCGGCCGAGAGCACCCCGCGCACGTGACGGGTCAGCTGCCCACCCGCGCCTGAGGTCTGGATGCTCAGGACCAGGAGCCAGGTCACCGTGGCCGGCGCCACGAGCGCCGGCGGCAGGACGCCGAGAGCCATCACCGCCAACATCGCGGTGAGTGCGCCGACGACGTCCGCGACCAGCACCCACGGCACCCGGTGCCCGGCTGACGAGGCGAGACCCTCGAGCCCATGCGCGGCTCGCGGCCGCGGGCCAGCCGCTGCCGTCAGCTGCGTCATGGTGGTCATCGAGGTCACGCTCGCTCCTTGGTGTCGGACGGCGGCAAACGTAGGGTCGGTCCGGGGCCGGGTGCGGCGGCATGCGGTGAACATGCCTCAAATGGGGCACATCGGCCGGGCCGGTTCAGTCGACGGGAGAGCGCCAGTCCAGCTGGTTGGCGATGCCGACGGCCGCGAGCTGCGAGCAGACGCCGAGCTTGGACAGGATGGCCTTCACCTGGGTGCGCACGGTGGCCTCCGAGACCACCGAGACCCGGGCGATGTCACGGACGGTGCGGCCGTGGGTGAGGTGTCCGAGCACCTCAGCCTCACGGTTGGTGAGCTGGTCGAAGCGCGATCGCATGGCCTGCTGGTGCACCCGGTGCTCGTGCCAGGTCCGCACCAGCTCCTCGCGCTCACCGGGCTCGAGCACGGGGAGGTTCTCGCCGAGGCGCCGCAGGGTCGCGAGGATCTCGTTCAGCGGTCCCGACTTCCTGACGACCTTGCGGGCGCCGTACAGCATGCACTCGCCCCAGCGCGCCCTGTCCTCGTCGGCGGTGACCACCACGACGGCCGTCCCGCTCTGCACGAGCGACGGGATGAGTCGGGCCCCGTCGCCGAAGGAGCCGAGATCGAGGTCGAGCAGGACGATCGCCGGGATGCGCGCGGCAGACCTGGGCGAGCAACGTCGCGGACCGGCCGGGATTGTCCGGCAGCTCGGCCTGGCGCACGTCGTACCCGCTCCTGCTGAGGGCGAGGTCGAGCGACTGGGCGAACAGCGCGTGGTCGTCGAGGACCATCACTCGTTGCTTGACGCGTCCCCGTCCGGTCCGACTCGGCGGGTCGGTCATCCCCGGCCGGTCGTGCTTGCTGTCTGGTGCCTGGTCGTGTCGCTGATGTCGATCGTCTCCCCCATCACACGAGCACCGTCGCGGGAAGGGCGGAGACCCGAGAGTCGATCCGACCTCGGATACCGCATATTGGGGGAGGAGTCGCTCAGGGCTCCCGGTGCCGCAGGGAGCGCGACGGTCGGCGGGTCGTGCCGGACGGCCTTCGTCGGTGGCGACCTGCTCGTCGAGCTGGCCCTTCCACTCGACGTAGCGTCGGTTGGTCAACGGGCACTCGAACGTGTTGCGCCCGACGGGCTCGAGCGGAGCGCCGGCGTGACCGACCCAGCGGACCCGGCGTGCCGGCACACCGGCGACCAGCGCGAAGTCGGGTACGTCGCGGGTGACGACCGCCCCGGCGGCCACCATCGCCCAGCGGCCGATGCTGACGGGCGCGACGCACACCGCCCGCGCACCGATCGACGCGCCTTCGCCGACGTGGACCCCGACCGGCTCCCAGTCGTCGGGGCTCTTCAGCTCGCCGTCGGGTGTGACCGCCCGCGGGAAGTAGTCGTTCGTGAACACGACCGCGGGCCCGATGAAGGCACCGCGCTCCACGAACGCCGGCTCGTAGACCAGGGCGTAGTTCTGGATCTTGCACCGGTCGCCGATGATCACGCCGGGCCCGATGTAGGCACCCCGGCCGATGACGCAGCTCTCGCCGACGACGGCATGCTCACGGACCTGGGCGTGGTGCCAGACCAGGGTGTCGCTGCCGATGGTCGCGCGGTCGTCGATGTCGGCGGTCGCCTGGATCCGAGTCGGGCTGATCGTCATGACACCCATGACGCCTCGGAATCGTGCGAAATGTGGACGCTGTCCGTCTGGCTACCCAATTGTCGGGACGGATCAGCTCGACGACGGACGGCGTCAGACGGCTCGGGTGCTGAGCGGTCCAGTCCTCGAGCTCGTCGGCGATGACCGCCCCCAGAGACCGAGCGGCCGCGTGGTCGGCGTACACGACGCTCTGGCCGCGCTCCCTGCCGAACCCGGCGACCGGCGTCGTCAGGTAGCTCAGGTTCGCCGATTTGAAGTCTCCGCATCGAGAGCACCGAGGTCGAGCATGTTCTGCTCGACCACTCCTCGTCGACCGACAGGTGCTTGGTCACGGTGTCGAGGAAGCCGTAGAGCATCCGCGGGTCCTTGCGCATCTCCTGGTGCAGGGCGTCCTGCATCAGGGTGCGCAGCACGACCTGCTGCCGTGCCACGCGATCGAGGTCGCCCGAGACAGCCGAGCGCTGCCCGACGTACCCGAGGCCTGGCGAGCCGTCGAGGTGGTGGACGCCGGCGGTCCAGGTGAGATCGCGGGCCGAGTCGTGACCGTCTCGGGCACGGTGACGTCGATGCCGCCGACGGAGTCGATCAGGGCCTCGAAGCCCGGACCAGTCGATGACGGCGAGGTGGTCGATCCGGACCGACGTCAGGTACTCGACCGTCTGCGATCGTCAGCGAGGGCCCGGCGAACGAGAAGGCGGCGTTGATCTTCTTCATCCCGTGCCGGGCACGTTGACCCAGGTGTCGCGCGGGATCGAGATGATCGACGCACTGCGCCGGTCGGCGTCGATGTGGAGGATCATCAGGGAGTCGCTGCGCTGGGCGCCCGGGTCCGCTCGGGCATCGGAGCCGGTCGTCGCGACGTTCGAGCGTCGGTCGGTGCCGACGACCAGGACGTTGACTGCGTCGCCCGCAGCGGCCGCCGGCCTGGTCGGCCGGTTGTCGAGGCCGTCGAAGACGCCGTGGATGCGGGTGACGTTGCCCGACAGTCGGTGCTCGAAGTAGAGGAACGCGCCGACGGGGATCATCGCGAGCAGCAGGAGACAGACCACGAGCCCGATGATCGCGTTGCGGATCGGGTGGCGGCGACGCACTGGTGCAGCGTCGGGCTCGGGCAGCAGGTCCTGCATCAGGCTCATGCGACGAGTTCGACGGATCGAGCGATCCGGTGTGCGGTGTCCGGCTCGCTATACCCAATGTGGACGGTCGAATACCCAATAGGCGGGAACCTGCGTCGATTCCTGCCATGTGCGGCGAGGCGGTCGAAGGATCCTCGGCTCGAGTGGGTCCAGGTCCGATGGACCCTGCGTACTTCTACGACCCGGGGGGGTGAGAGATGAACGACGAGAGTCTGGCAGGCCGGGGACCCGGCGGCCGTGAGTGTCGTCATCCCCGCCCACGACGAGGCGCAGGTCATCGAGTCCAACCTGCGCGCCCTGCTGGCCGGCGTCGAGCCGGGCCTCCTCGAGGTGGTCGTCGTCTGCAACGGATGCACGGACGCCACCGCCGACATCGCCCGTCGTGTTCGACGGCGTACGCGTGATCGAGATCGCGGAGCCGTCGAAGACCAGGGCGCAACAGGTCGGCAACGAAGCAGCGAGCGCGTTCCCGCGGCTGCACCTCGACGCCGACGTGACGATCTCGGGGGCCGATGTCATCGCCTTGACCACTCGACTCCGCGAGCGGCGTCCATGCCGCGGCGCCGGCGCGAGTGGTGCCGCTCGAGCAGTCCTCGTGGCCGGTGCGCAGCTACTACCGCGTGTGGGAGCGGCTGCCACAGGTGCGGCACGGACTCTTCGGCAGGGGAGCCGTCGCGCTCTCGGCCGAGGGTCAGCGCAGGGTGGATGCGCTGCCCCACGTGATGAGCGACGACCTGGCGGTGTCGGAGGCCTTCGAGGCTCGCGAACGCTGTGTCGTGGACGAGGCGACGGTCGTCGTACGTCCGCCGCGGACGACAGCAGACCTGCTCAATCGGCGCGTGCGTGTCGTCACCGGCAACGCGCAGGCCACTGATCTCGGGATCCGGCACCGGGAGTCGGTCACGACGCCCGCGGTGCTGGCCCGGATGGCGATCCACGACCCACGGGTCGGCCTCCGGATCCCCCTGTTTCTCGGGATCGGGCTGGTTGCCCGCTGGAAGTCGCGCCGCGCAGTGCGGACCGGCGACTTCACCACCTGGTTGCGCGACGAGAGCTCGCGGGCGCAGCCCGCGAGCACGGACTGAAACGAAAGAAGACACGCCATGTCGAAGAAGTCGACCCGTCATCCGCTCCGCCGGCGCTTCCCGCGCCGCATCGCGGTCGGGGTCGTCATGCTCCTCGCCCTCGCCGGCCTGACGGTCGTGACGACGAGCACTGCGACGCGCGGCGATCGACCCGTGCGGTCCCAGCGGCAACAAGATCTCGTGCGAGAACAGCAAGCCCGGCACGCCCCGAGCGTGTGGGACATCGACGGGCCGGGCGACGACGTCGATCCAGGGCTTCTCCACCGACATCAGCGTCAACGTCGGCTCGCGGATCGACTTCAAGATCGACACCGACGCCTCGGCGTACTGCGATCACGATCTACCGCATCGGCTACTACGGCGGCGACGGCGCTCGGCAGATCGCCACGGTCACGCCGTCCGCGACGCTGCCGCAGACGCCAGCCGCAGTGCATCACCGACGCCACCACCGAGCTCTACGACTGCGGCAACTGGGCGGTCTCGGCCTCCTGGAACGTGCCGAGCACGGCGGTCTCGGGCGTCTACATCGCCCTGCTCCACCGCGCGGACACGCGACGACTCCAGCCACATCACCTTCATCGTGCGCGACGACTCCAGCCACTCCGACGTCGTCTTCCAGACCTCCGACCCGACGTGGCAGGCCTACAACAACTACGGCGGCTCGGACTTCTACCAGGGCGCCGCCAACGGCCGCGCCTACAAGATCAGCTACAACCGGCCGGTCGCTGACCCGCGACGGCACCGGCGGCCGCGACTTCTTCTTCGCCAACGAGTACCCGCTGGTGCGGTTCCTGGAGCGCAACGGCTACGACGTCAGCTACATGGCCGGCGTCGACACCGACCGCTACGGCGCGCTGCTCAAGAACCACAAGACGTTCCTGTCGGTCGGGCACGACGAGTACTGGAGCGGCGCGCAGCGCGCCAACGTCGAGGCGGCGCGCGACGCCGGCGTCAACCTGCAGTTCCTCAGCGGCAACGAGGTCTACTGGAGGACCCGCTACGAGGCCGTCGGCGGACGCCAGCCACACGGCGTACCGGACCCTGGTCGTCTACAAGGAGACCTGGGCCAACGCCAAGATCGACCCGTCGCAGCGAGTGGACCGGCACCTGGCGCGACCCGCGCTTCGCGCCGAAGAGCGCAGGGCGGCGGCCGCCGGAGAACGCGCTGACCGGCACGATCTACATGTCGAACTTCACGCGACCTCCCGGTCACGGTGAGCGCGGCCGAGGGCAAGCTGCGGCTGTGGCGCAACACCAGCGCTGGCCATCGATGACGGCGGCGAGCACGCGCGCTGGCTCCGCACACCGTCGGCTACGAGTCCGACGAGGACCATCGACAACGGCTCGCGGCCGCCGGGCCTGATCCGGCTGTCGACCACCACCGGTCCGATCGCCGGAGTACCTGCACGACTTCGGCAACACGGTCGGCGCCGGGCACGACGACCCACCACCTCACGATGTACCGCGCGGCCAGCGGTGCGCTCGTCTTCGGCGCCGGCACCGTCCAGTGGACCTGGGGCCTCGACGAGGAGCACGACACGCCCGTACGCCGCCGAGCCGGCGGACGCGCGGATGCAGCAGGCCCAGGTCAACCTGCTTCGCCGACATGGGCGCCCAGCCGACGACCCTGATGGCGGGCCTGACGCCGCGACCAAGTCGACCGACACGGCGGGTCCGACCGTCGCGATCACCGCGCCGGCGGCCGGCGCGGCCGTGGCCAACGGCGCGTCGGTCACCGTGACCGGCACCGCCGCCGACACCGGCGGCGGTGTCGTCGCCGGCGTCGAGGTCTCGACCGACGGCGGCGCCACCTGGCACCCGGCGACCGGGACGACGGCCTGGTCGCTACACGCTACGTCCAGCACGGGCCGGCGGCGCCGCGGCGTCCGGGTGCGGGCCGTCGACGACAGCGCCAACATCGGCGCGGCGGTGACCCGAGCGCTCACCGTCACCTGCCCGTGCAGCGTCTTCGGCGACCGCCGTCCCGAAGACGCCTGCAGCCGCGCCGACGACCGCATCCGCCGTCGGAGCTCGGGCTGCGCTTCACGCCGACGACCGACGGCTTCGTCACCGGCGTCCGCTTCTACAAGGGCGCCGGCAACACCGGCACCCACGTCGGGTCGCTGTGGACGCACGAGCGGTCAGCGAGCTGGCCACCGTGACCTTCGCCGAGCGAGACCGCCACCGGATGGCAGACGGCGACGTTCGCCACCGCGGTCCCGGTCGACGGCCGGACAGACCTACGTCGTGTCCTACACCGCGCCGAACGGCCACTACGCCGTCGAGCCGTACGGCTTCTCGCGCGGCCGGGGTCGATGCCGACGCCGCTGACGGTCGCGGGCGGCTACGGCGCCACGCCGGCCGGCGTCTACGGCGACGCCGGGCAGCTTCCCGAGCAGCAGCTACCAGAACACCAACTACTTCGTCGACGTCGCTGTTCACCTCGACCGACGACTCGCCGCTGACCGCGACGAACCAGTGGCCGCTCGCCGGACTCGTCCTCGCGTGCCGCGCGACCACGACGATCAGCGCGACAGTTCTCCAAGCCGGTGGTCCAGCGAGCTCGGCGGCATCACGGTCAAGGACGCCAACGGCGCCGCGCGTCGCCGGGCACGCACGTCGTACGACGCGACCACCCGGACGGTCACCTTCACCCCGAGCGCTCGCGCTCGCCGGCTTCGTGACGCTACACGGCGACCGCTGGCCGGCACCGACGCGCAGGGCAACGCGTCACGACCGGCAAGACCTGGTCGTTCACGACCGCGAAGCCGCCGGCCGCCCGGGTGTCTGCCCGTGCTCGCTCTTCGACGACGCCACCGTCCCGACGCTGCTCGCAGGACGCCGACACCGTCCCGGTCACGCTCGGCGTCCGGTTCAGCCCGCGACGTCGACGGGCACCGTCACCGGCGTCCGGTTCTACAAGGGCGTCAACAACACCGGCACGCACACCGGCGCGCTGTGGTCGGCGAGCGGGCACCATGCTCGCGCAGGGCACCTTCGCCGGCGAGTCGACGCACCGGGTGGCAGACGCTGACGTTCGCGCCAGCCGGTGACGGTCACCAAGAACACCGAGTACGTCGCGTCGTACCGCACCGACGGTCGGTCGCTACTCCGCGACGCCGAACGCCTTCGCGGCGTCGAACCTGTCGCGGGCTCCGCTGCGCGTGACGGCCGACGGCCGGTGCCTACACCTACGGCACCGGCTTCCCGTCGGCGACGCTCGTCGACCAGCTACCTCGTCGACGTGGTCTTCGAGAAGGGCGCGCCGGCCGATCGCCGTGACGGCCAGGACCCGGCGCCCGGGCGCCGTCGACGTCCCGCGGCAGAGCGCCGATCAAGGTCGACGTTCTCGGCGCCGGTCGCGCCCGGCTACTCGATGACCGTCAAGCAGGCGAGCGGCGGCGATCGCCGGGACGACCGTCCTCGAGCGTCGACGGCACGACGGCTGACCTTCACGCCCGTCGGCTGCGCTGCCCGGCGGACGCCGACATCCCGGTCACGCTGAGCGGGGTCACGTCCGCCGACGGTGCGGCGCTGGCGACCCAGACGTGGACCTTCCACACCCGGTCGGCCGACTCGACCACCAGCCAGACGCTGTTCGGCGACGTGGTCCCGCAGTGCCCGCGGCGAACGAGCGAGCGCGCCGGTCGAGCTCGGCACGGCGTTCACGCCCGTCGAAGAACGGCACGGTCACCGGCGATCCGCTTCTACAAGGGCGCCGGCAACGGCGGCACGCACGTCGGGCTCGCTGTGGACGTCGAGCGGGACGAAGCTGGCGACCGTGACCTTCGCCGGCGAGACCGCCACCGGGTGGCAGCAGGCGACGCTGTCGCACGCCGGTCGCGGTCACGGCGGGCACGACGTACGTCGTCTCCTACCTGGCGCCGCAGGGTCACTACTCGTACACGTCGGGCTTCTTCAGCTCGGCCGTCACCGCGGGTGACCTGACGGCGCCGGCGGCGGCCAACGGCCGCTACCTCTACGGTGCGGCCGGCGGGTTCCCGACGTTCATCTGGGGCGCGACGAACTACTTCGTCGACGTCGTGTTCGAGCCTGACCGCGCCGACCGATCACGCGTCACCGAGCGGTCGCCGGCCGCCGGCGCGACCGACGTGCCGCGCACGGTCACAGCCGTCGATCGCGCTTCTCGACGCCGATCGACGCCGGCTGGACGCATGACGCGTCAAGCAGGGCGCGACGGCGATCGCAGGCACGGCGGCGCTGTCGGCCGACGGACAGACGCTGACCTTCACGCCGACCGCGCCGCTGCCGGCCGACGCCGACCTCACGGTCACGGTCACCGGCGTGGTCTCGCGCGACGGCGCGTCGCTGCCGACGCAGACCTGGTCGTTCCACACCGAGGCGGCCGCGACGGTGCTGACCTCGCTGTTCACCGGGCAGTCCGCCGACGACGGCGTCGACAACGACAACGACCCGGTCGAGCTCGGCACTGCGTTCATCGCCGTCGGTGGCGGGCACGGTGACGGCGATCCGGTTCTACAAGGGCGCGGGCAACACCGGCACCCACACCGGGCTCGCTCTGGTCGTCGACGGGCGCCCGGCTGGCGACCGTGACCTTCACCGGCGAGTCGGCGACCGGCTGGCAGACGGCCACCCTGTCGACGCCGGTCGCCGCTGACGCGCCGGGCAGACGTACGTGGTGTCCTACTTCGCCCCGAACGGGCACTACTCCGGCGACCGCGGGCTTCTTCGCAGCGCGCTGGACGTCGCGGCGCCCTCGACGGCGCCGGCCGGGAACAACGGTCGCTACCTCTACGGAGCGGCGGCGGGTTCCCGACGGAGCTCGTGGAACGCGACGAACTACTTCGTCGACGTCGTGTTCCGGAGCGCGCAGAACTGACCCTCCCCAAGTTGGGGTATTGGCCCGCTGGCTCTCGCGGTGCGGCGGTCGCGGCAGCGACTGGAATGACATCGAAGCCGGTCGACCGACCGGGCTCGACGCAGTGGGGGACAGATGAGTCGCGAAGCGCTTTGGCGTGGCAGTGGTGGGGGCCGGCTACTGGGGCCCCAACCTGATCCGCAACTTCCGGACGAGCGAGCAGTGGGACCTGGTGGCCGTGTGCGACCTCGACCCCGAGCGGGCGCACCGGGTGCTGGGCGAGCGCAGCGGGGTCGACGTCACGGCCTCGCTCAGCGACCTGCTCGCTCGCGACGACGTCGACGCGATCGCGATCGCGACGCCGGCACGCACCCACCAGGCGATCGCGACCCAGGCGATGCACGCCGGCAAGCACGTGCTCGTGGAGAAGCCGCTCGCCGACAGCGTCCTGGCCGGGAGGGCGATGGTCGAGCTCGCTCGGCGGCAGGGCCTCGTGCTGATGGCGGACCACACCTACTGCTACACCCCGGTGGTGCAACGGATCGGCGAGCTGATCGCCGAAGGTGCCCTGGGCGAGATCCTGTTCGTCGACTCGGTGCGGATCAACCTGGGGCTGATCCAGCCCGACGTCGACGTCTTCTGGGACCTGGCTCCGCACGACCTGTCCATCCTCGACTACATCCTGCCCGGCGGTCTGCGGCCCGAGGGCGTCGCGGCGCAGGGCGCAGACCCGGTCGGTGCGGGCAAGGCATGCGTCGGCTACCTGACCCTGCCGCTGCCCGGTGGTGCCATGGCGCACGTCCACGTCAACTGGCTCAGCCCGACGAAGATCCGCCAGATGGTCATCGGCGGCAGCGAGCGGACGCTGGTCTGGGACGACCTGAATCCCCAGCAGCGCCTGAGCGTCTTCGACCGCGGCGTCGACCTGGTGCAGCAGACGGTCGACAGTGCGGATCGTCGCCAGGCCTCCATCTCGTACCGACTCGGAGACACCTGGGCGCCGGCCCTCCCCGAGCGCGAGGCACTCGGGCAGATGGTCGACGAGTTCGCCAACAGCATCCGTGAGCAGCGCAGTCCGCAGACCGACGGAGCCTCAGGGCTGCGCGTCCTGTCCGTCCTCGAGGCGGCCGCCACCAGCCTGCGGGCTCGCGGTGCCCTCGTCGACGTCGTGTCCATCGACCAGCCCGAACTGGAGATCGTCCGATGACCGCACTCGCTGGGGCCCACGCCCTGGTCACCGGCGGCGCCGGGACCATCGGGTCGACCCTGGTCGACCAGCTCCTCGACGCCGGCGTCGCGCACGTCGACGTGCTCGACAACCTGGTGCGCGGACGGATCGGCAACCTCGAGCCGGCGCTCGCCTCCGGCCGCGTGCGTCTGGTCGAGGGCGACATCCGGGACCGCGACCTGGTCAACGACCTCACGCGTGGGCAAGGACCTGGTCTGCCACCAGGCGGCGATCCGCATCACCCAGTGCGCCGAGGAGCCGCGGCTGGCTCTGGAGGTCCTGGTCGACGGGACGTTCAACGTCCTGGAGGCGGCGGTCAACGCGCGGGTCGACAAGGTCGTGGCAGCCTCGTCGGCGTCGGTCTACGGCATGGCGGAGGCGTTCCCGACGGGAGAGCGCCACCACCACCACAACAACGACACGTTCTACGGCGCCGCGAAGTCGTTCAACGAGGGGATGCTCCGCAGCTTCCGGGCGATGCACGACCTGGACTACGTCGTGCTGCGCTACTTCAACGTCTACGGGCCGCGGATGGACGTGCACGGCCTCTACACCGAGGTCCTCGTGCGCTGGATGGAGCGCATCGACGACGGCCAGCCGCCGCTGATCTTCGGCGACGGCCGGCAGACGATGGACTTCGTCTTCACGCGCGACATCGCGCGGGCGAACGTCCTCGCCGCCGCCAGCGACATCGCCGAGGGCGAGTACAACGTCGCCAGCGGGACCGAGATGCAGCCTCCTCGAGCTCGCCGAGGCACTGCTGCGCGTCGATGGGCTCGGACCTAGGCGTCGAGCACGGACCCGAGCGTGCCGTCAACGGCGTCGTACGCCGACTCGCCGACACGACCGCCGCGCGGCGTGACCTCGGCTTCGAGGCGACCGTCGGGCTGGAGGACGGGCTTCGCGAGCTCGTCGAGTGGTGGCGCCCGCTTCGCTCGGAGATCGCGGCCGGTCGCCAGGTGGTGACCGCGTCGTGACCCGCATCAACGTGATGCAGCCCTGGCTGGGCGAGGAGGAGATCGCCGCGGTGGCGGCGGTCATCGAGTCCGGCTGGGTGGCCCAGGGCCCCCGGGTCGCTGAGTTCGAGCGAGCGTTCGCCCAGGCGCAGCAGATCGAGTTCGCGGTGGCGACCTCCAGCTGCACCACGGCGCTGCACCTCGCGCTCGTCGTCGCCGGCGTCGGCCGGGGCGACGACGTCGTCGTGCCGTCGTTCTCGTTCATCGCCACCGCCAACGCCCCGACGTACGTCGGCGCGCGGCCGGTCTTCGCCGACGTCGACCCGGTCACCGGGAACGTGACCGCCGAGACCGTCGCCGCCGCTCTCACCCCGAGCACCCGCGCGGTCATCGTCGTCGACCAGGGCGGCGTGCCGGTGGACCTCGACCCGATCCGGGAGCTGTGCGACCCGCTGGGCATCGTGGTCGTCGAGGACGCGGCCTGCGCGGCCGGGTCGACCTACCGCGGTCGCCCCGTCGGCGCGACGGCCGAGATCGCCGCCTGGTCGTTCCACCCGCGCAAGATCCTCACCACGGGCGAGGGCGGGATGATCACGACCAGCCGACCCGACTGGGCGGCGCGGGCGCGTCAGCTGCGTGAGCACGCGATGAGCGCCTCGGCTGCCGCACGTCACGCCAGCGTGCTGGCCCCGCCCGAGGAGTACGCCGAGATCGGCTTCAACTTCCGGATGACCGACCTGCAGGCCGCGGTCGGCCTGGTGCAGCTCGACCGGCTCGCCGAGGTCGTCGCCCGTCGTCGCGAGCTGGCAGACGGCTACAGCAAGGCGATCGCCGAGATCGACGGGCTGCGGGCGGTCGAGGACCCGGCCTGGGGCACCAGCAACTTCCAGTCCTTCTGGCTCGAGGTCGAGCCCGGCTTCCCGCTCGACCGCGACGGCCTGATGTCGGAGCTCGCCGAGGCAGACATCTCGGCACGGCGCGGGATCATGGCGTCGCACCGGCAGCCGGCGTACGCCCGCCGCGACACCGGGGACGTCCCGCTGCCCGTCACGGAACACCTCACGGACACCACCCTGATCCTGCCGCTCTTCCACCAGATGACGGAGTCCGAGCAGACCCGGGTCATCGACGTCCTCCGCGCCTCACGGGGCGCACCGTGAGGCGCCTGCTCCTGATCGCTGCCAGTGGCCTGGCGCGCGAGGTGCTGGCGGTCGAGCGTCGCCTCCAGCGGTTCACGCGGGTCCGCGTCCTCGACGACGACGAGTCGCGTTGGGGCACGGAGCTCGACGGCGAGCCGATCGTCGGCGGGCTCGCGCTCGCGCAGGAGTACGACGACCACGACATCCTGGTCTGTGCCGGGCACGGAAGGGCGCGCCGGTCGATCGTCGCAACGGCTCGACCGCCCTGGGTGTCGACCGCGAGCGCTACCTGACCTTCGTCGACCCGTCGGTGATGGTCCCGGACGACTGCGCGGTGGGCAGGGGCAGCGTCGTGCTCGCGGGCACCGTGCTGACGACCTCGGTCCAGATCGGGCGGCACGTGGTCGTCATGCCGAACGTGACGCTGACGCACGACGACGTCGTCGAGGACTTCGCCACGATCTGCGCGGGCGTCAGCCTCGGTGGCGGCGTGCACGTCGGTGAGGCGGCGTACGTCGGCATGAACGCCGCGGTGCGCGAGAACCTCTCCGTCGGCTCGGGCGCAACGCTCGGCATGGGAGCTGCCCTGCTCCAGGATCTGCCGTCACTGCAGACGTGGGCAGGCGTCCCGGCGGCGCCCGTTGCCGCACGGCACCTGCAAGGCGCGTGACGTGCGATTCCACCGGCCACGTGCGCTGACGACTCGTCCGACCGTGTCGGTCGTGATTCCCTGCTACAACTACGGCCGCTACCTGCCGCAGGCGGTCGTGCTGCGCTCGACCAGGCCCAGGTCGACGTCGAGGTGATCATCGTCGACGACGCATCGACCGACGACAGCGTGCGCGTCGCGGAGCAGCTGGTCGGCCGGGCGCGCGGTTCACCTGATCCGGCACGACCAGAACCGGGGACACATCGCGACGTACAACGACGGGTTGGCGGCAGCCACCGGCGACTACGTCACCCTGGTGTCCGCTGACGACGTTCTCGCGAAGAACGCGCTCACGCGCGCCGTTGCCCTGATGGAGACCCATCGCCAGGTCGGCCTCGTCTACGGCTACGCGCGTTCCTTCTCGGACCTGCCGGACACCCGTGACCGCGCAGTCCGCAGCTGGAGCGTGTACGGCGGTCGGGAGTGGCTGTCCCTGGCTGCTCGGCGAGGCCGCTGCTTCGTCGTCAGCCCGGAAGCGGTCATGCGTCGGGAGGCCTTCGCCAGTGCGGGACCGTACGACGCGCGGCTCCCACACTCCGCCGACTTCGCCCTCTGGCTGCAGACGGCCGCCGACTTCGGCGTGGGCCGGGTCAACGGACCGGTTCAGGCTCACTACCGGGTGCACGACCAGAACATGCACCTGACCGCGTACGCCGGATGGCTCACGGACCTGAACGAGCGCCGCAGGACCTTCGAGCTGTTCTTCGAGGAGCAGCGCGACTCGCTTGCCGGCGCAGACGACCTGCATGCCGACGCGCGCCGTGCCCTGTCGCGGGAGGCGCTACGCCGAGCCGTGACGGCCGCGCGCGAAGGGGACCGGCAGGCAGACAGCTACCTGGAGTTTGCAGAGCAGGTCGATCCTGGGTCGTCCACGGACGCCCGCGCCCGGCACGCTCGCCGAGTCGTTGCCCGAGGCATGGGTGAGCCGGCAAGTTCGACGCTGCGATTCGCGGCGAAGGTCGACCACCACCTGCGCTGGCGACGAGAGCGTAGGTACGGAACATGACGGCAACTGCTTCGCCGCCCTTGAGCGGGAGGGTCCGTCGCGGGCTCGGCTGGAGCCTGGGTGGAAACCTGGTTCTTCGCCTTGGCAACGTGCTGATGAGCGTCATGATCGCGCGACTGATCGCGCCCGAGCAGTACGGCACCTTCGCCGTGGCCCTCACCGTGTGGACCATTCTCGGCACCTTGGCGGAGTTCGGGCTCGGCACCGACCTCGTGCGATCGCCCGACCTGGAGCGACGGGCGCCGACGGTGGCGACCCTCGGTCTGCTGACGAGCGGCATTCTGGCAGCGGGCATGGTTGTTGCTGCTGAGCCGATCGCGGTGGCCTTCGCCAGCCCAGAGTCCGACGGGGTCATTCGCGTCATGGCGATCTCGATCGCGCTCTTCGGGTTCTCGATCGTTCCCGCAGCCCGGATGCAGCGTGACTTCCGTCAACGAGGACTCTTGCTCTGCAACGGCGCTGGTCTGGTCGCGTGCGCACTGGTCACCTGGACGCTCGCGACGTCCGGCGCGGGGGCCTCGGCGCTCGCATGGGGACAGGTAGCGAACCAGGCGGTCATCGTCGTCTGCCTCTATGCCGCGACGTCAACCTCGCCCCGCTTCGGATACATCCACGAAGTCTTCCTGGAATCAGTTGCGTTCTGCCTTCCACTGGCCATGGCCAACCTGCTGTCGTGGGTCCTGCTGAGCGTGGACAACCTGGTCGTCGCCCGGACCCTAGGCCCCGTGGGGCTCGGTTTCTACGTGCTCGCCTTCAACGTGTCGTCGTGGCCGATGAGTGTCGTAGGTAGTGCGCTGCGGGTCGTGGCGCTTCCAGGCTTCGCGCAGGTCGAGTCGACCGAGAGGCGCAATCTGGCTCTCGTCCGCGTGATGGGTCCGACCGCGGCAGTCGCTGCGTTCCTCGCGCTGACTCTCGCGTCTCTAGCCGGTCCCGTTGTCGAGCTCCTCTACGGAAGCCGCTGGAGCGAGGCATCTGCCGCGCTCGCGGGCCTGGCGGTCTTCGGCGGAGTCCGAGTCGTCCTCGATCTCATCGCGACGTTTCTGATTGCCGTGGGTGCGACAACGCCGGTCCTCCTGGTGCAGGTCGCATGGCTGGTCGTGATGGTCCCGACGATGACGATCGGGGTCCAGGCCTTCGGGCTGCGCGGCGCTGGCTGGTCCCACGTGCTGGTCGCGGTCGTGGTCGTGGTGCCGCTCTATCTGTGGTGCCTGCACCGTGTCGGCGTGGACGTCGTCCTCTTGGCCCGGCAATGGCTCTTGCCACTGGCTGTCGCCGGTCCGGCCGCGGTCGCGTGCTGCTGGGTCTGCTCGTCCGTCAGCGGTCCGCCAGTTGTGGTGCTGCTCGCCGGGACCACAACCGCTCTCGTCACCTTTGCGCTCCCATTGAGCCGATGGTGCCTGCGATCTCTCACCGAGCTGCGTACAGCGGCCACACCGACGATGCACCACACCTGAAGGGGGACACATGACAACGGAGAGGCCTGGGAACACGACGATCGGCGGGGTTCCGCTCGTCGACCTGCACCCGCAGAACGACCTCGTCATGGACGAGGTACTGAGCGCCTTCGCTGACATCTGCCGGGACGGCGCCTTCGTCCTGGGTCCGGCCGTGGACAGGTTCGAGGCCGAGTTCGGCTCCTTCTGTGGGGTCGAGCACTGCATCGGCGTCGGCAACGGGACCGACGCGCTCGAGCTCGCCATGCTGGCCAGCGGCGCTGGGCCGAGGTGACGAGGTCATCGTGCCCGCCAACACGTTCGTCGCCACTGCAGAGGCAGTCGCCCGGGTCGGAGCCGACCTGGTGATCGCCGACTGCGCGCGAGGACTACCTGATCGATCCGGCGGCGGTGGCGCGCCAGGCTGACGTCACGCACCCGGGCTGTGGTGGGGGTCGACCTCTACGGGCAGATCGCCCCCTTCGACCAGCTGCGAGAGGTGGTCGGCGACGACGTCGTCCTGATCGAGGACGCTGCTCAGTCGCAGGGAGCCGATCGTCATGGTCGCGCCGGTGGGTCCTTCGGTGCCGTCGCAGCGACCAGCTTCTACCCCGGCAAGAACCTCGGTGCTTTCGGTGACGCCGGCGCCGTCACCACCGATGACGCCGCCATCGCTGACCGGGTGCGCGCCTTGCGCAACCACGGCGGCGTCGAGCGCTACCAGCACCTGTGCGTGGGCACGAACTCGCGGCTCGACTCGCTCCAGGCGGCCGTGCTCTCGATCAAGCTCGAGCGGCTGAAGGCCTGGAACGCCGAGCGCG
The DNA here is from genome assembly GCA_963717855.1 of uncultured Actinomycetota bacterium. Classification (GTDB taxonomy): domain Bacteria; phylum Actinomycetota; class Actinomycetes; order Propionibacteriales; family Nocardioidaceae; genus Nocardioides. The sequence goes on along the minus strand of CAVQXF010000009.1, from coordinate 396,288 downwards.
CGCTGCCGCGGCCGTGTACGAGGGCTCCTGAGCGGGCTTCCCGAGGTAGTCCTGCCGACGTGCGTGACGGCAACCTGCACGTGTGGCACCTGTACGTCGTACAGGTGCCGCGCGCGAGCGACCGTGGCTGCTGCAATGGCCGTCGACGGCATCGGGACTGGCGTCCACTACCCGACTCCGGTGCACCTGCTTCCGGCGTTCGCCCACCTCGGGCTGCGGAACTGGTACGGCGCCCGTGGCGGAGCGGCTCGCCGCGCAGATCGCTGTCGCTGCCGATGTATCCCGGCATCACCGTCGAGCAGCAGGTCGCCGTCGTCGACTCGCTCGCTCGGGCGCTGAGGTCGGCGTGAGCTGGGCAGCGCCGTCCGGCAGGACTCGCCGATCGCGTCCGGCAGACCCGGCGGCTGCTGACCGCCGAAGGGACTCGCCGGCGTTGGTCGGCGACTGCGCCTGCGCGCCGCCGAGCGGCTGGCGCCGCCTGGGACACGACCCCTCGTGGTCGACGCCGCGGACTTCGAGCACGCGGCCGGGCTGGCCGAGGGCGGCTGGGAGTACCCGCCACCGGCGCCGCGGGCACCCGGCGAGCCCATCACCGTGGCCTGGGTGTGCACGCCCCCAGCACCGGGATCCGGTGGGCACACCACGATGTTCCGACTCGTCGTCGGGCCTCGAGCGCGCCGGCCACCGGTGCGTCGTCTACCTCCAGGACCAGCACGGTTGGTCGATCGACCAGCACACGGCGACGATCCGGCAGCACTGGCCGGACGTGCGGGCGGAGGTCCGGGACTTCGCCGACGGCGTCGCGGACTGCGACGCGCTCGTCGCGACCGGGCTGGGGCACCGCGTACGCCGTCCTCGGGTCGCGGGCGCGAGGGCGGCGCGTCTACCTCGTCCAGGACTTCGAGCCGATGTTCTCGCCGGCGGGCAGCGAGTACCTCCTCGCCGAGGCGACGTACCGCTTCGGCTTCTACGGCATCACCGCGGGCCGCTGGATCGCCGAGAAGCTGCGGGAGCGAGTACGACGATGCCGGCGGAGTCCTTCGACTTCGCCTGCGACCGCGCCGCCTACCGGCTCGACGACGCGGCTGACGCCGTCGAGCGGAGGACCGGGATCGCGTACTACTGCCGTCCGCACACCCCGCGGCGTGCGCACGAGCTCGCGGTCTTCGCGCTTGAGCGCTTTGCCCGCCAGCATCCCGAGGTCCCGATCCACACCTACGGATCCGTCCTGCCGGACCTACCGTTCGAGGCGACCCAGCACGGTGTGCTGCCGCCGAGCGGGCTGTCGGCCCTCTACAACCGGTGCGTCGCGGGGCTCAGCCTGTCGGCCACCAACGTCTCCCTGGTCCCGCTGGAGATGCTCGGCTCCGGCTGCGTGCCGGTCGTCAACGACGCGCGTCACAACCGCATCGTGCTGGACAACGACCAGGTCCGCTACTCGGCACCGACGCCGTGGGACCTGGCGCGGTCGTTGTCCGACCTGGTCGAGCAGGACCGGGACACCCGCGCCGCGACCGCGGCGGCAGCAGCCGCGTCGGTGACCGGTCAGAGCTGGACGGTCGTGGAGGACCAGGTGGTCTCGATCTTCGAGCGACTCGCCGCTGAAGCGGTCGACCAGGACCCGAGCGGACTGGACGCGATCCGCCGCGCCGGCAGGCAAGGAGCTGATCGTGAACGCCGAGCAGAGTCCAGCAGGCGTCACGGGAGGGAGTGGGCATGTACTTCGTCGACGCGTTGAAGGTGCTGGTGCGACGGTGGTACGTCGTCGTGGTGGGCATGATGGTCGTCGCGGGACTGTGTGTGATGACGGTTAAGACGGTGTCGACCCAGTACCAGGCGTCGGGCCAGATGATGATGCTGCTGCCCCCGACTGCAACGCGGCGTGGAGACGCCGACCAACCCCTACCTGAACCTGCAGCCCGGGCTCACGACGACGGCCAGCCTGATCGCCGGCACCGTCATGTCGAAGGACACCCAGCGGGCGTTGAAGGAACGGGGCTACACCTCGTCGTACGCCGTCGGCCTGGTCCCCGACAACGGTCCGATGCTGCTGGTGTCGACGACCGACACGGTGCCGGCCGAGGCGCTGGCCACCCGCGACGCCGTCATGGACATCCTCGACCAGGAGCTCGCGGCGATCCAGAAGAACGTCGCGGTGCCGGGCCGGCAGCTGATCACCCTGAGCCGGTCCGACGTCGGCGAGCACGCCGAGGTGCTGCCCGGTAGCAAGCTGCGGGCGCTGGTGGCCGTCTTCGCCCTGGGCGTCATCCTCACGGTGCTCCTCGCCTTCCTCGTCGACCGGCTCGCACGGGTCGCCCGGCGACGCTCGCGCGAACGGGACGGCGACGGCGATAGCGGGTCGGACGAGCCCAACGGGGTCGCGACGCTCCGCCGACGTGAGCCGGTCCAGACGTCGGCGAGCCCCGAGCCGGCGATCACTGTGGAACGTGTCGAGGCTGACGGCCTACGGTCACGCGGATGGTCGCGTGAGAAGAAGGTCGGCAGTGGTGGTCGGCGTTAGGCGGCGGCGCTCGAGAGCAGACGGATCCTCGCGCGGAACGCCTCGCGTGGCGGGTACCGGCGGTCGCGGTGGTCATCCCTACAGCGTGCTGCTGCTCTGCATCCCGTCGCAGCTGATCTTCGGCCCGCTCGGCGCACCCGGACGCCGGCCAACCTGGTGGGCCTCGCCGGCACTCCTGTGGTGGGTGTGCGCGACGGTCGCCGGGCTGAACCCCGTCAAGGGAGTGACGCCGACCCGGGTCATGGTCGCTCCTGTTGACGGCGGCAGTGCTCGCGGCCTACGTCAACGGCATGGCGAAGGGCTGGTACGCACCACCCAACATGCGCGCGCGCACCGATGAGCTCTGGACGCTGATCCCACCGTCGGTCGACGAGACGACGACGGCGATGATCAGCGCTGCCGACCGTGGGCTGCTCTCCTTCGCCGGCTGGATGGGCGATCGTCCTGGTCACGGCCGAGGGGCTCCGCTCCTGGCGCGACCTCGAGCTCCTGGTCGAGTGGCTGTGCTGGCTCGGGTCGTTCGTCGCGGCGCTCGGACTCGTGCAGTTCTTCACCGGCTTCGACATCGCCGCGCTCTTCCAGATCCCGGGTCTGACGGCGAACGCCGACTTCGGTGAGGTCGTGTCGCGGTCCGTCCTGAATCGGGTCTCGGCGACGGCCGTGCATCCGATCGAGTTCGGGGTGGTGATGGGATGCCTCTTCCCGATCGCGCTGCACCGTGCCTCTCACAGTGGGGCCACGGTTCGCGATGGTGCCGGCCACGCTCATCGGAGTGGCGGCTTTCATCTCGGTCTCGCGATCGGCGATCCTCGTCGTGGCGGTGGCGATGATCGTGATGCTCTGCGGCTGGCCGCCCCGATGGCGGCTCCGTGCTCTCTGATCGCATGCCCGTCGCGGTCGTCGGACTTCGCCTGGCGATCCCAGGACTGGTCGGCACGCTCTACTCGCTCTTCAGCAACCTCCAGAACGACCCGAGCGTCTCCGGTCGCACCAGTGACTACGCCGTCGTCCTGGGTCTGTTCGACCAGCACGCCATCCTCGGGCGAGGTCTCTTCACCTTCGTGCCGCGCTACTACCGCATCCTGGACAACCAGTACCTGATGATTCTCGTGGAGCTCGGCGTCGTCGGGCTGAGGCCGGCATCCTCTTCTTCGTCGTCAGCTTCTTCAGTGCTACGGCGTGCGGCCAAGCACGCGCTGCTGGCAGCAGTCACGGCACCTGGGGCTGGCCCTGTCGGCCTCGATCTTGGGCATGTCCGTCGGCTACGTGACCTTCGACGCGTGGGGATTCCCGATGGCTGCCGGCGCCACCTTCCTGCTGGCGGGCCTGTGCGGTGCCGTGTGGCGATTGACCGCCGAGGAGCAGCGGGAGCTGCGTGCTGTCGCGGCCGGTCAGACGGTGTCCGGAGAAGGCAGCGAGCGTGTTGGCACAGGCCGTCGTCCCGTGGAGCGCTGAGAGCTGTGAGAGAAGGTGGACCGTCGATGGCAGCAGATAGATCGTCACGACATGACGCCACGATGCTCGTCACTGTCGTCAGCTACAACAGCGCGGACGTGCTGCCGGGTCTGATCGCCTCGTTGCCGGCGGGCATGGGGGATGTGCCGTGGCAGCTCGTGGTTGCCGACAACGCCTCCACGGACGACAGTGTGCCGACGATCCTGAAGCACGCGCCCGACGCGCGCATCGTGCACATGGGGCGCAACGCCAGGCTACGCCGCGGGGATCAACGCTGCGGTCGCGGCAGCAGACAGCTACTCTGCCGTCCTGGTGCTGAACCCGGACGTCCGGCTGCACCAAGGGTGCGTGCCGACCCTGATGGCGGGCCTGGGGGAGCCGGGCACGGGAGTTGCGGTTCCGTGGCTGACGGATGGTCATGGCGTGCGGATCGACTCGCTGCGACGAGAGCCCACACTCCTGAGGGCATTCGCTGATGCGGTTCTGGGCGCCACTCGAGCCGGGCGGATCGGGACCCTCGGCGAGGTCGTCACGGACGACGATCACTACCGTCGTACGACGACGACGGACTGGGCGGAGGGATCGACGCAGCTGATCGCCGGACGGTGCTGGGACGAGTGCGGTGCCGTGGGACGAGAGCTACTTCCTCTACTCCGAGGAGGCGGACTTCGATCTGCGTGCTCGCGACGCGGGATTCGCGACGCGTTTCGTGCCCGCCGCCCGGGCAACCCATCTCGAGGGCGATTCCGGGGCGTCGCCCGTGCTGTGGCCGCTCCTGGTCGTCAACCGCCTGCGCCTCTACCGCCGCCGGCACGGGCGGGCTCGAGCCGCCGCGTTCTGGCTCGCGCTGGTGCTGCGCGAGGGGAGTCGGAGCGCCCTGGGGAAGCCGACGTCCAGGGCGGCACTGTCGGTGCTGCTCAGCCCCGCCAAGCTCCGCGAGGAGGCCGGACCGGGCTGGCTGCGTCAGCCGCGACGTCAGGTCACCTCAGTCGTTTGACGACTCCGACGGCGGTGGCCCGCGCTTGACGAAAGAAGTTCCGCTGCAGGACCGAGTCCCGGATCGACTCCGCCGTGTCGTCACAGTGCACGCTGAAGCGGGGTTGGAGCCAGTCGCCTTCTCGTCCCCACCTACGGTCGCTGGTGCTCACGGCGGAGTAGCCCAAAGCGCGCAGACGGGCCAAGGTGGCTCGGTCGTACCGACCGAGCGGCAGGGCGGCGTCGGTCACGGGTGCGGCGGTCACGTCCTCGATCAGGTCGCGTGCGTCGACCAGCTCGCGGGTCGCCTCCGAGTCGCTGAGCCCGCGCCAAGGACGGTGATCCATGCCGTGGAGTCCGATCCGCATACCGCGGTCGGACAGATGACGGACCTGGTCGGAGCTGAGGCTGCCGGCCCGGTCGAACCTCCCGGCGATGCACGAAGAACGTGGCCGTCAGGTTGCGCTCGAGAAGCGCGGGGAGTCCGACCTCGGCATCGGAGGCGTTGCCGTCGTCGAAGCTGATGCTGATGCGGGGTTCGTCGGCGGCGACGTCAAGGATTCGATGAAACTCGTCGGTCGGAGTCCAGTAGCGCTCCTCACCCGGCTCCAGCGGGCGACCGGGCGATCCGATCCCGTGGAAGCAGATGTTGAGCGCAGCAGTCATGCCGTCACCCTCGCAGTCCGAGTCCCACCCCGCTCACGTCCTACCCAGCGTCCTCAGGATTGGGTACGCCCCTGCAGAAGGACACCGTGGTCGCACCGGCTCTTCCTACGCTCCTGGTCGTGAGCATCTCCACGACCAAGCTGTCGCCGATCCTGCGTGAGGATGTCGGCGAGGTCGGTCATTTCCTGCATCGTCACCTCAACCCACGGCTCAGCGCCGCGGAGTGGAGCAGGTCGATGCTGCCACCGTGGGCGGTGGACTCGCCGAACCACGGGGTGAAGCTGACATCGGCAGGGCGCATCGTCGGCGTCTATCTCGCGTTCTACTCGCGGCGCGAGATCGAGGGCACGGCTGAGTCCTTCTGCAATCTTGGCGCGTGGTGCGTCCTTGACGCGCACCGTGCCGACAGCCTCCGCATGGTCCGGTTCCTTCTCGCTCAACGAGGGTTCCACTTCACCGACCTCTCTCCCAGCGGGAACGTGGTCCCGCTCAACCAGCGCCTGAAGTTCGAGCTGCTGGACACGAGCACAGCGCTCCTCCCCAACCGTCCGCGGGTGCGGCGAGCGAGATTTCGCGTCGTGGACGATCTCGACGCCATCGCGTCCGAGCTCGACGAGGACCAGCGCCGGATCCTGCGCGACCATCGTGGGGCGGCGGCTTCGCAGCATGTCCTGCTCCAGGGCGCAACCCGAAGCTGTTACGTGATCCTCAGACGAGACCGCCGCAAGGGGCTACCGATCTTTGCCTCTCTGCTGCACGTCAGCGACCAGCAAGTCTTCGCAGAGGCAGCCCCGGACCTGTCGCACCACCTGCTCCTGCGCCACGGGGTGCTGTTCACGCCTGGCCGAGCTGCGCGTGGTCGGCACCGTCCCTTCCGGATCGCGCCTCTGAGAACCACCCGCCCGAAGATGTTCCGGAGTCAACCCTGGGCGCAGATGCGATCGACAACCTGTACAGCGAGCTGACGTGCGTCGCCTGGTGAACGGGCGCTCAGGGGGAAGCAATGAGAACTCAACTGCACCATCTGCTGTCGGAGCAGGCAGCGATCCGCCCGACGGCGCCGGCGGTCACCTTCCGCGACAACACCCGCACGTACGCGTCCGCTGGTCGCGAGGCGAGCGACCTGGCACGGGGCTTTCTGGAGCTGGGACGTCTGCCGAGGCGACCGCGTCGGCATCCTCCTCGACAAGCGACCGGAGACCGTCGTCACGATCTTCGCGACCTCGGTTGCAGCCGGGGTGTTCGTGCCTGTCAACCCGCTCTTGAAGCCTGACCAAGTCGCGTACGTGCTCGGCGACTGCCAGCGTGCGGGTGCTGGTCACCACCCGGGGCCGTTGGGAGCAGGTGGCGCGGGAGGTCGAAGGACTTCCCTTCCTGCTGCATGTCGTACTGGTCGACGGAGCCGCGCCGTCCGAGTCGGCGGTTCCGACTCGCCCGGTCGTCCACGAGTACGCCGACGTCCGGGCGTCCGGCTCGCTCGCCGCATCCGTCGCCGAGGTCGGTCGGGTGGACCTGGACCCGGCCGCGATCCTCTACACGTCCGGAAGCACCGGTCGGCCCAAGGGTGTCGTCCTCAGTCACCGGAACCTCGTGGTCGGCGCCGAGAGTGTCAGCACCTATCTCGAGAACACCGCCGACGACGTGATCCTCGCGGCTCTGCCACTCAGCTTCGACGCTGGGCTCAGTCAGGTCACCACGGCGTTCGCGGTCGGTGCGCACGTCATCCTGGTGAACTACCTGTTGCCCAAGACGGTCGTGGAACTGTGCGTCAAGCACGCTGTGACCGGGATGACCTGCGTCCCTCCGCTTTGGATCCAGCTTGCCGCCCAGAGGTGGCCGGCGGAGGCGTCTGGCCTGCGCTACTTCGCCAACACCGGTGGCGCAATGCCGTTGGGCACGCTGCGGGAGCTGCGCGCGATCTTCCCGGCGGCTCGCCCCTACCTGATGTACGGACTGACGGAGGCGTTCCGCTCGACCTACCTGGACCCGGCGAGGTCGACCGCCGGCCCGGGTTCGATCGGCAAGGCGATCCCGAACGCCGAGGTGATGGTGCTCAGGCCGGACGGGACCAGGTGCGACCCCGGCGAGGAGGGCGAGCTGGTGCATCGTGGCCCGCTGGTCGCCCTTGGTTACTGGGAGGACCCCGAGCGGTCGGCGGAGCGATTTCGGCCGTACCCGGTCGACGCGCCGGCCTGGCGAGCCCCCGAGATGGCTGTGTGGTCCGGCGACACGGTCGTCGCCGACGAGGACGGCTTCCTCTACTTCGTCGGCCGCACTGACGACATGATCAAGACCTCCGGGTTACCGCGTCAGCCCGACCGAGATCGAGCAGGCCGCCTACGCGACCGGGCTGGTGCGGGACGCCGTCGCGGTCGGCGTCGCGGACCCCAGAATCGGTCAGCGGGTCGTCCTGCTGGTGACGGCTGTCGACGATGCTGGGCTCGACGTCGAGCAGGTCGAGCAGGAGCTGCGACGACGCCTGCCGCTCTACATGGTGCCGTCGAGATCCGGCAGCTCGTCGGAGCTGCCGCGTTCACCGAACGGGAAGTTCGACCGAGTGCTGCTCCGGAAGAGGCGCTGGCATGAGGGTCGCAGGACCACGTCGAGACCTTCGGGAGCCGGGAGGGTGAGCTGCTGGTCGGCGGGACGCCGATCCGGCAGCTCGCGGAGCGCGCCGGATCGACGCCGTTCTTCGCCTACGACCGAGACGTCATCACTCGGCGAGCGGCGCTGCCTCCGCCGGACGCTCGGCCCGGACATCGAGCTCGGCTACGCCGTGAAGGCGAACCCGATGCCGGCCGTCGTCCAGCACCTCTCCGGGCAGGTCGACTGGATCGACGTGGCGTCCGCTGGCGAGATGAAGGTCGCGCTGGACGCGGGCAGTCCGGCACGTCGTACGGCGTTCGCCGGCCCTGGCAAGACCGACAGCGAGCTGCGTCAGGCAGTGGCGTCGGGCGTGCTGCGTAGAGGCGGAGTCGAGGCGGTGAGGTCGATCGACTGGCCGGCCTGGGTCGGAGCTGGGAATCCGGCCCCGGGTCGCCGTACGGGTCAACCCGGACTTCGCCGTCCGTGGCTCAGGCATGCGCATGGGTGGCGGGCCTCAGCAGTTCGGCGTCGACGTCGAGGTCGTCCCACGCTGCTCGAGATGATCGACGACCGTGACCTGGGGTTCGAGGGCTTCCACCTCTTCGCCGGATCGCAGAACCTGCAGGCCGAGATCCTCGCCGAGGCTCAGGCTCGCACCGTCACGCTCCTGCTGGCGCTCGCCGACAAGTGCCAGTCCCAGGTGCCGCTACCTCAACCTCGGTGGCGGGTTCGGGATCCCGTACTTCCCCAAGGACGAACCACTGGACCTCGAACGCGTGGGTGACAACCTGCGCGAGCTGGTCAGCGAGCTCGTTGCGGCCGGCTCATCCCGACGCTCGGTGGTCGTCGAGCTCGGGCGTTTCCTGGTCGGGGAGGCTGGGGTCTACGTGACTCGCGTCGTCGATGTGAAGACCTCCCGAGGACAGACGCTACGTCGTCGTCGACGGTGGCATGCATCACCAGCTCGCGGCGTCCGGCAACTTCGGCCAGGTGGTTCGGCGTAACTACCCGGTGGCGATCGGTGACCGACTCGACGACCCCGACATCGGCACCGCGTCTGTCGTCGGCAACCTGTGTACACCGCTCGACCTGCTCGGCCGACCGCATCGGACTGCCTTCCGTTGCACCCGGCGACCTCGTCGTCGTGTTCCAAGCGGGGGCCTACGGGCTCACCGCCAGCCCGACTCGATTCCTCGGTCATGCGGAACCGGCTGAGCTCCTCGTCTGACGACGCACCAACGAAAGGAAGCACGCACATGGAGACGACGCAGACATCGTTCGCTGATGTGAGAGACGTCCTGGTCACGATCCTCGGGATCGAGGACCGCGCCGACAGCATCACCGCGGCAGACCGGGCTGCTCGGGGAGCTGCCCGAGCTCGACTCCCTGTCGGTGGTGGAGCTGGCGGCCGCGCTGGAGGAGAGGTTCGACATCACCATCGATGACGAGGACTTCACCGGCGAGGTGTTCGACTCGGTCGGCACCTTGACCACGTTCGTCGACAGCAAGCGCATCTGACCATGCGCGGCGCTGCCATCGGTCCTGGCTTCGCGGCCGTCTGGATCGAGCACGGCGCCCGCGGACCGAGCCTGGCGCCGACCGTGGGGCGGTTCTACGACGCCTCCCACCAGGATCGAAGCGGTCTGCTGCAGGTGTCGTCGTGGGGCGGACCGGTGCTGGCACCGGGGACCACGATCCTGCTCAGTCAGGAGTCCCGACGGAGGGACCGTGCCGTCACGGCTACGGACGTGGGGTCGATGCTCTCCGACCAACCGGCCCCAGGGCTCTCGGAGATGCTGCCCACCTTCGGGGCGGTGGTCCGACGCGGCGACGGGACGGTGGTCGCGTGCACCGACGCACTCGGCTTCCACCACCTCTACACGCGGGTCGGAATCGGCTGGGCAGCCGTCTCCACATCTGCTCGCGTGCTCGGGGCGCTGGGGGACAGCGGCTTCGACCTGGAGGGTGTCGCGGTCCAGAGCCTGCTCGGCTGGCAGCTCGGCGACCGAACTCTCTTCCGCGACGTGACGAAGCTGGGGGCAGGAAGTGCCGTCACCATGTCTGACCGGGGCATGCGCACCCACCGGTACGCGAGCGAACGCGGGCGGGAGTCGGTCCAGCCCGAGCTCGCCGTGCCGGCCATGCGAGACATGCTTCGCGGTTACCTGGCTGCCTACCTCGACGATCACCCGGACGCGGTCCTCCAGCTGACCGGCGGTCAAGACTCGAGGCTGCTGCTCTCGGCGATCGAGCCCGGACGCCGCCGGGGGCTGCGCGTCATGACGTTGGGTACACCCGAGAGCCCCGACGTCCAGATTGCGGCGGGCCTCGCGCGCCGATACTCGATGGAGCACGAGGTCATCGATCTCAACGGTCTGGGCGCGATCTCGCCGGAGGTCGCCGTCGTCATGGTCGCTGACGCAGCCTGTCGGTTGGAGGCGTCCGCGGATCCCATCGCCGAGCCGGTCTCGACTATGCCGAGAGTCGATGTCATCGTCGGGTCCGCGGATATCCGGCCTCGGGGGCGAGGTCGCTCGCGGTTTCTACTACTTCGGTCCACGTGTTCATGCTCCTGTCAGTCTCGCGCGGTCCCGGCGGCTCGCCAACTGGCGCATGGTGGTCAACGACGCCGTCGACCCGGATGCACTGGACCCGAGTTCGCGACGTGGTCGCGCGAGCTCGCCATCCGGGAGGTGCACCGTGCCTTGGCCTCGACCCATCGGACCTGGTTCGACGCGACCGACTCGCTCTATCTGGACCACCGGATGCAGCGGTGGGCAGGTGCGACCGAGACGGCGGTCGTCGGGGGGCGACGCGTCGTGAACCCGATGCTCGACGACCGCTTCATCTCCACGGCCTGTGCCCTGCGCCCGGAGGACAAACGGGGAGCGCGGTTCTTGGCACAGCTCCAGATCTCGTTGGACGAGGAGCTGGCGTCCCTCCCCCTCGACGGACGACCCGCGCCGCGGACCTATGCCTCGCCGCGGTGGATCGGCGCCGCGGCGCACACGCGGACCACCGCCGGCAAGATCGTCCGCAAGGCGGCGCAGCGGCTCGGCGGCGAGCGGCGGCCACCGGCCGGCGGCGACGTGCTCTCGGGTCTGCTCGCCCGACACCTACGCGAGGACGACTCCATGCTGCGCGACGCCGCCGAAGCAGGGATTTTTCGGTCAGAGTGGCTTGACGATGTCACCTCGGGCGTGACGGCCCTGACTCCTGGAACGGCCGCTCTGATCGTCAATCTCGGTGCCGTGGCCAAGGCAACAAGGGCGGACGCCAAAACCACGAAATTGGGCCAAACGGACGATCTGGGGCGAAATATACCCAATTGTGACCGGTTCAGATCGGTCTCCGACCACGCAGACTGACGACGCAACGTTCGTCATGCCGTTCCCCCGCGGCGCTCTCAGGAGACCACTTGTCACCCCTCGTCCCCCGCGCGGCCTCGGCCGCCCTCGCTCTCGGCTGCGTCACAGTCGTGCTCGTCTCGTGCTCCAGGCTCCGCCACGGCCGTCTCCGGCTCCGGGTGCCGGCTCTGCCCCCGTTGCACGATCCGCATCGAAGGCGGCGATCGGCGCTGCGTACTCGATGTGGGCGCGGACGCCGTCCGCTCATCCGGACCGCTCGACGGCCCGCACCCTCGGGAGCGTGTTCCGGGTACGGCGGACCGGTGTAGTCCAGGGATTGCGGGTCTATGACGCAGACAGCGGAGCGCATGCGATACAGGCTGAGCCTATACGAAATCGGGCCGAAGCTCGCCGCGGCCACGACACTCGGTCCAAGCGGGACCGGTTGGCGCTCGGTGCGCCTCGCTCGCGCTGTGCGGGTGGTTCCCGGCCGTGCGTACGTCGTCGCGTCCTCCTCGCGAGGTTCGATGCTCGTCGCCGACCAGAAGACGCGTGTCAAGGGGATCACTGGTCACGTCTCGCGGCGTGGCTTCAAAGTCAATCTCTCTGCCGAGGCGGCCCACCCTGGGAGTTCCGCTCGTCGACGTCGTCTATCGACCCCGCGTCGGCCCGTTCCCCACATCAGCGACGACCGGGGTCCGCCGGTGACAGCTCTCTCCCGCTACCGCGGGCCGTGCACGATCACCCGGAACAAGACCGTCATCGACCGCAAGCTGGTCAGTTGCGACCTGCGGATCCGGGCCTCGGGGGTGGTCATCCAGCGATCCATCGTTCACGGAACGATTCACGGTGAAGGCCGGTCCAGCTTCTCGCTGATCAGGTCGACGCTGGACGTATCGCCGAACGGCGTACGACTCGACACCGGTGTGGGTGACGCGCACTTCCGCGTTATCGACTCGGAGATTCGGGGCGGCAACCGCGGCATCAACTGCGACAACGACTGCGTCATCCGACGCTCGTGGGTGCATGGCCAGGACACCGATGTCGCTGGCGTCGCGCACGAGTCGGGAATCAGGATGGGCCAGCGCACCACCATCGTCGATAACACCATTGCCTGCGATGCGCCCGACGTTCCTCCGGACGCGGGCTGCTCGGCTGCACTCACCGGATACGGTGACTTCGGACCCGTGCGTAGCAACGTGATCAGCGGCAACTACTTCCCTCCGTCCTCAGGCGGAACCTGCGCCTACGGGGGCTCGTCGGGTGGGAAGCCCTACTCCGGGGCCGCGGCCGGCATCCGATTCGTCGACAATGTCTTCTCGCGCGGCCCGTCCGGCAACTGCGGGTACTGGGCGCCGATCATGGACTTCGACCGTTCGGCGCCCGGAAACGTCTGGGTCGGCAACGCCTGGCTCTCCGGAGCTTCCGTGAGCCCATGACCTGGTTGTCTCTCGCAGATCAATGTTGTCCCTCTCAGCCCGTCGCTACCGAGACGAGCACGATCGGAGCCATCGCGTGACCCCCATGAAACGCCATCGCCGTAGGACGCTGGGCAAACGAGGACGACTTGTCGCGACAGTGAGCACGGGAGTCGTCCTGCTCGCTGGAGTGGCGGTTGCCGTCGGTCCCGTCCACCAGGCAGCGGACCCCGTGCCGACCGGCTACAGCATCTGGGCTGACGATGTCGTCCCCGAAGTACCTGCCGACCCGGACCGAAGCTCGGTCACGGTCGGGGTGGAGTTCTCGGCGGCCGTTCCCGGTCAGCTGACCGGCGTGAAGTTCTACCGGTCGGCGGAGAACTCCGGTCCGCACGAAGGTCAGCTCTGGTCACGCTCGGGTGCGCGACTGGGGACCGTGTCCTTCAGCAGCTCCGGTGGAGCCGGTTGGGTGTCGGCCGTGTTCGACGAGCCGCTCAGGCTCGAGCCGGGACGCAGGTACGTCGTGTCCTACACCGCTCCCCACGGGCGGTACGCCGACGACCAGTGGGGCATCACGCCCCGTCGGCCCGTCGTCACCCGAGACCTCACGGCATGGCGGGGCGTTCACACGTACGGCGAGGGAGTCCCGACCCAGACCTGGCGCTGGTCGAACTACTACGTCGACCCCGTCTTCCTGCCGGACGACGAGTCGGGCGAGTCCGAGTCGCCGTCGCCGTCGGAGTCCCCGTCAACCTCACCGTCCGAGTCCCCTACGTCGTCGCCCACAGGGTCGCCGACTGACACGCCTACGTCGACGCCCACCGATTCCCCGTCGACCCCGCCGACGCAGTCTCCGTCGACCTCGCCGAGCGCGACACCGACTGAGCCGCCGACGGAAACCGCTACTCCTACTCCCACTCCGACACCTTCGCCGACGACTCCTCCTGCCGGAGGCTTTCCCGACGCCGCGAACACAGGCGTACCCGCCGGGACCACGCTCACGCCGTACAACGGCCCGTGTCGATCACGACCGCGGCACCGTCATCGCCGGGCAAGACCGTGGACTGCGACCTGAACATCGCGGCGGCCGGCGTCGTGATCCGCGACTCCATCGTCAACGGCACGGTCGCGAACGACGAGAACATCGACAGGTATCGATTTCGTCATCCAGGACAGCGAGGTGCGCGTCGGCGACCGAGCGGGCACCGGCATCGGCAGCGTCGGGTTCGTCGCTACCCGCGTCGAGGTGACCGGGCGGCAACCGGTCGATCAACTGCTGGCTGGACTGCAGGTCCGCGACTCCTACGTCCACGGCCAGTTCACGCGACGAGACCGGGACGCTACCACGAGTCCGGGATCCGGATGGGCGCCGACAACACGATCGTCGCACAACACGATCACCTGCGACGCCCCGGACGTGCCGCCGGACGCGGGCTGCTCGGCCGGGCTCACCGGGTACGGCGACTTCGCGACCGTGGTGCGCGACGTGCTCGTGCAGGGCAACCTCTTCCTCGCCTCGACCGGCGGCACCTGCGCCTACGGCGGGTCCTCCGGCGGCAAGCCGCTACTCCGGCAGGCGTCAACAACATCCGGTTCCTCGACAACGTCTTCCAGCGCGGCCGATCACCGGGAACTGCGGCGTCTGGGCGCCGATCATGGACTTCGACCGATCGGCGCCGGGCAACGTCTGGCGCGGGCAACACCTGGGAGGACGGTGCGGTCCGTGAATCCCTGACCGGTGAAGTGAGCGCTTCGGAAGGGCCGGTCAGGCCCCCCAAGGGTGCTCACCACTTCGGTGAAGTGGCACTTCGGCGTCGGAGGGCCCCGGGAGGCTCGTCGAGATCTGGCGACATGCCCGCCGGCACGCACGTCCTCGTCATCGTGCAGAACCTGCCGGTGCCGCTGGACCGCCGGGTGTGGCTGGAGTGCCAGGCCCTGCGTCGCGGCCGGCTACGACGTCAGCGTGATCTGCCCCAAGGGTCCGGGCGACCCGCCTCGCGAGATCATCGACGGCGTCCGCATCCACAAGTACCGGCCGGCGCCGGCAGGCCAAGGGAGTGCTCGGCTACCTGCTGGAGTTCGTCTACTCCTGGGTGCGCACGGCGCTGGCTGTCCGTCCGGGTCTGGCGCGCGCGAGCCGTTCCAGGTGATCCAGGCGTGCAACCCGCCGGACACCTACTGGGCGCTCGCCCGGCTGCTGGAAGCGGCGCGGCGTGCGCTTCGTCTTCGACCAGCACGACCTGAACCCCGAGCTCTTCCTGTCCCGGTTCGGCGAGCCGCACGGCTCGCGCGGGCCGGGCGCAGCTGGGCGCGCTGCGCTGGCTCGAGCGGATGACCTACCGCGACGGCCGACCACGTCATCTCCACCAACGAGTCGTACCAGCGAGATCGCCATCGAGCGCGGGCGGCCTCGGCGCCCGACGACGTCACCGTCGTCCGCAGCGGCCCGGACACCGCGGCGATGCGCCCGATCTAGCCCGGCCGCCGGACGTGCGCCCGCGCGGCGCCACTCGCTGGTCTACCTCGGGATCATGGGCCCGCAGGACGGCGTCGACCTGGTCCTCGACGTCATGGACGAGCTGGTGCACGCGCGCGGTCGCCACGACGTCGCACGCGACGCTGCTCGGCTTCGGCGACTGCCTACGACGACCTGCAGCGGCGCAGTCGCACGAGCTCGGCCTCGACGACGTCGTCACCTTCACCGGCCGGGCCGGACCGGACGATGATCGCCGAGCACCTCAGCGCGGCCGACGTCGGCCTCTGCCCCGACCTGCAAGACGCCGCTCAACGACGTCTCCACGATGAACAAGACCATGGAGTACATGGCCTACGCGCTGCCGTCGGTCTCCTTCGACCTGGTCGAGACCCGGGTGTCGGGGGCAGGACTCCTGCCTCTACGTGCCCTCCGGTGACGTGCAGGCGTTCGCCGACGCCGTCGAGCGGCTGCTCGACGACCCCGCTGCGCCGCGAGGCGATGTCGCTGCGGGCCCGCGAGCGGGTCCGCGACGTCGCTCGACTGGCGGCCGCAGTCGCGAGGCGTACGTCGGCGGTCTTCGACCGGCTGGTCGGGCGGGACCCGCCGGCCCGCGCGGCCTCGACCGCGCCCGGCGTACGTCGCCTGGACACGCCCGGAGGCTGCCGGGCTTCGTGCTCGTCCGCAGCCCGTGGCCCGCCGCCCGCGACCGTGCGGCACCAGCCGCCTCGGGCGCCTGAGGAGGCGGACGATCGTGCGGATCTCGGTGATCGGATGCGGCTACCTCGGTGCGGTCCACGCGGCCGGCCTGGCCGCGCTGGGCCACGACGTCGTCGGCATCGACGTCGACGCGACAAGGTCGCGCGCTCGTCGGCCGGGCGAGGCGCCGTTCTACGAGCCCGGCCTGCGCGAGCTGCTCGCCGTCGGCGCGGGGCTCGCTGCGCTTCACCACCGACCTGGCGGCCGCCGAGGGCTGCACGGTGCACTTCGTCTGCGTCGGCACGCCGCAGCGGCCGCGGCGAGAACGCCGCGGACGTCAGCCACGTCGAGGCCGCGGTCGAGACGCTGCTGCCCCACCTGCGCCCCGGCGACGTGGTCGTCGGCAAGTCCACGGTGCCGGTCGGCACCGCTGAGCGGCCTGCTCGCCGAGGTGCCGCGCGGCCTGCCCGGGCGCCACGCTGGTGTGGAACCCGGAGTTCCTGCGCGAGGGCCACGCGGTCCACGACACCCTGCACCCCGACCGGCTGGTGATCGGGCTGGCCGAGGACGACGCCGCGCGACCACGCCCGGGCGGTGCTGCGCGAGGTCTACGCCCGCCCCTCGCCGAGGGCGTCCCCGCTCATCGAGACCGACCTGGCCACCGCGCAGCTGGTCAAGGTCGCCGCCAACTCCTTCCTGGCCACCAAGATCTCCTTCATCAACGCGATGGCCGAGGTCTGCGAGGCCGCCGGCGGCGACGTCGTACGGCCTCGCCGACGCGATCGGTCACGACACCCGGATCGGGCCGCAGTTCCTGCAGCGCCGGGCTCGGCTTCGGCGGTGGCTGCCTGCCCAAGGACATCCGGGCGTTCATGGCCCGCGCCGGCGAGCTCGGCGCCGACCAGGCGCTGGCCTTCCTCCGCGAGGTCGACGCGATCAACCTGCGCCGCCGGGTGCGGATGGTCGACCTGGCCCGCGAGGAGTGCCAGGGCTCGATCGTCGGGCGCCGGATCGCGGTCCTCGGCGCGTGCGTTCAAGCCCGACAGCGACGACGTCCGCGACTCGCCCGGCCCTCAGCGTCGCCGCCCAGATGTCCCTGCAGGGCGCCGAGGTGGTGGTCACCGACCCGCAGGCGATCGACAACGCCCGGCCGCCGCTGGCCGGACCTGAAGTACGCCTTCACCGCCGAGGAGGCCGTCACCGGCGCCGACCTGGTGCTGCTGCTCACCGAGTGGCGCGAGTACGTCGACCTCGACCCCGTCGAGCTCGGCGACGCTGGTCCGCACCCGGCGGGTGCTCGACGGGCGCAACGCCCTGGACCCCGATCGCTGGCGAGGCCGCGGGCTGGACCTACCGCGCCCTCGGGCGTCCGATGAGCGACACCCGACCTGCGTGACAGTCCAGGCGGGACGCCGAGTCGGTGCGGACCGCGACGCTCAGCGGACCACGGCGGGCGACCAGGCCTGCTCGATCAGCAGCCGGGGCGCGGCCGTCGGCCGTGGTGTCCAGCGCCCACACGTCGGTGACGCCGGGCTCGCTCGGTCGCGGGGCAGGCCGTAGAGCATCGTGTCGTCGTCGAGCCACTCGACTGGTCGTCGACGCTGTGGCGTCTCGCCGGCGAGCACGCGTCGCGCTTGCCGGTGGCCAGGTCGAGCACCGCGAGGGCCACCAGTGCGTGCCCGTCGCGCTCGTCGGCCTGCTTGAAGGCGATCCGGGTGCCGTCGGGGGAGAGCGAGGGGCACTCGACGTGGTCGGCGAGCGGCGGTGAGCGTGCGCGTCGCGCAGGTCGCCGCGTGACCAGGTAGGTCTCGCCGCCGGTCGCCGACCGTGGCGTAGAAGGTGTCGTCGTCGTCGAGCGAAGGTCACGCCCCACAGGTTGCGGTCGGTGGGCGCGCACGCTCCTCGCCGTCGAGCACCAGCGTGAACTGCTCGAGGTTGCCGTGGCTCGTCGCCGCCGACGTCGCGGATCTCGGTCGCGGTGGAGAACCCCATCTGCATGTAGGAGTGCCCGCTGACGAACGTCGTGGTGGCCACCAGGCGTGCCGTCGGGGGAGAGCCGGGTGCGGCTCGGGATCCCGGGCAGCGACGCGCGGTGCTGACCTCGTGCCAGGTCGGCGTCGAGCTCGGCAGCGGAGTACCTGGTCACCACGCCGCGCTCGGTGTGCAGGCACGAGACGTCCCGTCCGACGTCGCGTCGACCCGGTCGCAGGCGACGTCGGTGAACGCGCGCGGACCGCCCGGGTCGTCGAGCGGCACCGCCGGCCACCAGCCCGTAGCTGCGGTCGATCCCGGTGTGGCGGAAGACGATGCGCGGCCCGGTGGCCAGGCAGCCGTCGCGGCGCGTCCGCGACGTCGGCACGGTCGGCGGCCGCGTCGTGCCGCTGCGCGGTAGCTGCTGGCGGCCGTGCACGGCGTACGCCGTCGCGCCGGTCACGACGCACGAACACCAGCGGCCGACGAAGGCGGCGATGCGGGCACGCGGCTCATCGCGCCGCCGCGGCGCGAGATCGAGCCGGCGGACGGCGCCGAAGCGCCACCGGGATCGCGACGAGCAGGCCGGTCCCGACCGACGACCAGCGCGCAGCTGCGGGCCGAGCGAGAACCACAGCATCCCGAACACCGCCGACGACGCCATCCGGGCGACGCGCGACGACGGTCTGCGCCGAGGCGATGCCGCTGGCGCGCACCTCCGGCGGGACCAGTCGCCCGGCGAGGGCCGCGATCACCCCGTCGGTGGCGGCGTAGAAGGTCCCGAGCAGCAGCAGCGCCAGCAGGGTCGAGACCGTCGCGTCCCACGAGCAGCGCCGCCGCGACGTACGCGGCCAGGAGCGCGCACGTGGCCGGCGATCAGCACCTTCGCCTTGCCGACCCGGTCGGCGAGCCGGCCCGATCGGGATGGCGAGCGAGCAGGTAGACGACGTTGGTGCCGACGTAGAGCAGCGGGAACCAGTGCGCGGCGAAGCCGCCGCGGTCGAGCAGCGCGAGGTAGACGAAGCCGTCGCCGACCGTCAGCAGGCCGAGCACGCCGGCGACCACGAGCAGCCGCACCATCCCGGGCTGCGCGACGTCGCGCCAGCGCACCGGGGCCCGCTCGGCCCGGGGCTCGGCGGACGGACGGTCGGGCACGAGCAGCCCGAGGAGCGCGACCCCGAGGACGGCGAAGCCGAACGAGACGACCATGACCGTGAGGTAGCCGTCGGGGATCCACCACAGGATCGCCGAACGCGATCAGCGGCCCGATCGCCGCGCCGATGGTGTCGAGGGCGCGGTGCACGCCGAAGGCGTAGCCGAGGTGCTCCTGCGGCGTCGCGGCCGAGATCATCGCGTCGCGCGGCGCGGTGCGCACGCCCTTGCCGATCCGGTCCGCGGCGATCACGGCCGAGATCGCGGCCAGCCCGGTGCTGAAGAGCAGGAAGAACCGGGCGACCGCGGACACGCCGTACCCGAGCAGGGCCACCCACTTGGGATGTCCGCCGCGGTCGGCCGCCCAGCCGCCGCCGATCCGGACCAGGGCGCTGACGCCCTGGTAGAGCGCGTCGATGAAGCCGTAGCGAGATCGAGGAGAGCCCGACGACCGCGGTCAGGTAGAGCGGCAGGATCGCGGCGACCGACTCCGAGGAGATGTCGGTGAGCAGGCTGACGACACCCGAGGGTGACCACGACGGGCGCGACCCTGCGGCGTCGCCCGTCCGGGCTCTTGGCGGTGGCCGCGGGCCGGTCGTTGAGGGTGATGTACACGGGCTCAGGCCTTGTCGGCGCCGAGTGTCGCGAAGACGGAGTAGGTCCGGGCAGCGACCGGGGTCGACGGTGACGACCACCCGGCTGTCACCGCGGGTGAAGGCGGCGGCCGTCGCGCCGCCGACGGCCGTGACCGGATGCTCCTCGAACCCGGCTCGGGCGAGCCGGCCCGGTAGAACCGCAGTACGCCGTCGCGGTCGCTGTCCGCGCCGCGCGACCAGTGCGACCTGGACCCGGTCGCTCGCGCGGCGACACGCTGCTGGTGACCACGGGGCGCGGGGCGCGGCGGGAAGCAGGCGCGGTCGGGTAGCCGGCGACGAGGCGTCCCTGAGCCGACACGGACTTGGTCGGGTAGCCTCCCAGGTCGGCAGCGGCGCGTCTTCTGCGAGGCGGCCGGATCCGGCAGTCCAGGGAGACCGCTCGGGGTCACGCCCGGCACCTCCGGCAGACCTCGACGCCGCCTTGTCCCGCCGGTGCTGCGCCGACCTGGTGCGCGACGGCGATGCCCGGAGGTCGGCGCCCGGGCTCCGGCGCCGGAGCTGGTCCCCGGCCGGCTCGCCGGGCTTGCGCTCGGCGAACCGGCCGGGGCGTTCGGGTCGTCGGCCCCTGAGGAGCCGGACGTGGCCGTGGGTTCCGTGTCCTGGTCCCCTCCGAGGCCGAGACCGAGCGCGCCTCCGACCGCGACCGCGATCACGACCGCTACGGCGATCGCGAGGACGAGGCTGCGACGGTGCGACATCAGCGAGCTCCAGGCACAGAGGAAGGACCCCACTGGTCCCCCACTTGCACCTCGAGCGTCGGCGCTCGGACAGCTGATCCCTGGGTCAACCGCGGACACATACCCAAGAGTGGGGACGGGGCGAATCCGCTGTCTGCAAGGCGTCTCGACGAGCTGCTGAACGGACGTTGAACGTCGACCCGCGCCTGCCCCTGACCCGTTCGGATCAGCGGGGCGGCCGAGCATGGCCCGTTCGGACTACCCGAAAACGCGCCGGCGACGAAGTTGGCGAAAGCAGGCGTTGCTGTTCGCTCGTCGTTCACCGGCGGAGGGCCGTTCGTTCCGGTGATCTCCTGACACTTCTGGCGTTTGCCCGCGCGCTCGACCGAGCGCTTCGCCAGAAAGAACCAGGTGACGACCCTCCCGCTCCAGGACGCGTCTGCCGCCGAGGCCACCCCTCGCGCCATCTCGCGCAAGGCCACCGGTGCGGACAAGGTCTTCGTGTTCTCGATCCGCGTGGTCGGATCGGTGGTCCTCGTCATCACCGGTGGCGTCGGGATCTTCCTGGGCTGGCAGGCGCTGCCGACCTTGCGGCACTACGGGTGGAGCTTCTTCACCGAGTCGGCGTGGCAGCCGGAGGCCGACGTCCTCGGGATCGCCGCCGTGCTCAGCGGGACCGTTCTGGTCGCCCTGATCGCGATGTCCATCGCCTTCCCGCTGGCGCTGATCACCGCGCTCTACATCAGTGAGTACGCGCCGGCGGGGATCCGAGCCACCCTGGTCTCCCTCATCGACCTGATGGCCGCGGTGCCCTCGATCATCTGGGGCCTGTGGGGCTCCTACCTGATCATGGAGCACGCGGCCGGCCTGGCGATGTGGCTGGACCGCAACCTCGGCTTCATCCCCTTCTTCCAGGTCAAGGACGCCGATCCGAACGCCGCCGTCCCGATGCTCTCGCGCTACAGCTTCAGCATGTTCGTGGCCGGCATCGCGGTCGCGATGATGGTGCTGCCGATGGCGTGCGCCGTGATGCGGCAGGTGTTCTCCCAGACCCCGCAGGGCGAGAAGGAGGCCGCGCTCGCGCTCGGCGCCACCCGCTGGGGCATGGTCCGCTCGGTCGTGATCCCGTTCGGCCGCGGCGGCATCATCGGCGGCGCGATGCTCGGCCTCGGTCGGGCGCTCGGCGAGACCATCGCCGTGCTGCTCATCCTCTCGCCGTCCTTCGAGGTGAAGCCACGGATCCTCGAGATCGGCGGCAACACCGTCTCCGCGCTGATCGCGGGCCGCTTCGGTGACGCCAGCTCGAGCCAGCTCTCCGCGCTGCTCGCGGCCGGCTTCGTCCTCTTCCTCATCACCCTCGTCATCAACACGATCGCCGCGACGATCGTCAACAGAAGCCGCTCGGGCGCCGGGACGGACGCCTAGATGACGCTCGCCCCCGAGACCGACGTCCCCACCACCCAGGGCACCGTCGGCCAGACGTTCCTGCCCCGGTACGACGACGACGCGGCGCCCGCCGTACCCCGCGCGTCCCTGGGCCGGCTGACCGTCGACGAGAAGTTCGTCCGGATCGGCAGCGTGGCCTCGGGCCTGGGCCTCGCCTGGGTGATCACCCAGCGCCTGCTCCCGCTCGACGGGCTGCCGTGGTTCCTGGTGATCTGGCTGGCCGGGACCCTGGCGGTCACCGCGGTCACGGGTGCGATGAGCGGCGGTGCCGTCGAGGCCCGCGACCGCCTCGCCTCGACGATCATGGTCATCGGCGCCGCGCTCGTGGGTGCCGTGCTGGTCAGCGCCGTGGTCTTCGTGGTGGTGAAGGGCTGGCCCGCCCTCAAGCACCTCAACTTCTTCACCCAGGACATGTCGGGGGTCGGCCCGAAGGACGACTTCGACAAGGGTGGCGTGCTGCACGCGATCGTCGGGTCGCTGATCCAGATCGGGATCGCGGTCGCCATCACGCTGCCACTGGGTATCGGCACCGCGATCTTCATGTCGGAGGTCGGCGGGAAGTTCGCCAAGGTCGTGCGCACCGTGGTCGAGGCGATGACCGCGCTGCCCTCCATCGTGGCCGGGCTCTTCATCTACACGGTGTTCATCGTCGCGCTGGGCTACCCGCGCTCCGGCCTCGCCGCCGGCCTGGCGATCTCGGTGATGATGCTGCCGATCATCGCCCGCGCCGCCGACGTCGTGCTCCGGGTGATCCCCGGCGGGCTGCGCGAGGCGAGCCTCGCGCTCGGCGCGAGCCGCTGGCGCACGGTCTGGCACGTCGTGCTGCCGACCGCGCGGCCCGGGCTCGCGACCGCCTGCATCCTCGGCGTCGCTCGCGGCATCGGCGAGACCAGCCCGGTGCTGCTGACCTCCGGCAACGCGCAGTTCGTCGTCGTCAACCCGACCGACGGCGTGATGAACTCCCTGCCGCTCTTCGTCTACTCGCTGGTGCGCACCGGCGAGCCGAACGCGGTCGCCCGCGCCTTCGCCGGCGCCAGCGTGCTGCTCGCCCTCGTCATGATCCTCTTCGTGATCGCGCGGCTGATCGCCCGACCCAAGCGCACGAAGAGCCAGCGCACGAGGTCCAACACCCGCCGAGGACGCCCCGCAGTGGACCTCGTCATGGCCGACCCGCTCGTCGAGATGGGCCCGGTCAACCCGCCTGCACGACCCGAGGAGAACCCGTGAACCGCCCCGTCCGAGCCGTCGCCCGCAGCCTGGTCGCCATCGCCCTGGCGATGAGCTTCCTGGCCGGCACGTCGACCTCGGCCAACGCCACCGTCTACGCCCAGATCGAGGGCACCGGGTCCACCTGGTCCGAGCTGATCGTCCAGCAGTGGATCGCCGACGTCGACGCCAACGGCATGAAGGTCGTCTACACCGGCGGTGGCTCGACCAAGGGCCGCAAGGACTTCTCGCAGGACAGCACCGACTTCGCGATCTCCGAGATCCCCTACCAGGGCACCGACGAGCGTGGCCAGGCCGACACCAGCAACGGTCGCGAGTTCGCCTACCTCCCGATCGTCGCGGGCGGTACCGCCTTCACCTACCAGCTCAAGATCGGCAACAAGCTGGTCCGCAACCTGCGGCTCTCGGGCGAGACCGTGGCGAAGATCTTCACCAACAAGATCACCAACTGGAACGACCCGACGATCGCGAAGGACAACAACGGGCGCAAGTTCCCGTCGCTGCCGATCATCCCGGTCGTCCGCTCCGACGGGTCGGGCACGACGGCGCAGTTCACGACCTGGATGGACCACCAGTACCCGAACATCTGGAGGCCCTACTACGGCCAGTCCGGGCTCACGTCCTACTACCCCAAGAAGGGTGACCGGATGGTCAGCCAGGCGGGGTCGGACCAGGTCATGAACACCATCAAGGGGTTCGCGGGCAACGGGATGATCGGGTACGTCGAGTACTCCTACCCGATCAACGCGGACTACCCGGTCGTCAAGGTCGAGAACAAGGCGGGCTACTTCGTCGAGCCGACGCAGTACAACACCGCGGTCGCGCTCACCAAGGCCAAGATCAACCAGGACAAGTCCAGCCAGCTCTACCTGACCCAGATCCTCGACGGCGTCTACACGAATGCCGATCCGCGGGCCTACCCGATCTCGTCGTACTCCTACATGATCGTCCCGACCGGCGCCCAGGACCCGCGGATGTCTACGGCCAAGCGGCAGACCCTGGCCGACTTCATGTACTACTCGCTGTGCTCCGGGCAGAGCAAGGCCGGTCCCTACGGCTACTCGCCGCTACCGCTCAACCTGGTGCAGGCCGGCTTCCAGCAGCTCGCCAAGCTCAAGAAGGCCGACCCGAAGGTCAACCTGACCAACCGCGACGTCCGCTCGTGCAACAACCCGACCTTCGACGGCAAGAACCTCAACCGCAACGTGCTCGCCGACAAGGCCCCGCAGCCCGCCGCCTGCGACAAGTCCGGCGCCGGCCCGTGCGGGACGGAGACCGGCACCAACAAGCCGAGCACCGACGACGCGGCACCGGCCGCCGACGGCAAGGCCGCGGCCGGGACCGCTCCCGCGACGGCCGGTGGCGCCACGGATCCGGGCACCGCCCCGGCAGGGGGCGCGGCGCCGCCTCCGGTGGTGGACCCTGAGACCGGCGCCGTGAGCGCGGCTGGCACGACGACGACCGCGAACGACGAGATCTACGCCGATCCGACCGAGCTGGCCGCCGCCCGACCGGCCGACGAGAAGACCTTCCGCTGGCTGGCCACCCTCGAGCTCCTCGCGCTGGTGCTGGTGCCGGGTCTGTACGTCGTGGCGATGCGGCGCCGTCGGTCCCTGAAGGTCGGGGGCAGAGCATGAGCCCCCGGCTTCGCCGGCTCGGACTGGCCGGGGTGCTGCTCGGTGTCCTGGTGCTGCCGCTCGCGACCGCGACGGCCGCACCGGCCCCCGCCGGCCGTGCCGCGAACGCCGCGGGCGCAACCGCCGGCGACGGGTGGACGGGCTCGAAGACCCTCACCCGGACCTTCGTCCAGGACGACGGCTCGACGTACGAGTTCCCGAGCTATCAGGTCAAGGTGCGCGCCGACCACACCAAGAACCTCCGTGGTCGCCAGCGCATCCAGCTCAGCTGGACCGGCGCGCAGCCCAGCGGTGGCCGGGCCAGCAACCCGTACGGCGAGAACGGGCTCAACCAGGAGTACCCGGTCGTCATCATGCAGTGCCGCGGCACCGACGACCCGTCGCTGCCCGCCGCCAAGCAGGTGCGCCCCGAGACCTGCTGGACGGGCTCGGTCGCGCAGCGCTCCCAGGTGCAGCGCTCCGAGGGCGAGGCGGCCTGGACCCGCGATGCCGACGCGGACGCTGCGGCTCGCACGCGCGTCTCCGGCATGACCCCGTTCCCGAGCGCGAAGGTCTGCCCGACCGCGGACACGGCGGGCTACTTCACCCGCCTGACGCCGTACGTCGCCGCGAAGGGGACCATCTATCCGGCCTGCGACTCCGCCCGCATGCCTCCGGAGGCGGCGGTCGGCGCGGCCTTCCCGCCCGCCGAGATCGCCGCCTTCACCGATGAGGACGGCGCTGGCCAGGTCAAGTTCGAAGTCCGCTCTGACACGGAGAACGAGTCCCTCGGCTGCAACAACACGACCGCGTGCTCGGTCGTGGTCATCCCGATCGTCGGGCTGAGCTGCGCGCAGGCCTCGACCCCGCCCAGCCAGGCCGACCAGGCCTGCCGCAAGGGCGGCCGGTTCCTGCCGGGCTCGAGCAACTTCGCCAACGAGGGATCCGACCAGGCGGTCTCGCCGGCCCTGTGGTGGTCGGCCTCGAACTGGAAGAACCGATTCTCGATCCCGATCACGTTCGGACTGCCCCCGGACGCCTGCGACATCCTCGACGACCGAGCGCCCACAGGGTTCTACGGCTCAGAGCTGCTCGCACAGGCCGCTCTCCAGTGGTCGCCCGCCTACTGCCTGCGCAAGAACCGCTTCAAGTTCCAGCTCAACCAGATGTCCGACGAGGCCGGCTGGAACCTGATGGAGGCCGGCGGCGGTGCGGCCGCCGAGGTGTCGTCCGAGCACACGCGGCGGGGCGAGGACCCGGTCGGCTACGCGCCGACCGCCGTCACCGGATTCGCCGTCGGCTACCAGATCGACCGACCCGACAACGCCGGCGAGTTCGAGCGGCTGCGCCTCAACGGGCGGCTCCTGGCCAAGCTGGTCACCCAGTCCTACCTGGGCTCCGACCTCGGACGCGGGCACCCGGGCATGGCCGACAACCCACTGACGATCATGAGCGACCCCGAGTTCGTGAAGCTCAACCCGGGGCTCAGCCAGACCAACCAGGAGGCGGGCGCGGCGCTGCTGTCGCTCTCCAACTCCTCGGACGTCATCGAGCAGCTCACGGCGTACATCGCCTCGGACCGGGCTGCCATGGCGTTCGTCAACGGCAAGCGCGACCCGTGGGGCATGGTCGTCAACCCGGAGTACCGCAAGCTCCCCATGCCCCGCTCGGACATCCCGTTGCTCGACAGCTACATCCCGAAGACGCAGAGCGACTGCAGGCAGAAGAACCCGGACGTCTACTTCAACCAGCTGGCCGCGCCGGTGTCGACGCTGCGCAAGGTCGCCGAGGCGCTGCTCGACTCCTGGCCCAACGTGCAGACCCGCTGCGAGTTCGACACGAGCACGGGGCTCTACAAGCTCGGCCGGATCGATCGCCAGTCGTTCGGCTCCCGCTTCATGCTGGGCATCGTCAGCCTCGGCGACGCCGAGCGCTACGGGCTGCGCCCGGCGGCGCTCGAGACCAAAGCCGGCAAGTACGTCGCGCCGACCGACCGTTCGCTGGCGGCCGCGGTCAAGCTGACGACGCAGAAGGGCAGGTACGAGCCGTTCGTCCTCGACCAGGCTGACGTGCGCAGGTCCGGGTCGGCGTACCCCGGCACGATGGTCGTGTACACCGCAGCACGGCTGCAGCGCCTCGACAAGCAGGACGCCGCCAAGGTCGCGCAGTTCATCCGGGTGTCCACGACCGAGGGGCAGCGCGCGGGCTCGGGCAACGGTGAGCTGCCGGCCGGCTTCCTCCCGATCGCCGAGCGCGGCGCGACGGCCAGGCTGTACGACTCTGCCCAGGTGGTCGCCACGGCCGTCGCCGCACAGAAGGTCCCGGCGTCGAAGCCGACAGCCGGCCCCGGTGCCACGCCCGGCACGACGACCGGTGGTGGCGACACGAGCTCGCCCGACACGGCTCCCGTGGCCGTCGCGCCGTCCGCAGCACCGGCGACGCCGTCCGCCGTACCGTCGGCGCCCCCGGCCGCCGCCCCGATGCCGGCGACGCGCGCGGTCGGATCCGATCTCGCCGGCGGCCTGCTGCCGATGCTGATCGCCTTCGGCCTGATCGGCTGCGTCGCGACCCTGGTCATCCGGGTCGCCGGTCCGGTCGTCCGGAGCCGTCGGTGACCGCCACCATGGACGCGCCCGAGGTCCGGACCATCCCGCCGGCACCGAAGCGTCGGGTCGCGCCGACAGGCCCGGCCCGGGCACCCGGGACGGCGGAGGAGACCGCGTCGGTCCTGTCGTCGGCGTTCACGATGATCGCGATCGTCTGCTGCTGGGTCGCGGTCCAGATGCTCCTCCTCTCATCGATCTCGCAGGACCGGGCGCAGGACCTGCTCTACGACCAGTTCCGCCACGAGCTCGGCGGGGCGACCGCACCGGTCGGCCCGATCGTCGCGGTCGGTGAACCGGTCGCCCTGCTGACGATCCCGAGCCTCGGGCTCGAGCAGGTCGTCATCGAGGGCACCGCCTCGGGCGACCTCCTCGTCGGTCCCGGGCACCGACGCGACACCCCGCTGCCCGGTCAGGTCGGCAGCTCGGTGGTCTACGGCCGCGCGGCGACCTACGGCGGGCCGTTCGGCGACCTGACCGACCTCGACCCCGGCGACACGATCACCGTCACCGTCGGGCAGGGTGCGCAGAAGTTCCGCGTCAGCGGCGTACGCCGGGCCGGCGACCCGCTGCCCCGGCCGCCTGCTGACGGGGCCGCCCGGCTCACGCTGGTCACCGCCGAGGGCTCCGGCCGCCTCGGCGCACTCACCCCCGACTCGGTCGTCTACGTCGACGCCGATGCGAAGAAGGGGTTCCCCGCACCGTCCGGTCGACCGGCCGCGGTGCCCGAGTCCGAGCAGTCGATGGGGACGGACTCCAGCGCGCTGCCGCTGCTGGCGCTGTGCCTGGCGCTGCTCCTGGCGCTGACGCTCGGGCTCATCGCCGCTCGTCAGCGATGGTCGACGGCGCTCGTGTGGGTGGTCGCAGCCCCCCTCGCGATCGCACTGTCCTGGGCAACCACGGATGTGGTGATGCGGCTCCTGCCCAACCTGATCTGACACCCGACTCGCCGTCTCGGGGCGGCGAGCAGCACCACCTGACTGCACCACCAACGGCACTACATCACAGGAAGCGAAACCTTCAGATGTCAGCACGCAAGCCTTTCGCGGTCGCTCTCGCGGCCGTGGTCGCCGGGTCCGCGCTCGTCATGACCGCCGGTCCGGCCTCGGCCGCCGTCGACCCGGACGACACCACCTTCAGCCCGACCAACGCCGACCTCATCGGCGTCGGCTCGGACACCAGCCAGCACGCGGTGAAGCTCTTCGCCAACGCGTGGAACGCCGGCGCCCACACCGGCAAGATCGCGACCTTCGCGGCCACTGGCGGCGGCACCATCACCCTGCCGGTCAGCGGCGCGGTGACCCGTCCGAACGGCTCGGGCCAGGGCAAGGCCGCCCTCTACGGCTCGGGCAACCTGGCCGACGTCGACTTCGCCCGCTCCTCGTCGGGGAACAGCCCGGCGGAGACCGCCGCCGGGCTCCAGGCCTTCCCGTTCGCGCTCGACACGCTGGTCATGGCGACGTCGAACAATGTGGCCTCGCACGCGCCGACGTCGCTGACCCCGCAGCAGATCCTCGGCATCTACGAGGGCACGTACACGAACTGGTCGCAGCTCGGCGGCACCGCCGGTGTGATCCAGCCGAAGATCCCCCAGTCCGGCTCCGGCACCCGCAACTTCTTCCTCGCCCAGCTCAAGGTCATCAAGGGCTCCGACGCCAACCTCGCCGGGACGGTCAAGGAGGTGCAGGAGCACGACGACACCTTCATCAAGGCGGACGCCGACGCGATCGGCCCGATCTCGAAGGGCCGCGCCACGCTGCTCGGGACCACCCTGCGCATCGAGACCGGCTGGAGCGCCGACCGCGCGCTCTACAACGTGGTCCGCGGCACCGACCTCGGCAACTCGCTGATCCAGCAGGCGTTCGGGGTGGCCGGTGAGCTCTGCTCGACCGCCTCGCGCTCGCTGATCGAGTCCGCCGGCTTCGAGCAGCTGGCTACCCCCAGCCTCGGTGGCGCGTGCGGTGAGGCGACCCAGTCGAACGTCACCAACTTCAAGACCAACGAGCAGGTCATCACGACGACCAAGCTCGCGGCGACCAGCCCGGCCGCCAAGACCGCCAAGCTCGTCGCCACGGTGACGGGCTCGACCGCCCCCACGGGCACGGTCGACTTCTTCGAGGGCGCCACCAAGGTCAAGTCCTCCGTCCCGCTGGTCTCGAGCACGGCCACCGCGACGCTGACCGGGGTCACCCCCGGCGCGCACACCTACCGGGCCGTCTTCGTCCCCGGCGCCGGTTTCGAGGCTTCGGAGTCCACCCGCTCGGTGACGGTCAGGGCCGTCGTCGTGGTGGTCAAGTCCAAGCCCGTGATCTCCGAGACCTTCGCGGCCAAGGTGAAGCTCAAGAAGAAGGCCAAGTCGGTCGCCCCCAAGGGCACCGTCTCGGTCAAGGGCGCCACCGGCAAGGTGACGATCAAGAAGGGCAAGAAGGTCCTCAGGACGGTCACCCTCAAGGGCGGCAAGGCCAAGGTCACGCTGCCCAGGCTCAAGAAGGGCACCTACAAGCTGACCCTCGCCTACGCCGGCGACGCGAAGCACCTGGCGGGCACCAAGACGTTCACGATCAAGATCGTCAAGTGACCTGCTGAACACCCGGCACGAACCGGCGCCGGTCCACCGATCAGGTGGGCCGGCGCCGGCCCGCACCACACACCCGACGTACAGGAACGAAGATGACCACCTCTGCCGAGCACACCACCGTCATCCCGGCGGTCCCCGGCCAGCCGGCCGTCCCCGCACGCGCACTGGCGCAGATCGAGGCCCGGGACATCACCGCGTGGTTCGGCCAGCGCAAGGTGCTCGACCGTGTCTCACTGACGATGCCGGCCGGCCAGATCACGGCCCTGATCGGTCCGTCGGGCTGCGGCAAGTCGACGTTCCTGCGCATCCTCAACCGGATGCACGAGCTCGTCCCATCGGCCCAGCTCGGTGGCGAGGTGCTGCTCGACGGCCAGGACATCTACGACCCCGCGAAGAAGCTGATCGACGCCCGCCGTGCGATCGGGATGGTCTTCCAGAAGCCGAACCCGTTCCCGGCGATGTCGATCCGGGAGAACGTCCTGGCCGGCCTGAAGCTCACCGGCACCAAGGTGTCGCGCTCGGCCCGGGAGGAGCTGGTCGAGTCCTGCCTGCGCAAGGGTGGGCTCTGGGAGGAGGTCAAGGACCGCCTCGAGGCTCCCGGTGGCGGTCTCTCCGGTGGCCAGCAGCAGCGGCTCTGCATCGCCCGCTCCCTGGCCATCAAGCCGCGCGTGCTGCTCATGGACGAGCCCTGCTCGGCCCTCGACCCGACCTCGACCCGAGTGATCGAGGAGACCATGCGCGAGCTGGCCAACGAGGTCACGATCGTGATCGTCACCCACAACATGCAGCAGGCCGCGCGGGTGTCCGACACGTGTGCCTTCTTCCTCGCTGCCCAGGGCACCCCCGGCGTCATTGTCGAGCATGGGGATACTGGTGCCATGTTCCAGAGCCCCCAGGACCCGCGCACGAGTGACTACGTGCACGGTCGGTTCGGATGAGGTACGACGGGTGACGGCTGGTCGACTGATCGCCTCCTTCGCCACGGCGCTGGTGGTGGTGGCCGGACTGGGGTACGCCGCCTCGCAGACCGTGCTGGCTCGTTCGCCGCTGGCACTCGCGGAGCAGCAGCAGTACGTCGACGCACCCCGCCCCGAGACCACGCTCGCGCCCCAGCCGGACGCCCCGTCGGCGCCGACGAAGGTCGACCCCGCCTGGGTCGCGAGGATGGCGAACCGGGCCGGCATCCCGGCGGCCGCCGTCCGCGCGTATGCCACCGCCCAGCTCTCCGAGCCGACGGGCTGCACGGTCGGGTGGACCACCCTGGCCGGGATCGGCTGGGTGGAGTCCCAGCACGGCACCATCGGCGGACGGACGCTCGGCGAGGACGGCCACTCCTCGACGCCGGTGCTCGGGCCGGCGCTCAACGGCAAGGGCGACTTCGCCGCCATCCGGGCGACGCCCGACTCCACGTCCTGGCACGGTGACCCGCAGTGGGACCACGCGGTGGGTCCGCTCCAGTTCATCCCGTCCACCTGGGAGACCTGGGGCTCCGACGGTGACGGGGACGACGTGGCCGATCCCAACGACCTCGACGACGCCGCCTTCACCGCCGCCCGCTACCTCTGCGCCGACGGCCACGACCTCACCAGCGGCGCCGGCTGGGCCGACGCGGTCTTCGGCTACAACCATGCCCAGTCGTACGTCGACGCCGTCTACGCCGCAGCCACGGCGTACGCCGATCGGACCGACTGACCGGACCTTGCGGGTTCACGCGTCCGGCTCCGGAGCCGACCAGCCGAACTCGTTGCTCAGCATGACCGCGTCGAGCCAGGTCACGACCTGCAGCTTCTCGAGGATCGAGCGCAGGTGCGTCCGGACCTGGCCGTAGGGCAGGTCGCCCTCGTTGGCGATGTCCTGGGCCATCGATCCCTCCACCAACCGCCCGAGCACCCACTGCTCGAGGGACGACAGCCGGTTGAACCGGGCTGCGATCTCGTCGCGGATCCTGGTGCTGCGGTGCCACTCCTCCAGGAGCCGGTCGCGCTCGGCGCCGCTCATCACCGGCAGGCCGTCATGCAGGCGGTCGACCAAGGCCACCACCTCCGGCAGGGGGAGTGTCTTCGGCAGCACCCGCACGGCGCCGCGTTCGAGGCACTCGGCCCAGCGGTCCGGATCGTCGGACGCCGTCACGACCACGACCCTGATCCCGGCGTCCGACAGCCGGCCGAGGATCCCGAGCGCGTCCTGCCTTGCGTCCAGGTCGAGGTCCAGCACGGCGATGCGTGACCGTCTCCGGTCAGCGTCGGCGACTGCGCAGGCCTGCTCGACGCGGGCCGGCTCGGCGGGGACCCAGCGGGCGTCGTACCCCTCCAGCTGAAGGGCGGTGCGGAGCGACTCTGCGAAGAGGGTGGGGTCGTCGATGATGACGACCGTCGTCTCAGCCCGCGAGGACCGAGGTGTCACCGTGCCAGCCCTCCGTCGCCGGCTGCCCGAGCCCGATCACGAACGCGGCGCCCGGGTGGTGGTGAGGGTCCAGCCGCAGGCTGCGGCCGTGCTGCTCCAGCAGACGCTGGGCGACCGCGAGACCGACGCCCTGCCCGGGCGAGCCCGGCCGGCTGTAGCCCCACTCGAAGATGCGGTCCCGAAGCTCGGGGGACACGCCCGGCCCGTCGTCGGCGATGACGAGCTCGGCGCCGCCGCCGCGGGTGGAGATGCGCACCGCGGCGCCGGGTGCGTGCTGCGCCGCGTTCTGGAGCAGGATGTTGATCGCCTCGGACAGGTCGTCGCCCTCACCGCGCACCGGGAAGGCGGGCGCGTTCCACGACACGTCCTGCCCCTGGATCCGATGCGCCAGCACCAGCGGACGCAGGACATCTGCGAGATCCGTCGGTGCAGGGGCCACGTCGGTCGACTGCGTGTGGACGAGACGGTGGAGCCGTGCGGTCTCGGTGGCCAGCAGCTCCTCGAGACGCTCCCGGTGCTGGTGGGTGAGGCGGTCCTCGTTGCGGATCAGCTCGGTGGCCGACGCGATGCCGGCGATGGTGCCCCTCACCTCGTGGAGCTGCTCGATGCCCTCGCGGGCCTGGTCGCGCATGGCGAGCACCTGCTGCTGCAGGCTGCGCACGGCCTGCTGGTCGTCACGGACGGCGAGCCAGAGCAGGTCGAGCGCCGCGGAGATGAGCAGCACGCAGGTGGCGAGACCGGAGCCGATCGCCAGGACGGACCACCCGGCGCTGTCGGTCCAGCCGAGGGCGTGCAGGGCCTGGGGGATGGGCCACAGCAGGGCTGCGACGACGATGCGCCGCTGGCCCTTCGGGAGCGTCCACTTGCGTGAGATCGCGAGAGCGAGGACGACAGCGACTCCCAC
Organism: uncultured Actinomycetota bacterium; assembly: GCA_963717855.1. Lineage (GTDB taxonomy): Bacteria > Actinomycetota > Actinomycetes > Propionibacteriales > Nocardioidaceae > Nocardioides. The sequence goes on along the minus strand of CAVQXF010000009.1, from coordinate 362,915 downwards.
CAGCAGCACGCCGGCGACACCGTCAGCCGTGATCTCGCCGCCCGGGACGAGCCGGCGGACACCGGCGTCGAGGTCGGGGACGGGGACGTGGATCGAGAGGGCGCGCACCAGGATCAGGACGAGACCGACGCCGATGCCGACAGGGATGGGCGCCACCCGGAGGTTGCGGGTCTCCGCGACGCGCACCAGGAGCAGCAGGCTCAGTCCGAGCACGATCGTCGAGGAGATGGGTGCTGCGCTGGTGAGCGGTGAGCTGCCGTCGGCGACGGCGATCGTGGGCAGGCTCTGGACGCCGATCATGGTCGTGGCGGCGGCCATCCAGGCGACCCCGTCGCGGGGGTAGAGCCGACAGGCGATGCACAGGAAGACGGCACTGCCGAGCGCCGCCGGCAGTAGCAGCTGCCCCGCCAGGGTCGCGGCCCGCGGCCAGGTGTCCGCCGCTGCGCCGGTCGTCACGACGCTGGCGTACGTCGCCAGCACGACGAGCGCGGCCAGCGCGAAGCTCGCTGGCGCGGTGGTCAGGTCCCTCCAGATCGCTCGTGCCATCTACATCCCCCGGTTACCCGCCCGGCGGCAACAGAGGCCCCCAGGTTTGTCGAGCCATCCGTCGTCGTCCGAGTACGGGTGGCTTCGCGCCGCCGCGAGTCCGCGGCGTCCTTCCCTCATGGGTAGTACCCGGCGCCGCGCTTTGGGAACCCTCGGACCGGTCCATGCCGAAAATTGGGGAGGACGCCGGGTGAGGACCGAGCTCACCAGCCGCGCGCCACTCCCGCGGGTCGGACGACCGGCTGGGAAAGGCATGCGACGGATCCGATGGGGGAGATCGGTGCTCCGCCCCACGGGGCTCCCTCCGGGTGGGTGCGGCTGGTGAGTGCTCGGTCCCCACGACCAAGCGTCCGCCAGTCGAGCGCCTGGCACATCCCCAAATTCGGCCATGGCTGCTCATGGGCGGGCTGGTGGGACGAGTCCCGCGCGGCGTCGGGACTGTCGACGTCCGGCGTCCTATGGTGGGACTGACCTCGTGGGGAGGTGGCTGGTGCGTCTGCGCACGTGTCTCGCACTGCTGCTGGTCGCTGTCACGCTCCCGGTGGTGGGCAGCGCCTCACCCGCCGCAGCAGGCCCGGTGGCGGCCCTCGAGGCGGCGACGTCCGTGATCAGGACCGAGGTCGCTTTCCGCCGGGCGTGGGCCGACCCGATGCGGCGACGGATCGAGCTCGGCGCCCACCTGGTCCTGCGCAACTGCCGGGTCGGCGACCCGATCCGCGAGTCGCCGTACCCTCTGGAGCTCGACGGCAACGGCTACTCGATCCGTCAGTCCTGCTTCGAGAAGCGGCTGCTGCGTCAGGACGGGACGGGCTACCTCTTCGTCCACGACATCGCCCTCAGCAGAGGCGGCTCCGACGGTCCCGGCGCAGCGCTCACGTCGCGCGGGGAGATCTCCCTCGCGGACTGCGCGATCACCCAGAACCTCGCGGAGGAGCCAGGCGGCGGGGTCTTCTCGATGCGCCGGGTCACCGCGCACCGCTGCCACATCAACGGCAACCTCGCGAACGACGACGGCGGCGCGATCTACGCCCGCCGCGGTGGCGTCCAGGTCTTCGACTCGGTGCTCAGCAACAACCTCGTGGACGGCTCGGGCGGCGCGATCGGGTCGACCGGCGACATCCTCGTCGTGCGCTCGATGATCGATGGCAACACCACCGACGGCGACGGCGGAGCGCTGTACGCCGACGAGGACGGTGACGTGACGGTGATCGACTCCCTCATCGACGGCAGCGACGCGGACGGGCCCGGCGGCGCGATCTTCACCCTCGACGGCGACGTCGCCGTGCTCGGGTCCACGCTCAACGGCAACCGGGCCGACGACCGCGGGGGCGCGATCTCCGGCGAGGCCGACGTGCTCGTCGTCAACTCCAACATCGCCCGCAACCTCGCGGTCGCCCATGCGGGCGGCGGGGTCTGGGCGCGCGGCAACCTGACGGTCGTGAACTCGACGATCACCCAGAACTACGCCGAAGGGGAGGGCGGCGGCATCCTCTCGGCCGGCCGGACCACCGTGATCTCGTCGACCGTGGCTCGCAACATCGCTCCGGTCGCCGGTGACCTCGGCAGTGCCCATCGCCTCGACGTCTTCGGCTCGATCATCGGACCGCCGGTCTTCGAGGGAGTCACCGGCGACACGATCCCCTCGCATCGCAGCTGCCGGGTCTACGACTCGCTCTCCCGGGGCTACAACTTCTTCACCGAGGACTCCTGCGAGCTCGACCACCCGACCGACGTGCGGGGCGAGGACCCACAGCTGGTGCAGATCGACGGTCACCCGCTCGGCTTCGTGCTGATGCCGTACGGCGACAGCCCGGTGCGTGCCCGGATCCCCAGCGGCTCGTGCCGTGGTGTGCTGCCGACCCCGTTGCCGGCTGGGCAGCTGCTCGTCGGCTACGTCGACTGGGCGGCGATCCTGGCGCGCGACACCCTCGGCCAGCTGCGCGACACCGGCCGACCCTGCGACATCGGCGCGGTCCAGTCCGCCCCGCTCGCACTCACCCCGCCGGCGCTACCCGCGCCCGCGCTGCCCGTTTTCCGACCGACGTCCGATCCCGGTCCGGTCGCTCGTGCGGTGGCCGCCCCGATGCCCCCGGTGGCACGCCGGCCGGCACGGTCGCTGGATGCCACGATCGCCCGGCTCGGCGTACGCCTCCGCGGACTGCTGCGTGACGCGCGGCGCTTCGACCGGATGCTCGGGTGCACGTCGTACGTCGGGGTCAAGCAGGCCGGCGATCCCCAGCACCGCTGGGGGTTCTCGTACGACGAGCGCGACGGCACCGGCCTCGACCAGCGTCCGGCGCTCGTCCGCGTCCCGCCCCGTCAGGCGGACGCCGTGCTCCTCCGGACGTCCACCTCGCGACGGTGCCTGAGCGCGGCGCCCCCGGCCAACGGGACCGGTGCCGACGCCCGGGCGGCGGCTCGCGCCAAGCCGACGAGCAACCGGTCGAAGCTGCGCCGTCTGGCGCGCCTCGAGCGACTGGCCAAGAGGGTCGAGCGCAAGACCGATCGCTTCGACTCGTGGGAGTCCTGCCTGTCCTGGCTGCCGGTCACCGAGGACGGGGACGCCCGTCAGGACCTGGGTTTCCGCAACCGGGGTGCGGGCGTCCTGCGCCATCTGCCGGCGATCGGGATCGACACCACCGAGTGGGACGACCCCGACTACCAGCTGCTGGCCTTCAAGGGCCGCGACCGGCCCTTCATGAAGCGCGAGTGTGGGTCCGAGCCGGGGGAGGATGCCGATCGCAGCGCCGCGCGACCGCGTCAGCGGGCGACCCGCGCCGAGGTCCGTCGCGGCATCGCCGACCTGCGGGAGGACATCGAGGACCTGGCCGAGCCGGTCGAGGAGATCACGCAGTTCGACGAGTGCATGTACACCGTCGGCCTGAAGCAGCGCAGCGGCTACCTCTTCCGCACCGGCTCCGGGGTCTGGACCCAGCGCGCGGCGCTGTCCTTCGACCTCCGCGGCTCGCAGCTGCCCGCCATGAGCGTGATGGCGATGTCCGGGGAGGAGCCGCCCCAGATCGAGTGCAACGAGGACGCCGGCGGGTCCGACGACGACTGAGGCGGTGTCCATGGGCCCGCGTAGACTTCTGAGCGTCACCCCCTGTCACTCGTTGACCGGGGGCTGTCGTGCTGTCTGCCGCCCCCGAAAGGCCCTCTCGTGCATCTGTCCGGCCTCGCCGACGCCGTCCTCGCCGACCCCACGCTGTCGCAGGCGATGGTGGACGCACGGGGCGGCGCCGTACCCACGCTGGACCTGACCGCCCCCGAGGCGATGCGGCCGTACGTCGTGGCCGGCCTGGCCCGGGAGGGCAGGTCCGTCCTGGCCGTGACGGCCACGGCGCGCGAGGCCGAGGACCTGGTGGCGGCGCTGGGCGACCTGGTGGACCCCGCGCTGGTCGCCTACTACCCGAGCTGGGAGACGCTGCCCCACGAGCGGCTCAGCCCACGCAGCGACACGGTCGGGCGTCGGCTCGCGGTGCTGCGTCGCCTGCGGCACCCCGGCACCGACACCTCCAACGGCCCGCTCAAGGTCGTCGTCGCGCCGGTCCGGTCGGTGCTGCAGCCGCAGGTCAAGGGGCTGGCCGACCTGGAGCCGGTCGAGCTGGTGGCCGGTGACACCGCTCCGCTCGAGGACGTCGTACGACGTCTCGCGGCCGCCGCCTACTCCCGGGTCGACCTCGTGGAGAAGCGCGGGGAGTTCGCCGTGCGCGGTGGCATCGTCGACGTCTTCCCGCCGACCGACGAGCACCCGCTGCGCGTGGAGTTCTGGGGCGACGACGTCGAGGAGATCCGGACGTTCTCGGTGGCCGACCAGCGCACGCTCGAGAAGGTGGAGCGGCTCTGGGCGCCACCGTGCCGCGAGCTCCTGCTCACCGACGAGGTCCGCGAGCGGGCCGCCGAGCTCGGTCGCAAGCACCCGCAGCTCCTCGAGCTCACCGACAAGATCGCGGCCGGCATCGCCGCCGAGGGCATGGAGTCGCTCTCTCCTGTCCTGGTCGACGAGATGGAGCTGCTCGTCGACCTGATGCCCGACGACACCCACGTGCTGGTGCTCGACCCCGAGCGCGCGCGCAGTCGCGCGCACGACCTGGTCGCGACCAGCGAGGAGTTCCTGGGCGCGAGCTGGGCAGCTGCCGCGGGCGGCGGCACCGCGCCCATCGACCTGCTGATGACGGACATGGGTGCGGCGTCGTACCGCGCCATCGCCGACGTGCGCGAGCACACCCTCGGGCAGGGCAAGGCCTGGTGGTCGGTGAGCCCCTTCGGGATCGACGTCGCCGAGACCGACGTGGACGTCATCGCTGGAGCCGTGCCCAGCCGCGGTCTGCCCGCCAAGCCGGCTGACGCCTACCGCGGCGAGATGGAGCGCGCGCTCGCCGACATCGCCGGCTGGCGGCGCGACGGCTACCGCGTCGTGGTCGTGCACGCCGGCCACGGTCCGGCCGAGCGGATGCGCGAGGTGCTGGCCGAGCACGACCTGGCCGCCCGTGTGGTGGAGGAGGTCGCGACCGCCGCGGACCTGACCGACCCCGTCGTGACGGTCACCTGCGGCGCCTCGGTGCACGGCTTCGTCGACGAGACCAACCGGCTCGCCGTGCTCACCGGCGAGGACCTGTCCGGCCAGAAGGCGTCGACGCGCGACATGCGCCGGATGCCGGCGCGCCGCAAGAAGCAGATCGACCCGCTGGAGCTGCGCGCCGGCGACTTCGTCGTCCACGAGCAGCACGGCGTCGGCCGCTTCGTCGAGATGAAGCAGCGCGAGGTCGGGGGAGCGGTGCGCGAGTACCTCGTCCTCGAGTACGGCTCCTCCAAGCGCGGTGGGCCTCCGGACCGGCTCTACGTGCCGGCCGACGCGCTCGACCAGGTCACCCGCTACGTCGGCGGCGAGTCGCCGTCGCTGGACCGGCTCGGCGGCGCCGACTGGTCCAAGCGCAAGAACCGCGCCCGCAAGGCGGTCCGCGAGATCGCGGCCGAGCTGATCAAGCTCTACGCCGCGCGCCAGGCCACCAAGGGCCATGCCTTCGGCCCGGACACCCCGTGGCAGGGCGAGCTCGAGGACGCCTTCCCGTTCCAGGAGACCCCCGACCAGCTGAGCACCGTCGACGAGGTCAAGGGCGACATGATGCGCACCATGCCGATGGACCGTCTGGTCTGTGGCGACGTGGGCTACGGCAAGACCGAGATCGCGGTGCGTGCGGCGTTCAAGGCCGTGCAGGACGGCAAGCAGGTCGCCGTGCTGGTCCCCACGACGCTGCTCGTGACGCAGCACCTGAGCACCTTCAGCGAGCGGATGAGCGGCTTCCCGGTCGTGCTCAAGGGGCTCAGCCGGTTCCAGACCGACGCCGAGGCGCGGGAGGTCATCGCCGGTCTCGCCGAGGGCTCGGTCGACATCGTCGTCGGCACCCACAGGCTGCTCAACCCGGACATCCGGATGAAGGACCTCGGGCTGATCATCGTCGACGAGGAGCAGCGCTTCGGCGTCGAGCACAAGGAGCAGATGAAGCGGCTGCGCACCTCGGTCGACGTGCTGTCGATGTCGGCGACCCCGATCCCCCGCACCCTCGAGATGGCGATCACGGGCATCCGTGAGATGTCCACGATCACCACGCCGCCCGAGGAGCGGCACCCGGTGCTGACCTACGTCGGTGCCTACGAGGACCGCCAGATCATCGCCGCCGTACGCCGTGAGCTGCTGCGCGAGGGCCAGGTCTTCTACATCCACAACCGGGTCAACTCGATCGACAAGGCCGCCGCCCGGATCACCGAGCTGGTGCCCGAGGCGCGGGTCGCCGTCGCGCACGGCCAGATGGGCGAGCACCAGCTCGAGCAGGTGATGCTGGACTTCTGGGAGAAGCGTTTCGACGTGCTGGTCTGCACCACCATCGTCGAGTCCGGCCTGGACGTGTCCAACGCCAACACGATGATCATCGAGCGGGCCGACACCCTCGGTCTCTCCCAGCTCCACCAGCTGCGCGGTCGGGTGGGTCGCTCGCGCGAACGCGCCTACGCCTACTTCCTCTACCCGCCCGAGAAGCCCCTGACCGAGACCGCCCACGAGCGGCTCGCGACGCTGGCCCAGCACTCCGACCTCGGCGGCGGCATGGCGATCGCCATGAAGGACCTCGAGATCCGCGGCGCCGGCAACCTGCTCGGCGGCGAGCAGTCCGGCCACATCGCCGACGTCGGCTTCGACCTCTACGTCCGGCTGGTCGGCGAGGCCGTCGCGGAGTTCAAGGGCGACGGCGGCGAGCCCGAGCTCAACGAGGTCCGCGTCGAGCTGCCTGTCGACGCCCACCTCCCGCACGGCTACATCACCAGCGAGCGGCTCCGGCTGGAGATGTACAAGCGGCTGGCCGAGGTGCGCACCGACGACGACGTCGACCAGATCAACGAGGAGATGCTGGACCGGTACGGCGAGCCGCCCGTCGAGGTCGTCTCGCTGCTGCTGGTCGCGCGGTTCCGGGCCCGCGCCCGGCAGGCAGGCATCGGCGAGATCACCATCGCGGGCCGCAACGTGCGCTTCGCGCCGGTCGACCTCCCTGACTCGCGGGTGGTCCGGCTCAACCGGATGTACCCGAAGTCCATCGTCAAGGCGCCGGTCAGCACGATCCTGGTGCCCCGACCCCAGACCTCCGGGATCGGGGGTCAGCCGATCTCCGGGATCGCCCTGCTTGAATGGGCCCGGCAGGTGATCGACTCCGTGATCGACCCCCAGGAGAACAAGTGACGCGTGTGCCCACCCGCATGCACCGAGTGGCCGGCCTGGCCGTCGCCTCGGCGGCCCTGCTGACCGGCTGTGGCGCCGTACCCGACCTCAACCCGGGGGTCGCCGTGCGCGTCGGCGACGACACGGTGTCGACCCGGCACGTCTCCGACCTGTCGACCGACTACTGCGGGGCCGCCGCCGCGCAGCTGCAGGGTCAGTCGCTGCCCGGTCACTACATCAACGGGCGGGTCGCGGGCAGCATCGCGCTGCGCTCCGCCGCCGACCAGCTGCTGGCCGAGCACGGCGTCGAGGCGGACTCGTCGTACGCCGACGCCGTCAAGCAGGTCGAGGCACAGCTGGGCTCGATGAAGAAGGCCGAGCGCGACGCGCTGATCGAGGTCGAGGGTGCGGAGACCTACGTGGCAGCGGTCGAGACCGCCGTCGGTCGCGACACGCTCGGTGCCTCGGCCACCGACAAGGACGCGCTGGCCGCAGGCCAGAAGGAGTTCCTCTCCTGGCTCGACGACCACGACGTGCGGATCGACCCGCGCTACAGCGTCGCGATCAAGCAGGGCCAGACCGTCCTGCTCGACACCGGGCTGTCCATCGCGACGAGCAAGACCGCGAAGACGGCGGACGCCCCGCAGCCGGACGCGACGTACGCCGCCGGGCTGCCGTCGACCCAGCGCTGCGGGTAGCCGGTGGCTGAGCCGCTCCTCGAGTTCCTCGAGGTGATGCGCAGGCTGCGGGTCGAGTGCAGCTGGAAGGCCGGCCAGACCCACCGGTCGCTCGCGCGCTACCTGCTCGAGGAGACCCACGAGACCCTCGAGGCGATCGACACCGAGGACTCCGCGCTGCTGCGCGAGGAGCTCGGTGATCTGCTCCTGCAGGTCTACTTCCACGCGGTGATCGCGGAGGAGGCCGGCGAGTTCACGATCGACGACGTCGCGGCCGACGTCATCGCCAAGATGCGCCGGCGCAACCCCCACGTCTTCGCCGATGCCGCCGGTGGACCATCCCCGACGTTGGGGCCAGCGGAGGTCAACGAGGCCTGGGAGGCGATCAAGGCCACCGAGAAGCAGCGGACGTCGGTGACCGACGGGATCCCGCCCACGCTGCCGGCGCTGCTGTACGCCGACAAGGTGCTGGACCGGCTGGCCCGCGAGGGAGCGGCGCCCGCCCCGCGAGGGCGACGACCTGGGCGACCGCCTCCTCGCGCTCGTCGCCGAGGCGCGCGAGACGGGGACCGACCCCGAGCAGGCGCTGCGCGACGCCGTACGCCGCCTGCTCGCGGGGCCACGATGAGCGTCAGCTTCCCAGCGGCCGACCGGGGCTGATGGGATCACCCGACCGGCACTAGGCTGCTGGCATGGCATCCATCGAAGCTGTCGGCGCCCGCGAGATCCTCGACTCCCGTGGCAACCCCACCGTCGAGGTCGAGGTCCTCCTCGATGACGGATCCTTCGCCCGGGCCATGGTGCCCAGCGGCGCCTCCACCGGAGCCTTCGAGGCGGTGGAGCTGCGCGACGGCGGGGACCGCTACGGCGGCAAGGGCGTCGGCAAGGCCGTCAACGCCGTGATCCAGACGATCGCCCCGGCGATCGAGGGCATCGCCGCCGACGACCAGCGTCTGGTCGACCAGACGATGCTCGAGCTCGACGGGACCCCCAACAAGGCCAACCTCGGCGCCAACGCGATCCTGGGCGTCTCGCTCGCCGTCGCCCGCGCGGCCGCGGACTCGGCCGGGCTACCGCTCTACCGCTACGTCGGCGGCCCCAACGCCCACCTGCTGCCGGTGCCGATGATGAACATCCTCAACGGTGGCTCGCACGCCGACTCCAACGTCGACGTGCAGGAGTTCATGATCGCGCCGATCGGCGCCCCGACGTTCCGTGAGGCGCTGCGCTCGGGCGCGGAGGTCTACCACGCGCTCAAGTCGGTGCTGAAGCAGAAGGGCCTCTCCACGGGCCTCGGCGACGAGGGCGGCTTCGCGCCCAACCTCGACAGCAACCGCGCCGCGCTCGACCTGATCGCCGAGGCCGTCGCAGCCACCGGCCTCACGCTGGGCGAGGACATCGCGCTGGCGATGGACGTCGCCGCGTCCGAGTTCTTCCGCGACGGCTCCTACGCCTTCGAGGGCGGCACCAAGTCCGCCGACGAGATGAACGCCTACTACGCCGACCTGGTCGCGTCGTACCCGATCGTCTCCATCGAGGACCCGCTCGACGAGGACGACTGGGACGGCTGGAAGGCCATCACCGACCAGCTCGGCAGCAAGACCCAGATCGTCGGCGACGACCTCTTCGTGACCAACGTGGAGCGCCTCCAGCGCGGCATCGACGGCGGCCAGGCCAACGCGCTGCTGGTGAAGGTCAACCAGATCGGCTCGCTCACCGAGACGCTGGACTCCGTCGAGCTCGCGCACCGCAACGGCTACCGCTGCATGATGAGCCACCGGTCGGGCGAGACCGAGGACACCACCATCGCGGACCTCGCCGTCGCGGTGAACTGCGGTCAGATCAAGACCGGTGCTCCGGCGCGGTCGGACCGGGTCGCGAAGTACAACCAGCTGCTGCGGATCGAGGACGAGCTCGGAGATGCTGCGCGCTACTCCGGCGCGTCGGCGTTCCCGCGCTACCTCGGCTGAGCGACCCTAGGAGACATGCCCGAGTCTCGCCGTACGTCGTCGCGCGCTCCGCGGCCCGGCGGCCGCACCGGACCCGGTCGGGTCGGCTCGGCCGGCCGGAGCGGGACGCGTCCGGTGGGCGCGGACACCAACGGTGCGGGCATCCCCGCCGTCCGCCGCCGTCGGCCCAGGTTGACCGGACGGGCCACCGTGCTGGTGCTGGTGCTCTCGCTGCTGACGATCTCCTACGCCTCGTCGTTGCGCGCCTACCTCGACCAGCGCGAGCACATCGGTGACCTCAAGAGCCAGATCGCGCTGCGTCAGGCGCGGATCAGCGATCTCGAGCGCGAGAAGCGGCGCTGGGACGACCCGGCCTTCGTGCGGCAGCAGGCGCGCGACCTCAACTACGTGATGCCGGGAGAGACGGCGTACGTCGTGCTCGACGAGGACGGCAAGCCGCTGGACAGCCAGGCCAGCCTGACGGACCCCTCGAAGGTGGCTCGGAAGGCGCCCACGGCCTGGTGGTCGACGGCGTGGAAGTCGGTCGAGCTGGCCGGCAACCCGCCCAAGCCCGAGCCGCCGCCGGCCGCGAAGATCGACGAGAAGATCGACGAGACCGAGGACAGCGGCGGTTGAGAAGGACGGCGTCCTGTCTCGAGACCACCACTGGCATGATCGAGCCGTGATCGACCCCGCCGACGTCTCCGCCATCCACGCCCAGCTCGGTCGGGAGCCGCGCGCGATCCACGAGGTCGGCCATCGCTGCCCGTGCGGCAACCCCGACGTCGTGACCACGGAGCCGCGGCTGCCCAACGGCACGCCCTTCCCGACGACGTACTACCTGACCTGCCCGCGCGCGGCATCCCGGATCGGCACCCTCGAGGGCTCGGGGCTGATGAAGGAGATGCAGGAGCGTCTCGCGGAGGACCCGGAGCTCGCCGCGGCCTACCAGGCGGCGCACGAGCGCTACCTCGCCGCTCGGGCCGAGATCGCCGAGCAGGCGGGGCAGAGCGTGCCCGAGATCGAGGGGATCTCCGCCGGCGGCATGCCCGACCGGGTGAAGTGCCTGCACGTCCTCGCCGGCCAGTCGCTCGCGCAGGGGCGCGGCGTGAACCCGTTCGGCGACGAGGTCCTCGACGAGCTGGGGGAGTGGTGGAGGTCCGGCCCGTGCGTGTAGCCGCCATCGACTGTGGCACCAACACCATCAAGCTGCTGATCGGCGACCTGCCCGAGGTCGACGTGCGTGAGATGCGGATGGTGCGTCTCGGCCAGGACCTCGACCGGACCGGCCGGATCGCGGACGAGGCGCTGACGCGCGCTCTCGCCGCCGTCGAGGAGTACGCCGAGCGGATCGCGTTCTACGAGATCCCCCCGGAGCGGGTCCGCTTCGTCGCGACGTCGGCAACCCGCGACGCGACCAACGGCGAGGTCTTCGTCGCCGCTGTGCGCGAGCTGCTCGGTGTCGAGCCCGAGGTCGTGTCGGGCGACGTCGAGGCGGCGCTGTCCTTCGACGGTGCGGTGCGCAACCTGCGGGACGACCCGGCGACCCCGGTCCTGGTGGTCGACATCGGTGGCGGGTCGACCGAGCTGATCCTCGGCGACTCGGCGCCGGACTCCGCGGACTCGATGGACATCGGCTCGGTGCGACTGCACGAGCGGCACCTGCACTCCGACCCGCCGACGGCGGACGAGATCGCCGCCTGTGTCGCCGACATCGACGCCCACCTCGCTGCCTGCCCGGTCGACCCGGCCCGGGCGGCCACGGTGGTCGGCGTCGCCGGCACCGTCACGCAGCTGGCGGCGGTGGCGCTCGGGCTCACGTCGTACGACCGTGACGCCGTCGACCAGCTCGTGCTGCCCGCCGAGGAGGTGTTCGCGACCGTCGACAGGCTGCTCGCCCTGACCGTCGCCGAACGCCGCGCCCTGCCCGCGATGCACCCCGGTCGCGCGGACGTCATCGGCGCGGGCGTGCTGATCCTCGACCGGGTCCTGCGGCGTTCGGGCGCAACGTCTCTCGTCGTCTCCGACTCCGACATCCTCGACGGGATCGCGTGGTCGATCGCCTGAACCCGCCGGCGTACCCACGGACGAAATGGCTGCGTGGAAGACCCCGGAACAACCATTTCGTCCGTGGGTATCGACCTGTGCCGGGTTTGCCGAGCGCCCTGACGGGCACCCGGTGCGTATGAGCAAGAGCAGCCTGTTGATCGGTGTCGCCATCGGCTACGTGCTCGGGTCCCGCGCGGGCCGCGAGCGCTACGAGCAGATCAAGTCCGGGGCCAGCAAGGTCGCCCACAGCCCCACGGTGCAGTCCGCGGCCGGTCGCGCCCAGGAGGCGGTCGGTCAGCAGGCCGCCGCCGTTGCGGACGTGGCGAAGGAGAAGGTCGCCGCCGCGACCCACCGCGCCTAGCCCGCGTCGCGGGAGGATGAGGCCGTGACCTTCGTCCCTCCCGGCACCGGCTGGCCCGGCGATCCAGCCACGGCCGCCACCCCGGCCGCGGGGACGGCCGCGCAGGTACGCCGTCTCGCCCGTGGGGTGCCGCTGGACGAGCTGGACGCTCGGGTGTCGGTCTGCCGGGCCTGCCCCCGGCTGGTCCGCTGGCGCGAGGACGTCGCGACCACCAAGCGGGCGGCGTATCGCGACGAGACCTACTGGGGCCGGCCGATCCCGGGCTGGGGCTCGCCGACCCCGCGCATCCTCGTCGTCGGTCTCGCGCCGGCCGCCCATGGCGCCAACCGCACGGGCCGGGTCTTCACCGGCGACCGCAGCGGCGACTGGCTCTTCGCGAGCCTGCACCGGGTCGGCCTCGCGCGGATCCCGACCAGCACCCACGCGGCCGACGGCCAGGAGCTGATCGACACCCGGATGGTCGCGACCGTGCGGTGCGCGCCGCCGCAGAACAAGCCGAGCGTGACCGAGCGCGACACCTGCGCGCCGTGGATCGAGGCCGAGCTGGGCCTCCTGGTCGAGCACGTCCGCGTCGTGGTCGCGCTCGGCGGCTACGGCTGGGACGCGACGCTGCGGTCGTACGCCGCGATCGGCTGGGACGTCGCCCGCCCCAAGCCGCGGTTCGGGCACGGCGCCGAGGCGCGGCTGGTCGGCGCAGGACGCGAGGTGCTGCTGCTGGGCTGCTACCACCCGAGCCAGCAGAACACCTTCACCGGCCGGCTCACCGAGCCGATGCTGGACGCGGTGCTGGGCCGGGCGGCCGACGCTGCCAGAATCTCCGGGTGACCTCGCACGCCATCACCGTCCTCGGCCACGACCGACCGGGCATCATCGCGGAGACGACCGCGCGGATCGCCGAGCTCGGCCTGAACCTCGAGGACTCCTCGATGACGCGGCTGCGCGGGCACTTCGCGATGACCCTCGTCTGCGCGGGAGAGGTGAGCGCCGCGGACATCGAGGCGGCGCTCAGTGGGCTCGGGGCCGACGGCACCCTGACGGTGACCGTGCGGGAGGTGCCCCAGGAGGAGGCGGCGCCGGCAAGCGGTACGCCGTACCTGCTCACCGTCCACGGCGGCGACCGCCCCGGGATCGTCTCCTCGGTGGTCACCCAGGTCGCGCGGGTCGGCGGCAACATCACCGACCTGACCACCCGGCTGACGGGCGACCTCTACGTGCTGGTGGCGGAGATCGACCTCCCCGCGGAGACCGACGTCCCCGCCCTCGAGGGTGCCATCGACGCCGTCGCGACCACGCTGGGCGTCGGTGCCACGCTGCGCCGCGCGGAGGCCGACGAGCTGTGATCGACCCGTACGCCGGGGGCCGTGTGCTCGACGTGGTCCGCGCGCCCGCCGGAGTGCTGTCCGCACCCTCGGGTCCGGTCGACCCGACCCGGGCCGAGATGATCCAGCTCGCGGCCGACCTGGTCGCGACCATGCGGGTCAGCCCCGGCTGCGTCGGGCTCGCTGCGCCGCAGGTCGGCATCGGCGTGCAGATGTTCGCCGTCGACGTCTCCGCCCACCCGAAGACCAAGGACCACCACGGCACGTTCGTGCTGTGCAACGCCGAGGTCGTGGAGGCCAGCCGCAACGAGCGCGCACGGGAGGGCTGCATGAGCGTGCCCGACCTGACCGGCGACGTGAAGCGCGCGACCCGTCTCGTCGTCACCGGCCAGCGCCCTGGCAGCGGGGAGCAGGTCACGATCACCGCCAACGCCTTCGAGGCCCGCGCACTCCAGCACGAGATCGACCACTGCGCCGGCCTGCTCTTCCTCGACCGGGTCGCCGGCGCGCACGCGCTCCACCAGCGCCAGACCTACTTGTAGGCTCCCGCGCACTGCCCCCGTATCCCAACCGGCAGAGGAAGCCGCCTTAAAAGCGGTCCAAGTCTGGGTTCGACTCCCAGCGGGGGCACCGGATCAGGCGTCCCGCAGGTCGAGCTCGCGGCTGCGCCGCCAGGCGTAGACGGGCTGGTAGCGGTCGTGCAGCGTGGTCATCAGGCTGATCAGGCAGAGGAAGAAGAACGTCGTCCAACCGCCGGAGGTCCGGTTGAAGGCTGCGTCCGCTGCGCCGACGAGCGCGACGTTGAGCACGACGCGCAGCAGGACGGCGCCGGCTGCCGACTCCACCGTCCACTCCCGTCGTGAGAAGGCGAGGGTGATCGCGGCGTTGAGGGCGACCAGCGACCCGATCGAGATGAACAGCTCGGTCGTCGACATCGTCACGCTGGGGAGGATGAGGCCGTAGATGGCCGAGACCACGCCCACGAGCACGATCTTCTCGAGCGTCATCCACGAGACCACCCAGCCGCCGGCGAGGTGGAGCGCGGAGAGCTTGGCGCTGGTGTCGACGGCGTCGGGGATCGGGTCGGCGACGATCCGGAACGAGTGGTCGGGCTCGGGCAGCCGGGGTCGTACGCCGAACCACAGGATCGCGGCGAGCAGCAGGAGCAGGCCGATCAGCAGCGGCCACGCCCACCAGTAGTCGTCCAGCGTGTCGGTCACGTCGAGCTCCGCGATGTGCAGCCAGTACTCCTGCGGCAGCTTGATGAAGATCCAGATGAAGGCCGCGGTGAGGATCCAGGCCCGCTGCGTGACCGGCCGGGTGCTCCAGCGGGTGCGCCAGAGCTCGTAGGCGATGAAGAAGTACTCGAACGTGTTCGGGAAGACCAGCAGGACCCAGCGCTCGTGGCTGACCTCGAAGGTGAAGGCGCCGACCAGCCGGTAGTAGAAGAGGAACCGCGCGACCGCGAACGCGTGCAGGTTGTCCCAGTTGCGCATCGCCGCGAGGTAGGCGATGGACAGGTAGAAGATGTCCATCGCCTTGTCGTAGTTCTGGTAGCCCGGAGGGTCGTACCCGAACGCCTGGAAGATCGTCTGGTCCGCGGCGTCCAGCACGAGGCAGGCGATGATCGCGGGCAGCGGGAACCGAGGGATCAGCAGGGGGAGCAGGAACCGACCGGCGACGACCAGGAAGAAGACCACGTGTTCCACGCGCTGATTGTGGCCTACCGGGGGAGTACGTCGGCGCGAGTCTCGACCAGCTCGTCCGGAGCCGTCAGCCGCCAGGCCTCGAAGACCAGCTCGGCGAGCTCGTCGCGGTCGACGCCCTCGAGGTGCACGACGACCCACCCGAAGCCCCAGGCCGTGAACTGGATCTCGAAGACGCCCGGCCGCTCCGCCACCAGCGCGAGCTGCTCGGCGATGGTCTGCTTGAGCCCGACCGTGCGCGTCGGCTCCCACAGGTAGGCGAAGACGCGGCCCCGTACGTCGTAGCGCCAGTAGCGACCGCGGTCGGAGGGGTCCACGTCGGGCAGCTGCCCGACGAGATCTCGGAAGTCGGAGATCTGCGTGCCAGCCACGGATGCGAGTCTGCCGGATGCGGGAACGATCGGGACACGGCGGGCGTTGAACCCGGTGAGCCCGCCTAGGATGGGTTCATTAGGTGACCCGTCACAGCGACGCCACCCCAGGCCTCGAGGAGAGACCAATGCAGAGCAACAACCCGGTGTTCCGCCGTTCCGAGGAGTTCAACACCGCAGGAGCCCCGAGTCAGGGCTACGGCCAGACCGGCTACACGGACCCGTCGAGCTGGGGCACGGGCACGCCCGGCCAACCCGGCGTGCAGGCCCCGGTGGCCACCGGCGGTCCGATGACCATCGACTCGGTCGTGCAGAAGACCGCGATCGCGCTCGCCGTCGTGATGGTGACGGCCGCAGCGACCTGGATCCTGAGCCCCGGCATCGACGCGAACACCACGCCCGCGGACATCAGTGGCCTCATCGCGGCCGCCACCATCGGCTCGCTCCTCGCGTTCGTGCTGTCGATGGTCAACTCGTTCAAGCGCGTGATCAGCCCCGGGCTCGTGCTCCTCTTCTGTGCGGCCGAGGGCGTGGCCCTCGGCGCGATCAGCAAGGTGTTCGAGCTCCAGTTCCCGGGCATCGTGATGAGCGCCGTGCTCGGCACCTTCGGCGCCTTCGCGGGCACGCTGGCCGTCTACAAGTTCTTCAACATCAAGGTCACCGACAAGTTCCGCAGGATGGTCATCGCGGCCATGCTGGGTGTCGTCGTGATCAGCCTGGTCGAGGTCGTGCTGAGCCTGTTCGGCGCCGAGATCGGCCTGTTCGGCGATGGCGCGATCGGCCTGATCTTCGCGCTCCTCGGCCTCGCGCTCGGTGTCTTCATGCTGGTCCTCGACTTCGACTTCGTCGAGCAGGGTGTCGCCAACGGCATCCCGGACCGGGAGGGCTGGCGTGCCGCCTTCGCCATGACCGTCAGCCTGGTCTGGATCTACACCAACCTGCTGCGCATCCTCGCGATCATGCGGGACTGAGCTACGCCGTACGTCGAGAGGCCCCGGAGCATCGCTCCGGGGCCTCTCGGCGCATTTCGGGGCTACTCGGTGTCCTCGGGGGCCTCGCCCTCGGTGTCCGGGTGCCGGCGGCGGTGCCGCAGCTCGACCCAGAGACCGCGTACGCCGCGTCGTGAACCGCCCACCTCGGTGCCGCCGAGCTCGGTGCCCGGCACGTCGACGGCCTGCAGAGCGGCGGCGGTGATCGGCAGCACGCCCTCGCCGCGGAAGGCCTCGGGCTCGGACTCGTCGTCGGGGGTCAGTCCGAGCGCGGCCAGGGTCGAGGGCAGCAGCACCTGCACCAGCGAGCGGTAGCCGCTGGCCGAGGGGTGGAACTGGTCGGGCCCGAAGAGGACCGCCGGGGCGGCCGCGAACTCCGGGCCGAGGATCGAGCCGAGGGAGACCGTCCGGCCGCCCTCCTCGAGCACCGCGATGGTCTGCGCTGCGGCGATCCGGCGCGACCAGGCGCGGGCGATCTGCTTCAGGGGCGGCATGATCGGCTTGATGGTGCCCAGGTCGGGGCAGGTGCCGACCAGCACCGCGACGCCGGCGTCGTGCAGGCGGCGTACGGCTTCCGACAGGTGCCGCACGGAGGCGGCGGGGAGCACGACATGGGTCACGTCGTTGGCGCCGACCAGGATCACGGCGACATCTGGATCGGTCCGGAGGGCCCGGTCGACCTGGGCGCCGAGATCCGACGACATCGCGCCGACGACGGCGAACCCACGCAGGTGCACCCGGCGGTCGGCGAGCTCGGCGACACCGCTGCCGAGGACGGCCCCCGGGGTCTCCTCGACCCGGTCCACGCCGTACCCCGCGGCGCTGGAGTCGCCGAGGACCGCGATCTTGAGCGCGGGTCCGGGACGACCCCGGCCGTACCACCCGCTCGGGTCGGGCGGGCGCACCGAGCTCGCCTCGCCGATCACCCGCCGGGCGGACTTGGCCTCGAAGGCCAGCACGCCGTACAGGGCGGCTCCGACCACGGACAGACCACCCCCGCCGTACGCAGCGGCGGAGGCCAGCTTGCGTGCAGCTCCTGCTTTCCCCACGCCCTCACCCTACGGAGTCGGGTCGGCCGAGGTGCGCGGGGTTTCCGCGGTTGTGACTGGCGCCTCTAGATTGAGGTCATGCAGTACGTGAACTCGCTTCTGGACCTGATCGGCAACACCCCGCTGCTCAGGCTGTCCAAGTCCATGGGCTCCCTCGACGGCGCAGCAGGACCGATCGTCCTCGCCAAGGTGGAGTACCTCAACCCCGGCGGCTCCGTGAAGGACCGCATCGCGACCCGGATGATCGAGGCCGCCGAGGCGTCCGGCGAGCTCCAGCCGGGCGGCACGATCGTCGAGCCGACCTCGGGCAACACCGGCGTCGGGCTGGCGATGGTCGCCCAGGCCAAGGGCTACAAGTGCATCTTCGTGTGCCCCGACAAGGTCAGCGAGGACAAGCGCAACGTGCTCAAGGCGTACGGCGCCGAGGTGGTCGTCTGCCCGACCGCGGTCGAGCCCGAGCACCCCGACTCCTACTACAACGTCTCCGACCGCCTGGCCTCGCAGCCCGGCGCGTGGAAGCCGGACCAGTACTCCAACCCGCACAACCCGCGCTCGCACTACGAGACCACCGGACCCGAGATCTGGGCGCAGACCGAGGGTCGGGTCACCCACTTCGTGACGGGCGTCGGCACCGGCGGCACCATCAGCGGCACCGGCCGCTACCTCAAGGAGCAGAACGGCGACGTCCAGGTCGTCGGCGCCGACCCGGCCGGCTCGGTCTACTCCGGCGGCTCCGGACGGCCCTACCTGGTCGAGGGTGTCGGCGAGGACTTCTGGCCCGACGCCTACGACCGCGACGTCGCCGACCGGATCATCGAGGTCTCGGACGCCGACTCCTTCGCGATGACCCGTCGGCTCGCCCGCGAGGAGGCGCTGCTCGTCGGCGGCTCGTCCGGGATGGCCGTGCACGCGGCGATCCAGCTCGCGCACGAGCTCGAGGGCACGCCCGAGGGTGCGGACGCCGTGATCGTCGTCCTGCTGCCCGACTCCGGCCGCGGCTATCTCACCAAGGTCTTCAACGACGAGTGGCTGGGCCAGTACGGCTTCCCGGTCGAGGGCGTCGAGCGGCACGTGCAGAGCGTCGGCGAGGTGCTGCGCGGCAAGGACGGCCGGCTGCCCGACCTGGTGCACACCCACCCCGGCGAGACCATCGCCGAGGCGGTCTCGATCCTGCAGGAGTACGCCGTCTCGCAGATGCCGGTCGTCCGCGCCGAGCCGCCGGTGGTGGCCGCCGAGGTCGTCGGCTCGGTCTCCGAGCGCACCCTGCTCGACCTGCTCTTCACCGGCGCGGCCCGGCTCACCGACAGCGTCAGCGAGCACATGTCGCCGCCACTGCCGAGCATCGGCTCCACAGAGCAGGCCTCGGAGGCGGTCGGCGCGCTCGAGGGTGCTGACGCGCTCCTCGTGCACGAGGACGGCAAGCCGGTCGGCGTCGTCACCCGGCACGACCTGCTGGCCTACCTCGCGCGCGGCTGAGGCGAGAGTTTCATCGGCCGGCCGATCGAACACCCGCGCGGGTCACCGCCTATAGTGAGAACACGTTCTAGTTCTCAGGAGTGCGGATGACGGCAACGCCCGCGATCGACGGCTGGTTCACGACCGGCCCGGACCCGGCACTGGTCGGGACCCGGTGCACGACGTGCGGGACGGTCTTCTTCCCGCGGGCGTCGGGCTTCTGTCGCAACCCGTCGTGCGACGGTGAGACCTTCGAGGACGCCGAGCTCTCGCGGCGCGGGACCATCTGGTCCTACACGGACGCGCAGTACCAGCCGCCCCCGCCGTACATCCCGAGCGCCGATCCCTACGTGCCGTTCGCGCTCGCCGCCGTCGAGCTGCCCGAGGGCCTGGTGGTCCTGGGCCAGGTGGCCGAGGGGTACGGCGTGGCCGACCTGCGCGTCGGTGCCGAGGCCGAGCTGGTGGTCGAGACGCTCTACGCCGACGAGTCCGGTGACCGCACGATCTGGCGCTGGAAGCCGGTCGTCGAGATGGGCGAGGAGGCCGACCAGTGAGCACGCACGACGTCGCCGTCGCGGGTGTCGGCATGCACCCCTGGGGCAAGTGGGGCAAGAACTTCGTGACGTACGGCGTCCACGCGGCGCGCGCCGCCCTCGCCGACAGCGGCATCGCCTGGTCGGACGTCGACCTGATCGTCGGCGGCGAGACCGTCCGCAACGGGTACGGCGGCTACGTGGCCGGCGCCACCTTCGCCCAGGCGCTGGGCTGGAACGGCGCCAAGGTCGCGACGTCGTACGCCGCCTGCGCGACCGGTGCCCAGGCGCTCGACACCGCCCGCGCGCGGATCCTCGCCGGCCTCAGCGAGGTCGCCCTGGTCGTCGGTGCCGACACGACGCCGAAGGGCTTCCTCGCGCCCAACGCCGGCGAGCGCTGGGACGACCCCGACTGGCTGCGGTTCCGCCTGCTCGGCATGACGAACCCGGCGTACTTCGCTCTCTATGCGCGCCGCCGGATGGACCTCTACGGCGCGACCCCGGAGGACTTCGCCCAGGTCAAGGTGAAGAACGCCCGGCACGGCCTGGCGAACCCCAACGCGCGCTACCGCAAGGAGGTCAGCGTCGAGGACGTGCTGACCAGCGCCGTCGTCTCCGACCCGCTGCACCTGCTGGACATCTGCGCGACCTCCGACGGGGCGGCCGCGGTGGTCCTCTGCTCGACCGAGTACGCCGCGAGGCACGGACTCGGAGGTGGCGTGCGGATCAACGCGATCTCGACGGTCACGCCGACCTTCCCCAACACCGTCATGGACATGCCCAACCTGTCGACGGACGCGACGACCGCCGTGGCTGCCGGTGAGCTCACCTTCAAGGAGTCGATCGGCGCCGCGGCGTACGAGGAGGCGGGCATCGACCCTGCCGACGTCTCGCTCGCCGAGGTCTACGACCTGTCCACCGCGCTGGAGCTGGACTGGATCGAGGACCTCCAGCTGTGCAAGCGCGGCGAGGCCGAGTCGCTGCTGCGTGCCGGCGACACCACCCTCGGCGGTCGGATCCCGGTCAACCCGTCGGGCGGGCTCGCCTGCTTCGGCGAGGCGGTCCCGGCCCAGGCGCTGGCCCAGGTCTGCGAGGTGACCTGGCAGCTGCGCGGCGAGGCGACCGGACGCCAGGTCGAAGGCGCCCGGGTCGGTATCACCGCCAACCAGGGCCTCTTCGGCCACGGCTCCTCGGTGGTCCTGAGTCGCTGAAGCCGCGTCGAGCGACGCGAAGTGGCCCCCCGGACGGTGTTCTGAGGGCCACTTCGCGTCACTCGACGATCTCGACCGTGGCCCAGGTCACGCGTCGGAAGGGTCAGCAGGACCCCGCCGTACGGCCCCGTCCACGACTTTGAGAAAGTTTTCACAAGCGCTCTCGAAAGGGACCTTTGGCCCGTTCCGGGGGACCCTCCGGCCTAGGAGCGAGAGCAAGGTTTCTCCTAGCGTTAGCCCGTCGCAGTCGCTCAGATGAGTGGAGATCCACGTGGACAGCATCCTCGACATCGCCAGGTGGCAGTTCGGCATCATCACCGTCTACCACTTCCTCTTCGTCCCGCTGACGATCGGTCTGACCGCGCTGGTCGCCGTGATGGAGACGCAGTGGCTGCGGACGAAGAACCCGGAGTGGCTCCGGATGACGAAGTTCTTCGCCAAGCTGATGCTGATCAACTTCGCGATCGGCGTCGTCACCGGGATCGTGCAGGAGTTCCAGTTCGGCATGAACTGGTCGGACTACTCGCGCTTCGTCGGCGACGTGTTCGGTGCGCCGCTCGCGGTCGAGGCGCTCCTGGCGTTCTTCCTCGAGTCGACCTTCCTCGGCCTCTGGATCTTCGGCTGGGACAAGCTGCCACGCGGGCTGCACTGCGCCTGCATGTGGATCGTGCACCTCGGCACCCTGGCGTCGAGCTGGTTCATCCTGGCCGCCAACTCGTGGATGCAGCACCCCGTCGGCTACCTCTACAACCCCGAGACCGGCCGGGCCGAGCTCACCGACTTCTGGGCCGTCATGTTCAACAAGGTCCAGCTCGCGACCTTCCCGCACGTGATCCTCGCGGCCTACATGACCGGGGCGGCGTTCCTGCTCGGCGTCTCCGCCTGGCTCTACGTCTCCAAGCGCCACCAGTCCGATCGCTCGACCTACCGGATGGGCATCCGGCTGGGCGCCTGGGTGGTGCTGATCGCCGGCCTCGGAGTCGCGATCAGTGGCGACTACCAGGGCAAGATCATGACCGAGGTCCAGCCGATGAAGATGGCGGCAGCCGAGGCGCTCTACGACACCGAGGCGCCGGCGTCGTTCTCGGTCGTCACCATCGGTACGCCGGACGGCCAGTCCGAGAAGTTCGCTATCAAGATCCCGCACCTGCTGTCCTTCCTCGCCACCGGGACGTGGGACGGCGAGGTCGAGGGCATCAACGACCTGAGAGCGCAGTACCAGGAGAAGTACGGCCAGGACCCGGGCGCCCTCTACTACGACCCGACCGGCAACTACTCGCCGATCATCCCGGTCACCTACTGGACCTTCCGCTACATGATCGGCTTCGGCATGGCTTCCGCGTTCCTGGCGGCGCTGATCCTCTTCCTGACCCGCAAGGGTCGAGCGCCGACCACCAAGTGGTTCGGCCGGTTCGCGATCGCCACCCCGATCCTGATGCTGCTCGGCAACTCGGCCGGCTGGATCTTCACCGAGATGGGCCGGCAGCCGTGGGTGGTCTTCGGCCTGATGACCACCTCCAACGGCGACTCGCCCGGCGTCAGCCCCACCGAGGCCTGGATCTCGCTGATCTCCCTGACGGTCCTGTACGGCGTCCTGGCGGTCGTCGAGGTCGGCCTGCTCGTGCGCTTCTCGAAGCGCGGGCTCGAGCCGTTCGAGGAGCCACCGGACCCGACCAACGACAGCAGCGACGACGACCGCCCGCTGGCGTTCGCCTACTAGGGACGGAGACTGACATGGAGCTCACCACCGTCTGGTTCATCCTGATCGCCGTCCTCTGGATCGGCTACTTCTGCCTCGAGGGCTTCGACTTCGGCGTGGGCATGCTGATGCCCTTCCTGGCCCGCGACGACCGCGAGCGCCGGCTGATGATCAACACGATCGGTCCGGTCTGGGACGGCAACGAGGTCTGGCTGCTGACCGCCGGAGGAGCGACGTTCGCGGCCTTCCCGGAGTGGTACGCCACCCTCTTCAGCGGCTTCTACCTGCCGTTGCTGCTGATCCTGCTCGCGCTGATCGTGCGCGGGGTCGCCTTCGAGTACCGCCACCAACGGCCCGAGGCCGCCTGGCACTCCTGGTGGGACCGGGCGATCATCGTCGGCTCCTACGTCCCGGCCTTCCTGTGGGGGGTCGCGTTCGCCAACATCGTCCGCGGCGTCCCGATCGACGAGACCAAGGACTTCACCGGCACGATCTTCACTCTGCTCAACCCGATCGGGCTGCTCGGCGGGCTGGTGACGCTCTTCCTCTTCCTCACCCACGGCGCGATGTTCGTGGCGCTCAAGACCGACGGCGACATCCGCCACCGGGCCAGGGCGCTGTCGGTGAAGCTCGGTCTGGTGGCCGCGGTGCTCGCGGTGGGCTTCCTGGTCTGGGCCCAGGTCCACACCGGCAGCGGCTGGTCGGCGCTGCTCTTCGTGGTTGCGGCGGCCGCCCTGGTCGGCGGCATCGCGACGGCGTTCGTCGGCCGCGAGGGCTGGGCCTTCCTCGGCACCTTCGTCTGCATCGGGCTCGCGGTCGCCGGCCTCTTCGTGGCGCTCTTCCCGGACGTGATGCCCTCGTCGACCGACCCGGCGTTCTCGCTGAACACGACCAACGCGTCGGCGACGGCGTACACGTTGAAGGTGATGACGATCGTCGCGGCGATCTTCACCCCGATCGTGCTGTGCTACCAGGCCTGGACCTACTGGATCTTCCGCAAGCGGATCTCGCTCCACCACATCGCTGACCACGACCTCGAGAGCGTGCATTGAGGCCCAGCGACCCGCGCGTACGCCGGCAGCTGGCGCCCGCGCGACGGCAGCTCGCCGTCGTGCTGGCGGCCGGCGGCGTCGGCAGCCTGCTGATCGTCGGCCAGGCGTGGGCGATCACCGAGCTGATCATCGCGGCGCTCGATGACGGCGCCGTCTGGTGGTGGGCGGCGGCGGTGGTGGCCGTGATCGGGGCCCGGGCGCTGACCGGGTGGGCCACGGACACGATGGCCGCGCGTGCGGCGGCGGTCGTCGGCTCCGACGTACGCCGCCGCGTCGTCGGCGCGATCCTGCGCGACGGCGGGGGCGCGGGCCGTTCGACCGGGGAGCTGGCCGGTCTGGCCACCCGTGGCGCGAGTGCCGCGGAGCCCTACCTGACCCGCTACGTGCCGGCGCTGGTGCTGGCCGCGGTGCTGCCTTGCGTCACCCTCGTCGCGATCGCCACCCAGGACCCGATGAGCGCGCTGATCGTCCTGGTGACCCTGCCGCTGATCCCGGTCTTCGGGATCCTGGTCGGCCTTGCGACCCGGGACCGGGCCCAGGTGCAGTGGCGCGCGCTGGCGTCGCTCTCGGGGCACTTCCTCGACGTGATGCGCGGCCTGCCGACGCTGGTGGCGTTCCGTCGGGCCGAGGCCCAGTCGGCCACCATCCGCGCCATCACCGACCGCTACCGGCGGCGCACCCTGAAGACGTTGGAGATCGCGTTCGCCTCCTCGGCCGTGCTCGAGCTCGTGGCCACGCTGTCGGTCGCGCTGGTCGCGGTCACCGTCGGCATCCGACTCGCGCACGGCGACCTGGACCTCGAGACCGCGATGGTGGTGCTGCTGCTCGCCCCGGAGGCCTACTGGCCGCTGCGCCGCGTCGGGGCGGAGTTCCACGCGGCCGCCGAGGGCGTCGCGACCTTCGAGGCCGCGAGCGACCTGGTCGACGCCGACGACGCGACGCCCCACCGACGGCTCGGGTCGATGCGGCTCGACCACGTCACGGTGCTGCGGGCCGGCCGCGCCGTACCCGCTCTGGACGACGTGAGCCTGGAGGTCCCCGACCGTGGTGTCACGGCCATCACCGGTCCGTCGGGCTGCGGCAAGTCCACCCTGCTCGCGGTGCTGGCCGGACTGCTCGAGCCGACGTCGGGCACGGTCGGTGGTCCGACCCGGGACGGGATCGCGTGGTTGCCGCAGCGACCGGTCTTCGTGTCCGGCACCGTCGCCGACAACCTGCGCCTCGCCGTCCCGGACGCCTCCGACGAGCGCCTGTGGGAGGTGCTGCGCCGGGTTGCGCTGGAGGAGCGGGTCCGCGACCTGCCGGCCGGTCTCGACACCCCGCTCGGCGAGGACGGGACGACGCTCTCCGCCGGCGAGCGCGCCCGGCTCGCGCTCGCGCGGGTGGTGCTGGCGGGCCGGCCCTGGGTGCTGCTCGACGAGCCCACCGCCCATCTCGACGCGGTCACCGAGCGGATCATCGCCGACACCGTCCAGGACCTGGGGCGTACGGCGTCGGTCATCGTCGTCGCCCACCGACCCGCGCTGGTCGCCCTCGCCGACCGGGTCGTGGCACTGACCGCGCCCGCGCCGGTCGTGTCCGCCCGGGCCGTGCCCGTGGCCGCGGGACCGGCAACGGGACCGGCCGCGCCGGCGGCCCCGGACGAGCCCGTCGCGGAGCGCAGCCGGGGCCTGCTGCTGCCCACCGTCCTCAACGGCCTCGCGTCCGCCTCGGGGGTCGCGCTCACGGCGACCGCGGGCTGGCTGATCGTGCGGGCCTCGTACCAGCCCGCGATCCTGACCCTCATCGTCGCGATCGTCGCGGTGCGGACCTTCGGCATCGCCCGACCGGTGCTGCGCTACGCGGAGCGGCTGCGCTCCCACGACGTCGTGCTCCGGATGCTCGCCCAGCGGCGCGTGGAGGTGTACGACGCCGTCGTGCCGCTCACGCCCGGCGCGCTCGGCCGTCGCCGGGGCGACGTGCTCGCGGCCGTCGTCGACGACGTCGACAGCGTCCTGGACCGCGAGCTGCGGGTGCGGTTGCCGGTGCGCGGCTTCGTCATCACCGCCGCCCTGGCCCTGGTCGTGACCGGGCTGGTCGCCCCGCCGGCGGTGCCGGTCGTGCTGGCCGTGTGCCTGGCCGGAGCGCTCGGCTACCTCCTGGCCCGGGTCGGGGCGTCTCGCGCCGAGCGCGATGCCGTCACGGCGCGGGCGCGGCTCTCGGACGTCGTCGTGGAGACGACGCAGACGGCGGGCGAGCTGGCGATGTGGCAGGCCGAGGACCGCGCCCTGGCTGCTGTCGACGAGGTCAGCCTCGAGCTCGGCCGCCGCAGCGTGGCCTCCGCGACCTGGCTCGCGACCGGACGAGCGCTGGTGCTGGTGGGGTCGGGAGCAGCGGTGGCGGCCGCTGCGATCGTGCTCGCGCCCGCGGTGGCCGACGGGTCGATGTCGGGCCCGTTGATGGCCCTGCTGGTGCTGCTGCCCCTGGCGCTGGGCGAGGTGGCCGGGTCTCTCGCTGATGCCGGCGCGATCGCTGCCCGGACCCGCGCGGCCGAGGACCGGCTCGCCGCGCTCGCGACCCGGGCTCCGGCCGTCGAGGACCCGGCGGTCCCGCTGCCGGTCGACGGCGACACCGTTCGAGTCGACCGGGTCACCGCGGGCTGGGAGGACCGGGAGGTGCTGCGCGATCTCGATCTGGTGATCGAGCCCGGTGACCGGGTCGCCGTCGTCGGTCCCACCGGCTGCGGCAAGAGCACGCTCGCTGCCCTGTTGCTGCGCTTCGTCGACCCGGTCCGGGGCGCGGTGCGCCTCGGCGACCGGGCGCTGCCCGAGCTCGCCCTCGACGACGTACGCCGGACCGTCGGCCTGGTCGACGACGACCCGCACGTCTTCGCCTCCACGCTGGTCGAGAACGTCCGTCTCGCCCGCCCGGCCGCGACCGACGGTGACGTCGAGACCGCCCTCCGGCAGGCCCGGCTGGGTGCCTGGCTGGACACCCTGCCGGCCGGGCTCGACAGCTGGCTCGGCGACGGACACGCGCAGGTCTCGGGCGGCGAGCGCGCCCGGATAGCGATCGCCCGCTCCCTGCTCGCGGACCAACCGGTGCTGGTGCTCGACGAGCCCGCGGCGCACCTCGACGGCGCCACGGCCGACGAGCTCGCAGCCGAGGTGCTCGACGGTGCGGGCGGTCGTACGGTCATCTGGATCACCCATGCGGCAGCCGGTCTCGACCGCGTCGACCGGGTGGTCGAGCTGGGCGCTGGCGGAACCACCGCATGACTGCCCCCCGGTCTTGATCCGCGTCTACCCGCAGGCGACCGCGTCGGACCTCGACCCACACTGAGGGACCAAGGTCCCGCTGGGTGCGACCATCGGCACTGACCTCGGTGGCCGGTTCGCGGGAAGGTCGAGGTGGAAGAAGTACCACCACCACGCCGAGGAGGTCGCGCCATGAGCACCATCCACCACAAGGCAGACGAGGGTGTGGCCGTCCCGGCCACGGACCCGCAGATCGAACGACCGACCGCCTTCGCCCACCGCGCGCTGGCCGCTCTCCGGATCGCGTTCGGGCTCACCTTCCTGTGGGCATTCTTCGACAAGCTGCTGGCCCTGGGCTTCTCGACCGGCCGGGCCGACGACGGCACCGTCGACCGCTTCGGCGATGCGGCCTGGATCAACGGCGGGAGTCCGACCGAGGGGTTCTTGAAGTTCGGCGCGGACGGTCCGTTCAAGGACTTCTACAACTCGATCGCGGGCGCGGCTTGGGCCGACGTGCTCTTCATGGTGGGCCTGCTTGCCATCGGCCTCACCCTGACCCTCGGCATCGGCATGAAGATCGGTACGACGGCCGGCGCGGTGCTCTACGTGCTGATGTGGACCGTCGTGCTGCCGCCGGAGAACCACCCGTTCCTCGACGACCACATCCTCGGTGCGATCAGCATGATGGTCCTGCTCGGCTTCCACGCCGGCGACGTCTGGGGCCTGGGCAAGCAGTGGACCGCGACGCACCTGGTGCGCCGGATGCCGATCCTGCGCTGAGGTCAGCGCAGCGGGACGCGCCACACGAACGACGTACCGCGCGGCTGTCGCTGGGTGAGCTCGAGAGAGCCGCCCAGCGTGGCCGCGCGGCGGCGCGCGTTGCGCAGGCCGCTCTCGGTGATCGCGGCACCGATGCCGACGCCGTCGTCGAGGACCGTGAGCCGGGCCTCGTCATCGTCGACCACCAGCTCGATCTCGCCGTGGTCGGCGGACGCGTGCCGGGCCATGTTGGACAGCGCCTCGCGGAGCACCGGCAGCAGCTGGTCGCGGACCTCGGCCGGCACGGCGGTGTCCACCGGCCCCGTGGTGCGGACGATCGGGCTGAAGGTGAGCACGGTCGAGTACTCCCGGGCGAGCTGGCGGAGGTCGGCCTGCAGCGACGGCTCGTGGTCCTGCCGCTGGAGCTCGAAGATCGTGCCGCGGATGTCCTTGATGGTGAGGTCCAGCGCATCGACCGCCTGGTCGATGCGCTGGGCGACGTCCGGGCTGACGGTGAGGGATCCGGCCGCCTGCAGCTGCAACCCGGTCGCGAACAGCCGCTGGATGACCTGGTCGTGCAGGTCCCGCGCGATCCGCTCGCGGTCGGAGGTGACCGCCAGCTCGGAGCGCTCCTCGATCGCCTGCGCGCGGTCGAGCGCGAGCCCCGCCTGGTCGGCGAAGGAGGCGAGCAGGGTGCGCTCCTCGTACGACGGCGGTGCGGCTCCGCGCTCGAACAGCATCACCAGGAGTCCCCCCGCGACGAGATGGGTGCGCAGCGGCACGAGGGTCGCCGCGAAGTCGGCCAGGACGACATCGACCGGGCTTGCGTCCGGGGCGGGCCAGACGGTGTCGGCGAGCGCTGCGAGCGCCTGCTCGACCGGCGCAGCGGTCGCCGGGTCGCTGGCGATCGTGAGGACCGGCACGCCTGCACCGGTCCGCAGCACCGCCGCGGCGCTCGCCCGTGACATCGACCGGGCGGCTCGGGCGAGCTCCTCCAGGGCGCGGCTGACGTCGATCGGCGGCTGCATCGCCTCCGACAGGTCCGCGGACGCCTCCAGCCACTGGCGTCGGCGCTCGCTGACGCCGTACGCGCGAGCGTTGTCGATCACGAAGCCCGCCGTGCTCGCGAGTGCCTCCACGAGCAGCTGGTCCTGCTGGGTGAACGACTGGCCTCCGACCTTCTCGGTCAGGTAGAGGTTGCCGAAGACGGTGCCGCGGATCCGGACGGGTACGCCGAGGAACGAGCCCATCGGCGGGTGGTTCGGCGGGAAGCCGGCCGACTGGGGGTGCTGGGTCAGGTCGTCGAGCCGGATCGGCTCCGGGTGGTGGATCAGGAGTCCGAGGATGCCGCGGCCGTGGGGCAGCTCCCCGATCTGCTCCCGCTCCTGCGCGGTGAGCCCGGTGGTGACGAACTCGACCAGGAGGTCGTCGTTGCCGATCACCCCCAGCGCGCCGTACCTCGCACCGGTCAGCTCGGTGGCGGCCGTGACGATCCGCTCGAGCACCGAGTGGAGGTCCAGGTCGGAGGAGATCGCGGTGACCGCCTCGAGCAGTGCCCGGGTCGAGCTGGGCAGGGTGTTCTCGTCGCCGGGCACGGGCCCAGTGTGCTCCGGTCAGACGACCCGGTGCACCGGCAGTGTCTCGAGCGGGTCCCAGCCGGAGCCGATCTGACGACCGGTCAGCGACGTCCAGCGCAACCGGAGACAGAGGTTGCGGCTGCCGCCCGCCCACGGCCGCGGCTCCCAGGTGGTGCGGATCCGCTCCAGGTCGAGGGGGTCGGTGACCACGTCGGCCCGGCCGCGCGCCTGGACGCTCCAGCCACGCCACCGGTCGTGGTCGAACCAGTCCACCTCGAACGCCAGCACGCTTCCCCGGCCGTGCGTGCCGAGCAGGCTGTACGGCGAGGTGCGGAGCACGATGGCGTCACCGACGACGGAGAAGTTGACGGGCACGATGTGTGGGCCGTCGGGTGACGACACGGCGACCCTCCCGGCGATCCCGGCGCGCAGCAGCCGCTCGCACTGGTCCTGGCTGAGCTCGATCACGTCCTGCACGACGACCTCCTCGGTGGTCCTGTCCACCATCGTGCGTCGTGCCGGCGCTCAGGCTCAGGGCCGTTGGTCCCGACTTCGCGGGCCCTCGGACCGGCCTGGCGACGTCGGCGGGGCGCTGAGCGGGACTCCTCAGGCTCTCCCTGCACATCTCAGGCGTTGCAACGGCCGAGAAGTGCAGGGATCCCCGGTGCACCGGGGATTCCTGGGGCCGATGGGACGAACTACCTCCCGTCCAGCGTCATCAGCACCAGGCTCGGGAAGTCCTCGGCCAGCCACACCGGCCGCACCTCGCCGACGGCACGCCACCCGCGGTGGCGGTAGACCTCGATCGCACGCGCGTGGATCGGGACGACGTCGAGCACCGGCTGACGGCCCGAGGCCACGATCCAGTCGACGGCGGTGTCGTGGAGGCGGCCGCCGACCCCGGTCCCGCTGACCCCCGCAGCGACGAAGAGGACAGCCAGCTCGGCGAGGTCCTCGCGGCCGATCGCGTCGACGAACGCGTCCCGCAGCGGACCACCGAGCTCGTAGACGGCGACGTGGCCGACGACCGTGCCGTCGAGCTCGGCGACCCACGCCTGCTCCTCGCCCGGTCGGACGAGGAAGTCCTCGATCGGGATCGGGAGCGGCCAGCGGACGGGGTACTGCGTCGCCTGCTGCTGCTCCGCCAGCACCCGGGCCAGGACGGCCACGTCCTCGGCGCGCCGCTCCCGGATCGTCACCGTCACGAGAGGTCCCCGTCGACGTACACCCAGCGACCGGCTCGCTGCTCGAAGCGGCTGCGCTCGCGCTGCTCCCCGGGCACGCCGCCACGCTCGTACGACGCCACGAACTCGACCCAGTCCTCGCCGGCGCCGAGGATCGTCAGTCCGGTCCAGGTGCGAGTCGGGTCGGGGGAGAGATCGTCGGGTCGGGTCCGCGGGTGCCAGGTGCGGAAGACGTAGTCGGTGTCGCCGACGGCGTACGCCGCGTAGCGCGAGCGCATCAGCTCCTCCGCGGACGCGGCGAGCGCGGCGCCGCGGTGCAGCCGGCCGCAGCAGACGTCGTACGACGTCCCCGAGTCGCAGGGACAGTTCTCTTGCCAGGCCACGCGCCGACCCTACGATGTCGGCGTGGCAGATCCCGGGATAGAGCTACGTGAGATCGATGAGGCCCTCGAGGCGATCCGCAAGGCGTTCTACGCTCTCAACGAGTCGACCCAGAAGGTGGGCTCGGCCCGCAGCTGGTCGACGTACGACACCTGGTTCGGCGGGGGCATGTTCGCCAGCCTGTTCAAGCGCGAGCGCGTCGACCAGGCCGAGCAGTCCATGAAGAGTGTCGACTTCGAGCTCGCCAACGTCCGACGCGAGCTGGCCGACGTCGACATCCACGACGTCGGCGGGCTGGAGATCAGCGGCACCGAGCGCACCCTCGACGTGTGGTTCGACAACATCGTCACCGACCTGATGACGCACTCGAAGCTCAAGAGCGCCCAGCAACGGCTCGAGGTGATCTCGAGTGCCCTGGTCCAGGTGCAGTCCCAGCTCGAGCGACGACGGGCCCAGCTGGACACGGAGACGTAACCAGTGGTGATCCTTGCAGTGTGGACCTGCGCAGTAGCGTGAGGGCGTGACTTCCGCTCCCACGATCAGCACGGTCGGCGAGCTCCGCGCCGCCGGCCACGTCCAGCAGCACCTGCGCCACGAGATCCGCGCCAACCTGCTCGCGGCCCTGCGCGAGGGGCGCGACCCCTGGCCGGGCCTGCACGGGTTCGAGGACACCGTCATCCCGCAGCTCGAGCGGGCGCTGATCGCCGGCCACGACATCGTGCTGCTCGGCGAGCGCGGTCAGGGCAAGACCCGGCTGCTGCGCACCATGGTCGGCCTGCTCGACGAGTGGACCCCGGTCATCGACGGGTCCGAGCTCGGCGAGCACCCGTACGACCCGATCACGCACGCCTCGCAGCGCCGGGCGGCCGAGCTCGGCGACCACCTCCCGGTCGCGTGGCGGCACCGGAGCGAGCGGTACGCCGAGAAGCTGGCCACCCCCGACACCAGCGTGGCCGACCTGATCGGTGACGTGGACCCGATGAAGGTGGCTGAGGGACGCTCGCTCGGCGACCCCGAGACGATCCACTTCGGGCTCATCCCGCGCAGTCACCGCGGCATCATCGCGATCAACGAGCTGCCCGACCTGGCCGAGCGGATCCAGGTCGCGATGCTCAACGTGATGGAGGAGCGTGACATCCAGATCCGCGGCTACGTGCTGCGGCTGCCCCTCGACGTCCTGGTCGTCGCCAGCGCCAACCCCGAGGACTACACCAACCGCGGTCGCATCATCACTCCGCTCAAGGACCGCTTCGGCGCCGAGATCCGCACGCACTACCCGACCGAGCTCGAGGACGAGATCTCCGTGATCCGCCAGGAGGCAGAGCTCGTCGCCGATGTCCCGGACCACCTCGTCGAGGTGCTCGCTCGCTTCACCCGCGCCCTGCGTGAGTCCAGCTCGGTCGACCAGCGCTCCGGCGTCTCCGCCCGATTCTCCATCGCCGGCGCGGAGACGGTCGCGGCAGCCGCACTGCACCGGGCCACCGTGCAGGGCGAACCCGAACCGGTCGCGCGCGTCGTCGACCTCGAGACCGCCGTCGAGGTGCTCGGCGGCAAGATCGAGTTCGAGAGCGGCGAGGAGGGCCGCGAGGCCGAGGTGCTCAACCACCTCCTGCGCACGGCCACCGCCGAGACGGTCCGCCACCACTTCCGAGGGATCGACTTCGGTCTGCTGGTGCAGGCGATCGAGGCCGGGGCGATGGTCACCACCGGCGAGCAGGTCACGGCGCGCGACTTCCTGACCGGCCTGCCGGTGCTGGGGGAGTCCGAGCTGTACGACGAGGTCTGCGACCGGCTGGGCGCGACCAACGACGGCCAGCGCGCCGGCGCCATCGAGCTCGCGCTCGAGGGTCTCTACCTGGCCCGCAAGGTCGGCAAGGACACCGACGGATCCGAGACCGTCTATGGCTGAGCTGCACGCTGATGTCCGGGTGGCCGCCGGGTCGCGGGTGGCCGATCTGACCCCGTCGTACGTCATCCCGCATCCCTGGACCGACGGTGGTATCGCCGTCGAGGGCGGCGGCACCGGCGCGCACCTGCTGCTGACCGCTGTCGGCTCCTGCGTGCTGAACGACGTCTACCGCGAGGCCGATCCCGGCATCCCTGTCAACGGGGTGCTGGTCGAGGTCGGCGGTGACTTCGACTCCACCACGTGGTCTACGACGTCCATCGGGTACGACGTCTCGGTGGACTCGTCGGAGGCGGGCGACGTGATCGCGCGGCTGGTCGAGACGGTGGAGGACGTCGCTGAGATCCCCCGACTGCTCGGCGGAGAGGTCACGGTGCGGCGGCGATGAAGAACCGCTCCCGCTTCAAGAGGTACGACGGCGGCGACCCGCTCGCGCCGCCGGTCGACCTGGCCGAGGCGCTGGACGCCATCGGCGAGGACGTGATGGCCGGCTACTCGCCGGAGCGAGCGATGCGAGAGTTCCTGCGTCGTGGTGGCCGGGACCAGAGCGGCCTCGACGACCTGGCCCGCCGGGTGGCCGAACGCCGCCGCGAGCTGACGCAGCGGCACAACCTCGACGGCACGCTGCAGGAGGTGCGCGAGCTGCTGGACAAGGCGGTCCTCGAGGAGCGCAAGCAGCTGGCCCGCGACGCGATGATGGACGACGGCGACCGGGCGCTGCGCGAGATGCAGCTCGACAACCTGTCGCCCAACACGGCGGCCGCGGTGAGCGAGCTCTCGTCGTACGACTGGCAGAGCAGTCAGGCCCGCGAGGACTACGACAAGATCAAGGATCTGCTCGGCCGCGAGATGCTCGACCAGCGCTTCGCCGGCATGAAGCAGGCCCTCGAGAACGCGACCGACGAGGACCGCGCTGCGGTCAACGAGATGCTCGGCGACCTCAACGAGCTGCTGGAGAAGCACCGGCTGGGCGACGACACCCCGCAGGACTTCGAGCAGTTCATGGCCGAGCACGGCGACTTCTTCCCCGAGAACCCGCAGAACATCGACGAGCTGCTCGAGTCCCTCGCCCAGCGCTCCGCGGCCGCCCAGCGGATGCTCAACTCGATGTCGCCGGAGCAACGGCAGGAGCTGATGGAGCTCTCTGCGGGGGCGTTCGGCTCGCCGCAGCTGATGGACCAGCTGGGCCGGCTCGACGACAACCTGCAGTCCTTGCGTCCCGACCTCGACTGGGGCGGGTCGGAGCAGATGGGCGGCGAGGAGGGCCTCGGCCTCGGCGACGGCACCGGCGTCTTCCAGGACCTGGCCGACCTCGACCAGCTCGCCGACCAGCTCTCGCAGTCGTACGGCGGCGCGCGGATGGACGACCTCGACCTCGACAAGCTGGCCCGTCAGCTGGGCGACGAGGCAGCCGTCGATGCGCGGACCCTGCAGCAGCTGGAGCAGGCGCTGCGCGACTCAGGCACTCTCAAGCGCGGCTCCGACGGGCAGCTGCGGCTGACGCCGAAGGCGATGCGCCAGCTCGGCAAGGCGCTGCTGCGCGACGTGGCCGAGCGGATGTCCGGACGGCAGGGCAACCGCGAGCTCCAGAAGGCCGGGGCGGCGGGTGAGCTGTCCGGGGCGACCCGGGAGTGGGCGTTCGGCGACACCGAGCCGTGGCACGTGCCCCGCACGATGCTCAACGGCGTGCTCCGGCGCGCCGGCGACCCCACCGGCCCGATGCTCTCGATCGAGGACGTCGAGGTGCAGGAGACCGAGGCCCGCACCCAGGCGTGCGTCGCACTCCTGGTCGACACCTCGTTCTCGATGGCGATGGACGGTCGCTGGGTCCCGATGAAGCGCACGGCCCTCGCGCTGCACACGCTGATCAAGTCGCGCTTCCGTGGCGACGACCTCCAGCTGATCGCCTTCGGCCGGCACGCCGAGGTGATGGACATCGAGCAGCTCACCGCACTCGACGCGATGTGGGACAAGGGCACCAACCTCCACCACGCGCTGCTGCTCGCCAACCGACACTTCCGCAAGCACCCCAACGCCCAACCGGTGTTGCTGATCGTCACCGATGGCGAGCCGACCTCCCACCTCGAGCCCGACGGCGAGGTCTACTTCTCCTACCCGCCGCACCCGCTGACGGTCGCGTACGCCGTACGCGAGCTCGACAACGCCGGCCGCCTCGGCGCGCAGACGACCTTCTTCAAGCTCGGCGAGGATCCCGGCCTGGGCCGCTTCATCGACCAGATGGCCGACCGCGTCGACGGCCGCGTGGTCGCTCCCGAGCTCGACGACCTCGGCGCTGCCGTGGTCGGCTCCTACCTCGGCTCGCGCGGCCGGGGGAGTGCGGGCGGCTTCGGTGGTGGCGGCTACGGGGACTGGTTCGGCGGCGGTGGCCGCGGCTTCTGGGTCGGCGACTGACGGTCTCCGGCGGTTGAGGGAGGCGTCCTCCTCCGGCAGCGTCGTCGACGCCATGAGTGTGGCCTGCGGGTCCGTCCGGGTCGGCCGCCGACAGGGCAGCTACGCCGGGTACGGCGGGCGGTGGGTCGATGTCGGCGCCCGGCTCTCCGACCGAAGGACCCTCCGCAGACCGGCTCCAGACCTGTGGATGAGCACCTTCGGATCGTGACCTGTTCGTGACCTGAACCCCTGTGGATAAGCGGCTTCTGGGTCTCGGAGTGTCGGTGGTCAGTGCTTGAGTAGACCCATGACCACGATGACCGCGCCCCACCACCAGGTGGCTTCTGCGACCGCGCTCATGCGCGATGTTGCGGGCGGCGTCGTCGACGCGTCCGTGTGGTCCATGACCGCCTCCGAAGCCGCTGTCGACGCTGGTCGAGCTGACACGTCTGGAGGCCCAGGTGGTGGAGCTGAAGGCCCGGGTCGCCGCGCATGCCGACGAGGTCCAGGTCGGCACCGAGGTCGGTGCCACGTCGACCGCGAACTGGCTCGCCCATGAGACGAGGCAGACCCGGGGCGCGGCCTTCGGTGTCGTGCGACTCGGCTACGACCTGGGCACCTACGACCGGGTCCGGGCCGGCCTCGCCCCGGTGACCTGCGGCCTCGAGCAGGCCCGCGTGATCATCCCGCTGTCCGGGCCCTGCCCGACGACCTCGACCCCGACCTGGTCATCCGTGCCGAGGAGCACCTGGTCGCGTCTGGCCGGCGAGCTACGACGCGAAGACGCTCAAGATCCTCGGGCGCCGGTTGCTGGAGGTCATCGCACCCGACCTTGCGGACGCCTACGAGTCCGACCGCCTCGAGAAGGAAGAAGCCAAAGCCGCCCAAGCCGCCCGGCTCACGATGACCGACGACGGCCACGGGAAGGTCCACGGCCGATTCACCCTCCCCACACTCCAGGCCGCGGAGCTGAAGAAGATGCTCCTCGCCCTAGCGGCACCCAAGCACCTCGCCGCCACCGATGGCCCCGGGGTGGAGCGTCGGCCCGGTCCCGAGCGGATGGGCAGGGCGTTCATGGAGCTCATCGACCGCATCAGCGCCAAAGACCTCCCCAAGGTCGGACGCAGCGACGCCACGATCGTGGTCACCATCGACCTCGACACCCTCCCGGACGCCTGCAGAAGGCCGGGGTCCTCGACACCGGCGAACACATCTCCGCTGCCGCGGCACGACGCCTGGCGTGCACCGCCCGGATCATCCCCGTCGTCCTCGGCGGAGACTCCGAGGTCCTCGACCTCGGCAGAGCCAGACGGTTCTACTCCAAGGCCCAGACCACCGCCATGGCCCTGCGGGACGGCGGCTGCGTGGCCGAGGGTTGTGACTGGCCACCCTGGATGTGTCACGCCCACCACTGGACCCGCTGGACCGACGGTGGCACGACCGACCTCGACCAGGGCGGACTGCTCTGCCCCAGACACCACGCCCGAGCCCACGACCCCGACTACGAGATGGCCCGTCACCCCCACGGCAAGGTCATCTTCCACCGACGGCCCTAACTGGGCCGCCTTCCTCAGCGGATGCCCGAGCCAGGGGAGTGCGGGAGGAGCCTGCTCAGCTCGTCGGCGAGACGGTCTGCGCTCTGCCCACCCCGAGGGCGTGGCAAGTCGCCGACGCCGAACGACGCGGGAGACAGCGCCACCTGAACGGACCCGGGCCGACCCTGCTTCCATCGGGCTGCGACCTTCTCGCTGAACATCAGCAGCGACCGCCCCGAGCTGAACATCGCGGTGCCAGCGCGGTTCCGGGCGGTTCCGACGGTGTGGGAAGCGACAGGGGTGGTCAGTGAGGATCCCGCATGTGACTCAGCTCGGCCGTGCCCATCAGTGCGCGCGTCGGCTTCCACTGCGGTAGCCGGACGACCGGTCACAGCTTGGGCGGCACCTCGAGTGCCGCACCTCGCCGGTCAGCGACGAGGACCTCGGCGCTCTGCTCGATCCCGGATCCGCCGCAGCGCGAGCCCGACGACGCCGAGGTAGGCGGGCGCCCACAGCGGCACGCTCATCTCGACCCGGCAGCGGTCAGGTCCGAGGCCGGTGACCGAGTGGCTTGTCGCGGGCACGCCGGCGACCTGCCACGACCACGACCTACGTGGACCGTCGTCGCACCAGTCGTCGACCTCGAACGGGAGCCAGAAACCGAGCGCGGTCTGCACCGAGCCTCTCGAGCCGGCCGACAACCGTCCGGTGCCGTCGTTGAGGCGGGCTGAGCGGACGGTCGGTCCCCAGTGCGGCCAACAGGTCAGCTCGACCAGCTCGTGCCACGCGCGATCAGCGGGGGCGGCGACGTCGACGCCGAGGCTCGGTCTCACCTCGACGACAGTACCTAGCCGTGGCGACCCGGGCGCCACTCGCTGATCGGTCGACGCTCCCAGTTGGCACAGGGCTTCGTCGAGGTGCGTCGTACGCCGGCGCAGTCGGGCATCTCGTCGGGTTCCGACAGCTGGTCGGTCATCAGATCGCGGACCAGCAGCTGGCGGTTCATCCGGTAGCCGTTCCTCGTGAGGTCGCAGTCGCAATAGACGCGGATAGCGACCAACCGATCCTCGAGTGCGGTGGCGGTGGGCGACTTGATGTCGCGGAACCACTGCGTCCACAGCCGCGTCTGGTCACACCCGACCTCGTGGACCCGACGGGACACGAAGCAGGCCAGGCACTCGTAGAGACCCGGCTCGCTGCCGGGGTCGGCGACCATCTTCAGATAGAGCTCGGCCTCATCGGCCACGGACATCTCGGGCATGACAGATGTCTACCTCCGACCACCGACATCCGGCCGGGCCGTGATCAGGGGTGGAGTAACGCCGCCAGCTCCTCGACCCCGTCGACCAGCCGCGTGCCGGGACGGGCCCACGCGGCGTTGGCGTCGACGGCATGGACGGGTACGCCGGGGGGCAGCACCCCTGAGGCGACCAGCTCCCCGGCGAGGTGCTGGGCGCCGGCCAGGTCGTAGCCGCACGGTGCCACCACGATCACCTCGGGCGCGGCGTCGTGGATCGTCTCCCAGAGCACCCGCTCGGACTTCGCTCCGGGCTTGCCCAGGAGACACTCACCGCCGGCCGCCTCGATCATCTCGGGCACCCAGTGGCCGGGCGCGTACGGCGGGTCGGTCCACTCCAGCAGCATCACCCGCGGGCGGGCGAGGCCGGCGACCCGGGAGCGGACGGCCGCGAGCCGGGCCCGGAGCCCGGCGACCAGCGCCTCGGCCTCGGCGGAGTGCCCGGTCGCACCGCCCAGCGCCACGATCGACTCGAAGACCTCGTCGACCGTGTGCGGGTCGATCGTCAGCACCTCGGCCCGGCAACCCAGGTAGGCCAGCGCATCGTCGACCACGGACACGTCGACCGCGCAGACGGCACAGAGGTCCTGGGTGACGACGAGGTCCGCATCCAGCTCGGCGAGCGCGTCGGCCGAGAGGTGGTAGAGGTCCTCGCCGCGCGACACCGCCTCGACGACGTACGCATCGATCTCGGCGGGGGACAGCCCTTCCGGCATCGCGGAGGTCGACACGATCCGCCGGCTGCGCGCCTCGGCCGGGAAGTCGCACTCGAACGTCACCCCGACGACGTCGTCGCCCGCTCCGATGGCGAAGAGGATCTCCGTGGTCGACGGGAGCAGGGAGACGATGCGCACGTCCCGAGCCTAGAGGCGCAGAATGTCCGGCGATGGACGACCTCTCCACGACCGTGCTGGTCCTGCTCGGCCTGGCCGGCCTGGCGGCCGGTTTCGTCGACGCCGTGGTCGGGGGCGGCGGGCTGATCCAGCTCCCGGCCCTGCTGCTGGGGATGCCGAACGCCGCGACCGTCCAGGTGCTGGCCACCAACAAGGTGGCCGCGATCTCGGGCACGACGGTGAGCGCGGCGACGTACTACCGCCGGATCAGGCCGGACCCGAGGACGTTCCTCCCCCTGATGGCGCTGGCGTTCGTGGGAT
This sequence comes from uncultured Actinomycetota bacterium, assembly GCA_963717855.1. Classification (GTDB taxonomy): domain Bacteria; phylum Actinomycetota; class Actinomycetes; order Propionibacteriales; family Nocardioidaceae; genus Nocardioides. The sequence goes on along the minus strand of CAVQXF010000009.1, from coordinate 323,820 downwards.
CCGCGCTCGGGGCGCTGGTCGCCAGCCAGATCCCGCGTGACGCCTTCGAGCCGATCGTGCTGGTGGCGTTGATCGTCGTCGGCGGGTACGTCGTCTTCAAGCCGCAGCTGGGCGAGGCCACCGCCCTGCGCTTCTCCGGGCACCGCCACACCGCGGCCGCGATGGGCACCGGCCTGGTGATCGGCTTCTACGACGGGGCGCTCGGCCCCGGCACCGGAAGCTTCTTCGTGATCACCCTGGTCGGGCTGCTCGGCTACAGCTTCCTCGAGGCCTCGGCCAAGGCCAAGCTCGCCAACCTGGCCACCAACCTCGCCGCGATCCTGGTCTTCGCGCCACAAGGTGCGGTCGTCTGGAAGGTCGCGGTCGTGATGGGGCTCTGCAACATCGTCGGCGGGTACGTCGGCGCGCGCACTGCCGTCGCGCGCGGCGCCCGCTTCGTGCGGATGTTCTTCATCGTGGTCGTCTCGGCGTTCATCGTCCGGATCGGCGGGGACGTGCTGGGGCTGTGGTCGTGAGCAGCTACCTGACGGTCGCCCGCGACGTCGAGGCGGAGATCGAGGTCAAGCGCTCCCGCTTCCTCTGCACCCTGGCCGGCGCCGACGACGAGGCCGCCGCCCGCGCGGTCGTCGAACGACTGCGCAAGCAGCACTGGGACGCCGGGCACCACTGCTCGGCCCTCAGAATCCAGCAGAGCAGGATCCACGAGGGTCCGGTCGAGCGCTCCTCCGACGACGGTGAGCCGGCGGGCACGGCAGGCGCGCCGATGCTCGACGTCCTGCGCGGTGCCGGGGTCGGCGACGTCGTCGCGGTCGTCACCCGGTGGTTCGGTGGCACCCTGCTCGGGGCCGGCGGACTGGTGCGTGCGTACGGCGACGCCGTACGCACGGCGCTCGACGAGGCCGGCACCCGGCGCCGCTCGCTGGTGCGGGAGCACCTCCTGGAGCTCGACCACGCCGACGCCGGCCGGGTCGAGAGCGAGCTGCGGGCCCGAGGGATCGCGGTGCTGGACACGGCGTACGCCGCCGGCGTCTCGCTCACACTCGGCGTCGCGCCGGCCGACGAGCCACACCTGGCCGCCGTCCTGGCCGAGCTCACCGCCGGGACCGCGAAAACCACGGTGGCCGGCGAGCGCTGGGTCGATAGCCTCCCTCTATGAGCGTTCTCGTCGACCTTGCCGACATCCCCGCCAGGCTCGCGGACCACGACCGCGGCTACCTGCTCACCACCAAGGACGGCACGGTCAAGGCGGTCTCCGTGCGTGCGGTGCCGGAAGACGGCGCGCTGCGCGTCGACACCCCGGGCCGGGGCTCGGTCGCGAACGTCGGTGTCAACCAGGTCGTGACCCTGCTCTTCCCACCGCTGACCAACCCGGGCATGTCGTTGCTCGTCGACGGGACCGCCGTCGCCGACGGTGACGACATCGTCATCACACCCACCGGCGCGGTTCTACACAGGCCGGTCCCGTGAGCATCGCCCCCTTCTGGGTCAGCGCCTTCCTCGACCTCGCTCCCGGAGACTTCGACCGCGGCGTCGCGTTCTGGCGCGACGTGACCGGGTACGCCGTGTCCGCGCCGCGGGGCGAGACCCATCAGTTCGTGACCCTGGTCCCGTCCGACGGCGACGACTTCCTGCGCGTCCAGCACCTCGACGACGGTCCGAGCCGGATCCATCTCGACCTGCACGTCGACCACCCGACGTACGCCGCCGAGGCCGCGGTCGAGCTCGGCGGCCACGTGCTGGTGCGGCACGAGGCGGGGTACGTCGTGGTCCGCTCGCCCGGCGGACTGGTCTTCTGCTTCGTCACCCACCCCGCCGCGCGCCGGGCGGCACCCGCCACCTGGCCCGGCGGCCACCGCTCCCAGGTCGACCAGGTCTGCCTCGACGTCCCGCCCCCGGCGTACGACGTCGAGGTGGCGTTCTGGCAGGGGCTCACCGGCTGGGACCTGACGGAGGTGGACGAGCGGGAGTTCGAGCGGCTCCAGCCCCCCGACGAGCACCCGCTGCGCTGGCTGGTGCAACGGCTCGACGACGCGGACGGCACGGTGCGGGCCCACCTGGACCTCGCGACCGACGACCGTGACGCCGAGGTCGCCCGCCACCTGGCACTCGGTGCGGCCGAGGTCGCCCGCCACGACGGGTGGACGGTGCTCACCGACCCCGTCGGCGTGACGTACTGCGTGACCCGGAGGCCGCCGAGCTCGCGCGCCACCACGGCCACGCGGACCTGATCCGCGAGTCCGTCGACGTGGCACCGGGGGAGTGGCCCCGGCCCGCCTCAGCCGATCGGCTGGTGGAGGCAGAGCACGTTCCCGTCCGGGTCGAGGAACCACGCCGCCCGCATCCCGCCGGACTCCAGGACGTGGTCGACCGTGGTGAACCCCGGCCGGTCGTAGTCCTCGAAGGTGACACCTCGGCTCTCGAGTGCGGCGATCTCCGCCGTCACGTCGCCGACCTCGAAGCTCATCACCGTGTTGGGGGACGGTTGCGCGTCCGGGAGGATGCGCAGGACGAGCCGCGAGCCACCGGTCAGGTGGTAGACGAGCTCGTCGTCGCCGTTGGGACCGTCGTACGCGAGCTCGAGACGCTCGCCGTAGAACTGCTGGGCGCGGTCGGGCTCCGAGATCGGGAGCATCACCGCGACGGGACAACCTGTGAGGGACATGGGACCTCCTCGGCCACCTTCCAGCGTGCTCCCGCCTGCCCAGGAACACAATCGTCAGATCGGGTCACTCGCCGGCGAACCCCGGCAGCGACTCGGTGAGGATCGCCCGGAACGGCACCTCGGCGCCGAGCTGGCTGAGGATGCCGATCGCGCCCAGCCAGGTGCGGTGGATCAGCAGGTACGACGGGGGCAGGTTGATCTTGAGGGCCAGGGTGTATGCCGGGTCGCGCGGGTTGTTGACCCGCTGGAACTGGGCCTGCATCCACTCGCGCGAGAACTTGAAGTGCTCCACCTGCGTCGGCTCGACGAAGGGCGACAGGTAGTCGAGGAGCAGGGCGGGGTCGATGGTGACCCGGTCCTTGATGAAGCCCTCGTCGCGCAGCCCGGCGAGCAGCTGCTCGTCGTCCTCGATCGCCGCGATCCGGATCAGCGATCCCATCGCCAGCGGCAGGGCGCCCTCGGCGAGCCGGGCGACGGCCCCGAAGTCCAGCACCCCCATGGCGCCCGGTCCGCCGTCCTCGGTGGGCAGGATCCGGAAGTTCCCGGGGTGCGGGTCGGCGTGCAGCATCCCGGTGCGGGCCGGCCCGTCGACCAGGAACCGGACGAAGAGCTCGCCGTAGTGGTCGCGCTGCTCCTGGGTCCCGGACGTGATGATCGCGGCCAGCGACGAGGTGGACTCCAACCACTCCGTGATGAGCGTGGTGTCGCCGGCGGCGACCACGTCGGGGACGACGAAGTCCGGGTCGTCGCGGAACGCCTCGGCGAACGCGTGCTGGGCCTCGGCCTCGAGCCGGTAGTCCAGCTCCTCCTCGGTGCGGGCCTGCATCTCGGCGATCAGCGGCTTCACGTCGATGCCCGGGACCAGGCTGCCCATGGTGCGCGCCAGCCGGGACAGCTGGCGTAGGTCGGAGCGGAGGGCGTCGCCCGCACCCGGGTACTGCACCTTGACCGCGACGTCGCGGCCGTCGTGCCAGCGGCCGCGGTGGACCTGGCCGATCGAGGCGGCCGCGGTCGGCCCGCCGTCGAGCCAGACCAGCTGCTTCTTCCAGTCCGGACCCAGGTCGCGGGCCAGGGCCTCGCGGACCTGCTGGGTCGGCATCGGCGGCGCCGAGTCCTGGAGCTTGGTGAGCTGCTCGCGGTAGGGCCCGGCGATCTCCTCCGGCAGGGCGGCCTCCAGCACCGACAGCGCCTGGCCGAACTTCATCGCCCCACCCTTGAGCTCGCCCAGCGTGCGGAAGAGCTGCTCGGCGGTGCGCTGCTGGATGTCGGTCATCACGGCCTCGGCGGGCTTGCCGCCGATCCGCTTGCCGAACCCGATCGCGCTGCGCCCGGCGTACCCCAGCGGCAGGGCGGCGAGCCTCGCCGTCCGTGCCACGGCCTTGCGGGGTAGCTCGGTCATACCTTGCAGTGTCCCCGACTGCGCCAAGCCTCACCCCCCTCGGGGGAGGTAGGTCCCGACTCGCCCTGCCAAGGTCGGACCATGAACGTCGTGTGGGGCACCGTCATCGTGGTCCTGGCAGTGTGCGTCGCGGTCACGGTGATGCTGCTGGTGCGCCGGCGGGCGCCCGACGGTGGGTACTTCCACGACGGTGACCGGGCGGCCGGTGTCTTCGGGGTGCTGGCGACCGGCTTCTCGGTCCTGCTCGGTTTCGTCGTCTTCCTCGCGTTCATGAGCTACGACCAGGCCCGCAGCGGAGCCGAGACCGAGGCACTCGTCGTGTCCCAGCAGGTCGAGACCGCCCAGCTCTTCGCGTCGCCGCAGCGGGAGCAGCTCACCGGTGAGCTGGTCTGCTACGCCCGATCGGTGGCCGGCGTGCAGTGGGACCGGATGGAGGCCGGGACGATCGGCGAGGAGCTCAACCCGTGGGCGGTCGAGATGGTCCGGACGCTGGCGACCGTGGAGCCGGAGACGCAGGCCGAGCAGTCGGCGTACGACAGCTGGCTGGCCCAGCGCCAGGACCGTGAGACGGCGCGGAACGACCGCATCCACGGCGCGGTCGGCGTGATCCCGACCCCGCTGTGGATCGTGCTGTTCTTCACGGCCTTCCTGATCTTCGTCTACATGCTGTTCTTCGCTGACTCCGGCGAGCGCGCCATCGTGCAGGCGATGATGATGGGCGTCGTCGTTGCGGTCATCACGTCGATGATGCTGTTGCTCAACCTCCTGGACAACCCCTTCCACGGAGGGCTCGGCGGTCTCCAACCCGTGGCGATGGAGAGATCGATCCAGGTGATCCAGGAGGAGCTGCTCAACTCGGGCGACACGATCACCCCACCGTGCGATGCCCGCGGCGTGGCGCGCTGAGGCTGGCGATGACCGGACTGAGCTCGCTGCCCATCGGCGTTCTGGTCGTGGGCTGGATCGCGCTCGCGCTGTCGGTGGCCGCGGGCGGTCGCGGCGTCGTCCGGGCGCTGGTGCCCGAGGGGGAGCGCGACCACGTCCACCAGATCGCTGGACCCCTGATGCCCGCTCTCGGGGCGGCGTTCGCGATCTTCGCCGCGCTCACGCTGGCGAGCGAGGCCGGCTACCTGCGCTCTGCCGAGGGACTGGTCAGCGACGAGGCGGCGGCCTCGTCCCGGCTCGCCTGGGCCGCCACGAGTCCGGGTGTGGAGACCGACCCGATCCAGTCCGCGCTGAGCGACTACCTGACGACGACCCGAGCCCGCGAGTGGGACGGCGACGTGACCGCACGCCGCGATGACCAGCAGACCGCCTTGGCTCTCGCCGACCTGGAACGGGTGGTCCGCGCCCAGGCCGCGCGCCCCGAGCTCGGCAGTCCAGCCAGCACCGAGCTGCTCGTGTCCCTCGATGCCGTCACCAGCACCCGCCGCGAGCGGATCGCAGCTGCCTCCCGGGAGATCCCGACCCTCTACGTGATCACGTTGATCGCGGCCGGTCTCGCACTGGTCTTCAACGCCGGCGCGCTGACCTTCCGTAGCAGCATCCGGACCGCCTTCCTCGCGGCCGGGCTGGCCTGTGTCGTCGGGCTGAGCCTGGCGCTGCTGTTCTCGATCACGGCGCCGTGGCGCGGCGCGATGGTCGTCGACGGGGACCCGATCGACCAGATCGTCCATGACCTGGGCGACGGGTTCTTCTCCGGCTAGCGAGTCCTTCATGATCCAGCCCGCCCGCGACCGGGCTACTGCAGTCAGCTGGTGCAGAGGCAGAACGGATGTCCGGCGAGGTCGAGGAACACCCGGAACGTCGTGCTGGGCTGGTGCTCGGGCTTGGTCGCGCCGAGCGCCAGCACCTCCGCCTCGCCCTGGTCGAGGTCCGGGACGACCACGTCGAGGTGCAGCTGCTGCGGCACGTCCTGGCTCGGCCAGGTGGGCGCCCGGTAGTCCGCGACCTGCTGGAACGAGATGCAGGTGCTCCCGTCGGCGGGGCGGATGTCGAACCAGTCCTCCTGGTCCGTCACCTCCCAGTCGAGGAGCGCCGCGTAGAACGTCGCGAGGGCCGCGGCGTCGGGGCAGTCGAAGACGAAGGTCGGGAAGCGCGCGATGGCCATGCCTGCAACGTAGACGCGGCCACCGACGGTGTCACTGGGAAGGCGGCGAGCCGAACCGGCGCACCTCGTGGGGCCAGCCGCAGCCCTCGGCGATCTTGGCGGCCCAGAGCTTGGCGGACTCGTCGTCGGGCACGTCCACGACGGCGAACCCGCCCAGGAACTCCTTGGTCTCCACGAACGGACCGTCGGTGACCAGCGTCTCGCCACCGGTGGGGTCGGCACTGTAGACCGGGGCACCTTCCTCGAGGCCACCGGCGAAGACGTACACGCCGGCCGCCTTCATCTCGTCGATGACGGCCACGGACGGTTCGACGCGGCCGCGGAACCACTCCTCGGTGTGGTCACCCACCCACTGCTGGTTGAAGTAGAGGAGGTACTGAGCCATGTCTGCTCCCGGTGGTCGGGCGGACCCGGTGCCCGCCGCTACCAGGCTACGAACGGCGGCCACCGGATACGACAGCGTCAGGCCGGGAACTTCACGCCGGTGTTGGCGTGGCAGCGGTAGCCGAACGGGTTCTTCGCGAGGTACTGCTGGTGCTGGTCCTCCGCGTAGTAGTACGTGGGGGCCTGGCGGATCTCGGTGGTGATGTCGCCCAGGCGGCGGCGCTTGAGCTCATCGCCGTACGTCTTCGTGAGGTCGCGGGCGACCTGCTCCTGCTCGGGGCTGGTGAAGTAGATCGCCGAGCGGTACTGCGTGCCGACGTCGTTGCCCTGGCGGAAGCCCTGGGTCGGGTCGTGGACCTCGAAGAAGGTCTTCACCAGGTCGGCGAAGGACACCGTGCTCGGGTCGAAGACGATCCGGACGGCCTCGGTGTGGTTGGTGCGACCGGAGCACACCTCGTCGTACGACGGGTGCGGGGTGGTGCCGCCGGCGTACCCGACCGAGGTCGACCAGACGCCCGGGACCTGCCAGTAGATCTCCTCGGCGCCCCAGAAGCAGCCGAGGCCGAAGAACGCGACCTCGAACCCGTCGGGGACGTCATCGGTGACCAGGGGTGCGTCCAGGACGCGGTGCTTCTCGGCCAGCGGGAAGTTGCGCTCGCTGCGGCCGGACAGGGTCTCCTCGGGGGCGACCAGCTGGGCCTTGCGGGTGAGGAACACGTGCTCTCCTTCAGATCGGAGTGATGATGCACAGTCTGTAACACCGCCGGTGAGCGTGGCGTTCCCGAGCCCGAGTCCAACCTCGCCGAGCTCGTCGGCCGAACTAGTCCGCCGGAAGTGGCGGACACGCCGCACGGCCTCGGCGCGTTCGACCGTTTCACCGGTCAGCCGGTGAAACGCGCCGCCAGATAGCCTCGACCGCATGAGCGAGCAGCAGCACAGGGCAAAGTCATTGAAGGGGTCCGGCTTCGAGACGCGTGCGATCCACGCGGGCTACGAGCCGGACGCGGCGACCGGGTCGGTCATCCCGCCGATCTATGCGACCAGCACCTACAAGCAGGACGGTGTGGGCGGCCTGCGCGGCGGCTACGAGTACAGCCGCTCCGCGAACCCGACCCGCACCGCGCTCGAGGGCAACATCGCAGCGTTGGAGGAGGGGGAGCGCGGCTTCGCGTTCGCCTCCGGCCTCGCCGCGGAGGACACCCTGGTGCGGGCGCTGTGCCGGCCCGGTGACCACGTCGTGATCCCGGACGACGCGTACGGCGGGACCTTCCGGCTCTTCGACAAGGTCGAGAAGGTCTGGGGCCTGGACCACAGCCCGGCGCCGGTGTCCGACCTCGAGCAGGTGGCGGCCGCGGTCCGTCCCGGCCAGACCAAGCTGGTCTGGGTCGAGACCCCGACCAACCCGCTGCTCAACATCGGCGACATCGAGGCCCTTGCGGCGATCGCCCACGACGCGGGCGCCCTCCTGGTCGTCGACAACACCTTCGCGTCGCCCTACCTCCAGCAGCCGCTGACCCTCGGCGCCGACGTCGTCGTGCACTCCACGACGAAGTACTGCGGTGGGCACTCCGACGTCGTCGGCGGCGCGTTGGTCGTCAAGGACCTCGACCTCGCCGAGAAGGTCACCTTCCACCAGAACGCGATCGGCGCCGTCGCCGGGCCGTTCGACGCGTGGCTCACCCTGCGCGGGCTCAAGACGCTCGCGCTGCGGATGGAGCGGCACTGCGACAACGCCGAGAAGGTCGTGGACTTCCTGACCAGTCACCCCGCCGTCGGCGAGGTGATCTACCCCGGCCTCGAGACCCACCCCGGACACGAGGTCGCCCAGCGACAGATGAGGCGGTACGGCGGGATGGTGTCGTTCCGCGTCAACGGTGGTGAGGCCCAGGCGCTGGCCGTGTGCGAGCGCACCGAGGTCTTCACCCTGGGCGAGTCGCTCGGTGGCGTCGAGTCGCTGATCGAGCACCCCGGGCGGATGACCCACGCCAGCGTCGCGGGCACCGACCTGGAGGTGCCGGCCGACCTGGTCCGGCTCAGCGTCGGCATCGAGACCGCCGACGACCTGGTGGCCGACCTCGAGCGTGCGTTGGACTGACGTCACCTTGGGTACCTTGTCGGCGTGAACAACGACGCCGACGACGTGGCCGCTGACGGCGTACCCGACGACGACGGGTCCGGGACCGCTCGGCGACGCCGGCCGCTCCGGAACCGCCGCAACCGGGCCACCCCCGAGGTGGAGGAGGGGGAGGCCCGGCTGGCGGCGCGGCTCGCCCACCAGTTCGCGCACCTGCGCGACGAGCGCCAGGCCCAGCTGAACATGTTGCCGGTGGCGTCCGGCGGGTCGGCGGCGAGCCGACAGGTGCCGTGGGGCGTCGACCTGGCGGCCGCCTGGTCGTGGCGCTTCCTGGTCATCGTCGCAGCGGGCGCGGTCATCTTCCTCTCGATCGGCTACCTGGCCGTCGTCGTGCTCCCGGTCGTGATCGCGCTGCTGATCACGGCGTTGGTCGTTCCCATCGTCGACGGGTTGGTGCGGACCGGTCTGCCTCGCGGCCTGTCCGCGCTCGGGGTCGTGATCGCCGGCATCGCGCTCGTGGGACTGTTGCTCACCCTGGCCGGCCAGCAGATCGCCACCGGCGCCAACGACCTGGCCGACCAGACGGTCGCCGGGCTCGACGAGATCAAGGACTGGCTGAAGAACGGCCCGCTGCACGCGAGCGACTCCCAGATCAACGACTACATCGATCGCGCGCAGGAAGCCATCACCGAGCAGTCCAACGGCGGCGAGGTCGTCGGCCGGATCACCGAGGTCAGCACGGCCGTCGGCCACGTGTTCGCCGGCTTCTTCATCGTGCTGTTCTCGACGTACTTCTTCCTCGCCGACGGCGACCGGATCTGGGCATGGATGGTGCGGCTGTCGCCGCGCGCCGCCCGCGGACACGTCGACAGCTCGGGTCGGGTCGCGTGGATCTCGCTGACCCAGTTCGTGCGGGCGACCGTGATCGTCGCCCTGACCGACGCCATCGGGATCGCGGTCGGTGCCGCGATCCTCGGGGTGCCCTTCGTGCTGGCCATCGGCGTGCTCGTCTTCCTCGGTGCCTTCGTCCCGCTGGTCGGTGCCACCGTCGCCGGCGCCGTCGCCGTGCTGGTCGCTCTGGTCGCCAACGGTCCGATCACCGCGCTGCTCATGCTCGCCGTGATCATCGGCGTCCAGCAGCTCGAGGCACACGTGCTGCAGCCGTTCCTGATGGGGCGCTGGGTCTCCGTGCACCCGCTCGCGGTGATCCTCTCGATCGCCGCCGGTGTGCTCATCGCCGGGATCGCGGGTGCGCTGGTCGCCGTACCGATCGCGGCCGCCGTCAATGCCGTGGTCCAGCACCTCGCCGCCTACACGAGCCCGGGGGACGATGATCCGGTCGAGGAGCTCGAAGAGGACTACGAGGAGACCGGGGAGAGCGTCGAGGTGCCGGATGAGTGACGTCCCCACGGTCAGCCTGCGCGACATCGAGCTCGCGCGCGAGGTGCTCGCCGGCGTCGCGATCGAGACACCGATGGAGGAGTCGCGCTGGCTCTCCGCGCTCGCGGGCGGCCCGGTCTCCCTCAAGTGCGAGAACCTCCAGCGCACGGGCTCCTTCAAGGCGCGCGGCGCCTACGTCCGGATCGCTCGGCTCTCCGCCGACGAGCGCGCGCACGGCGTGGTCGCGGCCTCTGCCGGCAACCACGCCCAGGGCGTCGCGCTCGCCGCGCAGCTGCTCGGCATCAGGTCGACCGTCTTCATGCCCGAGGGGGCGCCGATCCCCAAGGAGAAGGCCACCCGGGCGTACGGCGCCGACGTGGTCTTCCACGGTCGCTACCTCGAGGACGCCCTGGCCGAGGCCACCCGCTTCGCCGAGCGCACGGGAGCGGTGCTCATCCATCCCTTCGACCACGTCGACATCGTCGCGGGGCAGGGTACGGCGGGTCTGGAGATCCTCGAGCAGACCCCCGACGTGCAGACGGTGCTGGTGCCGACCGGCGGCGGTGGGCTGCTGGCCGGGATCGCGCTCGCGGTCAAGGCGCTTCGCCCGGACGTCCGGGTCGTCGGGGTCCAGGCCGAGCGCGCCGCGGCGTACCCCGGCTCGCTGGCCAACGGCGCTCCGCTGGCCCTGGAGTCGATGAGCACGATGGCCGACGGGATCGCGGTCGGTCGTCCGGGCGACATCACCTTCGCCGCCGTACGCGACCACGTCGACGAGATCCTGACGGTCTCGGAGGACGCCATGGCGCGGGCGGTGCTGGCGACGCTGGAGCGCGCCAAGATGGTCGTCGAGCCGGCAGGTGCGGCCGCGGTCGCAGCGCTGCTGGAGCACCCGACGGCGTTCCCGACCCCCGTGGTCGCGGTGCTGTCCGGTGGCAACATCGACCCACTGCTGCTCGGCAAGGTCATCCGGCACGGCATGGCTGCCGCTGGGCGCTACCTCAACCTGCGGGTGTGCATCCCCGACACCCCGGGAGGGCTCGCGCACCTGCTCGCCGACGTCAGCTCCGTCGGGGCCAACGTGCTCGAGGTCGCCCACGAGCGGATCTCACCCACGCTGCACGTCGACGAGGTCGAGGTGCGCCTGCAGCTCGAGACGCGCGGTGAGCCGCACGCCGAACAGGTCGTGGCCCGCCTCCGCGAGCAGGGCTTCCGCGTCGTCCAGTAACGCCGAGTCGGCGCTGTTTCACCCCGGAACGGGTGAAACAGCGCCGACTCGAGGGTGAATCTGCGCCGACTCGGCGGGTGGGTCAGCCGGTGAAGGGCACCGCGTCCAGGATCACGACCTGGAGCTCCTTGCCGTTGGGCGCCTCGTAGCTGACGGTGTCGCCCGTCGAGGAGCCGAGGATGGCCGAGCCGAGGGGAGACTGCGGCGAGTAGACCTTGAGGCCGCCGGCGGCGTCCTCCATCTCGCGGGCACCGAGCAGGAACGTCTCGGCCTCGTCGTCGGAGTCGCCGACGAACTTGTAGGTGACCTTCATGCCGGGCTCGACGACGCCGTCGTCGGCCGGGGTCTCGCCGACCTCGGCGCGCAGCAGCATGTCCTCGAGCTGGCGGATCCGGCCCTCGAGCTTGCCCTGCTCCTCGCGGGCGGCGTGGTAGCCGCCGTTCTCCTTGAGGTCGCCCTCGTCACGCGCGGCGCTGATCCGGGCGATGATGTCCTGGCGGACCGGACCCTTGAGGTCCTCGAGCTCATGGCTGAGCTTGTCGAAGGCGTCCTGGGTGAGCCAGATCTTGCCCTGAGCTGCTGCCTGCGTCATCGGGTAACTCCTGCTTGCTTCGAGGTACGGCGGAAGCATCCGCCGCTCGTCGGTGGTGCCCCCCTGAGGGTGCCGATAAACGGCACAGTGGTGCGGATCATGGGCGATCGCGCCGGGCCGTCCTCGACGGCCCTGCGGGGAGCGTCAGATCGGCCAGTCTAACAACTGACCCGTTGGAGCGCAGATCGATCAGCGGGGTCGGTTCTGCCCCGGGGCGGTGCAGCCGAGCAGCTCGACCGACGTGGCTCGGCGCTCCGTGCGCACGCTCTGGTCGCTCTGGCCGCCCTTCGGGACGAAGACCAGCTCGCCCACGACCGTGTGGTCCTCGGCGAAGGCGCGCAGCGTGCAGCTCGCGACGACGCCGGCGTCGGCCAGCCGCACCTCGATGGTCGCGGTCGACTCGTGCTCGTCGACGACGTCGTACCCGACCAGGTCGGAGCGGACCTGCGGGGTGGACTGGTCCCAGATCGTCCAGCCCAGCCACCCCAGGAACGCAGCCGCGAGCAGCACGCTCGCGCCGATCAGCACCTGACGTCGCCAGGGTGCCGGCGCGCCGTACCGGGCGGCGAGGTCGGTCGGCTGGGTCACCCCGAAATGGTCCCACCTAGGATGTCCCGGTGACGCAGCGCCCCTCCGGCCCCCGAGCCGGCCTCCGCCTGATGCATGTCCACGCCCACCCCGACGACGAGTCGAGCAAGGGCGCCGCCAGCACGGCGATGTACGTCGCGCAGGGCGTCGACGTCCACGTCGCGACCTGCACCGGCGGCGAGCGCGGCTCGATCCTCAACCCCAAGATGGATCGGCCCGACATCCTCGAGAACATGACCGAGATCCGGCGGCAGGAGATGGAGCGGGCCCGCGACATCCTCGGCATCCGCCAGGACTGGCTCGGCTTCATCGACTCCGGCTGGCCCGAGGGTGACCCGAAGCCGCCGCTGCCCGAGGGCTGCTTCGGACTGGTCCCCCTCGACGAGGCGATGGCGCCGCTGGTGCGGCTGATCCGCTCCTTCCGCCCGCACGTCATGACGACGTACGACGAGCGTGGTGGCTACCCCCACCCCGACCACATCAAGTGCCACGAGATCAGCGTCGCGGCGTTCGAGGCGGCGGCCGATCCGGAGCGCTACCCCGAGCTCGGCGAGCCCTGGCAGGTGCTCAAGCTCTACTACCACCACTCGTTCAACAAGGCCCGGATCCAGGCGACCCACGACGCGATGATCGCCCACGGGCTGGAGTCTCCGTGGGCCGAGCGGCTCGCCGAGTGGAAGGACGAGCCCGAGTGGGATGCCCGGGTCACGACCCGGGTGCCCTGCTCCGACTACTTCGGCGTCCGAGACCAGGCACTTCTGGCGCACGCGACCCAGATCGACCCGGACGGCTTCTGGTTCGCGATCCCGCGAGAGCTCCAGGCCGAGGTCTGGCCGACCGAGGACTTCGAGCTGGTGAAGACCCACGTCACGTCCGAGCTCCCCGAGGACGACCTCTTCGCCGGCATCACCGACCCGCTCTGAGAGACTGAACCCATGCAGGTGCTGACCGTCCTTCCCCAGGTGATCTCCTTCGTCGACGAGGTGCCCCAGCCCAACGACGTCAAGGCCGGGTGGGTGGCGTTCGCGATCTTCATCGGGCTGATCCTCGCGGTGGCCTTCCTGGGCTGGAGCCTGACCAAGCAGCTGCGCAAGGTGGACGCCGCCGAGGAGGCCGGGCTCTACGACCCGTCGGACAAGAAGCCGGTGCCGATGCCGACCGTCGCGGACCCGACCGACCGCCGACCGCCCGGAGGGCGAGGGCTCCTAGAGCACCGCCTCGAACTCCGCGGCGATCCGCTCCGTCTCGGCGCGGTCGTCGGCGCCGGCGTCCCGGGGCTGCTGGGCGTCCATCCGCTCCTGGGTCGTGGTGACCCGGTTGCCGCGCTTCAACGACCGCGCATAGACGCGCTGGCCGATGGGCTCGGGAGCCGCGAGCAGGTCGAGGATGTCGGCATCGTCCTCGAGCGGCGTGGCGAGGAAGCGCTCACCCGTGTCGTCGAGCCGTCCGATCACGATGCCGGAGCGGCGACCGCTGCGTCCGTACCGCACGGCGTACGTCTCGATGCTCGCCCAGCCCTCGGGGTGCTCGGTGAACGGCGGCGAGGGCCAGGTCGCGATCTCGGCCTGCAGGTCCGCGCTGCGGTCGGCGCGCCACGGCGCCGGGCGGGCGGAGTAGACGCCGACGGAGTACTTCGCCTGCATGCCGCCGTTCGCGGTGATCAGGCCGAGCTCGTCCGGGTCGGTCCGACAGCGCTGGACGGCCTCCGCGATGGCATGCATCGAGTAGTTGTTGCCGGCGCCGCCGAAGAACGGCAGGCCCCCGGTGAGGGTGAGCCCGCGGGGGTCGTCGCGATCGAGGTCCAGGCCCTCCAGCACGGTGGACACCGCGACCGGGAAGCACGAGTAGAGGTCGAGGAACGTGATGTCTGCCAGGTCGACCTCCGCGACCTCCAGCGCCTCCTGGACGGCGAGCACGGCGGTCGGGTAGCTGCTCAGGTCCTCCCGGTCGAGGAGGTCCGGAGCGCGCAGGTCGGCGTGCCCGTGCAGGAACACCCAGTTCTCCTCCGGTACGCCGAGCCGGCGAGCCGCGCCGACCGACATCAGCAGCACGGCGGCGCCCTGGTTGACCTGGTCGCGGGCGATCAGGAACCGCGGGTAGGGGTCGACGATCGGGCGGTTGCGCTCGCTCGGGGTGGCAAGCTCCTCCGCCGTACGCGCCGTCGGGGCCGCGGCGAGCGGGTTGCGCGCCGCGACCTCGCTGAACGGCGCGAAGAGCTCGCCCATGCCCACGGCGTACTCCTCGCGGCTCAGGCCGAGCCGGGCGCGGCGCGCGTTCTCGAACAGGGCGTACTGGATGGGAGCGTCGGTCAGGCCGTGGATCGCGGTGTGCCAGGTGACCAGGCCACGCAGCCCGATGCCGCGGTCCTCGAGGGTGCCACCGACCTCCTCGGCGAAGTCGGGAGCGGCATCGCTGCCCGCGAAGTGGCGCGTGGTCGAGATCGCCTCCGAGCCGGCGACGAGCACCACCTCGCGCTCGCCGTTGGCGATGGCGGTCGCGAGCTCGGTGACGAGTCGCTGCGGGGCCTGCCCGCCGACGACCTCGAGGATGGCGTGCGCGGGGTCGGCGCCGATCCGGGCGGCCACGGCCCGCGGGAAGTTGTCGGCCCGGCCGAGAGGAGCCTCCGCGATCGGCGTGGACGTCTCGAACTGGCGGACCCCGGCGACGGTGTCGATCGCGGCCGCGAGGTCGGAGGCGGCGCCCGCGTCGGCCAGGGCGTACGCCGCCGCCCGGCCCGCCAGTTCAGCCGCCGAGAGTCCTTCGTACCCCTGCTCGTCGATGCGCTCGGCGCACTGGCCGACGCCGACGAGCACGGGAGTCCTGGGGTCGAGGTCACTGCTGCGCATGGCGTGACGGTAGCGGCGAGCGCAACGACCTGATCGGTCAGCCCACGTCGCGGTAGGCGCGGATGAACGATTCACCCGCGTCGGGTGAGGCGGAGCCTGCGGGAGGACCGCGATTCTGATCATCACGGTTGTGTCCGAATGCAGGCGTCACCCCGAGAGAACCGGGTTGGCCGAAGGGAGCACAGAGACATGCGCAAAGTAGCGGCGATCACGTCCATCGTGGTCGGAGTCATCATGGTGATCGCCGGTGTCGCCACCTGGGTAGTCATCTCGACCACCTTGGCGGACCAGAAGATCACCGTCGCCGACGACGCCAACTGCGCCGCAGGGGACGACGTGAACGGCCCGATCTCAGCGTTCTGCCAGGCCGACATCATCGACCACCACACCCAGAAGATCACCGGCGGCAAGACCTACGCCGAGCTCGACCAGGATGATCCGGTCCGGGAGACGGCGATGGACTCCGCGTTCCTGCAGGCGTCCCTCTTCACCTCGGTCGTCGCCTTCGGGGTCGCCGGCATGGCGGTCGTCCTCGGCATCGTCCTGGCGCTGATCGGCTTCGCGCTTCGCTCGCCTGCACCTGCACCGGCACCTGCGCCTGCAACCTCCGCGACCTAGGCGGCGGCGGTGTCGTGCCGAACCGCCTAGCGTCCGCCACCTCCCCGTACCTGCTGCAGCACGCGGAGAATCCGGTGGACTGGTGGGAGTGGGGCCCCGACGCGTTCGAGGCGGCACGAGCGGCTGGCAAGCCGGTCCTGCTCTCCGTCGGGTACGCCGCCTGCCACTGGTGCCACGTGATGGCGCACGAGTCGTTCGAGGACGAGGCGACGGCGACCTACCTCAACGAGCACTTCGTGAGCGTCAAGGTCGACCGTGAGGAGCGACCCGACGTCGACTCGGTCTACATGCAGGCGACGACGGCGATGACGGGGCACGGCGGCTGGCCGATGACGTGCGTGCTCGACCATGACGGCACCCCGTTCTTCGCCGGCACCTACCTCCCCGACCAGCCGCGCGGCGGGCAACCGTCGTTCCGCCAGGTGCTCGAGGCGTTGGCCGACGCCTGGGCCAACCGGAGCGACGAGGTGGCCCGCGTCGCCTCGACGCTGCGTGAGCACCTGGCGGCGCAGGGCGGCGTACCGGGCACCGCGACGCTCGCCGGTCCCGAGCTGCTGGAGCAGGCGGTCGTCACACTGGCGCGCGAGTTCGACCAGACCTCGGCCGGATTCGGCTCGGCGCCGAAGTTCCCGCCGTCGATGGTGCTCGAGTTCCTGCTGCGCATCGCCGGTGATCCCGGCTCGCCGACCGAGGCGCGTCGGATGGTCGACTCGACGCTCGAGGCGATGGCGCGCGGCGGCATCCACGACCAGCTCGCGGGCGGGTTCGCGCGCTACAGCGTCGACCGCGACTGGGTGGTCCCCCACTTCGAGAAGATGCTCTACGACAACGCGCTGCTGCTGCGGGTGTACGCCGAGTGGGGGACCGACCTCGGCGTCCGAACCGCTGAGGGCATCGCCGACTTCCTGCTCGGTGAGCTGCGGACGCCCGAGGGCGGTTTCGCCTCCGCGCTCGACGCCGACTCGGAGGGCGCCGAGGGCACCTACTACGTCTGGACGCCGGCCCAGCTGATCGAGGTGCTCGGGCCGGACGACGGCCGGTGGGCCGCCGAGCTGCTGTCGGTCACGCGAGCAGGAACCTTCGAGCACGGCACGTCGACCCTTCAGCTGCTGGCAGAGCCGGACGACCTCACACGGTGGTACCGGACCCAGCGGTTGCTCAGGTCTGCTCGTGACCGCCGGGAGCGCCCGGCCCGCGATGACAAGGTCGTCGCAGCGTGGAACGGGCTGGCGATCAGCGGCCTGTGCCGCGCCGGACGGTTGCTCGACCGGCCGACGTACGTCCGGGACGCGGGTGTGGTCGGTCATCTGCTGTGGCGGGTCCACATGGTCGACGGTCGGCTCCGCCGCGTCTCGCGCGACGGCGTCGTCGGCTCGCCCGCCGGGGTGCTCGAGGACCACGGCTGCGTGGCCGCTGGGTTCCTCGACCTGCTGCAGGTGACCGGCGACCCCGTCTGGCTGCATCGATCGCGCGTGGTCCTCGATGCCGTGCTCCAGCACTTCGCTGCCGACGACGGCGGCTTCTACGACACCGCGGACGACGCCGAGGCCCTGGTGGCACGCCCCCGCGACCCGGCGGACAACGCCTCCCCGTCCGGGCTGTCCGCACTCGTCCACGCATTGTCGACGTACGCCGCGGTCACCGGCTCCGGCCGGCACCGCGATGCCGCCGAGGCGGCCCTCGCCACGGTCGGGGTGCTCGCCGAGCAGTCGCCGCGGTTCGCCGGGTGGTCGCTGGCGGCGGTCCAGGCGATGCTCGACGGGCCGGTCGAGGTCGCGGTGGTCGGCGAACCCTCCGAGGAGCGCGACGCGTTGGAGCGACGAGCCCGTCGTCACCCCGGCGCGGTCGTCGTGGTGGCGGCCGGATCCGACGCCGCGATCCCGCTCCTGGTCGGCCGGGACCCCGTGGACGACCGGCCCACGGCGTACGTGTGCCGAGGCTTCGTCTGCGAGCGACCGGTGACCACCGTCGACGACCTGGCGGGTGCCCTGTTGCGCTGACCGTGACAGCACTACTGTGACCGTCATGACCCAGGCACCCGCACGCCCGCAGTCCGGCTCCACCTTCGAGTCCCTGAACCCCGCCACCGGCGAGGTCGTCGGCACCCACCCGGTCCAGACCGAGGAGGAGGTCCGCGCCGCCGTCGCCCGCGCCCGGACCGAGGCCGTGTGGTGGGCCGGCCTGAGCTTCGCCGAGCGCAAGGTGCACCTCAACGCCTGGAAGACCTTGATGACCCAGCGACTCCCCGAGCTCGCCGAGCTGGTGAGCCACGAGATGGGCAAGCCGGCCGCCGACGCGATGCTCGAGGCAGGGCTGGCCGTCGACCACATCGCCTGGGCCGCCGGCCACGCCAAGAAGGTGCTCGGTCGCCACAAGGTCTCGTCCGGTCTGCTGATGGTCAACCAGTCCGCCTCGGTGGCCTTCAAGCCGCTCGGAGTGGTCGGCGTGATCGGCCCGTGGAACTACCCGGTCTTCACGCCGATGGGCTCGATCGCCTACGCCCTGGCGGCCGGCAACGCCGTCGTCTTCAAGCCCAGCGAGTACACCCCCGGTGTCGGCGGCTGGCTCGTGCAGACCTTCCAGGAGGCGGTCGGGCGCCCGGTCCTGCAGCTGATCACCGGGCTGGGCGAGACCGGCTCCTTCCTGTGCCGCGCCGGTGTCGACAAGCTCGCGTTCACCGGCTCCACGGCGACCGGCAAGAAGGTGATGGCCGCATGCGCCGAGACCCTGACGCCGGTCGTGATCGAGGCGGGCGGCAAGGACTCCGTGATCGTGGACGCCGACGCCGACATCGACGCCGCCGCGGATGCCGCCCTGTGGGGCGCGTGCAGCAACGCCGGTCAGACGTGCATCGGGGTCGAGCGGGTCTACGTGCACGAGAAGGTGTACGACGAGTTCCTCGCCTCGATCACCGCGAAGGCGGCGGGTCTCGAGGCCGCCGAGGGCGGCAAGATCGGCCCGATCACGATGCCCAGCCAGGTCGGTGTCATCCGCAGCCACGTCCAGGACGCGATCGATCGCGGCGGTCGGGCCGTGATCGGCGGCGTCGACGCCGTGGGTGAACGCTTCGTGCAGCCGACCATCCTGGTCGACGTACCCGAGGACTCGCTGGCGGTGCAGGAGGAGACCTTCGGTCCGACCCTGACCATCGCCAAGGTGAAGACGATGGACGAGGCGATCGAGAAGACCAACGCCACGCGCTACGGCTTGGGCAACACGGTCTTCAGCAAGGCCAACGGCATGGCGATCGCCGAGCGGGTCCGCTCGGGGATGACTGCGGTCAACGGCGTGATCACCTTCGCCGGCATCCCGAGCCTGCCGTTCGGCGGCGTCGGTGACTCCGGCTTCGGCCGGATCCACGGACCCGAGGGGCTCAAGGAGTTCACCTACGCCAAGGCGATCGCCCGGCAGAAGTTCAAGCCGATGATCAACCTGACCAGCTTCGAGCGCACGGAGAAGGCCGACAAGCAGCTCGCCCAGGTCCTCGGCCTGCTGCACGGGCGCGGCAAGAAGGGCTGAGGCGCCGACCCGATGTACAGGTGCTGGGGGAAGTCGACCAGGTCCCGGGTGCCTGAGCGTGACGAGACGTCGCGGACCGGACCTACCCCAGCACTTCTCCGGCGCCTGCCGCACGCCTCTCGCCGGCGGTGATCTCGGCGTCCAGGTCCAGGCAGTAGCGGCCGAAGTCGATCTGGATGGTGTGTCGCGGCGCGTCGTAGTACTGCTCGAGGTGGGCGGCCTCGTCGGCGCGCATGATCCGCTCCTGCTCCTCGACCGAGGGGAGCTCGTAGGACCCGACGAGGAGCTTGGCGAGCAGCTTGGACTGCTGCTCGGCGAGGTTGACGATCGTCGGCGACGACTGGGCCAGGCCGAGGTAGAAGAGGTGGTCGACGCCCGGTTTGATCATCCGCTTGAAGAGCGGGTAGCGGTGCTCGTCATCGGGGTGGAGCTCGGACTCGGCCGGGTCGAAGAACGGGAAGCTCATCTCGTAGCCGGTGGCACACACGATCACGTCGGCCTCCACGGACGACCCGTCGCTCAAGTGCACCGTGGATCCGTCCAGTCGGGCGATCGCCGGCAGCATGTGGATGTCGCCGGAGCCCGCCTTGGTGAGGAAGTCCGCGCTCACCGATGGGTGGGCGGCCAGCGGCTCGTGGTCTGGCTCGGGCAGCCCGTAGGAGCTCATCGAGCCCACCAGCTCCCGGATCAGGGCGCGCGACGCGACGAGCGCCTGCTCCTTCGGGATGTCCGGGGGCGCCATCACCTTGTCGGCCGGCTGGCCGTTGCGGTACTTCGGCAGCACCCACACCCCGCGCCGGGCGGACACGTAGAGGCGAGAGGCCATCCATGGGGCCGACAGCTCGCTCGCGATGTCCATCGCCGAGTTGCCCATGCCGACCACGATCACCCGCTTGCCGCGCATCTCGACGGGCTCGAACGGCGAGATGTAGGAGTGGCTGTGCAGCAGCTCTCCGTCGAAGTGGCCCGGGTAGTCGGGCAGACGCGGACTCCAGTGGTGGCCGTTGGCGACGACGAGGTCGGTGTACGCCCGCGTCTCGCCGGTGGAGAGCGTGACCTCCCAGCCCTCAGGGGTACGGCGAGCGCGGTCGACGCCCACCCCGAAGGAGATCGCGTCGCGGAGACCGAAGTGGTCGACGTAGTCGCGGAAGTACTGGTGGATCAGCGTGTGGTGCGGGAAGTGCGGGTAGTCCGCGGGTGCCGGGAAGTCCTCGAACTCCAGCCGCGACGTCGAGGTGTCGATGTGCAGCGACTCGTAGACCGAGGAGCGGCCATTGGGGTTGCGGAAGTACCAGTTGCCCCCGACGTCGTCGGACAGCTCGAACTGGTCGTAGTCGATGCCGTAGTCCTGGAGTCGTTTCGCGGTCGTGATGCCGGAGCACCCGGCCCCGATGATGCACACCTTCATGACGCTGCTCCGTCCACGCAGTCGAAGGCCGTCCGCACGTACGCGTCGGTGCGCGCGGAGGACGTGAAGTGGTTCTCCATCCGGTTCATCGCGTAGGCGACCGTCGTCCGGCGGTCGAGGTCGTTGACGACGATCGCGCCGCCGTACCCCGTCCACCAGCAGACCCGCCCGTCCGGGACCGCCGGCGCCGACGTCGGCTGGGGCAGTCCGTAGCCGATGCCCCAGCGCAGCGGCACCAGCAGGACCAGGTCGGGCCCGTCGGCCTGGACGTCGAAGATCCGGTCGATGGTCGCCTGCGACAGCAGTCGTACGCCGTTCACCTCGCCGCCGTGCGAGACCACCGACTGGGCCCGGGCGATCGAGCGGGCGTTGCCGTGGCCGTTGGCACCGGCCACCGAGACCCGCCGCCACTCAGCCGTGTTGCAGAAGCCGCCGACGTCGAGCAGTGGGTTCACGATGGTCGGCACCAGCAGGTTGCCCTCGGGCAGCAGCGAGAGGTCGAGCCCGCCGGGCGGCGGTGGGAGCAGGTCGGCGCAGCGCGCCAGCGCGGCGTCCGGTACGCCGAGGTGGAAGTCGGCGCCGAGCGGCTCGGCCACGAGCGTGCGGAACTGGTCGGCCAGCGGCGTCCCGGTGGCGGCCCGCACCAGGCCGTCGAGCAGGTGACCGTAGCTGACCATGTGGTAGCCGGACGCTGTGCCCGGCTCCCACCACGGCTCCTGCTCGGCCAGCATCCGCTCGGACCGCTCGAGGTCGAGCAGCCCGGCGACGTCGAGGGTCTCGGTCCAGCCCGCGTGACCGGAGGTGTGGGCGAGCAGGTGCCGCACGAGGACGTCGCGACGGCCGAACTCCGGCCAGTACGTCGCCACCGGTGCGTCCAGGTCGAGCAGCCCGCGATCGACCAGCACGAGCACGGTGAGTGCGGCCATCGTCTTGGTCACCGACCAGACCTGGACGATCGTGTCCTCCCGCCACGGCTCGCCGGGCCGCGCCTCGCCGCCCCAGAGGTCGACGACCAGCTCCCCGTCCCGGACGACCGCGACCGAGGCGCCGGCCTCGGACCCGTCGGCCAGGCGCGCCGCGAGCAGGTCGCGGAGTGGTTCGTACGACGGATGGCAGCTGCCCTCGACGGTCATGCCGCCAGAATAGGAACAGGTTCTACTTCTGTGAAGGGCTCATCAGCTGCCGGTGACGAAGGAGACGACCAGCGCGATCAGCGCAGCGAGTACGTCGCGAGCGAGACACCCACGTAGTGGGCGACGAACGCGAGGATCGTGAAGGTGTGGAAGACCTCGTGGAACCCGAACCAGCGCGGCCACGGGTTGGGGCGCTTGAAGCCGTAGACGGCGCCGCCGAAGGTGTAGAGCGCGCCGCCGACCACGATCATCGTGAAGGTCGCGATGCCGACCCCGACCCCGAGGCGGGTGGCGCCGTCGAAGAACGCCGGCAGGAAGAAGACGGCCGCCCAGCCCATGGCGATGTAGAGGGGCACGTAGAGCCAGCGCGGGGCGTCGGTCCAGAAGATCCGGAACAGCACGCCCAGCACGGCCCCGGTCCAGACCGTGGCGAGGAGCACCCACCGGGTGGTGCCGTCGAGGAGCAGCAGGCTGAACGCCGTGTAGGAGCCGGCGATCAGCAGGAAGATGTTGGCGTGGTCGAAGCGGCGCAGGAACGCCCACGTCCGCGGCGACCAGGTGCCGGTGTGGTAGATCGCCGACACGGTGAAGAGGATCACGGCCGTGCCCGTGAAGGCGGCCGAGCCGATCCGGGTCGTGTCGTTGGGCGAGAGTGCGATCAGCACGATGCCGGCCGCGAGCGTCAGCGGGGCGGTCCCGAGGTGCAGCCAGCCCCGGAGCTTGGGCTTCAGATCGGCCTTGAGGTCGGCGACAGCGTCCTGGAGCTGGTCGATTCCCGCTCGCATCGCCTGGTTCATGAGGAGAACCTACCCGGAGGTAGGGCACGAAAACGCCGCGGGCGGTGAACGTCACGTCAACAGGGGAGGCGCGAGCGCCGCTACGATCGGCGGGTGGACTGGAAGCGCGGTGCTCGGCGGGTGCTCTACCCGGCGTACGAGGCACGGGTGCTGCGCCGGATGCCCACCGACGGTCTGCCGAAGCACGTCGGCGTCATGCTCGACGGCAACCGCCGCTGGGCCAAGGCGGTCGGTCGGGACACTGCGCACGGCCATCGGGCGGGTGCGGCCAACATCGAGCCGCTGCTCGGCTGGTGCGACGAGGTCGGCATCGAGGTCGTCACGCTCTGGCTGCTCTCGACCGACAACCTCAACCGTCCCAGCCACGAGCTGGACCCCCTGCTCGACATCATCGGGGAGGCCGTGGCCTCGCTCGCCGACCAGCAGCGGTGGCGGATCCACCCCGTGGGCGCGCTCGACCTGCTGCCGACCCCGGTCGCCGAGCAGCTGAAGGCGGCTGAGGAGGCGACCCGCGACGTCGACGGGATGCTGGTCAACGTCGCCGTGGGGTACGGCGGACGGCGCGAGATCGCGGACGCGGTGCGCTCGCTGCTGCACGAGTCCGCCGCGAAGGGGATGTCGCTTGAGGACCTCGCCACGGTCATCGACGTCGAGCACATCGCCGAGCACCTCTACACCAAGGGCCAGCCCGACCCCGATCTGGTGATTCGTACGTCGGGCGAGCAGCGTCTCGGCGGCTTCCTGCTCTGGCAGAGCGCCAAGTCGGAGTTCTACTTCTGCGAGGCCTACTGGCCCGACTTCCGCCGGGTCGACTTCCTGCGCGCGATCCGGGCCTACGCGCTGCGCGAGCGACGGTTCGGTTCGTAACACAGGCTTCACCTCGCGTTCTGGCGTGTCGCTGCGGAACGGCTCGCGCCGCGGCGTACTTTCCGACGTATCGGGGAGTGGGGAAGCTCTCTGTATCGGGAGGCCCGTTCGTGAGCATTCACGACTGCACAGCGCAGCAGCAGCGTTGCTGGTGCGCGACCGGGAGCCGGCACTCCGGCGCTCGGGCTCGTTCCGGTCCATCAGTGTGAGTTGATGGCCGGACGCGGAGTGCCCGCCGGCCTGCAAGGGGTGTCATCGTGCCGACCCAGGCTCAGAAGTCGCAGCGCTCCGCCTCCACCGCCACCGCCAGGACCCGCGCGAAAGACCGTCATTCGGGGGCGGCCTCGGGCGTGCGCACCTACGTCCTGGACACCAGCGTCCTGCTGGCCGATCCGGGGGCGCTCAAGCGCTTCGCGGAGCACGAGGTCGTGCTTCCGGTCGTGGTGATCACCGAGCTGGAGGGCAAGCGGCACCACCCCGAGCTGGGCTTCTTCGCCCGGTCCGCCCTGCGTGCCCTGGACGAGCTCCGCATCGTCCACGGGCGTCTCGACGAGCCGGTCCCGGTGGGTGACGAGGGCGGCACCGTGCGGGTCGAGCTCAACCACACCGACCCGACCTCGCTGCCGTCCGGCTTCCGCCTCGGCGACAACGACACCCGGATCCTTGCGGTCGCTCACAACCTCTCCGAGGAGGGCTGCGACGTCACGCTGGTCTCCAAGGACCTGCCGCTGCGGATCAAGGCGTCCGCGGTCGGCCTGGACGCCCAGGAGTACCGCGCGGAGGCGATCAGCGACTCCGACTCCGGCTACTCCGGGATGGCGGAGCTCGAGGTCGCGGCCGCCGAGCTCGACGAGCTGTACGACGACGGAGTGCTCGACCTGGAGGAGGCGCGCCAGCTGCCCTGCCACCAGGGTCTGGTGCTGCTCTCCGACCGGGGTACGGCGCTGGGCCGGGTCGGACCCGACAAGCAGGTGCACCTGGTGCGCGGTGACCGCGAGGCGTTCGGCATCCACGGCCGCTCCGCCGAGCAGCGGATCGCCCTCGAGATGCTGCTCGACCCCGAGGTCGGGATCGTCTCGCTCGGCGGCCGCGCCGGCACCGGCAAGTCCGCGATGGCGCTGTGTGCCGGCCTCGAGGCCGTCATGGAGCGCGGTCAGCACAAGAAGGTCGTGGTCTTCCGCCCGCTCTTCGCGGTCGGTGGTCAGGAGCTCGGCTACCTGCCCGGCTCCGAGTCCGAGAAGATGTCGCCCTGGGGCCAGGCCGTGTTCGACACCCTCGGGGCGATGACCTCGAAGGAGGTCATCGACGAGATCCTCGATCGCGGGATGCTCGAGGTGCTGCCGTTGACGCACATCCGCGGACGCTCCCTGCACGACGCCTTCGTCATCGTCGACGAGGCGCAGTCGCTGGAGCGCAACGTGCTGCTCACGGTGCTCTCCCGGATCGGCGCCAACTCCAAGGTGGTGCTGACGCACGACGTCGCCCAGCGCGACAACCTCCGGGTCGGCCGACACGATGGCGTGGTCGCGGTGATCGAGAAGCTGAAGGGGCACCCGCTCTTCGCCCACGTCACGCTGACCCGCTCGGAGCGCTCGCCGATCGCTGCCCTGGTGACGGAGATGCTGGAGAACGTCACGCTCTGATCGTGATACCCCTGGGCCCCCTGTGACTGCTGTGACGGGGGAGGTGGGACGGCCGTGGATCACCCGGCGTGTTCGGGCAGTTCGGTTTGCAACCACCTCCCTCGTCAGGCAGGGTGGCCGTGATCTTCTCGTGACCTGCTGACAGCGTCGTTGGTGTCCGGTCCGAGTCATCTACCCGAGCACCGAGGCCTTGTCCAAACACAAGAAGTACGTCCCCACGCACCGGCACGCTCCCGAGCCGACCCTGCGCGCGACGCCGAGGAAGGCGCTGCGCACGGGGCTCGTGATGTCCTCGGTCGCGGTCGCCGTGACCGGCATCGCCGTGTCCGGTGGCGTCCTCGGCGGAGCCCCGGCCCAGCTGGCGACCACGGCCCAGGACCTCGGCACCGGAAGCACCGACGGCCAGCCGGCCGCCGCGGCCGCCATCGACCGCGCCGTCACCTCACGCTCGGCCGACCGGCGCCGCGAGACCGACCCGGTCAAGGTCAGCGCGCTGTCGGCCACGAGCGGCCCGGCGCGCACCAGCACCGTCGACCTCAGCGACGGCGACCCCCGCGACATCGCCCGCGCCCTGCTGGGCCAGTTCGGCTTCGGTGCCGATCAGTTCAGCTGCCTGGACTCGCTCTGGACGCGCGAGAGCAACTGGAACCCGCAGGCGCACAACTCCTCCTCCGGGGCGCACGGCATCCCGCAGTCGCTGCCGGGTTCCAAGATGGCGTCCGCCGGCCCCAACTGGGAGAGCGACCCCGCCACCCAGATCAAGTGGGGCCTGGGCTACATCCAGGACCGGTACGGCAGCCCCTGCGGCGCCTGGGGCCACTCCGAGTCGCACGGCTGGTACTAGCCACCTCGCCTCAGGGGTGGGTCATCGACTCCACGTCGAGCGCCTCGTCCAGCTGTGCCTCGGTGAGCTCGCCGCGCTCGACGTACCCCATCGCGATCACCGTCTCGCGGATCGTCGCCCCCTCGGCCAGCGCCGTCTTGGCGATCTTGGCCGCGGCCTCGTAGCCGACGTACTTGTTCAGCGGGGTCACGACCGACGGCGAGGACTCGGCGTACTGCCGCATCCTGTCGACGTTCGCCGTGATGCCGTCGACGCAGCGCTCGGCGAGCAGGCGGGAGGAGGCGGCGAGCAGCCGGACGGACTCCAGCACGTTGCGGGCGATCACCGGCATCGCCACGTTGAGCTCGAAGCTGCCGCTCGCGCCGGCGGCGGTCACGGCGGCGTCGTTGCCGATGACCTGGAAGCAGACCATCAGCGTGGCCTCCGGCAGCACCGGGTTGACCTTGCCCGGCATGATGCTCGACCCGGGCTGGAGGTCGGGCAGGTGGATCTCCGCGAGTCCGGTCGTCGGGCCCGACGACATCCAGCGCAGGTCGTTGCAGATCTTGACCAGGCCGACGGCGACGGTCCTCAGCACCCCGGAGAGCTCGACGAGCGAGTCGCGGGTGCCCTGGGCCTCGAAGTGGTTGCGCGCCTCGGTGAACGGCTGGTCCGCCTGCTCCGAGAGCACGGCGATCACCCGCTCGGCGAAGCCGGGCGGGGTGTTGATGCCGGTGCCGACCGCGGTGCCGCCCAACGGCAGCTCGCGGACCCGGGGGAGGACCGACTCGAGCCGCTCCACGCCGTACCGCACGGTGGCGGCGTAGCCGCCGAGCTCCTGGCCGAGCATCACCGGGGTGGCGTCCATCAGGTGGGTGCGACCCGACTTCACCAGGCCGGCGAACTCCTCGGCCTTGCGCTCCAGGCTCCCGGCGAGCGCGTCGAGGGCGGGGAGCAGGTCGTCGGCGACGGCCAGCGTCGCGGCCACGTGGATCGCGGTCGGGAAGGTGTCGTTGCTCGACTGGCTGGCGTTGACGTGGTCGTTGGGGTGCACCTCGGTGCCGGCGCGCCCGGCGAGCGACGCGATGACCTCGTTGGCGTTCATGTTGGAGCTGGTGCCCGAGCCGGTCTGGAAGACGTCGATAGGGAACTCCCGGTCGTGCTCGCCGGCGACGACCTCCCGGGCCGCCGCGACGATGGCCTCCGCCTGCGGCGCCTCCAGCACGCCGAGCTCGGCGTTCACCGTCGCGGCCGCGGCCTTGACCCGGCCGATCGCGTGGATCAGGTCGGGCTCGATCGGGGTGCCGCTGATCGGGAAGTTCTCGACCGCCCGCTGGGTCTGCGCCCGCCAGAGCGCATCCTTCGGGACTCGGACCTCACCCATGCTGTCGTGCTCGACGCGGTAGTCGCTCATGGTCACGACGCTACCCGGACGGGCGAGTCCGGCTAGTGTGCAACGGCAGGAGGTAGGAATGGGACTCACTGCTGCAGGTGTATGGCGGGCCCTGGTGGCCGGCGGGCTGGTCTCGACCGCGATCTCGCTCGGGGTGGTCGCCGCGCCGGCAGCGCAGGCGCTCGAACCGGTCAACCCGGTCCGGGTCACCCTGGACGGACATCCGGCCAACAGCGGGTTCCTGGTCTTCGTCGAGGGCGACGTGACCCTCAACTCCGACGAGTCGGAGGGCACGGTAGCGGCCGGCGGCGACCTCCGCGTTCGGACGAACTACAACATCGCGGCCGGAGCGCCGCCGAGGTTCTCGACCTTCACCGTCCCGGGTGACAGTGCCAACACCTTCCTGTACGTGGGCGGAGGCATCGACTGGGGGCCGTTGCCGGCGTCCGTCTTCGTCGAGAACGGTGGCTTCAGCAAAGTCGCCGACACCAGCACCTACGACGCCTTCAACGTCGACAACAACGGCGCCGATGTGAACTACCGGATCGTGCCGGAGGGGGGTGCCTACACCAGTCTCCGGTCCATCGAGGGCCGTACGCACGCACAGACACCCCAGTCGATCGAGGCCCCGGTCCCGGCCGGTCTGATCGACGTCCCCGGGGCGTTCGACCTCTACCGCGGCCTGACGACGCAGATGGCGGCCTGCCCCGACACGGTGACGCTCACCGACGCCCAAGGCAATTCGACCCCGCGGCCGGTCCCGCCCGGCACCTCCGCGCGGTTCGAGCTCACGCCTGGACAGACGAACGTCCTCGAGCTCACCGCCGCCGAGCTCGACAACCTCTCCGAGCTGTCGTTCCTCGACCGCCCGGACGCCAGCACGCCGCTGCTGGTCAACGTGACCGGCACCAGCTTCACCGGTGACATCCCCAATCTGCCGGGCATCTCGGGTCCGCAGGCGCCCTTCATCCTGTGGAACTTCCCCGATGCCACCACCATCGACGTGGTCGGCGGGGACTCGCATCGAGGGCACGCTCTACGCGCCGAATGCCGAGCTCACCTGGCGGCCGACCCTCAACATCGAGGGCAACGTGATCGCGGCGGCGTTCAGCCACGGCGAGCCCGGGCGAGGCTTCCAGCCCGCGCGAGCTCCACGACTTTCCGTTCGCCACGACCCTGGCATGTGACGCCGCACCTGAGGAGGACGGGCAGCTGACGCTCGTCAAGGAGGTCGTGAACGACGACGGCGGAACCGCCACGGCGGGCGACTGGGAGCTGTCGGCGGAGGGGTCATCGGACCTCTCGGGCATCAGCGGTTCCGATGATGTCACCGACGTCGCGGTGCCGCCCGGGGACTACGAGCTCTCCGAGTCCGATGGGCCGGGCGGCTACGAGTCGGAGGGATGGACCTGCGTCGGGGGTGAGCTCGTCGGCGACGTGGTGACAGTCGGTGCGGGCTCGGACGTGGTGTGCACGATCGTCAACAACGACGTCCCCGAGCCGACACCAACTCCCACGCCGAGCCCATCACCGACGCCGCCCACGCCATCACCGACGTCGAGTGTCATCCCCCCGGGTGGCACGTCACCCGGGGACGGGCAGGACGCCGCTGGGCCGGCGCTCCCGGAGACCGGAGGGCCGTCGACCTGGCTGGTGGCGCTCGGTCTCGCGTTGACGGGTCTGGGCATCGCCGGGGTGGTCGCAGGGCGGCGTGGTCGCAGCAGCTGAGCTCAGGTCCGCGCCACGTAGAGCCAGTACTTCTCGTCGCGCTCCTGCAGGGCCACGTCGTAACCGTGCTCCTCGACGGAGGTGAACACCTCACTCAGCGTCCGCTCGAGCTCGGGCGTCTGCGACGCCGACCAGATGGCGATCGCGCCACCGGCTCGCAGCGCAGCACGGGCGTTGGTCAGGAAGGGTGTGCGGTAGATCGCCGCGTTGGCCTCGTGCACCAGGTAGCCGGGGCCGTTGTCGACATCCAGCAGCAGCAGGTCGTACGACCCGGGCGGCGCCTCCGCCAACGCGACCGCGATGTCCGCCACGACCACGGTGACGCGCTCGTCGGCCAGCAGCGCCGGGCCGTGCGGGACCGTGCCGTCACGCATCCAGTCGACGAGCGCCTGCTCGACCTCGACCACGGCGACCTTCTCGACGCGGGAGTCGGCCAGCACCTCGTGCATGGTGAACCCGAGCCCCAGCCCGCCCACGATCACGGCGACCGGAGCCTCGACGGCGGCCAGGGCGGCGGTGGCCAGGGCGCGCTCCGTGGCCACCTCGAGGGTGTCCATGACGAAGACCCCGTTGGCGCGGAGCTCGAGCGAGCTCGGCCCGTGCTCCGGGCGCCGCTCGCGCAGCACCAGCTCGCCGCGCTCCGACTCGGCTCGCGCTATCTCGGCGTACTCCATGCCGACAGTCTGACGGACGCTGGTCGAAGGTCCCGCTGTCCGCTCATCGTCAGCGTGGTCCCGTCGGTGGGATGGGTATGACGTCCGCGGCGCCTACTCCGCCGAACGCACCCGGATCCCGGTCACCGGCACCGTGACGGTGCCCGACGGGTCGGTGAAGAAGTCGTTGCCCTTGTCGTCGACCACGATGAACGCCGGGAAGTCCTCGACCTCGATCTTCCAGACCGCCTCCATGCCGAGCTCGGCGTACTCGAGCACCTCCTGGGACCGGATGCAGTCCTGCGCCAGGCGCGCGGCCGGGCCGCCGATCGAGCCGAGGTAGAAGCCGCCGTAGGTGTCGCACGCCTCGGTGACCTGCTTGGAGCGGTTGCCCTTGGCGAGCATCACCATCGAGCCGCCGGCGGCCTGGAAGGACTTCACGTAGGAGTCCATCCGCCCGGCGGTGGTCGGGCCGAAGGAGCCCGACGCCATCCCGGCCGGGGTCTTCGCCGGTCCGGCGTAGTAGACCGGGTGGTCCTTGAGGTACGCCGGCATCTCCTCGCCGGCGTCGAGCCGCTCCTGGATCTTGGCGTGCGCGATGTCGCGCGCGACCACCAGCGGCCCCGTCAGCGACAGCCGCGTCTTCACCGGGTGGCGCGAGAGCTCCGCGAGGATGTCGGCCATCGGCTGGTTGAGGTCGATCGACACGACCTCCCCGCCGGAGATGTCCTCGGCGACGCCGGCGTCGGGCATGTACTGCGCCGGGTCGGTCTCGAGCTGCTCGAGGAAGACGCCTTCAGCGGTGATCTTGCCCAGCGCCTGCCGGTCGGCGGAGCAGGACACCGCGATCGCGACCGGGCAGGAGGCTCCGTGGCGGGGGAGGCGTACGACGCGGACGTCGTGGCAGAAGTACTTGCCGCCGAACTGCGCGCCGATCCCGAAGGACTGCGTCAGCTTGAACACCTCCTCCTCGAGCTCGATGTCGCGGAAGCCGTGCGCCGACATCGAGCCCTCCGTCGGGAGGTTGTCGAGGTAGTGCGCGGAGGCGTACTTCGCGGTCTTCAGCGCGAACTCCGCCGACGTACCGCCGATGACGACCGCCAGGTGGTACGGCGGACAGGCGGCCGTGCCCAGCGAGCGGATCTTCTCGTCGAGGAAGGTCAGCAGTCGCTGCGGGTTGAGGATCGCCTTCGTCTCCTGGAAGAGGAACGACTTGTTCGCCGAGCCGCCGCCCTTGGCCATGAAGAGGAACTTGTACTCCGCCCGAGGAGTTCCATCTGGCCCCGACGTCTGCGGCGTCGAGTAGATCTCGATCTGGGCCGGCAGGTTGGTGCCGGTGTTCTTCTCCTCGTACGTCGTCAGCGGTGCGAGCTGCGAGTAGCGCAGGTTGAGCTTGGTGTAGGCGTCGTACACGCCGCGCGAGATCGCCTCGCCGTCGTCGATGCCGGTGAGGACGCCCTCGGACTTCTTGCCCATCACGATCGCGGTGCCGGTGTCCTGGCACATCGGCAGCACGCCGCCGGCGGAGATGTTGACGTTCTTGAGCAGGTCGAGCGCCACGAAGCGGTCGTTGCCCGACGCCTCGGGGTCGTCGATGATCTTGCGCAGCTGGGCGAGGTGCGCCGGGCGCAGGTAGTGGCTGATGTCGTGCATCGCCTCGGACGTCAGCCGTTCGATCGCCTCGGGAGAGACCTTGAGGAAGGTCTCGCCGTCGACCTCGAAGGTCGAGACGCCCTCGGTCGTCAGCAGCCGGTACGGCGTCTCGTCCTTGCCGATCG
The DNA here is from genome assembly GCA_963717855.1 of uncultured Actinomycetota bacterium. Taxonomy (GTDB): domain Bacteria; phylum Actinomycetota; class Actinomycetes; order Propionibacteriales; family Nocardioidaceae; genus Nocardioides. The sequence continues at coordinate 292,197 of CAVQXF010000009.1, read as the reverse complement.
GGAGGAGGTCGGAGTAGAGGAACTCGGGAGATGTCGCCACGAACCCCGAGGATATCTGTCCACCTCCGGACTACCCTGACCGGCATGGGAGATCTTGCGCCCCAAGGCCGTCCTGACCCGACCCAGCTGCGCATCTCGGACGCCGACCGGTACGAGGTGGCGGAGATCCTGCGCGCCGCTGCTGGTGAAGGCAGGATCGACCTCGACGAGCTGGACGAGCGACTCGGGGCGGCCTACGCGGCACGGACGTACGCCGATCTGGTGCCGATCACCGCCGACCTGCCCGTGACGGGCCAGCCGTCCTGGCGGCCGCCGGCGCTGCCGTCGCCCGTGGTCGACGGGCCGGCGAGCGAGAGCCACGTGGCGATCCTCAGTGGTCTCGACCGTAAGGGTGCCTGGGTGGTGCCCCGGCGGATGTCGGTCTTCGCCATGATGGGTGGCGCCGACCTCGACCTGCGCGAGGCCCGGTTCGCGGCTCAGGAGGTCGTGATCACCGTCAACGCCTTCATGGGCGGCGCCCAGATCACCGTCGGCCCGCACACGCACGTGGTGATGGAGGGTGCCGGGATCATGGGTGGCTACTCGGGCCCCGACGACCGGGTCCCGGCCGAGCTCGACGCCAACTCGCCGACGGTCCGCATCCGTGGGGTCGCGATCTGGGGTGGGGTCTCCGTCGACCGCAAGCCGATGCCGGGCAAGAAGCGCAAGCGCCGCCTCGGGCGCTGAGGTCTCGCTCAGCTGGTCACCGCGTCCTGCGCCGCCTCCTGGTCCGCGGTCTGCTGGGTCGCGTGATCGAGGATGCGGCCAGCGTTGTCCCGGTCGACCGTGAGGTTCTCGCCGGTGGCCGGGTCGAAGAGGTGGATCTTGGAGCCGTCGACCCAGATCTCGGCCTCCTCGCCCTCCTTGATCCGGCTGGCGCCATCGAGCGACACGACCAGCTGGGTGTGCATCGACTCGCCGTCCAGCTCGCGCTCCAGCTCGCGCAGCTGCTGCTCGACCTCGGGGGGCGCCTCGAACGGGATGTAGGCGTAGGTCTCGTTGCCCAACCACTCGACGAAGTCGACCTTGGCCCGGAAGGTCGACCCGTTCCCGGGGTCGGTCTTCACGCTGGCGTCCTCGAAGTACTCAGGTCGGATGCCCGCCATCAGCAGGCCCTTGCCCTGTGCCTTCTCCGCCTTCGCGGCGGGCAGCTCCACGCTCCCGAACGGCAGCTTCACCGACGTGCCCTCGACCGTCGCCGGCAGGAAGTTCATCGGCGGCGATCCGATGAAGCCGGCCACGAAGAGGTTGCCCGGGTTCTCGTAGAGCTCTCGCGGGGTGGCCAGCTGCTGCAGGATCCCGCGCTTGAGGACGGCGACCCGGTCACCCAGCGTCATCGCCTCGGTCTGGTCGTGGGTGACGTAGACCGTGGTGATGCCGAGCCGCTTCTGCAGCCGGGAGATCTCGGTGCGCATCTGGCCCCGGAGCTTGGCGTCCAGGTTCGACAGCGGCTCGTCGAAGAGGAAGGCGTCGGCCTCGCGGACGATCGCCCGACCCATGGCAACGCGCTGCCGCTGGCCGCCGGAGAGGTTGCCCGGCTTGCGGTCGAGGTGCTCGTCGAGGTCCAGCGTCTTCGACGCCGCCCGCACCTTCTTGTCCACCTCGTCGTCGGGCGCCTTGGCCAGCCTGAGCGGGAACGCGATGTTCTCGTAGACGGACAGGTGCGGGTAGAGCGCGTAGTTCTGGAAGACCATCGCGAGGTTGCGGTCGCGAGGCGCGAGGTCGTTGACCACCTTGTCGCCGATCAGCATCTCGCCGGAGGTGATGTCCTCCAGACCGACGATCATCCGCAGCAGCGTGGACTTCCCACAGCCGGACGGACCGACGAGGATCATGAACTCGCCGTCCGCGACGTCGATGCTGACGTCGTTCACCGCCGGGAACCCGTCGCCATACTTCTTCACGATGTTCTTCATGTCGATGGCAGCCATCGGGTCACCCCTTCACTGCGCCGGAGGTCAGGCCGGCGACGATCTTTCGCTGGAACAGCAGGACGATGATGATGATCGGGACCGTCACCACCACGGAAGCCGTGGCGAGCTGCCCGTACGGCGGGTTGAACGGGTCGGGACCGACGAAATAGGACAGCTGCGCCGGGACAGTTCGGGCCTGGGTCGTCGAGGTCAGTGAGATCGCGAGCACGAACTCGTTCCACGCGAAGAAGAACGTCAGGATCGCCGCGGTGAAGACACCCGGGGCCGCGAGCGGCACGATCACCTTGCGGAACGCCTGCCACGTCGTCGCGCCGTCGACCTGTGCCGCCTGCTCCATCTCCCAGGGGATCTCGCGGAAGAACGCCGAGAGCGTCCAGATCGCCAGCGGAAGCGTGAACGACATGTAGGGGATGATCAGCCCCGGCCAGGTGTTGAACAGCCCGAGCGTCCGCCACAGGTCGAAGAGCGGCCCGACCAGTGCGACCACCGGGAACATCGCGATCGCCAGCGCCAGCGAGAGCACGAGCCGCTTGCCCTTGAACTCCAGGCGGGCGATCGCGTACGCCGCGAGCGTGGCGAGGATGACGGACAGGAAGGTGGCGATCAGCGCGATGCCGAACGAGTTGATCAGCGAGTCCCGGAAGTCGGGGTTGTGGATGATGTCGTCGTAGTTCTTGAGCGTCGGCTCCTTGGGCAGGAACTGCGGGCTACCCGCCGCCGTCTCGTCCGGCCCCTTGAAGGAGAGGGAGATGATCCACACGACCGGCAGCAGGCACCAGACCAGGATGAAGACGAAGCCGGCCCAGGTGCCGATCTTGTTCCGTGTCTCGTGCATCAGCCCTCACCCCTCGCCTGCGCCAGGTCGACCTTGAACAGCTTGACGATCAGCGAAGCCAGCAACAGCACCGAGATGAACAGCAACACCGACAGCGCCGACCCGAGCCCGAGCTGCATCTGCTCGATGACTTGTCGATAGGTCAGGAACGAGGAGGACTCGGTGTCCTGGGCGCCGCGGGTCATCACGTAGATGTTGTCGAAGATGCGGAACGCGTCGAGCGCCCGGAACAGCACCGCGACCATGATCGCGGCACGCATGTTGGGGAGGATCACCTTGAAGAGCCGCTGCCACCAGGTGGCGCCGTCGACCTGTGCCGCCTCGATCATGTCCTCCGAGATCTGGGCCAGGCCTGCGAGCAGCAGCAGCGACATGAACGGCGTGGTCTTCCAGATCTCGGAGACCATGATCGCGAACATCGCCGGCCAGTGGCTGCCGAACCAGTTGGTGTCCGGTTCGAGCCAGGGCAACCAGGCGAACCAGGCGTTGACGAAGCCGTTGTTGAGGCTGAAGGCGAACTGCCACGCGTACGCCGAGACCACGGTGATGATGCCGTAGGGGATCAGAATCGCAGTGCGGATCGCCCCGCGCGCGAAGATCACGCGGTGCATCACCATCGCGAAGGCGAAGCCGATGACGAGCTCCACCGCGACGGTGATGACCATGATCAGCACGGTGTTCCAGGTGTCCTGCCAGAACAGCGGGTCGGTGAGCACCGTCCCGTAGTTGCTGAGACCGATGAACTCCTTGTCGTCCGGCGACGTGAGCCGGTAGCGGAACATCGACAGGTAGAGGGCCTGCAGCATCGGCCACGCCGTGACGGCCAGCATCACGATGACGGCCGGTGCCACGAGGCGCTGGCCGAGCCGGTTCTCGGCGCGGGACCGGTCGCTCACCTTCCTCTTGGGAGACTTCGGCCGGTCGCCGGCGGACGCCCCCGCGGTAGCGGTCACAGTGCTCACAGCAGGCTCCTTCCGTGCAGCACGTCCTCGATGAACTGCTGTGAGTCAGGTGGGGTCTGTTCGTTGACGCTGTCGGTCGGGTGCCAGGAGCTCTGGAGGGCGCCGGAGATGTCGCTCCAGTACGGCGTGACCGTGCGCGGAGCCGCCGCGTCGAGGCTCTCCTCGAACAGGGCGAGCAGATCCTTCGGGTAGATCTTTGCCAACGCCGGGTAGTCGTAGCCGGCCGAGCTGGCGGGCATGTTGCCGGTGAGCTCGGCGTTCACGCCCTGGTTGTCGGGCTTTGTGATGCAGTCGATCGCCTGCATGGCCTCGTCCTTGTGGCGGGAGTACTCGCTCACGCCGACGCCGATCCCGCCGTACGGCGGTCGCGACTCCTTGCCCTGGGTGGACTGCGGGTACCGGGTGAACCCGAGGTCGTCCTTCACCTCGGGCTGGGTGGAGTCGTAGTTCGTCCAGATGTAGGTCCAGTTGACCATGAAGGCACCCTGCTGCCCGCCGAACGTGCCACCCGCCGTGCCCTCGTTCGAGACCGACAGGTCGGCCGGTGCTGCGCTGGAGCCGGCCAGCTTCTCGATGATCTTCGCCGCGGCCTCACCCGCGGGGGAGTCCACCTCGAGCGTCAGATCGATTCCCTTGTCGGTGTCCGTGGCGATCGCGCCGCCGGCGCCGGAGATCAGCGCGTTGATCCAGACCACGTAGCCCTCGTACTTGTTGGCCTGGACAGCGACCTTGCCGTCGTTCTTGGCGGCTGCGTCGATGATCTGGTCCCAGCTGACGGGCTTCGTCATGTCGATGCCGGCCTTCTCGGCGAAAGACTTGCGGTACCAGAGCACCTGCGTGTTGGACCAGAACGGGGCGACGACGAGCTGGTCGTCCCACGTGGCGGCGTCGACCGCGCCCTTGAAGGACTGCTGCTTGAGCTTGCTCTGCAGGTCGTCGGGGATCTTGGCCAGGAAGCCGGCGTTCGCGAACTCTGCCGTGTACGGCGGGTCGATGCTCATGATGTCGATCTCGGGGTCCTCCGCCGCCAGTCGACGCGCGAGCTGGATGCGCTGCTCGCTGGCATTCTGCGGAAGCACCTGGACCTTGATCGTGTAGTCGTCGGTGCTGCAGTTCTCGGCGACCTTGGCCTGTCCGCCGGCATCCGGGTTGATGTACCAGTAGAGCGTGTCGCTCGAGCTGGCGCTCGCCGAGCAGGCGGCCAGCAGTCCGGCAACCGAGACCAGAGCGGCGGATGCGGCTAGTGCACGTCGTGTCCGAGTCATGTGCCCTCCTTCCGCTGTGGTGGTCTACGTCACGTTAGACCTGTCTCCCGTCCCAGCGGAACGGCTGGAGCGGACGAAGCGAGATCGAGCAGCGGGGACCCGCTACTGTGAGCGGGCTCACCTTTACGACGGATCGTCCGGCACGTACCTGCCGGTGAAGGAGTTGTTCACGCATGGCCACAGTGAGATTTGAAGAGGCACAGCGCTGGTACCCCGGCGCCGACAAGCCGGCAGTGCCCGGCATCAGCCTCGAGATCGGCGACGGAGAGTTCATGGTCCTCGTCGGACCCTCGGGTTGCGGTAAGTCCACGACCCTGCGGATGCTCGCGGGACTCGAGGAGGTCAACAAGGGGAAGATCTTCATCGGTGACCGTGAGATCACCAACACCCCGCCGAAGGACCGGGACATCGCGATGGTGTTCCAGAACTACGCGCTCTACCCGCACATGTCGGTCGCCGACAACATGGCCTTCGCTCTGAAGATGGCCAAGGTCCCGACCGACGAGCGCAACAAGCGGGTCAAGGACGCGGCCGAGATCCTCGGACTGACCGAGTACCTCGACCGCAAGCCGAAGGCGCTCTCCGGTGGCCAGCGCCAGCGCGTTGCCATGGGCCGAGCGATCGTCCGTCAGCCGCAGGTCTTCTGCATGGACGAGCCGCTCTCCAACCTCGACGCGAAGATGCGGGTGCAGACCCGCACCGACATCGCCAAGCTCCAGGCCGACCTGGGCGTCACGACCGTCTACGTCACCCACGACCAGGTCGAGGCCATGACGATGGGTGACCGCGTCGCGGTCATGAAGGACGGCTACCTGCAGCAGGTCGACACCCCGCTCGGTCTCTACGACAAGCCGGTCAACCTCTTCGTCGCCGGCTTCATCGGCTCGCCCGCGATGAACCTGCTCGAAGCGACCGCCAACGACGGCAAGGCCCAGATCGGCAACTACGCCGTCCCGGTCGACCCGACGGCCTCCCGGAAGATGGAGGGCAACATCACCGTCGGCGTACGCCCTGAGGCGTGGCGCATCGTCGGCAACAGCGAGGAGGGCCTGCCGGTCCGCGTGACCGTCGTCGAGGACCTCGGTTCCGATGCCTACGTCTACGGCACCAGCGGTGTCGAGGGCACGCCCAACAACATCATCATCCGCGTCAACGGTCGCGACCACGTGCAGAAGGGCGAGACGATCTACGTCACCACCGACCCGAAGAGCGTGCACGTCTTCGACACGGCGTCCGGCGCACGTCTCTCGGAGTAGGCACCCCGCCGAGTCGGCGCTGATTCACCCTGACTTGAGGTGAATCAGCGCCGACTCGGCTATTTCGCGCGGTTCGCCGTACGACGGATGGCGGCGACGAACGTCTCGTACAGCGCGGGCGGGAGGTCGTGGCCCATGCCGTCGATGAGCAGCAGCTCGGCGCCGGGGATCGCCGCCGCGGTCGCGCGGCCGCCGGACACGTGCACCATCTTGTCGGCGAGGCCGTGGATCACCGTGGCGGGCACGCGTACGCCGCGCAGCCGGCTGCCGCGGTCGGACTGGGTGAGGACGGCCAGCATCTGACGGACCACCCCCGAAGGATGGACGCCGCGGTCGAGCGTGACCGACGCCCGGGCGCGGATCCGGTCCTCGTCCTCGGGGTAGCCGGGGGAGCCGATCATCCGCGCCATCGTGACGTTGCTCGCGAGGTAGGCCTCCCGACCGGGCTTGGTCGGGGCCAGGAGGCGGGGCAGCAGGGCCGGGTTCTGCCAGCCGACCGTCCGCTTGCCGGTGGTCGACATGATGCTGGTCAGCGACCGGACCCGCGCGGAACGCGCGATCGCCATCGTCTGCGCGATCATGCCGCCCATGGAGACCCCGACGACGTGCGCGGACTCCAGCCCGAGGTGGTCGAGCAGACCGAATGCGTCGTCGGCCAGGTCGCCGAGGCCGTAGGGCGCCCGCACCGGCGTGCCTGCGAAGGCGCGCACCAGCGTCGCGCGGGAGACTCGGGTGTCGAGCACCGTCGAGCGCCCGGTGTCGCGGTTGTCGTAGCGCACGACGTAGAACCCGGCCCGCGCCAGGTCGGCGCACAGCTGGGTGTCCCACCAGGTCATCGGCCCGCCGAGCCCCATCACCAGCAGCAACGGGTCGTCGTCGGGGTCGCCGAAGGTCTGGTAGCACAGCTCGATGCCGCGACCGACCGGGGCGAAGAGCTCCTCGGAGACCTCGGGCGTTTCAGGCGTGGCGTCTCGGGTATGTCGTGAACCGGTGGGCACTCGACCAGTCAATCATCCGTGGTGCCGTGTCGGGAGGGAGGCGACCGTGGCGTACCGAATCTGGGACAGAAACCGCCCGGAAAGCCCGGATCCGTCCGGACCGCGTCGTAACGTGAGTCACATGCGCACCAACGCCCTGGCTGACTTCCTCCTGCCGGAGGGCTTCGCGGCCCCCCGTGCGGGGGCGGTCCTGCGCGAGGGCAGCGCGGTGGTCGAGATCGGCCGCTTCGCACTCCGAGCCGCCGGAGACCGACGGCTTCGTCGCGAGACGTCGTACGCCGAGCGCGCCGGCACCCGTCTCGGCGACCCGGTCCTGCTCGTGCCTGGCTTCCTCGCCGGTGACGGCTCGCTCGCGCTGATGGCTCGCTCGCTGCGCGCCCAGGGCTTCCGGACCTACCGGTCCCACATCCATGCCAATGTCGGCTGCACGCTCAACGCCGCCGCCCAGCTCGAGGCGCGCCTGGAGTCGATCGCGATCCGCCGCGGCTCGCGGGTGCAGGTCGTGGGGCACAGCCTGGGCGGCATGCTCGCCCGCGGCGTCGCCGTACGCCGTCCCGACCTGGTCTCCAACGTCGTGACCCTCGGCAGCCCGATGCTGGCTCCGGCCGCCCACCACCGCTCGCTCAGCGCGAGCGTGGAGATGCTGGTCCGGCTCAGCAAGGCGGGCGTGCCCGGGCTGATGGCCGAGGACTGCGTCGCCGGGTCCTGCGCGCGGCAGAGCTTCGAGGAGTGTCGCGCCCCGATGCCGGCCGGCATCGGCTTCACGGCCGTCTACTCGCGCCGGGACGGGATCGTCGACTGGCGCGCCTGCGTGGACCCCGTCGCCCACCAGGTCGAGGTCACCGCGTCCCACCTGGGCATGGCGTTCGACCCGCGCGTCATCGACGTCGTCGGTGACAGCCTGCTGCGGACCTCGAGTGCCTCAGCTGTCGAAGTCGATCGAGGCAAAAGCGCGTAGCTTGCTCAGCTGGTGCTCCGAGCTGATCTTGCGGATCGTGCCGCTGCGCGAGCGCATCACCAGCGACTCCGTGGTGCAGCCGCCGGCGTAGTAGCGCACGCCCCGCATCAGGTCGCCGTCGGTGATGCCGGTCGCGACGAAGAAGCAGTCGTCGCCGGTGACGAGCGTGTCGGTGGTGAGCACGAAGTCGGCGTCGAGGTTGTGCCCGGCGTCGAGGGCCTTCTGGCGCTCGGCATCGTCCTGGGGCCAGAGCTGGCCCTGGATCACGCCGCCCATGGACTTCATCGCGCACGCGGTGATGATCGCCTCCGGGGTGCCGCCGACGCCGAGGAGCAGGTCGATGCCGCTGTCGGGTCGGGCCGCGGAGATCGCACCGGCCACGTCGCCGTCGACGATGAACTTGATCCGGGCACCCGTCGCGCGGATCTCCTCGGCGAGCTTCTGGTGGCGCGGCCGGTCGAGCAGGACGACGGTGACGTCCTCCGGCTTGCCGCCCTTGGCCTTGGCCACCTGGTGGATGTTCTCCGCCACGGGATAGCGGATGTCGACGAGGTCGGCCGCCTCGGGCCCGGTGGCGAGCTTGTCCATGTAGAAGACCGCGGACGGGTCGTACATCGATCCCCGCGGCGCGACGGCGAGTACGGCGACCGCGTTGCTCATGCCCTTCGCGGTGAGCGTGGTCCCGTCGATCGGGTCGACCGCCACGTCGCACTCGGGGCCGGTGCCGTCGCCGACCCGCTCGCCGTTGTAGAGCATCGGGGCGTTGTCCTTCTCGCCCTCTCCGATGACAACGGTGCCGTTCATGCCGATCGTCGAGATCATCACGCGCATCGCATTGACCGCGACCCCGTCGGCACCGTTCTTGTCCCCGCGTCCGACCCACCGACCGGCAGCCATCGCGGCCGCCTCGGTCACGCGGACCAGCTCGAGTGCGAGGTTGCGATCGGGCGACTGCGGATCGACTGACAAGGTCTCGGGCTCGGGCATGTCGAAATCCTATCGGTCCCGGATCTCGGTTCAGGTGCGATAGATCGACACTTCGGTCGCCTTGATGCTGAAGACCACGCGCAGTCCCGGGACCAGGTCGAGCTCGGCCGCCGCGAGGGTGGTGATGTCGGCCGCGAGGCTCAGCCCGTCGGAAGAGGCGGCGCGCACCCGTACCTGGTCGCCGAAAGGCTCCAGCTCGGTCACGGTCGTCGTGATGATGTTGCGGGGGCTGCCGCCCGGCGGCTCCCGGAAGACCGCGACGGCGCTGGGCCGGAAGACCGCGACGACCGAGTCGCCGGTGATCGGCACCGGATCGGTCGCGAGCCCCTTGATCTCGATGCCCTCGGGTCCGTCGACCGCCCCTCTGCGCCAGGTGCCGCGGACCATGTTGAGCCCGGCGATGCGAGCCGTGAAGGCGCTGCGGGGCCGGGTGAGGACGTCCGCGGTCGGGCCGGCCTCGACGACGCGGCCGCCGTCGACGACGACGACCCGGTCGGCGAGCAGCAGCGCGTCGAGCACGTCGTGGGTCACGAGTACGACGGTCCGCTCGGCCAGCACCCGGCGCAGCGACTGCCGCAGCGCGGGTCGTACGGCGACGTCGAGCGCCGCCATCGGCTCGTCGAGCAGCAGCAGCCGGGGGTCGGCGGCCAGTGCACGGGCGACCGCCACCCGCTGCGCCTGCCCGCCGGAGAGCTGACCCGGACGTCGGTCGGCGAGCTCGTCGACGCCGACCTCCTCGAGCCAGGTCCGCGCCAGGTCGCGCGCCGTACGACGTGGGGTGCCGCTGCTGCGCGGCCCGAACGCGACGTTCTCCAGCACGCTCAGGTGCGGGAAGAGCAGCGGGTCCTGGGCCAGCAGTGCGATCCGGCGAGCGTGCGGAGCGACCCAGACGTCCGGGCCGGTCAGCTCGACGCCGTCGAGCACGACGCGGCCGGTGTCGGGTCGCAGCAGGCCGGCCGCGACCGCCAGCATCGTGGACTTCCCGGCGCCGTTCGGGCCGAGCACGGCGACGGTCTCGCCGTCCGCCACCTCCAGCGCGACGTCGACGTCACGCTCGTTCACCTGGGCGCTCAGCTCGAGGCTCACCAGGTGCTCCGCCCCGGGCGGGCGAAGGCGATCACGAGGACGGCGACCGCCACCAGGACGAGCGACATCGCGACCGCGGCGTCGGGATCGATGACGCGCAGGTTGTAGATGAAGAGCGGAAGGGTGCGGGTGGAGCCCTCGAGGCTGCCCGCGAAGGTGATCGTCGCGCCGAACTCGCCCAGCGCGCGGGCGAAGGACAGCACCGCACCCGACACCAGGCCCGGGAGCACCAGCGGCAGCGTGACCCGGCGGAAGACCGTCGTCGGCCGCGCGCCGAGAGAGGCGGCGACCTCCTCGTACCGTTCGCCCGCGCTTCGCAGCGCGCCCTCGAGGCTGACGACGAGGAACGGCAGCGAGACGAACGTCTGCGCCAGCACCACCGCCGTCGTGGAGAAGGCGATCTGGATGCCGAGGGCGTCGAGCTCGCCGCCGAGCAGGCCGCGCCGGCCGAAGGTGTAGAGCAGTGCGATCCCGCCCACCACGGGCGGTAGCACCAGGGGGAGCAGCACCAGCGAGCGCACCAGCCCCTGCCCGCGGAAGCTGGTGCGCGCGAGCACCATCGCCATCGGCACCCCGAAGAGGACGCAGAAGACGGTGGCGACGAACGACGTACGCAGGCTCAGCCACAGCGCGGTCAGCGCGGACTCCGACGTGATCAGCTCGACGAAGCTGCCCCACTCGACCCGCGACACCATCCCGACGAGCGGGAGCACGACGAGGATCGCGCCCAGCGCCGCGGGGACGAAGATCCAGGTCGGGAGCCCGACCTGCCGCTGCTTCGTCACCCCTCAAGGCTGCCCGAAGCCGGCGTCCTGCAGGATCCCCTGGCCCGTGTCGCCGACGACGAACTTCACGAACTCGTCCGCGAGGTCGGACTCCTTCGCGCCCTTGACCGGTGCGATCGGGTAGGTGTTCACGACGTCACCCGACTCCGGGAAGGTGATGCCCTTCACGGCGTCGCCGGCCGCGGTCACGTCGGTGACGTAGACGACGCCGGCGTCGGCCTCGCCGCTGGTCACCTTGGCGAGCACGTCGGTGACCGACTGCTCCTCGCTGACCGGGGTCAGCGTGACGCCGAGGTCGGTGGCCATCGTCTGGGTGGCCGCGCCGCACGGGACCTCGGGCGCGCAGATCACCAGCTGGAGGCCCTTCTCGGCCAGGTCCTGGAAGCTCGCGATGCCGGCCGGGTTGTCCGGCGGCGTGGCGATCTCGAGGGTGTTGGTCGCGAAGTCCTCCGGGTCGGCGCCGGTGAGGTCGGCCTCCGCGAGCTTGTCCATGTTCTTGGTGTCGGCGGACGCGAAGACGTCCGCCGGCGCACCTTCCTGGATCTGGGTGACCAGGTCGGAGGAGCCGCCGAAGCTGAACTCGACCTTCACGCCGTCGTGCTCGGCCTCGAACTTCTTCCCGATCTCCTCGAAGGTCGAGGTCAGCGACGCGGCGGCGTACACGGTCAGGGTGGTGGTCGTCGCCTTCGTGCCGCCGTCACTGCCCTCGTCGTCGCTGCCGCAGGCGGCGAGGGGGAGGAGGAGCGCGACGACGGCAGGCAGGACGAGCAGGGACTTCACTGACACCTTATTCACGGGCGCTCCACGACGACGTTGGTGGACTTGACGGAGGCGATGGCGCGTACGCCGGGCTCGAGGCCGAGCTCCTCGGCGGCCTCGGTGCTCATCAGCGAGACCAGGCGATAGGGGCCGCAGATCATCTCGACCTGGGCCATGACGGTGTCCTTCTTGACCTTCGTGACGATCCCGGCGAGCCGGTTGCGCGCGCTCACGGACGCGGCCCGGGTCGCCTCGCGATCAGGGTGGTCGGCCAGCGACTCGGCGAGGGCGGCGAGGTCGGCGCCCGGCACGGTCGTGCGGCCGTCGGCCTTGGAGCTGGCCACCCGACCCGCCTCGACCCATCGGCGCATGGTGTCGTCGCTGACGCCGAGCAGCTCGGCGGCTTCCGCGATCCGGTACGTCGTCACGCGGCGATCATGCCGCAGATGCGGTCAGGTGACTAGCGAAAGTGCTGCAACTGCGGCGACCAGGCTGATCGGGGTGATGGTCAGCGAGACCCGGTGGAACTCCCCCATCGACGGTGGATGCCCGAGCCGGACCATGCCGCGGCGCCACAGCAGGTTGGCCAGCGACCCGGTGTAGCTCAGGCCCGAGCCGATGTTGAGCCCGAGCAGCGCGGCGAGCACCGCGGTGTCGCCCAGCGGCGCCAGCAGTGGCACCAGCAGCAGCGTCGCGGACAGGTTGGTGAGCAGGTTGGCGAGCACCGTCGCGAGGACCGCGATCAGCAGCAGGCTCGCGAAGTCGGTGCCGTCGGGCAGCACGTCGCGCACCCAGTCGCCGAGGAACCCGGTGGCGAGCGCCGCGACGACGACTCCGAGGGACAGCACGAAGATCGCGAAGGTCGGATGCGCCGCGCGTACGGCGTCCGGTGCGGTCATCAGCCGGCTCCGGCGTGCCCAGACGACCAGCACGAGCGCCGCTGCGCCGGAGATCCAGAACGGGTCGATACCGAACGGCGACCCGACGCCGAAGCCGACCAGCATCAGCAGCACGACCACCAGCGGGAACCGGGGGAGCGGCGGGGTCTCCTCGACCTGCGTCGGCCCGGTCGGGGCGGCGAGCTCACGCCGGAAGAGCAGCCGCAGCGCGACGTACTCCACGACCAGGACCACGGCGAGGACCGGCGCCATCACGAGCGCGAAGCCGGCGAAGGTGAGGTCCAGGTGGGGCATCGCCAACAGGTTGGTGAGGTTCGAGACCGGGAGCAGCAGCGAGGCGGAGTTGGCCATCCGCAGGCAGGCGTGGGCGCCGGGCCGGTACGACGTGCCGCTGCTCACCGCCGCCGCCACCACGACCGGGGTGAGCAGCACGACGGTCGCGTCCAGACTGAGCACCGCGGTCACGGCCGCGGCCAGCAGGAAGACCCCGGTGAAGATCGGCACGGCACGTCCGCCGCCGGCGTCCCGCACCCGTGCCGCCGCGGCCGCGAACAGACCTGCCCGGGCGCAGACGTCGGAGACGACCAGGATCGTGACCAGGAAGAGCACGACGGGGCCCAGGTGCCGCAGGGTGTCCTCGACGTCGGACCAGGCGAGGATCCCGGTGGCGAGCGTGGCCAGAGTGGCGAGCACGCCGACCCCGGCCTCCACCCGGCCCGAGGGGTGGGCGTACGCCGTGACCAGGAGCGCGACCAGCGCCGCGACGGGGATCACGTCGATGGCCGGCACGGGGCGACCCTATGGGACCGGCATGTGGCCCGACCTGTGAGGATGAGCCCGTGAGCGAGCAGCCCCAGGTCGAACCGACTCAGCCGGAGAAGGCGGGTCGCTACAACCGGTCGACCGGTGGCCTGATCGGCTCGATGATCGTCCTGGTCCTGGTCGTTCTCGGGATCGTGATCTTCCGTGGGGCGTTCCGGGAGACCCCGGACTACGAGCCGCAGCACATCGACTACCTCGAGCTCGTCACCAGCGTCCAGCAGCTCGGGCTGAAGCCCCTCTACCCGCCCGAGCTCCCCGACGGCTGGTACGTGAAGGACGCGGCCTTCACTCCCGGCGACCGCCCGGTCCTCGACCTGGTCTTCGCCACCGACGACGACCACACGGCCGGTCTCCACCAGGAGGACACGGACGAACGGAGCCTGCTCACGAAGTACGTCGGCGGGGGTGTCACCCCGGACGAGGGCCGTGACCTCACGACCGAGGTCGCGACCTGGACCGCCTGGCAGGACACCGACAGCGACCACGCCTACACCGCCGAGGTCGGAGACAACACGGTGCTGGTCTACAGCTCCGGCGACCCCGACGAGCTGCGCGACCTCGTCGAGTCGTTGACCGACGCGCCACTCACGCCCTAGCGGTTGAGTCGGGAGTTCTGACCGTTCAATCGGGACAAAATGACGGTCAGAACTCCCGACTCACCGGTCAGAACTCCCGACTCAACCTTCGTCGGCCTCGATCGCGGCATCCAGGCGCTGGCGGGCGCCGTCGAGCCAGTCCTGGCAGATCGTGGCCAGCGCCTCGCCGCGCTCCCAGAGCGCGAGCGACTCCTCGAGCGTCGTACCCCCTGCCTCCAGGCGGCGGACCACGTCGATCAGCTCCTCGCGGGCGGCTTCGTACGACGGCGTCTCGGCCTGCGGCTTCTTGTCAGCCATCGGTCTCCCTGTCGGTGGGGGTGGTGCTGGTGGTCGTGGCGTGGATGCGGCCGTCGGCGACCCGGACGCTGATCTGCTGCCCGGACTCGATGCCCTCGATCGAGGTGACGACGTGACCGTCGGAGTCCTGGAGCACGGCGTACCCGCGCTGCAACGTCGCCAGCGGTGACAGCGCGCGGGCCCGGGCGCGCTGGTGGCCGATGTCGTCGGCGGCCCGGTCGAGCGAGTGGCTCAGGGTGCGGCGGGCACGCGCGCGCAGCTGCTCGACCTCGTCGAGGCGGGCGTCGAGGAGGCTGCGCGGGTCGGCGAGCGCGGGGCGGGACCGCAGGGCGTCGAGCCCGGCCTGCTCGCGGGCCAGCCAGCCGTGGACTGCGCCGCGGATCCGGTCGAGGGTGCGGGCGACGTTGCGCTGCTCCTCGGCGACATCGGGCACCACGAGCTTGGCGGCGTCGGTCGGCGTGGAGGCGCGGACGTCGGCGACCAGGTCGAGCAGTGGCTGGTCGGGCTCGTGCCCGATCGCGGAGATGACGGGCGTGCGCACGGCGTGGACGGCGCGGATCAGCGCCTCGTCCGAGAAGGGCAGCAGGTCCTCGACCGAACCGCCACCCCGGGCGACCACGATCACGTCGACCGCAGCATTGCGGTCCAGGCGCTCCACGGCCTCGATCACCTCGGCCGCCGACCGCGGACCCTGCATCGCGGCGTACGCCACCTCGAAGGTGACCGCGGGCCACCGGCGCCGCGCGTTCTCCAGCACGTCGCGCTCGGCCGCGCTGTTGGGGGAGGTGACGAGCCCGACGGTGCCGGGCAGGAAGGGCAGCGGCCGCTTGAGCTCGGCCGCGAACAGCCCCTCGGCGGCGAGCAGCTGTCGGCGCCGCTCGAGGCGGGCGAGCAGCTCGCCGAGACCGACCATCCGGATGTCGCGGGCGTAGAGCGACATCGTGCCGCGGTTGGCGTAGTAGGAGGGCTTGGCGTGCACGACGATGCTGGCGCCCTCGACCAGGGGCGGGTTGAGGCCGTCGAAGAGCGTGCGCGAGCAGGTCACCGTGACCGAGATGTCGGCGACCGCGTCGCGCAGGGTCATGAAGACGGTGTTCATGCCCGGGCGGCGGCTCACCTGCGCTACCTGACCCTCGACCCAGACCGCGCCGAGCCGGTCCACCCAGCCCGCGATCGCGTTGGCGATCTGGCGCACGGGGGCCGGGGACTCGAGGGAGGTCTCCATGGCCATGTCGCGAGATTAGGGGATGGCGACGACCCAACTAGACTCGCGCCATGACCACCGACATGGGCATGCCCCCGATCCTGTCGCCGGAGGCAGCCGAGAAGGCCGTCCTGCTGGCCGCGCCGCGGGGCTACTGCGCCGGTGTCGACCGCGCCGTCATCACGGTGGAGAAGGCGCTCGACCTGTACGGCGCCCCCGTCTACGTCCGCAAGCAGATCGTGCACAACAAGCACGTCGTCGCCGATCTGGAGTCGCGGGGCGCCATCTTCGTCGAGGAGCTCGACGAGGTGCCTGCGGGTCGGACCGTGGTCTTCTCCGCCCACGGCGTCTCGCCGGAGGTGCACCGCCAGGCCGGCGAGCGCTCGCTCAAGACCATCGACGCGACCTGCCCGCTGGTGACCAAGGTCCACCACGAGGCCAAGCGCTTCGCCAGCGAGGACTACGACATCCTGCTGATCGGCCACGCCGGTCACGAAGAGGTCGAAGGTACGGCGGGCGAGGCGCCCGACCACATCCAGCTGGTCCAGAGCCCCGCCGACGTGCCCGGCATCGTCGTCCGCGACCCGCAGCGGGTCGCCTGGCTCTCGCAGACGACGCTCTCGGTCGACGAGACCCTCGAGACGGTCGCCGCGATCCGCGAGCGCTTCCCGGATCTGCTCGACCCGCCGAGCGACGACATCTGCTATGCCACCCAGAACCGTCAGCTCGCGGTCAAGGAGATCTCTCCGGACGCCGACCTGGTGATCGTGGTCGGGTCCGGCAACTCCTCCAACTCGGTGCGTCTCGTCGAGGTCGCCCTCGAGGCCGGCGCGAAGTCGTCGTACCGCGTGGACGATGCCTCCGAGATCGACGAGTCGTGGCTCGACGGGGTCCGCACGGTCAGCGTGACCTCCGGCGCGAGCGTGCCCGAGGCGCTGGTCGACGGCGTGCTCTCCTACCTGGCCGAGCGGGGCTACCCGGACGCGCAGGCCGTGCACAGCGCCGAGGAGTCGCTGATCTTCGCGCTCCCGCCCGAGCTGCGGCGCGACCTCAAGGCCGCCGGCAGGGTCTGATGGCCCGCTTTCTCGACGTCCACCCGGACAACCCCCAGCCGCGGCTGATCGGGCAGATCGTCGACGCGCTGCGCGACGACCAGCTGATCGCGTACCCCACGGACTCCGGCTACGCCCTCGGCTGCCAGCTGGGCAACCGTGACGGCCGCGACCGGATCCTGCGGATCCGCGGTCTCGACGACCGGCACCACTTCACGTTGATGTGCAAGGACTTCGCCCAGCTCGGGCAGTTCGTGCAGATCAACAACACGGCGTTCCGCGCGATCAAGTCGGCGACGCCGGGGTCGTACACGTTCATCCTGCCCGCCACCCAGGAGGTGCCGCGCCGGCTGCTGCACCCGAAGAAGAAGACCGTCGGCGTACGCATCCCCGACCACCCGTTCGTCCAGGCGCTGCTGGAGGAGCTGGGCGAGCCGCTGCTCACCAGCACGCTGATCCTGCCCGGGGAGACCGAGCCGCGCAGCCTCGGCTGGGAGATCAAGGAAGAGCTCGACCACCAGGTCGACATCGTGGTCGAGGCGGGGGAGACCATCGCCGAGCCCACCACGGTCGTGGACTGGGCCGAGGGCTACCCCGAGGTGGTGCGGGTCGGAGTCGGCGACCCGACGCGGTTCGAGACCGCCTGACGTCCTGAGCTCCGCTGCGTCAGCACGCGGTGGCGTACGGCGAGCACGGCCAAGCTGAGCAGATAGCCGACGATCAGCGCTCCCGCGTGGTGGGACAGCCCGCTCACGGAGGCCTGCACGAACCCGTCGGTGGCGTCGGCGATCACCTCGGGCCGGGTGGCGCCGATCAGCACGAAGACACCGACCATCAGCAGCGGCGGCAGCACCCCGACGGTGAAGAAGTCCGATGGCCGCACCATCAGGGCCAGGCCCAGGCAGAGCAGCACGAAGCAGATGTCGAAGAAGACGGTGAGCCGACCGAAGAGCATCAGGTCCAGCGCGGTGATCGTGAGGGCGAGCGCGACTCCGAGCACGACGACCTGACGGCCCGACTCGTGCCCCTCTTCCCAGAGGGTCCTCTGGCTCACAGGGCCACGCTATGGTCCGCGTCGCCCTCGTCGTCGGCGCCGCGCCGGTCGACCGCGTGCAGCCCTGAGCCGGCCGACCCTGCGACCGAGCGGCTGACGGACTCCACCTGACGCGGTGCGGGCAGGTCGCCGAAACGTCGGGCGGAGACCAGCACCCGGGACTCCAGGGACCCGACCGTCTGGTTGTAGTGGCCGACCGCGGCGTTGAGCGAGCGGCCCAGCTGGTCGAGGTGGCCGTTCATGCCGGACAGCCGCTCGTGCAGCTCGCGGCCCAGCCGGTGGATGTCGCGCGCCTGGTCGGCCAGCGCCTCGTGGCTCCAGCCGTGCGCCACCGTGCGCAGCAGGGCGATCAGCGTGGTCGGGGTCGCGAGCACGACCTGCCGCTCGGCGGCGTACTCGATCAGGCTCGGATCGGTCTCCAGCGCCGCGCCCAGGAACGACTCGGCGGGGACGAAGAGCACGACGAACTCCGGGCTCTCCTCGAGAGAGCGCCAGTAGCGCTTGGCACCGAGCGTGTCGACGTGGGTGCGCACCTGGGCGGCGTGCCGGACCAGGTGGCGCCGGTGCTCGGCGTCGTCGTCGGTCGAGGTCGCGTCGAGGTAGGCGTCGAGCGGCACCTTCGCGTCGACGACCACGCTCCGACCGCCGACCAGACGGACGACGAGGTCGGGCCGGCGCGCGCCGTCGTCGAGGCGGACCTGCTCGGAGAAGTCGCACCGGTCGACCAGGCCGGCGAGCTCGACGGCCCGGCGCAGGTGCAGCTCGCCCCACCGGCCGCGCACCTGTGGCTTGCGCAGCGCGGTGGAGAGCGACTGGGTCTCGCGACGCAGCCCCTCGGCGGTGTGCCGCATGTCGAGCACCTGCTCGTTGAGCTGGCCCTGCCAGGACGCGCGCTGGCGGTCCAGGTCGTGCATCTGGTCGCTGAGCCGGTCGAGGCCCTGCATCACCTCGGCCTGGTCGACCATGCCGGCGCCCACCGACTGCACGTGGGCGGGGCGCGACCGGGCCCAGAGCACGCCGACGACCGCGCCGAGGGCCAGGCCTACCAGCAGCGTGAGGAAGAGCGTCAGGATCTCCATGCCCCCAGCATGGAGGTGGCCACCGACAGTGCGTCGAGTGACGCGAACTGGCCCCCACATCGCCCTGAGAAGGGCCATCTGGCGTCACTCGACGTGCTGCCGGGTCAGTCGAGGTCGACGACCACCGGCGCGTGGTCGGACGGGGCACCCTCGCCCTGGGCGGGGTCCCGCTCCGCGCGATCGACGAAGGCGCCGGTGACGCGCGCCGCCAGCGAGGGCGAGCCGAGCGCGAAGTCGATGCGCAGGCCGCGATCGCGCTCGAAGCGCTGCCGGTAGTAGTCCCAGTAGGTGTACGACGCGTCGTACGGCTTCACCGTGTCGACCCAGCCGTCCCCGAGGAAGGCGAAGAAGGCAGCGCGCTCGGCCGGGGTCACGTGGGTCGAGTTCTTGAACTGGGTGACGTCGAAGACGTCGTCGTCGGTCGGGCAGACGTTCCAGTCGCCGACCAGGACTGCGTCGCTGCCGAGCCAGTCGCTGGCGGCCGCGCGCAGGGCGGCGTACCACTCCAGCTTGTAGGCGTAGTGCGGGTCGTCGGGCTTGCGGCCGTTGGGCACGTAGAGGGACCACAGGCGTACGCCGCCGCAGGTCGCGCCGATCGCCCGCGACTCCGGGTCAGCGGCATCGGTCGACTCCTTGGCGAACCCGGGCTGCCCGGGGAACCCGATCTCCACGTCCTCCAGCCCGACCCGGCTGATGATCGCGACGCCGTTCCACTGGTTGGTCCCTGCCGCGGCGACCTCGTAGCCCCGTGCCTGCAGGCCCATCAGCGGCAGCTGCTCCTCGCGCGCCTTGGTCTCCTGGAGGGCGAGCACGTCGATCTCGTGCCGGTCGAGGAGGGCCTCGACGCGGTCGATGCGGGAGCGGAGGGAGTTGACGTTCCAGGTCGCGATGCGCACGTTCGCCAGCCTACGGTGGGGATCAGCCTCCGCGCCGAGCCCGCCCTGCTTGGGTCGCGATCTCTTGCCAGTCTCCCGGTCGGCGTCCTACGACCTCGATCACGGCACCTTCAGCTCGGGTGGGAAGACAGGGGCAGACTGGTGTGATGGAGACCGTCCGCACGACACTGCTGGGGAAGAAGGCCGAGCTCCAGGACCAGATGTCCATCCTCGAGGAGCCGCCCGGTGAGCGGGGTGAGATCTCCTTCGGCAAGCGCGTGGGCGAGGGCACCTCCATCGCCGTCGACCGGCTCTCCCAGGTCGCCGTGCACGACAAGCTGCAGGTCACGATGGTCGACGTGGAGCGGGCGCTCGCCAAGCTCACGGAGGGGACGTACGGCACCTGCGACGTGTGCGGTCGCCCGATCGGGGACGGTCGCCTCGAGGCGCTCCCGTGGGCGACGCTCTGCGTCGAGGACGCGGCGAAGCGCTGATTCGGACCGCGCCGTACGACGCCCGTAGACTCGCCGCCCGTGGCACTCACCATCGGTATCGTCGGACTCCCCAACGCGGGCAAGTCCACCCTCTTCAACGCGCTGACCAAGAACGACGTCCTCGCAGCCAACTACCCGTTCGCGACCATCGAGCCGAACGTCGGCGTCGTCGGCGTGCCGGACGAGCGGCTGCCGAAGCTCGCGGAGCTCTTCGGCTCGGCCAAGATCCTGCCTGCGACGGTCGAGTTCGTGGACATCGCCGGCATCGTGCGCGGCGCCTCGGAGGGGGAGGGCCTGGGCAACAAGTTCCTCTCCCACATCCGTGAGTCGTCGGCGATCTGCCAGGTGACCCGGGTCTTCCGCGACGAGGACGTGACCCACGTCGACGGCGAGGTCAACCCCGGCAACGACATCTCGACGATCCAGACCGAGCTGATCCTGGCCGACCTGCAGACGGTCGAGAAGGCGATCCCGCGTCTGGAGAAGGAGGCCCGGACCAACAAGTCCCTGGCCGCCGTCGTCGATGCGGCCAAGGAGACGCTCGGCCACCTCGAGGCCGGTACGCCGATCATCGCCACGAAGGTCGACCGCAGCCTCATCCGCGAGCTGTCGCTGATGACCGCCAAGCCCTTCATCTACGTCTTCAACTGCGACGCCGACGAGCTGGCCGACGAGGCCCTCAAGGCGAAGATGCAGGCGCTGGTCGCGCCGTCCGAGGCGATCTTCCTGGACGCGAAGTTCGAGGCCGAGCTCGTCGAGCTCGACGACGATGCCGAGGCCCGCGAGATGCTCGCCGAGATGGGCGTCACCGAGCCCGGTCTCGAGACGCTGGCCCGCGTCGGCTTCGACACCCTCGGCCTGCAGACCTACCTGACGGCAGGCCCCAAGGAGACCCGCGCCTGGACGATCCCCCAGGGCGCGACCGCCCCGGAGGCTGCCGGCGTCATCCACACCGACTTCCAGCGCGGCTTCATCAAGGCCGAGATCGTCTCCTTCGACGACCTGGTAGCCGCAGGCTCGATGCAGAAGGCCAAGGAGGCCGGCCGGGTCCGCATGGAGGGCAAGGACTACGTCATGGCCGACGGCGACGTGGTGGAGTTCCGTCACAACACGTGAGTGATGGGGCCCCGGCGGATCGGTCGTCGACGGCTGCACGGCGCGCTAGATCGGGAGTCCTTCGGGCATCCTGCCGGGCCGCGTCCCCACTCGCACGGCGGAATCTGAGCGTCGAGCCCCAACGAACGCCGGACTTGTCCGACGCCGGAACTGTGGCAGTAATGTTGTTACACAGCATTATCGGAATGACTCGGCTCGGGCGAAGTATCTTGACGTCGAGATGTATGCTCGGGGCGAAGCGAGCCGCAGCGCGAGACCAGCGAGCGAGCCCCGAACGCGTCGGCGATCAGCGAAACTTGAACCTGACGACCTTGCTGGCGGCGCCTCTGCCGTATTTGTTCACCGCAGTCACCTTGAACTTGTAGGTGCCTCGCCCGACGAGTTTGAAGACGACCTTCGTCTTCCGGGTCGTGGCCTTCCCCGACCCGGTGATCTTGTATGCGGTGATCGGGCTCCCGTAGGAAGCCGGCGCTCTCCAAGTGAGGGCCACGCGCTTACCCTTGCGCTTCGCCTTGAGTCCGGCCACCTGTGCAGGGACCCTCACGGTGGGCTGAGTAGTCGGCGTCGGGATCGGGGTCGGCGTCGGGATCGGGGTCGGCGTCGGGTTGGGTATCGGTTCCTGCGCGTAGGTCTGGCACGAAGGATGTACGTAGAAGGCGCCCTCGGACTGGCCGTCAATGAACGTCTCGTCCCTGATGCTGACCCCCTTAACGAATCCCGGGGCCGTCACGGTGTCGGTGAACGTGATCATGCCGTTCATGTCGTTGTAGTGCTCTCGCTGCACGGTGAAACCGTCGGTGCCGGTGTAGGTGATGACCACCCTCACGCTGTGGGTCATGCCCGGCCATCCCGCGAACACGCGGACGTTGGCGTTGAAGCTGTAGGTGAATGTGCCCGCCGGTCCGGAGGGCGTGTAACCGCCGTTACAGGTCACGCCCGTGGCAGCCGTCGCTGGCGCGGCCTGCCCAACGAAAACCACCGTGCCGAACGCGACCACGGTCGCGAGAAAGATGGAGGCGAACCTTCTCCAAGGCACTACGGCTCCTATCGGACAGGCATTCGGGGTGTGGGGCGCTTCTCCCACAGGCTCTGTGCTATATAATATCGAGGCAGTCATCGTCGGGTGAAATCGCAGAAGATTTTCTCTTCGCGCTTGGCGGGCACTCTCGGTTCCCGCTGACTATCTGCTCTGCCGTCTCCTCAGCGTCGTCGGCCTGGTGGTCGGCCTGGTGGTCGGGTAGGGCGGCGCACCTGTCCACGTGCTGTCGGCGGGCCTCGGCTTGCTTCGCCCTACGGCGCTCGTACTGATTGCCGTCGGCGGAGCGCCGGCTTGGAGCTCCTCGAGGGGGCTGCGCCGGCAGACGTCCAAGCCGCGGTCGCAGACGTGGTGGCGCGAGCACGAGCGGCCCACACGCTGCCCGAGCCGGCCGTGGCGATCACCAAGCTCGGCAACCGGCTCTACCTCGAGGTCGTCTTCGTCGTGGACGACACCTGGGCGGTGTCCGACGAGGACGCTGTGCGTCACGCCATCATCGACGAACTCCGCCCACTCGGCTACGACATCTGGGCGAACGTCGAGCTCACGACCGACGTCCACCTAGCCGAGTAGGCCCACCGAGGTGCATGATCAAAAAAGCCCACGGGCGCAGCCCGCCCCGCATCGTGGAAGAAGGCACCGTGAACAAAGCCGTCCTGCACTCCATGACCGACGCTGAGCGCCTGCTCGTCGCCGACACCGAACGCGACGCCATCGCCGACCTGGACGAGGACGACCTCCTCGAGCTCCACACCCGGATCCGGCGAGCGCGGAGCAAGTACGCCAAGAACTACCGCCGGGCCGCCAGCTCCAACGTCGCTCAGGCAGGCGGTCGAGGCAAGGGCTTCGGTCAGAACTCCCGCGACCGGGACAAGGCCGAGGTCTTCGAGCTCGCGCTCGCACGAGTGAGCCGTCAGGTCGCCGCCCGCGCCAACCAGGCCGCCGCCGAGCTTAAGGCCGAACGGCTCGCGGCGGCCCGGCAGGGGTCAGCCGGCCCAGAGGCGGGCCTGCCGACGCCAGAACCCGGCGACTCGGGCCGCGGCCGTCAGACCCGGAAGACAACCGGCGGAGTCAAGAAGGACGCGTCAAGTCGATCGCAAGGCAAGCGCCGACAGGCCAAACGAGACGGTGCCAAAGCGTGACCGCATCGGGCGGGTGCGGCCGCCGGCTGGCAGTGGTGTTCCGGATCGCGGGAAGCTTCTGACCACGAAACCCGGCGCAGGCTGAGCGCGGCGGAGCCGGGGTGGGTGAAGAGACGCCCCGTACCGCACTCGCAGCGGCGGATGCGGACGTCTACTCCCGCCGCGATGGCCTCCTGCTGCGGGGCTCACGATTGAGCCGTCGCGTGACGTGCCGCGCAAGCCTGTGAGGGGAGTCACCGACCCACAACCTTGGGTTGCCGACGCCGCGTCGATATGTTTACCGACATGGCGTCGATAAATGTGGTGTGGTCGTGAGACCGTCGTTCCTGGCCCTCCGCGAGCTGTCCTTCGCTCGAGGGCGGTTCATGCTCATGGGGGCCGTGGTCGCCTTGATCGCGGTGCTGATGGTCCTGCTGAGCGGACTGTCGGTCGGGCTCGTCAATGACGGGGTGTCTGGGCTACAGCGCCTGCCGGTGACGTCGTTCGCGTTCCAGAAGGATGTGGAGAAGAGCTCTGCATTCTCGCGCAGTGTGGTCGACCTCGATGGTGTGGATACCTGGGCAGCGCAGCCAGGGGTCGCTGAGGCGTCGCCGTTCGGGAACACCTTGGTCAACGGTCGCACCGCGGGCGGTGTCGAGGTCGATCTCGCGCTGTTCGGGATCGAGCCGGGCTCGTTCCTCGATCCGGGCTCTGCTGCCGGTGAGCCGCTGTCGGATGACGGACAGGTGGTACTGGCCGAGTCGTCGGCGACCGACGGCATCGCCGTCGGCGACACTGTCGTGCTCGAGCCGAGTGGCCAGAAGCTGTCGGTCGTGGGGTTCCTCGACGGGCAGCACACCTTCGGTCACGTGGACATCGGCTACGTGACCCTGTCCACCTGGCAGCAGGCCAAGGCCGGTCTCGGAGACGGCGACGCGCTGCCGGTCCGCGTGACCCGGGAGGCGACCGCGGTCGCCGTCCGGGCAGAGCCGGGCGCTGAGGTGGATCTAGAGACCGGTGACGCCGACGCGGGCACGACGTCGATGACCCTCGAAGAGTCCTACGACGCCTCGCCCGGGTTCAGCGCCGAGACGTCCACGCTCCAGCTCATCCAGGTCTTCCTCTACCTCATCTCGGCGCTCGTCGTCGGGGCGTTCTTCACCGTCCTCACGATCCAGCGACGCGGCGAGATCGCGGTGCTACGTGCGCTGGGCGCCAGTCCCCTCTACCTCCTGCGGGAGAGCCTGCTCCAGTCCGTCGTGCTGCTCGCGGCCTCCGCGGGGGTCGGCATCGCCGTGGGGCTGGGCATGGGTGCAGCGATCAGCGCGACGGAGATGCCCTTCGCGCTGGAGGCCGGTCCGATCGTGGCCGCCGCGCTGCTGCTGCTCGTTCTGGGCATCGTCGGTGCCGGCGCCGCCGTCCTGCGCATCACCCGCGTCGACCCGCTCACGGCCCTAGGAGGCAACCGATGACCACATCAACTCGACACCCCGTGCTCACGCTCACCGCCGTCACCCAGACCCTCGGTGACGGTGAGGAGACCGTCACCGCGCTCGACGAGGTCGATCTCCAGCTCGCGGCCGGCGAGATCGTCGCCGTGGTCGGGCCGTCGGGGTCGGGGAAGTCGAGCCTGCTCTCCGTCGCGGGTGGACTGACCGTGCCGACCTCCGGTGCGGTGCAGGTCGGGGCGACCGACCTCGTCGCAGCCACACCGCGCGAGCGTGACGCGGTCCGACGGCGACGTATCGGGTTCGTCTTCCAGAGCTCGAACCTCATCCCGGCACTGACCGCGGTCGACCAGGTGCGGCTGCCGCTGACCTTCGAGCGTGGCATGGCGGGACGCGACCCCCGGACGCTGCTCGCCGAGGTGGGCATGGAGCACAAGGCTGGCCGTCGCCCGCACGAGCTGTCCGGTGGCGAGCGCCAGCGCATCGGTGTCGCTCGAGCGCTGGTCACCCGCCCCGAGCTGCTGCTCGTGGACGAGCCGACCGCTGCTCTGGACCGCCAGCGCAGCCAGGAGATCGTCGGCCTGCTCGCCCGGGAGGCGCGCGAGCACGACGTCGCCACGCTGGTGGTCACCCACGACCTCGATGTTCTGCACCACTGCGATCGGGTGTATGAAATGGTCGACGGGCGCCTCTCCACGGCGTGACCCCAGGCCGAAGGAGTGCGAGTGCCACGCATCGACGCACCCACGGTCGTCGAGCACCACGCTCGCCAACGCCGAGCGCTCCTCGACGCCACCCGTTCACTGCTCGCCGAGACGGGCGAAGCGCCCTCGATGGCCGCGGTGGGCAGGCGAGCCGGGCTGGCGCGAAGCAGCGTCTATCAGTACTTCGACTCCCCGGAAGCGCTGTTGCACGCAGTCGTCGCGGACGTGTTCCCCGACTGGGCGGACCGGGTGCGGCGACAGGTCGAGGACGCCCGCTCGCCCGGTGAGCAGGTCTGGGCCTATGTCGAGGCCAACGTCACCCTGTTCGCCAGCTCCGAGCAGGCCGTCGCCCAGGCACTGCGCCGTGTGGTCGACCCCAGCGTCCTTCGCGGCCCGATGCAGGAGTTCCACGCACACCTACAGGTCCCACTGCGCGAAGCGCTCACCGACCTGGGCGAACCCGACGCCGCTGCCATGGCCGAGACCATCGACGCGATCGTCTTGCACGCCTCCCGACTCGCAGGCGCCGATGGCAGCGTCCCGCGCGAGCAGATACTCCAGCGGCTGCGCCGCCTTCTCGGCGGTTATCTCGGCCTATCTGCGGAGTAACCATCGGCGTCGTCGATGCCCCGCTCGTACGGCGGGAGGATCTAGTAGCTCCGGCAAGCGCCGACAGCCGGCGAAAGGCAATGCGTCAAAGCGCGAAGTGCGGCCCGAACGCCATGGAGTGGCGTAACAGCCGTCTGAGCAGGTCATTGCCTATATCGCTGCCGATGGTCATCGAAAGTCGTTGAGCGTGTCGCGCTTTCCCTGGCGTTACTGACTCTGGATGCGACCTGACGTGTCGTGGCGCGCAACTGTCACATGTTTGCGACGTCATGGCGATGCGCCCAGCTCTGAGCCCGGTCCTGCCCCCGAATTGCCCCCGTCAGGTCAGAGGACTATCAATTGCAACCAACGTCGTGAAACGCATAACCGCAGGTCAGGTAATGAGTGCCGACAACTACCACCATTGGCACTTCACGGGGGACAGGTTCCGCTTCAACGTGTAAAGACCCAGGTCAGAGGCCTAAATGACCTCTCTTCCCCCGTCCTGCCCCCGCTGGAGCCGAGAACTTCCTCCGCGATGGCCGACGCGGCCTGACGAGGCTTGTCCTCGGCCGAGGGCCACAGGCGCGAGTACGTCTCCAGCGTGGTGCTCGGTTGTGACGAATCGTGTCTTGGCGGTGCCGGGGGTGAGGCCCCGGACCGTCATCTGCTCCACCCACGCTTCGACGTGGGTAGGGCGAGCTCTCCGCTTCGTCGAGGGGTCCTGGACGCGGGCTCGCTACCAGTTCGCCGGCGGGTCGCTGGCCGGGAACGATCCGTGGCCCCAGACGTCGGGCAGGTCCAGCTCCACCGACCCGTCGGCGATCAGGGCCACGGGTTCACGACGGTCGAGGTTGCCATCGGGAGGACTCATCAGAGGTGTGGGCATGATTTCGTTCCTTCCTTGTTTCTGCTCGGGTGCCGGTGCGCCGCAGCGCCGACCGGCATTCGGGGCGAGCCGGTCGAGACGTCGCGGTGGTCCTCTAGGGCGCGGCTCAACGCCTCCGTTCGTCAGCGGGTGCCGGAAAACCCGACATCCACTGACTTACAAAACGCTGCGCGTAGCGGAGTTGTTCCGATCGTGGTCGGTGACTCGGCTCACGGGGTGGGCTCCACCATGACGGCCCAGATCATCTGGAGGCTGCGGTCCATCCAGTCCGGAGCCACGTGGCCGCGTCGGACCAGCTCGCCGAGGTAAGCGCCGAACATGAGGCTCACCACGCCGTCGGCGTCCACGTCCGGGCGGAGCAGTCCCTCGCCCACGTCCTCGCGGATCCGTGACACCAGCGCCTCGTCGTACGGTCGCAGCTCACCGCGGAACAGCTCGGTGAACTCCGGGTCGGAGTTGCCCACGATCGCCGCCAGCCCCCCGGGTCCCAGGACGTCACTCATCTGCCGCCACGCCTGCTCGAGCGCAGAGCGGATCTTGTCGCGCACGGTGCCCTCGGTCGGCACCTCGGGGACGCCGATCGCGTTCGCCAGTGCCGCGGTGAGCAGCTCTGCGCGGTTCGCGTGACGTCGGTAGATGGAGGTCTTGGCGACCCCGGCCCTCGCCGCGACGCCTTCGACGGTCACCGCGGACGGTCCGCCCTCTCGGAGGAGGGCGAGGACGGCGGACTCGAGGCGATGGTCGAGATCCGCCTGCCGCGGGCGACCCGGTCGTGGCGCGCCGCCGGACGACGCCGATGGTGCGGGTGCCTTTGGCACGGACTGGCTCCTGAGATAAGATACGCTGTGCGTAGCGTTTTAGTTGCTGACTGAAAGGAGCGTAGTCCTCATGACAGACCTCGGCTACATGATCTGGTTCTTGGGCATGGCGGCCTTCACCATCACCGTCCTGGCGGTCGGCACCCTGGCGGCCGCCGGCATCGTGCCCCGCCGCACGCGATCGTCCGGGAGCCCGGACCCGCGTCCGGGCCAGCACGAGCACGAGCACGAGCAGGGTGCGGCGACCCGACGGGAGGAGTCCTCATGGAGGCACTGACGGCCATCGTCGTCCTCCTGGCGCTGCCGGTCCTGATCCACGTCGTTCTGACCGTCGCCCTGGAGGAGGCGGACCGGAGGGCCGGAGCCGGACCGGCCACGGCCACTGCTCCGAACGAAGGGACGCCATACCTCGAGGTGGGAGCCTGGTCTGGCAGGACATACCCTCGAGGCGCCGTGGTCGTGGGCTACAACGGCACGTTGCACAGCCGCGCCGCGGTGCGCTGGGCCGCGCATGAGGCGGTCCGTCGCGAGGCGCCGCTCGTCGTGCTCTACGCCGCCGACTATCCCGGCATGACGGGACCACCCGGCGTCGGTCTCTACTACCGCGACCCCGGGGCCCTGGAGGCCGCCGAGGAGCTGACCGCCTCGGGCGTGGCCGAGGCCATGGCGGCCGCTCCCGGGCTCGACGTGGCGGGCGCCACCGAGGTGACCTCGGCCGGCTGGGCGCTCGCGGAGGCGAGTCGGGACGCATCCCTGGTCGTCGTGGGCAGCCGCGGCCGTCGCGGGGTGCTCGGTGCGCTGCGGCGCTCGGTCGGGTCCGAGGTCGCCCGTGGGTCCCGCGCCCCGGTGGTCGTCGTGGGAGGCGAGACGAGCGGCACCGTCACGCCTCGGACTCGGCTGCATGGGGATGAGCCATCAGGCCCGGTGACCGGCCGTACTCGGGGTCCTGGTCACCGCTCTTCGCGGCCATGAGCGCGGCCGCCATCTGTCGATGAGAACCGGGCGCCTGGTTGGTCGACATGGAAGACGTATCCAACCGATGGGAGGGCCCATGACCGCGGAGGAGACCGTCCGTGCCAACTTCGATGCCTACCTTCGTCAGGATCGAGCTGCTTGCGAGGCGCTGCTGAGCGAGGATCTGACCTTCACCAGTCCCCAGGATGACCACATCGACAAGAGCGCATTTCTCGAGCGCTGTTTCCCCACCGCCGATCGACTCTCCCGCCAAGAGCTGATGCACGTGGTTCGCGCGAACGAGCACAGCGTCTTCGTCATGTACGAGTACGACCTGAAGGCCGGAGGCACACACCGGAACGTCGAACTGATCACCGTTGTCGACAACCTGATCACCGAGGTCCAGGTGTTCTTCGGCGGGCCGGTGCGCTGATTGCTGCATGTCGGAGAACGCCTCCCCGGCGACAGGCGCGGGACGGGCAGGTCGAGCCCCCATCGATTCGTGCCTGAGACCCGATTGCCCCAATAGCTCCAGCCGTTGTTCTGGCACCATCTCCGCATGCGGCGGTTGATTCCACTCGGGGTGCTTGGCATGCTCGTCGCCGGCGTTCTGAGCTGTGGTGCCAACGAGGACGAAGGCCCGGCCGACCCGGCCGAGCCCGGGCAACCCGATCGTGACCGTCGGTGACGTGCGGTTCTCGTTGCCGACGCCGCATCGGGTCGTCGTCGAGCGGCGCACCGCCGAGGGATGGGGGGATCCCCGCGTCGTGTTCGAGGACCGCGGTCGTGAGTGTGGGACGGTGCGCGCGATCGCGGCGGGATCTGCGGTGGCAGCCACCGTCGAATGCGATGAGCATTTCGCGGTTGACCAGATGCCTACCAGGAGTGTGGCGCTCATCAGCACCGACGGCCACTCGTGGACGCACCGTGACCTGGACGGGGAGGCCGCTGGGACTCCCGGCCTCTCGCCCCAGGGTGGTCATGCCGTCTGGGCCCAAGATGACGACCTGCTGACATGGGAAGCCGGATCGTTCGACACAGCGCCGCAACCCACCGGGTCCGTGCAGATCTTCACGGTTGATGATTCCGGCACGATCCTCGGACTTGGGGTCGGAGTCTCCGCGGGCCGGTGTGCAGTCGAGTTCCGCACCACCGACGCGGAGGTCGCACCGCCCGCGGTGCCCGTGGCCGGGGCCGACGAGTTGCTGTGCGACGAGGTGGGTTTGGCGTTGCCCACAGCAGTGGAGATTCGGGGCAACGTGTCGGGTCAGCCCGGTACCGAGTTCTCCGTGCGTCGCACCAGCGCCGGCACGGGCGGGTGGATCCTCACCGCTCGGCCCCCGGTCGCCTCGCCGGGTCTGGATGTCTACCCCGACGACCCGGCTCATGCAATCTGGAACCAGGTCACGTCCAACACCAGGGGGAACCTCGTCGCGGTCGGGTCGCCGGACCGGCAGCACGTCACCGCCCAGCGTTACGACCGTGAGCGGCAACGCTGGACATCGTCACGGGTCGTGCACGTCGCTGATGCGCCCACCTGTCGGCGCAGAACCGGCGACTCCGGCGTCCTGCAAGGCGCGACTTTCCGGTTGCGCCTGATCTGTGATGGCAAGCCGATCGTTCTGCGCAGTCGCACTGGTGTGACCTGGAACGAGTAGGCAGCGCCACGAGTTGAGTCGACATTCCGCGCGCTCACATCAGCGTTCGCTCGTCGGCACTCTCACGGTGCGCGGTTTGCGCGCATCGGCGGTCGCAGAGCGACGTGTGTCGTACGCGGTGCCAAGGTTCATCCGGTACGTGTTGGTCGTGCGTGGAGTGCTTCGAGGCGGTCGGCAGCCAGTGACGCACCGCCCTCGCTCGCCATCTTCACGGACAGTGCCTCGGCGGGCGCCTTCAGCGCAATTGCCTGATGGACGGCGGCGCGTAGGCGGTCGGTCGTCAGCCGCTTCGGTGGGACCAGTACGCCGACGCCGGCCGCCTCCGCGCGACGTCCGACCTCGGCCTGATCACGGCCGAACGGCACGACGACCACTGGGACCCCTGCAGCAAGTGCTTTCTGAGTCGCACCGAATCCCCCGTGGGTGATGGCGACGATTGCCTTCGGGAGCACGAGGGAGTGGGGCAAGAACTCGGCTAGGTGGGCGTTGGCCGGGACGACGTAGTCTTCGAGACCGGCAGGCATCGTGGCCACCACGTCGAGGTCCTCTCCGGCCAAGCCCTCCAGTGTCCTGCGGACGAGTACGCCGTCGTCCTGGAACTCCGAGGACGTGGTGACCAGTGCGACGGGTCGGGACAGAGCGTCGAGCCAGGCCGGGGGGTCGGCGGCCGGGTCCCAACTGAGCGGTCCGGTGAAGGCGAACGAGGCCGGCCATTCGGTGCGAGGGTATTCCAGAGCGCGCGAGGTGAGGTAGAGGGTCAACGGCGGTCGGGTGAACATGTCGACGACGTTGCGCAACGGAGTGACTCCGACTTTCGCTCGCAGCTCGTTCGTGCCGGGAAGGGCGACTCGTTCGAGCATGCCCAGGGTCAGCGGCGTCAGTAGGCGGTTGCGTAGCCGCCCAACAGGACCGGCCATCGGCTTGAACCCAGGCCCGAACGGCGGCACCTCCGGCGCAGGCAATGGAGTGGG
This sequence comes from uncultured Actinomycetota bacterium, assembly GCA_963717855.1. GTDB lineage: Bacteria > Actinomycetota > Actinomycetes > Propionibacteriales > Nocardioidaceae > Nocardioides. Next base: position 260,658 of record CAVQXF010000009.1, on the reverse strand, counting down.
AGAGTGCTGGATCGAGGCCCAAGGCAGGCCCGAGGCTTCGGCGACCGCAGCGGCTCCCCAGCAGAGCGCGTCCACGAGAATCAGGTCGGGCTTCTCCTCCTCGATGGCGTGCTGCATCTCGGGCACCTGGATCTCGCCGCGGGCGATGAAGTTCGCCACGCCTGCCTTGAGCGAGGAAAGCGGGTTGTGTTCCTTGTAGTCGAGAATCGCGAGGGCGTCGATGGCCGGGTCGACAGCATCGGCTCGGAATCCGAGGCTGCGCAGACCTGCCACCTCGACTGCGAGAGTGCGGATGACCACCTCGTGTCCGCGCCGCTGCAACTCCATCAGGATCGGAACGGTGGGGAACAGGTGGCCGCGGGCAGGGGCGGTGTAGACGAGGACCTTCATGGGAGTGTCCGTTCCCCCTCCGTGGAGCCGGATCGGCGGAACACCGTCTGAATCGGGACCTCCGCGTTCGTGGCGACCTGGTCGAGCGTGACCTCGTCGTACACGTCAGCGCGAAAGCGTTCGAAGGGCGACGCCAGGATGCGTTCCCCTGAGCGACGAACCGTTTCGGCGCGAGTCACCATGGAGTACGCACGGTTCATGTCTTTGACACTGATACGAATCAGGAGCTCGGCCCATAGCCCAAACGGGCCCCATCACATCCCCCGAGCCCGCATACCCCACGACTTCCAGAGTCCCTCAGCATCCAGTCGTCGAGGCCGGGGCGGTCGATGCCCAAACTCCGGCTCCTACACATCGGCGCGTTCTCGCACTGGCGAAGACGCTTGAGATCGGTCGTTGCCACATCTCGTCCCGTTGGGTTCCGAAGTCGTTGACCGTGACGAGCAGCCGTTGGGGTCTCACCACCTCGACGCTTACTCAGCAGTCGCCAGCACCTTCGACTTCCACCAAGCCTGGAACTCCGCGAATGCGGAGCCTGCCATCGGGTCGCCGGTTACACGGCTGTAACGAACGTTGGTGATGATTTCCCCGCGCGGGTTGTCGACCTCTTCTCGGGGTGTGTTCCCAGAGAGGTGCTGCGTGAGCCGACTGCCGCTTGAAGCCGAACTGGCCGCCGTGTTCGAGAAGGTGCGACGCCGGGACGGCGGCGAGGTGGCGACCTATATCCCGGCGCTGGCCAAGGCAGACCCGGACTGGTTCGGGGTCAGCTTGATGACCGTCGACGGTGGGAGCTACAGCCTCGGTGACAGCGAGGAGCCGTTCACCATCCAGTCGGTCTCCAAGCCGTTTGCGTTCGGGCTCGCTCTCGACGAGCACGGCGTGAGCGCGACCCTGCAACGGGTGGGTGTGGAGCCGTCGGGCGATCCGTTCAACGCCATCGAGCTGGATCTGAAGACTCACCGCCCGTTCAACCCGATGGTCAACACTGGCGCGATCGTGACGACATCCCTGGTCAAGGGCGAGACGCAGCTGGAGCGGACCGAGTCGATCGTGCGCGGGCTGAGCAGGTTCGCCGGCCGCAGGCTTGAGATCGACGAGGATGTCTTCGTCTCCGAACGTGAGACAGGGGACCGCAACTTCGCGATCGGCTATCTGCTGCGCAACTTCGGCATGCTCGACGCTGACGTCACCGACGTCGTCGAGACCTACTTCAAGCAGTGTTCGTTGTTGGTCACCGCCCGAGACCTCGCCGTCATGGGCGCCACGCTGGCCAACCGCGGCATCAATCCCGTCACTGGAAAGCGCGCGCTGCGCGAGGAGCACGTCGCCAGGGTGCTGTCAGTCATGAGCACCTGCGGCATGTACGACTATGCAGGCGAATGGGCGTTCCGAGTCGGGTTACCCGCGAAGTCCGGCGTCTCCGGTGCGGTCGTGGCTGTGCTGCCTGGCGAGTTCGGGCTGGCCGTGTTCTCGCCACCGCTGGACGAGCACGGGAACAGTGTGCGTGGCATCGCGTTCGCCGAGGAGCTCTCGGCACGGTTCAGCATCCACCTCATGGGCAGATCGCCGACGGCGCGTCGGGTCGTCCGCCGCGTCTACCGAGGAGATGTGGTGCGCTCGAAGCGTGGGCGTAGCGCCGCCGAAAATGCCCTGCTGCGTGAGCGTGGACGCGAGACCCACGTCATCGAGGTGGAGGGCGACCTCGGCTTCGGTGCGACCGAGGCCCTGTCCAGGGCGGTGCAGACAGAGCTGGACGGCACCGCCCGGCGGCTCGTGATCGACCTTCGTCGGTGCGGCGCCATCGAGCCCGCAGTGACCAAGCTGCTCCGAGCCCTAGCGGACCAGGTCGCGGCAGCGGGAGCTGAGCTGGTTCTGGCGAGTTTGCCGCAGTCGTTGTGGGGTCGGGTGCCCGCCTACGAGTTCGTCGACGTCGAATGCGCACTGGAGTGGTGTGAGAATCAGGTGCTGCACGACGCCGGAATCGTCGACGAGGTGACGGTCCCGCTGGCCGAGGTCGAGATTCTCGCCGGCCTGGGCGCGACAGCCATCGAACGCATTGAGCTTGCTGCGCAGCGCGTCGTCCTCGCGCCGGGAGAACCGGCGTTCGTGGAAGGCGACCCGGCCGCGGACATCTACCTCGTGCTGGGCGGGCGCGTCGACGTGCTCCTCACTCACGACGGGGCAACGGAGCGAGTCTCGTCCCTGGGGCCGGGCTCGGTGTTCGGCGAGATCGGGGCCTTGTCCGGCGGGCTCCGCTCGGGCAGCTGTGTCGCGGCGGCCACCACCGAGTGCCTGGTGATCGGATGGCAGGAGCTGCGCGAGATCTGCGCGCAGGACCCGTCCGTGCTCGATCGGTTCTACACCAACCTCGCCATGACCGTCGCTGACCGGCTTCGGATGGCCGACGAGGAGCGGCGCGCTCTCTGGTGACCGACTACCACCGTCTGCCGGCGCCATGCGACTGACCACGGTTCATGCAGTCCTCGGTCCGGCTCAGCCGTTCCCGGCCCTGGGGGAGGCTAGGCCGCGGGATCCGTCCCGGGCGTGAAGCGTTCGGCGACCACGCCGTGGCGAAGTCCCCGGTCGCTGACCGTGACCGCGTCCTGACCGGTGACGGTCAGGATGGCTCGGACGATGCACGCGCCGGCGAGGATCACCTCGGCTCGCGCCGGCTGCAGTCCGACGATCTCGCGCCGCTGGGTCGCGGACAGCGAGCGGTAGAGCTCGATCTGCCGGTCGACCTCGGGGAGGTCGATGACGGTGCCGTGGACGACGTCGGGATCGTAGGGCGCGAGCGAGTGAGAGACGGCCGCGAGGTTGGTCGAGGTGCCGCCGATGGCGATCACCTGGTCGGGTCGCGGCCGGCTGGCCAGCCGGTCCAGCTCGGCCTCGATCGCGCTCAGGGCGGAGTCGACGGTCGGGCGTTCCACGGCCCCGCTCAGGCCGAATCGCTCGGTGAACCGGACCGCACCCAGGTCGATGCTGAACTGCTCCTCGATCCCGCGAGGGCTGCCCGAGGTGAACTGGCTGCTGCCACCACCGGAGTCGAAGACCAGCAGGCGTTCGCCGCTCCGGGGGAGGGTGGAGACGGCTGCCTGGTAGGCGAGCCGGGCCTCCTCCGGGCCCGTGATCACCTGCACGACCACGCCGCAACGGTCCAGGACCAGGTCGAGGAAGGCATCGCGGTTGGGGGCCTGCCGCAGACCCGCCGTACCCACCGCGACGATCTCTGTGGGGCCCTCCCTGCGGACGTCCTGGACCATCGTCGCGATCGCGTCTCCGGTACGGCGCATCGCGTCGGGCGTCAGCTCCCCGGCCTCGGCCAGCCCTTCGCCCAGGCGGGTGACCACCGCGGTGTCGAGCTCGATGCGGGGTACGGCGTCGCTCCGGTCGCCGACGATGAGCTTGACCGAGTTGGTGCCGACGTCGAGGACGGCGAACCTCGACGGCACCCAGGCGAGGAGTGACCTGAGGCCCTGGGCGACGCACGTGTTGGGGCGGCCGTCCAGGCCGAGCTTGCGGATCGTCGCGGTGACCAGCTCCGGGTCAGCGGCCTCCACGGCGACGGTCCGGGCGGTGTGGCCGTCCGCGGTCAGCTCGGTGTACTCGACCATGCAGCCGTCCAGGACGGATCGGTGCCGCACCTTGTGCACGAACACGACGCGGACGTCCTCGCGGGCGGTGACCTCCTGCAACACCTCGTCGTAGGTGTAGCGAGGCCGTCGAGGGCTCGACAGGTCGAGTGCCTCGAACGCCATCGCCACCGCGGACTCGTCGACCGGGAACGGCGCCTTCACCGTCGGCACCCACAGCTGGAGCCCGCCGGCGTCCACGTGCTGCAGGGTCTTGACATCGAGCAGACCTTCGCGGACCTTGACCGATGGGTCCCGTGTCGCCGACAGGAGGTAGGTCTCGTCGCTCGACGAGGCGGGCGCGTCGCGCAGCGACGTGAGGGAGGCGTTCGCGTCCTCGAAGGCGCCGAAGGTCCGCCACTCCCATCGGGGGACGACGACCGGGGCGGTGCTGTGGCTCGGGGTCATGTCTGCTCGTCTCCGGCCAGCCGCAGATCGACCTCAGACTTCTCGGCCATCCCGATCACCTCCGCTACCGTCGCCGACCCCCGGGAGTCGATGATGTTGACGCCCGCGAGGTGCAGCACGAGACCGCGGACCCCAGGGTCGACTACGAGGGCACGCGCCCTGGTCCACGAGAGTATCGCCTGTGGCGAAGAAGGTGCCGTGCCGAAGACCAGGGTCGAGAGGATCGCCTTGTCGCGACCCAGATGTCGACCGGCAAGACCCGGCGGAGCCGCCCCCGCCAGTGATCCGTGAGGAGGTGGCCCCGCATGGGCGGGATGCCGTGCTCAGAAGACGATCTCGGCCGAGGTCTCGGCGCTGCCTGAGCGTCCCGGGTAACGCATGCCCCAGCTCGCGTAGAGGTTGGTGAAGTTGATCTTGGTCAGCGCCGAGATCGCCTCCCCGCCGGAGTACTCCGCCGGGATCTCGCCGGTGGTGTGGCAGTCGGACACGAGCGTGACGTCGTACCCACGGACCAGAGCGCCGTGGATGGTCGAGCGGATGCACGCGTCAGTCTGGGCGCCGGCGACTACGAGGTGCTCTGCGCCGACCTCGGTGAGCACGTCGGTGAGCGGGGTCTCCTCGAAGGAGTCGCCGTACCACTTCTGGACGACGGTCTCCCCGGCCTCGGGACGCAACCCGTCGGCGAGCTCCCACACGGGCGTGCCGGCGACGAGCTCGTCGCTGTTGTGCTGCACCCACACGACCGGGACGTCGGCCACGCGTGCCTGGTCGACCAGCCCGGCCACGCGGGAGACGACCCCGTCGGGATCCCAGGTGCCGTCGTCGGCGAGCACGCCGCGCTGCAGGTCGACGACGAGCAGGGCCTTCTTCTTGTCAGCGTTCTTGTCAGCCATGACCCGACCCTAGGACGGTCCGCCGACACCGGGCACCTACCTGGTGCCGGCCCCCTTCGCCCGGCGGGCGCGGACGGTCTCGATGCCCTGCTTGATCCGTCGCTGGTTCTCGGGCTTGCGGGCCTCGTCGTACACCTTCTTGGCGATACCGATCGTGGCCGCGAGGCGGAAGATCTTCATGGGCGCCCTGTACCCGAATCGGCCTCGGCCAACGCATCGATCAACGATCGCGGATCCGGGGCGCCCTCCGTGGCCTGCAGGATCACCGTGTCGGCGCCCGCCTCTCCGAGCTCTGCCACCCAGTCCGAGACTCGAGCCGGGTCCGAGACCTCCGTGTAGACGGCGACGTCGCGGTCCGGACCGACCAGCTCCCGCGCGCGCCGTACGACGTCGGGGTCGGTGATCGAGTCGAGCAGCACGCCGTCGGAGAGCTCGCCGGCGAGCGCCACCGACTTCGGGCCGCGGGCACCGACCAGCAGCCTCGGCGGGACGGCCGGCGGCCAGTCAAGTGCGACTGCATCCAGGTGCACGTAGCGACCCGAGACCGAGACGGTCCCGCCCGCCAGCAGGTCGCGTACGGCGACGGTGTGCTCGCGCAGGAGCGTCATCGGCGACTCCACCGCGGCGCCGACCTGCACCATCCAGTCCTGGACGCCGTGGCCGAGCACGATCGTGAGGCGGTCGGGGAAGAGCCGCGCGAGGGTCGCGATCTCCATCGCCGCCAGCGCCGGGTTGCGCAGCGGCACCGGCAGCAGCCCGACGCCGACCCGCACCCGCGTCGACCAGGCGAGCGCGGCCGCAGCCGTCGTCAGGCCGCCCTCGAGGAAGCAGTCCTCCCACAGCCAGAGCTCGTCGACCGACGAGTGGTCGACGGCCTCGACGATCGTGCGCAGCTCCTCGGGTGGTGACTGGGGACGGAAGACGACACCGGTGACCGGACTCATGACATCTATTCTTGCCACGTGTCCCTGACCCTCACCTCGGTCCACCGCTACCCGGTCAAGTCGTGCCGGGGCGAGTCCGTCCACGAGTTGCTCGTCGAGCCCTGGGGCCTGGCCGGCGATCGGCGCTGGATGCTGGTCGACGAGGTCGGAGCCGCCATCACCGCCCGCGAGGTCAACCGGCTGGTGCTGATCCACCCGGCGATCACGCCAGACGGACTGGTGGTGAGCGGACCGGACCTGCCGGAGCTGACCGTGTCGACTCCGGACCCGGGCGCCCAGATCCCCGTCAACCTCTGGGAGTCCCACCTCACTGCGGCGCCGGCCGGGCCCGAGGCTGATGCGTGGTTCAGCAAGGCCATGGGGCGTACGGCGCGCCTCGTGCACCTCGACGACCCGACCCGGCGCCCGACCAGCCCGGACTTCAGCGAGCCCGGGGACCGGGTGTCGCTCGCCGACGGCTACCCGCTGCTGCTCGCGACCGAGGAGTCCCTGGCGGCCCTCAACGACGTCGTCCTTGCGAACGCGACGGATGCCCGCGAGCCGCTGCCGATGACGCGCTTCCGCCCGAACGTGGTGGTCGCCGGGGCCGAGGCCTGGGCGGAGGACGACTGGCGCCGGATCCGCATCGGCGGCGCGACCTTCCGTGCGGTGAAGGGCTGTGCCCGCTGTGTCCTGACCACGATCGACCCGGAGACCGGGCTGCGCGAGAAGGAGCCGATCGCCTCGCTCGCCCGGGTGCGGCGGTGGGACGGGAAGACCTGGTTCGGCATCAACCTGGTGCCGGACCACGCCGACGTCACGATCCGGGTCGGCGACGAGCTCGAGGTGCTCGACGCCGTACCGGCTGGTGGCGGTCCGATCCGCCCCTGATCCTCAGGAGGCGATGTCGGGACTGACGCCGTCGTCTCGTGCGGCGACCCGGGCCCGGTTCTCGGCGCGCCGGTCGACGAACTTCGTCGCCTGCGCGTCCAGCGCCTCCAGGAAGGCCGCGAGCTCGGCGCGGGCCTGCTCGCCCTCGGGTCCGAGATCCGTGCGGTCGAAGACGTCCCAGTGCCGCAGCACCGGCATGATCACGTCGTCGTAGTGGAGTCGCAGGTCGTAGATCCCGGCCTTCGCGATCATCATCGAGCTGCGCCGGAAGCCCGCCATCGTGGCTCCCGGCATCTCGAAGCCGATGACCTCCTTCGTGATCGCCTGCATCGTCGCGTCCGGCGCCATCTCCAAGGCCGCCGCGACGATGTTGCGGTAGAAGACCATGTGCAGGTTCTCGTCCTTGGAGATCCTCGCGAGCATCCGGTCTGCGATCGGGTCGCCGGTGACCTTGCCGGTGTTGCGGTGCGAGACCCGGGTGGCGAGCTCCTGGAAGGACACGTAGGTCACGGCCTCGAGCGCGGTCTTGTCGCCGGAGTCGTAGCCGGAGGTCATGTAGTCCATCCGGGCCCGCTCGAGCTCGACCGGGTCGACGCCGCGGGTCACGACGAGGTAGTCGCGCATGGCGATGCCGTGCCGGTTCTCCTCCGCCGTCCAGCGCCCGACCCAGGTGCCCCACGCCCCGTCGCGACCGAACCGGGTCGCGATCTCGCGGTGGTACGACGGCAGGTTGTCCTCGGTCAACAGGTTGGTGAACATCGCTGCCTTGGCCGTCTCGGAGAGCTTCGACTGCTCGGGGGAGTAGTCCTCGCCCCCGAGGAACGCGAAGTCACGGCCCTGGCTCCACGGGATGTAGTCGTGCGGATGCCACTCCTGGGCGATCCCCAGGTGGCGGTCCAGGTTCTCCGCGACGACAGGCTCCAGCGCTTCGAGCAAGTGCTCCGGTGTGGTCATCTCACCATCGAACCACTTCTACACTGGCGGCACCATGAAGACGAAGCTCCGCCCCGGCGTACGGGCCCTCGACCGGTTCATGAAGTCCACCCCCGGGATGTCCGTCGCCCGGATGACGAACGAGCAGCTGCTCAAGGCGCAGTCCGCCGTGGTCCCGGACCACGGGCCCGCTGCACTGTTCCTCGGCAGGCTGCAGAAGGGCGTCGACGTCCGGACCACGACGTTCGCCGCTCGGCACGGTGACCTCCCGCTGCGGATCTACACCCCGCAGGCCTGGTCGCGCACCGACCGGCCGGTGATCGTCAACTTCCACGGCGGCGGGTTCGTCCTCGGGAGCGCCCGGCAGTGCGACTGGAGCTGCAGCATCGTCGCCAAGGACCTCGACGCGATCGTCGTCTCGGTCGACTATCGCCTGGCGCCGACCCACCGCTACCCCGCCGGCCTCCTCGACTGCTACGACGCCCTCGAGTGGGTGGCTGCCCACGCCGCGGACCTCGGCGGCGACCCCGGCCGGATCGGCGTCATGGGCGACAGCGCCGGCGGCAACCTGGCCGCCGTCATCGCGATCGCCGCCCGTGACGAGGCCGGACCGACGATCGGCCACCAGACGCTGATCTACCCCGTCACGGACATGACCGAGGCGCTGCAGGAGGACGCGTCGTACGTCGACAACACCGACCGCGGCATCGTGCTCTCCAACGACGACATGGAGGTCTTCCAAGCCTTCTACGTCACCGAGCACGACGACGTCACCGACCACCGGCTCTCGCCCGTCCTGGCGCCCGACCTGTCCGGCCTGCCTCCCGCGGTCGTCGTGGTGGCCGGCCTCGACCCGCTGCACGACAGCGGGGTGCGCTACGCGCAGGCGCTGGCCGATGCCGGCAGCGACGTGACGGTGGAGGACTTCCACGCGATGCCGCACGGCTTCCTGAGCTTCCCCTACTTCTGCGTGAGTGCCCGGCCCGCGATGGACGCGATCGTGGCCTCCCAGCGCGCCGCCCTCTACTGAGGTCCCGGCGTCCCGGGACCGCGCCGGACTGAGTACTCGTACGGATGCCTGAGCACGGCACCGTCTCGAGACTGGAGCCGTGAAACGGTTCCTGCGCTGGTGCGCCTTCCTCGTCCTCGCCGTGATCGTCCTGATCGGGGCCGGCTACGTCGTCAACGGCCTCTCCGGGCACGCAGACGTCGAGGACGCGAAGAGGCAGGCGGCCGACGATGTCGCCGCGGCCCTGCCGGTCGCCGAGCGCCGGGCGGTCGCGGACCGAGACCTGGCCCGCAGCCAGGCGGATCTCGGCGCCCCGGCGTACGCGTGGCAGGAGCTGGTGTGCGGCCTCAGCTCGAAGGACGCCGGTTGGATCGTCCAGTCCTACACCCAGGAGTGCCAGGTCGAGAGCGTCGACCTGTACGCGGTGGCCGGGTCCACGTCCGGCGGCTGCGAGCCCGTGTCGCTGCCCGTCAGCCCGGAGCCGGGTGCCGTCCCCGTGTCGGGCACCCGCGGCCCCGCGGAGGCGCTGGCGTCCGACCAGCCCTGGGAGCACTCGTGCCCGGACGGGTTGCTCGGTCCGTCGACCTTCGACGCCAGTCGGCTGTTGCGTGGCGCGCGCCCCACCTCCCTCTCGTCGAGCCCGACCTGGTTGGTGATCACCACCGCGACCCCGGTCAGCAGCACGGATCTGGGCTGCGACCCGTGGAAGATCATCTTCTGCGACGCCCCCGTCGACCGCCCGTCCCTGGACGGCGCCGAGGGCTGAGCGACCGCCTCAGTCGGCGGTCTCGGCCGTCCGCATGTGGGCAGGCACGACGGCGAGGGCGGCGACCGCGAGCAACGCCGCCAGGGCGAAGACGTAGAAGCCCCACGGGTAGGCGATGCCCGCCGTGACGAGGGCGCCGGTGATGGAGGGGCCGACGATCGCTCCGACCCGACCGATGCCGGCAGCGAGGCCCAGCGCCGTGCCCCGGATCTCCGGCGGGTAGAGGTGGCCGACGAACGCGTAGACCAGGACCTGGGCACTGAAGACGAAGACGCCGGTGAGCAGCACCGCGCCGGACACGAGCAGCTCGCTCTGCATCTTGATGCTGAGCAGTGCCAGGAAGAGCGCCGCCAGACCGAACCAGAGGAGCACGGTCGGCTTGTTGCCGCGGGCGTCGGAGATGGTGCCGGCGACGATCAGCCCGATGACGGCACCGAGGTTGAGCAGCAGCAGGAGCGTCGTACCGGCCTGGATGGAGTAGCCGGCCTCGCCCATGATCTTCGGCAGCCAGGTGTTGAGGCCATAGACGAGCAGCAGGCCCATGAACGACGCGACCCAGAGCCCGAGGCTCACCCGCAGGTAGCCGCCGCGGACGACGTCGGCGAAGGTCGCGGACGGCTTCTCCCTCGCCTCGAGGAAGGTCTCCGACTCGGGCAGCTTGGCCCACATCACCGGCAGTACGGCGAGCCCGGCGATGCCGCCGATCACGAACATCGCCTCCCAGCCCCACGCGTCGATCACCCAGAGCGCGAGCAGCGCGGTGAGCACCGCACCCACGTGGTAGCCGGTCATCGTCCGGGTGACCGCCTTGGCGTTGCTGCCGGCCGGCGCGTGCTCCGACATGTACGTCAGGGCGATCGGCAGGCACGCGCCGAGGCCGAAGCCGGCGAGCAGCCGCAACGTGATGAAGGTGTTGACGTTCGGCGCGAAGGCGATCGCGATCGTGAAGACGGAGAACCACGCGATGCAGGTGAGCAGGGTCCGCCGGCGCCCGAACCGGTCGGTGACCGGGCCGATCATCGCCGCGCCGATGCCGACACCGACGAGGCCGACGGTGGACGCGGTGGTGAGGGACGCGTCGGTGAAGCCGAGGTCGCCGGACTTGCTGAGCGTCGGGATCACCGCGCCCATCACGACGAGGTCGAAGCCGTCGAGCGCCACGGCGAGCCAGCAGAGGACGACCGGCCAGCGGCCACCTGCCGACGGTGTGCGTCGTGAGCCGGGGGTGTGGTCGGCGACCGGTCTGGTGGAGGTGGACATGGCGGAGCCTTTCCCGAGAGGTATGACCGCACGGTGTCCCGAAGGAGACCGCGCTCACACCCGAGGCTTCCGCTGACCGGAAGTGGTGACCGATGGGTAACCTGGGTCGAAGACGCCGCCTGGAACGTGCGAGGATCGCGCCCGTGAGCACGAATGCGGAGACCAGTGATGTCATCGTGGTGGGCGCGGGCCTCGCTGGCCTGGCGGCTGCGGCCGAGGTGGCCGATGCCGGCAAGCGGGTCCTGCTGCTCGACCAGGAGCCCGAGCAGTCGCTCGGCGGACAGGCCTTCTGGAGCCTCGGCGGGCTGTTCTTCGTCGACAGCCCGGAGCAGCGTCGGATGGGCATCAAGGACTCCCGCGAGCTCGCGATGCAGGACTGGCTCGGCAGCGCCCAGTTCGACCGCGAGGAGGACCGGTGGCCGCGCCGCTGGGCCGAGGCGTACGTCGACTTCGCGGCGGGCGAGAAGCGCGCCTGGCTTCGCCAGATGGGTCACCGCACCTTCCCGATCGTCGGCTGGGCCGAGCGTGGCGACGGCCGCGCCGACGGGCACGGCAACTCGGTCCCGCGCTTCCACATCACCTGGGGCACCGGACCTGGTGTCGTCGACCCGTTCGAGCGCCGGGTGCGCGAGCATGCCGCCACCGGCCGGCTGCGCTTCGGCTTCCGGCACCAGGTGGACGACCTGGTGCTCGAGGACGGCGCCGTCGTCGGCGTACGCGGCACCCTGCTCGAGCCGAGCTCGATCGAACGCGGCAAGGCCAGCAGCCGGGTCGGGGTCGGCGAGTTCGAGCTCCGCGCGCAGGCAGTGATCGTCACCAGCGGCGGCATCGGCGGCAACCACGATCTGGTGCGCAAGACCTGGCCCAAGCGACTCGGCACGCCCCCGAAGAAGATGGTGGCGGGCGTCCCCGCCCACGTCGACGGCCGGATGCTCGGCATCACCGAGGCGGCCGGCGCCCGCGTCATCAACCCTGACCGGATGTGGCACTACGTCGAGGGCATCCGCAACTGGGACTCGATCTGGGACAACCACGGCATCCGGATCCTGCCGGGGCCGTCGTCACTGTGGATCGACGCGACCGGCAAGCGGCTGCCCGCGCCGTACTTCCCGGGCTTCGACACGCTCGGCACGCTGACCCACCTGCGGACGACCGGCTACGACTACTCGTGGTTCGTGCTGACCCAGAAGATCATCGAGAAGGAGTTCGCTCTGTCGGGCTCCGAGCAGAACCCCGATCTCACCGGCAAGGACATCAAGCTCCTGCTGTCGCGGGTCAAGAAGGGGGCGCCCGGCCCGATCGAGGCGTTCAAGGAGCACGGCGACGACTTCGTGGTCGCCGACAACCTCTCCGACCTGGTGCGCGGCATGAACAAGGTGGGCGACAGGTCCTTGATCGTCGAGGCTGAGCTGCGCGAGCTGATCGAGGCGCGCGACCGCGAGATCGACAACACGTTCACCAAGGACGCGCAGGTCACCGCGATCCGCGGCGCCCGCACCTACCGCGGTGACAAGCTGATCCGGGTCGCCACCCCGCACAAGCTGCTCGATCCCAAGGCCGGCCCGCTGATCGCCGTACGCCTCAACATCCTGACCCGCAAGACGCTCGGCGGCCTGGAGACCGACCTCGACGGCCGTTGCCTGACCTCCGACGGCACGCCGCTGCCCGGGCTCTACGCCGCGGGCGAGGTCAACGGCTTCGGCGGCGGCGGGATGATGGGCTACAACGCGCTCGAGGGGACCTTCCTCGGCGGTTGCCTCTTCTCAGGCCGCACGGCGGGCCGGGCGGCTGCCAGAGCGGTGTAGCCCGGGCGGTCAGTGCGCGCCGGTGAGGTTGAGCCCGACCACGCCGGCGACGATCATCGCCAGTGAGACGACCTTGATCCAGCTGAACGACTCGCCCAGGAAGACCAGTCCGACGACGGCGACCAGCGCCGTACCGGCGCCGGCCCAGATCGCGTAGGTCACGGAGACCGGCAGGCTGCGCACGATGATGGTGAGCAACCAGATGGATGTGGCGTACCCGCCGATCACCAGCACGGTCCAGCCGAGCGAGGTGAAGCCCTCGGTCCGCGGGAGCAGGGCGGTGGCGAGGACCTCCACGACGATGGCGACGCCGAGGAGCACTGCGGTGAGCACGGTTCTGGTCCTTCCGGGTCAATGTAGCGGTCGCTACGTTGATCCGAATGTAGCACTCGCTACGCTGGCCGGGTGAATCGCAGGGAAGAGCTGCTCGACCAGGTCACCGACCACGTCCTCGTGCACGGCCTGATCGGCCTGACCTTGCGGCCGGTCGCGGCCGCTATCGGCACCAGTGACCGGATGCTGATCTACCACTTCGACAGTCGCGACGCCCTGGTCTCGGCCGTCGTCGCCCGCACCAACGAGCGCGCGATGGCGGCCGTCGAGGCGCTGCCGGCCGCGCGCAGCGTCCGGGCCGGCGTCAACGCGTTGTGGGCGGCATACCTGACCGAACCGCTGAACAGCTGCCTCGACGTCTACTGCCAGGCCGCTGCCACCGGCCTGATCGGCGAGGAGCCCTATCTCTCCGACGCCCGGGTGAGCAACGAGAGGTGGGCCGCCGGCTTGCAGGACTACCTGGTGCGCTGTGGTGCACCGCGACGCAGGGTGCGCCGGATCGTCACCCTCGTCGACTCCGCGCTGTACGGCTTCCACCTGGACCTGGCCACCGACCGGCCCGAGTGGCTCGCCGTCGGTGTCGACGACCTGGCCGTGGCGGCGCAGACCCTGGCCGATTGACGCCGGCGGGCCGGCACTCGTACGGAGGTGACCGACGCAGCCCGCCGAAGGAGTGCTGACCGGTTGATCTGTCGGCAACACCGGTCCACCACAATGACGGCCGTGACCGATCGCCTCGCCGCCGTACCTCTCGAGCGCATGCACCTGTGGCTGATGCTCGTGCTGACCTTCACCACCGGGATCGTCGACGCTGTCGGCTACCTCGGTCTCGACAAGGTGTTCACCGGCAACATGACCGGCAACGTCGTGATCCTCGGGATGGCGCTCGTCGGCGCCGAGGGCCTGCCGATCGTCGGCCCGGTGCTGGCGCTGCTCGGCTTCATGGCCGGCGCGGCGCTGGGGGGTCGGCTGCTGCGTAAGGCCGGAGGAGCGTGGACGCACCTCACCACGGGGCTCTTCGCCGGTGTCGGCCTGGCGATGCTCGCGCTCGCCGTGACCTTGTTCGTGGCGGGCGAGGATCCCGAGCGCTGGCTCGCACTCACGGTGACCACGCTGCTCGGCGGCGCGATGGGTGCACAGGCGGCGACGGCGCGGTTCATCGCGGTCAAGGACGTCACCACCGTGGTCGTGACGTCCACGATCACCGGGCTGGCCGCCGACTCGGTGCTCGGCAGCGGCAAGGGCGGGGGCAGTGCTCGTCGGGCGCTCGCGGTCGTGCTGATCCTGTCCGGCGCGGCGGTGGGCGCGGCCCTGCTGCGCTGGCACATCGGCGCCGGCCTGCTGCTCGCCGGGGTGATCGTCCTGGCCGCGACCGTGGTCGGCTCCCGCCACGCGCGCTCGCACGCCCGGTTCAGGGTTTAACCGGACTGAAACGTTTGTGTCAGGCCCTGAAACGCAGCGTCAGTAGCGTCCCGGCCACCCGAGACGTTCACCTGGAGGACCTACACATGGCTGCAACACCGCGCACCCGCCGCTCGGCCCGGCGCCCCAAGATCGTGACGACCGCCGTGTCGCTCGCCGCGGTCCTCGCTCTCGCGCTGGCCGGCTGCGGCGGCTCCGACAGCGACGGCGACGCGTCCGGCAGTGACTCGGCGGACCCGTCGTACGGCGAGATCAGCATGCAGTACTCGTGGATCAAGAACGAGGAGTTCGCGGGCGAGTACTACGCGGACAAGAACGGCTACTACAAGGACGCGGGCTTCGACGCGGTCAACGGGATCTCGGGCCCGGACACCGGCGTCGCCAAGCTGCTCAGCGGCACCGTGCAGGTGGCCCTCAGCGACGCGGCCTCGATCGGCGCGGCGATCGCCGAGCAGGACGCCCCGCTGAAGATCATCGGAGCGACCTTCCAGAAGAACCCGTTCACGATCCTGTCCCTCAAGGACGGCGGCAACATCGCCACCCCGCAGGACCTGATCGGCAAGAAGATCGGCGTCCAGGACTCCAACGCGAGCGTCTTCGCCGCGATCCTGAACGCCAACGACATCGACCCGAAGGACGTCACGGTCGTCCCGGTCGACTTCGACCCGACGCCGCTGATGAAGGGCGAGGTCGACGGCTTCATGGCCTACCTGACCAACGAGGCGATCACCGTCGAGACGTCCGGCTACGAGGTCACGAACCTGCCGTACGCGGAGAACGGCGTCCCGTACGTCGCGGAGACCTACTCGGTCACCGACGACTACCTGGCCAAGAACAAGGACCTGCTGAAGGCGCTCCTGACGGCCGAGATCAAGGGCTGGACTGACGTCTTCAAGGAGCCGACCGACGCCACGGTCGACCTGATCGGGCAGTACTACGACAAGGCCGCGTCGGAGAACAAGGAGGGACTCGAGGCGACCTTCGGTGCTCTCGACCCGAAGAAGACCGGGCTGGGGCTGGAGGCCGAGAAGTCGCTGATCTCGACGCCCGACACCGAGGCCAACGGGCTCTTCACGATCACCCCGGAGCTTCAGGAGCAGACCGTCGCCTCGCTCAAGGCGGCCGGTTGGGACGTCAAGGTCGAGGACATGTTCGACACCTCGATCATCGACGAGATCTACCAGGACAGCCCGGAGCTCAAGGACTACCAGTCCTAAGCAATGACCACTGACAACACGCTGGATGCCGGTGTCCGCAAGGGCACCGGCATCCAGATCAACGGACTGAGCAAGACCTTCAAGGTCCGCGGCGGCCGCAAGGTCGACGCCCTGCAGGACGCTCACCTGCACACCGACCAGGGCTCGTTCCTCGCGCTGCTCGGGCCCTCGGGCTGCGGCAAGTCCACGATCCTGCGGATCCTCGCGGGCCTGGAGGAGCCGAGCGACGGCGAGGCGCTCGTCGACGGTCTGACGCCGTCGGAGCTGCGCAAGAACAGCGAGCTCGGCATCGCCTTCCAGGACCACGCACTCCTGCCGTGGCGCAGCGTCCTCAAGAACATCCAGCTGCCGTTCGAGGTCGCGGGCCGCAAGCCGGACCGCGCCTACATCCAGGAGCTGGTGGACCTGGTCGGGCTGGTCGGCTTCGAGGACGCCAAGCCGGCGCAGCTGTCGGGCGGCATGCGGCAGCGGGTGTCGATCGCGCGAGCGCTGGCGCTCAAGCCGTCGGTGCTGCTGCTCGACGAGCCGTTCGGTGCGCTCGACGACATGACGCGGCAGAACCTCAACCTCGAGCTGCTTCGCATCTGGACCGAGAAGCCGGCGACCACCCTGCTGGTCACCCACGGCATCAACGAGGCGATCTTCCTCTCCGACCAGGTCGCGGTGATGAGTCCGCGCCCGGGACGGATCAAGGAGATCATCGACATCGACCTGCCCCGACCACGGACACCCGACATGATGCGCAGCCCGGAGTTCCACGCCCTCGCGGACCGCGCCTCGGAGCTGCTCTTCGGCGCCGACGGCCGGGCGGCGGCGGAGTCGTGACCGGACGCCGGACGATCCCAGGCTGGCTGGCCGGCCTCATCGGGGCCGGCGTCCTCTTCCTGGGGTGGTGGATCTTCTCGCTCGCCTTCGTCCCCGACGACGGCACGAGCTACACGCCCGTGCCGTCGCCGGTCGCGGTGATCGGGCAGCTCCTGGAGGACGGGTTCGCGGCGTACTGGCCCTCCTTCAAGGTCACCATCACCGAGGCAGGCTGGGGCTTCCTCTGGGGCAACGGGCTGGCGCTCCTCCTGGCCGCGTTCGTCCTGGTGGCGCCCCGGCTCGAGCCGATCATCATCCAGGTCGCCGTCGTCAGCTACTGCCTGCCGCTGGTCGCCGTCGGAGGCATCGCCATCGTCATCCTCGGGGGTGCCACCCAGCCGGGGGACCCGTCGAAGACGGCGATCTTCCTCGCGGCGCTCGCGGTCTTCTTCACCACGGTCGTCGGTGCGCTGCTGGGCTTCAAGGCAGCGGACAAGTCCAGCCTGGACGTCGTGCGCGTCTTCGGCGGTGGTCGGATCACCCAGCTCCGCAAGGTGCGGCTGGTGGCCGCGCTGCCTTCCATCCTCAACGCGCTGCAGATCGCCGTGCCGACCGCCTTCCTCGGCGCGGTGCTCGGTGAGTACATGGGCGCCACGGACCGCAGCGTCGGCATCCTGCTGATCCGCCTGCAGGGCAACCTCGACTCCGAGCGGGTGTGGGTGGTGTTCCTGCTGAGCGCCCTGGTCGCTCTGGTCGGGTATGCCGCCCTCGGGCTGCTCGCCCGCCTGGTCACGCCCTGGGTCTCCGGGAGGGAGACATGAGCCACGTCCTGACCGCGGCGCCGCCGCAGGAGAGCTTCCGCCGCGAGCGCACCAAGGACTTCGGCAAGTCCATCGGCCGCTCGCTGCTCAACGCGGTCATCACGATCATCATCGTGCTGGCGCTGTGGCAGGCGGTCATCAGCTTCACCAACGTGTCGCCGTACGTCGCCAAGGGGCCGGTCGACGTCTGGAACTTCCTCTTCGTCACCGACCCCGATGCCCGCAGCACCGCGGCCGAGAACCGTGAGCAGCTCTGGGAGCTGACCAAGCAGACCCTGAGCGACGCGGCGATCGGCTTCGTCGTCGGCATGACGCTGGCCATCGTGCTGGCCGTGCTCTTCACGCTGTCCAAGACGGTGGAGGCCGGCGTGATGCCGCTGGCGCTGCTGCTCCGCAGCGTCCCGCTCGTGTCGATCGCCCCGGTGATCATCCTGCTGACGGGACGCGGCACGCAGGCCTCGGTCGCGGTGATCTCGGCCATCGTGGTGCTCTTCCCGGCGCTCGCGTCGGTGCTCTTCGGTCTGAGCCGGGCGAGCAAGGAGAGCCTCGACCTGGTCCGGGTCTACGGCGGAGGCAGCTACGCCGCCCTGCGCAAGGTGTCGATCCCCGGGGCACTGCCGTCGATGTTCGCCGCGGCCCGGGTCTCGGTCCCGGGTGCGGTGACCGGTGCGCTGCTCGCGGAGTGGCTGTCGACCGGCAAGGGCATCGGCGGGATGATCCAGAAGTTCAACGCCTCCGCCCAGTTCGACAACCTGTGGGCATCGGTCGCGATCATCACGGTCATCACCCTGCTGCTCTACAACCTCGTCCAGCTGGCCGAGAACGTCGTGCTGGCGCGGATGGGGATGAGCCAGACCCAGACCTAGGGACTCGTCAGGACGACGAGCTGCTGGGTCGCGCGAGTCATCGCGACGTACCGGTCGACGGCGCCCTCGATGCCGGTGCCGAACGTCTCGGGGTCGATCAGCACGACGAGGTCGAACTCCAGTCCCTTGGACAGCTCGGGCGTCAGCGACCGCACCCGAGACGTGGCCTCGAAGGTGGGTGAGCCGATGACGCAGGCGACACCGTCAGGGTTGTCGGCGAGCCAGGTGTCGAGAACCGAGCCCAGCTCGGAGGTCGATCCGTGGACGACCGGCAGCCCGCTGCTGCGGATCGACGTCGGCACGTTGGCGTCGGGGAGCACGGCCCGGATGACCGGCTCGGCCTCGGCCATCACCTCCTCCGGCGTCCGGTAGTTGATGCTGAGCGAGGCCAGGTGGACCTGGTCGAGGCCGGCGCGCTCGAGCCGCTCCTGCCACGACTCGGTGAAGCCGTGCCTGGCCTGGGCGCGGTCCCCGACGATGGTGAAGCTCCGCGACGGGCAGCGCAGCAGCAGCATCTGCCACTCGGCGTCGGTCAGCTCCTGCGCCTCGTCGACCACGATGTGCGCGAACGGCCCGGCGAGCAGGTCGGGGTCGGTGGTGGGGAGGGCGTCCCGGTCGACGAGCGCGTCGCGGATGCCACCCTGACTGAGCTGGGCGTACATCCCGTCCTCGTCCTC
Source organism: uncultured Actinomycetota bacterium (assembly GCA_963717855.1). Taxonomy (GTDB): domain Bacteria; phylum Actinomycetota; class Actinomycetes; order Propionibacteriales; family Nocardioidaceae; genus Nocardioides. The sequence goes on along the minus strand of CAVQXF010000009.1, from coordinate 241,608 downwards.
GAGCTGGAGGATGTCGTCGACGACCCGGTCCATCTGCGCGCGCTCGGCGGCGACCGCGGCGTCGCGCCGGCGCTTGAGCCGCGACAGCTCCGGGTCGCCGAGCCGCAGCCGCGCTGCGTCGAGCAGCGGCAGGTCGGAGACCGTCCAGCCCTGAGGGTCCGCACGTTGCAGGGTCCGCACCTCGTCGGGGGTCAGCCACGGCGCGCACCTGCGCAGGTAGGCCGGCACGTCCCACAGGTCGCCGACCAGGTCGGTCGGCTCGATCAGCGGCCAGGCCTTCGTGAGGCTCTCGCGCAGCTCGGCGTTCTGGCCCAGCGAGCGGCGCAGCAGGTCGGGTCCCACCTCCTCGTCGTCGTACTTGTCGACCAGGATCGTGAGCAGCTCCTCCCAGATCTGGTCACGGGCCTCGTTGTGCGGGATGCCGGCCACCGCCGCGAACGCGTCGACCCAGTCGCTGGTGCTCAGCCACAGGTCGACCCACGGGGTCTCGACCTCCATGCCCTCTGTCGGCGGCTCCTCGTAGAGCAGGACGGCGGGCTCGATCGCGCTCACCATGGCTGCGGTCGCCTTCAGTCGGGCCACCTCCGGGTCGGACTCGAGCGGAGCGGCGGCTCCTTCGGGCACCAGCTCGCGCAGGGTGCAGGTCTGCACGCCCTCCTCGCCGAGGCTCGGCAGCACGTCGCCGACGTACGCGAGGTAGGGCTGGTGGGGGCCGACGAAGAGAACTCCTCCCCGGCGGTGACCGAGCCGCGGGTCGGCGTAGAGGAGGTACGCCGTGCGGTGCAGTGCCACGACGGTCTTGCCCGTGCCGGGGCCACCGTCGACCACGAGCGCGCCGCGCGAGCCGGCGCGGATGATGGCGTCCTGGTCGGACTGGATGGTGCCGAGGACGTCGCGCATCCGCGCCGACCGGGTGGTGCCGAGGCTGGCGATGAAGGCCGACTGGTCGTCGAGCGCCGCGGCGTGGCCCACCAGCCCGTCGGCGGTGAACACCTCGTCCCAGTAGTCGCTGATCCGGCCGAGGGTCCAGCGGTAGCGGCGACGGCTGGCCAGGCCCATCGGGTCGGCGTGGGTCGCGCCGAAGAAGGGCTCGGCTGCGGGGGCGCGCCAGTCGAGCAGCAGCGGGGTCCCGGCGCTGTCGGTGAGGCCGAGGCGCCCGACGTACACGGTCTCGCCGCTCTCGGCGGAGACCATGTGGCCCAGGCAGAGGTCGAGTCCGAAGCGGCTCAGGGTGCGTCGGCGAGCGGTCAGACGGTGGATCTCCTGGTCGCGGTCCAACGCCGCCTGGCCGTGGCCTCCCGGAGCCTTGCGTGCCTCGTCCAGGCGCCCGGCGAGGTCGGCGAGGGCCTGTTCGAGGGTGTCGGCGATCGCGGCGAGATGTTGTTCGTCGGCCGCGATCATCCCTGGGTCGGCCTTGGCCGCGAGGGTGTCGGGCAGGTTGAACGCGCTGGTGAGGTGGGTCAATCGAGGCTGCTCCAGTCCCGCTGAGGTGGCATTGACGGGTGATTGTGCGGCATCACCAGGGCCTTGCCGCAAGCCCCCTGCTGCGCTATACCTTGGGAGTGGAGAGGCATACGCCTCTCCTTTTCAGTGCCCTCAGTAGTCGACCCGGTCGGACTTCTGGAGCCAGGCGTCGAACGGCGCGAACGGGTCCGCGTGCTGGCCCGGTTGGACCAGGGTCGGCCAGGTGGCGCGATCGCGGCTGAAGAGCTCGTAGAACTCGCGGTCGTCGAAGCCGCCGCGGGCCGCGTCATCGCGGTCGGCGGCGTAGACGACGCGGTCGAGCCGCGCCCACAGGGACGCGGCGACGCAGAGCGGGCAGGGCTCGCACGAGGTGTAGAGGACGCAGCCGGCCAGCGAGAAGTCGTCGACCGCGGCGCAGGCAGCCCGGATCGCGAGCACCTCCGCGTGGGCGGTCGGGTCGTTGTCGCGGGTCACCCTGTTCTGCCCGGTCGAGAGCAGCACGCCGTCGCGGACGATCACGGCGCCGAACGGGCCGCCTCCGTCCGCGACGTTGGCGACCGCGAGGTCGAGGGCGTGGGTGAGCCAGGTGTCGTCGGTCATGGAACCTCCGGGGCTGGGGTGTCGGGCAGGGAGGACGCGAGCCGCCAGAGACGGTCCCGGCTCATCGGCAGCTCGTGGGGACGCACCCCGAGGGCGTCGCGTACGGCGTTCGCGATCGCCGGCGCGACCGGGTTGTACGGCGCCTCGCTCATCGACTTGGCACCTCGAGGACCGAGCTCGTCGTACGTGTCGGCGAAGAGCACCTCGGTCGGCGGCACGTCGGCGATCTGTGGGACCCGGTAGTGCCGGAACGCGCGCGTCACCATCTCGCCGTCGTGGACCATCAGCTCCTCCTGGAGCGCGCTGCCGAGGGCCTGCGCGACGCCGCCCTCGACCTGCCCGCGCAGCTGCTCGGGGTTGATCACCCGGCCGGCGTCGGCGGCGTGCACCGAACGCAGCACCCGCAGCTCGCCGGTGGTCCGGTCGACGGCGACCCGGACACCGTGGACGTTGAAGGCGACCGACCTCGGCGTACCGGAGTGGCGCCCAGACCGGCTCAACGGCGGCGTCTGACCGGCATCGAGCGCGGCGCGCAGGTCCTTGGCGGCGTGGGCGACCGCAGTGCCGGCGACGACCGAGCCGGTGGAGCCGAAGGCGCCGGTGTCGTACGCCGCCGCATCGGTGTCGGAGGAGTGCAGCCGGATCCGGGCCGGGTCGATGCCGAGCTCCTCGGCGACCAGCTGGACGTGCACGGTGGCGGAGCCGTTGCCGAACTCCGCGCTGCCGACCCCGACCGTGACGCTGCCGTCGACGGCCATGCTGACCGTCGCCTCGCTGTGGTGACCGCGGGGCGGAATGGTCGCGATCATCGATGCGGCCATGCCCTCGCCGATCGCCCACCGCTCGCCGACCGGAGCGGGGGTGTCGTCGCCGGCCGCCAGCGCCGACTCGACCAGGTCGAGGCACTGGTCGAGGCCGTAGCTGCCGAAGACCAGGTCGTCGTCGGGCGGGCCGTTGACGATGAAGTCGTCGCCGGGTCGGACGACGTTGCGCCGCCGCAGCTCCACGGGGGAGATCGCGAGCTCCCGGGCGAGCTCGTCCAGCGCGGACTCGATGCCGAAGATCACCTGACCCAGGCCGTAGCCTCGGAACGCCCCGGAGGGCACGTTGTTGGTGTAGACGGCCTCGCCGTCGACGCGCTTGTTGGCGCAGCGGTAGAGCGCGACCGACTCGTGGCAGCCGTGGAAGAGCACGCCGACCGAGTGGTTGCCGTAGGCGCCCGCGTCGCTGAGCACGTCGAGGACCATCGCGGTGAGCACGCCGTCGGCATCGGCGGCCAGTGTCACCGAGACGGTCATCGGGTGCCGACAGGGAGCCAGGGTGAACTGCTGCTCCCGGGTCAGCTCGAGCTGCACCGGCTCTCCCGTCCGCAGCACCGCCAGCGCCACGAGGTCCTCGACGAGCAGCTCCTGCTTGCCGCCGAAACCGCCGCCGACCCGGGCGGCCACCACTCGGATGCGGTCCGGCTCCAGTCCGAGCACGTGGGCGAGCTCCGAGCGGACCAGGAACGGCACCTGCGTGCTGGACCGGATCACCAGCCGACCCTCCTCGTCGAGCCAGCCGCGCGCACCGTGAGTCTCCATCGCTGCATGGGTGACGCGTGCGGTGTGCCAGGTCCCGGTCACCGTCGCGGCAGCAGCCGCCAGCCCGGCGGCGACGTCGCCGACCTCGCCGTGGGTCTGGGCGACGACGTTGCGGTGCGGCTCGGCGATCCGGCTCTCGGCGGTGGGCTTCTCGCCGTGCAGCAGGGGGGCGCCGGCCGCACGGGAGGCCTCGGGGTCGAAGACGGCCGGCAGGACGTCGTACTCGATCTCGATCAGGGCTGCGGCGAGCTGCGCTGCGGCGACCGACTCGGCGACGACGGCGGCGACCCGCTGGCCGCGGAACCGCACGACGTTGTCGAGCATCCGGGTGTCGTCGGGGTCGTCGAGCCGGCTCTCGTGGCGGGCGGTCGAGTAGAGGACGTCGGGGACGTCGAGGTGCGTGAGGACGAGGCGTACGCCGGGCGCGGCCGTCGCGCGCGTCGTGTCGATGCGGGTGATCCGGGCATGGGCGTGCGGGCTCTGCACGAGCGCCAGGTGGAGGACGCCGGTGGCAGGGAGGTCGAGGGTGTAGGCCTCGGTGCCCGTGACGATGCGGGTCGCGGCCGGAGCGCCGAGTGAGGCGCCGAACGCGGCCCCGTCGCCGGTGCCGACGTTGCGCTTGCCGGCCAACGCGTCGCGGATCGAGCGGTAGCCGGTGCAGCGGCACAGGTTGCCCTTGAAACAGCGCTCGACGTCGTCGGTCTCGCCGGCGCCGGCCGCGGTCATGATGAAGCCGGCGGTGCAGAAGCCGCACTGGAAGCCGGCGGCGTCGGCGAACGCACGCTGCACGGGATGGAGCTCCTCCGCAGTGCCGAGGCCGGCGACCGTCGTGACCTCGTGCTCGACCGCGCGGGCGGCCGGGTAGAGGCAGGAGTGCACGGGCGCGCCGTCGACGTGCACGGTGCAGGCGCCGCAGTCTCCCGAGTCGCAGCCCTTCTTCACGTCGAGGCGACCGGCGTCGCGCAGGAAGGTGCGCAGGCACTGGCCGGGTGCGGGGTCGGTGTCGACCGGCTCGCCGTTGATCCTCATCGCGGCCCCCGCCCAGCGGTGAGCAGGCAACCGAATCCACCCCGCGAACGGTTGCTGACGCACCGCTCCCGGGTGTCGATCCCGCCCAGCGGTGAGCAGGCAACCGAATCCACCCCGCGAACGGTTGCTGACGCACCGCCGCCCGGCGCCCGCGCGCCCCACGCGCTCACGAGACCAGCTCCGCTCGGACCTCGCGGGCCAGCACCCCGGCGACGTGGGCGCGCCAGTCGGCCGGGCCGTGCGGGTCGTCGTACCAGCAGTCGATCGCCTCGAGCCCGGCGTCGAGGTCGTCGAGGTCGAGCACGACCGGCCGGGTGGTGGCGGCGGAGACGGTGATGGTGCGACCGGCGCCGACCACGACGACGGACGCACGCCCCAGCGGGGTGAGGGCCGCGCGGCGGAAGGCGGTGGGCAACGACAGTGCGGCCGTGGGTACGTCGATCGCGCGGATCACCTCGCCCGACGCGAGGGTGGTGGTGCCGGCGCCGGTGACGAAGTCGACGACGGGTTGCTCCCGCGAGCCGCCATCGGGGGTCCAGATGACGACCGAGCCGCCCAGTGCCGCGGTCAACGAGACCATCGCGGCGGCCGGGAGCGCCAGGCAGAGGTTGCCGCCGATGGTGGCGACGTGCTGGACCTTGAACGACATCAGGAACGAGTCGGCGCACGCCCGGACCAGCGCGGCGGCCGGACCCCAGGGGGCGTCGAGGGCGTGCTCGAGACTGCAGGTGGCGCCGAGACGCAGGACGTCGGGGAGCTCCTCCCAGTCCGGCCAGCCGAGGGTGGTGAGGTCGACCAGGCCGCTGACCGCCGGTTGCGGCTCCGAGAACAGCCAGGTGCCGCCGGCGAGCACGACCTCCCCCGGTGCGAGGACGAGGTCCGCGCGCCCGCGCGCGCTGCGGTGGCTGGTGACCGTGGCGAGGTCCATCACTCGACCTCGGCGAGGCGCGAGTAGGCGGCGCTGATGTCGGCGACGCGGTCGCGGGCCGGGCGGCCGAGCGACGAGAGCACGCCGTCGGAGAGCACGCTGACCAGGCTCATCGCCGCCGCGTAGCTGTCGAAGGCGAGGGTGCTGCTGACCGGGCACTCCAGCCAGTGCGCCGCCGCGGCCGCGTGTCGGCGGGCGGTCGGGTCGCCGAGCAGCACGACGGTGGCGCCGGTGCGGCCGGCCTCGACCAGGAAGGCGCCGAAGTCCGCCGGCCGTCGGCGGAAGCCCACGACCACCACGGCGTCACCAGCCGTCAGGTCGGCCAGCTCCTCGCTGATCACCTGTCCCGGCAGGGGGGCGAGGCGTACGTCGGCGCGTGCGTGGGCGAGCTGCTGACGCAGGTGCAGCGCGACGGGGTGGCTGTTGCGCCACCCGACGACCAGCACCCGACGGGCCCCCGCCAGCAGCGTGACGACGTCGTCGAGCACGGGGCTCTCCAGAGCCCGGCGCAGCGACTCCTGCTCGTGCTCCAGGTGGGCGACGGTGGTCGACGCGCCGTCGATGCGCCGGGGCTCCCCGGCCGAGCGAAGGGCGCGCAGGTGGTCGCGCACCTCGTCGAAGTCGGTGAAGCCCAGGCTGCGGAAGAGGCGGCTCATCGTCGCCTTGGACACCCCGGCCAGGTCGGCGAGCTCGGCCGAGCGGTAGGTCGCCAGGTCGTGGAGGTGCTCCAGCAGGGTCTCGGCCGCCCGTCGTTCCTGCGGCGACAGCTCGCCGTACTGCTGGGTGATCCGCTCGTCGATGCGCATGGTCATGCCCGAACTCCTGTCTCGAGGCGGGCGGCCACGTCGAGGACGGCCGCCTCCAGTGCGTCGAGCCCGGCGGCGACGTCGTACTCCCGGACGTCCTCCTCGGGGTGGTGGCTGATGCCGTCGTGGCAGCGCACGAAGAGCATGCCGACGTCGGTGGTCAGGCCGACCGCCATGGCGTCGTGGCCGGCCCTGCTCCACAGGCCCATCGGGTCGTCGTCGCCCGTGCTGCGGATCCCCGCCATCACGGCCTCCTGTAGCCACGGCGCGCACGGCATCGCGGGTGCGCTGTGGGTCTCGCGGACCTCGAACCGCAGCCCGCGCGCGGCGCACGACGTCTCGATCTCGGCGCGCATCGACGTCCACATGTCGTCGCGCTCGGCGTCGGTCGCCGCCCGCAGGTCGAGGCTGATGTCGGCGCGGCCCGGGATGACGTTGATCGCCCCGGGCTGGACCTCGATCCGGCCGACGGTGGCGATGCAGTCGGACTCGCGGGCGCGACGCTCGATCAGCGTGATCGCCTCGGCCGCGCCGACCAGCGCATCGCGCCGGCGGGGGTACGGCGTACCGCCGGCGTGGCGCGCCTCGCCGACGAACGTCAGCCGGAAGCGCCGCGCGCCGGCGATCGTGGTCACGTAGCCGAGCGAGTGGTCCGCGGCCTCCAGGTAGGGGCCCTGCTCGATGTGCGCCTCGAGGTAGCCGACCAGCTCGTCGGGTCGCCGGGCGGCGGCCCCGACCCGACGGGGGTCGAGGCCGAAGTCGAGGAACGCCTGGTGCAGCGTCGTGCCGTCACGGTCGCGCAGGTCCCACCAGTCCTCCTCCCAGACCCCCGCCAGGGCCTGGCTGCCGAGCAGCGCCTTGCCGAACCGGGTGCCCTCCTCGTCACTGAAGCCGATCACCTCGAGGGCGAACGGCAGCTCGCGGTCGCGCAGCCGTTCGGCGACCGCGATCGCCATCACCACGCCGAGCATCCCGTCGTAGGAGCCGGCGTCCGGCACGGTGTCGAGGTGGGAGCCGACGAGCAGGGCGGGCAGCCCGGGCTCGCGGCCCTCGCGTCGGCCGCACTGGTTGCCGGCCGGGTCCTGCCAGCTGCGCAGCCCGGCCTGCTCCATCCAGCGGCCGGTGGCCGCGTTGACGCCCGCGTGCTCGCGGGAGAGGTAGACCCGCTCGAGCTGCGGTGGGGTGGCGGTGAACCGGTCCAGCTCGGCACACCGGTCGAGTACGACGCGGGCGGTCGTCATGCGGGGTACACCTCCCGGGCGGCGCCCACGCCACCGCCGGCAGTCACCGGCGCGCCGTACGCCCGGAGGACCTGCTCGAGCGCAGCGAGGGTGACGAGAACGGCGTCCTTGCGTGCGTTGTAGCCCATCGTGCCGATCCGCCAGACCTTGCCGTGGAGCGGTCCGAAGGAGGTGCCGATCTCGATGCCGAAGTCGTCGAGCAGCGCCGCGCGCGCCCGGTCGCCGTCCACCCCGTCGGGGATCTCCACGGCGACGACGTTGTTCATCTTGTGGGCGACGTCGCCGAAGACGCCGAGTCCCAGGCCCCGGACGCCGGCCAGCATCGCGCGCCCGTGCAGCGCGTGCCGCTCGACCGCGACGTCGAGCCCCTCCTCGACGAGGAGCCGGGCGCACTCGCGGGCGCCGTACAACATGGTCGTCGCCTCGGTGTGGTGGTTGAGTCGGCGCGGGCCCCAGTAGTCCATGACCTGCGCGAGATCGAGGTAGTTGCTGGCGATCCGCTCGCCCGAGGCCTCATCGCCCGCCTCCTGGATGCCCGCCTCCACGTGCTTGCGGGCGTTGATGACCGCGGCGGCGCGGTCGGAGATCGTGATCGGGGCGCTGCCCGACGGACCGCCGAGGCACTTCTGCAGCCCGGCTGTGACGACGTCCAGGCCCCACGCGTCGGCCTCGAAGGCGTTGCCGCCCAACGAGGCGGTGGCGTCGCAGTAGAGCAGCACGTCGTAGCGGCGGCAGATCTCGCCGAGGTCGGCCAGCGGCTGGCACATCGTGGTGGAGGTGTCGCCCTGCACGATGGCGAGAACCCGCGGCTGCACCCGGCGTACGGCGTCCTCGACCGCCTCGGCGCTGAACACCTCGCCCCACGGCACCTCGATGGTGTGCACGTTGGCGCGGCAGCGCTCGGCGATCTCGACGAGCAGGTGGCCGAACCGGCCGAAGACCGGCACCAGCACCCGGTCCCCGGGCTCGATGAGCGAGACCAGCGCGGCCTCGATGCCCGCCCGGGAGGTGCCGTCGACGAGGAACGTCTGCTCGTTGCCGGTCCGGAACACCTCGCGGTAGAGCGCCATCGTGTCGTTCATGGTGGCTGTCATCCACGGGTCGTACTGCCCGACCAGCTGGGCCGACATCGCCCGGAGCACGCGGGGGTCGGCGTTGATCGGGCCGGGGCCCATCAGCAGCCGCGGCGGGGGGTCGATCGGGCCGATCATGAGAGCCTCCTGCGGGCAGCGGTGCGTGAGCAACCGAACGCGGTCGGGATTCGGTTTCCAGCACACCGCTGGGCGGGGGCTTCGGCGGGCAGCGGTGCGTGAGCAACCGAACGCTCTCCGACTTCGGTTGCCTGCTCACCGCCGTACGCCGGTGCGATCGCACTCACGAGCCGGGCCTCCTCAGCTGCTGACCCCACCGGTGGTCGGGGTGGTCGACGTCGATGGCGTTGCCCCGCACGACCGAGCGGGTGACGCGGCCGCCGTAGCGGATCCCGTCGTACGCCGAGATCGGATTGCGGTGGGCCAACCGGGTGGCCTCGATGCGGAACTCCACGCCGGTGTCGTAGATGGCGAGGTCGGCGTCGGCCCCGACCTCGATCCGACCCTTGGTGGCCAGATCGGCCAGGTCGGCGGGGTTGCGCGACATCCAGCGGCTCACCTGGGCCAGGCCGATGTTGCGTCGGCGCGCCTCCTGGGCGACCGCGCTGAATCCGACCTGGAGACCGGACACGCCGCCCCAGGCCTGCTGCAGGTCGCCGTCACCGCGGCCCTTCTCCTCGGCCGTCGAGGGGGAGTGGTCGCTGACGATCATGTCGATGATGCCCTCGCGCAGTCCCTGCCAGAGCTCCTCGCGGTTGCCGGCGTCGCGGATCGGCGGGCAGCACTTGAACTGCGACGACGCGTCGGGGATCCCCTCGGCCGCGAAGCACAGGTAGTGCGGGCAGGTCTCGACCGTGACCTGCAGACCCTCGTCCTTGGCGTCGGCGATCGCGTCGAGCGCCTGCGCGCTCGACAGGTGCAGGATGTGCACCCGCGCACCCGTCTCGCGGCACCCGTCGAGCACCCGATGGATCGCGGTCAGCTCGGCCGCCTCGGGGCGGGAGAGCAGGAAGTCCTGGTACGCACCCCCCGGCGTCACGGCTGTCTCCGCGAGCACCTGCGCGTCCTCGGCGTGAACGATCATCAGCCCGTCGAAGCGCGCGACCTCGGCGAGCGCGGTGCGGAACTGCTCCGGGTCGAGCGGCGGGAACTCGTCGACGCCGCTCGGGGACAGGAAGCACTTGAACCCGAAGACGCCCGCCTCCCACAGCGGTTCGAGGTCGGCCAGGTTGTCGGGCACCGCGCCGCCCCAGAACCCGACGTCGACCATCAGCTCCTCACGCGCCGCCTCCTGCTTGAGCATCAGGTGCTCGACCGTCGTGGTCGGTGGGATCGAGTTCAGCGGCATGTCGATGAGCGTCGTCGCGCCGCCCAGAGCCGCGGCCTCGGTCGCCGACACGAAGCCCTCCCACTCGGTGCGGCCGGGCTCGTTGATGTGCACGTGGGTGTCGACGATGCCGGGCACGACGTACGCCGTGTCCGGCGCGCGCAGCACGACGCCGTCGACCTCGTGGTCGCCGGGCTCGATCGCCTCGATCCGGCCGTGGCGTACGACGACCGTGGCGGGGCGGAAGACGCCGTCCACGAGCACTCGCTGGGCCTGCACGGCATCGATGCGCACTCAGGCTCCTTCGCGCTGCACGGTCGCCTCGATCAGACCGTACGGACGGTCGGCGGCGAAGAACACCTCGCCGGGGTTGTCCAGCCCGAAGGGCTCCAGGTCGACCAGGAAGTGGTGCTTGTTGGGACAGGACAGGCTGATCTCCGCGACCCCGTCGTACCGCTCCAGGACGGCCTTGCCCATCTCGAAGATCGTCTGCTGGAGCGCGAGCGAGCGGACCTCGGCGAAGGTCGACAGCAGCAGGTCGCGGACGCCGGCGTACGTCGCGTCGTAGTCGATGTCGGGCTCGGTGTAGCGCCACGTCGCGGTGAGGCTGGTGGCCAGGATCCGGTCGGTCGTCTCCTGCAGCGTGGTGTAGCGGTCGCGGGGGAAGCCGTGGAACTCGGAGCCGGTGGACTTCAGGAGCGTGCAGTCCGTGATGCCGGCGACGACGACGGTGTCGTCACCGTCGATCTCGACGACCGCGGTCCGGACCTCGCGCCCCGAGCGCACGAAGGAGTGGTCGCCGTCGGCGATCCGCTCCCAGGCGTACTGCTCGGCCGCCCACCGTCCGCCGCTGACCCAGGGGAACTCGGCGATGAAGTGGTCGCCGAGCCGGAGCAGGAAATCCTCGGGTGAGCCGATGCCGTCGCGGGCGAAGGCGTAGACCGTGTTCTTCTGGGTGTCCGTCGCGACGACCTGGCTGTTGTCGCCCTCGGTGTGGCAGGCCGTGAAGTCGCCGCGCAGCTGGCTGGTGACGTTGAGGTCCTCGATGAGGTGGCGCTCGGTGTCGCGGGTGACCTTCACCAGCCGGCACTCCGCCTTGCCGTACTGGTTCGGCCCGAGCACGATCTTGCCGGCCATCTAGCTCCCCTTGTAGGTGGTGTACGAGTACGGGCTGAGCAGCAGCGCCACGTGGTAGTGCTCGTCGCTGTCCACGGCGAAGCCGAGCGAGACGCCGGGGAAGAACGTGTCGCGACCCGCTGCGCCGAACCACGGGCCGGTGTCGAAGTAGAGGCCGTAGCCGCCGGGCGTCAGGTCGAGGTCGAAGCGCACCCGGCCGTCGGCGTCGGTCGCCCGCACCGCGAGCTCCTCGGCGTCGGGGCCGATGAGCGCGACGACGAGACCTGCGGCGGGGACGCCGAGCGCGGCGTCGAGGACGTGGGTCGAGAGGGTGCTCATGAGAAGAGTCCTTCCAGGCGGAGCAGGGCGATCTCGCGGAGCTCTCCGGACGTCACCGCGATCTCGGTCTCCGGGTCGTTGTCGAGTCGCTCCTCGAGCAGCGCGAGGATCTCCTCCGCGCTGCGCCCGCCTGCGCGCACCAGGTAGATGCGGTCGAACCTCTCCTCGTACGCCGCGTTGCCGGCGGCCAGCCGACGTTGCACGTCGGCGTCGTGCGGGTCGACGCCCGCCTGCTCGCTCCCGGACATCCGCGCGCTCGCGCCGGCGCCGCTGTGCCGCTCACCGATGCGCGGGTGGTCGGCCAGGGCCCGCTCGACGTCGGCCGCGCTCCAGGTGCGTGCCTGCGCCTCAGCGGTGGCGAGCAGGTCGGGGAGTCCGTCGTACGGCCTCCCGTCGACGACGCCCGCGACCCAGCCGTCGATGTCGACGCACGGACGCACGACGTCTCCTGCCTCGGCAGCGCTCAGGGCGTTGAAGTCCTGCAGCAACACGTTTCCTCCTCGAGCCGTGACACTAGGGATCCGATGTAAAGCCGGACCGAAACATCCGTTTCAGCGACGTTAACGTCAGCCGAGGTCGACGGCGAGGTCCAGCAGGTCACGATCGCGTCCGGGAGCGGCGAGCAGGCAGATGCCGGCGGGCAGTCCGGCAGCCGTGGCGCGGGGGATGCTGACCGCGGGTAGCCCGGCGAGCCCGGCCAGGCAGGTCAGCGACATGTTGGCGGTGCGTACGGCGTCGAGACCCTCGCCGATCATCGGCGCGACTGTCGCGGCCGACGGCAGCACGACGACCCGCTCGCCCACCAGGTCGCGGATCCGGGCCCGGGCCTCGTCGACCAGCCGTCGCGCAACCGCGGCACGGTCGTCGTCGATCAGGGAGGCCGCCTCGAACCGGGCGCGCACGTCGGCACCGAGATCGTCGAGCCGCGGCCCCACCCAGGCGCCGCGCTCCTGCCAGGCCTCCCACGCCTGCAGCGTCTGGAAGGCCTCGAGCCACGTCGGCAGGTCGCTGAGGTCCCAGGACTCCCGCATCGCTCCGTGCTCGGCGGCATACCGGTCGACCACCGTGGCGACGTCGTCGCTCGCGATGGCGGTGAGACCGGGCACGCTGATCAGGTCGCTCGCCGTGCTGCGAGGGCTCGGCGGCAGCAGCGCGTTGCCGACGCGGCGCAGCAGGTCGGCGCTGCGGGTCACCCAGCCGACGGTGTCGAAGGAGCGGGAGAGGGGGAGCAGGGCGTACGTCGACGCGGCGCCGTGGGTCGTCCGGATGCCGAAGAGCCCCTGGTACGCCGCGGGCACCCGGATCGAGCCGCCGGTGTCGGTGCCGAGACCGATCGTCGCGTGGCCCAGGGAGACGGCGCTCGTGGAGCCGGACGTCGAGCCGCCGGAGATCCGCAGCGGCGCCTTCGGGTTGGGCGGGGTGCCGTAGTGGGCGTTGGTGCCGGCGAGCGAGTAGGCGAACTCGTCGGTGCGGGCGATCCCACGCACCGAGGCCCCGGCCTCGAGCAGCAGCTCGACCGCCCGGGCGTGCACAGGCTCGGTGCGTGCCTCGGCGAGCCAGGCCGGGTTGCCGGCACCGATGCGCTGGCCCTGCACGGCGTACAGATCCTTGACGGCGACGCTCTCGCCGTCGAGCGGCCCGCTGTCGGTCGGCGGCACCAGCGGGTCGCCGACCAGACGCCAGATGCGGGTGTCGAGCGCCGGTGCCGGCACGGCGACGTGGGCCGCGGTGACCCGCCAGCCGTCGGCGGTGCGCACCCACAGCTGGGTCTGCTGCCCGCGACCACCGCGCTCGAGCTCGGTGACCGCGATGACGAGCGCGTGGTCGTCGTCGACGGTCTGCACGTGCGTCTGCACGATCCGTCGCTGCGGGGCACCGCCGCGACCGCTGCGGAAGGCGCTGATCTGGTCGTGGCCGACGAGCAGCCCGCTGGCGTCGCCGCGCAACGTCGTGGGGCCGGCAGCGAAGAGCCGGTCCAGCGTCGGGACGTCGTCGGACATCAGGGCCCGCTCGTACTCCCAGAACGCCTCGACCAGTCCGGCGGGCACGGGTGCTTGGGTCATGGGTTCAGTGTGCCGAAGTCGGCCTTGCGGATCCGGGCGTGCACGCCCTTCACCACGTCGACGACCTGCGAGATGTTGAAGTCGGTCGCTGCCGAGAGATAGGCGTAGGCCATCGGTGGCGCCATACCGTAGCGGCTCCCGAGCAGGGCGATCGCGGCGCGCACGCAGTTCTGCACGGCGATGTCGAGGTCCTCGTCCATCCCGGTCGGCACCAGGTGCTCGGTGGTCTCCGCGAGCGGGCCGGCCAGCTCGCCGAAGCGGCGTACGGCGTCCTCGTGCGGCACCACGTCGAGCCGGACGGTCGCCCGCAGCGACGCCTCCATCGCCGTCAGTGACACCTCGCCGTCACCCTGCGCGAAGTGCGGGTCGCCGACGTACGCGAGCGCGCCGTCGACCTGCACCGGGAGGTAGAGCGTGGCTCCCACCGTCAGCAGGTTGATGTCGATGTTGCCGCCGTGCGGGCCGGGGGGCACCGAGTGCGGCCTGGCGTCGGCCGCGACGGCGACGCCCATGATCCCCAGGAAGGGCGCGAGGGGGAACTCGACCGCCATCTCGCCGCCGGGTCGCAGCGGCAGCCGCCCGTGGGTCCCGGCGTCGTTCAGGTCGGCGAAGGCGCTGAAGACGTCTCCCTCCCGCGGGTACTCACCCGGGAGTGCGCCCTTGCCGTGCCGGTTGGAGATCACGCCGTACGGCACCCGCGGCAGAGTCTCGACGACCGTCATCGCCAGCAGGTCGCCGGTCCGCGCCCCCTCGACGCGGACCGGCCTGCTGACCACGTGCGGCCCGTCGACACCGAACGTGTGCGAACCCCGGGTCGCGATCTCGATCGCGTCGGCGAGCACGCCCGCGACGCCGTACTGCCCGAAGAACGCCTGGGGGTCGCGCCCCTGGTCCTCGAGGATGCCCTCGTGGCTGACCGTGTCGAAGGTGACGTCGGTGCCCGGCTCCACCGTCAGCACGGTGTCGTCCGCCGCGCAGGGCAGCCGCCCCCACAGCACGTGGTCGGGCGTCGAGGGCAGGTACGCCGTCCCGCGGATCGGCCCCGACCCCGGCTGCAGCACGTCGCCTGTCTGGATCATCGCGGTCATGCCGAGCGACGCTAGGCAACGCTTGTTTCAGGGATGTTCCAAAGCGGTGGTCGCGGTGCGACGCGCTCAGGACGTCATGCGCACGGTGGCCTCCGACCCACCAATCGTATGACGTCTGGATTCTGTCGCCCGCGTCCGACCTCAGGTGTAGAGGCGGTCCACGACGTCGGAGTACTTGGTGTTCACCACGCGGCGCTTGAGCTTCAGCGTCGGGGTGAGCTCCTCGGACTCGGCGGTCCACTCGACGCCGAGCAGCTCGAACGACTTCACCTGCTCGGGCCGCGACAGGCGCTCGTTGGCGGCGTCGACGGCCTGCTGCACGATCGCCCGGATCTCCGGCTTCTCGGCGAGCTCGGCGAGATCGGAGAACTCGATCCCCATCTGCTGGGCCATGATCGGCGCGATCTCGCCGTCCAAGGTGAGCACCGCGACGACGTACGGCCGGTTGTCGCCGATCGCCATCGCGTGACCGATGAGCGGCGACTCCTTGAGGTAGTTCTCGATGTTGGACGGCGCGATGTTCTTGCCGGCCGAGGTGATGATCAGCTCCTTCTTGCGGTCGATGACCGCGAAGAAGCCGTCGTCGTCGAGGGTGCCGATGTCACCGGTGTGCAGCCAGCCGTCGGCGTCGATCAGGGCGTGGGTGGCCTCTTCCTGGAGGTGGTAGCCGGGGGTGTTGACCGGTCCGCGGACCAGGATCTCGCCGTCCTCGCCGAGCTTGACCTCCATGCCCGGGTTGGCGCGGCCGACGGTGCCGAGCTTGAACCCGCCCGGCCCGTTGGCGGTGACGGCCCCACAGGTCTCGGTCATGCCGTAGACGTCGTACACCTTGAGGCCGAGGCCGGCCATGAACTTCGCGACGTCGAGCGGCATCGGGGCGGCGGCCGAGCCGGCCCAGGTGACCTGGTCGAGTCCGAGCAGCAGCTTGAGGAACCCGAGGATGCCCTCTTCCGCCTGGCGGTAGCCCTCCTCGATCTCCGGCGTCATCACGCCGCCGACCTCCTGGGCCTCGACCCACGCGAGTGCGGCCGCCATGGCGGTCTCCACCATCTCGCGATTGTCGGGATCGGCGGCGAGCTTGGCGGACAGGCCCGTCTTGATCTTCTCCCACACCCGCGGGACCCCGAAGAACATCGTCGGGTGCACCTCGCCGAGGGTGGCCAGGAGCTGCGCGGGGTCGCCGATGGCGTGCACGTGACCGCCGATCAGCTGCGGCCCGTAGAGCCCGAGCACCCGCTCGGCAATGTGGGCGAGCGGCAGGTAGCTCACGCCCGTCTGGGGCTCGGTCAGGCCGGACGACTCCTGGGTGCCGACGGTCTCGAACAACACGTTGTAGTGGGTCAGCACCACGCCCTTGGGACTGCCGGTGGTGCCGGAGGTGTAGAGGATCGTCGCGGGTGACGCGGGGGTGAGCTCGGCGGCGCGCTGCTCGACCACGCGCGGGTTCGCGGCCCGGTACGCCGCTCCGGCGGCCACCAGGCCGCTCCAGTCCTCGTCGATCATGACGACCTTGCGGATGCTGTCGACCTCGGCGAGCGCCTTGGCCCAGCGGGCACGGTGGTCGCTGCTCTCGAGGAAGACCACGGTCGGCTGCGCCTGGCCCGCGATGTAGGCGATCTGCTCGGGGGAGAGCGTGTTGTAGATCGACATCGGCGTCGCCGCGGCGTGCACGGCGCCCATGTCGGCCAGGAAGTGCTCCATCCGGTTGCTCGCCATGATCGCGACCGTGTCGCCCGGCGAAACCCCGGCCTCGATCAGCCCGGCCGCGAGATCGAGGGCCAGCTCACGCGTCTCGGTCCAGGTGAGCGTGCGCCAGGTCTCGCCCTCCGGCACGTGGTGCTTGTCGGAGTACGCCGGTTGGTCGCCGTACCGGGCAACGGTGTCGGCCAGGGCATCGACGAGGGTGCGCCCCTCGACCTCCGCCTGGATGCGGGCTCGCTCGGCGAGTACGGCGTCGGACATGGTGGTTCTCCTCGGGGCAGAAGCGTCAGTCTCAGTGGCGTGCGTCACAGGGTAGCGACTGCTCAAACCCCCAGGCTGCGACCGATGATCTCCTTCTGGATCTCGGTCGTACCGCCGTAGATCGTCTGGATCCGGCTGTCCGTGAATGCCTTCGCGATGGGGTACTCCATCATGTAGCCGTAGCCGCCGTGCAGCTGGACGCCGGCGTCCACGACCTGCTTCTGCAGCTCGGTGGTCCACCACTTCGCCATCGAGGCGAGCGCCGGGTCGACCTCGCCGGCGTTGAGCCTGAGGATGCAGTCGTTGATGAAGACCCGCGCGATGTGGGCGTGAGTGGCCATCTCGGCCAGCACGAACCGGTTGTGCTGGAAGGACCCGATCGGCTTGCCGAACGCCGTGCGCTCCTTCGCGTACGCGAGCGAGATGTCGAGGACGTGCTCGATCGCGGCGACGGCCATGGCGGCGATCGAGATCCGCTCCTGGCCGAGGTTCATCATCAGCGAGATGAAGCCAGAACCCTCCTCGCCGAGGAGGTTGGTCTTGGGCACCTCGACGTTGTCGAAGAACAGCTCGGCCGTGTCCTGGGCCTTCATGCCGACCTTGTCGAGGTTGCGGCCGCGCTCGAAGCCCTCCATGCCGCGCTCGACCACGAGCAGGCTGATGCCCTTGTGGCCGGCGTCGGGGTCGGTGCGGCAGACCACGATCACCAGGTCGGACAGGATGCCGTTGCTGATGAAGGTCTTGGAGCCGTTGAGCACGTAGTGGTCGCCCTTGTCGACCGCCGACGTGCGGATGCCCTGCAGGTCGCTGCCGGCGCCGGGCTCGGTCATCGCGATCGACGAGATGATCTCGCCGCTGACCAGGCCGGGCAGCCAGCGCTGCTTCTGCTCGTCGGTCCCGAGCGCAGAGATGTAGGGGACGATGATGTCGCTGTGCACGGGGAAGCCCGGTCCGCTGGCGCCGACCTTGGCCATCTCCTCGGCCACGACGGTGTTGTAGCGGAAGTCCTTCACCCCTGCGCCGCCGTACTCCTCGTCGACGTCGAAGCAGAGCAGCCCGGCCTCGCCGGCCTTGGTCCAGACCTCGCGGCTGACCTGACCGTCCTTCTCCCACTGGTCGTGGAAGGGGACGACCTCCTTCTCCAGGAAGGTCCGGACGGAGACGCGGAAGTCCTCGTGCTCCTGCTCGTAGATGGACGGACGCTGGATGGGACTCTGGGCAGTCATCAGCTGACCCACTCCTTGATCTGCGCAACGGTGGCCACCGGGTCGTCCGACACGGGGGAGATCTGCAGGTTGGTGACGCCGGCCTCCTGGAAGGCGGCGATCCGCTCCTGGACGTACGACGCGGGGCCGACGAGGTTGCCGGCCTCGAGCCACTCGGTCGGGACGAGGGCCTCGGCGTCGCGCTTGTTGCCGTCCAGGTAGAGGTCCTGGATCTGCTTCGCCTCCTTCTCGTACCCGTAGTGGCAGGCGAGCTCGTTGTAGAAGTTCTTGCCGCGTGCACCCATGCCGCCCACGTACAGCGCGTACATCGGGCGGATGAGGTCGAGCAGCTTCTTGGTGTCCTCGCCCTCGCCGATCGCGACCATGCCGCCGGCGGAGATCTCGAGCGGGGCCAGGTCGGCGGAGCGCTTGGCGGTGCCCTTCGCGAGCGCGTCGCCCCAGACGGTCTTGGCCTTCTCCGGCAGGAAGAGGAAGGGCAGCCAGCCGTCGGCGACCTCGGCGGTCATCGCGACGTTGTTGTCGCCGAGCGATGCGACCCAGATCGGCACGCTGTTGCGCTCGACCTTGGTGAGGATCTTCAGGGGCTTGCCGAGCCCGAGGCCCTGGTCGGCGGGCAGCGGCAGGGTGAAGATCTTGCCCTGGTGCTCGAGCCGCTCGCGGCGCAGACCCTGGCGCAGGATCTGGATGACCTCGCGGGTGCGGCCGAGCGGCTTGTCGTACGGCAGGCCGTGGAAGCCCTCGATCACCTGCGGGCCGGAGGCGCCGAGGCCGATCACCGCGCGGCCACCGGACACGTTGTCGAGGCCGGCAGCGGTCTGCAGCAGCGCGCTCGGCGTCCGCGAGAAGACGTTGAGGATGCCGGCGCCGATCTCGATCGTCTCGGTCTTGGCGGCGAGGTAGCCCATCAGCGTGGGGGAGTCGAACCCGTAGGCCTCGGCCACCCAGACGGTGTCGAGCCCCGCCTTCTCCAGGCCGACGACCTGGTCGGCTGCTTCGCGTGGGTTGCCCGAGTACATCAGCGGCGTGGAGAGCTTCATTGTGACAGCATAACTGTCACGGTCGTGGTCGGGTCAACGACCCGTTCGGGCCGCGCCGACCAGGCGGTCCAGGACCTTCTCGGCGTCCGGGCCGGACACCCACATCTGGCCGTTGGGGTCGCCCCATGCCCCGCAGTCGCTGGAGGTCGAGACGGTGTCACCCCAGGCGGTGGTCCCCAGGAGCGTCCAGCGTGGGACCAGGGACGAGCAGTCGCGGCTCTCCGGGGCAGGGCTGCGATCGGTCAGCAGGGTCTCGAGGTCGTCGGGAGTGACCTCGACCGACACCGGCACCGGGTGCGACACCGAGAGGCTCACGCACAGGGTGGCCTGGACGGCGTCGTCGATCGTCGCGACCGGGGTGGCGCCGCGAGCCGCCTGGCGGCACCCGGGGCGCCGCGACCAGGCCGGGTTCGGCTCGGCGGCCGAGCGCTGCTGCTCGAGCAGCGTCGTGAACTCGTCCAGCGCCACGTCGGGGTTGCCCCGCAGGCCGCCGCCGACCATGAGCCGGTCGCAGTCCTCGGCGCTGGGCGCCGGCCACCCGCCGGCGGGCTCAGGAGGTAGGGGGAAGGAGCCGATCGGCTTCGACCAGTGTCCAGGGACACCCGTCACGGTGTGCACGGTCCCGTCGGCGTACCCGAAGGCGAGCACGTAGCTGACCGGGAGCCGACGGGAGCAGCCCTCGAAGGCATCCGCTCGTCGCTCGGGCTGGTTGTTGACCACACGCGTCAGCGCCTCGATGTCTGTGACCAGGCTGTCTCGGGGCTCCTGCACCGGGAAGGGGAGGCCGCTCTGGCAGAGCCGGACCTCGGTCGCCCCCGTCGGGACGGGGGCGGGCGCCGGACCCGACGGAGGGGACTGGAGGGTCGGGGCCGGGCACCGAATGCCGGCGGGCACGAACGGCGGCACGCTCTGGTCGTCGGAGTCCGACTCGTCGCAGCCGACCACCGTGCCTGCCGCCAGGACGGCGACGAGTACGACCACCACCCGGCGGGGGACGGATCGGACGCGCATCCGAGCAGGGTGACAGATCCCGACCCGTCGGAGGGTGGAACAGCGAGGTTCAGCCGCGCCCGTGCCAGCTGTCCCAGAGATCGGCGTACGAACCCCCGGCGGCGACCAGCTCGTCGTGCGAGCCGAGCTCGGCGATCCGGCCGTCTTCGACGACCGCCACCCGGTCGGCGTCGTGGGCCGAGAAGAGCCGGTGCGCGATCGCGATGACGGTGCGTCCCTCGAGCACGGCGGCCAGCGAGCGCTCGAGGTGGCGGGCCGCTCGCGGGTCGATGAGCGAGGTGGCCTCGTCCAGCACCAGCGTGTGCGGGTCGGCGAGCACCAGCCGGGCGAGCGCGATCTGCTGGGCCTGCGCCGCGGTCAGGGCGCGACCGCCGGAGCCGACCTCGGTGTCCAGACCTGCGGGCAGCGCGTCGACCCAGTCGAGCGCGTCGACGGCGGCGAGTGCGTCGCGGACGCCGGCGTCGGTGGAGCCGGGGCGGGCCAGGACGAGGTTCTCGCGCAGCGAGCCCACGAACACGTGGTGCTCCTGGGTCACGAGTGCGACGTGGCCGCGCAGGTCGTCGAGCGGGAGCTCCGTCAGACCGACGCCGCCGACCGTGACCGAGCCGGTGCGCGGCGGGTGGATGCCGGCGAGCAGCCGACCCAGCGTGGACTTGCCGGCGCCGGACGGGCCGACCATCGCGATCCGCTCGCCGACCCCGACCTGGAGGTCGACGCCGTGCAGCACGTCGCGCCCCTCGACGTACGAGAAGCGCACGTCCTCGGCGGCGATCTGCTCGCCGACCGGCTCGCGGCCGGTGGCCACGCGGTCGTCCGGCACCTGCGCGACGCCGAGCAGCCGGGCGAGTGACGCGGCGCCGAGCTGGAGCTCGTCGAGGATCGAGACGATCCGGTCGACCGGGTCGATGAGCATCTGCACGTAGAGGGTGGCGGAGGTGACGGCACCGAGCGAGACCTGGCCCTGGGTGTAGAGGTAGCCGCCGAAGAGCAGGGTCGCCACCGTGGGGATCAGGTAGGCGATCTCCATGTTGGGGAAGAAGACCGTGCGCAGGAAGAGCGTGTAGCGCTCGGCGCGGTAGGACGTCGCGATGTCCTCGTCCATCGCCGCCACCCGCTCGGGGCCCAGGCCCAGGGACTCCACGGTGCGCGAGCCCTCGACGGTCTCGGTGAGGGTGGCGTTGATCTGGGAGTACGTCGCACTCTCGCGCAGGTAGCCGTCCTTGGCGCGGGCGAGATACCAGCGCAGCCCGATCACGAGCGGGGGTACGCCGAGCAGGCACGGCAGCGCCACCCACCAGCCGACGCTGATCGCGGCGACGAAGGTGAGGACGGCGGTGATGACCGCGATCGTCCACTCGGGCAGGGCCATCCGCACCGACCAGCCGAGCTGGTCGACGTCACGGCTGGTGCGGGTGAGCAGGTCACCCGAGCCCGCGTCCTCGACGACGCCGAGCGGGAGAGCGAGCGTGTTGTCGACGAAGTCCTCGCGGAGCTCGGCCAGCACCTGCTCGCCGAGCACCTGGCTCAGGTAGCGGGCGAACCGGGTGAGCACCGTCTGCGCCACCAGGAAGACCGCGAGCAGGCCGATGATCTTGTCGACGTGGCCGACGGTGGTGCCGTCCTCGACCGCCTCGACGAGACCACCCAGGAGGCGCGGGGCGGCGAGCGCGGCCACCGCCGCAGCGACGTGCAGCGCCAGCGCGCCGTACAGCATCCTCGGGTGCCGGCGGGCCAGCGTGCCGACGTACGCCCGGACGGTGCGGGTGTCTGCGACAGGCAGGTGGGTGCTCATCGGCCGGTCTCCTGGAGCTCGGACTCGCGGGTGACGACGAGGCGGTACGCCGGGCTCGCGCTCAGCAGCTCCGCGTGCGTGCCGACATCGACGATCCGGCCGCCGTCGAGGAACGCGACGACGTCGGCGGCGTCCAGCATCAACGGGCTCGTGGACGTGACCACCGTCGTACGACCGGACCGGTGGCCCCGCAACCGGGCTGCGATCCGGGCCTCGGTGTGGGCGTCGACGGCCGACGTCGGCTCGACCAGCACCAGGATCTCCGGGTCGGTCGCGAGCGCCCGCGCGAGCACGAGCCGCTGCCGCTGGCCGCCGGAGAAGCTGCGGCCACGCTCGGTCACGACGGTGGCGAGGCCCTCGGGGAGCGCTTCGAGCACGTCGGCGGCCGACGCGGTGTCGAGGGCACCCGCGACGTCGCCGTGACCGGTCAGGTCGAGGCTGTCGCCGAGCGGCCCGGAGAAGAGCATGGCGCCGGTGTCGGAGACGACGATCCGCTCGCGGACCTCGGTCGGGTGCAGGGACGTCAGCGGTACGCCGCCGAAGCGGACCTCGTCGTCGATCGGGGAGGAGGCCATGCCGAGCCGGTCGGCCAGCTCGGCGGAGTCGTCGGGCTGCTCGCTCACGATCGCGGTCAGCAGGCCGGCGCGTACGACGAGGCCGGTGCGGGTGTCGACGAGATCGGAGCCGGCGGCCGGCGACGGAGCGATCTCGGCGGGCACCGACACCTCGGGATCGAGGGCGAGGACGTGCACGATCCGGGTGGCCGCGACCCGGGCGCGGATCACCTTGTTGGCGTACTCGGTCGCGGTCCGCAGCGGAATCATCAGGAACGCCGAGTAGCCGTAGAAGGCGACCAGCTCCCCGGGAGTGATCGAGCCCTCCACGGCGTACCGCGCGCCGATCCAGACCACGACCACGACGAAGACGCCGGGCAGGAAGACCTGGAGCGCGTCGAGCACGGACTGGACCTTGGCGACCTGCACGCCGGCCGTCCGGGTGGTCTGCGACTCGCGGCGGTAGCGGTCGGCGAAGACCTGCTCGCCGCCGATGCCGCGCAGCACCCGCAGGCCGCCGACGATGTCGCTCGCGGTGTTGGAGAGGCGGCCCATCAGGTGGCGCTGGTGGGCGCTGCGGCGCTGCAGCGGCGGCAGGATCGGGGCGACGCCGAGCATCAGCAGCGGGACGCCGACGAGCACCACGAGGCCGAGCGTGATCGAGGTCTGCAGCAGGATCACCGCGACGAAGACGAAGGAGACGATCGCGCCGGCGAAGCGCGCGGACACGTCCATGACCTGACCGATGTGGGAGAGGTCGTTGGTGCCGATGGCGACCACCTCACCGGTCGACACCTTGCGCGGCAGGGTGCCGCCGAGGCGGGTCGCCTGACGGGTGACGAGCTGGACGACGCGGTACGCCGCGATCAGCCAGTTCGTCACCGCGAACCGGTGGCGCATGATCCCGGCAGCGGCCTGGACGAGTCCGATCCCGAAGAGCACGGCCGCCCACTCGAGCAGCTTCTCGCGGTCCTTGGCGGCGACGCCGTCGTCGATCGCGTGACCGATCACCGCCGGCATCACGGCCTGGGCGCACATCCAGACGATGCCGAAGAACATGCCACCCGCGAGGGTCGGCCACTGCCGGCGCGCCATCCACCACAGGAAGCCCCCGGGCGTGCCGGTCTCCGGCGTACCGGGATGGTCGAGGGGGAGCTGGCGCACTCGCCCCACGCTAAGGATCGGGGCACCTCCGGCGCGAATCCTTTTCGCGGTGACGGCGGTCACCCGCAAGACGTGCGGCTACTGGTTGGTGATGGTCTCGAGCATCCCGCAGGTCGCCCGGGCGAAGTCGATGGCGTTCTTGGCGCCCGGCACGCTCATCCGCAGGGTGATCTGGCCGGGCCTGCCGTCGAGGTGCAGGCCGATCTTGAACGCCGTCGCGCCGCCGGACTCGGCGAACGCGTGAGCGTCGCAGCGGTTGGGCTTGAGCGGCAGCTCGATGCGGCTGGGCGCGTCCGTCCCGCGGATCGTCGCGTCCGGGCGCCAGGCGTCGGTGCCGACGGGCGCGAGCACCGGCGTGCCCGAGACGGTGTCGATGGTGAGCGTCGCTCCGGGGTCTCCGGTGGGGCGTACGACGAGGGTCAGCGTGCTCGGGTCGCCCTCCTTGCCGTCGAAGGGGACGGCGTCGTCCCAGGACAGGTCCGCGACCTTGCCGATGGCGAGCTCGAGGCACCGCGAGGTCGTGTAGCGACCGGCGACGTCGGTCGGGTCGTCGACCTCGACGGTCTGCGTCGTCCCGGCGTACTCGACCGTGATGGTCCCCGCGCCCTGCGGGTGGTCGCAGGCGGGCCGGGCCGGGAGGTAGAGCGGGATGCCGCGCTCGGCCTGCGACGGGATCGACCGGAGCCGGGTGCCGGGCAGGGCGGAGCGGAACCTCGGGTCCCGGTAGGTGACCCGGGTCGGGGTGAGGTCGGCCGACGTGTCGTTGTCGATCCACACCTCCATGCGCCCGGCCGCCGCGTCGCGCGAGGACTGCCGCATGTCGGCGACCAGATCGCCGGTCGGCGGCGCCTGGGTCGGCATCGGGAGCGGGCTCAGGGTGCGGATCGAACGGCTCGCCGTCGGCTCGGGCGCGGCGTCGCCGCTCCCGTCCGACGAGCAGCCGGCCGTCACCAGGGCGGCGACGACGAGCCACGGCCACACGATCCTCATGGCGACAGTCTGCCCGCGAGACCCTCGACGATCTCGGCGTTCGGCAGATCGCCCGCCAGCCGGCCGGGGATCAGCAGCTTGGACCGCCGTACGCCGGATCCGATCACCGCGACGTCCATCTCCAGGACGCGGCTGTCGACCAGCAGGCGCCAGCCATCCGGGAGCCCGACGGGCGTGATCCCGCCGTACTCCATCCCGGACTCCTCCACGGCGCGGTCCATCGACAGGAACGACGCCTTGCGTACGTCGAGCGTGCGCTTCACCAGGTTGTTGACGTCGGCCCGGGTGTCGGCGCGCACGAGGCAGGCCGCGACCCGCTCCTCGCCGTCGCGGCGGCCGCCGACCACCACGCAGTTGGCGCCGGTGTCGAGCCCGAGGTCGTAGGCCGCCGCCATCGCGGCCGTGTCCGCGATCGCGGGGTCGATCTCGACCACGCCCACCTCCGCGGCGTACGCCCAGGCGCGGAGTGCGGCGTCGACGGGTGCCGCGAGCAGGTCGGGGCGGTCCAGGGCGGGCACGGTCTCGAGGCGGCCCAGGCTAGGCGTCGGCATGGACCCATCCTGGTGCACCGTGTGCGCGCGACGGTCGCCGGTTGTTCATGTGCTCCGTGCCGCCCGGACACCGTCACCGGTTCTGCTGGAGACATGCGACAGGCCGCCCCGCTCGTCATCGCACACCGAGGTGCCTCCGGCTACCGCCCGGAGCACACGCTGGCGTCGTACCGTCTCGCGATCGCGTTGGGCGCCGACTACGTCGAACCCGATCTGGTGTCCACGAAGGACGGCGTGCTGGTCGCTCGGCACGAGGCCGAGATCAGCCGGACGACCAACGTGGGCCGACGCGGCGAGTTCGCGGACCGGCTGACCACCAAGGAGATCGACGGCCGCCAGGTGTCGGGGTGGTTCGTGGAGGACTTCACGCTCGCCGAGATCAAGTCGCTGCGCGCCGTCGAGCGGCTGCCCGAGCTGCGGCCGCACAACACCCGCTTCGACGGACGCTACGACGTCCCGACCTTCGACGAGATCCTCGGTCTCGTGGCCGCGGAGTCCGAGCGGCTCGGCCGGGAGATCGGCGTCTACCCGGAGACCAAGCACTCGTCGTACTTCGCCGGCCTCGGCCTCGGGCTCGAGGAGCCGTTGCTGGACACGCTCTCCGTCCACGGGTACGGCGGGCCGACGTCGCCGGTCTTCATCCAGTCCTTCGAGCCCGGCAACCTCCAGTGGCTCCGGTCACGCACCGGCCTGCCTCTGGTCCAGCTGGTCGAGGCCACCGGGCGCGTGGACCTGGTGACCTCGACCGGCCTGCGCCGCGTCGCCCAGTGGGCCGATGCGGTGGGGGTGGCCAAGGACCTGGTGCTCCCGCGGCACTCCGGCACCGGGACGATCGGGGACCCGTCCTCCTTGGTCGCCGACGCCCACGCGGCCGGCCTGCTCGTCCACGTGTGGACGATGCGTGACGAGAACGCCTTCCTGCCGACCGGCTACCGACGTGGCGAGAGCCCGTCCGACCCCGGTGACTCCATCGAGGAGACGCAGGCGTTCCTCGACGCGGGGGTGGACGGGCTCTTCACCGATCAGCCGGACACGACTCTCGAGGCCCGGCAGGTTCACGCCTCGGGCATCAGGATCCACGCTGCGATGTAGGCGACGGCGACCGCGCCGACGCTGAAGATCGCGGCTACGACCGTGATCAGTCGGACCAGGGTCGGGTCCAGGTCGAGGTAGTCGGCCACACCCGAGCACACGCCGGCGATCATCCGGTCGTCGCTGCGTCGGGTCAGGGTCTTGCCGGAGGTGGTGTTCATCGGATCTCCTCGTCGGTCTCCAGGACCGTGGTGTCGGTGTCGGTGTCGGTGTCGTGTGGTGTCATCGGTGGACGTGTTGACCCAGCCGGTCTGTCGGGTGGACCAGCGCCGCCCGGACGACAGGGCGGTCGCGAGGAGGCCGGCGAGCCCGGCCAGCACCCACGGCACCGGCAGCAGCCAGCGCACGTCGGCGCCACTGACGACGTCACCCTGGATCAGTGCCCAGGCGCCGACGATGCCGAGGAACGCGATCCCCATGACCAGGTGGCCGATGTTGACGGGGTGGCGTCCCGAGACCCGCTCGGTCCGGGTGTGGGCAGTGGTGCTCATCGGTAGCTCACCTCGATGTCGCCGACACCGAGCTGGGTGTCGAGAGTGATGTGGGGGTCGCCCTCGATCGAGGCGCCGCTGCTGACGTCGATGCCGCCGTGCTCCTCGCCGAAGAGGTCGATGTGGCCGGGGCCGTCGACGTCGGCGGTCACCCGGGCGCCCATCCCCTCGGGGAGGATCACCTTGATCGAGCCGACCCCGCCCTCGACCTCTATCCGCCGGCCGTCGAGCGCGGCGCGGTCGGCGACCTCGCTCAGGTCGATGACCTGCTCACCGGCGCCGAGCCAGTAGCGGTTGTCGACCGACGCGGCGCTCTGCGGCGTCGCGTGGACGTCGTCGCTGTCCCACTGGTCCACCGCGGTGGCGCCGGCCAGGCCGACGGCCGCCACCAGGCCGACCAGGATGAGTCCACCGGCCCGGCCGTAGAAGGCACCCACCAGGAGCATCACACCGGAGATCGCGACGACGAGCGCGGGGTACGCCGAGGCGGGGACGTCGACCCCGGCCACGTCGATGATGCCGAGGACGCCGATGGACAGCGCGGTCAGGGCGAGGGTGAACCAGAAGAGGATCGGCCCGCGACGCCGTGGGTTCGGGACCCGGGTCGGCACCGGCGCCGGGGGCGAGTAGTACGGCGGGGGCGCGGCGTACGCCGGCACGGTGTACGCCGGCACGGTGTACGCCGACCCGTCGTACGGGTCGGCCGGCTCGGACGAGGTGGGTGCCACCGGGGAGTAGTAGTACGGCGGGGTGGGCGTGCGCGAGCTGTTGCGGGTCAGGATCCACAGCGCCACCAGCGCCACGATCGCGAGCGGCCACGGGAACCAGAAGGCACCCCAGCTGTCACCGACCAGCGCGACCACGGCGACGGCACCGACGATCAGCAGCACGATCGAGCGGGTGCGCTCGTCGAGGTCGATCGTCGCCTCGTCCTCGTTGTCCGAGGGCACGAGCAACCAGCAGGCGCCGTACACGATCAGACCGGCGCCCCCGAAGAAGGCCAGCACCACGAAGGCGACGCGCAGGATCAGCGGGTCGACGTCGAGGTGACGGCCGAGGCCGCCGGCGACGCCCGCGACCTTGCGGTCGGTGATCGAACGGCGCAGCCGGCCGAGGTCGCGGACCTCGTCGCGGGTGACCCGGGGGCCGCCGGCGCCGGTGGGGTCCGGCGGCGGGCCGGTCGGTGCTTCGGGTGGTGTCGTGGTCATGGCACCAGCCTGGGCCGTCCGCGGCGCCCACACCATCGGGGACGCCCCTGATCCTGGCCCGAGGAGGGACCCTGGTGGTCAGGGTCCGGCCGGGGTCAGCCCTCATGGTCGGGGGACCTGCGTTGTGTGACGATTGAGCCGAGATGAGCAGCACACATGGCACCGCGGTCGGTCCCGGTGCGACCGGCACCCGCCGCGCCACCCGTGACACGCAGGACCCGATCCTCGGAGGCGTGGCTGCCGGCCTGGCGCGGCACCTGGCCCTACCCGTGCTCTGGGTGCGCGCCGGGTTCGTGCTGGCGGCGTTCCTCGGCGGCTTCGGCATCGTCTTCTACGCCGGGCTCTGGTGGATGCTGCCGTCGGACCAGCGCTTCGAGACGGCAGCGCCCGGCATCGAGAGCGCGACCCGCGGCGGTCGCCGCCCCGGGAGGATCCGACGGCTCACCGACCTCGGCCCGGCGATCGCGCTCGCCGCTCTCGGGCTGGGCGGGATCTTGCTGCTCGAGGCCGTGTTCGGCCGGGGCGCGATCTTCTGGCCGCTGCTGATCGGCATCGTCGGCGTCGCCCTGCTGTGGCGACAGGCCGACGAGGCGCAGCGCGAGCGCTGGCTGGAGGGCTCCGGCCGGGTCGCGCCCATGCGGGTCGTCTTCGGTAGCGGTGGCTGGGCGTCGTACGCCCGGGTCGCCGCCGGCTTCGGACTGATCGTGCTGGCGCTGGTGCTCTACTCGGCCCACGGCGGGTCGCTGTCGATGGCCCGCGACATCATCGTCGCCGCCCTGCTGACGGTGGCCGGGCTGGCGATCGTGATCGGCCCGTGGGTCTTCCGCCTCGCCGCCGACCTCTCCGACGAGCGCGCCGAGCGGGTGCGCACCCAGGAGCGCGCCGACGTCGCCGCCCACCTGCACGACTCCGTGCTGCAGACGCTGGCGCTGATCCAGAAGAACGCCGACGACGGCGCCACCGTCGCCCGGCTCGCCCGGGCCCAGGAGCGCGACCTCCGGGCCTGGTTGTACGCCGGCGACTCCACCGACGAGCGGACCGTCTCCAGCGCCCTGCGCGGCGTCGCGGCCCGCATCGAGGACGAGTACGGCGTGTCCGTGGACGTCGTCAACGTCGGTGACTGCGACCTCGACGAGGCGCTGCGACCGATCGTGCACGCGACCGGCGAGGCCGTCACCAACGCCGCGAAGCACGCCGGCACCGGCAAGGTCGACGTGTACGCCGAGATCACCGCGGGCACGGTCGACGTCTTCGTGCGCGACCGCGGCCGTGGGTTCGACCCGGACGCCGTGCCGGAGGACAGGCACGGCGTCCGCAGCAGCATCGTCGACCGGATGCAGCGGCACGGCGGCTCGGCCGAGGTCCGCTCGGCGCCCGGTGACGGGACCGAGGTGCGCCTGCACCTGGTCCGTCAGCCACGACAGGAGGAGAGCGATGACTGAGCACCGCACCCGGGTGGGGGTCGTGATCGTCGATGACCACGCCATGTTCCGACGGGGCGTGCGCGCCGAGCTCGAGGGCGTCGGCAGTGGCGTCGTGCAGATCCTGGCCGAGGCGGCCGACGTCGACGAGGCGATCGCCGCCGTCACGCAGCACCACCCGCAGGTGGTCCTGCTCGACGTGCACCTGCCGGGCGGTGGCGGCGTCGAGGTGATGCGGAGGATGGCGACGTCCGGCGCCTCGCCCGACACCCGCTACCTCGCGCTGAGCGTCAGCGACGCCGCGGAGGACGTCATCGGCACGATCCGCGGGGGAGCGCGCGGCTACGTCACCAAGACCATCACCGGGCCCGAGCTGGTCCAGGCGATCAACCGGGTGTCCGAGGGCGACGCCGTCTTCTCACCGCGTCTGGCCGGCTTCGTCCTCGACGCCTTCTCCGGGTCGATCGACGTCGCCACGGTCGACGAGGACCTCGACCGGCTGACCGAGCGGGAGCGGGAGGTGATGAGGCTGATCGCGCGGGGCTACGCCTACAAGGAGGTGGCCAAGGAGCTCTTCATCTCCATCAAGACCGTC
This sequence comes from uncultured Actinomycetota bacterium, assembly GCA_963717855.1. Classification (GTDB taxonomy): domain Bacteria; phylum Actinomycetota; class Actinomycetes; order Propionibacteriales; family Nocardioidaceae; genus Nocardioides. The sequence goes on along the minus strand of CAVQXF010000009.1, from coordinate 211,839 downwards.
GAGACCCACATGTCCAGCGTGCTGCGCAAGCTGCAGCTCTCCTCGCGCCACGAGCTGACCCGCTGGGCCTCGGACCGCCGCCTGCTCTAGTCCCGCCGTCCTCGACGTCCTCGACGTCGTCGCCCGGCTCGCCGCCGTGCGCTTGTCGGCAGGCGCGACCGCCCGTCCCGGGCCGACGAGGGGGGTGCCCGCACGTAGGGTTGGGGCAACATGAGTACCCCTTTCACCCTGCCCGGGCTCGAGAGCCTCGACGGCGCCGACGAGCCGCGGACGACGCGCCGTGGACCGAGCCGGGACGAGCTCCTCGAGGGCCTGAACGAACCGCAGCGCGCTGCGGTGATGCACGACGGTGCGCCGCTGCTCGTGGTCGCGGGCGCCGGCTCCGGGAAGACCCGGGTGCTGACGCGGCGGATCGCCTGGCTGATCTCGGAGCGCCGCGCGCACCCCGGCTCGATCCTCGCGATCACCTTCACCAACAAGGCCGCGGCCGAGATGAAGGAGCGCGTCGAGGAGCTGGTCGGCAAGCGGGCCCGGATCATGTGGGTGTCGACCTTCCACTCCGCCTGCGTGCGCATCCTGCGCAAGGAGTGCGACCGGCTCGGCTTCAAGTCCAACTTCTCGATCTACGACGCTGCCGACCAGAAGCGGCTGATGACGCTCGTCTGCAACGACCTCGAGCTCGACCCACGCCGCTACCAGCCCGGCGCCCTGCTGCACTGGGTCTCCAACCAGAAGAACGAGCTGCGGGACCCCGAGGACGCGACCAAGGACGCGCACAACAACCTCGAGGAGACGTACGCCGCCGCGTACACGACCTACCAGCGCCGCCTCCGCGAGGCGAACGCACTCGACTTCGACGACCTGATCATGAGCACGGTCCACCTGCTCCAGGCCTTCCCCGAGGTCCGCGAGACCTATCGTCGCCGCTTCCGCCACGTGCTCGTCGACGAGTACCAGGACACCAACCACGCCCAGTACGCCCTGATCCACCAGCTCTGCGCCGACCCGATGGAGGAGACGGCCTCCGACCTCGGCGAGGAGCGGGTCGCCCCCGCCGAGCTGATGGTGGTCGGCGACGCCGACCAGTCGATCTACGCCTTCCGCGGCGCCAACATCCGCAACATCCTCGACTTCGAGCAGGACTTCCCCAACGCGACCTCGATCCTGCTGGAGCAGAACTACCGCTCCACCCAGACGATCCTCAACGCCGCCAACGCCGTGATCGGCCACAACAAGGGCCGCAAGGAGAAGCGCCTGTGGTCGGAGGCGGGGGACGGCGAGCGGATCGTCGGGTACGTCGCCGACGACGAGCGCGACGAGGCCCGGTTCGTCTCCGAGGAGATCGACAAGCTCACCGACGCGAGCGACTTCCGACCGGGTGACACCGCGATCTTCTACCGCACCAACGCCCAGTCCCGGGTCTTCGAGGAGGTGTTCATCCGCACCGGCCAGCCGTACAAGGTCGTCGGCGGCGTGCGCTTCTACGAGCGCCGCGAGGTGCGAGACGCGCTCGCCTACCTGCGGATGCTGGTCAACCCCGCAGACCAGGTCTCGCTGCGGCGCATCCTGAACACCCCCAAGCGCGGCATCGGCGACCGTGCGGTCGCGTGCGTGCAGGCGCTGGCCGACCGGGACCGGACGACCTTCTGGGAGGCCCTCCGGCGTGCCGACGAGGCGCCGGGCCTGGCCACCCGCTCGCTCTCGATGATCCAGGGCTTCGTCGCGATGGTCGAGGAGCTCCAGTCCATGGTCGACGCCGGCGAGCGGGCCGATGTCGTCCTCGAGAGCGTCCTCGCCCGCTCGGGCTACCTCACCTGGCTCGAGGAGAGCGACGACCCGCAGGACGAGACCCGGCTGGAGAACCTCGCCGAGCTGGTCGCCGTGGCCCGCGAGTTCGCCGAGGATCCGTTGGCGGGCCCATCAGCCGACCCGACCGACGTGGAGGCCGGCCTCGTCGCGCCGGGGCTCGCGGACTTCCTCGAACGGGTCGCGCTGGTCGCCGACACCGACCAGATTCCCGACGACGACCCCGACGACGCGGGCGTGGTCACGATGATGACCCTGCACACCGCCAAGGGCCTCGAGTTCCCGGTCGTCTTCCTCACCGGCCTCGAGGACGGCGTCTTCCCGCACTCCCGGGCCCTGGGCGACCAGCAGGAGCTCGAGGAGGAGCGCCGCCTGGCGTACGTCGGGGTCACCCGCGCCCGCTCCCGGCTCTACATCTCACGGGCGGTCGTGCGCTCGGCCTGGGGTGCGCCGTCGCACAACCCCGGCTCCCGGTTCCTCGACGAGCTTCCGGTCGACCTGGTCGACTGGCGGCGCACCGAGGCGGCCCAGACCCAGTGGTCGCGCCCGGACCTGAGTGGCGGTGCCGGCGCTCGGATCGGTGCCCCGACCGCCGCCGGCCGCCGCAACTTCTCGGCCGCCGCCGTCCGCGCGGACGCTGCCTCGCGGGCCAAGCCCGCCCGCGCGATCCCGAGTCTCGAGCCCGGGGACCGGGTGCTGCACGACTCGTTCGGCATGGGCACCGTCGTCGCGCTCGAGGGCGTGGAGGACAAGACGGTCGCCTCGATCGACTTCGGCTCCGAGGGCGTCAAGCGACTGCTGCTCCGCTACGCCCCGGTCGAGAAGCTCTAGGTCGAATCGAGAGCTTCGTCGGTCGAGTCGGGACTTCTGGACAGGCGAAACTGCTGGAACTCCCGATTGAAGCGACGGAAGTCCCGACTCAACCTGTGGTCAGGGCTGCAGGCCGTGGACGAGGAGCGCGGCGTACGGGTCGACCGGGTCGCCGCCGCCGGGACGCACCTCGAGGTGCAGGTGCGGGCCGGTCACGTTGCCGGTCGATCCGACGTATCCGATCGCTTCGCCGGCACGGACCTCCTGGCCGGGCGAGACGGCGTAGGAGGTCTGGTGGCAGTACCAGAGCTCGGTGCCGTCATCGAGGGTCACGACGGTCTTGTTGCCGTAGGAGCCGTCGTAGCCGGTCGAGGTCACCACGCCGTTGGCGACCGCCTGGATGGTCGTTCCGCTGGGAGCCGCGAAGTCGAGACCCGTGTGGTAGTGCGACCACAGGCCGCTGGAGTCACCGAAGCGGGCGGTGAGGTGGTAGCCGGAGACGGGCAGGACCCACTGGTTGAGCTTGAGCTTGGCGGCCTGCTGCTCGGCCTGCGCGGCGAACTTGGCGAGCGCGGCGTCACGTTCCTTGACCTGTGCCTCGGCCTCGTCCTGGAGCTTGGCGTCCGCGGCGTCGGAGAGCGCGTCGCGGCGCGAGTCGCGGCTGACCGTGTTGCGGTCCAGGAGGCTGACCTTGCCGATGTTGCTGGCGCCGCTGAGCGCGCTGGCCTGGCTGAAGCGGGGGGACTCGTCGGTCTCGAGGCTGCCTGACGCGGTGACAGCGCCTCCGGCGGAGATCGCCAGCGCGGCGAGGCCGAGCAGCACGGGCACGCCGGGGAGGCCGCGGAAGAGCGGCGCGCGGGAGGAGCTGCGGCGGGCGCCGGGCTTGGACGGCCCGGTGCGCGGGGTGTGCGAGGCGCGGACGCCGCCGATGCGCGAGGTCCGGTAGCTCACCGGGCGGTCGGCGAGCTCACGGGGCACCTCGACGGTGATCGGGAGGACCTGCGTGTCCTCGTCCTCACGGAAGACGGGACCGGCCACCGGGGTGACGGGGTGCTCGGCGGACCTGCGGACGGGCTTCTCGGCACGACGCTTACCCACGACCGGGGTCGGGGGGTCCGAGGGACGGCGGCCGTGGCCGCTGCGTTCCGCTCGGTGGTTACCCATACGTTTGCTTCTCCGCTGCTCGGGGTTCAGACGGCGAGGCCCGACTGTAACGGACCGGTCACGGCGCCGAGAAACTAACGCCGGAACTTGTGGACGAAATTTCGTCGGGTCGACCCTCTCACAAGACGCGTCAGAAGGAACATCGGCCGTTCGGCCCCGCCTGAAACGGACCCGCCCCGAAGTTTTACCCTCGTCCCGGAACGTGGCGAGGCTCACGCCTCGGCTAACCTCGCGGCATGAGCACCTCTCCGGCGCGACGCATCCGGATCGTCGTGGGCAAGCCCGGCCTCGACGGCCACGACCGGGGCGCCAAGATCGTCGCCCGCGCGCTGCGCGACGCTGGTCACGAGGTGATCTACACCGGTCTCCACCAGACGCCGGAGCAGATCGTCGAGACCGCGATCCAGGAGGACGCCGACCTGATCGGCCTGTCCGTCCTGTCCGGCGCCCACATGACCCTCTTCCGCCGACTCGTCGAGCTCCTCGCGGAGCGCGACGCCTCCGACATCGTGGTCTTCGGCGGAGGCATCATCCCGGAGGAGGACATCCCCGTCCTCGAGGGGATCGGGGTCGCCAAGGTGTTCACCCCCGGGGCGACCACCGGGGAGATCAGCGGCTGGGTCGCCGAGCAGTTCGCCGAACCTGTCAGCTGAGTCCGGCAGCTGAGTCCGGCAGCTGGGAGTGTGTCCGGGTCCCGTGCCCCACGTCACGTCGCTCCTGCCTCGTCGTACTCCGCAGCGCGGGACTAAGGTGCGAGAGACACCCCCGAGCGTGTGGCGGTCGTCTCGTGCGCCTGCCCGCTCTGACTACGAGGACTTGGTGGATCTGTGGATCTGATGGAATTCCAGGCGAAGGAGCTCTTCGCCAAGCACGGCGTACCGGGAACTCCCGGCATTGTCGCCAACACCCCCGATGAGGCCCGGGCCGCTGCTGAGCAGCTCGGCGTCTGCGTGGTCAAGGCGCAGGTCAAGGCCGGCGGCCGCGGCAAGGCCGGCGGCGTGAAGCTCGCCAAGACGCCGGACGAGGCGTTCGAGCACGCCACGAACATCCTCGGCATGGAGATCAAGGGCCTCACGGTCAACCGGGTGCTGATCGCCCCGGCCGCGAGCATCGAGGAGGAGTACTACTTCTCCTTCCTGCTCGACCGGTCCAACCGCTCCTACCTGTGCATCGCCAGCGTCGAGGGTGGTGTCGAGATCGAGGAGGTCGCGAAGACCAACCCCGACGCGGTGAAGCAGATCGCGATCGACGCCGGCACCGGGGTCGACGAGGCCAAGGCCCGCGAGATCGTCGCGGAGGTCGGCTTCCCCGAGGCGCTCACCGAGCAGGCCGTGCAGACGGTCCTCGCCCTGTGGACCACCTTCGTCGAGGAGGACGCCACGCTCGTCGAGGTGAACCCGCTGGCCCGCCTGGCCGGTGACAAGCTCGAGGCGCTCGACGGCAAGGTCTCGCTCGACGAGAACGCCGAGTTCCGCCACGCGGAGCACGCCGAGTTCGAGGACAAGGCCGCGGCCGACCCCCTCGAGGCGAAGGCCAAGGAGAAGGGCCTCAACTACGTCAAGCTCGACGGTGCCGTGGGCATCATCGGCAACGGCGCGGGCCTGGTCATGTCGACGCTCGACGTCGTCGCGTACGCCGGTGAGGCGCACGGCGGGGTCAAGCCCGCCAACTTCCTCGACATCGGTGGCGGTGCGTCGGCCCAGGTGATGGCCGACGGCCTCGACGTGATCCTCAACGACCCGCAGGTCAAGAGCGTGTTCGTGAACGTCTTCGGCGGCATCACGTCGTGCGACGCGGTCGCCAACGGCATCGTCGGCGCGCTCGAGATCCTCGGAGCGGAGGCGAGCAAGCCGCTCGTCGTACGCCTCGACGGCAACAACGTGGAGGAGGGCCGCCGCATCCTCGCGGAGGCCAACCACCCGCTGGTGACGCTGGTGGACACCATGGACGGTGCGGCCGACAAGGCCGCCGAGCTCGCGAACAAGGCAGGGGTCTGAGCATGTCGATCTTTCTGAACAAGGACTCCAAGGTCATCGTCCAGGGCATCACCGGGGGTGAGGGCACCAAGCACACCCGCCTGATGCTCAAGGCCGGCACCAACGTCGTCGGCGGTGTCAACGCGCGCAAGGCCGGCACCACCGTGACCCACCAGGACCCCGACGGCAACGACGTCGAGCTCCCCGTCTTCGGCTCGGTCGCCGAGGCGATGAAGGAGACCGGCGCCGACGTGTCGGTCGCCTTCGTGCCGCCGGCCTTCACCAAGGACGCCGTGATCGAGGCCATCGACGCCGAGATCGGCCTGCTGGTGATCATCACCGAGGGCGTCCCGGTGCAGGACAGCGCCGAGTTCTGGGCCTACGCCCAGGGCAAGAGCACCCGCATCATCGGTCCGAACTGTCCCGGCATCATCACGCCGGGCGAGGCGCTCGCGGGCATCACGCCCGCCACGATCGCCGGCAAGGGCCCGGTCGGTCTGGTGTCGAAGTCGGGCACGCTGACCTACCAGATGATGTTCGAGCTCAAGGACCACGGCTTCTCGACCGCCATCGGCATCGGCGGCGACCCGATCATCGGGACCACCCACATCGACGCCCTCGCGGCGTTCGAGGCGGACCCCGAGACCAAGGCGATCGTGATGATCGGCGAGATCGGTGGCGACGCGGAGGAGAAGGCCGCGGCGTACATCAAGGAGCACGTCACGAAGCCGGTCGTCGGCTACGTCGCCGGCTTCACCGCCCCCGAGGGCAAGACGATGGGCCACGCCGGTGCCATCGTCTCCGACGGCGCGGGCACCGCCCAGGGCAAGAAGGAGGCCCTCGAGGCCGCCGGGGTCAAGGTCGGCAAGACGCCGTCCGAGACCGCCGCCCTGATGCGAGAGATCCTGAAGAGCCTCTGATCCACCGCCGAGTCGGCGCTGTTTCACCTGGATCCAGGGTGAAACAGCGCCGACTCGGCATTTCAGCAGGGGTCGGCCGCGAAGGCGCACAGGGCGTCGATGACCGGGGCCGACTTCTCCTCGATGACGTCGGCGTTGCGCTGAACGATTGCCGGGTCGCCTCCGCCGAGGGAGAACACCGTGTCGAGCAGGAGCGCGTTGCCTACCTGGACCACCTGGCGCACGTACATCTCTCCGGCGTCGCTGACGTGGTCGACGTACGAGAGCGAGCCGGCCTCGGAGGAGATGACCTCCGCGGAACGGGTCTCGCCCGTGGTGCTGGCGGCGCACTCCCGCACCCGGGACTGGAGGCCCAGCAGCGACTGCGTGGCCGCGTCCTCGTCGGCGTAGACCGCAAGGGTGCGGTCCCAGCCACCCTCGTTCTCGGTCTGGATGGCTTGCTCGACGTCGACGGCCGCGGGGGCCGCGTCCGGGGACCAGCCGACGCCGTCGCAGACGTCCACGGCCTGGGCCTCGTAGCCGTCCTGAGTGGTGGCCCGGGGCATGCCGTCGGTGAGTGGGAAGTCTGCCGGGATCTCCTGGACCCACGTCACCGACGGGCTGGGGTTGGTCGGCGCGGGAGTCGGATCGGTCCGGTCGCCGGTCGTGGCGAGAGCCAGCGGGGTGGCGATGATCGCCACGGCGGCGACGCCGCCGATCGCCGCGAGGGCGTGGTTGCGGCGGCGCATCCGGGTGCCGCGACGGCGTACCTCGGAGGCGGGGATCGGGTCCATGGTCAGTCCTGGGGTGGTGAAGCTCTCGAGCTCGTCCAGAGGGTCACGCACGGCTGAGTCCTTCCTCGTCGGCGAGCAGGGCGGCGAGCGCCGTGCGGCCCCGGCTGAGCCGGGCCTTGATGGTGCCTTCGGGGACGCCGACCTCGCGGGCGACGTCGTGCACGGGCAGGTCCGCGATGTGGTGGAGCACGAGTGCCTGACGCTGCGCCTCAGGCAGTTGCCTGAGCGCCGCCACCAGCGCCACGTGGGCCTCGCTGGGCGCCGCGCTCTCGTACGCCGGTCCTACGGCCCGATCGACCGGGCGCCGGCCGCGCACGGTGCGCCGCCAGCGGCTCACGGCCAGCCGGTACGCCGTCGTACGCACCCAGGCCTCCGGGTACTCCGCCTTCTCGAGCTTGCGACGGTGCGCCCAGGCACGCACGAACGCCTCCTGGACGCACTCCTGCGCCTCGTCCCGGTTGCCGATCATCGCGTAGACCTGGCCGGTGATCCGCTGGAACGACGCGGTGTAGAAGTCGTCGAACTCGCGTTCGTCCATCGACTCTGGTCCCGTCTCGTCAGGTCAGCAGGGTTGCTGATCGTGAGGGATACGCCTGAGCGGGACCCACGGTTGCACGCGGGCCGGAGAAAGTTCGTGAGGCTCAGCGAGCGCGGGGGGCGGGCATCCGTGCCACGCGGTCGAGGGCTCGCTGGGTGAGGTCCTCGAAGGCCGAGTCGTCGATGGTGAAGCCCTTGACCGGCACGAAGCCGACCTGCGCGACGGAGGTGCCGTTGCGGACGATCCCCATCAGGAAGTCGATGGTCTTCTCGTCGGTGACCTCGGTCTTGACCCGCCAGACCGTGAGGTCCGTGTCGCCCTTGCTCACGTCGCGCAGCTTGGTCACGTCGGTGCCCATCTGCTTGTCCGAGCACGCCGCGAGCTTGGCGCGTACGTCGGCCACGAACGCCTTGGCGCGCTTCTTCGGCAGCGTGCCGACCGACTCGGTCAGGCCGAACTCGTCGGGCAGCTTGGCCTCCGGCACCAGGAACGTCCGGGTCAGGTTGTTGGTCATCGGTGGCGAGCTGAAGTCGGTGCCGTCGCACTGGGTCGCCGCCGCGTTCGCGAGGGCCTTGCGCGGCTCGGTGCCGACCCACGGACGCTTCACCCCGGCGGCCGGCGGCAGGTCCACCTCGGCGAGCATGCCGGGCGCCTGGGCCACCGGCACCGGGTCGGTGGCGCGGGGGGTCGCGTCGGTCGAGCAGGTGCCGCCGTCGGGGAGCTGGCAGAGCTGGTTGACGCTGTTGGCGAGCAGCTGGGCGACCACGGCCGGCTTCGCGCGGCTGGTGCTCACGGTCATCGTCGTGAAGCTGCCGGTCCGGGCGACCCCGGCGACGATGTCGGTCTCGGGCTTGGCCCAGGAGTGCAGCTTGAAGAGCCTCGCCTCGTCGCCCACCCCCGGTAGGTCGTAGGTGCCGAGCAGCTGGGCCCGGTCGTCACGGCAGCTGGCGAACCAACCGACCGCGGCGTTGTAGCCGCGGTGGGCGCCGCGGACGGTGTGCGCCGCCTCGGCGGCCTGCACCACCTTGGGGGCCGCCTTCTTGCCCGCCTGCTGGGGCGTCAGGGGGTCGAAGACCCGGACCAGTGCGTTGTCCGGCCGTCCGCTCGGCACGGCGTACCGGCTCTGCTGGCACGCCATCACCTGGCCGGTGCCGGCGGTGTTGTCGTCGGTCCGCGTCGCGGTCCACCGGCTGTCACCGGGCAGCGTCGCGGCGACGGTCTCGGCACTCAGCATCGTCTCCTCGGGCAGCTCGACGACCTGCGGCTCCGGCGGACCGGAGGGCTTGGCAGGCTCGATGCGCTCGCCGGCGAGCGTGGGTCGTACGCCGTCGGCGTCGGTCACCAGCGTGCCGGCCACGACGAGTGCGGCGGCGGTCGCGGCGACGCCGATGACCGTGTGGGTACGCCGGCGGGTGGCCCCCGCGCGTCGGATGATGGTGGGCCGGGGCCACGGGTTGCTCTCGACGTGAGCGCGGACCGACTCCAGCACCTTGCGTACGTCGGTCGTGGGGATCTCTCGCTGCAGCGAGAAGGTGGCGGTCGCCGTCTGCAGGTCGCGCTCGGCCTCGGTCCGCGGGAGACCGACCTCGCGGGCCATGGCGGCCAGCGAGCTGCTGGTCAGCTCGGTGACGAGCAGCACCCGGCGCTGGGTCATCGACAGGCGCCCCAGGGCGCCCAGCGTGGCCTTCACCTCGGGGTCGAGGCCCTTCTCGCGGTGCCAGATCTTCGCGGTGTGCCGGCGTACGGCGTGCCGGCAGGCGTGCTCGCGGACCCACGCCTCGGGGTCCTCGACCCGGGAGACCTTGCGCCAGTGGTGCCAGGCGACGACGAAGGCGTCGCGCACCGCCGCGCGGGAGGATGGGAGGTCGCCAGTGAGGCAGTACGTCAGCAGCAGCAGGCGCGTGCGTACGTCCTTGTAGAACTGGTCGAACTCGTCGGGCTCCGTCATTTCGCCGTCCACGGTAGCCGGAGGCCCCGATCCGCGCCGATTCGGCGTGTGCGCCCCGATCCGGTGCCCCCGGCGGGCGATGATGGCCGGACCATGACGTCGCTGCTCTCCGGACCGACCTCGGCCGTGCCCGGCCGGAGCGGCACCGACCCTCGGCACCGCTCGCCGCTGGCTCCCATCGCGCTGCTCGGTGGGGTGGCCGCCGCGAGCGCGACGCTGGTCGTCTGTCTCGCGATCGGCGTGGTCGGCTGGTTCCTCGCCGACGCGGGCGCGCACGGCACTCCGAGCGACGGTCTGCGCGTGGGAGCGCTCGGTTGGCTGCTGGGCCACGGCTCCGGCATCCACGTCGACGGGGTGGCGATCACGCTGGTCCCGCTCGGGATCTCGGCCCTGTGCGCCTGGTCGGTCTGGCGGGTCGGGCACCGGGTCGGCAGCGCCCTCTCCGGGCACGGCCCCGACGCCGACCGGATCGCCGACGGCGAGCGTGACTGGACCGTCCCGATCGCCGGCGCACTCTTCACCACCGGCTACCTGGCTGTGGCGATCTTCACGGGTGTCGTCGCCGCGACCCCGGCGACCGACCCGTCGCTGGCCCGGGTCGCGCTCTGGTCGTGCCTGCTGACCGCGGCCTTCGGCTGGACCGGGATCGCCACGGGCTCAGGCCGCCTCGCGATCTGGGCGACCCTGGTGCCGCCGTGGCTTCGAGCCGCCTTCGCCGGAGGACTCCGCATCCTGGGAGTCTTCCTGGTCGTCTCGACCGCGGTCTTCCTGCTCGCGCTCGCGCTCGACTTCGGTACGGCGGCCAACGTGATGTCGCGGCTCCACACCAGTGCCGGAGACGCCACCGTCTACACCGTCCTCACCGCGACGCTGGTGCCCAACGCCGGGATCTTCGCCGGCAGCTACCTGCTCGGACCCGGCTTCCTGGTCGGCACGGGCACGGTCGTGTCCCCGGCGCTGGTGTCGCTGGGGCCGGTGCCGATGTTCCCGCTGCTGGCCGCGCTGCCTGACAACGGGCCGACGCCGGCCTGGGCGTCGTACCTCCTGGTCGTGCCGCCGCTCCTCGCCGCGGTCGCCGCGGCCTGGGCGCAGCGTCGTACGCCCACGGTGCGCTGGGAGGAGGGGGCCCTGCGTGGCTGCGTCGGCGGGGTCACCGCCGGTCTGCTGCTCGGTGTGCTCGCCGCAGTGTCCGGAGGCGCCGCGGGTCCCGGCCGGATGAGCGTCGTCGGACCGGACGCGATGGACGTGATGGTGCACGCCGTGACCGCCTTCGGCCTCGGCGGCGTCGTCGGCGGGCTGGCGATGACCTGGTGGCAGCGCCGCCTCGCCCGCCACGCCGAGCTCTAGACTGCGGCGCGTGTCCACCCCAGAGCCGGCCGCCGTCGTCGTCCTCGTGTCGGGTTCCGGCACCAACCTCCAGGCGCTGATCGACGCCTGCGCCGACCCGGCGTACGGCGCCCGGGTGGTCGCCGTCGGCGCCGATCGCGAGGGCATCGAGGGGCTCGAGCGCGCCCAGCGGGCGGGCATCCCGACGTTCGCGTTGAAGGTGAAGGACTTCGACTCCCGCGAGGAGTGGGACGCCGCGCTCGCGGGCGCCGTCGCGGCGTACGAACCCGACATCGTGGTGCTCGCCGGCTTCATGAAGCTCGTCGGCAGCACCTTCCTCGCGCTCCACGGCGGCAAGGTCGTCAACACCCACCCGGCGCTGTCGCCGTCGTTCCCCGGGATGCACGGCCCGGGCGACGCGCTGGCGTACGGCGTGAAGGTCACCGGCGCGACGCTCTTCGTGGTCGATCCCGGGGTCGACACCGGCCCGATCATCGCCCAGCGGGCGGTCGAGGTCACCGCGGACGACACCGTCGAGACGCTGCACGAGCGGATCAAGGTGGCCGAGCGCGGGATGCTCGTGGACGCGATCGGGACGATGGCCCGCGAGGGCTTCGTGGTCGAGGGGCGCCACGTCCGGATGGGCCGGCTGGATCCTCTAGTCTGAGCGGACACGACTGGCGCAGGTGGGCGACCACCGGGGAGTGACGCCGGGAGCATCGACCGCCTGGGTGCTTCCCCTGAGATTGGCCCACCAGCCCGACCCAGCAGGAGTCTCCGTGTCCGACAATCGCATCCCGATCAAGCGAGCCCTCGTCTCCGTCTACGACAAGGCCGGCCTCGCGGACCTCGTCCAGGCCCTCCACGACGCCGGGGTCGAGCTCGTCTCGACCGGCGGCTCGGCGGCCCTGATCGCCGGTCTCGGTCTGCCGGTCACCAAGGTCGAGGAGCTCACCGGATTCCCCGAGTGCCTCGACGGCCGTGTGAAGACGCTGCACCCGCGGGTGCACGCCGGCATCCTCGCCGACCGGCGTCTCGACTCCCACGTGGAGCAGCTGGCCGAGCTCGGCGTCGAGCCCTTCGACCTGGTCGTCTCCAACCTGTACCCCTTCGTGCAGACCGTGCAGTCCGGCGCGACGCCCGACGAGTGCGTCGAGCAGATCGACATCGGTGGCCCGTCGATGGTCCGCGCGGCCGCCAAGAACCACCCTTCCGTCGCGATCGTCACCTCTCCGAACAGCTACGGCGACGTCGTCGCGGCCCTGGCCGACGGTGGCTTCACGCTCGACCAGCGCAAGCGCCTGGCGGCGGAGGCGTTCGTGCACACGGCGTCGTACGACGTCGCGGTGGCGTCCTGGATGGGCAACGTGCTCACCGACACCTCCGACGGTGACAGCTTCCCGGCCTGGGCCGGCGGCACCTGGGAGAAGGCCACGACGCTCCGGTACGGCGAGAACCCGCACCAGAGCGCGGCGCTCTACCTCAACGGTCTCGGCGCCGGCCTCGCGCAGGCCGAGCAGCTGCACGGCAAGGAGATGTCCTACAACAACTACCTCGACTCCGACGCCGCCCGGCGCGCGGCGTACACCTTCACCGAGCCGGCGGTCGCGATCATCAAGCACGCCAACCCGTGCGGGATCGCGGTCGGAGCCGACGTCGCGGAGGCCCACCGCAAGGCTCACGAGTGCGACCCGGTCTCGGCGTTCGGCGGCGTGATCGCGACCAACGTGCCGGTCTCCGTCGAGATGGCGCGCCAGGTCGCCGAGGTCTTCACCGAGGTCGTCGTGGCGCCGGCGTACGACGAGGGCGCGGTCGAGATCCTCGCCGCGAAGAAGAACATCCGGCTGCTCGTCTGCGAGCCGCTCGGCGCCGGTGAGGTCGAGATGCGACCGATCTCCGGCGGGCTGCTGATGCAGCAGCGGGACTACGTCGACGCCGAGGGAGACGACCCGTCGACCTGGACGCTCGCGACAGGCGAGGCGGCCGCGCCCGAGGTGCTCGCCGACCTGGCGTTCGCCTGGCAGGCCTGCCGTTCGGTGAAGTCCAACGCGATCCTGCTCGCCCGGGGCGGTGCCTCGGTCGGCGTCGGCATGGGCCAGGTCAACCGGGTCGACTCCTGCAAGCTCGCCGTCGAGCGGGCGGGGGAGCGGTCGGTCGGCTCGGTCGCCGCCTCGGACGCCTTCTTCCCCTTCGAGGACGGCCCGCAGATCCTCATCGATGCCGGTGTCAGCGCGATCGTCCAGCCCGGCGGGTCGATGCGTGACCAGCTGACCATCGACGCCTGCAACGCGGCCGGGGTGACCATGTACTTCACCGGCACGCGACACTTCTTCCACTGATCACCCCGGGACGAGAGGGATTCATGACCGCGCAGAAGCTGGACGGCTCCGCCACCCTGAAGGCCATCAAGGTCGAGCTGACCGAACGCGTGGCCAGGCTGCGCGAGCAGGGCATCCTCCCCGGCCTCGGCACCGTCCTGGTCGGCGACGACCCGGGCTCTCACTGGTATGTCGGCGCCAAGCACAAGGACTGCGCCGAGATCGGCATCGAGTCGATCCGGGTCGACCTGCCGGCGACGGCGACCCAGGCCGAGGTCGAGGCCGAGATCGACCGCCTCAACGCCGACCCCGCCTGCACCGGCTTCCTGGTGCAGCAGCCGACCGGGCTCGACGAGTTCCGGCTGCTGTCGCGTGTCGACCCTGACAAGGACGTCGACGGGCTGCACCCGACCAACCTCGGCAAGCTCGTGCTCGGCGAGCAGGGTTCGCTGCCGTGTACGCCGATCGGCTGCATCGAGCTGCTGCGTCGCCACGGTGTCGAGCTCAACGGCGCCGAGGTGGTCGTCGTGGGCCGCGGCCTGACCGTCGGCCGGCCGCTCGGGCTGCTGCTCACGCGTCGGTCCGAGAACGCGACGGTCACGCTGTGCCACACCGGCACCCGCGACCTCGCGGCGCACACCCGCACCGCCGACGTGATCGTGGCCGCTGCCGGCGTACCCGGCATCATCAGCGGTGACATGGTCAAGCCCGGCGCCGCGGTGCTCGACGTGGGTGTGTCGCGGGTCGACGGCAAGATCGCGGGCGACGTCGCCGCGGACGTCTGGGACGTCGCGGGGTGGATCTCGCCCAACCCCGGCGGGGTCGGGCCGATGACCCGCGCGATGCTGCTCTCCAACATCGTCTCGGCCGCCGAGCGCCAGGTGTCGTGAGCGAGCTCGAGCCTCCCACCGACGACGTCCCGCCGATCTCGGCCGAGGCCGTGGCCGACGGTGCGGGTGAGTCGCGTCGCTACCCGTCGACGATCGGGGGTGCGTTCTACATCCTGGTCCTCGTGGCGGTGGGGATCTCGATCGCCGTCGTCACGACCGGCGCCTGGCGGCTCGGGATCCGGTGGTTCGGCGGCGCGCTGCTCCTCGCGGCGCTGGTGCGGGCGGTGCTGCCGGCCAAGGACGCCGGCATGCTCGCCGTACGAGCGCGCTGGTGGGACTGCTTCCTGCTCATCGCCACCGGGCTTGCCCTGATATTCCTCGCCGGCTCCATCCCGGACCAACCGGGCTGAAATGCCGAGTCGGCGCTGTTTCACCCGGGACGGGGTGAAACAGCGCCGACTCGAGGGTGAATCTGCGCCGACTCGGCTCAGATGAGGCCGAGCTCCGTGACAGCGGCGCGCTCGTCGGCGAGCTCGGCGGTCGAGGCGTCGATCTTGGCGCGCGAGAAGTCGTCGATCTCGAGGCCCTGGACGATCTCCCAATTGCCGTCCTTGGTGGTGACGGGGAAGGACGAGATCAGGCCCTCGGGGACGCCGTACGAGCCGTCGGAGACGACCGCCATCGAGACCCAGTCGTCGGCAGCAGAGCCGAGCAGCCAGTCACGCGCGGCGTCCACGGTCGCGGAGGCGGCCGATGCGGCGGACGAGGACCCACGGGCCTCGATGATCGCGGCACCACGCTTGGCGACGGTCGGGATGAAGGTGTCCGCGATCCAGGCCTGGTCGCCGACGACCTCGGCGGCGTTCTTGCCACCGACCTCGGCGTGGAAGATGTCGGGGTACTGCGTCGCGGAGTGGTTGCCCCAGATCGTCATCTTCTTGATGTCGGTCACGGCGGCACCGGTCTTGGCGGCCAGCTGCGAGATCGCACGGTTGTGGTCGAGGCGGGTCAGCGCCGAGAACCGCTCCTGCGGGATGTCGGGTGCGTTGGTCATCGCGATCAGTGCGTTGGTGTTGGCCGGGTTGCCCGTCACGCCGACGCGGACGTCGTCCGCGGCTACCTTGTTGAGGGCCTTGCCCTGCGCGGTGAAGATCGCGCCGTTGGCGGAGAGCAGGTCGCCGCGCTCCATGCCGGGGCCGCGCGGGCGGGCGCCGACGAGCAGGGCGAGGTTGACGCCGTCGAAGATCTGCTCGGCGTCATCGCCGATCTCGACGCCGGCGAGGTTCGGGAACGCGCAGTCGTCGAGCTCCATCACGACGCCCTCGAGCGCCTTCAGCGCAGGCGTGATCTCCAGCAGGCGCAGCTCGATCGGGCGGTCGCCGAGCAGCGAGCCGCTCGCGAGACGGAAAAGCAGGCTGTAGCCGATCTGACCGGCGGCGCCGGTGACGGCGACCTTCAACGGGGTTGAGCTCACGACGACTCCTTGAACACGCGATGGTGAGGAATGGTGGGATTTCCGGCTTCCGACGCTAGCAGCGGTCCGGGGTCCCGCTCGCACGAGGTCTCGGGTACGGGATCATGGCGGCCATGTCGTCGAGGGGGGTACGCCGAGCGTTGGTCGCGCTGCTCACCGTCGGGTTGCTGCTCGGCGGGTGCGGCTCTGCCTCCCAGCCCAGCCCCGCGTCGGGCGTCGACGCGCTCGTCGTACCCACTCCGTCGCCCGACCCCGACGACTTCGTGACGGTCGTCGACAACCGGTGGCTGCCGCTGCCGGCGGGGCGCGCCTGGACCTACGACGTGTCCGACATCGACGGGCGGCACCAGCTGAGCGTCACCGTCGCCGACGGCCCCGAGATCGCCGGCGTCCCGACCACCGCCCGGGTGAGCACCGAGCCCGGCGAGCTCACGACCGACTACTTCGCGCAGGACGTCGACGGCAACGTCTGGTGGTTCGGCCGCGAGGGGCAGTGGCGCGCCGGAGTCGACGGTGCCGAGGCAGGACTGGCGATGCCGGCCAGTCCGCGCGTCGGCGACGGCTTCCGTACGGCGTACCTGCCCGGCGTCGTCGAGGACGTCGCCACGGTGGTGGCGCTCGACGGCACGGCGACCGTCCCCGCCGGGTCGTACGACGACCTCCTTGTCACCCGCGAGACCACGGCCCTCCAGCCGGGTCGGAGCCTGGACCGCCGGTGGGCGCAGGGCGTCGGGCCCGTCGAGGAGGACCTGGCCGGGCGGGTCGTGCGGCTGCGAGCGGTGACCGGCTGACTCAGCTGGGCGGGCGGATCTGGGTGTCGTCGCCGGCGTCCCAGATCGGCCGCTCCTCGGGGGTCTCCTCGATCACGATCGTCTCCTCGACGACGGACTGGGCCCCGGTGTCGACGGCGGCCTGCTCCGCGGCCTGCTGCGCCTGCCACTGTTCGGGGGTCGATCCGACCGGGTGCCACTGCTGGCCGGCCGGGTCCCACTGCCAGCCGTCCTGGACGATCGGGGCGGCCTCCTGGACCGGCTCCTGGTTCCACTGCTGCTGGTACTGGTCGGGCGCGGCGTAGCCAGGCACCTGGGCCGCCGTACGAGGCCGGCTGAAGCTGATGCCGGAGCCGGGGACGGCGTCGCCGACTCGGCCGAAGAGCAGCGGGTAGGCCAGTCCGGCAATGGCCCCGCCGACCAGTGGGGCGAGGATGAAGAGCCACAGCTGGGTGATCGCCTCGCTGCCGGCGAAGAGGGCCGGGCCGATCGAGCGAGCCGGGTTGGCCGAGGTGCCGGTCGCCGGGATCGCCACGAAGTGGATCGCGGCCAGGGTGAAGCCGATCGCGAGCGGCGCGAAGGAGGGGTGCTCGTTGCGCTCGTCGGTGACCGCCAGGATCACGGTCACGAAGACGGCGGTGATCACCAGCTCGAGCAGGAAGGCCGCCCACCAGGCGTAGCCGCTGCCGGCGTCGCCGAAGGCGTTCTGGCCCATGTTGCCCTTGGCCTCGAAGCCCTCGAAGCCCTGCATCAGCACGAACAGCAGCAGCGCACCGACGATCGCGCCGACGAGCTGCGCGACGACGTACAGCCCGACATGGCGCCAGGCCATCCGGCCGCCCATCGCCGCTCCGACGGACACCGCCGGGTTGAAGTGTGCGCCCGAGACCCTGCCGAAGGCGTAGACCATGACCATCACGGCCACTCCGAAGGTCAGCCCGACCGTCCCGATGGTGGCTGCGTTGATCCGCGACGCGTACACCACCGATCCGCACCCGAAGAAGACCAGGACGAACGTCCCGAGGACCTCGGCGGTGAGCTTCTGCTGGATGGTCGAGTCGGCCACGCGACTGCTCCCCTCGTCGGGCGTCCCCCGCGGATGCCTCGGAGCAGCACTCTAGTCCCGTTGCCCAGGCCCCGAGCGGGTGCAAGGCTGGGTGGACTGACCCCGTCAGGTATCTTGACGTCAAGGAATCCAGTCCGCAGCCCATCCGCACTCGCGCAGCCTCAGGAGTCTTCGAGCATGGCCAAGATCATCTACACGCACACGGACGAGGCGCCGCTGCTGGCGACGTACTCCTTCCTCCCGATCGTGCAGGCGTACGCCGCCCAGGCCGGCGTCGACATCGAGACCCGCGACATCTCGCTCTCCGGTCGGATCCTCGGCGTCTTCGGCATCGTCGACGACGCCCTCGCCGAGCTCGGCGCCCTGGCCAAGACGCCCGAGGCCAACATCATCAAGCTGCCCAACGTGTCCGCCTCCATCCCACAGCTCAAGGCCGCGATCAAGGAGCTGCAGGAGCAGGGCTACGACCTCCCCGACTACCCGGAGAACGCGCAGAGCGCCGAGGAGAAGGCCGTCGTCGCGAAGTACGACAAGGTCAAGGGTTCCGCGGTCAACCCCGTGCTGCGTGAGGGCAACTCCGACCGTCGTGCGCCTCTCTCGGTCAAGAACTACGCGAAGTCGCACCCCCACCGGATGGGCACGTGGAGCCCGGACTCGAAGACCAGCGTCGCCACCATGGGCAAGGACGACTTCTTCTCCAACGAGCTGTCGGTCGTGATCCCCGAAGACGACACCCTGACCATCAAGCACGTCGCCGCTGACGGCACCGAGACCGTCCTCAAGGACGGCCTCAAGGTGCTGGCCGGCGAGGTCGTCGACGGCACGTTCATGGACGTCGCCGCGCTGCGCCGCTTCCTCGCCGAGCAGATCGCTCGCGCCAAGGCCGACGACGTCCTCTTCTCGGTGCACCTCAAGGCCACCATGATGAAGGTCTCCGACCCGATCATCTTCGGCCACGTCGTGCAGGCGTTCTTCCCGACCCTCTTCGAGCAGTACGGCGAGCAGCTCGCGGCCGCGGGCATCTCCGCCAATGACGGCCTCGGTGGCCTCCTCGGCGCCGTCGGGTCGCTCCCCGAGGGCGATGCGATCAAGGCGGCCGTCACGGCCGGCCTGGCCGACGGTCCGGCGATGGCGATGGTCGACTCCGACAAGGGCATCACCAACCTGCACGTCCCCTCCGACGTGATCATCGATGCCTCGATGCCGGCGATGATCCGCGGCGGCGGCCACATGTGGGGCCCCGACGGCAACGAGGCCGACACCCTCGCGGTGATCCCGGACTCCAGCTACGCCGGCATCTACCAGGCCACCATCGACGACTGCCGCACCCACGGTGCGCTCGACCCGGCGACGATGGGCTCGGTCCCCAACGTCGGCCTGATGGCGCAGGCGGCGGAGGAGTACGGCTCCCACGACAAGACCTTCGAGGCGCCGGCCGCCGGCACGATGCAGGTCGTCAACGCGGCCGGCGAGGTGCTGATCTCGCACGAGGTCCAGCCCGGTGACATCTGGCGCGCCTGCCAGACCAAGGACGCCCCGATCCGGGACTGGGTCAAGCTGGCCGTCACCCGGGCCCGGGCCTCCGGCTCGCCGGCGATCTTCTGGCTCGACGAGGCCCGTGCCCACGACGCCAATCTGATCGCGAAGGTCAACGCCTACCTGCCCGAGCACGACACCGACGGCCTCGACATCCAGGTCATGACGCCGGCCGAGGCCACGACGTACTCCCTGGAGCGCGCGCGCAAGGGCGAGGACACCATCTCGGTCACCGGCAACGTGCTGCGCGACTACAACACCGACCTCTTCCCGATCCTCGAGCTCGGGACGTCGGCCAAGATGCTCTCCGTCGTCCCGCTGATGAACGGTGGCGGCCTCTTCGAGACCGGCGCCGGCGGCTCGGCGCCCAAGCACGTGCAGCAGCTGGTGAAGGAGAACTACCTGCGCTGGGACAGCCTGGGTGAGTTCTTCGCCCTGGTGCCGTCGCTCGAGCTGTACGCCGAGCAGGCCGGCACTCCCGGCGCCAAGGTCCTCGCCGACGCCCTCGACCGGGCGACCGGCACCTTCCTCAACGAGGACAAGTCGCCGACCCGCAAGATCGGTGGCATCGACAACCGCGGCTCGCACTTCTACCTGGCGCTCTACTGGGCCCAGGAGCTCGCCGGGCAGAGCGAGGACGCCGACCTGGCGGCCGCGTTCAAGCCGCTGGCGGAGAGGCTCGCCGCCGACGAGTCGGCGATCATCGAGGAGCTGAAGGCGGTGCAGGGCCACCCGGTCGACATCGGCGGCTACTACCGGCCGGACGACGCCAAGGTCGATGCGGTGATGCGCCCGTCGGAGACCCTCAACGCGGCCCTGGCGTCCCTTGCCTGACGAGGTCGAGACCGAGCCGGGCTACGCCGCCTGGGACCAGAAGCCGGCGCTCGGGCGCCGGGGGATGATCCTCGCGGTCGTGATCCCGGTGCTGATCGCCGCGGCCGGGTTCGGCGTGGTCTCCCTGGTCTCGGAGGGCTCCGAGACCGCGGCCACGGCGATCAAGGTGCCGACCGGGTCGTGGATCGCCGGTCAGCCGACGGGCAGCACGACCATCCAGGGCACCCTGTCGGTCGACTCGCGCCGCTGCGTCTACCTCGAGGGCACGAAGGGCGAGGTCTGGCCCGTGTGGCCGGCCGGGTTCCGGGCCCGCCTCGACAGCGCCGGCAAGGTCAGCCTGTACGACGGCGACGACCACCTCGTCGCCCGTGACGGCGAGGCGATCCAGGCCACCGGCATGTTCACCTCACCCGCGGCGTACGCCGGGGAGACGTGCCTGCCGTCCGACGGCGAGGTCGCCGTGGTGCAGTCCGAGGTCACCCGACCCGGTTGAGGTCGTCGTCACATCTGACGTCCGTGGAATAGGTCCGGCGGGCCCGGCGGTTGCAGACTGGCAGTGCTGCGTACGCCGTCAGCCGTGACTCCATCAGACGACCCGGAAGGGCCCTGCCCGTGACGACGACCGCACCCGCGAACGCCCCCACCACGGACTCCGTCCGTGCCGGGCACTACCGGTGGGCCGTGCTCGCGCTGGCGCTGGGTGGCTTCGGCATCGGCACGACCGAGTTCGTCACGATGGGTCTGCTGCCGCAGATCGCCGACGGTGTGGGCGTCTCCATCCCGACCGCGGGTCACTTCATCTCGGCGTACGCGCTCGGGGTCGTCGTCGGCGCACCGATCATCGCGATCTTCGGAGCCAAGCTGCCCCGACGCGGGCTGCTGGTCGGTCTGATGGCGACGTACGCCGTCTTCAACGTCTTCAGTGCCGCGGCGTCCAGCTACGGAATGCTGATGGTCGCCC
The DNA here is from genome assembly GCA_963717855.1 of uncultured Actinomycetota bacterium. Classification (GTDB taxonomy): domain Bacteria; phylum Actinomycetota; class Actinomycetes; order Propionibacteriales; family Nocardioidaceae; genus Nocardioides. The sequence continues at coordinate 190,789 of CAVQXF010000009.1, read as the reverse complement.
GCTTCCTCGACGGGCTCCCGCACGGCGCCTACTTCGGGGTCGCGGCGCTGGTCGCGGCCGGCATGGCCGCGCCCGAGCACCGCGGGCGGGCCGTCGCGTCGGTGATGCTCGGGCTCTCGGTCGCCAACGTCATCGGAGTGCCCGCCGCGACCTGGATGGGCCAGGAGCTCGGCTGGCGCTCGGCCTACCTCGCCACGTCCGTGATCGCGCTGCTCACGGTGGTGATGATCCTGGTGTTCGTGCCGTCGGTGCCGGGCAACCCGGCGGCGACCGGCCGCAAGGAGATGCAGTTCTTCCGCAACGGCCAGGCCATGCTGACGCTGCTCGCGGGTGCCGTCGGCTTCGGCGGCCTGTTCGCGGTCTACTCCTACATCGCCCCGACGGTGACCGAGGTCGGTGGCCTCTCGGACTCCGCCGTCCCGTTCTTCACCGCCGCATTCGGGATCGGGATGGTCGCCGGCACCTGGCTCGCCGGTCGCCTCGCCGACTGGGACGTCTTCGCGACCCTGATCGGGGCCGGCGTGGGCTCCGGACTGGTCATGCTGCTGGTCTGGGCGCTGGCGCCGTACGGCTGGTGGCTGGCCCCCGCGATCTTCCTGGTCACGGCGATCGGGTCGGTGCTGGTGGTCAACCTGCAGCTGCGGCTGATGACCGTCTCCGGTGACGCGCAGACGCTGGGTGCGGCCATGAACCACGCCTCGCTCAACGTCGCCAACGCGCTCGGCGCCTGGCTCGGCGGACTGGTCATCGCCGCGGGCTACGGCTACCGCGCGCCCGCCCTCGTCGGCGCCGCGCTCTCGGTCATCGGGATCGCCGTCCTGCTGTGGTCGGCCGCGGTGGATCGGGGTACGACCGAGCGGTAACCCCGGCGCCCCCCGGGCCGGGTCGATCGGGAACAATGGACGCCATGTCCACCACGCCTGCACCCCGTCCGCGGGTGCTCTCCGGCATCCAGCCGACGGCCGACTCGTTCCACTTCGGCAACTACCTGGGCGCGCTGCGGCAGTGGGTGGACCTGCAGGACGAGCACCAGCCGTTCTTCTTCATCGCCGACCTGCACGCGATCACCGTCGAGCAGGACCCGAAGGTGCTGCACGCGCGCACCCTGCGGGCTGCGGCGCAGCTGCTCGCGATGGGCATCGACCCGGAGCGCTCGGCGATCTTCGTCCAGTCGCAGGTCCCCGAGCACGCCCAGCTCGGCTGGGTGCTGCAGTGCCTGACCGGCTTCGGCGAGGCCCGGCGGATGACCCAGTTCAAGGACAAGTCCGCCAAGGGCGGCGAGGGTGCGGCCAGCGTCGGGCTCTTCACCTACCCGGTCCTCCAGGCCGCCGACATCCTGCTCTACCGGCCCCAGTTCGTGCCGGTCGGCGAGGACCAGCGCCAGCACCTCGAGCTGACCCGGGACCTCGCCCAGCGCTTCAACAGCCGCTACAAGAAGACCTTCCGGCTCCCGGAGCCGTACATCCTCAAGGCGACCGCCAAGATCACCGACCTCCAGGACCCCACCTCGAAGATGTCGAAGTCTGCCTCCTCGCCGTCGGGCATCGTCGAGATGCTCGACGACCCGTCGGTCTCGGCGAAGAAGATCCGGTCCGCCGTGACCGACTCCGACGCCGTCGTCCGCTTCGACCCCGAGCACAAGCCCGGCGTCAGCAACCTGCTCACGATCTACTCCGCGCTCACCGCGCGCCCGGTGGCCGAACTCGAGGCGGCGTACGAGGGTCGCGGCTACGGCGACCTGAAGAAGGACCTGGCCGAGGTCGTCGTCGACTTCGTGACACCGTTCCGCGAGCGCACGCTCGAGCTGCTCGACGACCAGACCTACCTCTCCGAGGTGCTCCGCCGGGGCGCCGAGCAGGCCGGCGAGGTGGCCCGCGCGACGCTGCGCGACGTCTACCAGCGTGTCGGCTTCGTCGCCGCGGGCCAGTAGGGTCGAGGAGTGCCGACGATTGGAGTAGCAGTCGCGATCCCGGAGCCATGGGCCAGCGAGCTGCAGGAGTACCGAGCCGCCGTGGGGGACACCACGGCGGCGATGATCCCGACCCACATCACCCTGGTGCCTCCGACGGAGATCGATGACGTGCACGTCGTCGACGTCGAGAAGCACTTGGCTGCGGTTGCGACCGAGATCAGCACCTACTGCGTACATCTGCGGGGGACGGGTACCTTCCGGCCCGTGTCTCCCGTGGTGTTCGTGACCCTCGTCGAGGGCATCTCCCAGTGTGAGCAGCTCGCGGGTGCCGTACGCCGGGGACCGCTCGACATCGCTCTGGACTACCCCTACCACCCGCACGTGACGGTTGCGCACCACCTCGAGGACCCCTTGCTGGACCGGGCGTTCGACGAGCTGGCGGGCTTCGAGTGCGAGTTCGACGTCTCGGACTTCCATCTCTACGTCCATGACGCCGACGCGGGCTGGCAGCCGACCCGCAGCTTCGCTCTCCAGGGCGCGACCGGCTGAGGATGCCTTCGCCCCAGGAGCGCCTCGCGGAGCTGCGTCGTCGCCGCCCGCTGATCGACCACGTGGTGCGCACCCAGGTGCACTATGGCGGTGTGAAGGCCGGCCAGCAGGCCGGTGCGGTCACCTACTTCGGTTTCCTGTCGTTCTTCCCGATCCTGGCCCTCGCCTTCTTCGTGGTCGGAATCGCCGCGAAGGTCTACACGAAAGCCGGCACCAACCTGACCGACGCGATCGACAAGGCGATGCCGGGGGTGCTCGGCACCGATCAGGGCCAGACGACCCTCGCCGACATCGAGAAGTACGCGACGACCGTCGGGATCATCGGTGCGGTGGTGCTGCTCTACTCCGGGTTGGGTTGGGTGGCAGCGATGCGCGCCGCACTGGTCGTCGTCTTCGAGGTGCCGAGGAAGGAGCAGCCGAACTTCGTCTTCGGCAAGCTCCGCGACCTCCTCACCCTGGTCCTGATCGGCGTGATCCTGATCGTCTCGGTGGCGGTCGCCGGCCTGGTCGGCGGATTCTCCAACGAGATCCTCGACTGGCTCGGGCTGGGCGAGGAGCTCGGCTGGCTGGTGAAGCTGCTGACCGTGGTGCTCGGCTTCGGCGCCAACATGCTGCTCTTCTTCGCGATGTTCGTGCTCCTGGCGAAGCCTGACACTCCGCGGCGGTCGCTGTGGGGCGGCGCCCTCCTGGGCGCGATCGCGTTCGAGGTCCTCAAGCAGGTCTCGGGGCTGCTCATCTCGGCGACCCAGGGCAACGCCGCCTTCCAGGCCTTCGGCATCGCACTGATCGTGCTCGTCTGGATCAACTACTTCTCGAAGGTCGTCCTGTACGCCGCCTCGTGGGCGCACACCTCGGCCGCCGCCCGCGCCGCCCGGCCCGACCCGGTCCCAGCACCCGTCGAGGGTCCGCCGTCGCCGCCTCTGCGCCAGCAGGAGGCGCTCGAGTACCCCTCGGCCGCGTCGTACGCCGCCGGCGCGGCGACCATGCTCGCCCTGGTGGCCGTGACCCGCCGGCTCACCCGCACGTCCCGGAAGGACACATGAAGCTCGAGCGCAAGCACGGCTGGCTGCTGGTCGGCGTCGCCGTCTGGAACTTCGTCATCTGGCTCACCTTCGCCAAGAACCTCTACCAGGCGCACTCCTCCGGCGAGGACCGTGCGACCGGCTACTGGGTCGCCCACTCGGGTCTGATCGTGGTCGACCTGGTGATCGGCATCGTCCTCGGCCGGCTCGGGCTCGGGATCCTGCGCAAGACCCCTAAACAGCGCTGATCCGCGGGCCAGACGTCAGTGTTCGCCCGTCAGTGCGCGACCTTGCGTCCAGCGCTGGTCTTGGTGACGGTGAGGTAGGTCGCCTTCGTCGCGGTGACCCGGACCCTGATGACCTTGCCGCGGTCGGCCTTGCGGACCTTGTAGTGGGCCTTGGTGGCACCGCTCATCGGGTGTCCGTTGCGCAGCCAGCGGTAGCGGAACTTGACCGAAATCGGGCGCCAGCCCGTGGTCTTCGCGGCCAGCCGCTTGCCGACCTTCGCCGTGCCCGTGACCTTGACCCGGCCGACCTTGAGGGCTCGCTTCGCCGCGGCTGTGGAGGCCGAGGTGCTGACGTACTTGCTCGGCCAGCCGGGGCGGCTCACCGTGACCCGCACCCGCAACGTCTTGTTCACGTCGACGGTCCGCACCTTGTACCGGCTCGCGGTGGCGCCCCCGATGGTGGTGGTGCCTCGAAGCCACTGGTAGTTCAGCGTCGCCTTCGGGTCGGCGGTGACGCGGGCAGGCGCTGAGAGGATCCGTCCGACGGCCGCCGTACCGGCGGGGGCTGCGGCTGCCGGCAGCGCGTTGGCCGGTCGGCTTCCACTGACCTGCACCACGTCTCGCTGGTAGGTGTCGCTCCCGTCGACGTAGTTGCCGCCGCTGTCGGTCCGGTAGATCGACAGGCGCGCGTCGACACGCGCCCCGGAGTGGGCGGTCGAGAGCGGGAAGGTGGAGGTTGCGGCGTTGTACGCCTTGTACCGCGGCTGCGGCACACCGTCGACGTACCAGGTGATCTCGCTGTACGTGTTGGCCGGCTTGCCGAAGCTGGCGGTGAGGGTGGCACCGGGCGTCGCCGTACCCGTGATCTTCAGCGGTGACGTCGGCTGCACGTGGGCGGTGCCCACCTGGGTGACCGGCGTGAAGAGCTTGGCGGGCTTGTAGCCGGGGAGGCTGGCGGTCACGGAGGCGTAGACCCACTTCCCGGACTGCGCGGCCGTCGGGCTGAAGGTCGCCGCCGTGGCGCCTGGGATCGCAGCGGCGGGGGTGCTGCCGCTCTGCGTCATCCACTGGTAGCTGAACTGGGCGTTCGTGGGCCGCCAGCCCTCCTGTCCGACGATCGTGAGGGGGGCGCCCACCTGGTAGGAGCCGAGGATGAAGGGGTCGACCGGCGCCATCCCGAGGCCCTGCGTCGGCAGCGTGACGGAGACCGTCTTGGACGGCGCTGCCGCGGTCGAGGTCCACGTCTGCGCGGTCTGCCAGGAGCTGGCGTTGGACCAGCACCGGTCGTGGTGGCGCACCTCGGGCTGCCAGTAGAACTCGGCCGAGTCTGATTCGCCGTAGTACGAGTCGGAGAAGCAGACGCGGTACTTGCCACCGACCTGGATCTGCCGGGAGAAGCGTCCCGCGCTGTCGGTGAGCTTCGGCCCGAACTGCAGGGTGGTCCACTCGCCGCCCTCGAGGGTGTAGAGCTCCCAGTACACGTTCTGGAGCGGCTTCCCGCTCGAGTCGACCGCGATGCCCGTGATCGTGCCGGTGGCGGCCTGTGCCGGGAGGGCGGCGACCGGCACGAGGGCCAGCGCAAGGACGGCGATCAGGAAGGGACGGAGGAGAGGTCCGAGAAGACGCATGCGGCAGAATTTACAATGCGACGGACGACACCGAGGACGCGCCCCGCGTTCGCGGAGGCACTGGTGCGCCCCGCGGCTGCTGGTCAATGACTGACGGGTCCTGATGCGTCGGGCTCCGCCGCCTTCGCCGCGTCGCGTGCCTCGCCCAGGTCGGCAAGAATGGAGTCGATCACGATGAGGCTGCCTCCCAGCGCGACCGCAGCGATCGGGGCAGGCAGCTTCGTTCGACGCAATGCGGAAGTTGCGGCCAGCATCACGGCTGACCACGACGTCACCGAGGTCGCGAAGGGCACGGTGGCACGCTTCCACGGCTCGCTCGCGTCGGGGATGATCGTGAAGACTTGGAGCCCCGGCCTGTTCAGGAACCAGCCAGCCGTGAACCCCGCGAGCAGAATGGGCGAGCGTGCGGACCGGTCCGACGCCAGGCAGGCGAAGGCAACACCAACTCCTCGGGCCACAGCTCCAGGTCGCACGTTCATGGTCCACCTCCGCCTGGATCGTCTCGTGCCGAGACATTACGTGGCAATGCCCATTCCGTCGGTTGGGTGAGACACCCACTTCGGATCGGGCCGCTAGGCGGTGCCTGCCAGGCACTACTCGCTATTCGGTGTTGCTATCTAGTGGTACTCGGTCTTACTATCTAGTGGTCGATAGCAACACCGTGTCGTGAGTGGGGGAGTGGCCATGGGCAAGCAGATGACCGAGATGCTCAAGGGGACCCTTGAGGGAATGGTCCTCGCGATCGTCGCTGGGCAGCCCGCATACGGCTACGAGATCACGGCCCGCCTTCGCGAGCAGGGCTTCGCCGACATCGTCGAGGGCACCGTCTACGCACTACTGGTCCGAGTCGAACAGCGAGGCTTCGTCGACGTCGAAAAGGTCCCGTCTGAGAAGGGTCCGCCACGCAAGGTCTACTCGTTGAACGCTCAGGGCCAGGCATATCTCGAAGAGTTCTGGAGGAGCTGGAGCTTCCTCACAGGGCGGATCGAACAGCTCCGCCACGACATCGGGCATCACGCCAGAGAAGGAGAGAAGTAGGCATGGCAGCACAGTGGATCCAAGCCCTCACCGGGTCGCTCGAACAGAAGAGGCAGTACAAGCAGGACAAGGCTCGCATCGAGGCCCTGCCCGAGCCGTATGCCAGCGCCGCACAGGCAATGCACCGCTACCTCATGTACTACGGAGGCGTGAGCGACGGCGACACCCTCGTGACGATGTTCGGCGACCTGGCCGACCTCTGGGAGCGAGCCGCCGTCGACGGAACGCCGGTGCGCGCGATCGTGGGCAACGACCCGGTGGAGTTCGCCGAAACCTTTGCCCAGGCCTACACAGGCAAGCGGTGGATCGACAAGGAGCGCGTCCGCCTCACGACGGCGATGGACAGCGCTGCCGGTGGCAACGGAACTTCGACGCACGCGTGAGCCATCCGCCACCCGCCAGGGTCTGCGCCCCTCACGGACGAGGTGGCGTACGCCCACGTCGCCTCTGCGCATCGCGGCTCACCGAAGCGCGCACCGCTAGCGGAAGTGGTCGGCGGCAGTGACGAGGGGGTCACTCGGTCGTCGCCGCACCACCCGCCGCCGCAGTGTGGGGGAGGCCACCACCTCGTAGCCCGCTTCGAGGAAGACTTGCACCAACCCGACCGATGCCTCGTCCCAGATCACGGACTTGCCTGGCGGGGGTTCGATCGGGTAGCCCTCGAGGACCTGGGCGCCGACCTGTTGGCCGTACTCGACGGTGGCAGCGGCGAGCTCGTACGTCAGCCCTGACTGCCGCCAACCCTTGCGCACGACGAAGCAGGTGACCGACCAGACCCCCTCCAGCTCGGGGTCCATCCGCATCCAAGCCTGCTTCCGGCTCCACAGCCTGGGGTAGTTCTCCCGCTGCTCGACCGCCACCCAGCCAGCCGCCTCGCCATCGACGTACCCGATCAGTCCGGACGTCGGCCCGGTGGTGCCGCAGCCGGTCTGATCGAGCAGCGCGGCTTCTCTCTGCTCCTGGGTGGTGTCGCGCCAGATCCAGCCCGGCACCTTCAGTGCCTGGCAGCGGCACTTGCCGGCGCCACCCGTGGCGAAGACCGCCTCGACATCCTCGGTTGCTGCGCGGCTGGCCGGGAGCCAGGCGAACTCAGGCATACCGCGACTCTAGGACCCGCCGGACCCCGTGCGCCGGGCGTCTGGAGCTGAATGCGGTCTGAGGGAGGCCGAGCGGGCGCCGTCCCCAATCATGGGCATGACGAGAGCAACCCAGATGTGGTGCGATGGAATGTCCGGCTCGCTGCCAAGTATCGGGGTCACGATGAGGCCACACCGCGGACCAATCGCATTGATCGTGATCGCAGCCATCGGGCTCGCGACCCTGTTCTCGCCCGCGGCAGGTGCCTCCTCCGGCGGCCACCACGACTCGTCGGGCATCATCGCGTTCCAACGCGTCGACGAGAGCGGGCGGTGGCAGATCTGGACCGCGAAGGCCGACCTCACCAACCAGAGCCAGCTCACCTCTGGTGAGAGCAACAGCGGATGGGCGACCTGGAAGCCGGACGGGACCCGGGTCGCCTTCGACTCCGACCGTTCCGACCCAGACCCGACCGACGACGTCGGCGCCAATGACGTCTACACCATGAAGCCGGACGGCACCGGAGTCGTGCAGGTCACCAGATTCGCCGGCGGGTTCAGCGGTGACCCCAGCTGGTCAGCTGATGGCAAGTGGCTCGCCTACCAGTCAGACCTGGGTGACTACCCGGCCAAGCAAGGGATCTACGTCTCCCGCCCAGACGGCAGCCGGCTGCACCGTGTGACCACGCTGCCGGCAGGTTACGGGTTTGACGCGGCGGCGAGGTTCTCCCCGGACGGCAAGCAGCTCGTGTTCACGCGCTACAGCTTCGACGACGAAGGTGGAGAGACCTCCGCTCTGTACGTCGTCAACGTGAACGGCTCCGGAGAGACTCTCCTGGTCGCCACCGCGAATCTCCATCCCAATGACGCCGCCTGGTCACCCGACGGGCGCACGATCGTCTTCGAGGCGTACGGCCCCGACCCGCTCAACTTCGGCAACATCTTCACGATCAGCGCCGACGGCAAGCACCTGCGCAACCTCACCAACAACGACCCTGAGCACCAGGGCTCCGCCGATCCGGTGTTCTCACCTGACGGACGGCAGATCATGTACCTCAAGGGCGAGAACCTCAACGCGGACACGGAACCCGTCGTCGGGTTGGCAACGATGAAGAAGAACGGCCAGGGTGCCGCGTTCGTCAGCGACACCCCATCCTTCGAGACCCAGGAGCACCAGCCTGACTGGATTCAGGCGCCCCGGTTCGGTCACGACCACTGGAAGGCGCCGGCACCAGCGTCGGCGTCGACGCGACAGGCTGCGCCGTGGAACACGTTCAGCGAACGACGCGACATCTATCGTCACCTGCGGTGACGCGCCGAGGGCGCCAATCGCGTCGCACGCCGCTGGCCCTGCGGCCCAACCGCGACCCGCGGCCTTGCGGTGGGAGGAATGCAGTCGGGGCAGGTCGCTGAGTGAGTTGCTATTCGGGGATGGGCGGACCGACGACTTCGAGGCCGTACCGGGGCCCGATCTCCATCCATCGGGGGATCTCCACCTCGGGTGGCAGGGCGTCCGGGCCGGGGAGTCGACGCTCGGCTGCGGGGATGCCGACCTCGTCGTAGAGGTGGAGCACTCCGGCCGGGGCGGTGAGGGCCAGGAGCCGTGCGGGTCGGTCGCCGCGGATCCGGAACGCGTGCGGAACACCTTGGGGGAGGTGGATGAAGCAACCGTCGTAGAGCTCGAACATCTCGTCTCCGGCGCAGTAGGAGACTCGGCCCTCCAGGACGTAGAAAGCCTCGGCCTCTCGCGTGTGTCGATGAAGGGGTGTGGCGATACCCGGTGGCTGGGTCACCACGGCGACGCCGAGCCGTGAGCTCTGCTCCGGCTCGAGGAGGTGCTCGAACAGCGACTGCATCGCCCACGTCGCTCGGCCGGCTCCCGGTTCGTGCACCACCAACTGTTCGCCCATGACACACCCCAATATTCGACCGAATTACCTTCGGACTAATAATGTAGGCACCGTGAGCAAGCAGGTCAAGAGTCCACGGACCTACGACGCGAGCCGCCGGCAAGCGGCCGCCGAGCGCACCCGGCTGGCGATCCTGGCCGCGGCACGCGACCTCTTCGCCGAGGGAGGCTATGCCGCGACCTCGGTCCAGGCGGTCGCGGAGCGGGCGCAGGTCGCGGTCGACACGGTCTACGCCAAGGTCGGTCGAAAGCCGCAGCTGCTCCTCGCCGTCCACGACATGGTCCTGGCCGAAGGGCCCGCGCCGGTCCCGGCCGAACAGCGCGACTACGTCCGGGCAGTGCGTGCGGCACCCACCGCTGCGGCCAAGCTGCGCACCTACGCCGCGGCGATGGGGCGCCTGCTGCCGGCCACGGTGCCGATCATGTCGGCGTTGCGCGAGGCCGGGGCCACCGACCCGACCTGCGCCGAGCAGTACCGGACGATCTCCGAACGCCGAGCTACCAACATGCGACTGCTCGCCGCCGACCTCCGAGGCACCGGTGAGCTTCGCGAGGACCTCACCGACCAGCTGGTCGCCGACCTGATCTGGTCCCTCAACAGCCCCGAGTGGTTCACCCTGATCACCTCAAGAGGCCACTCGCACGCCGGGTACGGCGACATCCTCGCCGACATCTTGTGCCGAACGCTCCTGACCACCACCTGAAGATCCGCCGACCGCCGGGATGGCCCACAGCGGGTGGATCCCGCAGCGGGACAGCGTCGGGACCCGGACAGGTCTGTTGCGCGCGACTTGCGCCGCCGGCGGTGCGGCAGCAACAGGTCAGTGGCCGTGGCGCATGGCCTGGTGCAGGTCCCAGTTGAGGCGGGAGATCACATCGAGCGGGATCTCCTTGGGGCACGCGGCGGTGCACTCGCCGATGTTGGTGCAGCCACCGAAGCCCTCGTGGTCATGCTGGGCCACCATGTCCACGACGCGGGTGTCGCGCTCGGGCTGGCCCTGGGGCAGCTCGCCGAGGTGGGTGATCTTGGCGCCCATGAAGAGCGAGGCGGAGCCGTTGGGGCAGGCCGCCACGCAGGCACCGCAACCGATGCAGGTCGCTACGTTGAACGCGCGGAGCGCGTCGTCGCGGGGGACCGGCACGGAGTGGGCCTCGGGGGCGGAGCCGGTGTTGACGGAGATGTAGCCGCCCGCCTGGATGATCCGGTCGAAGGCGCCGCGGTCGACGACCAGATCCTTGATGACCGGGAACGCGTCGGCGCGCCAGGGCTCGATCACGATCTCGTCGCCGTCCTTGAAGGACCGCATGTGCAGCTGGCACGTGGTGGTGACCTCGGGGCCGTGCGCCTCGCCGTTGATCATCAGGCCGCACATGCCGCAGATGCCCTCGCGACAGTCGGAGTCGAACGCGACCGGGTCCTCGCCCTTGCCGTTGAGCTCCTCGTTGAGGACGTCGAGCATCTCGAGGAAGGACATGTCCTCGGAGACACCGTCGAGCTCGTAGGTGTGCATCGCGCCCTTGGACACGGCGTCCGGCTGGCGCCAGATCTTGAGAGTGACCTTCACTTGTAGCTCCGCTGCTTCATCTCGATGGCCGTGTAGACGAGGTCTTCCTTGTGCAGGACAGGCGGCTCGCCGTCGCCGGCGAACTCCCACGCTGCGACGTACGCGAACTGGTCGTCGTGGCGCAGGGCCTCGCCGTCCTCGGTCTGCGACTCGCCCCGGAAGTGACCGCCGCAGGACTCGCGACGGTTGAGGGCGTCGATGCACATCAGCTCGCCGAGCTCGATGAAGTCGGCCACCCGGCCGGCCCGCTCGAGCGACTGGTTGAGGCCCTCGGCGGTGCCGAGCACCTTCACGTTGCGCCAGAAGTCGTCCTTGAGGGTGCGGATCAGGTCGATGGCCTTCTTGAGGCCGTCCTCGGTCCGCTCCATCCCGCAGTACTCCCACATGATGTTGCCGAGCTCGCGGTGGTAGGAGTCGACGCTGCGAGTGCCGTTGGTGGACAGGAAGTGGTCGACCCGGGCCTCGACAGCCTGCTTGGCCTCGACCACCGCGGGGTGGTCCTCGGAGACCTTCTCGAACGGCCCGTCCGCGAGGTAGTCACGGATGGTGTGCGGCAGCACGAAGTAGCCGTCAGCCAGGCCCTGCATCAGCGCGGAGGCGCCGAGGCGGTTGGCGCCGTGGTCGGAGAAGTTGGCCTCGCCGGTCACGAACAGACCCTCGATCGAGGACTGCAGGTCGTAGTCGACCCACAGGCCACCCATCACGTAGTGGACGGCGGGGTAGATCCGCATGGGGGTCTCGTACGGGTTCTCGCCGGTGATCCGGGCGTACATGTCGAAGAGGTTGTCGTACTTCTCCTCGATGCCGTCGACGCCGAGGCGTTCGATCGCGGACGCGAAGTCGAGGTAGACGCCGCGGCGTACGCCCTCGACCTCCGGGCCGACGCCGCGGCCCTCGTCGCAGACGTTCTTGGCCGCACGCGAGGCGATGTCGCGGGGCACCAGGTTGCCGAAGGAGGGGTAGATCCGCTCCAGGTAGTAGTCGCGGTCCTCCTCGGGGATGTCGCGGGGGTGCTTCTCGCAGTCGGCCTTCTTCTTCGGCACCCAGATCCGGCCGTCGTTGCGCAGCGACTCCGACATCAGCGTCAGCTTCGACTGGTGCGCGCCGGTGACCGGGATGCAGGTCGGGTGGATCTGCGTGTAGCAGGGATTGGCCATGTAGGCGCCCTTGCGGTGCGCGCGCCACGAGGCGGTGACGTTGGAGCCCATGGCGTTGGTGGAGAGGAAGAAGACGTTGCCGTAGCCGCCGGTGGCGAGCACGACGACGTCGGCCAGGTGGGTCTCGATCTCGCCGGTGACGAGGTCGCGGGCGATGATGCCGCGCGCCTTGCCGTCGACGATGATCACCTCGAGCATCTCGTGGCGGGTGAACTGCTCCACGGTGCCGGCCGCGACCTGACGCTCCATCGCCTGGTAGGCGCCGATCAGCAGCTGCTGGCCGGTCTGCCCGCGGGCGTAGAACGTGCGGGACACCTGCACGCCGCCGAAGGAGCGGTTGTCGAGGAGGCCGCCGTACTCGCGGGCGAAGGGGACGCCCTGCGCGACGCACTGGTCGATGATGTTGGTGCTGACCTCGGCCAGGCGGTAGACGTTCGACTCCCGCGAGCGGTAGTCGCCGCCCTTGACCGTGTCGTAGAAGAGGCGGTGGACGGAGTCGCCGTCCTCCTTGTAGTTCTTGGCCGCGTTGATGCCGCCCTGCGCCGCGATCGAGTGCGCCCGGCGCGGGGAGTCCTGGTAGCAGAAGGACTTCACGTTGTAGCCGGCCTCGCCGAGCGTGGCGGCGGCGGCGCCGCCGGCCAGGCCGGTGCCGACGATGATCACGTCGAGCTTGCGGCGGTTGGACGGGTTGACGAGGCGAGCCTCGAACTTGCGCGTCTGCCAGCGCTCGTCGATCGGGCCGCCCGGCGCCTTCGTGTCGGCGATCGGCTCGCCCGGCGTGTAGTAGCCGGCGGCGTCGTCGCCGTGGTCGGCGGGCGCGTCGTGGGACGGGTCGGACGTGAGGGTGGTGTCCGGCATGTCGGTCATGTGCGGGAGACCCCTTAGCTACTTGGTGATGACGCCGGCGAGGACGAAGATCGGGACGAGCGAGAAGCCGCCGGCGATGACGACGGCGACGATCCAGCCGAGGGTCTTCGCGTTGCGGCGGGCGCGGGCGTTGTTGGTGAGGCCGAGGGTCTGCGCCGAGCTCCACACCCCGTGGTGCAGGTGCATGGCCAGCGTGAGCATCGCGACGAGGTAGATGAGCGTCATCCACCAGGTGTCGAAGGTGTCGACGAGCAGGTTGTACGGGTCGTTGGTCTCCCCGCCCGACACGTTGACCTTGCCGACCGTGAAGTTGATCAGGTGCCAGATGATGAAGAGCAGCAGCGTCAGGCCGCCCCAGCGCATCGTGCGCGAGGAGAGGCTCGAGGCCTTGTTCTTCTTCACGACGTACTGGGTGCTGCGCGCCCGCTTGGCACGCTTCCACAGCGCGGCCGCCGAGGCGACGTGCACGACCAGCGCCACGATCAGGACCGTGCGGATGATCCACAGTGCTCCCTCGTGGGGCAGCATCGGCTCCCCGAGGATGCGCAGGTGCTCCGCGTACTCGTTGTAGGCGTCATGGCCGGCGAAGGCCTTGAGGTTGCCGTACATGTGCAGGAGCACGAACCCGATGAAGATGATGCCGCTCGCGGCCATCAGGAGCTTGAGGGTGATGGTCGAGCGCGATGCTCGCGCTCCCCTGACCAGGGTCGTCGTTGCCACGAACGACCACGCTACCTCGTCGCGTTCCGCTGCTGGGGACCGCGGGGGATGTGACTTACATCCGGTTACCCGACGGTCGCGTGCCGGGCGACCAGCGGTCGGTAGTGGTGCTCGACGAGCTCGTCGACCGCCTCGGTCCACGAACGGGTCGCCAGCGCGCGGGCATGCGCCCGAGCAGGGCGTCGGCTGCGGTCGGCCGCCAGCGCGTCGACGGCGTCGCGCAGCCCGTGCCGGTGCGCGTCGTCGTAGAGCAGCCCGGTCTCCAGGTGGCGGACGACGTCCGGAGCGCCCTCCGGAGCGGGGTGCGACGACCGGCACGCCGGACGCCGCCGCCTCGCGCAGCGCGTGGCAGCAGGTCTCGCGGGTGCCGGGGTGCACGAGCAGGTCGAAGGTCGGCAGCACGGCCGTCAGGTCGCCCGTGCCGAGGGTGCCGGTGAACTTCGCGCGGGGAGCCGCGCCTCGAGCCAGCCCCGCTGCGGGCCGTCGCCGACGACCACCGGGCGGATGCCGGGCACCTGCGCCAGCTCGACGAGCCGGCGTACGTCGTGCCGGTTGCGCAGGCTGCCGACGTACCCGACGACGACGAGTGGCTCGGGCGAGCGAGCGGGCCCGGGACCAGCGGTCGTGCAGCCAGGTGTCACGCAGCGCCGGGGTGAAGGCGGCGGTGTCGACGCCCGGGCGCCCAGAGCGCGGGCTCGCCGCCGAGGTCGGCGACCCGGTCGACCATCCAGCCGGACGTGACCAGCACCTGCGCGGCGCGCTCGGCGACCCGCGTGCGCCAGTAGTCGGCGGAGACGTCGAGCAGCGGTGACTGCTCGACGACGACGGCCGGGACGCCGAGCCGGTCCGCGTGCTTGAGCGCCTTGCGGCCGACCGTGCGTGGCGAGGTCACGTGCACGAGGTCGGGTCCGGAACGCCTCGAGCGCCTCGCGGACCTGTCGGCCGAGCGCGTCGAGCGGGCCGGATCCGGGCGACCGGGCAGCCGCGGTACGTCGCTCAGGCCGGGGCCGGGAGCGATCAGCTGCACCTCGTGCCCGGTGTCGACGAGCCGGTCCACGACCGCCTTCACCGTGGTCGTGGTGCCGTCGACCGCCGGGAAGAACGTCTCGGTCACGAGGGTGATCCGCATGCCGCCAGGGTGACCGGGCGAGGTGGCCGGATCGCTGCGTCGAGGTTGATGTCGGATGAACCCGCGCACTACCGCAGATCTGGAACACGTTCTCGCAATCTCGGTGTGGGCTCTTTCACATCCGGCTCGGAGTGTGCAGACTCACCTAGCACCCGACCCACCGGAGGTGGCGATGGCGTCGACCGACGCTCGTGAGACGACGGCAGCAGGTTCGACAGGAGTCAACGGACCGACCCGGGCCCGGATCGGGGTGAAGACGCTTCGCGCCGACCGGTGGTGGCTGGCCCCGGCGGCGACGTTCGTGGTCTTCGTCGCCTTCATCGTCTACTCGACCTGGCGGGCCTTCTCGGGTGAGAACTACTTCTCGGAGCCGTACCTGTCGCCGTTCTACTCGCCCTGCCTGAGCAACGAGTGCGTCCCGGGCTCGTCGGACTTCGGGCAGCCGTTCGGCGGATGGCCCCTCTCGCCGGCGCTCCTGATCCTGATCTTCCCGCTCGGCTTCCGGCTGACCTGCTACTACTACCGCAAGGCCTACTACCGGGCCTTCTGGCTCTCGCCGCCGGCCTGCGCGGTCGCCGAGCCGCACGCCAAGTACACCGGCGAGACCCGCTTCCCGCTGCTCGCCCAGAACGTCCACCGCTGGTTCTGGTACGCCGCCGTCGTCGTGGCGCTGATCCTGAGCTACGACGTGCTGCTCGCGTTCGGCCCGGCGGAGGGCGAGTCCGACGGGATCCACATGGGTCTGGGCACGCTGATCATGCTGGTCAACGTCGTCTTCATCTGGCTCTACACGCTGGGCTGCCACTCGTGCCGGCACATCATGGGCGGCCGGCTCCGGCACTTCTCCAAGCACCCGGTCCGCTACAAGCTGTGGACCTGGGTCTCGAAGCTCAACGGCCACCACGCGAGGTTCGCCTGGTACTCGCTGTTCTCCGTGGCGCTGACCGACTTCTACATCTACCTGCTCGCGTCCGGCGCGATCGACGACCCGAGGTTCTTCTAAATGGTTGAGAGCAGTCGGCACCCGATGACCGGCAACGAGATGTCCGGCTCCAGCGAGGGCGGCATGGAGCGGCACACGTACGACGTCGTCGTGGTCGGCGCGGGCGGCGCCGGTCTGCGCGCGGCGATCGCCGCGCACGAGGCCGGTGCGCGCACGGCCGTCGTCTGCAAGTCGCTGCTCGGCAAGGCGCACACCGTGATGGCCGAGGGCGGCATCGCCGCGGCGATGGGCAACCGCTGGCCCGAGGACAACTGGGAGGTGCACTTCCGCGACACCATGCGTGGCGGGAAGATGCTCAACAACTGGCGGATGGCCCAGCTGCACGCCCAGGAGGCGCCCGAGCGGGTGCAGGAGCTCGAGGACTGGGGCGCGCTCTTCGACCGCACCGAGGACGGGCTGATCTCGCAGCGCGACTTCGGCGGTCACAAGTACGCCCGCCTCGCCCACGTCGGCGACCGCACCGGCCTGGAGATGATCCGCACCCTCCAGCAGCGCACGGTGCAGCTCGGCATCGACGTCTTCATGGAGTGCACGGTCACCGACCTGCTCAAGGACGACGGGAAGATCGCCGGCGCCATCGGCTACTGGCGCGAGTCCGGCCGCTTCATCACCTTCGACGCGCCGACCGTGATCCTGGCGACCGGCGGCATCGGCAAGTCCTTCAAGGTCACCTCGAACTCGTGGGAGTACACCGGCGACGGTCACGCGCTGGCGATGCGCGCCGGTGCCGCGCTGATCAACATGGAGTTCGTGCAGTTCCACCCGACCGGCATGGTCTGGCCGCCGTCGGTGAAGGGCCTGCTGGTCACCGAGTCGGTGCGCGGCGACGGCGGCATCCTCAAGAACTCCGAGGGCGAGCGGTTCATGTTCGACTACATCCCGGAGTTCTTCAAGGCGGAGACGGCCGACACGATCGAGGAGGCCGACCGGTGGTACGACGACAAGAAGAACAACCGTCGTCCCCCCGAGCTGCTGCCGCGTGACGAGGTCGCCCGGGCGATCAACTCCGAGATCAAGGCCGGCCGCGGGTCACCGCACGGCGGCATCTTCCTCGACATCGCGTCGCGCCGTACGCCGGAGTTCATCCGCAAGCGGCTGCCGTCGATGTACCACCAGTTCAAGGAGCTGGCCGACGTCGACATCACCGCCGAGCCGATGGAGATCGGGCCGACCTGCCACTACGTGATGGGCGGCGTCGAGGTCGACGCCGACACCCAGGAGAGCGCGGTCACCGGCCTGTACGCCGTGGGGGAGTGCTCCGGCGGCATGCACGGCTCCAACCGGCTCGGCGGCAACTCGCTCGGCGACCTGCTGGTCTTCGGCAAGCGCGCGGGCGAGGCGGCGTCGGCGTACGCGGCCTCGCTGGGTGACGCCCGTCCGGCGATCGCCGAGGAGGACATCGCGGCGGCGAAGGCGAGCGCGCTGGCGCCGTTCGAGGTCGAGGGCGGGGAGAACCCGTACACGATCCAGCACGACCTCCAGCAGTCCATGAACGACCTGGTCGGCATCATCCGCACCGGGTCCGGAGCTGGAGGAGTCGCTGCGGGAGATCGAGGTCTTCAAGGAGCGGGCGAAGACGATGGTCGTGGAGGGGCACCGGCAGTACAACCCCGGCTGGCACCTCGCGATCGACCTGCGCAACATGCTGATCGTCTCCGAGGCCATCGCCAAGGCGGCGCTCGCGCGCGAGGAGTCGCGCGGCGGCCACACCCGCGACGACTTCCCGAAGACCGACACCGAGGTCTGGGGCAAGAAGAACCTCGTCGTCACCCTGAACGCCGACGGCACCGGCGTCGACCTGCACGAGAAGCCGCTCCCGGTCATGCCGGACGAGCTCAAGAAGTACTTCGAATAGCGCTGGTTGAGGTGCGAGCGAAGCGAGCCTCGAAACCACCCGAGAAGGGACAGCAATGGGCTACGACCTGAAGATGCGCGTCTGGCGCGGCGACCAGGAGGGCGGCGACCTCGCCGACTACACCGTCGAGGTGTCCGAGGGCGAGGTCGTCCTCGACGCCCTGCACCGGCTCCAGGCCACCCAGACCGGCGACCTCGCGATCCGCTGGAACTGCAAGGCCGGCAAGTGCGGCTCCTGCTCGGCCGAGATCAACGGCCGGCCGAAGCTGCTGTGCATGACCCGGCTCTCCGACTTCGACCGAGCCGAGACGATCACGGTCACCCCGATGCGGGCCTTCCCGGTGATCCGCGACCTGGTCACGGACGTCTCGTACAACTACGAGAAGGCCAAGGAGCTGCCGTACGCCGAGCTCCCGCCGCGCGACGCCGACGGCAAGCGCCGGATGGCGCAGATCGACGTCGAGCGGGGCCAGGAGTTCCGCAAGTGCATCGAGTGCTTCCTGTGCCAGGACACCTGCCACGTCGTCCGTGACCACGAGGACAACAAGCCGGCCTTCGCCGGGCCGCGGTTCTTCCTGCGGTACGCCGAGCTCGACATGCACCCCCTCGACACCCACGACCGGCGCGCGCTCGCCCAGGGCGCCGCCGGGCTCGGGATGTGCAACATCACCAAGTGCTGCACCGAGGTCTGCCCGGAGGGCATCAAGATCACCGACAACGCGATCATCCCGATGAAGGAGCGCGTCGTCGACCGCAAGTACGACCCGCTCGTCTGGCTCGGCACCAAGATCGGGCTGCGCAACAAGGACAACGACGGGCGCACCGAGGTCTAGTCCCCGGGTCGGGCTTCAGTCGACCGGACGAGGACCCGGCCTTGCCCACCGAGGTCCAGCGCTTGAGGAGTAAGTCGACCCAGTAGCCTGACTTCGACGGGTCGGTCGGAGGAGGGTTGCGCGTGAGGCTGCGAAAGGTCCGCGAACTGCGGTCCGCGCTCCCGGTGAGCGCTGCTGCGATCGTCGGCCTCGACGCGCTCACCGCGACGTCGCCCCCGGCGTACTCGCTGCCGGTGCAGCGACCCAACGTCCTCGTCGTCACCGTCGACGACCTCGCCGCGATCGACATGCCCTACCTCCCGCGCGTCCGCCGCCTGATGCAGAAGGGCGGAGTGGCTTTCGCCGACGCGCTGGCCCCGACGCCACTGTGCGCCCCCTCGCGCGCCTCGCTGCTCAGCGGGCAGTACGCCCACAACCACGGCGCGATGACCATCACCGGCCCCAGCGGCGGGTACGCCGCGTTCGCGGACCACGACACGATCGCCACTGCCCTCCAGGGCGCCGGCTACGACACGCTCTTCACCGGCAAGTACATCAACGGCTACGGCAAGGACGGCACCGAGCACGACGTGCCGCAGGGCTGGACCGACTGGCGCGCGACGGTCGACCCCTCGACGTACAAGTTCTTCAACCCGCGGATGAACATCAACGGCACGCTCGAGCGTTCGCAGGGTTACACCACCGACGTGATGACCGCGCACGCCCAGGAGATGATCAGCGCCGAGCGCGGTGACCGGCCGTGGTTCGCCTGGGTCAACTACGTCGCCCCGCACGTGGGCGGCCCGGTCGGTGAGGGCGACCCGCGGCGCGTCCACAAGGGCACCCGGGCGGGCGACCTGCAGACGACCGTGCCGGACCCGAAGGACCGCGGCCGCTACCGCAAGGTGCCGCTGCCGCTGCTGCCCAGCTCCTTCCCCGACGGAGACCCGACAGTGCCGCCGCACGCCCCGGCCAACGCCCGGCGGTTCAACGCGCTCCAGAAGCGCGCGCTGACGATCGTCTACCAGCGTCGGATCGAGGCGGCCCGCGGACTCGACCGTGCGATGGCGAAGCTCGTCCGCACCCTGCGCCGGACCGGCCAGCTGGACCGGACCCTGATCATCTTCGTCTCCGACAACGGCTACGCCATCGGCCCGCACAACATGAACGGCAAGCGGTTCCACTACGACGAGGCGCTGCGCGTGCCGCTCTACCTGCGCGGCCCCGGGCTGCCGAGGGGCGTCACGGTGTCCACCGCCGTCACCATCCCCGATCTCACCGCGACGATCTTCGCCGCCACCGGGGTCGCGTCTCCGCGCCCGCTCGACGGTGTCGATGTGCTGCCGTGGGTCACGGCGCCGGCCCAGGTCCGGGTGGTCCCGATCGCTGCCTGGGCGGCCGAGGGCCCGCGCGTGCAGTACCTCGGCGTCCGCGTCGGCGCCTGGACCTACGTCGAGTACGGTCGCGGCGGCGCCGAGCTCTACGACCGCACCTCGGATCCGTACGAGATCCAGAACCTGGCGGACGACCCGTCGTACGCCGAGGTCCGCGCCGCGCTCTCCGCTCTCACCGAGCGCTACCGCGCCTGCGCCGGCGACACCGCCCCCAAGGACCTGTACGCCGCGGACCTGGTCGCCACCGGGTACGGAGCGCAACGGCAGTCTCGCGAACACCAGAAGCGCCGAAAAGGTCACACTCTGTAGCCGACGTCACTACACCCTCCTATCGTTCGCTCCATGACTGTCGAGGGTGGGCTGGACGAGCCCGAAGAGCTGGAGCCTGCGCAGGGTTCGCTCCACCTGGCGGCGCCGGAGGACGTGTGGACGGTGGCCGACTGGGAGCGGGAGGCGGCGGCGGTGCTGCGCAAGGCCCGCCGGCTGGGGGCGGATGACACCGACGAGCAGGTGTGGTCGAAGCTCTCGCGGACGACGCTCGACGGCATCGAGGTGACGCCGCTGGGGACCCCGGACCTGCTCGACGGCCTCGAGACGAGTGGTCGGCCGGCGCGCCAGGGTGACTGGGACGTGCGGGCGTACGGCGACGGGCGCCGGGCCAAGCAGGCCAACGAGGAGGCGCTCGTCGACCTCGACGGCGGCGTGACCAGCCTGTGGCTGCGGGTCGACGCCGACACCGATCTCGCGACGCTGCTGGACCGGGTGCTCCTGGACCTCGCCCCCGTGGTGCTCGACGGCGGCGACCCGGCGGCCTTCGCGGCGTTCCTCGAGGGCAAGGAGCTCCACCCCGACACCAACCTCGGCGTCCCCGCCGCTGACGCCACGGCCGAGATCGCGAGGACCGCACAGAAGCTCGAGATCCGCGGCTTCGTGGTCGACGCGACCGCGGTGCACGACCGCGGCGCCTCCGACGCGCAGGAGCTCGGCTGGTCGATGGCCGCCGGCGCGACGTACCTCCGCACGCTCGCCGGCGCCGGTCTGAGCGTCGACGAGGCAGCGAGCCTGGTGGAGTTCCGCTACGCGGCTACCGACGAGCAGTTCGCGACGATCGCCAAGCTCCGGGCAGCTCGTCGGCTCTGGGCGCGCGTGCTCGAGATGTCGACCGGCGCCGGGCAGATGCGCCTGCACGCGGTCACCAGCCGCCCGATGATGAGCAAGTACGACCCCTGGGTCAACATGCTCCGCACCACCGTCGCGGCCTTCGCCGCCGGTGTCGGGGGAGCGGACAGCGTCACCGTGCTGCCCTTCGACAGCCCTCTGGGTCGGCCGGACGCACTCGGGCGTCGAATCGCCCGCAACACCTCCCACCTGCTCATCGACGAGTCCCACGTCGCCCAGGTCGCCGACCCGGCGGGCGGCTCGTACGCCGTGGAGAAGCTCACCGACGACCTCGCCCGTGCGGCCTGGCAGATCTTCGGCCGACTCGACGACGGCGCCGATCTGGACGAGCAGATCGCCGAGACGGTGGCGCGACGCGAGGCCGACATCGCCGAGCGCAAGCGGCCGATCACGGGTCTGACCGAGTTCCCCAACCTGGCTGAGACGCTCCCGGAGCGCGAGCCGTCCGACGACTGGGCCGGTGTCCGTCCCTACGGCGCCAGCTTCGAGGCGCTCCGCGACGAGCCGCCCGGCAGCCACGTCTTCCTCGCCACGCTCGGCACCGTCGCCCAGCACACGGCGCGGGCGACGTTCGCGAGCAACCTCCTCGCCGCCGGCGGGATCGCCGTCGACGTCGCGGCCGAGCACGCCGGCCAGTCGGTGGTGTGCGTGGCCGGCACGGATGCGGCCTATGACGAGTCAGGCGCTGAGACCGCGGCCGCCCTGCGAAGCAACGGCGCCGAGTGGGTGATCGTCGCCGGGAAGACCCGGGACTGGGCCGACGACGCCTGCGCGATGGGCGTCGATGCGCTCGACTTCCTCAACCGGACCAGGGAGAAGCTGGCATGAGCATTCCCACGAGCTTCAGCGGCCAGCCCTGGATGTCCCCGGAGGGCATCGAGATCAAGCCGTCGTACGGTCCCGAGGACATCGCGGGGCTCGACGCGCTCGGCACCTTCCCCGGCCTGAGCCCGTTCCTGCGCGGGCCCTACCCGACGATGTACACGACCCAGCCCTGGACGGTGCGGCAGTACGCCGGCTTCTCGACCGCCGAGGAGTCCAACGCCTTCTACCGCCGCAACCTCGCGGCCGGCCAGAAGGGCCTGAGCGTCGCCTTCGACCTCGCGACGCACCGCGGCTACGACTCCGACCACCCGCGGGTGCGCGGCGACGTCGGCATGGCCGGCGTGGCGATCGACTCGATCTACGACACCCGCACGCTCTTCGAGGGCATCCCGCTCGACGAGATGTCGGTGTCGATGACGATGAACGGTGCCGTGCTGCCCGTGCTCGCCCTCTACATCGCGGCGGCCGAGGAGCAGGGGGTGAAGCCGGAGCAGCTCGCGGGGACCATCCAGAACGACATCCTCAAGGAGTTCATGGTCCGCAACACCTACATCTACCCGCCGGCGCCGAGCATGCGGATCATCTCCGACATCTTCAGCTACACCGCGGCGAAGATGCCGCGCTTCAACTCCATCTCGATCTCCGGCTACCACATCCAGGAGGCCGGGGCGACGGCCGACCTGGAGCTGGCGTACACGTTGGCCGACGGCGTCGAGTACATCCGTGCCGGCCTCGCGACCGGGATGACGATCGACCAGTTCGCGCCGCGGCTCTCCTTCTTCTGGGCGATCGGCATGAACTTCTTCATGGAGATCGCCAAGATGCGGGCGGCCCGGGCCCTGTGGGCGCGGCTGGTGCGGGAGTTCGACCCGCAGAACCCGAAGTCGCTGAGTCTGCGCACCCACAGCCAGACCTCCGGCTGGTCGCTGACCGCCCAGGACGTCTTCAACAACGTCGGGCGCACCGCGATCGAGGCGATGGCCGCGACCCAGGGCCACACCCAGTCGCTGCACACCAACGCGCTCGACGAGGCGATCGCGTTGCCGACCGACTTCTCGGCCCGGATCGCACGCAACACCCAGCTCCTGCTCCAGCAGGAGAGCGGTACGACGGGCACGATCGACCCGTGGGCCGGCTCCTACTACGTGGAGCGCCTCACCCACGACCTCGCCGAGCGCGCCTGGGCGCACATCCTCGAGGCCGAGGCGGCCGGCGGCATGGCGGCCGCGATCGAGCAGGGCATCCCGAAGATGCGCATCGAGGAGGCTGCCGCCCGCACCCAGGCCCGGATCGACTCCGGAGCCCAGAAGGTGATCGGCGTCAACACCTACCGCCTGGCGGCTGAGGACAAGCTCGACGTGCTCCGCGTCGACAACGACGACGTCTACCGCCAGCAGATCGCCAAGCTCGAGCGGCTGCGCGCCGAGCGCGACGACGACGACGTACGCAGGTCGCTGGAGGCACTGACCAACTCGGCCGACCGGGGCGCGGAGCAGGGCTCGCTGGACGGGAACCTGCTCGCGCTGGCGGTCGACGCCGCGCGCGCCAAGGCGACGGTCGGCGAGATCTCGGACGCGCTCGAGAAGGTCTACGGCCGCCACCAGGCCGTGATCCGTACGATCAGCGGCGTGTACCGGGACGAGTCGAGTCAAGGCGACGGATCCCTGCTCCAGCAGGTGCTCGAGGCGACGGACAGCTTCGAGGAGGCCGAGGGCCGCCGGCCGCGCATCCTGGTCGCGAAGATGGGCCAGGACGGCCACGACCGCGGCCAGAAGGTCGTGGTCAGCGCCTTCGCCGACATGGGCTTCGACGTCGACGTGGGCCCGCTGTTCTCGACGCCCGAGGAGGTCGCTCAGCAGGCGGTCGACGCCGACGTCCACATCGTCGGGGTCTCGTCGCTGGCGGCCGGCCACCTCTCGCTGCTCCCTGCCCTCAAGCAGGCGCTGGCCGAGCAGGGTCGCGCGGACATCATGATCGTGATCGGCGGCGTGATCCCGCCCGACGACGTCCAGACGTTGCGGGAGATGGGTGCCGCTGCTGTCTTCCTGCCCGGCACGGTCATCGCCGAGTCCGCTCTCGACCTCCTGGCCCGGCTGCGGGAGCAGCTGGACCACTGAGCCCGGTGCCCGACGTCGCCCCGCTCGTCGACGGGATCCGGGCGGGACGGCGCGCCGCCGTCGCGCAGGCGATCACGCTCGTCGAGTCGACCAGCCGCAAGCACCGCGACCAGGCCCGCGAGCTGTTGACCGAGCTCGCGGGCGACGCTCCGGACGATGTCGTCCGGGTGGGCATCTCGGGCGTTCCCGGGGTCGGGAAGTCGACGTTCATCGAGGCGCTCGGCTCCCGGTTGACCGCTCAGGGACACCGGGTCGGGGTCCTGGCCGTCGACCCGTCCAGTGTGCGCACCGGCGGGTCGGTGCTCGGCGACAAGACCCGGATGGCCCGGCTCGCGGTCGACCCGCAGGCGTTCGTACGCCCCTCGCCGAGCGCCGGCACCCTCGGCGGCGTCGCCCGCGCGACCGTGCAGGCGATGACGGTGCTCGAGGCCGCGTCGTACGACGTGGTCCTGGTCGAGACCGTCGGGGTCGGTCAGTCCGAGGTGACCGTGGCCGGGATGGTCGACACCTTCCTCTTCCTGACCCTGGCCCGCACGGGCGACCAGCTGCAGGGCATCAAGAAGGGCATCCTCGAGATCGCGGACGTGATCGCGGTCAACAAGGCCGACGGCGACCGTCAGCAGGAGGCCCGCGTCGCGGCCCGCGACCTCGCCGGCGCGCTGCGCCTGGTGCGCGGGCATGCGGAGTGGGCCCCGCCGGTGGTGACCTGCTCGGCGCTGGAGGACACCGGCGTCGACGACGTGTGGGAGCGGGTCGGCGCCCACCGCGAGCACCTGGGTCCGGCCGGCCTCGCCGACAAGCGCGCCCACCAGCAGCTCGACTTCACCTGGGCGCTGGTCCGCGACGAGCTCGACCAGCGCCTGCGGCACTCCGACGGCGTCCGGGCGATGCGCGACGAGGTCCGGGCGGCCGTGCTGGCGGGCGAGCTGCCCGCCACGGTGGCCGCCGACCGGATCCTCGCGGCCTACGACGAGCGCTGATCGGTCCCCCATCTGGGTGATTTCGGGGGTGCCATTCGCTCGGACCCGCCTCCGGGATGACCATCGTTGAGGGTTCACCACCGCACAGGGAGGCAGTAGGACATGCGTAGAACCCGAATCGTCGCCGCGACGGCGACGCTCGCACTCGTGACCACGACGGCCGCACTCGTGCCGGCCAGTGAGGCCGCCGCACCCAAGCCCAGGACGCTCGCCAAGCACCTCGTCAGTCCGCTCAGTGCGGCCATCGACGACGACGGCACGGCGTACGTGACCCAGAACTTCGCCGGGCTGCTCACCAAGATCCGACCAGGCAAGAAGCCGAAGGTCGTCTACGCCAGCAAGAACGGCCACGAGGTCGGCGGCGTCTCGGTCTTCCACGGCAAGCTCGTCTTCACCGAGACCGCCAGCGATGCCCAGGGCAACCCCGCGAAGACGTGGGTGAGGTGGATCGGGCCGTCCGGCAAGGTGCACACGCTGGCCAAGCTGCGCGCCTACGAGAACCGCAAGAATCCCGACAAGAGGATCACTTACGGCGTCCGCGGCATCAGCGCCACCTGCGCCGCCGACTGGCCGACCGAGCAGTTCGGCCCGCCGGTGTATCGGGGGGCCAAGGACTCGCACCCCTACGCCACGCTCCAGACCGACGAGGGAACAGTCTTCGTCGCGGACGCCGGCATGAACGCCGTGCTGGCGATCTCGCGGCGTGGCCGGATCCGCACGCTGGCGGTGACCCCGGCGGTGCCCGTCAAGATCACGGCGGGGCTCGCCTCCGGCATGGGGCTGCCCGACTGTGTCGTCGGGAAGACCTACTACGGCGAGTCCGTGCCGACCGACCTCGCGCTCAAGCGCGGACGGCTGCTGGTCACCACCGAGGGTGGCGGCCTCGGCGAGCAGATGCCGCTCGGCGCGATCTACCGCGTCGGGATGAAGGGCGGGCCGGCGAAGAAGGTCGTCGGCGGCCTCTTCGCCCCGGTCGGGATCGCGACCAACGCGAAGGGCGACGTCTTCGTCTCGCAGCTGTTCGGCGGCAAGATCTCCCGGATCAAGCACGGCACCCGCACGGTCCGGACGTTCGCGAAGGCGAACCTGCCGGCCGCGGTCGAGTGGACGCCGCGCGGACTCTACGCGACTGTCGACGTCCTGGTCGGGCCGTCGGAGGAGCAGCCGAACACACCTCCGGGCGGCAGACTGGTCCGGTACCGCAGGTGAGCTGACGTACGTCGGCCCCGGGTGAGCAGCCCGGGGCCGGCGCCGCGCGCTCCGGTAACCTCGTCGTGATGTCCACCGCCACCCCGAGCCCTGCCGAAACCGTGATCGACGACGTCGTCGCGGGAGTGGAAGCCGACCTCGTCGCGTTGCGCCGCGACCTGCACGCCCACCCGGAGCTGTCGTGGCGGGAGGTCCGGACCACCTCGCTGGTCGCTGCGCGGATCGCCCCGGCCGGTTGGCGGGTCACCGAGCTCCCGCGCACCGGGCTGGTCGCCGAGATCGGCACCTCGGGTCCGGTCGTCGCGCTGCGCGCCGACCTCGACGCACTGCCGGTGCCCGACCTGACCGGGGACCCCTGGTCCAGCACCGTCGAGGGCGTCACTCACGCCTGCGGGCACGACGTCCACACCGCCGCCCTGGTGGGCGCGGCCATCGCGCTCGGCAAGGCCCACGATCAGGGACTGCTCCGCGGCCGGGTCCGACTGCTCTTCCAACCGGCCGAGGAGGTGATGCCCGGCGGTGCGCTCTCGCTGATCGAGCTCGGCGCCCTCGACGGGGTCGACCGGATCTTCGGGCTGCACTGCGACCCGACCCTCGACGTCGGCAGCGTCGGCCTCCGGGAGGGCCCGATCACCGGCGCCGCCGACCATCTCGACGTCACGCTGAGCGGCTCGGGCGGCCACACCTCCCGCCCGCACCTGACCGAGGACCTCACCTTCGCGCTCGGCAAGGTCGTCACCGAGCTGCCCGCCATCCTGTCGCGCCGCCTCGACCCGCGCGCCGGCGTGAGCGTGGTGTGGGGGATCGTCCGCGCCGGATCGGCCCACAACGTCATCCCGGCGACCGGCCGCGTCGGCGGCACCGTCCGGATGCTCGACGCCATCGCCTGGGCGGAGGCCGAGAAGCTGGTGCCGCTGCTGGTGGAGCAGATCGTGGCTCCGTACGGCGTGCACGCCCAGGTCGACTACCAGCGCGGCGTGCCCCCGGTGGTCAACGATCTCGCTTCGATCTCGCTGCTCGCCGGCTCGGTGGAGCGGGTGCTCGGGGCCGAGGGCCACGTGCCGACCCAGCAGAGCCTGGGCGGCGAGGACTTCGGCTGGTACCTCGACCGGGTGCGGGGCGCGATGGGACGCCTCGGGACGCGGACGCCGGGCGGGCCGACGTACGACCTGCACCAGGGCAACCTGCGGGTGGACGATCGCGCGGTGGCCATCGGGGCCCGGGTGCTGGCGCAGGTGGCTCTCGCGTTCCAGCGCGATCTGTAGCGAAATTCTGCGCCCGGCGCGCATCGACTCGATAACAACTTCGTCAACCGGCTGTCCCGACCGCACGGAACCCATAAAGTCTGACCTGTTTTCCGCGCCTTGACGGGCGTCCACAGATCACGAAGGAGGCGTCTTGCGGCGCACCACGAAGTTTGCAGCTCTGCTCTCGGCCAGCATCCTGGCCCTCAGCGCCTGCGGTAGCAGCGACAGCGACGGAGACGCGGCCAGCGACTCGTCGTCGGCGCCCAAGTCGGACATCAAGGTCGGCATGGCGTATGACGTCGGTGGCCGCGGCGACCAGTCGTTCAACGACTCGGCCGCGGCGGGTCTCGACCAGGCCAAGGACGAGGGCCTGATCGCCGACGCCCAGGAGTCCGAGGCCGAGGACGGTGAGTCCGAGACCGCTCGCGAGGAGCGTCTGCGCACGTTCGCCGAGGCCGACTACGACCCGGTCATCGCGGTGGGCTTCGCCTACGCGGCGGCGCTGACGAAGGTCTCCAAGGAGTACCCGGAGACCCACTTCGCGATCATCGACGACGCCAGCCTGGCCGACGTCCCGAACGTCGCGAGCCTGGTCTTCGCCGAGGAGCAGGGCTCGTTCCTGGTCGGCGCGGCTGCCGCGCTCAAGTCCGAGGCGAGCCACATCGGTTTCATCGGTGGTGTCGAGACCCCGCTGATCCAGAAGTTCCAGGCGGGCTACGTGGCCGGCGCCAAGACGGTCAAGCCCGACATCAAGATCGACGTCAAGTACCTGACCCAGGTGCCGGACTTCTCCGGCTTCGGTGACCCGGCCAAGGGCAAGACGGCCGCTCAGGGCATGTACGACGGCGGCGCGGACATCGTCTACCACGCGGCCGGTGGCTCCGGTGGCGGCGTCTTCGAGGCGGCCTCCGAGGCCGACGCGAAGGCGATCGGTGTCGACTCCGACCAGTACAACACCGCTGACCCGTCCGTGCAGGACGTCATCATGACCTCGATGCTCAAGAACGTGAACGTTGCGGTCCACGAGTACCTCAAGGCGATCGACGGCGACACCTTCCCGGCGGGCGTCACCACCTACGACCTCAAGGTCGACGGCGTGGGCTACTCGACGAGCGGTGGTCAGATCGACGACATCACCGACAAGCTCGACGACTACAAGAAGCAGATCATCGACGGCGACATCACGGTTCCGACCGAGCCCACCAAGTGATCTCGAAGTAGTCCGCAACACCTGGCAACGGGTCCGCGGGGCGCAAGCCCCGCGGGCCCGTTCCGTCTCCCCGGCACTACGGGGTAGCGTCACGCCCGAACCTGACGAGGAGGTCATGGATCGTGTCCAGTCCCGCCACGCCCACCACGGACACCGCTCCAGCCGCGGCTGAGATCGCCGTCCGGCTCCGCGGCATCGGCAAGCGTTTCCCTGGCGTCATCGCCAACGACGACATCAACATCGACGTCCGCCGGGGCACGATCCACGCCATCGTCGGTGAGAACGGCGCCGGAAAGTCGACGCTGATGAAGATCCTGTACGGCGTGCAGCAGCCGGACTCGGGAACGATCGAGGTCCACGGCGCTGAGGTGACGCTGCACTCGCCGGCCGACGCCATCAAGGCCGGCGTCGGCATGGTCTTCCAGCACTTCATGCTGGCCGACAACCTGACGGTCCTCGAGAACGTCGTCCTCGGTGCCGAGAAGCTCCACGGCATCGGAGGCAAGGCTCGCGACGAGATCAGGCGGCTCTCCGACGCCTATGGCCTCGGGATCGAGCCCGACCGCCTCGTCGAGGAGCTCGGCGTCGGCGCCCGCCAGCGTGTCGAGATCCTCAAGGTCCTCTACCGCGGCGCGCAGATCATCATCCTCGACGAGCCGACCGCCGTGCTGGTGCCGCAGGAGGTCGACGAGCTCTTCGGCAACCTGCGCGAGCTCAAGGCGGAGGGCCTCAGCGTCCTCTTCATCTCCCACAAGCTCGACGAGGTGCTCTCCGTCGCCGACGAGATCACGGTGATCCGCCGCGGCACGACGGTGAGCACCGTCAGCCCCGAGGGCGTCTCCGCGCGCCAGCTCGCCGAGCTGATGGTCGGCTCCGAGCTGCCCTCGCCCAGCACCGAAGCATCGACCGTCACCGACGAGGTGCTGCTGCGGGTCGACGGACTGTCCCTGCCCAGCGACGAGGGTCGACCGCTGCTCGACAACATCTCGTTCACCATCCACCGCGGCGAGATCCTCGGCATCGCCGGGGTCGAGGGCAATGGCCAGGCCGAGCTCGTCGAGTCGATCATGGGCATGCGCCCGACGTCGTACGGCCTGCTCGAGCTCGCCGGCACCGACCTGTCCGACCGGTCCACCCGGGAGCGTCGTGAGGGCGGCATCGGCTACATCCCCGAGGACCGGCACCGGCACGGGCTGCTCCTCGAGTCGCCTCTGTGGGAGAACCGCATCCTCGGCCACCAGTCCCGGCCCCCGAGCGTCAAGCACGGCCTCATCGACCGGCGTGCCGCCCGCAACGACACGTCGCGCATCATCGAGCAGTACGACGTCCGCACGCCCGGGCCTGACGTGCTCGCCCGGGCGCTGTCGGGCGGCAACCAGCAGAAGCTCATCGTGGGCCGTGAGATGAGCGGTGACCCGGTCCTGCTGATCGCTGCGCACCCGACCCGTGGTGTCGACGTCGGCGCCCAGGCCGCGATCTGGCGCCACATCAAGGACGCGCGGCGCAACGGGCTGGCCGTCCTGCTGATCTCGGCGGACCTCGACGAGCTGATCGGCCTGTCCGACCGGATCGAGGTGATCCTGCGAGGTCGCTTCGTGGGCAGCTTCGACCCCGACGACGTGACACCGCAGCAGCTGGGCTCCGCGATGACCGGAGCGGGGGAGGGTCGATGACCAAGGCACGTCTGACGAGCCTGGGGCTCGGCGTCGCGTCCGCGGTGCTGGCACTGCTGGCGGCGTTCGCGATCACCAGCCTGGTGCTGCTCGTCGCCGGCGACCCGGTGGGAGACGTCTGGGGTCAGCTGCTGTCGTGGCCCGAGCAGCGCAACTGGGTCAACATCATCAACAACGCCACCGTGCTCTTCCTGTCCGGGCTCGCGGTCGCGGTGAGCTTCCGGATGAACCTCTTCAACATCGGCGTCGACGGGCAGTACCGCGTCGCTGCGTTCACCGCTGCCGTCGTCGCGGGCGAAGCCTGGTTGCCCGGCTACCTCAACACCGCGCTGGCGATCGTGTGCGCGATGGCCGTGGGTGCGATCTGGGCCGGCATCGCGGGTGTCCTGCGCGCCACCCGAGGCGTCAGCGAGGTGATCTCCACGATCATGCTCAACGCGATCGCCACCTCCCTCGTCGCCTACCTGCTCCGCAAGGTCGCCGTCCGTGAGGAGGGCAGCAACTCGCTCGGCACCAAGGAGATCCCCGAGGGCAGCCGCATCGGCGGCATCCCGTTCGGAGGCTTCGAGATCTACGGCTTCATCGTCATCGCCGCGGCCTTCGGGTTCGCGTTCTGGTTCGTGCTCAACCGGACCCGGTTCGGCTTCGATCTGCGGGCCACCGGCCAGTCGACGACCGCGGCCGTGGCCAGCGGTGTCAGCGTCAAGAAGATGACCGTGGGCGCCATGATGATCTCGGGTGCGATCGCCGGTCTCGTCGGCCTGCCGATCCTCTTCGGGGACGCCTACACCTACGGCTCGACGTTCCAGTCCGGGCTCGGCTTCGCGGGCATCGCGATCGCGCTGCTCGGGCGCAACAACCCGATCGGCATCGCGCTGGGAGCGTTGCTCTTCGCCTACCTCGATGAGCAGTCCAACCCGCTGCAGATCCTCGTGGGCGTCTCGCCCGACATCGTCGCCATCACCCAGGGCGTGATCGTGCTGACCGTGGTCATCTCCTACGAGCTCGTCCGCCGCTACGGCGTCCGCCTCGAGCAACGTGAGGTGGCTCGCGCCTTGGCCTCTCCCCGCACCGACCAGCCCGAGGAGGTCACGGCATGAGCGTCCCTGCCACTGCCACCGGCGTCGTCGAGCCCGGCTCCGCTCCGAAGGAACGGCGCCGACTGCCGCGCTGGTGGTTCGCCGCCGCGCTGTTCGGGCTGCTGTTCGCGCTGTCGCTGCTGGAGACGGTCACCGGCGCCGACGACCTGGTCTCGCGCGGCACCGTCGCCGCGACGCTGATCGCCGTCGTCCCGATCATGCTGGCCGGTCTCGGCGGCCTCTGGTCGGAGCGCGCCGGCGTCGTCAACATCGGCCTCGAGGGCATGATGATCCTGGGCACCTGGGGCGCCGGCTACTTCGGCTTCCACTACGGCGCCTGGGCCGGTGTCGCCGGCGCGATCGTGCTGGGGATGCTGGGTGGCCTCGTGCACGCCGTCGCGACTGTCGTCTTCGGCGTGGACCACATCATCTCGGGTGTCGCGATCAACATCATCGCGCTGGGCGCGGTCCAGTACCTCGCCTCGCTGACCTTCGTCGGTCTGCCCGGTGGCGGGCAGACCCAGTCGCCGAAGATCCCGGACGTCCCGACGATCAACATCACCCCTCTGGGCGACTTCTTCGGCGACATCGCCGACAACAACATCTTCTTCGTCTCCCAGCTCGCGGCGGTGGCGCAGGCCCTGGTCACGAACCTGTCGTGGCTCGTCGTGATCTCGATGCTGCTGCTCGTCGTGACCTGGTTCCTGCTGTGGCGTACGTCGTTCGGACTGCGTCTGCGCTCCTGCGGCGAGAGCCCGTCCGCGGCCGAGTCGCTCGGTGTCCACGTGCTGCGCTACAAGTTCGTCGCCGTGCTGATCTCGGGAGGCCTCGCGGGTCTCGCGGGCGGGTTCTTGGCGATGGTGGCGTCCAGCAACTACCGCGACGGTCAGACGGGCGGTCGCGGCTACATCGGTCTCGCCGCGATGATCTTCGGCAACTGGCGCCCGGGTGGGCTGCTGGCGGGCGCCGGACTGTTCGGCTACAGCGAGACGCTCGGCCTGCGGGCCGGCGGTGACTCCGTGCACGCCCTGCTCCTCGCGGTCGCGGTCCTGGCGCTCGCCGCAGCCGTGTGGCAGGCCCGCCAGCAGCAGCAGCGAGCCGCGATCATCACCGGTGCGGCAGCGGTCGCCCTCGGTGCGCTCTACATCTCCATCGACGAGGTGCCGGGCGACTTCAGCACCATGACGCCGTACGTCGTGACGCTCCTGGTGCTCGCCTTCGCCTCGCAACGACTACGGATGCCAGCCGCCGACGGGCAGATCTATCGCAAGGGCAGCGCCGGCTAGTGGAGTTCGACTGGGACTCGCTCCGGGTGGCGGCCGAGGAGGCCATGACCCACGCGTACGCGCCGTACTCGCACTTCTCGGTGGGCGCTGCCGCGGTCGTCGACGACGGCCGCGTCGTGACCGGCTGCAACGTCGAGAACGCGGCGTACGGCGTCGCGCTGTGCGCCGAGTGCGGGCTGGTCAGCCAGCTGCACATCAGCGGTGGCGGCCGATTGACGCACTTCGTGTGCGTCAACGGCGACCGCGAGATCATCATGCCGTGCGGCCGGTGCCGACAGCTGCTCTACGAGAACGGCGGCCCCGAGCTCCAGCTGTGGACGGTCTCCGGGATCAAGACGATGGATGAGGTGCTGCCCGATGCGTTCGGTCCCGACGACCTCGATTGACCTGACCGACCCTGACGTCGTCGCCGATCCCTACCCGCACTTCGCGCGGGAGCGCGAGCAGCACGCGGTGGCGTGGCACGAGGGCTCGGAGATGTACCTCACCTTCGCCCACGCGACCGTCGGCCAGGTGCAGCGCGACCGACGTCTGGGCCGGATCTTCACTCCCCGCGAGCCGCTCGACTACCTCGAGCCGTTCAACCTGCTGCACCGCAACCAGATGATGGAGAACGAGCCGCCGGTGCACACCCGGCTGCGCCGTCCGGTCGCCAAGGCGTTCGCCCGGGGGCACATCGAGCGGCTCCGGCCGCGGGTGCGGGAGATCGCGGCCGAGCTCCTGGCCGACCTCGACACTGACGGCTTCGACATCATCGAGGGGTACGCCGAACCGCTGCCGGTGCTGGTGATCGCGGACCTCCTCGGCGTGCCGAGGTCCTACGCCCACGACCTGCGCGACTGGTCGCAGGCGATCGTGCGGATGTACGAGGTCGCTCCGTCGCAGGAGACGGTCGACGACGCCGTACGCGCCGCTCAGGATTTCGCCGATCTGGTGCGGGAGCTGGTCGTCGTACGCCGGGCTCAGCCGGCCGACGACCTGATCACCGACCTGGTGGCGACCGAGCTGTCCGAGGACGAGGTGGTGGCTGCCGTGGTGCTGCTGCTCAACGCCGGCCACGAGGCCTCGGTCAACGTCTTCGGCAACGGCCTGACCGCGATGCTCCGCCGGGGGCTGCGGCCGGGCTCGGACGTGCCGGCGACCGTCGAGGAGATGCTGCGCTTCGACTCGGCGCTCCAGCTCTTCGAGCGCACCGCGATGGAGGACGTGCAGGTAGGCGACATCACCGTCGAGAAGGGCCAGAAGATCGCAGCCTTGCTCGGCGCTGCCAACCGGGACCCCGCGGTGTTCACCGACCCGGATACCTTCGACGTCGACCGAGACCCCAACAACCACTTGGCTTTCGGCGTCGGGGTGCACTTCTGTCTGGGTGCTCCGCTCGCCCGCATGGAGCTCGCCGAGTCGCTCCCTGCGCTGTTCGAGACCTTCCCTGACCTCGCCCTCGCCGGTGAGCCGGTGAGTCGGGGGACCTTCGTGCTGCGGGGCTACCGCAGCGTCCCCGTGAGAGGAACCCATGCCTGAGCACGACGCCGTCGAGATCATCTCCGCCAAGCGGGACCGGCACGACCTGAGCGACAGCCAGATCGACTGGGTGATCGACGCCTACACGCGCGGGGACGTCGCCGACGAGCAGATGTCCGCCTTGGCGATGGCGATCCTGCTCAACGGCATGGACCGGCGCGAGATCTCCCGCTGGACGGCGGCGATGATCGCGTCGGGGGAGCGGATGGACTTCTCCGGCCTCTCCCGCCCGACCGCCGACAAGCACTCGACCGGCGGTGTCGGGGACAAGATCACGCTCCCGCTCGCTCCGTTGGTGGCGGCGTGCGGCGTCGCCGTACCCCAGCTGTCGGGGCGCGGCCTCGGCCACACCGGTGGCACGCTCGACAAGCTCGAGGCGATCCCCGGCTGGCGGGCGGCGCTGTCGAATGACGAGATGTTCGCCCAGCTCGAGTCGCTCGGGGCCGTCATCTGCGCGGCCGGCGACGGACTGGCGCCCGCCGACAAGAAGCTCTACGCACTGCGCGACGTCACCGGCACGGTCGAGGCGATCCCGCTGATCGCCTCCTCGATCATGTCGAAGAAGATCGCGGAGGGCACCGGTGCGCTCGTGCTCGACGTCAAGGTCGGCACCGGGGCATTCATGAAGGACCTCGCCTCCGCGCGTGAGCTCGCCGAGACGATGGTCGCGCTCGGCCAGGACGCCGGCGTGCACACGGTCGCGCTGCTCACCGACATGTCGACGCCGCTCGGCCTCACCGCCGGCAACGCGATCGAGGTCCAGGAGTCGGTCGACGTGCTCGCCGGCGGCGGCCCCGCCGACGTGGTGGAGCTGACCCTTGCCCTGGCGCGCGAGATGCTGGCCGGGGCCGGTCGCGGCGACATCGACCCGGCCGACAGGCTGGCTGACGGCTCCGCGATGGACGCCTGGAAGCAGATGATCCGGGCCCAGGACGGCGACCCCGACGCCGTGCTCCCCACGGCGCGCGAGTCTCACGTCGTGGCGGCCTCCGCCTCCGGCGTGCTCACCCGCCTCGACGCGATGGCCGTCGGCCTGGCGGCCTGGCGCCTGGGCGCCGGCCGGGCCCGCAAGGAGGACCCGGTGCAGGCCGGTGCCGGCGTCGTGTGGCACGCCCGGCCGGGCGACACGGTCACCGAGGGACAGCCGCTCTTCACGCTGCTCACCGACGACGAGCACCGCTTCGAGCGGGCACTCGCCTCGCTCGAGGGTGGCTACGACATCGCGGCCGACGGGTCGTCGTACGCCGTCGCGCCGCTGGTGATCGACCGCATCGCCTGACCGGTTGAATCGAGACGACCTCAGGGCAGCAGCAGTACGACGGTCTCCGCGACGCAGGCGGGCTTGGCCTCACCCTCGATCTCGATCGTGTACCTGAGCGTCGCCTGCTTGCCCTTGGGCAGGTCGGCGACGTCGGAGAGCGCGACGTGGGCGCGGATCCGCTTGCCGACGAGCACGGGGTTCGGGAAGCGGACCTTGTTGGTGCCGTAGTTGAGCTTGGCCCCGGGGGTCTCGAAGCTGAGGATCTGGCTGCCGAGGTAGGGCACCAGCGACAGGGTGAGGTAGCCGTGGGCGATGGTGGCGCCGAACGGCCCGTCCTTCGCGCGGTCCACGTCCACGTGGATCCACTGGTGGTCGCCGGTCGCGTCGGCGAACACGTTCACCCGCTCCTGGTCGATCGTCAGCCAGTCGGAGCTGCCGAGCTCCTCGCCGACGGCGGCGGACACTTCGTCGAGAGTCTTGAAGACGCGCATGCCCCGAACCTATCTGTTCGACTTCTCCGGCCCCATCGATCGGGTCTGGAAGGATCGGCACATGACGCCCACCCGTGACCAGATCCGCCGGGCGCCGAAGGTGCTGCTGCACGACCACCTCGACGGCGGCCTGCGACCCCAGACGATCATCGACCTGGCGGCCGACTGCGGCCATGCGCTGCCCGACGTCGGCGGCGAGATGAACGCCGAGTCGCTCGGGCGCTGGTTCGCCGACGCCGCCGACTCCGGCTCGCTCGAGCGCTACCTGGAGACCTTCGACCACACCGTCGGCGTGATGCAGACCGGCCCCGCGATCACCCGGGTCGCCCGCGAGTGCGTCGAGGACCTGGCCGCCGACGGCGTCGTGTACGCCGAGATCCGCTACGCCCCCGAGCAGCACGTCGAGACGGGTCTGACGCTCGACGAGGTGGTCGCCGCCGTGCAGGAGGGCTTCGACCAGGCGGTCGCCGCGAGCGGTGGTCGGATCGTCGTACGCCAGCTGCTGACGGCGATGCGGCACCAGGCCCGCTCGATGGAGATCGCCGAGCTCGCGGTCGCGTGGCGCGACCGTGGGGTCGCCGGCTTCGACATCGCCGGCGCCGAGGCCGGCTACCCGCCCACCCGGCACCTGGACGCCTTCGAGTATCTCCAGCGCGAGAACTTCCACTTCACCATCCACGCCGGCGAGGCCTTCGGCCTGCCCTCGATCTGGCAGGCGATCCAGTGGTGCGGAGCCGACCGGCTCGGCCACGGCGTGCGGATCATCGACGACATCACCGTGCACGACGACGGCACCGTCGAGCTCGGTCGGCTGGCGGCGTACGTCCGCGACAAGCGGATCCCGCTCGAGATGTGCCCGTGGTCCAACATCCAGACCGGGGCGGCCGCCTCGATCGCGGAGCACCCGATCGGGCTGCTCAAGCGGCTGCGCTTCCGGGTCACCGTCAACACCGACAACCGGTTGATGAGCAAGACCTCGATGAGCCACGAGATGGCGTCGCTCGTCGAGGCCTTCGACTACGGGCTCAGCGACCTGGAGTGGTTCACGATCAACGCGATGAAGTCGTCGTTCCTCCCGTTCGACGAGCGGTTCGCGCTGATCTCCGACGTGATCAAGCCGGCGTACGCCTCCCTGCGGGCGGAGACCAGCGTGTGAGGATCCACTACGTCCCGACGGTGCTGCTGCTCGGTTCCGCGATCCTGATCGTGCTGGCCGGTGCCGCCCTGCTGCTCAAGGGCCGTGCCGTACGACGGACCGCAGAGGGGTTCCGCAGCCGCGCGATCGCCACCACCGCGACGGTCGTCTCGCTGGAGGCCAAGGACCTCGGCCTCGGTGCCGAGCCGGACACCCGCTACTTCCCGCGAGTGAGCTTCGTGCCTGAGGGCGCGACCGTCGCCGTCGAGGCGCAGACGCTCACCGACGTACCCTCTCCGCCGCCGCGGGTGGGCGACCCGATCGAGGTCGCCTACGACCCTGAGCACCCGGGTCACGTGGACGTCGTCGCGACCGAAGGTGCCGCCGAGGGTGCGGGCCGCACGTTCTTCGTGCTCGGGTCGCTGGTCACCGTGGTGGCGCTCGGCGTCGCCGCTGCCTGGCTGGTGCTGGTCCTCGTCGTCTGGGCGTCCTGATGCCGACGCCCGCAGAGTCGATCTTCTGGATCGCACTCTGCGCGGTCCTCGCCCCGCTGCTGGCGGCCCTGGTGCTGCGCGGGAAGGTGCCCGAGGTCGTGCTGCTGCTGGTGCTCGGCGTCGTGATCGGGCCCAACGTCCTCGACGTCGCGGTGACCGGCGGGGGCATCGAGATGCTGCGCGAGCTCGGTCTCGGCATGCTCTTCCTGCTCGCGGGCTACGAGATCAAGGTCGACGAGCTCGTCGGCAGGGGAGGTCGGCGTGCCCTGGCCACCTGGGTGGCGTGCTTCGCCGTCGCACTCGGGCTGATCGGGCTGATCGGTCTCTCGGGAGCGGTCCACGCCGAGGTG
This sequence comes from uncultured Actinomycetota bacterium, assembly GCA_963717855.1. GTDB lineage: Bacteria > Actinomycetota > Actinomycetes > Propionibacteriales > Nocardioidaceae > Nocardioides. The sequence goes on along the minus strand of CAVQXF010000009.1, from coordinate 152,870 downwards.
GCCGTCGCCATCGCGCTCACCTCGACATCTCTCGGCACCCTGCTGCCGATCCTCAAGGACAGCGGGCTCCTGGGCAGCCGGTTCGGCCGCACGCTGATGAACCACGGCGCGTACGGCGAGCTCGGGCCCGTCGTCGCGATGTCGCTGCTGCTGGGCAGCCGCGGCGTCCTCGCCTCGGTGCTGGTCCTCGTGGGCTTCTTCGTGCTCGCGGTCGCCGTGCACCGGTTCTCGGCGCGGATCAGCAGAGAGGGCTCGGCCCTCCTCGGCGTCGTGCAACGGGGTGGGGAGACCTCCGGTCAGCCGCAGGTGCGACTCGTCGTGCTGCTGCTGGTGACCCTGGGTGTCGCGGCCGCCGTGTTCGACCTGGACGTCGTCCTCGGCGCGTTCGCTGCGGGGTTCGTGCTGCGGGGTCTCCTGCCGACCGGGCACGAGAGCCTGGAGCACAAGCTGGAGGGACTGGCCTTCGGCCTGCTCATTCCGATCTTCTTCATCACCTCGGGGATGGCCATCGACCCGAAGGCGGTGATCGACGAACCCGTCGTGCTCGTCGTCTTCGTCGCCATGATCCTGCTCGTGCGTGGCGGTCTCGTCCTGCTCGCCGCCTGGACGACCCGGGAAGACGGTCGACGAGTCTTCGACGCTCGGGAGAGCGTGGCGATGGGCCTCTTCGGCGCAACCGGGCTGCCGATCATCGTGGCGGTCACCACGGTCGCCGTCGGCGCCGGCGAGATGACTCTGACCAACGCGTCGGTGCTGGTCGCGGGCGGCGCGGTGACGGTGCTGATCTGCCCGCTGCTCGCGCAGCGACTGCTCAAGGCGCGGACCACGCTCGAGATCCCACGTCCGAGCCCTCGCTTGGAGTAGCGTTCAGAGCGCATTCCGGAGCCTGACGTTGTGCTCCTGCCACTCTGAAAGGACTGTCGTGGACAGTTTCTGGGACTTCTTCTGGTTCATCATCTCCTTCTTCCTGCTCATGGCCTACCTGGTCGTGCTGTTCCAGATCCTCACGGACCTCTTCCGTGACCGCGACACCAGCGGCTGGGTGAAGGCCTTCTGGGTCTTCTTCTTGATCTTCCTTCCGCTCATCACGTCGCTGGTGTACCTGATCGCTCGCGGACAGGGCATGGCCGAGCGCAACATGGCGGCGGTCAAGTCGGCTCAGGCCAGCCAGGACGAGTACATCCGCACCGTGTCGGGTAGCGCCGCGTCGCCGGCCGACGAGATCGCGCGTGCGAAGGGGCTGCTCGACTCGGGCGCCATCACGCAGGCCGAGTTCGACGCGCTGAAGGCCAAGGCCCTCAGCTGATCGGATTCACCTGGCTCGACCCGTCAACGCGGTAGGACCGCCCACCAGGTGCGTTTCCACCGCGACGACGACAACAGATCGACGGTGCCTCGCGCCGGGTTGTAAGCAAGGGGCTCCCCGTCACGCTCGTCCACCACCAGGACGACGTGGCGGGGAAGCCACCGGCTCCCGAGATAGACCGGGACCGGAGCAGGAAGCGCGGCCAGCACCTCGGACCTCCGGTAGCGGTGAACCCTCCCGTTGAGCTCCCTGGCCACCGCCCAGGGCGGCGTCCCGAGCAGGCGCGTCCAGGGCGGCTGCAGCCGCCCGTGGCGGTCGCGGAAGCCGGTCAGCCGGCGGTGCATCGCGAACACCTCGTCGCGGAACCCCGGCCAGGGGAGCGCGCTGCGGGCGAGCAGGTGCTCGGCGGCCACGACAGCGGACGGCGCACACGTGCGACCGTCGGGCTGCCGCGGCCAGTCGGTCATCGCGCGGCGTCCTGCTGCGCCATCCGGCCGATGGCGGCGTACGCCTCCTCGGGCGTCACCGGTGCGCATCCGCGCTCGACGGCGTGAGAGACGACCCGGCGCTGGGCGCCCATCAGGGCCAGGCCGCGGCGGACCAGCACGAGTGGTGGCTTGCGGTGCTCGCGCAGGTCGCGGGTGAGTCTTCGCCAGAAGGTCACCATGGGATGCTGCCGCACGCAGTACGCCGCGGCAAGGAGTCCGGCGTCGTCGCAGAGGCTGACGACCTCCTGGGCGAAGATCCCCTCGGCCACGAAGAGCCGGTGCTCGCCGAGATCGAGGGTCTGCTGACCGCAGCGACCGTCGTGCGCGATGTCGTAGATCGGCACCTCGGCCCGGCCGGTGCAGCAGAGCTCCTCGAGCGTGGCCATGGCGTCACCGAGCAGCCACGACTCAGGCACGTCCCAGTCGACGATGCCGGCGTTGGCACCCTCGGTGATGAGGGGGAGGGTGGGGTCGCCCGCGCTCTTGTAGAAGTCGTCGAGCCGGAGGACCGGCAGTCCGACCCGTTCCGCGAGTCGGGACTTCCCGGACCCGGAGGGTCCGGCGAGGACGATCACCTGCGCGTGCACCGGGCCATTCTGCACCGTGTAGCCCGTCCGGCCGAGCAGGGTGACCCGTGTGGGCCACCTCGCGGGAGACGGACGGTTGGACTTTGTGGCGAACGCCTCCTCGCGCTGCAACCAGTTCTAGCGTTCGACCCGGTCGACCTCCCCCCGCGGTCGCCGAAGGAGTGGTCGTCATGGTCTCACTGCGTGTTGTCGTCGCGTCCGGGCTGACGGTGGCCGCGGTCGCTACGGCCGGCGTGCTCATCGTCAACAGCCAGTCGGGCGCGAGCGCGGACGGCGAAGGCAGCTGCAAGACGTTCGTGCGCCGTGACCTGACGGTCGCCCCCGCCATGCGTGGCATCGCCCGAGGGGCCTCCGCGGCGCTCCGCCAGGAGTGCTTCGTGCTCAAGGTCAAGTCGGAGCCGTCGGTGCAGGTGTCGCGACGCTTCGAGTTCGACAAGGAGGTGCCCGACCTGTGGATCGCGGAGTCGAACACCTGGCAGGCCCGCCTGTACGACAAGAAGGTGCAGCTGCGCATCGTCGGTCCGGCGCTGGCGTCGTCACCGGTCGTGCTGGCCGGTGGCCCCAAGACGAAGGCGCCATCGTCCTGGCGCTCGGCGTTCGCCTCCGACAACGTCGACCTGCGTGACCCGAGCAGCGACGGTGTCGGAGCGCTCGCGATGCTCGCGCTGCGCTCGGAGATGACCGGCACCGGCGCCACCGACCAGCAGGTCCGCGAGACCCTGGTGCCCATCGCGCAGCGGTACGGCGAGCAGCAGGACGGCCAGTCGGAGAACGCCTCTCTCAAGGGCCTGGTCGCGGGTCTGACGGCCAAGCAGCTGGTCCCGGTGACCGAGCAGGAGCTCGTGAGCTCCGGCGAGCAGGCAGGCCTCGAGGCGCGGGTGCCCGGCAAGGGTGCGCCGCTGCTGCAGTTCCCGCTCTACGCCCCCAACGATGCCGACGCGGACACCCTCGCCGCCGCTCGGGCACTCACCCGCTGGTTCTCCTCCGACGCCGGTCGCACGGCCCTCGCCAAGGCGGACTTCCGGGCGGCTGACGGTCAGCCGCTGAAGAAGGGCATCGGCGTCGGCCCGGTCCGGCTACTGCCCTTGCCGGTGCCGTTCGCAACCGCGGGCGACCTGCACCTGTGGCAGGTGATGAGCCAGCCGTCGAGTGTGCTCGCGGTCTTCGACGCCTCCGGCTCGATGGACTTCATGGCCGGCAACCAGTCGCGCATGCAGCTCGCGGTCAACGTCGCGAAGACGGCGCTCCAGGTCTTCCCCGAGCGTGCCCGGATCGGTCTGTGGGTCTTCTCGATCGAGCAGGGCGGCCCGGGCCAGGACTGGCGCGAGCTGGAGCCGATGCGTCGCCTCGACGCCGTGGTCGACGGTGAGAAGCAGCGCGACCTGCTCGATGGCAAGGCCGACGAGATGCTCGCACTCACCAACGGCGGCACCGGGCTCTACGACTCGACGCTCGCGGCGTACCGCCAGGCCCTGCAGGACTACGACCCGGCCTACTCCAACACGGTGATCCTGATGACCGACGGCGCGAACGACGACCCCGGCTCGATGTCCCTGGACCGTCTGGTCCAGAGGCTCCAGCAGGAGCGCAACCCGCGCAAGCCGGTGCGGGTCATCGGGATCGGGATCAGCCAGGACGCGGACTACGCCGCGCTGAAGCGCATCTCGGAGTCCACGGGCGGACAGGCCTACCGCGCCGACACTCCCGAGGACATCCTCAACGTGTTCGCCCAGGCGATCGCGTCGCGCTGACGCTCAGACCCCGATCGGGTGCCAGACGGTCTTGATCTCGAGGTACGTCGTCATCGGCTCGAGGCCGGGGTCGGCGGACCAGTCCGGCTCGGCCGCCGGAGCCCGGCGTACGCGCTTGAGGTTGTCGGCGGCCGCGACCTCCAGGTCGGTGGCGAGCGTGGGATCGCCGGCGACACCGGTCAGGTCGATCGCGTTGACGTCCATGTGCGCTGCCAGCCACGGCGCGATCGTCGCCGCTGAGCCGGTCAGGATGTTCACCACCCCACCCGGCACGTCGGAGGTGGCGAGCACCTCGGCGAGGTTCACTGCCGGGAGCGGTCGGGCGTAGGAGGACACGAGCACCACGGTGTTGCCGGTGACGATGACGGGCGCGAGGACGCTGACGAGGCCCAGGAGCGAGGACTCCTGCGGCGCCAGCACCGCCACGACGCCCGTGGGCTCGGGCGTGGAGAGGTTGAAGAACGGTCCGGCCACCGGGTTGGCGTTGCCGACCACCTGGGTGATCTTGTCGGCCCAGCCGGCGTACCAGACGAGCCGGTCGATCGCGGCGTCGACGACCCTCTCCGCCCGGGCGGAGGTCAGCCCCTCGGACTGGACGACCGCCTGCACGAACTGCGGGCGGCGGTCCTCCATGACCTCGGCGATCCGGTAGAGGATCTGCGCGCGGTTGTAGGCGGTGCGCCCGGACCAGGAGCCGAAGGCCTTGCGGGCCGCGACGACGGCGTCGCGGGCGTCCTTGCGCGAGGCGAGGGCGGCGTTGGCCACGAACTTCCCCTTGCTGTCGGCGACCTCGTAGGAGTACGCGGACTCCGAGCGCGGGAACGCGCCACCGATGTAGAGCTTGTACGTCTTGCGGACGTCGATGCGGTCGCTCACTTGAGATACGCCTCCAGACCGTGGCGGCCGCCCTCGCGGCCGTAGCCCGACTCCTTGAACCCGCCGAACGGGCTGGTGGGGTCGAACTTGTTGAACGTGTTGGCCCAGACCACGCCGGCGCGCAGCCGGTTGGCCATGGACAGGATCAGCGAGCCCTTCTCGGTCCACACCCCCGCGGACAGGCCGTACGGCGTGTTGTTGGCCTTCTCGACCGCCTCGGACGGCGTCCGGAAGGTCAGCACGGACAGCACCGGCCCGAAGATCTCCTCGCGGGCGATCCGGTGCGCCTGGGTGACGTCGGTGAAGAGCGTCGGCGGGAACCAGAACCCGGTCGACGGCAGCTCGCACTCGGGCGACCAGCGGCCCGCGCCCTCGGCCTCACCGATGTCGGAGAGCTCGCGGATGCGCGCCAGCTGCTCGGCCGAGTTGATCGCGCCGATGTCGGTGTTCTTGTCCAGCGGGTCGCCGATGCGCAGCGTGGACATCCGGGCCCTGAGCTTGCGGAGGAGCTCGTCGGCGATCGACTCCTGGACCAGCAGCCGGGAGCCGGCGCAGCAGACGTGGCCCTGGTTGAAGAAGATGCCGGTGACGATGCCCTCGACGGCCTGGTCCAGTGGCGCGTCGTCGAAGACGATGTTGGCGGCCTTCCCGCCGAGCTCGAGGGTGACCTTCTTGCTCGTGCCGGCGACCGTGCGCGCGATCGCCTTGCCGACCTCGGTCGAGCCGGTGAAGGCGACCTTGTCGATGCCCGGGTGCCCGACCAGGGCCTGGCCGGTGCCGCCGGCGCCGGTGATGATGTTGACGACACCCGGCGGGAGCTCGGCCTGCTGGCAGATCTCCGCGAAGAGCAGCGCGGTCAGCGGGGTGGTCTCCGCCGGCTTCAGCACGACCGTGTTGCCGCACGCGAGCGCCGGAGCGATCTTCCACGCCAGCATCAGCAGCGGGAAGTTCCACGGGATGATCTGGCCGGCGACGCCCAGCGGCTGCGGGTCGGTGCCGCGGCCGGCGTACTCCAGCTTGTCGGCCCAGCCGGCGTAGTAGAAGAAGTGCGCGGCGACGATCGGGATGTCGACGTCGCGCGACTCCTTGATCGGCTTGCCGTTGTCGATCGACTCCAGGACGGCGAGCTCGCGGCTGCGCTCCTGGATGATCCGGGCGATCCGGTAGAGGTACTTGGCCCGCTCGCGCCCGGGCATCTTCGACCAGACCTTGTCGTAGGCCTTGCGGGCGGCCTTCACCGCGGCGTCGACGTCGGCCTCGTCGGCCTCCGCGACCTCGGCGAGGACCTCCTCGGTGGACGGGCTGATCGTCTTGAAGGACTTGCCGTGGCCGTCGACGAACTCGCCGTTGATGAAGAGGCCGTACGACGCCTTGATGTCGACGACGCTGCGCGACTCGGGGGCGGGGGCGTACTCGAACGTCTGCGTGGTCTTCTGGGGAGGCATCGGGATCAGTCCAGCGTGAAGTAGTCGGGACCGGAGTAGCGGCCGGTCTGGATCTTGGTGCGCTGCATGAGCAGGTCGTTGAGCAGCGTGGAGGCTCCGAAGCGGAACCAGTCGGGGTCGAGCCAGTCGGGACCGGCGACCTCGTTGACCATCACGAGGTACTTGATGGCGTCCTTGCTGGTGCGGATGCCACCGGCGGGCTTCACACCGATCATCCGGCCGGTCTGCTCGCGGAAGTCGCGGACCGCCTCGAGCATGACCATCGTGACCGGGAGCGTGGCCGCGGGCTGCACCTTGCCCGTGGAGGTCTTGATGAAGTCGGCGCCGGCCATCATCGCCAGCCAGCTCGCGCGACGGACGTTGTCGTAGGTCTGCAGCTCCCCGGTCTCGAAGATGACCTTGAGGTGCGCGTCCGGCCCGTCGGGGCGGGCGCAGGCGGCCTTGGTCGCGACGATCTCGTCGAACACGTGCTGGTAGCGACCGGAGAGGAAGGCGCCTCGATCGATCACCATGTCGATCTCGTCGGCGCCGGCCTCCACCGCGTCGGCGGTGTCCGCGAGCTTGATGTCGAGAGCGGCGCGACCGCTCGGGAACGCCGTGGCGACGGCCGCGACATGGACGCCGGAGCTGCCCAGCGTCTCCTTCACCGTCGCCACCATGTCGGGGTAGACGCAGACCGCGGCGACCGACGGGCAGTCGGGGTCGGCCGGGTCGGGACGCATCGCCTTCGACGCGAGCGCGCGCACCTTGCCGGGGGTGTCGGAGCCCTCGAGCGTGGTGAGGTCGACCATCCGGATCGCGAGGTCGAGTGCGAACTCCTTGGCGGTGGTCTTGATCGATCGGGTGCCGAGCCCGGCGGCGCGGGCCTCGGCGCCGACCTGGTCGACGCCCGGCAGCCCGTGGAGGAACCGTCGCAGCGATGCCTCCGACTGGATCACGTCGTCGAGCCCGGGGCCGAGGACGGTGGAAGTGGCGGTCACCGACCCAGCATAGGGTTGGCCGCGCCCCGCGCCACAACCCACACTTTCGGCCCGAGAAGAGCACCGTGACCGCCCCCGCCCCCACGCCCGACGGCGACGTCGTCGTGGACAGGTTCACACCGACCAGCGGCCGCCTGACCGGCTGGCTCGGGCTGGTCCTTGCCGGCGTGGTGCTCGTGATCGCGATCGTGGACTGGGACGCCGGCTCGCCGCTCGGAGTCGCGATCGCTGCCATCCTTGGCGGCCTCCTGGTCTGGATGGCGCTGCTGCGTCCGGCGCTGTGGACGACCCGCCAGGACCTGGTGATGCGCGGGATGGTGCGCACCAACCGGATCCCGCTGGTCACGATCGACCGGGTGGTCATCACCCAGTTGCTGGCCGTCGGAGCTGGTGGCAGGCGCTACCTCAGCCCGGTGATCGGCTACAGCACGCGCCAGACCGTCAAGGGTCGAGCCCGGTCCGCGCCGACGCTCCAGCCCGAGCCGAGCCACCAGCAGTTCGTCGAGACCCGGATCAACCAGCAGGTGCACGAGGCGCGTGAGCGGCACGAGCCCGACCTCGGTGTCCGGTGCGCCTGGGCTTGGCCGGAGCTCGCCGGGTGCGCCCTGCTCGTGCTGGCGTTCGTGGTCTGGCTGGTCGCCTGACCCTGCCGTCTCAGATGCCGGCGGCGGCCTTGATGCCGTTGCGCAGGGCGTCCAGGCGACCGACGGCTGCGATGCGGGCCGCGTCGACACCGTCCTCCGGGTCGACGGGCACGACGACCTCGAGGTAGGCCTTGAGCTTCGGCTCGGTGCCGCTCGGGCGGACGATGACCCGGGCCCCGTCGGCGAGGCGGTAGCGCAGCCCGTCGGTCGGCGGCAGCTCGGCGCTGCCGAGGGCGAGGTCGTCGACGGCCTCGACGGGCAACCCGCCGAGCTCGGTCGGGGGAGTGGCGCGCAACCGGGCCATCGCGGCCGCGATCTCGCCGAGGTCGGTCACCCGGACCGAGAGCTGGTCGGTGGCGTGCAGTCCGTGGGCGAGCGCGATGTCGTCGAGGATGTCGACCAGGGTGCGGCCCTCCGCCTTGGCCTCGGCGGCGAGGTCGCACAGCAGCAGCAGGGCCGAGACGCCGTCCTTGTCCTTGACGTTGTCGGGGTCCACGCAGTAGCCGAGTGCCTCCTCGTACCCGAAGGCGAGGTCGTCGACCTTGCTGATCCACTTGAAGCCGGTGAGCGTCTCGACGTACGGCTGACCGGCCGCGGCCGCCAGCTTCCCGAGCAGGGTCGAGGAGACGATGCTGCAGGCGTACGTGCCCTGCTTGCCGGACGCCAGCACCGCGTGCGCGAGCAGCGCGCCGACCTCGTCGCCGCGGAGCATCCGCCAGCCGTGCGGGCCGGGGACGGCTGCCGCACACCGGTCGGCGTCGGGGTCGTTGGCGACCACGAGGTCGGCGCCGTTGCGCTCGGCGAGGGCTATCGCCAGGTCCATCGCGCCCGGCTCCTCGGGGTTGGGGAAGGCGACGGTCGGGAAGTCCGGGTCGGGCTGCTCCTGCTGCTCCACGACCGTCGGCGCGTCGAAGCCCGCGGCCTCGAGCACTCGCTCGACCGGCACGCCGCCGACGCCGTGCAGGGGGGTGTAGACGATCTCGAGATCGCGAGCACCGTCCTCGACCAGCCCGGCGACGGTGTCGAGGTAGCTGTCGACGATCTCCTCCTCGAGGAGCTTGCCGGCGCGGCCGCGCGGGACGTCCGCGACCTTCCCGACGTCCGCGATCCGGGCGGCGATCTCGGCGTCGGCCGGTGGCACGATCTGGCTGCCGTCGCCGAGGTAGACCTTGTAGCCGTTGTCGCGCGGGGGGTTGTGGCTGGCGGTCACCATCACGCCGGCGGCACAGCCGAGCTCACGGATGGCGAAGGCGAGGATGGGCGTGGGGAGCGGGCGGGGCAGGACGTAGGCCGTGAACCCGGCTCCCGTCATCACCTCGGCGGTGTCGCGGGCGAAGACGTCGGAGTTGTGCCGGGCGTCGTACCCGATCACGACTGAGCCGGTCGGATGACCGGTGTCGTGGAGGTAGGCGGCGATGCCGGCGGCCGCACGCGTGACGACGACCCGGTTCATCCGGTTGGGCCCGGCGCCGAGCTCGCCGCGCAGGCCCGCCGTACCGAACTCCAGGGTGCCGTCGAAGCGGTCGGCCAGGTCGGTCACGTCACCGCCGGCCTCGACCGCAGCGATCACGGCCTCGAGCTCGACGCGGGTCCGTTCGTCGGGGTCGTCCTCGACCCAGGCCCGCGCGGAGTCGAGCAGGTCGGTGACATCGGCGGTGCTCATGGGGGCACGATACGAGGGTGAGCCGCTCCTTCGCCTTCCGGGACACCTGGGAGGTCGACGCGCCCCCGGCGTCGGTGCACGACGTGCTGGTCGACCTCGAGCACTACCCGGCCTGGTGGCCGGAGGTCGTGGCGGTCGCGTCGCTCGGTCCGGACGATGCCCGGGTCCTGTGCCGCTCCCGACTTCCGTACACCCTCGACCTGGTGCTGCACGCCGTCGACCGCTCGCCCGGGATGCTCGAGGTCGACGTCTCCGGTGCCCTGGTCGGCTCGGTGCGCTTCGACCTGGCGCCGGTGTCGGGGGGCACCCGGCTCGAGTTCGCGCAGGAGGTCAGGGTGCCGGGGTGGCTGGGGGCGGCGTCGTACGCCGCGGGTCCGCTGATGCGCTGGAACCACGACCGGATGATGCGGGGCTGTGCTGCGGGTCTGCGCGCGCGTCTCGCCGGATGACGCCGAGCACGAGCAGCAGCTGCGCCACGACGTACGTCGCCATCACGCTGACGTCGTGGGCAGGCAGGTCGAGGCCGGAGAACGCGTCGATCGCGATCAGCCCGTCGGACACCAGGAAGAACGCGCCGCCCACCCAGGCCAGCCGGTCGACTCCCGTCGCGAGCACGGCCATGGCGCCGAGACAGAGGCCGTAGACGAGCACCGCCGGCGCGAGCACCCCGGCCCCCGGCAGGCAGATCGCCATCATCGTGACCACCACGACGCCGTACGCCGCGAGCCAGGCGCGGTCCCGCCGCAGGATGCTGTCGCCGACGTACGGGCGGAAGGCGACGAGGTACGCCACCTGGGCGACCAGGAAGAACCCGACCATCGCCAGGAACGCCGGGTCACCGTCGAGGAACCGCGGCACCGTGTCGCCCAGCCAGGAGGCGCCCAGCGCGCCCAGCGTCAGGGTGACCAGTCGTGACCTCGGGCTCGTTGTCTGCGCGACCAGGACTGCGACCAGGACCGGCATCAGCAGGACCTGGGCGAGTCCGGCCAGCCAGTCCGGACCGGTCGCCTGGGCCGTCACCTGCACGATCCCGAGCACGACGTACGTCGTCAGGATCGAGCGGGCTCTCGGGTTCGGCACGCGGTCACCGTAGTGCGATCCGGGTCGCTCAGCTGTCGATCGAGCTCAGATCGCCGTACCGGTCACCGACGACAGCGCCGCGCGGGACGGCTTCGTCGAGGGCGGCGAGGTCCTCGTACGTGAGCGTCACATCGGCGGCCCCGACGTTCTCCTCGAGGTACTTCACCCGCTTGGTGCCGGGGATCGGCGCGACGCCGAGCTCGTCGTCGCCCTGTGCCAGCACCCAGGCGAGGGCGAGCTGTCCGGGGGTGCAGCCCTTCTGGTCGGCAATGGCGCGCACCTTGTCCACGAGCTCCAGGTTGGCCTTCAGGCCGTCGCCGTTGAGGCGGGGGAAGTACGCCGAGCGGCGGGAGTCGCCCTCCTCGAGCGCGGACTCGGAGGTGATGGCGCCGGTGAGGATGCCGCGGCCGAGCGGGGAGTAGGGCACCAGGCCGATGCCGAGCTCGCGCAGCACGGGCAGGATCTCGTCCTCGAGCTCACGGGTGAAGAGCGAGTACTCGGTCTGGAGGGCCGTGATCGGGTGCGTGGCGTGTGCGCGCCGGATGGTGGTGGGCGACGCCTCGGACAGGCCGAGGTGGCGCACCTTGCCGGCGGCGACCAGCTCGGCCATCGCACCGACGGTCTCCTCGATCGGCACGGACTGGTCGACGCGGTGCTGGTAGTAGAGGTCGATGTGATCGACGCCGAGCCGCTCCAGCGAGGCGTCGCACGCCGCGTGCACGTACTCCGGGCGGCCGTTGATGCCGATGCGGGAGCCGTCGGGGTGCCGCTCGTTGCCGAACTTGGTCGCGAGCTGGACCTCGTCGCGCCGTCCGGCGATCGCCTTGCCGACCAGCCGCTCGTTGGTGAACGGGCCGTACATGTCGGCGGTGTCGAGGAAGGTCACGCCGAGATCGAGTGCCCGGTGGATCGTGTCGAGCCCGGACGCCTCGTCGGGACTGCCGTAGAACTCCGACATGCCCATGCAGCCGAGGCCGAGGGCGGAGACGTCGAGCGGGGAGGTGGTGCCGAGGGTGCGCCTGTTGATCGTCATGCCACCACTCAAGCGGTTGGAGTGCGCTCCAGGTCAAGGCCCTCGATCTTGGAGGTGTAGATGCCGATCTTGCGATCGATCGCACCGAGGTGCTCCTGCACCTCCGCGAGCTGGGCGAGCACCTGCATCCGGTGTGCCTGGAGCAGGTCGAGCCGGGCCGTCTCGTTGCCCTCGCCGCTGCGGACCAGCTCGGCATACCGTCGTACGTCGCGGATCGGCATGCCCGTTCCGCGGAGGCAGTTGAGCAGGTTGATCCACGTGAGGTCGGCGTCGGTGTAACGGCGGTGCCCCGTGGCGGAGCGTCCGACCGGTCGGAGCATCAGCCCATCGCGCTCGTAGTAGCGCAGGGTGTCCGGAGTCAGGTGGGTCGCGTCAGCGGCCTCGGCGATCGAGAGGGTCACACCTCAGTGTCACCCCTGGAGTGCACTCCAGGTCAACCTCAGCGGGCGTAGGAGTCGAGGCGCTGGCCGAGCTCGACGAAGAGCGCCTGGTTGAGCCGGAACGCCGTCCTGACCTCGGCAACCACCCGCTCCTGCTCCTCGGCGTTCAGACCGAGCGCGTCGAGGCGGGCGCGGTAGCCGTCCTTGTAGATCTTCGGCTTCTCGATCTCCGGGAAGTCGTAGAACGCGATGCCGGCGCCGTCGAGCTCGAAGGTGCGGTCGAGGATGCGCCCGATCGCCTGGCCGCCGGAGAGATCGCCCAGGTAGCGCGTGTAGTGATGGGCGACCAGCAGGGTCGGCCACTCCGCGGCGGCCGCGACCAGCCGCTGCCGGTAGGCCTCGGCGGCGGGGGACTCGACCGAGTGGTCGCCGTCGACCAGCCAGTGGTCGAGGTCGGCGTCGATCGCGGCCAGCCGCTCGAGCGCCGCGTCGGCGACGGCCGCCACGGCGGCGTCATCGCGGTGGGCGTCGACGATCTCCTCCATGGTCGCGTAGACGACGCGCAGGCGCAGGAGGTAGTCGGCGTACCCCTGCTCGTTGACCTTGCCGCCAAGGAGCTCGGACATGAACGACGAGTCCTCCGCCGCCTGGTGCTCGGCGAGGGAGCCCTCACGCATGGCCGCCGACAGTGCGAGCTCGGTGGTCTGGTCGAGGATCGTCATGAGTGCTCCTGGCTGCTCGTTGGCGATGGCCACCTCAGAGCCGGGGGACGATGCGCCCCAGCAGGTCGCCCATCCGGGCGGCTGCGGCGCGGCCGGCGTCGAGGACCTCGGCGTGGTTGAGCGGCTGGTCGCTGATGCCGGCGGCGAGGTTGGTGACCAGGCTGATGCCGAGCACCTCCATCCCGGCCTCGCGGGCGGCGATCGCCTCGAGCGTGGTGCTCATGCCGACCAGCTGGCCGCCGAGCACGCCGGCCATCCGGACCTCGGCAGGCGTCTCGTAGTGCGGCCCGGGGAACTGCACGTAGACGCCCTCGTCGAGGCTCGGCTCGACCTCGCGGCACATCGCCCGCAGCCGGGAGCTGTAGAGGTCGGTCAGGTCGACGAAGTTCGCGCCGACGATCGGGCTCCTGCCGGTGAGGTTGATGTGGTCGCTGATCAGCACCGGCGTGCCGGGCGTCCAGCTCTCCTTGAGCCCGCCGCAACCATTGGTCAGCACGATGGCGCGGCAGCCGGCGCGGGCCGCCGTACGCACTCCGTGGACGACCGCCGCGACCCCCTTCCCCTCGTAGAAGTGGGTGCGGCTCAGGAAGACCAGCAGCTGCTTGTCACCGGCGCGGACCGATCGGATCTTGCCGGAGTGACCCGCGACCGCCGCCGCCGAGAACCCCGGCAGGTCGGTCGTGTCGATCTCCGCGGTCACCTCGCCCAGCGCGTCGACGGCCGGCAGCCAGCCCGAGCCGAGCACCAGGGCGACGTCGTGCCGGGCGACCCCGGTCAGCTCGGCCAGCCGCTCGGCGGCGAGGGCGGCGAGCTCGTACGGGGACTCGGGGATCGCGGCATGACTCACGCGGCTGACTCTAGTCGGGCACGATGGGTCGATGATCGACCACTTCGGTATCAACTGCGCCGACCTCCCGGCGTCAGCGGAGTTCTACGACAAGGTCCTCGGGACCCTCGGCTTCAGCCGGATCCTCGACTTCGGAGTCGCGCTCGGGTACGGCGTCCCGGGCAAGCCCGACTTCTGGATCGGCACCCAGCCCGACGGCGGCCCGTCGTCCGGGCCCAACCGCGAGGTGCACATCGCCTTCGCCGCGGAGTCGGCGGACGCCGTACGGTCGTTCCTCGACGCGGCGGTGTCGCTAGGGGCAGAGGTGCTGCACGAGCCCCGGCACTGGCCGGAGTACCACGACCACTACTTCGCTGCCTTCGTGCGCGACCCGGACGGCAACAACGTCGAGGCTGTCTGTCACGCGGTGCCGCCGGGCTAGGGGCAATTCACCGGTCGGCCGGGGAAATGCGCCGCTGACGGGCAGAATTTCCCGGGTCAGCGGCCAGGTATGCCCGTCAGCCCGCTTATCCACAGATCGAAATCGACCGGGATCGTCAGTCGGCGGCGTGGGCAGACCTCACCCATGATGACTCCACCGGGCGAACTCGCACCCGCGCCGTTGTTCCTCCGTCGAGACCTCTTGTCTGGCGGCTACACGGACAAGGCAATCGCGCGGATGCTGAAGCACGGCGAGTGGGTGCGTGTCAGGAACGGGGCGTACACCCAGGCCGTCGCTTGGGCCGCTCTCGACGAAGCCGGGCGCCACCTGCTGCGTGCCCGGGCCGTGGTAGCGCAGGCATGCACGCCGGTCATCGTCTCCCACACGTCCGGCCTGCCGTTCTTCGCGGCACCGATCTGGGGACTCGACCTGTCGCTTGTTCACGTCACCCGTCGCGATGGTCGGACCGGGAGGAAGGAAGCAGGGGTGGACCAGCATCGCGGCGCCGTGGTCGACGGGGACGTCGTACGACGTTCCGGCGTGGACGTCATGAATCCGACTCGGCTCGCGCTCGAGGTCACGATGGTCGCCGGGCTCGAGCCGAGCCTGGTGGTCGTCAACGACCTGCTGCACCGCAAGCTGACGACGCAGACCGGCCTCGCGTCTCGCTATGACTCGATGGGGTTGTGGCCGTGGACGCTGAATACCGACATCGTGCTGCGCCTTGCCGACCCGAGGATCGAGTCGGTCGGTGAGACACGCACGTACGTCCTGTGCTTCCGCCAAGGACTCCCGATGCCGATTCCGCAGTACGAGATCACCGACGCGAACGATCGAGTGGTCGCCCGCGTGGACTTCGCGTGGCCTGAGCTCGGCGTCTTCCTTGAGTTCGACGGCAAGGTGAAGTACGAAAGGTTCCTGAAGCCGGGCGAGCGTGCGTCCGACGTCGTTGTCCGCGAGAAGAAGCGTGAGGACGACATCCGTCGGCTGACTGGCTGGCGCTGTATTCGACTCACGTGGGCAGACCTCGAGCACCCCGAACGGACCGCGGCCATGATCCGCGCGGCGCTCTTCCCGTCAGAGTCGGCTGCCTGACCACGGGCTGACGGGCTTTACTGCAGGCTGACCCGGGTAATTCTGCCCGTCAGCGTCCAGTTTCCCCGGCCGACCGGGGAAACCTGCCCAAGCGCCCTAGTGCCCGATCGAGCGACAGGGCCGCTGACGAAGGGCAGCGACGTAGTCGGCCGGGGCGTCCGCAGCCTCGGCAGCATCGGCGAGCACGCCGAGGTACGACGCCGAGGGCAGTCCGCCCTCGTAGGCGTCGAGCACGTAGGTCCAGGCGACCACCGAGCCGGTCATCGTCGCGACCCGGACCTTCGTCTTGCGGTAGAGACCGGAGTCGGCGGACTCCCAGCCGTCGAGGTTGCCCTCGTCCTCGCGGGTGACGTCGTAGACCGCCACGAAGACCTGGTCGATCGGGTCCTCGACGAGGGTCGAGAGGGCGCCGTCCCAGCCGTGCTCCTCGCCGCCGAAGGTCAGCCGCCAGCCCTGGAGCCAGCCCACGGTGGACAGCGGGGAGTGGGGGCAGCGCTCGCTCATCCGGGCGGGATCGAGGTTGGTCCCGTAGGCGGCGTAGAGCGTCACGCCCGAAGAGTAGTGGAGCGATGCGCTGTGGGCTGCCTCACGTCAGTAGGCTGGGCCGCGTGAGCACGCACTTCAACGTCCTTGTCCTCGGTGCCGGCCCCGGTGGGTACGTCGCTGCGATCCGCGCCGCCCAGCTCGGACAGTCTGTCGCTGTCATCGAGGAGAAGTACTGGGGAGGTGTCTGTCTCAACGTCGGCTGCATCCCCTCGAAGGCGCTGCTGCGCAACGCGGAGATCGCGCACATCATCACGAAGGAGAAGGACGTCTTCGGCATCAGTGGCGACGCCACGATGGACTTCGGCACGACCCACAAGCGCAGCCGTGGCGTCGCGGACTCCAGCGCCAAGGGCGTGCACTACCTGATGAAGAAGAACAAGATCACCGAGATCGACGGCTGGGGCACCATCAAGGGCACCGGCGAGGTCGAGGTCGACAAGGACGGTCAGAAGACCACCTACACGTTCGACAACCTGATCATCGGCACCGGCGCCAAGGTGCGGATGCTCCCCGGGATGAGCAAGAGCGACCACGTCGTGACGTACGAGGAGCAGATCCTCGACAGCTCCCTCCCGAAGAGCATCATCATCGGCGGCTCCGGCGCGATCGGCGTCGAGTTCGCCTACGTGATGACCAACTTCGGCGTCGACGTGACGATCGTCGAGTTCCTCGACCGGATGGTCCCGACCGAGGACCCGGACGTGTCGAAGGAGCTCCTCAAGCAGTACAAGAAGCTCGGCGTGAAGGTGCTGCTCTCCACCAAGGTCGAGCAGGTCGAGGACACCGGCAGCGGCGTCAAGGTGACCGTCAGCCCGGCCGGCGGCGGCGACGCCCAGGTGCTGGAGGCCGACAAGATGCTCGCGGCCTTCGGCTTCGCCCCGCGCGTCGAGGGCTACGGCCTGGAGAACGCCGGCATCGAGCTCACCGAGCGCGGCGCGATCGCGGTCGACGCGCGCGGCCGCACCAACGTGCCGCACATCTACGCGATCGGCGACGTCACCGGCAAGCTGATGCTCGCCCACACCGCCGAGGCGATGGGCGTCGTCGCCGCCGAGACGATCGCCGGCGCGGAGACCATGGAGATCAACTTCGACATGATCCCGCGGGCCACCTTCTGCCAGCCGCAGATCGCCTCCTTCGGCTACACCGAGGCCCAGGCGAAGGAGAAGGGGTACGACGTGAAGGTGTCGTCGTTCCCGTTCTCGGCCAACGGCAAGGCCCGCGGCATGGCCGAGGGCGTGGGCTTCGTGAAGATCGTGGCCGACGCCGAGCACAACGAGATCGTCGGCGCCCACATGATCGGGCCCGA
The DNA here is from genome assembly GCA_963717855.1 of uncultured Actinomycetota bacterium. Lineage (GTDB taxonomy): Bacteria > Actinomycetota > Actinomycetes > Propionibacteriales > Nocardioidaceae > Nocardioides. The sequence continues at coordinate 135,697 of CAVQXF010000009.1, read as the reverse complement.
GGTCACCGAGCTGCTGCCCGCGCTGACCCTGGCGCAGCAGTGGGACCTGACCGCCGACGAGGTGGCCCGCAACGTCTTCGCCCACCCGACGCTGTCGGAGGCGATGAAGGAAGCCATCGAGGGCATCGCCGGCCACATGATCAACCTCTGATCATGGTCTCGACAGGCTCGCCCAGCGAGAAGGTCGTCATCATCGGTGGCGGCCCGGGCGGCTACGAGGCCGCCCACGTCGCCGCGCAGCTCGGCGCCGAGGTGACCATCGTCGACACCGACGGCGTGGGCGGCTCCGCCGTACTCACCGACTGCGTGCCGAGCAAGACGCTGATCGCCACCGCCGAGGTGATGAGCGAGCTGTCCGGCGCGGCCGAGCTCGGCGTCAACTTCCTCGATGCCGAGGGTGACGCCGCGACGTCGATCCGGGTCGACCTGGCCCGTGTCAACAGCCGGGTCAAGCAGCTCGCGGCCGACCAGTCCTCCGACATCGAGCGCCGCCTGACCCGCGACGGCGTCACCCTGGTCCAGGGACGGGGTCGCCTCGGCGGCTCCGGCCGGGTCGTCGTGGACCTCGCCGACGGCGGTGAGCAGGTCCTGGAGGCTGACGCGATCCTGCTGGCGACCGGCGCCGCGCCGCGTACGCTCCCCACCGCGCAGCCCGACGGCGAGCGGATCCTGACCTGGGAGCAGGTCTACGACCTCACCGAGGTCCCGACCGAGCTGATCGTGGTCGGCTCCGGCGTCACCGGCGCCGAGTTCGCGAGCGCCTACCTCAACCTCGGCATCCCCGTCACGCTGGTCTCCAGCCGCGACCGGGTGCTCCCGGGCGAGGATGCGGACGCGTCGAAGGTCCTCGAGGACGTGCTGACCCGGCGCGGCATGAACGTGCTCTCCAAGTCACGCATGGAGTCGGTGACCCGCCACGGTGACGTCGTCACGGTGACCCTCACCGACGGCCGCACGGTCCAGGGCTCGCACTGCATCCTGGCGCTCGGCTCGGTCCCCAACACCGAGGGTCTCGGACTCGAGGAGGCCGGCGTCATCAGCAAGAACGGCGGCTTCGTCAACGTCGACCGGGTCTCGCGCACCTCCGCCCGGGGCGTGTACGCCGCCGGCGACTGCACCGGCGTCCTGATGCTCGCCAGCGTCGCAGCGATGCAGGGCCGGATCGCGATGTGGCACTTCCTCGGAGACGCCGTGCACCCCCTGGACCTCAAGAAGGTCTCGTCCAACGTCTTCACCGCTCCCGAGATCGCCACCGTCGGCTGGTCGCAGCAGGCCGTCGACGCGGGGGAGATGCAGGCCGAGGTCGTGATGCTGCCGCTGTCGGGCAACCCGCGGGCCAAGATGCAGGGCGTGCGCGACGGCTTCGTGAAGCTGATGTGCCGTCCCGGCACCGGCATCGTCGTCGGCGGGGTGGTCGTCGGCCCCCGCGCGAGCGAGCTCATCCACCCGGTCTCGATCGCGGTCGCCGAGTCGTTGACCGCCGACCAGCTCGCCCAGGCGTTCACGGTCTACCCGTCGATGAGCGGGTCGCTGGCCGAGGCCGCGCGACGTTTGCACCACGTCTGAGCCGGGCTACCCTGGCGCACTCGACCGCTTTCTCGGGAGGTTCGATGCTGTTCCGACGCGCTGCTGCGTCCTTGTCCGCCGTCGTCGTGACGTTGACTCTGACCGCGACCGCCGTACCCGCTCAGGCTGCGCCCGAACGGCGCGGCCCCGCCACCGTGACGATCACGTCGACGGGCTGGGGTCACGGCAAGGGCCTCTCGCAGTACGGCGCGCGCAACCGCGCCGCGGCGGGACAGGGCTGGCAGACGATCGTGCGCACCTACTACCCCGGCACGACCTGGGGCAAGGTGCCCGGCAACGTCCGCATCAAGCTCACCGCTGACACCTCGTCGGACGTTCTGGTGTCGGCGCGCAGCGGTCTGAGGCTGACCTCGCTGGGCGCCAGGAAGACCTGGCGGCTGCCCACCAAGGTCCGCGGCAAGAAGGTCGTCGCGTGGCGGATCCAGGCCGCCGGCCACCGCTCCCGGGTGACGTACAAGACGCGTGCCTGGCACGCCTGGCGCACGCCCAAGGGCGACGCCCAGTTCAGCGCCGGCGGCAAGCCGATCGTGCTGCGCACCCCGGCCGGGCGGGCGGCGTACCGCGGCAACCTGCGCTCGGCGTCGGTCAACGCGTCGGGGTCCGCGCGCGACACCATCAACATCCTGCCGATGGACAGCTACCTCCGCGGCGTCGTCGCCCAGGAGGTCCCGGCCTCCTGGCCGGCCGCCGCAGTGCGCGCGCAGTCGGTCGCCGCCCGCACGTACGCCGCCTTCGAGCGCCGAGCCCGACGGGGATCCGCCTACGACCTGTGCGACACCGCGGCCTGCCAGGTCTACGGCGGGTACGGCGCGGAGCACCCGCGCGCCGACGCCGCGATCCGGGCCACCGCCCGGACCGTCGTGATGTACGGCGGCCGCCCGGCCTTCGCGCAGTTCTCGTCGAGCAACGGCGGCTGGAGCGTCAACGGTGGCTACCCCTACCTGCGCGCCGCCCAGGACCGTTACGACCGGGGGAGCGCCGGCGACCCGACCACGCGGAGCTTCAGCGCCGCGGCCATCACCCGCAACTGGTCGGGCATGGGCGCCCTGGTCTCCATCAAGGTCACCGGACGCGACGGCCGAGGTGCGTACGGCGGCCGCGTCACCGCGGTCACGGTCACCGGGACGAACTTCTCGCGGACCGTCTCCGGCGACACGTTCCGGTCCTGGATGGGCCTGCGTTCGACGCTGTTTCGAATTACGTAGCGGTAGTTCCCACGTTCTCGTTGCGGGGCCGCTGAGACGCGTGGTGCGATGGCTCGTCACATCCGCACCACCCACCCCGAGGACATCATGCGTCGCGCCCTCCTGCCTGCTTGGACGGCGCTGACGGCCGTCGCCCTCGTGCTCGGCGCGGTCGCTCCGGCGTCAGCAGCCCAGCGCGGCGAGCGTGCCTGGGATGTCGCCGGACCGGCCCGGATCACGATCAGCGGGCACGGCTACGGCCACGGCCACGGCATGTCGCAGTACGGCGCGGAGGGGGCTGCGAGGCAGGGTCTGACCTACCGCCAGATCGCGGAGTTCTACTACCCCGGCACCGCCTGGGCGACGGGCGGTGGACGCGTCGTCGTCCAGCTCACCCGGGACACCACCCCGACAGACCTGGTCGTACGCGCCCGCTCCCGGCTGAGCCTGCGCGACACGGCCGTCGCCGCCCGTACGACTCTGCCCGCCAACGGGGCGACCCGCTGGCGGGTCGTCACCGGGCGCGCGTGGCAACAGCCGGGTCGACTACCTGACCGACCGCTGGCGGGCCTGGTCCGCACTGAAGGGGCGGGGCGAGTTCTTCGCCGGCGGCTCCCCGATCACGCTGGTGACACCGTCGGGAGACCGCGCCTATCGGGGCCTCCTGCGCACCGCGATCACGACCTCGGGCACCCGGGTCACGGTCAACGACGTCACCCTCGAGAACTACCTGCGCGGCGTCGTACCCCTCGAGATGCCGGCCCTGTGGAGTGCCGCCGCCGTCCAGGCGCAGGCCGTCGCGGCCCGCACCTACGCGGCGTACGAGCGTGCACACCCGCGCTCGTCGGCCTACCAGCTCTGCGACACCGCGTCGTGCCAGGTCTACGGCGGGTACGACGCGGAGCACCCGGCCGCCGACCGGGCGATCGCGGTCACCCGCGCGAAGATCCTGACCAGCGGCGGGGAACCGGCCTTCACCCAGTTCGCGTCCAGCAGCGGCGGCTGGACCTCCGCCGGGTCGGTGCCCTACCTGGCGGCCCGCGAGGACCCGTACGACGACTGGTCGGGCAACCCCGTGCACGACTGGTCGACCCGCCTCGACGACACCACTCTGGAGCGCGCCTGGCCGAAGATCGGCGACCTGACCCGGATGGCGGTGACCTCGCGGGACGGCAACGGTGCCTGGGGTGGCCGGGTCCGGTCGATCACCCTGGTCGGGACCAAGGGCCGGGTGGTCGTCAGCGGCGACAGCTTCCGCTCCGCCCTCGGGCTGCGCTCGACCTGGCTGACGTTCAGCGTCGCGAGGCGCTGAGGACCGGACGCAGCAGGGGCCGCAGGACCAGTCCGGCGAGCAGCGCCCAGAACGCCGCTCCGACACCGAGGATCGAGACGCCCGACGCGGCTACCACGAAGCACACGACCGCCGCCTCGCGACCCTCCTCGTCGGCGAGCGCGCCGGCGAGTGACGCGGCGAGGGTGCCCAGCAGGGCGAGACCGGCCGCCGCCTGCATGACGTCTCCGGGTGCCGCGGCGACCAGGGCGGCCAGCGCGGCGCTCGCGAGGGCGAGCACGAGGTAGGTGGCGGAAGCCGACACGACCGCGGTCCAGCGACGGCTGCGGTCGGGTCCGGCCATCGGCCCGGCAGTCATGGCGGCCGTGATCGCGGCGAGGTTGATCGCGTGCCCGCCGAAGGGTGCGCCCAGCAGGGTGCCGATGCCGGTGACCGTCATCGTCTCGCGCCAGGGGACCTGGTAGCCGAAGCTCGACATCACCGCGACGCCCGGGACGTTCTGCGAGGCCATGGTCACGATGTAGAGCGGGATCGCGATGCTCACGACCGCCGCGACCGTCCAGTGCGGGGTGGTCCAGGTGATGGCGGGGACCAGGTCGCCCGCGGACACCGAGGAGCCTGCCGACACGACGACCACGACCAGCGCGACCATCAGCGAGACCGGCACCGCCCAGCGCCGGGAGATGCGGTGCATCACCACCCAGGCGAGGACGACCGGACCGACGTACGCCGGTGAGTCCGCCAGCCCCGTGACCGGCTCCAGGCAGATGGGCAGCAGGACGCCGGCGAGCATCGCCCGGGCCAGCGAGGTCGGGATGCGGGCGATCAGGTCACCGAGCGCGGGGATGAGGCCGGTCAGCACGATCAGCACGCCGGTGACGAGGAAAGCGCCGACCGCGGCCGCCCAGCCGCCGGTGACGGCCCCGGTCGAGACCAGGAGCGCGGCGCCGGGGGTCGACCAGGCGAGCGTGATCGGGGTGCGGTGGCGCACGGCGAGCCACAGCATGCCGAGCGCCTGGCTGATGAAGAGGACCAGCAGGCCGGACGCCGCCTGGCTGGCGGAGGCGCCGACCGCCGTGAGCCCTGCGAGCACGACGACGAAGGAGCTGCTGGAACCGACGACGGCCGTCACGATCCCGGCGACGACCGGGGTGCCCTCGTGCTCACTCATGTGTCGGTCGCTGCCGGTCGCCCATCACGCCGCTGAGTATGTCGTGGCCCTCCGGGTGCTCTCGATCCGGCGGCCGGACGCGACGTTTGGTCACCAACCGCATGAAATCGGTCTCCAGATCTGCGGTTGGTGACCAAACCGCATGCCGGAGGCGTGGGAGCGGTGGGTCAGCAACCGGATCCGGTGGACGTTTGGTTGCTGAGGCACCGGTGCCCTGCCCGGTGGCCGGACGCGCCGATTGGTCACAAACAGCATGAAATCGGCTTCCGGATCTGCGGTTGGTGACCAAACCGCATGCCGGCGGCGCGGGAGCTACGCGAGCACCAGCACCAGGTCGCCACCATCGACGGCCTGGGTGCCGGACAGTGCGATCCGCTCGACGGTGCCGGAGACGGCGGCCGTGATCGAGGCCTCCATCTTCATCGCCTCGATGGTCGCGACAGTGTCACCGGCCTCGACCTGCTGGCCCTTCTCGACGACCACGGTGACGACGCCCTGGAACGGTGCGGCGACGTGACCCGGCTGGGTGGTGTCCGCCTTCTCCGCGGCCGCCACCTCGGAGGCGACGTTGCGGTCGCGCACGTTGACCGGGCGCAGCTGGCCGTTGATGGTCGCCATCACGGTGCGGAAGCCGCGCTCGTCGGGCTCGCTGATCGCCTGCAGCCCGACGATCAGGGTCTTGCCCTCCTGCAGCTCCACGGCGTGCTCGACGCCGCTGCGCAGACCGTAGAGGTAGTCGAGGGTGTTGAGGACCGACACGTCGCCGTACCGCGCACGCGACTCGGAGAACTCCTTCGTCGGCCCGGGGAAGAGCAGCTCGTTGAGCGTACGGCGGCGCGTGGGGCTGGCGCCGGCCAGGCCCTCCTGCTGCTCGGCGGTGAGGGTCTCCATCGGCGGCTTGTGGGTGCGGCCCTCGAGGGCCTTCGTGCGGAACGGCTCGGGCCAGCCACCGGGCGGGTCGCCGAGCTCGCCGTTGAGGAAGCCGATGACCGAGTCGGGGATGTCGAACTTGCCCGGGTTGTCGGCGAACTCGGCCGGGTCGGCACCGACCGCCACGAGGTGCAGGGCGAGGTCGCCGATCACCTTCGACGACGGGGTCACCTTGGGGATCCGGCCGAGGATGTCGTTGGCCGCGGCGTACATGTCCTCGATCTGCTCGAACTTCTCGCCGAGCCCGAGGGCGATCGCCTGCTGACGCAGGTTGGAGAGCTGGCCGCCGGGGATCTCGTGGCGGTAGACGCGACCGGTCGGCGCGGGCAGGCCGGACTCGAACGGCGCGTAGACGCGACGGGTGGCCTCCCAGTACGGCTCGAGCGCGTTGATCGCGGCCAGCGACAGGCCGGTCTCGCGCGGACCGTGGTCCGTGGCGGAGACGAGCGAGGAGAGCGGCGGCTGCGACGTCGTGCCGGCCATCGACGCGGTGGCGGCGTCGACCGCGTCCACGCCTGCGTCGATCGCCGCCAGCAGGGTCGCGAGCTGGCCACCGGGGGTGTCGTGGGTGTGCAGGTGCACCGGCAGGTCGAAGCGCTCGCGCAGCGCCGTCACCAGGGTGTGCGCCGCGGGCACCCGGAGCAGACCGGCCATGTCCTTGATCGCCAGCACGTGGGCGCCGGCCCCGACGATCTTGTCGGCGAGGTGGAGGTAGTAGTCGAGGGTGTAGAGGTCCTCGTCGGGGTTGGAGAGGTCGCCGGTGTAGCAGAGCGCCACCTCGGCGACCGCCGTCCCGGTCGCGCGCACCGCCTCGATCGCCGGCCGCATCTGCTCGACGTCGTTGAGAGCGTCGAAGACCCGGAAGACGTCGATGCCGGTGGCGGCGGCCTCCTCGACGAAGGCGTTCGTCACGTCGGTGGGGTACGGCGTGTAGCCGACCGTGTTGCGGCCACGCAGCAGCATCTGCAGGCAGATGTTGGGCACCGCCTGGCGCAGGGACGCCAGCCGCTCCCACGGGTCCTCGGAGAGGAAGCGCAGCGCCACGTCGTACGTCGCGCCGCCCCAGGCCTCCAGGGACCACAGCTCGGGCGTCGTCCGCGCGACGTGGCCGGCGACGGAGAGCAGGTCGCGGGTGCGCACCCGGGTCGCCAGCAGCGACTGGTGGGCGTCGCGGAAGGTCGTGTCGGTGACCGCGACGTTGGTCTGGGCCCGGAGGCGGCGGGCGAACTCCTCCGGGCCCACCTCCAGCAGCAGCTGGCGGCTGCCGTCCGGGGCGGGGACATCGAGGTTGACCGCCGGGAGCTTGGAGACCGGGTCGAGCGTCACCGGGGCCGGCCCGTGCGGCTGGTTGACCGTCACGTCGGCGAGGTAGCCGAGCAGCTTGCTGCCACGGTCGCCCGAGCCGCGGGCCAGCAGCAGCTGCGGGTGCGTCTCGATGAAGGAGGTCGTGACGTGGCCGCCGGCGAAGTCGGGGTCGGTCAGCACGGCCTGCAGGAAGGGGATGTTGGTGGAGACGCCGCGGATGCGGAACTCGGCGACGGCACGCCGTGCCTTCTCGACGGCCTTGTCGAACGTGCGGCCGCGACAGGTGAGCTTGGCGAGCATCGAGTCGAAGTGCGCCGAGACCTCGGCACCGGTGTAGACCGTGCCGCCGTCGACGCGGATGCCCGGGCCGCCGGGGGAGCGGTACGTCGTGATGACGCCGGTGTCGGGGCGGAAGTTGTTGGCCGGGTCCTCGGTGGTGATGCGGCACTGCAGCGCGGCGCCGCGCAGCCGGATGCTGTCCTGCGACAGGCCGAGGTCGTCGAGGGTCTCGCCCGCGGCGATCCGCATCTGGGACTGCACGAGGTCGACGTCGGTGACCTCCTCGGTCACCGTGTGCTCGACCTGGATGCGCGGGTTCATCTCGATGAAGACGTAGTTGCCCGCGGGGTCCAGCAGGAACTCGACGGTGCCCGCGTTGCGGTAGCCGATCTCCTTCGCGAAGCGCACCGCGTCGGCGCACATGCGGTCGCGCAGCTCCGGGTCGAGGTTGGGCGCCGGCGCGATCTCGACGACCTTCTGGTGGCGGCGCTGCACCGAGCAGTCGCGCTCGAAGAGGTGGATCACGTTGCCGTCGCCGTCGGCGAGGATCTGCACCTCGATGTGCCGCGGCTCGACGACGGCCTGCTCGATGAAGACCGTCGGGTCGCCGAAGGCGGCCTCGCCCTCGCGCATGCAGGTCTCGACGGCCTCGCGCAGCGCCTTGGGATCGTCGACCCGGCGCATGCCGCGGCCACCGCCACCGGCGACCGCCTTCACGAAGAGGGGGTACGGCAGCGCCGACGATGCCTCGACGAGGGAGTCCACGTCCGTGGACGGCTCGACACTGGCGAGGGTCGGGACGCCGGCGGCCTTGGCGGCCGCGATCGCCCGCGCCTTGTTGCCGGTGAGCTCGAGGACCTTGGAGCTGGGCCCGATGAAGGTGATCCCGGCATTGGCGCACGCCTCGGCCAGAGTCGGGTTCTCGGAGAGGAACCCGTAGCCCGGATAGATGGCGTCCGCGCCCGCACGCAGCGCGACCGCGACGATCGCTTCGGGGTCGAGGTAGGCCCGCACGGGGTGGCCGCGCTCGCCGATCTCGTAGGCCTCGTCAGCCTTCAGCCGGTGCTCGGACCAGCGGTCCTCGTACGGGAAGACGGCGACGGTGAGCGCGTCCAGCTCGTACGCCGCACGGAACGCCCGGATCGCAATCTCGCCGCGGTTGGCTACGAGCACCTTGGAGAACATGCGGGACACGCTATAAGTCCGGCCGCCCGAGCGCTGTGGGGTTGGTCTCCGGCGAGACGACGAACTGCTCGAGAAGCTCGGGCATCGCCAGACGCGCGAGGTCGAGCGCGGCCCCGTCCGGCACGTCGAGCACGGTGACCGACTGACGTCCCCCGGCCGTCGTCGCGACCAGCGTGGTCAGGCCGGCGCGGCGCTGGAACCAGCTGGCGCGCAGGTTCCATCCGATGACACCGTGCACCGCCAGGGCGTCGCGTCGTCGGTCGAGGCTGCCCGAGCGCGCGACCACGTGGCCGTCGACGAGGGCGTGGCCGAGAGCGGCGGCGCGGTCTCGGGCCACCAGCGCGGAGGCCGGGAGGGCGAGGACCACCACCAGCCACCAGGAGGGCAGGGTCTCGAGGCCGACCAGCAGGACGACCACGGTCACCACCACGACGACCGGCCAGAGCGCGCGGGTGTAGCGGCGCCGCCGGGCCCGCGGCCCGTGACCGGTCAGCGGCGCGAGGAGCGGGGACGCGGTGCCGAGCACCTGGGCCCCCACGTGCTCGATCACGGCCCTCGGAGCGGGCGGCGCGAGCAGCGAGCTGCCGGCATCGCCGCCGCCGAGCCCGGTGACGATGGCGGAGACCCGGCCGCCACCCAGGAGGCGCAGCCCGAGCGGCTCGGCGGTGCTGACGCCGCTGACCCGGTCGTCGTCGACCGTCGTCTCGCGCGTGGTGAGCAGGCCGCGACGCAGGTGCCAGGCCCCTCGGCGCTCCGGCCCGGTGTGGGTCAGGGTGAAGCCCCAGTTGGTGACGACGTACCCGCCGATGGCGAGCGCAGAGACGGCGAGAAGGAGAAGCGCCAGGCCGATCGGGATCGCGAGCGCCGCCGACAAGCCGGCGGTGTTGGCGACGACCTCCTCGGGGTCGAGCCGTTCGAACCCGCCGAAGGTGTTGATCCCCTGGGCCGCGACGCCGATCGCACCACCGGCGAGCACGAGTCCGGACGTCGTCAGCGGCGCGAACCGCACCCAGGCGGGATCGAAGCGCAGCACCACCCGGTCCGGCTCGGGTCCTTCGGCACCCGGCTCGGCCGGGGAGTCGCCGACCCGGAGCAGCTCGCTCCGCAGGAGCCGCGCCCGCGTCGCTGGGAGCCCGTCGAGGTCGAGGTGGTCCTCGTCGTCCTTGGACGCCGTCCCGGTGCCGATCCGGACGATGGTCAGGCCGAGGGCCCGGTGGGTGAGCGGGGCGGTGATGTCGACCGTGCGGACCCGGTCGAGCGGCGTCGACAGCTGGTGCCGGTTGAGCAGCCCGCGGCGCAGCTCGACCCTGGTCGAGGTGATCCGGAAGTACGTCGTGAAGTAGCGCAGCACTCCCAGTGCCATCGGGATCGCGATGCCGGCTCCGTGCCACCAGTCGGTGCGACCGGACGCGGACCCGGCGATGAAGAGACCGATCAGCACCGGCAGGAAGCGCACCAGCTCTCGGACCGGGTAGACCAGCAGCATCCGCGGGTCGACCCGCTGCCACTCGACGTCCGGCTGGGTCACGTGGCGTCGCCCGGCACGGTGTCGGCCTGGACGGCGAGCTGCTCGACCAGCGCCAGCGCCCGGTCGCGGGGGAGCCCGACGATCTCGAGTGCGCCCGCTGCGGAGGCGGTGGTGACCGTGACCGTCGCCAGGCCGAAGAGCCGGGCCAGGGCGCCCTCGGCGTGGTCGACGGTCTGAAGCCGCGACATCGGCGCGATGCGGCGCTCCCGGACCCACCAGCCGGTCTGCGTGTAGACCGCGGTGGCGGTGACCTCCCAGCGGTGCACCCGGTAGCGCCACACCGGCATCACGACGGCGTACGCCGCCGACAGTGCCGCCACCAGGACGACCACCCAGAGCGGGATCGGCAGCCAGTCGGTGACCGGACCGGCGATCACCAGGACCGCGATCAGGACCACGCCTTCGAGCGCGGCGGAGGTGCCCCACATCAGGCGGGCGCGCGGACTGACCCGCTGGCCGGGCTCGCGCAGACGCAGCGCGGGTGCGGGATCCGTCACGAGGCCGAGGGTACGACGGGTGCCGTCACCGGTGGAGGAGGGCGATCGAGGAGGACACTCAGTCCTTGATCTCGCACACGACCGCGCCGTTGCCGACGGTGGCGCCGACCTCGGCCTGCAGCCCGGTGACGGTGCCGGCCTTGTGCGCCTTGAGGGGCTGCTCCATCTTCATCGCCTCGATGACGACGATGGTGTCGCCCTCGGCGACCTCTTGGCCCTCCTCGACGACGACCTTGACGATGGTGCCCTGCATCGGGCTGGCGACCGCGTCGCCGCTGACCTTGGCCCCGGCCTTCTTGGCCCGCTTGGCCTTCTTGGCACCTCCAGCGGCCGGTCCGGCAGCGATGCCGCCCAGCCCGCCGGGGATGACGACCTCGAGACGCTTGCCGCCGACCTCGACGACCACGGTCTGACGCTCCTCGGGCTCGTCGGCCTCGGCCGAGTCGCCGGCGTACGGCGTGATCTGGTTGTCGAAGTCGGTCTCGATCCAGGTCGTGTAGACGCTGAACTCGCCCTCGCCGGACGGCGTCGAGGCCCCGACGTACGCCGGGTCGTCGACGACTGTGCGGTGGAACGGGATCACGGTGGGCATGCCATCGACCACGAACTCGGCCAGCGCGCGGCGCGAGCGCTCGAGGGCCTGGGTGCGGTCGCGACCGGTGACGATCAGCTTGGCGATCAGGGAGTCGAACGCCCCGGGGATGGTCTCGCCGTTCTCGTAGCCGCCGTCGACGCGGACGCCGGGACCCTGCGGCGGGCTCCAGGCCGACAGGGTGCCGGGGGCGGGCATGAAGTTGCGGCCGCCGTCCTCGGCGTTGATGCGGAACTCGATCGAGTGGCCGCGGATCTCCGGGTCGTCGTACCCGAGCTCCTCGCCGGCGGCGATGCGGAACATCTCGCGGACCAGGTCGATCCCGGTGACCTCCTCCGAGACGCAGTGCTCGACCTGGAGGCGGGTGTTGACCTCGAGGAAGGAGATGGTGCCGTCCTTGGCGACGAGGAACTCGCAGGTCCCGGCGCCGACGTACTCGGCCTCCTTGAGGATCGCCTTGGACGACTCGTAGAGGCGGGTGAGCTGGTCCTCGGTGAGGAACGGCGCGGGCGCCTCCTCGACCAGCTTCTGGTGGCGGCGCTGCAGGGAGCAGTCGCGGGTCGAGACGACCACGACGTTGCCGTGCTGGTCGGCCAGGCACTGGGTCTCGACGTGGCGGGGCTGGTCGAGGAACTTCTCCACGAGGCACTCGCCGCGGCCGAACGCCGAGACGGCCTCGCGGACGGCGGACTCGTAGGCGTCGGGGATCTCCTCGATCGTGCGGGCGACCTTGAGGCCGCGACCGCCGCCACCGAAGACGGCCTTGATCGCGACTGGCAGCCCGTTGGCCTCGGCGAACGCGACGACCTCGTCGGCGTCCTTGACCGGGTCCTTGGTGCCGGGCGCGAGGGGAGCGTTGGCCCGCTCGGCGATGTGCTTGGCCTTGGCCTTGTCGCCCAGCGCCTCGATCGCGGCCGGTGGCGGGCCGATCCAGACCAGACCGGCGTCGAGCACGGCCTGGGCGAAGTCGGCGTTCTCGGCGAGGAACCCGTAGCCCGGGTGCACGGAGTCGGCACCGGACTTCTCGGCCACCGTGATGATCTTGGCGATGTCGAGGTAGGAGTCGGCCGGCGTCGCACCACCGAGCGAGTGCGCCTCGTCGGCGAGCCGGACGAAGAGCGCGTCACGGTCGGGCTCGGCGTACACGGCGACGGAGCCGATGCCGGCGTCCTTGCATGCTCGGATGACACGGACCGCGATCTCTCCGCGGTTCGCGATCAGGACCTTCTCCAGCGGCTTGCTCTCGGGCACTACCCCTCCTGCTTCCAGACGTGGCGGATCGTGGCGATACCCCGCGGGGCAGGGTATCGCCAGCCTCGGCGCAGCGGGCGGGCCGTCCGTGTGGCGCATGTCGCACCCGTGGTTAACAACCGCTAACCAAAGGGCTAGGGTGCGGAGCATGAGCTACGAGCTGTCGCGTGAGCACGAGGAGTTCCGGCGTACCGTCCGCGCCTTCGCCGAGGCGGAGATCGCGCCGTACGCCGCGCAGTGGGACCGCGAGCACCACTTCCCGATCGACGTCGTCAAGAAGATGGGCGCGCTCGGCCTCTTCGGTCTCACGGCCCCGGAGGAGTACGGCGGTGCCGGGGACGACGGCGACTTCACGAGCCTGTGCGTGGCGATCGAGGAGATCGGCCGCGTCGACCAGTCGATGGGCATCACGCTCGAGGCGGCGGTCGGCCTCGGCATCAACCCGATCCTCACGTACGGGACCGACGAGCAGCGCCAGACGTGGCTGCCCGACCTGGTCTCCGGTGACCGGCTCGCCGGTTTCGGCCTGACCGAGCCCGGCGCCGGGTCCGATGCCGGCGCCACGAAGACGAAGGCGGTGCTCGAGGGTGGCGAGTGGGTGGTCAACGGCGCCAAGCAGTTCATCACCAACTCGGGCTCCGACATCACCAGCCTCGTCACCGTGACCGCCCGCACCGGCGACCGCGGTGACGGCCGTCCCGAGATCAGCACGATCATCGTGCCCAGCAGCACTCCCGGCTTCACCGCCGAGAAGGCGTACGACAAGCTCGGCTGGCACGCCTCCGACACCCACCCGCTCTCGTTCGAGGACGCCCGGGTACCGGAAGCCAACCTGCTCGGTGAGCGTGGACGCGGCTACGCACAGTTCCTCGCCACCCTCGACGACGGTCGGGTCGCGATCGCTGCTCTCGCGGTCGGCTGCATCCAGGCCTGTCTCGACATGAGCCTCCAGTACGCCGGGGAGCGACAGACGTTCGGCGGCCCGATCGGTCGCAAGCAGGGCGTGGCCTTCCAGGTCGCCGACCTCGAGGTGATGCTGCACGCCAGCCGGTTGCTCACCTACCGGGCGGCGGCGATGAAGGACAGTCAGCAGGACGGACGGGGAGCACCCGTCAAGGAGTTCAAGCAGGCCGCGGCCGTCGCCAAGCTCTACGCCACCGAGTCGGCGGTCACCGCCACCCGGATCGCGACCCAGGTCTTCGGCGGTTACGGCTTCATGGAGGAGTACCCCGTCGCCCGGTTCTACCGCGACGCCAAGGTGCTCGAGATCGGCGAGGGCACCTCCGAGGTCCAGCGGATGCTGATCGCGCGGGGGCTCGGCCTGCCGGTCGAGTGAGGGCCGTCGTCAGGGTGGGGGAGTGACTGCGGTCACTTCGGGGTACGGCCCGGCTGACCCTTACTCGGAGGTGTGTCCCTGTGGTTCCCTCGTTCCTCGCCCGCGACCGCATCGTCGCCGGCCCCGGCTACAGCCGCTGGCTCGTCCCGCCCGCGGCGCTCGCCGTCCACCTGTGCATCGGTCAGGTCTACGCGACCAGCGTCTACAAGACCGCTCTCGTCCAGGACTTCGACACCAGCCTGACCCGCATCGGCATCATCTTCTCGATCGCGATCGTGATGCTCGGCCTCTCCGCTGCTGTCTGCGGCACCTGGGTGGACCGCAACGGCCCCCGGGCCGCGATGTTCACCGCGGCCTGCTTCTGGTCGACCGGCTTCATGGTCGCCGCGCTCGGCATCGGGACCGACCAGCTCTGGCTCGTCTACCTCGGGTACGGCGTGATCGGCGGCATCGGCCTGGGCATCGGCTACATCTCCCCGGTCTCCACGCTGATCAAGTGGTTCCCCGACCGACCCGGGCTGGCCACCGGCATGGCGATCATGGGCTTCGGCGGCGGCGCGCTCATCGCCAGCCCGCTCAGCGCCCGGCTGCTGTCGGCCTACGACAGCGGGTACGACGCAACCGACCCGGCCTCGGTCGCCAGCGGCCACGCCGTGATGCTGCTCTTCATCACCCTCGGCATCGTCTACTTCGCCTTCATGATGTTCGGCGCGTTCACCATCCGGGTGCCCGCCGAGGGCTGGCAGCCCGACGGCTGGGACCCCTCGCAGGTCGCCGAGAAGAAGCTGGTGACCACAGCCAGCGTGTCCGCGGCCAACGCGATCCGCACCCCGCAGTTCTACCTGCTGTGGATCGTGCTGTTCTGCAACGTCACCGCGGGCATCGGCATCCTCGAGCAGGCCTCCCCGATGATCCAGGACTTCTTCCGCGACGACAGCGGGGTCTCGTCGGTGAGCGCGACCGCCGCCGCCGGCTTCGTGGGTCTGTTGTCCCTGGCCAACATGGCCGGCCGGTTCGTCTGGTCGTCGACCTCCGACGTCGTCGGCCGCAAGCCGATCTACATGCTCTACCTGGGCGGCGGCATGGTGCTCTACGTGCTGCTGGCGACGTACGGCGACCGCTCGATGGCGCTCTTCGTCCTGCTCGCCGCGGTGATCCTGTCGTTCTACGGCGGCGGCTTCGCCACCGTGCCGGCCTACCTGCGCGACCTCTTCGGCACCTTCCAGGTCGGTGCCATCCACGGGCGGCTGCTCATCGCCTGGTCGGCGGCCGGGGTCGCCGGCCCGCTGATCGTCAACCGCTTCCTCGACTCCCAGGGCACGCCCGGTGAGCTGACCGCCGACGCCTACCGGCCGGCGCTGTTCACGATGGTCGGCCTGCTCGCCGTCGGGTTCGTCGCCAACCTGCTGATCAAGGCCGTGGACGCACGCCACCACGAGCCGACCGAGACCCCCGAGCCCGAGAGGAGCGCGGTATGACGGCCCGCATCGTGATCGCCTGGTCACTCGTCGGCATTCCCCTGGCCTACGGCCTGGTGGAGACCCTCCGCAAGGCGGCCAATCTGTTCACCGGGTGAGCGGTTAGCCTGGGACCATGGGCAACCGGTGGCATCGGATCTTCACCGAGGCTTACCGGTTCCTCGCCGTCGGTGGTCTCGCGACCATCCTCGCCCTGGTGATCTTCAACGTCCTGGTCCACGGCTTCAGCTCGGGGTACGACGCGCCGCTGGCCGACCAGCCCTACCTCGCGTACGTGATCGCGAACCTGATCGGCATGGCCGTCAGCTACCGCGGCAGCCGTTCGTGGGTCTTCGCGGACCGCCCGCCGCGCACGCCGGACGGTGGACGGCTGATGTTCGTCATCATCAACATCGTCACGATGCTGATCCCGATCGCCTGCCTGTGGTTCAGCCGGCACGTCCTGGACCACAACGACCCGTGGTCGGACAACCTGTCCGCCAACGTGATCGGGCTCTTCCTCGGCATGGTGGCGCGCTTCTACCTCTTCCGCACGCTGGTCTTCCAGCGCCCGGTGCACCTGGCCGAGCTCAAGCAGAACCCGCTCCAGGTCCTCGAGATGAGCGAGCTCGTCGAGGCGCCGGTCACCGACGTGACCACAGCTCCGTCCAGGAGTGACCCAGCTCGGCCACCAGCTCCCTGAGCAGCGGCAGGCTCACCCCGACGACGTTGTGGAAGTCGCCGTCGATCCCGGTGACGAAGGCGCCGCCGAGGCCGTCGACCGTGAACGCACCGGCCACCACGAGCGGCTCGCCGGTCGCGACGTACGCCGTGACCTCCTCGTCGGTGAGGTCCGCGAAGTGCACGGTGGTCGAGGCGGTCGCCGCGGCGACCTGACCGGTCGCCGTGTCGTGGAGGCAGTGCCCGGTGCGCAGCACGCCGGAGCGTCCACGCATCGTCTGCCAGCGGCGTACGGCGTCGGCCGCGTCGTCAGGCTTGCCGTACGCCTCGCCGTCGAGCTCGAGCACGGAGTCGCAGCCCAGCACCAGCGCGCCGGCGGGTACGCCGTCCCCAGCGACCACCGCCGCACACTTCAGCTCGGCCAGCTGCAGCGCCAGCTCGGCCGGCGGCAGTCCGTCCAGCTGCGACTCGTCGACGCCGGACACGATCACGACCGGGTCGATCCCCGCGCTGCGCAGCGTGGCCAGGCGGGCGGGGGACTGGGAGGCCAGGACGAGGGTCGAGGGAGCCGTCATAGCGGCGATTGAAGCACTGCGAGCTCGTCTCCGAACGCACAGGTCGCCAACGTGGTGAGCGGGTCGCCGGGCTCGAGGTGCTCGGGGGCGCGCATCGAGATCATCACGTTGAGCAGCATCCCGTAGGCGACGAAGTCGCGGACCTTCTCGTCGTCCCAGCCGGTGCGCTGGATGGTGGCGAAGACGCCGCCCATGCAGCGCCGGGCCGCGGCCGCGATCTCGGGCACGTCGCCGTTCGAGAAGCCGTGCATCATCACCTGCAGGAAGTCGTGGTCGCGCAGGAGCTCGGTGTATGCCAGGCCCATCCGGGCCTTGTCGTCCTCGCTGTCGGGGTCGAAGGGCCGCTCGGCGAGCACCTCCTCGAAGGCCGCCTGGATCCGGCCGACCGAGCTCTCGAACACCTCGAGGAAGAGGTCCAGCTTGGTGCCGAAGATGCGGACGACGTACGGCTGGGAGACCCCGGCCTCCTTCGCGACCGCATCCGTGCTGGTGCCGTGGTAGCCGCCGTGGGCGAACGCCCGGGTGCCTGCCTCCAGGACCAGCGCCCGGCGGTCCTCCGCCGACATCCGACTGACTTTCTCCGCTGCCATGCTTGACATGTTATCAGTCGATTACTTAACGTCATGACAGCAAGTAATCATTCAATGCCTTCTTGATCCTCTGATGACGGAGAAGCAGATGTCCACACTCGATGCACCCCGGGTGGCCACGCCCGAGCCGGTCGCGGCTCCACGCCGGCGAGTGCCGATCTGGCTCGCGATCGTCGCCGCCTCGCTGCCGATGTTCATGGCCACGCTCGACAACCTGGTGATGACCAGCGCGCTGCCGGTGATCCAGGCCGACCTCGGCTCGTCGGTCGGCCAGCTGTCCTGGTTCCTGAACGCCTACACGCTCACCTTCGCGACCTTCATGCTGCCGGCCGCCACCCTCGGGGACCGGCTCGGTCGGCGCCGGATGATGCTCGCCGGCGTCACCCTCTTCACCCTCGCCTCGATCGCCTCGGCGCTGAGCACCAGCTCCGAGGCCCTGATCGCCGCCCGGGCGGTCCAGGGGCTGGGCGCGGCGGCGATCATGCCGCTCTCGCTCACACTGCTGGCCGCCGCCGTACCGCCGGCCATGCGGGCCGCGGCCATCGGCATCTGGGGCGGCGTGTCCGGACTCGGCGTCGCGCTCGGCCCGGTCATCGGCGGCGCGGTCGTCGAGGGCGTCAGCTGGCAGGCGATCTTCTGGCTCAACGTGCCGGTCGCGATCGTCGCCGTCCCCCTCCTGCTGGTCGCGATCCCCGAGTCGAAGGGTGCCTGGCAGCGGCTCGACCCGGTCGGGGTGCTGCTGCTCGGCGGTGCCGTCTTCCTCGGCATCTGGGGCATCGTGCACGGCAACGACGACGGCTGGGGCGACCCGCTGGTGGTCGTCCCGCTCGTGCTGGCAGCCCTGCTGCTTCCGGCGTACGTCGTCTGGGCACGCAGCCGCTCGTACGCCGTCCTGCCGCTGCGGCTCTTCCGCTCGCGCCGCTTCTCGGTCGCGAACATCATCTTCCTGATGTTCACGCTCGGCATGTTCGGCACGGTCTTCCTGCTCGCGCAGTACCTCCAGATCGTCCAGGGCTACAGCCCGCTCGAGGCCGGTCTCCGCACCCTGCCGTGGACCGCAGCGCCGATGGTGGTCGCGCCGATCGCCGGCGCGCTGGTCGGCCGCGTCGGCTACCGGGCGCTGCTCTTCCCCGGCCTGGTGCTCCAGACCGTCTCCCTGGTCTGGTTCGCCGTCATCACGGAGAACGGGTCGGGCTACTCGTCCTTCATCGTGCCGCTGATCATGGCCGGCGTCGGGATGGGTCTGGTCTTCGCGCCGGGGGCGTCGATGGTGCTCGACGGGCTGCCCGACGACGACTTCGCGATCGCGAGCTCGGCCAACTCCACGATCCGTGAGTTCGGCGTCGCGCTCGGGATCGCCGTATTGGTCGCGGTCTTCCTGAGCAACGGCGGCGAGCTGACCCCGACGGGGTACGACGGCGCGATCGGGCCGGCGCTGCTCACCGGTGCGGCGGCCGTCGCGGTCGCGGCCGTGGCGAGCCTCTTCGCCCCCGGTCGCAAGGACGCCGTCCAGCACTGAGCGGGGCGGTCGGCGGAGCGCGCGCGCCTTGGCATGATGGCGTCGTGACTCTTCGCCGACCGTCTCGTGCGTTGGCCGCGGCAGCGCTGGTGGCGATCGCGGCGCTGACGGCCTGTTCCGGGTCGGGTGACGACGGCGCGGCCCAGGCGGCCAACCCGTACACCGACCATGACCAGTACGCCGACCCGGGCTCGAAGGCCGCGCAGGCGGCGACCTCGGCGAAGGACAGCGGCGACTCCGCCGACGAGGCGGTCTTCAGCAGGCTGGCCGGCACCCCGCAGGGCATCTGGCTCACCCCGGAGGACTACCCCGCCGGCAAGGTCGGGCCGTACGTCGAGCGGGTGGTCGCCGACGCCGACCGGGCCGGGAGGGTCCCGACCTTCGTCGTGTACGGCGTGCCCGACCGCGACTGCACCGGCCAGCTCTCCGCCGGAGGGCTGCCGGCCGACGAGTACGGCTCCTGGGTCGACGAGATCGCGTCCGCTGCCGGGGCCGGCAAGGCGGCGGCGGCCGTCGTCGAGCCGGACGGGCTGGCCTCGCTGCTGCAGTGCGGCGACCGCGACCAGCGGGTCGACCTGATCAAGGAGGCCGGCGAGAAGCTGACCGACGCGGGCGTGACGACGTACCTCGACGGCGGCCACTCGCACTGGGTCGAACCCGCCGACCTCGCGCCGCTGATGAAGGACGCCGGCGTCGAGGACGTCCGCGGCTTCTCCACCAACGTCTCCAACTTCCAGAGCGACGACGACGAGTCGGCGTACGGCGAGGAGCTGAGCGGGCTGCTCGACGGCGCGCACTTCATCGTCGACAGCGGTCGCAACGGCTTCGGCGCCACCGACGACTGGTGCAACCCGCCCGGCCGGGCCTTCGGGACGGAGCCGGGCCCGGTCTCGGGTGCGGGTCACCTCGACGCGTACGTCTGGGTCAAGCCACCCGGCGAGAGCGACGGCGAGTGCAACGGCGGTCCGGAAGCCGGTCAGTTCTGGCCCGAGCGCGCCCTGGAGCTGGCGGCAGCATCCGGGTGGTGAGCCGCCAGGTTCTGTCCGAACCGGTGCGTCCCGCAGGTCGTGGTCGGTCGCTGCGTGCGGTCAGCGCCGTTGTATAGGCTCCGACCATGGATACGGGGAACCAATGGGTTGCGGTCATCATCGAGGACGACCCCGATGTGCGAGACCTCATCGACATCGTGCTCACCCAGTCCGGTTTCTCGACCGTCGTCACCGAGAACGGGGTCGACGGCGTCGAGGCGGTGCGCAAGCACAACCCGCTCATCACGACGCTCGACGTCAACATGCCGGGCATGGACGGGTTCGCGGTCGCCAAGCGGCTGCGCGAGTTCAGCAGCACCTACCTGATCATGATCACGGCGCTCGCCGACGAGATCGATCTGGTGCAGGGCTTCGAGGCGGGCGCGGACGACTACCTGGTCAAGCCGTTCCGGCCTCGTGAGCTGCGGGCCCGGGCCGACTCCATGCTGCGTCGACCGCGCTCGCGGATGGACAACCCGCAGGGCTGGGTCGGCTCCGGTGAGCCGGAGCCGCAGGCGCACGCCCCGGTCCAGCCCCGGCACGCCGCTCCGGAGCAGCCGCCGGCCCAGCCGGCGCCGGTGCCGCAGCCCACGGCTGCCGCACCTGTGCCGCAGCCCGCCGTACCCACGCCGACGACCCAGCACGGCGCCGTCGCGGCCGACCCGTCGACCGGGTGGATGCGCTTCAACGGGCTCGCGCTCAACAACGAGACCCGCGTGGTGAGCATCAACAACGCGTCGGTCGACCTGACCCGCACCGAGTTCGACCTGCTCGCCTCACTGATGAGCACCGGTCGCCGGGTCCGCAGCAAGGCCGACCTGGTGCTGACCATGCGCGGCCAGCAGTACGTCACGTCGTACTTCGTCAACGAGGCCGACAAGCGCTCCGTCGAGGTCCACATCGCCAACCTGCGGCGCAAGCTCGGCGACGACGCGGCCACGCCGCGCTTCGTCGAGACCGTGCGCGGCGTCGGCTACCGGCTGGCCGAGTCGGCCTGACTGCGCTCAGTTGGCGTTGACCGGGATGTCCTGGGCCTCGGTGGTCTTGTCGGACGGGAAGATCGCGATCGGGACCCGCTGCTTGATCGTCTTCCGGTCGAAGTTCTTCGACCCGGCGCGACGCTCGACGTAGACCGTGGCCGCGAAGGTCAGATCGATGCCGATGGTGTCATCCTCCGTCGGCTGGATCGTCTGGTTGCGCAGCTCGAAGGAGCCCTTCGGCGACGTGATCAGCATGCCGCGGGAGGTGCTCAGCGGCTCCGGGTCGAAGGTCAGCTCCTTCGCGATGCCGCTGAGCGTGTACGGGTGCTCGTCGTTGGTGCCGGTCGTGGTCCTCACCGTCGAGGTGACCTTGATCCGGTCCATGTAGACCTTGCGCTTGGTCTTGAACGGGTCGTCCAGGTCACGGTCGAGGTCGTAGGCCTGGAAGGTGAACGTGAAGTACTTCTCGCCCTTCGGGTACCACTCGTTGGTCCGCGGCGTCGCCTTGGTCGGGTAGAGCGTGTAGACGAAGTCGACGCCGTCGATCTCGATGTGGGACTGGAAGGTCCCGTCCCTGGTGAACTCCGACTCGTACGCCGGCGTGCTCGCGCTCGCCGAGGCCGAGGGCGTCGCCGACGGCTCGTCGTCGCCGCTCAGGCCGTCGATGGCCGAGCAGCCGGACAGCGCCGTGAGGACGACGGCCGCACTCAGGACGCCGGCCAACCCCCGGAGGTGGGGGCGCGGTCGGGTGCGGTTCATGGGGTCTCCTGCGAGTCGGGGGGTGGTGCTGACGGACGAGCTGTGGCGGGTCATGCCTTGAAGCCGCGGTAGCGCCTCATGGCCTTCAGGGTCATCCACGCGGTCTGGAGCACGGTGATGACGCCGAGGATCGGCCAGCTGACGGCGAGGATGTCGGAGCGCAGGCCGATCGGGAGCTGAACCCAGATCGCGGCGGACACCACGAAGATGAAGAGGAATGCGACGAACGGGTAGGTCCAGGCGATGCCCTTGCCGCGCTCGGCCTTGGCCTGCGCCGCCCAGTTGTCGGTCTGCTGGCGGCTGAAGAACTTCAGCCAGGCACGGATGAAGTGGCCCATCCGGATGACCATGTAGCTCTCGGCCGGGACGATCAGCAGCGAGAACAGATAGTCCCGCCGGTTGACGAACTCCATGGACCGGGCCACGCGGAAGTTGAGCCAGATCGAGGCGAGCGGCGGGATCAGCCACCACGGGCTGAAGACGAAGGCGTCGATGCTGAGCGAGCCGGCGAGCAGCAGCACGAACAGCACGCGGGTCGTGATGTTGACGACCATCGACATGTGCTCGAACCAGCGCAGCCGCAGGTTGGGGTGGAAGGGCTGGCCCTTGGTGTCGCCGCGCTGGCCGGGCCACATCAGGTCGATGGCGCCGAAGTTCCACTTGACCTGCTGGGCGTCGAGCGAGCGGAGGGTCTCCATGCCGCCCACGTGGGCCCGGGCGCGGGCGCTGATCTTGGTGAGGTAGCCGGCGCTCTTGATCTGCAGCGAGAGGAGCGAGTCCTCGACCTCGCTGTCACTGACCCACGGCGTGCGCTGGTGGCTGTCGCGCAGCACGTCGCGCAGGGCCTGGGTCGAGAACATCGAGAACTGGCCGCCGAGGACCGCCATGTTGCGACCCTTGAGCAGGTTCTGCATGTTGAACGCGGAGAACTGCGCACGCTGGCCGGCGACCAGGAACTTCGACATCCAGCCGTCGAGCGCGCTGTCGTCGATGGAGTAGATCGCGGAGATGCCGCCGATCCGGTCGTCGCTCGAGATCTCGTCGACGAGGTGCTGGAGGGCGTCGGGCTCGGGGGTGGTGTCGCCGTCGACGCCGAGCAGGTAGTCCATCGTCTCGACCAGGGAGTAGCCGTAGTTGAGCGCCCCGACCTTCTTGTCGGGGTTCTTGCCGATGTCGTGGACGTAGATCACCGTCTCCTGCTCACCGGTCGGCGTCATCCGCGTGTGCGGGCCGGCGTAGTGGCTGGCGATCTCGACCGAGTCGTCGCTGGAGTTGTTGATGATGACGTGGATGGTGTCGGGGAGCCGGGTCTGCTGGAGCAGCGAGTCCAGGACGCCGGCGATCGTCTCGGCCTCGTTGTAGGCGGGGATGATGCAGCCGACGGTGGGCCGGTAGGTGGGGAGCTCGTCGACCTGCTCCTGGTACTGCGGCTCGTAGGCCGAGAGGCTCGGGTCGAGGGTCCGGACATAGGGGTCACCCGGAATCGTGTCGAGCCGGCTGCCCATCTCGTTGACGTCCACCGTCGCCTCGTCTCCGTGCTGCGGGCCCCGCCGACTGCGGTTCACCCGTGTCACTCCAGTGTGCGGAGCGCGTCTCAAGGCCCGACCCCGTAAAGCCCAAAGATCTCCCTAAGTGTGGGTCAGGGAGGAGATCTGGGTCACGCCCGTCGTGGACCGGGCGGGTTGCGGCGCTACCGGGGAAGAGCGCTGGAGCGCCAGCCGCCCGGGCCGTGGGGCAGGGTCCGTCGGACCGCGCGGTGGGGCGCCGACCACTCCGGCGTACGGCGGGGCTCGGCCGAGGGTGCCGCCTGGAGAGCGCTGAGGACAGCCACGATGGCCGCCACCTCCTCCGGGGTCGCGTCGGCGTTGACGATGCGCAGGGCGGGCTTGGCGGGCTCGGTGTCCTGGGTGCCCGCAGCCTCGGTGCGTGCGGTGGTCTCTGGCATCTTCTCGCTCGGCCTTTCCGGTCGGCTGACGGTCCGCTTCGGCGAAGCTTCCCCGTGGGGCTGTGGTGCCTAGAGCGGGATGTTGCCGTGCTTCTTGGCGGGCAGGGTCTCTCGCTTGGACCGGAGCAGGCGCAGCGCCCGGACGATCTCGACGCGGGTCTCGTGGGGGGTGATGACCGCGTCGACGTAGCCGCGCTCGGCCGCGATGTAGGGGTTGGCGAGCGTCGTCTCGTACTCGTCGATCAGCTCGGCGCGCTTGGCCTCGACCTGTTCTGGGGAGCCGCCGTCGTCGGCGATCTTCTTCAGCGTCTTGCGATGCACGATGTTGGCCGCGCCCTGGGCGCCCATCACCGCGATCTGGGCGGTCGGCCAGGCGAGGTTGATGTCGGCGCCGAGGTGCTTGGAGCCCATCACGTCGTACGCGCCGCCGTACGCCTTGCGGGTGATGATCGTGACCAGCGGGACGGTGGCCTCGGCGTACGCATAGATCAGCTTGGCGCCTCGGCGGATGATGCCGTTCCACTCCTGGTCCGTGCCGGGCAGGAAGCCGGGCACGTCCACGAAGGTGAGCACCGGGATGTTGAAGGCATCGCAGAAGCGGACGAACCGGGCGGCCTTCTCCGAGGCGTCGATGTCGAGGGTGCCGGCGAACTGCATCGGCTGGTTGGCGACGACACCGACCGGGTGCCCCTCGACCCGACCGAAACCGACCACGATGTTGGGCGCGAACAGCTCCTGCACCTCGAGGAAGTCCTCGTCGTCGACCACCGCGGTGATGACGTCGCGGATGTCGTAGGGCTGGTTCGGGGAGTCGGGGATGATCGTGTCGAGTGTGCGGTCGAGGTCACTGATGTCGGTGTCCGCGGGATCGCCGAGGACCTGCGCCTCGTCGAGGTTGTTCTGGGGCAGGTAGGACAGCAGCGCCTTGACGTACTCGATCGCGTCGTCCTCGTCGGAGCCCATGTAGTGGGCGTTGCCGGACTTGGTGTTGTGGGTGCGTGCACCGCCCAGGTCCTCCATCGTGACGTCCTCGCCGGTGACGGTCTTGATCACGTCGGGGCCGGTGATGAACATGTTGGAGGTGCCGTCGACCATGATCGTGAAGTCGGTGACCGCGGGGGAGTAGACGTGCCCGCCGGCGCAGGAGCCCATGATCATCGAGATCTGCGGGATGACGCCCGAGGCGTGCACGTTGCGGCGGAAGATCTCGCCGTACAGGCCGAGCGAGACCACGCCCTCCTGGATGCGCGCGCCGGCGCCCTCGTTGATGCCGATGATCGGACAGCCGGTCTTGATCGCGAGATCCATCACCTTGGTGATCTTCTCGCCGTACACCTCGCCGAGCGAGCCGCCGAAGACGGTGAAGTCCTGGGAGAACACGCAGACCTGGCGGCCGTCGATGGTGCCGTAGCCGGTGATCACGCCGTCGCCGTACGGACGGTTCTTCTCGAGCCCGAACGCCGTCGAGCGGTGCCGGGCGAGCTCGTCGAGCTCCACGAACGAGCCCTCGTCGAAGAGCAGCTCGATCCGCTCGCGGGCCGTCTTGCGGCCCTTCGCGTGCTGCTTCTCGACCGCCTTCGCGGAGCCCGCGTGCACGGCCTCGTCGAGTCGGCGGTCCAGGTCGGCGAGCTTGCCTGCCGTCGTGTGGAGGTCGAGCTCGGAGTCTCCGGGCTGGGCACTCATCGATGGGGCTCCTCACTGGCAGACGGTTGGGACCGTGGGTCAATGTAGTGCCCGTGACCTCTGAGCCGATGCGACGCCCATCACTCGACGCCGGGCGGCTCGCCGCGCTGGCCCCGGATCTGGTCGTCGAGGTCCACGAGACGGCGACGTCCACCAACGCGGTCGCGGCCGAGCGCGCCCGCGCCGGGGCGCCCGAGGGCCTGGTCGTGGTGGCCGAGCACCAGACCGCCGGCCGCGGTCGGCTGGACCGCACCTGGCAGTCGCCGCCGAGGTCCTCGGCGATCTTCTCGATGGTGCTGCGCCCCGTCGTACCTCTCGCCAGCTGGCCGTGGCTGCCGCTGCTCACCGGCTACACGCTCGGCAAGGCGCTGCGCGCCGAAGGGTACGACGCCGGGGTGAAGTGGCCGAACGACCTGCTGATCGGCGAGCGCAAGATCGCCGGGATCCTGGTCGAGCGGATCGAGACCCCCGACGGCCCGGCCGCGGTGATCGGCGTCGGGCTCAACGTCAGCCTGACCGCCGAGGAGCTCCCGGTGCCGACGGGCACCTCTCTCGCGATCGCCTCCGGGGTCGAGCCGGACCGGACCGCGCTGCTGGTGACCCTGCTCCGCTCGCTCCGGGAGGCGTACGACGCCTGGCAGGTCGGTGGGGAGGACGCGACGGACCACCTGCGGACGTCGTACGCCGCCGCCTGCGTGACCGTCGGCCGCGACGTCCGGGTGGACCTGCCCGGAGGCGCGGTGCTGTCCGGTCGGGCGAGCGGGGTCGACTCCGGTGGCCGGCTGATCGTCACCGGCACGGAGGGCGCGACGGCCGTCGGTGCGGGTGACGTAGTCCACGTGCGGGCGACTGATCGGTGACATGATCGGGGCGTGCCCATCTCATCCAAGCTCCTCAACGACGGCGAGATCGTCGTGGTCGACACCCGCACCCACGTCAAGGCCCTGCTCTTCCCGATCGCCATGCTCGTCGTGCTGCTCGCCGTCGGCACCTGGGTGCAGGTCGCGATCGACGAGGGCACCGTGACGAAGGCCGCGTGGATCGTGGTCGCGGTCGGGATCGTCTGGTTCGTCCTGAGGCCGCTGATCATCTGGGCGACCGCGACGTACACCTTCACCGACCGCCGCCTGATCACCCGCAGCGGCGTGATCGTCCGGCGCGGCCACGACATGCCGCTGGTGCGGATCAGCGACATCGCCTACGAGTTCGGCCCGATCGACCGGCTGCTCGGCTGCGGGACGCTGCTGATCTCGGATGCCAGCACCCACGGCACGATCAAGCTGCACGACATCCCGCGGGTCGAGGAGACCCAGCGCAAGGTCAACGCGCTGCTCCAGGAGATCCACGACCGCTCGGCGGGACATGACTGAACCCCAGCGGTCTGCCCCGGGTCCGGAGGACCTCGAACGCGCGATCCTCGGGGAGAGCCCGGAGCTCAACGCCCAGCAGGTGGCCGCGGCCACGGGGGTGACGCTCGAGGAGGCCCGTCGGCTCTGGCGTGCCCTCGGCTTCCCCGAGCACGGCCTCGAGACGGCGTACACCGACGCCGACACCGAGGCGCTCTCGACGATGATCAGCGCCGTACGCGCGGACCTCATCGACTTCGACCTCGCGGTCAACCTGACCCGGGCGGTCGGCCAGACGATGGCCCGGCTCGCGGACTGGGAGGTCTCGACGCTGGTCTCCCGGGTGGACGAGCTCGCTGCCGATCCTGCGACCGACGAGGGCCGCACCGGGTCCGCCCTGCGCCTGATCGAGCAGATCAAGGACCCGTTCGAGGACCTCCTCGTCTACGTCTGGCGCCGCCACCTCGCCGCGGCCGTCGCCCGGGTCGAGGCGCTGCGGGCCAACGAGGAGGACCTCAACACGGTCCAGCTGACGGTGGGCTTCGCCGACATCGTCAGCTTCACCGCCCTCTCCAACCGGCTCACCGAGGAGCGCATCGGCGACCTCGTCGAGCTCTTCGAGTCGCGCTGTGCGGACGTCGTCACCTCCCAGGGAGGCCGCATCATCAAGAGCATCGGGGACTCGGTGCTCTTCGTGTGCGAGGACCCGATCCGGGCCTACGACATCGCCGAGGGGATCATCAACGTCGTCGGCCGCGACGCCCGGATGCCCGACATCCGGCTCGGTCTGGCCAGCGGGTCCGTCGTCATGCGGATGGGCGACGTCTTCGGCCCCCCGGTCAACCTCGCCGCCCGGCTCACCGCGGTCGCGCGACGCAACCGGATCATCATCGACGCGGCCACCGCCGAGCTGCTGCCGGCCGACGAGTTCGAGACCCGCCGGCTGCCCGCCCGACCGGTGCGGGGGTTCGGCAACCTCGAGCCGCTCGCCGTACGACGCGCGTAGACAGGCCTAGCCCGGCGTACCCAAGACGCTAGAAATATCAGCCATTCGCCCCCGTGACCGGCATCACCTTCCTACGGTGAGCCCATGTTCGAGGTCCAGGAGATCAGACTCGATCCCGAAACACGCCAGGTCTGGCGCGGGGACGAGGAGATCGTGCTGTCGCGCAAGGAGTTCGACCTCGTGCACGCGCTGATGGCACGGGCCGGCGAGATCGTCAGCCGCGAGGACCTGATGCGCGAGGTCTGGGAGACGACGTTCTGGACCTCCTCGAAGACGATCGACGTGCACCTCGGCTGGGTGCGCCGCAAGCTGGGCGACGACAGCCGGCACCCGCACCTGATCACCACGATCCGTGGCCGCGGCCTGCGGTTCGAGACCGAGGACCTGCGCTGACCGTGGCTGTCGTGGCCGCGGGTGGGCGCGCGACAGATCCGAGGCTACCCACGGACGATCGGGTTGCTCCAGGGCCTGCTGAGCAACCAATTCGTCCGTGGGTATCCCACCGCGGGCACCCCGGCTGAGCGACCCCACTACTGTGGGCGCGTGCCTGCGCCGGACCCCACTCACGCGCCCACGCTCGCCGTGATCGGCGGTGGACAGCTGGCTCGGATGATGGCTGAGCCCGCCGCCGCCCTGGGACTGCCGCTGCGGCTGCTGGCCGAGGCCGAGGGGGTCTCCGCCGCGCAGGTCATCCCCGACCACCAGGTCGGTGACTACCGCGACCTCGCGACGCTGCGACAGGTGACCGCCGGGTGCCCGGTGGTGACCTTCGACCACGAGCACGTCCCCACCGAGCACCTGCATGCCCTGGAGGCCGACGGCGTCGCCGTGCGCCCCGGGCCGGAGGCACTGGTGCACGCCCAGGACAAGGGCGTCATGCGTGAGCGCCTGGCCGAGCTCGGCGTCCCCTGCCCGCGCAACGCGATCGTCGCCACGGTGGCGGACGTCGAGGCGTTCGGGTTCCCGTGCGTGCTCAAGACGACGCGCGGCGGGTACGACGGCAAGGGCGTGTGGTTCGTGCGCTCGGTCGACGACGCGGCGCCGGCGTTCGCAGCGGCCGAGGCGACCGGCGTGCGCCTGCTGGCCGAGGAGCAGGTCGACTTCCGGCGTGAGCTGTCCGCACTGGTCGCCCGCTCGCCGAGCGGCCAGGCCGCGGCGTACCCCGTCGTCGCCTCGACCCAGAAGGACGGCATCTGCCACGAGGTGGTCGCCCCGGCGCCCGACCTCTCGCCCGAGCTGGCCGGTCAGGCGCAGGAGATCGCGCTGCGCGTCGCCGGAGCGCTCGACGTCACCGGGGTGCTGGCCGTCGAGCTGTTCGAGACCAACGACGGCCGGGTGCTGGTCAACGAGCTCGCGATGCGCCCGCACAACACGGGTCACTGGACGCAGGACGGCGCCGTGACGTCGCAGTTCGAGAACCACCTGCGCGCGGTGCTCGACCTGCCGCTCGGCTCACCGGCGCCGCGGGCGCGGTGGACGGTGATGGTCAACATCCTGGGCGGGCCCGACTCGACGGTCGGCCGCCTCTACGACGGCTACCCGCACGCCCTCGCGCGCGACCCGCACCTGCGGGTGCACCTCTACGGCAAGGACCTCCGTCCGGGACGCAAGGTCGGGCACGTCAACGCCTACGGCGACGACCTCGACGAGTGTCTCGAGCGGGCCCGGCACGCGGCCGCGTGGTTCCGGGGCGATCTGGGGAATGAGAGTGAGTGACATGACCGTCGGCATCGTGATGGGCTCCGACTCCGACTGGCCGGTGATGAAGCTGGCCGGCGAGGCGCTGGCCGAGTTCGACGTCTCCTACGAGGCCGACGTCGTGTCCGCGCACCGGATGCCCGAGGAGATGATCGAGTACGGCCGCTCGGCCGCCGATCGCGGACTGTCGGTGATCATCGCCGGCGCCGGCGGGGCGGCGCATCTGCCCGGCATGCTGGCCGCCGTCACCCCGCTGCCCGTGATCGGCGTGCCGGTCCCGCTGAAGCACCTCGACGGCATGGACTCGCTGCTCTCGATCGTGCAGATGCCGGCGGGCGTCCCGGTCGCGACGGTCGCCATCGGCGGCGCGCGCAACGCCGGCCTGCTCGCCGTACGCATCCTGGCCGCCACCGACCCCTCCCTCCAGGAGCGGATGCGCGCCTTCCAGGCCGAGCTCAAGGCCACCGCCCAGGAGAAGGGCCAGGTCGTCCGCAACGACTCCGGCCCCCGGCGGGTGGGTTTCTAGCACCGCCCGGCCCGAGCCGTGGCCACCGCGATCCAACGGCTCTACCGTGGTCCCATGCTCACGGCGAGTTGTGTGCGCTGCCCCGCGCCGGCGCTCGAGGCGCCTGACGGCACGTGGTCCTGCCCCGACCACGGGGCGACCAGCCCGTTGTGGCGCGCCGAGGAGGCGTCGTACGACGGGTTCGCGCACCACCTGCGCACGGCCGACGGATTCCCGACGTACGTGCCGTGGCCGCTGAGCCCGGGCTGGACCCTGACCGACTTCGCTGCCGTCGCGCCCGCTCCGGGGCACGCGACCGCCGCGCTGACCTGCACCTCGGGCACCAGTGAGCTGGACGGCCCGGTGGACGTGCTGGTCGTCGCCGAGGAGGCCGGCACCGGTCTGGGCGCCCGGTGCGCGGGCACCCGCTACACCGATCCCGGCTTGGAGATCGGCGAGCGAGCGCCGTCGGCGCGGGTGCGGATCGGCAGCCAGGCCGTGAGCCTCTGGGACATCTCGACGAGCAGCTACGACGGTGAGTTCGACCGGTCGGTCCTGGCAGGCGAGGCTGCCGGTCGATGGCTGTGGATCGTGCTCCGCCCGGCGTCGGCGCTGCTGCTCTTCCGAGACGACTGGATCCTGCGCGACGTCTCCGGTGACGGCCCCCAGCTGGTCGCGCTGCCCTTCGGGGGACACCGACCGGGCTGGTGACGCTCCGGCACGCCCTAGGGTGAATGCGTGCGCATCGACCTGCACACGCACTCGCGTGCGAGCGACGGAACGGACACTCCGGCCGAGCTCGTGCGCGCAGCCGCGCGGGCGGGCCTCGACGTCGTGGCGATCACCGACCACGACACCGCCGACGGATGGGTCGAGGCCGCGGCCGCGGCCACCGAGGTGGGCATCACGCTCGTGCCGGGCATGGAGATGAGCACCGGGCTCCGGGGTCGCAGCGTGCACCTGCTGGCCTACCTCCCCGACCCGACCTCCCCGCCGCTGGCCGACGAGCTCGTGCGGGTGCTGGCCGGTCGCGAGTCGCGGGTGCCGGAGATGCTCGAGCGGCTGCGCCGGCTCGGGATCGAGATCGATGCCGACGACGTACGCGCGGCCGCGCACGGGGCCGCCGCCACCGGGCGCCCGCACATCGCCGACGCGCTGGTGACGCTCGGGGTCGTCGCGGACCGCACGGAGGCGTTCGACCGCTACCTGGGCGCGGGGCGCGCGGCGTACGTCAACCGCTACGCCGCGCCGCTGGAGGCGACGATCCGGACCGTGACCGATGCCGGTGGGGTGTCCGTGATCGCGCACCCGTGGGGGAGAGGCGGCCTGGGTCGGCCCGACGAGGCCACCCTGGCGCACCTGCACGACGTCGGGCTCGCAGGCATCGAGGTCGACCACCAGGACCACGACGCCGGGACCCGGAAGGAGCTGCGGGCGATCGCGCGCAACCTCGGGCTGGTCGCCACCGGGTCGAGCGACTACCACGGGGTCGGGAAGGTCGATCACGACCTGGGCTGCAACACCACGGACCCGGAGGAGTTCTCCCGGCTGATGGAGCTGGCCAGCGAGGCCGCCGCACGCAGCGGGCGGGTGACACCCGCACTGACCTACGGCGCCGCTACTTCCGGCCCAGCGACTGGAACCGCTTGAGCACCGGCGTCGGGACCAGCCGCGCCGCCGCCGTGATCACCTTGTACTGACCACCCGGGATCGACCAGACCTTCCCCTTCGCGTGGTCCTTCAGCGCCTGGGCGACCAGCTCGTCGGCGTCGAGCCAGAGGAAGTCCGGAGCAGACCCGCGCGAGACGTCCATCCGCTCGTGGAACTCGGTCTTGGTGAACCCCGGGCACAGGCACGTGATCGTCACGCCCTGGTCGCGGTACTCGTACGCCGCCCACTCGGAGAACGAGTTCACCCACGCCTTCGCCGCGCTGTAGCTGCCGCGGGGCAGGAACGACGCCACGCTCGACACATTGATGATGCCGCCGCTGCCGCGCTCGGCCATCGGGCGCAGCGCCGCGTGGCTGAGCCTCATCACCGCGGTCACCAGCACGTCGAGCATCGCCTGCTCATCGTCGACGGGGTTGTCGAGGAAGCGCCGCTTGAGCCCGAAGCCGGCGTTGTTGACCAGCAGGTCGATCGGACGCGCCGGGTCGGCGAGGCGCGCCTCGACCACTGCGAGCTGCTCCCGGTCGACCAGGTCGGCCGCGAGCACCTCGACCGCGACGTCGTACGCCGAGGTCAGGGCTGCCGCCTCGGACTCCAGGCGCGCCCGGTCGCGAGCGACCAGGACCAGGTCGTAGCCCTGCCCGGCGAGCTGGTGGGCGAAGGACTTGCCGATGCCTGCGGTGGGGCCGGTCACGAGTGCGGTCTTCGACATGTCGCCGAGTCAAGCAGGTGCCTGCGAGATCTGTGCGGACCGGTCCGGCATGATGGGTACCGATGACGACCACACTCGCGATCGCCAACCAGAAGGGCGGCGTCGCCAAGACGACGACCGTCGCCTCGGTCGGCGCCGCGCTCGCCGAGCTCGGACACTCCGTGCTGCTGGTCGACCTGGACGCGCAGGCGTGCCTGACCTTCTCGCTGGGCATCGACCCCGAGGACCTCGAGCTCTCGGTGCACCACGTGCTGACCAAGGGTCTGGACCCGAGCGAGGTCATCATCGCGACCGAGGACGGCGTCGACCTGATGCCGGCGACCATCGAGCTCGCCCGGGCGGAGGCCGAGCTGCTCACCCGCACCGGCCGCGAGCACGTCATCAAGACCATGATCGAGACCCTCGAGGAGGACGGCGCCGGCTACGACTGGGTGCTGCTCGACTGCCCGCCGTCGCTCGGCGTGATGACGGTCGCGGCGCTCACCGCGGCCGACGGCGTGCTGATCCCGCTGCAGTGCGAGACGCTCTCCCACCGTGGCGTCGGGCAGCTGCTCGACACCGTGCACGACGTACGCCGCTTCACCAACCGCAACCTCGAGGTCTGGGGCGTCCTGCCGACGTTGTACGACGGCCGCACCAACCACGCTCGCACGGTGCTCGAGACGATCTCGGAGACCTACGACCTCGAGGTCATCGAGCCGCCGATCCCGAAGACCATCAAGTTCGCCGAGGCACCGGCGGCCGGGCGGTCGATCCTCTCGACCAGCCGCAGCAGCAAGGGTGCCCGCGCCTACCGTGAGGCGGCCGAGAACCTGGTCACCCGCTCGAAGCGGCCGAAGTCGCGCAAGAAGAAGCCAGGTCGCGCGTCGTGACCGAGCGTCCCGGATCCCACCGCGCGACTCCGGTGAGGCCGCGCTACGGCCGGTTGAGCGCCCTGGGTGTCTCGCTCGCGGTGACGACGATCGCGGTGCTCGGGTCGTTCGGCGTGCTGCCCCTCTCGAGCGGTGACGGGAACGCGGCCGACCCCGCGGCCAAGGAGGCGGGCGCGACCATCGGCGGGGCCGTGGCACCCGCGGGCGGCGCGTCGCCCAGTCCCTCGCCCAGCGCCTCGGCCAGCCCCTCCCCGAGCGCGCCCACGTCCGAGAAGTCGTCCTCCGCTGACGCGGCCGAGGTCGTCGTCGATCCGACCCGCGACGTCACGCTCCCGGCAGACTCCGGCACCGGGAGGCGGGTCGTCTTCAGTGAGGAACGGCAGCGGGTGTGGCTGGTCGCCGACAACGGCGAGGTCCAGCGGACCTATCTCGTCTCGGGCAGCGCCTACGACAACCTCGACCCGGGCAGCTACGAGGTCTACTCGCGCTCCGAGCAGGCCCAGGGCATCGACGACTCCGGCACCATGCGCTACTTCGTCCGCTTCACCCAGGGCGACAACGCGGCGATCGGCTTCCACGACATCCCGGTCGACGACGGCAAGCCCGTGCAGACCGTGGCCCAGCTCGGTACGCCGCTCTCGCACGGCTGCATCCGGCAGAAGGAGGCCGACGCGGTCGCCCTGTGGGAGTTCGCGCCGCTCGGCACCGACGTCGTCGTCACCGCCTGACGCCCGGCGTACTTCTCAGGCTCTCCCTGCACTTCTCAGGTGTTGCAACGCCTGAGAAGTGCAGGGATCCCCGGTGCACCGGGGATCCCTGGGACGGGTGAGGTCACTCGGCGGCAGGCGCCTTCTGGGCGTCGCCGCCACCCGAGCCACCGGAACGGCGACGACGGTTGCGGTTGCGGCTGCCGCTGGGGCGCGACTCGCCGTCGGCGGTCGCGGCAGGGGCGGCCGACGCGGGGGCGTCGGTGGACGTGGCGGCTTCGCCGCTGCGGGTCCGGCTGCGGCTGCGGTTGCGCGCCGGGCGGTCGCCGGAGCGCTCGCGGTCGCCCGAACGGTCGCCACCGGAGCGCTGACCGCCCCGGTCCTCACGCGGCTTGCGCTCCACCGGCGCGGCGTCGACGATGCGACCCTTCGTGCCGGGGGCGATGCCCTGGTCGTGGTAGAGGTGCTCGGAGGTCGAGTACGTCTCCTGCGGCTCGTCGAAGGGCAGGTCGAGGGTCTTGTTGATCATCTTCCAGCGGTGCAGGTCCGCCCAGTCGACGAAGGTGATCGCGATGCCCGAGGCGCCGGCGCGGCCGGTGCGGCCGATCCGGTGGACGTAGGTCTTGTCGTCCTCGGGGCAGGTGTAGTTGATGACGTGGGAGACGCCGGCGACGTCGATGCCGCGGGCGGCGACGTCGGTGGCGACCAGGACCCGGATCTTGTCCTCACGGAACTTCGCGAGGGCCTTCTCACGCGCCACCTGCGCCATGTCGCCGTGCAGGGGGCTGGCGCTGAAGCCGCGCTCGGCGAGGTCGTCGGCGACTCGCTGCGCCTGACGCTTGGTGCGGGTGAAGACGATGATCTTGCCGGCGTCCTCGGCCTGCAGGACCCGGCCGATGATCTCCGGCTTGTCGAGGTCGTGGGCCTGGTAGATGAACTGCGCGGTCGCGGGCACCATCGTGGTGTCGTACGACGACTCGGCGCGGATGTTCATCGGGTGGCGCATGTGGGTGCGGGCCAGCGAGACGATCGCGGCCGGCATGGTCGCCGAGAAGAGCATGGTCTGGCGGGTCTCGGGGGTCATCGAGAGGAGCCGCTCGACGTCGGGCAGGAAGCCCAGGTCCAGCATCTCGTCGGCCTCGTCGAGCACCAGCGCGTGCACGTGGGACAGGTCGAGCGCGCGGCGGTTGGCGAGGTCGATCAGGCGACCGGGGGTGCCGACGACGATGTCGACGCCGCTCTGGAGGGTGTCGAGCTGGGTGTCGTAGCCGACGCCGCCGTACACCGTCAGGACGCGGAGGCCGAGGTCCTTGCTGGCGAGGTGGAGGTCGTTGGAGACCTGGAGCGCGAGCTCGCGGGTCGGAGCGACGATCAGCGCCTGCGGCTTGCCCTGCGGGAGGTCGGCGTACGCCGGGTCGGTCATCGTGACGCTGCGCTGCAGCACCGGGATGCCGAACGCGAGGGTCTTGCCGGTGCCGGTGCGGGCCTGACCGATGAGGTCGGTGCCGAGCAGGGCGACGGAGAGGGTCATCTCCTGGATGGCGAACGGGGTGACGATGTTGGCGCGCTCGAGCGCGTCGCAAATCTCGGGGAGGACCCCGAGCTCTCGGAACGTGGTCAGTGTCTTCTGCTTTCGTGAGTCAGCCGGGTATCAACCGAGTGAGCGTCGGATGCGGCGGACTCCGACACTGAGGCCGGGAAGCGGTCTGCCGCGCACATGCGGCGAGGTCGCCTCCAAGGAAAGGCTGAGCGACCTCAATCCCCTCCAGTCTATCGGTAGGGTGCGCACGTGCCCCCATCCGCGCCGTCGCCCGCCCCGGACGAAACACCGGTGGCGTTCCAGGACCCGCAGTACCGCGAGGCGGTCATCGACCTGCTGGCCGCGATCGCGTACGGCGAGATCTCGGCCTTCGAGCGTCTCGCGGAGGACGCCAAGCTGGCGCCGACGCTCGAGGACAAGGTGGCGATCGCGTCGATGGCCTCGGCCGAGTTCGGCCACGTGGCCCGGCTGCGCGAGCGGCTGGCCGAGCTGGGCGCGGACCCGTTCCAGGCGATGGCGCCGTTCCGGGCGCCGATCGACAAGTTCCACGAGTACACCGCCCCCGCCGACTGGTACGAGGGCCTCATCAAGGCGTACGTCGGCGACGGGATGGCCAACGACTTCTACCGCGAGATCGCGGCCTACCTCGATGCGGACACCCGCGACCTGATCGTGGCCTCGCTCGAGGACTCCGGTCACTCCGCCTTCGTCGTCGACCGGGTGCGGGCCGCGATCGCGGCCGACCACCGCCTGGGCGGACGGCTGGCGCTGTGGGGCCGACGGCTGATGGGGGAGGCGCTGACGCAGGCGCAGCGGGTGGCCGCCGATCGCGACGCGCTGACCGCGCTGCTCGCCGGTGGCATCGACCGCCCCGGCCTCGACCTGGCGGCGCTCGGGCGGATGTTCGCCCGGATCACCGAGCGGCACGCCGAGCGGATGGCCGAGCTCGGTCTCGACTCCTGAGTCAGGCGCGCCGACGACCCGTGAGGGTCGCGGCGAGCATCACCAGGACGGCTGCGACAGCCACCTGCCAGCCGTGGCGCCACCAGTCGACGCCGAGGGTCTGCGGGTCGAAGACCTGCCGGTAGAGGAAGTCGCCGATCAGGCAACCCCCGATGCCGCACAGGATCGTGAGCCACAACGGGATGTCGTCAGGCTCGCCGGGCGCGATCAGCTTGCCCAGCAGGCCGATCACGGTACCGCCGATCACAGCCCACAGGAGGGCGGGGATCATGGTCGATCGCTACCCGCGGAAGCCGACCTGGCCGGCCGTGCCGTGGCCCAGCTCGACGTAGGCGAGCTTGGCGACCGGGACGATGAGGTGGCGGCCCTTGGCGTCCTTGAGGCTGAGCACGCCGTCGCCGGAGACGGCGTCGGCGACGAGCTTCTCGAGGGCCTCGGGGGTCTCCTCGACGTCGATGGTGAGCTCACGGGCGGCGTTCTGGACGCCGATCTTGACCTCCATGAGGTCCTCCTTGATTCGCAGTTCGCTGGGTGGTGCGGTGGTGGTGCGGGGCGGTCAGTGTTCGTCGGTGAGCGGATATCCGCGGATGCCGCGCCAGGCGAGGCCGGCGACGAGAGCGGCGGCGTCCTTGCGGTTGATCCGGCCGGGGTCCGAGAGCCAGAACCGAGCGCTCACCTGGGCCATTCCCACCAGGGAGACGGAGAGCAGGCGGGAGGCGTCGTCCGGCAGGCCGGTGTCGTCGTGGATGACGTGCGCGATCATCGCCGCGCACTCCGTCGTCACCCGGTCGACGTGCTCGCGGACAGCGGGCTCGTTGGTCAGGTCGGACTCGAAGACCAGGCGGAACGCGCCGGTCTCGCTGGCGACGTACTCGAAGAAGACGTCCATCGTCGCCGCGACGCGCAGCTTGTTGTCCGGCGTGGACTCCAGCGCGCTGCGGGTGTTGTCGATGATCGTGTCGCACGAGGTGTCGAGCAGCGCGAGGTAGAGGTCGAGCTTGCCCGGGAAGTGCTGGTAGAGCACTGGCTTGGACACGCCTGCGCGCTCGGCGATGTCGTCCATGGCCGCCGCGTGGTAGCCCTGGGCCACGAACACCTCGAGGGCGGACTCCATCAGCTGGGCGCGTCGCTCCCGCCGGGGCATCCGGCCACCACGTGGTCGCGCCGGTGCGTCGTACTGCTCTGCCGTCACGGGGGGAGCGTACCCGTCGGTCACCCGCGTCCGGATGACGGGACGCGGCGATCCGGGCACGGTGTTGGCGGGGAACATGGCAGGACCGGAGGTTGTTCGGACCGACGAGACAATCCCGAACCTGTGACAGAGCCTTCGGCTGAACCTGAGGAGTACGCCGTGTCCTACCCCGCGCTCGTAGAGCCCGCGGACGAGCTGACCATCGACGAGGTGCGTCGCTACAGCCGTCACCTGATCATCCCCGACGTCGGCATGACCGGTCAGAAGCGCCTCAAGAACGCCAAGGTGCTGGTCATCGGTGCGGGCGGCCTCGGCAGCCCGGCGCTGCTCTACCTGGCCGCCGCCGGGGTGCACACGCTCGGGATCGCGGAGTTCGACGAGGTCGACGAGTCCAACCTCCAGCGCCAGATCATCCACGGCCAGTCCGACATCGGGAAGTCGAAGGCGGTGTCGGCCAAGGAGTCGATCGCCGAGACCAACCCGTACGTCGAGGTGATCCTGCACGAGCAGCGCCTCGACAACGACAACGTGATGGACGTCTTCCAGGGCTACGACCTGATCGTCGACGGCACCGACAACTTCGCGACCCGGTACATGGTCAACGACGCGGCGTACTTCCTCGGGATCCCGTACGTGTGGGGCTCGATCTACCGCTTCGACGGCCAGGCCTCCGTCTTCGCCCCGTCGCTCTCCGACGAGGCGCCGTGCTACCGCTGCCTCTACCCGGAGCCGCCGCCGCCGGGCATGGTCCCGAGCTGCGCCGAGGGTGGCGTCCTCGGCGTGCTGTGCGCATCCATCGGCTCGATCCAGGTCAACGAGGCCATCAAGCTGCTGACCGGCATCGGCGATCCGCTGATCGGCAAGCTGATGATCTACGACGCACTCGAGATGGAGTACCGCAAGCTGAAGGTCCGCAAGGACCCCAACTGCGCGCTTTGCGGGGAGCACCCGACCGTCACCGGTCTGATCGACTACGAGGCCTTCTGCGGTGCGATCTCCGACGAGGCCGCCGACGCCGCCGCCGGCTCGACGATCTCGGTCACCACGCTCGAGCACATGATCAAGGAGCGCGAGGAGGGCACCCGCGACTTCGTGCTCATCGACGTGCGCGAGCCCAACGAGTACGAGATCAACCGGATCCCCGGCTCGGTGCTGATCCCGAAGGGCGACTTCCTCAACGGCTCGGCCCTCGAGCAGCTTCCCAGCGACAAGCAGATCGTCATGCACTGCAAGTCCGGGGTTCGCTCGGCCGAGACGCTGGCCATCGTGAAGGGTGCCGGCTACGCCGACGCCGTCCACGTCGGTGGCGGCGTGGTCGCCTGGGTCAACCAGATCGACCCGTCCCAGCCGACGTACTGACCGCGCGAGTCGGCGCTGATTCACCCAGGACCAGGGTGAATCAGCGCCGACTCGGCATGTGACGGTGCGTAACCTCCGTCACGCCGGCGTCGTTGACGGGTGCATGAGCCTTTCGCGATCCCACGTGGCTGCCGTGCTGGCGGCCGTGACCATCACGATCCTGACCGTCGCGCTCCTGACGATCTGGTCCTCGCGCGCCGACAGTGCTCCCGTGTGGGCGCCCGCCGCGAGTGCGGCGATCCATCCCGGCACGATGATGTACACCGACGGTGCCCAGTGCACCGCCAACTTCGTCTACACCGACGGCGCCGGGGCCGTGTACGTCGGGTACGCCGCCCACTGCGCCGGCACCGGCGAGGCCACCGACACCAACGGGTGCAACGTCAGCTCGCTGCCTCTGGGCACCAAGGTGTCCTTCAACGAGGGCGGCAACCTGCTCGGCGAGGGGACCCAGGTCGGCGCCGGCACCCTGGCGTACTCCTCGTGGAACACCATGAGGAAGGTCGGGGAGAAGGACGCCAACACCTGCGCCTACAACGACCTGGCGCTGGTGAAGGTCAACTCGGCCGACGCGCGCAAGGTCAATCCCTCGATCCCGTTCTGGGGTGGCCCGACCGGCATCGACACCGACGGCACCGCTGCCGGCGACCGGGTCTACACCTTCGGCAACTCCAGTCTGCGCGCCGGCATCGAGGTGCTCTCGCCGCACACCGGCATCAGCCTCGGAGACGCGGCCGCGGACGGTGGCTGGTCGCACCCGCTCTACACCGTGACGCCGGGCGTGCCCGGCGACTCCGGCTCGGCGTTCGTCAGCGCGGACGGCAAGGCCATCGGGGTCCTGTCCACCCTCGGTCTGGCCCCGCTGCCCGCCTCGAACAACATCGGCGACCTCGGCAAGGAGCTCGCCTACGCCCAGCAGCACTCCGGCATCTCGGGCCTGCGGCTGGTCCACGGCACGGAGGCGTTCTCGCCGGTTCTCTGACCCGGTAGGTTGCCGAGCATGACCGCTCGGCGCGCCGGCACCCTGGCCGTGGCGTTGGTAGCGACGGGCGTGCTGCTCGCCGTGCTGCTGGTGACGTGGGCCGCCTCGATCGGGCCGAGCGAGGTGCTGCACGGGGAAGGACCCGCGCCCGCGCTGCCGACCGCCGTCCCCTCCAGTGAGTCGCCGTCGGCCTCGCCCTCGAGCGACGACGGTGCCGCCCTCGACCCGGACGACGGCCCGGACAACACCGAGGTCGTCCGGGTGCTGGCGGTGGTGCTCAACCTCGCCGCGCTGGTCATCGCGATCCTGCTCGTGGCCTGGGCGGTGCGCTGGGTCCTCCGGGTCCGGCGCGTACGACGGCTCCGGCTCGCCCACGAGGCCGCGCTCGCCGGGTCGGTGTTCGACATGATCGAGCCGGGCTCGGCGGTGGCGCGTGAGCTACTGGCCGATGCCGAGGCTCAGCGTGCGGCCCTCGGCACCGGTACGCCGCGCAACGCCGTGGTCTCGTGCTGGCACCGGTTCGAGGTCGCGGCCGCCGCTGCGGGGGTCGAGCGCCAGGAGTGGGAGACGTCCTCGGAGCACATCATCCGGGTCATGGACCTGGTGTCGACCGACGCGCCCGCGGTCTCCCGGCTCGCGGGCCTCTACCGCGAGGCGCGCTTCTCCGAGCACGAGCTGACCGAGGCCGACCGCGCGGCCGCGCTCGACGCGCTCGAGGCGATCCACCGCAGCATCGGGGCAGTCCGATGAGCCGGCGCTGGTGGCAGCGTCTCGCCGGTGGGGTGGTCGCGTTCCTCGCGCTCGAGCTGCTGCTGACCCTGATCGACGCCGGCCCGGACCCGCTACGGCTGGCGCTCCTGGTCGCGACCTGCACCGTGCTGCTGGGCGTCGTCCTCGATGCGCTCAACGGCACCGAGCCGACCTGGGGGATCGAGGTCGAGGTGCCGTCGCTGCGCGAGAGCGGCGACACCCGGCTGGTCCGCTACGCCGCGCTGATCGAGGCCCACCTGTCATCCCGAGAGCCGGACCGCGCGCTGCGCGACCGGCTCGGGCTGCTCGCCGACCAGGTGCTCCGCCAGCGGCACGGCCTGCGGCGCGACGACCCGGCCGCTGCGGCACTGCTCGGACCCGACCTGCACGACGTGCTCACCGGGCCGCCGCGGCGCCTGAGCCGGGACCAGATCGCCCACTGCCTGACCACGATCGAGGAGCTGTGAAGCCATGACCGAGCCCGTCACCGAGACCCTGTCCGTCGGCGAGGCCGCCGACCTGGCGGCGCGGGTCGTCACCGAGGTCGAGAAGGCCGTCGTGGGCAAGCGCGGGGCGCTGGTGCAGGTGCTGGCCGCCGTCCTGGCCAAGGGGCACGTGCTCCTCGAGGACTACCCGGGCCTGGGCAAGACGCTGGCCGCCCGCTCCTTCGCGCAGGCGCTCGGTCTCGACTTCCGGCGCGCGCAGTTCACGCCCGACCTGCTGCCGGCCGACCTGACCGGTTCCTTCGTGTACGACCAGCGCGAGGCCCAGTTCGAGTTCCGGCCCGGCCCGATCTTCACCGGCCTGCTGCTCGCCGATGAGATCAACCGGACCCCGCCGAAGACCCAGTCGGCGCTGCTGGAGGCGATGCAGGAGCGGCAGGTCACCGTCGAGGGCGAGACCTTCCCGCTGCGGGCGCCCTTCCACGTCCTCGCGACGGCGAACCCGATCGAGTACGAGGGCACCTACCCGCTGCCGGAGGCGCAGCTCGACCGGTTCCTGCTGCGCGTCAGCTTCGGCTACCCCTCGCCCGGCCAGGAGTACGACGTGCTCGCGCGCCGCCTGGAGCGGCAGCAGGAGGAGGTCGAGCTCGAGCGGGTCACCGACGCCGGCGGGCTGCTGGCGATGCAGGCCGCCGTCGAGACCGTCACCGTCGACGAGAGCGTCGGCCGCTACTGCGTCGAGCTCGCCACCGCGACCCGGACGCATGCCGACGTGCTCACCGGGGCCTCGCCCCGCGGCTCGCTCGGCCTGGTGCTGGCCGCCCGGGCCTTCGCCCTGATCAGGGGTCGGGACTACGTGATCCCCGAGGACGTGAAGGCGGTGGCGCGCCCGGTGCTGGCGCACCGGATCACGGTGCGACCCGAGCTGTGGATGTCGGAGGCGAGCGGAGGCAGCGTGGTGGACGCCGTGCTGGCGAACGTCGC
Source organism: uncultured Actinomycetota bacterium (assembly GCA_963717855.1). Classification (GTDB taxonomy): domain Bacteria; phylum Actinomycetota; class Actinomycetes; order Propionibacteriales; family Nocardioidaceae; genus Nocardioides. The sequence goes on along the minus strand of CAVQXF010000009.1, from coordinate 93,617 downwards.
GACCCCGGCGACGCTCGAACGGCGATGAGGGGGCACCGGTGAGCACGCTCGACGCCCGCTGGCGCCCGACGAGCGCGCTCGGGCGCGCTGTCGTCACCGCCGCGGTCGCGGTGGCCGGTGCGCTCCTGGTCGGCGATCCCGCCCTGATCGTGCTGGCGGTGCCGTTCGTCGCGCTCGCGACCTGCAGCCTGCTGCACCGCCCGACGCGGGTGCCGACCTTCCGCAGCCGGCTCGACCACGTCTCGCTCCACGAGGGCCAGGCCACGACGTCGCGGCTGAGCGTCGACGGTGCCGACGACGCGGAATACCTCACCAGGGCGCACGGGCAGCCGCCGTACGTCGCGCTGCGGCCGCACCACGGACAGGTCGGCACGCTGCTCGGCGGGCCGGACGAGCCCGTGCCCACGGTCGAGATCAGCCCGCGCCGCTGGGGTCGCCGCTTCCTGGGCGAGGAGAAGGTCGCGCTGATGACCCCGTGGGCGGGCTACCGGTTCGGGCCGGCCTCGCTGGGCGGGCAGCAGATGCGGGTGCTCCCGACGATGACGCCGTACGACTCCCGGGCGGACGCTCCGCAGCCGGTCGGACTCGTCGGCGCGCACCGGTCACAGCGTCCGGGCGGCGGCACCGAGCTGGCCGGCATCCGACCGTTCACGGCAGGCGACCGGCTGCGTCGGATCAACTGGCGGGTCTCGCTGCGCACCCGCGACCTGCACGTCGTCAGCACCCGGGCCGAGGAGGACACCGGGGTGCTCCTGGTCGTCGACGCGCTCGCCGACCATGGCGTGTCCGGCGGAGTGGACGGGGCGTCGAGCAGCCTGGACCTGTCGGCGCGTGCGGCAGCGGCGATCGCCGAGCACCACGTGCGCTCGGGCGACCGGGTGGCGCTGCGCGTGGTCGGCCGCGGCCGCGAGCTGGTCGGCTACGGCACGGGCGCCCGACATCTGCGCCGCCTGCAGCACACCCTCGCCGGCGTCCGCATCGGGGACGTAGCCGAGGCCGAGGCCGGCCCGCTCCAGCTCGGGGTCACCGGCGGCACCGTCGTGGTGGTGCTGTCGCCGATGCTGGCCGAGTCGATCGGTGCCGTCGCCGCGACCCTGACCAAGCGCGGGGTGCCCGTGCTCGTGGTCGACACGCTCCCGGCCGACGTCCGCCCGGCAGTCGTGGAGGGCACCGACCCGGAGGTGGCGGCTCTCGCCTGGCGGATGCGCAGCCTGGAGCGCTTCGCCGTGCTGCAGCGCCTGGCCGCCCTCGGCTGCCCGGTTGTCGCGTGGCGCGGTCCCGGCACCATCGACGACGTCCTGCGCCGGCTGGCGAGACGCGCCGGACAGCCCCGGGTCGTGGCCCGGTGAACCGGGTCACGGCCGCGGTCGTCGGGCTCTCCCGCAGCCAGCTCGTGATCCGGGCGCTGATCCTGCTCGGCCCGGTGGTGGCCGTGCTCGCCGCCGGACCGGCCGGTCACTGGCCACCGTGGTGGGTGGCGGTGGGGATGGTCGGCCTGGCCGCCGCGTTCGCGGCGTTGCCCGAGTCGCCGGTCGGCGCCGTCGTGATGCTCGCGGTGCTGACCTGGTGGGCGGTCGCGCTCGACGACGGGCTGCACCCGATGGTGCTGGTCGCTGCCGTCGCCCTGCTCGTCAGCCACGTCGCCTCGGTGCTGGCCTCCTACGGTCCCGGTGAGATGCCGGTGGAGCGGGCGCTGGTGATGCTGTGGATCCGCCGCGGCGCGCTGCTGCTGCTCGGCGTACCCCTCGTCTGGGGTCTGGCGGTGCTGCTGCGCGACCAGCCGGACCAGCCCGGCGTCTGGGTCGTGGGCGTCGCCGCCTGCCTGGTCGCCACCGTCGCGGCCGCCGTCGCGCTGACGGCACGCCAGCCCGGGGACGACGGATGAGCCTGGACCACGAGGAGTACGTCGAGCTGGTGCTGCGCTGCGTGGAGGCGGTCCCGCGCGGCCGCGTCACGACGTACGGCGCCGTCGCCGAGGTGGTCGGTGCCGCCGTCGGCGGAGGCGGCCCTCGGCTGGTGGGCAACGTGATGGCCTCGCACGGTGCCGGCATGCCGTGGTGGCGGGTGGTGCGCGCCGACGGATCGCTGCCGCCGAGCCACCAGGGCGAGGCGCGGCAGGCCTACCTCGAGGAGGGCACGCCGCTGCGCCCCTCGGGCAACGTCGACATCAGGGTCGCGCTCTGGCGACCGCCGCCGCTGACCCCTCCCACCACCCACACCTGACCGACCGGTCTGGCCTGTTCTTCGACGACACCGGGAACGGCTACGACTTCTGAGCGCGCTCCCGCGTCAGCTCGGCCAGCCGGGACAGCGCCTTCGGGAAGATCTCGGCCGGAGGCGTGACCAGCCCGGCTCCCACCTGTCCGACGCCGGCGACCTTGCCGGCCATGCCGGTGTTGATCTGGGGCAGGATCCCGGTGCGGCACACCAGTGAGACATCGATCCCGGTGGGCGTGCCCTGGAACTCCAGCACCGGCACCGTCCAGCGGGGGTTCTCGCCGAGCGTGATCTCGTGCATCCGCCGCGTCGTCGCAAGGGCGTCGGGCACGGAGCCGCCGACCAGCCGCACGATCGCGGGCGCCGTGGCCATCGCGAAGCCGCCGATGCCGGCCGTCTCGGTGATCGCGGAGTCACCGATGTCGGGGTTGGCGTCGTCGGGGCCGTAGCTGCCGAGGAAGAGCCCCTCGGCGAGCTGGGCCGGACCGGTGAACCACTCGTCACCGGCGCCCGCGACCTGGATGCCGAAGTCGGTGCCGTTGCGGGCCATGGCCACGACCATCGTCGAGCCCTCGATCCCGCGGGCGGCGTCGAGCGCGAGCTTGCAGGCCGGCATCGCGAGGTTGAGGAAGAAGTGGTCGTTGCCGCCGATGAAGCGCAGCGACTCGGCGACGTCGGCCGGGTCGAACCCGCTGCCGACCATCGCGGGGGAGAGGTCGCGCAGCAGCATCAGGGTGCCCGCACGGTTGCGGTTGTGGGCCTCGTCGCCCATCTGGAGCATCTGGGTCAGGATGCCGGTGACGTCGACGGGGTCGGTCGCCCGGACCGCCGACTGCAGCAGCGGGCCGAGCACGTCGCGCATCCAGCGCAGCCGGGTCAGTACCTCCGGTCCGTAGGCGCCGTACCGCAGCACCTTGCCGAGACCCTCGTTGAGCGAGCAGTACGTACGCCGGCCGCTGGCGGCGTCCTCGAGCACGAACATCCACATGCTCGGCGTGACCACGCCTGCCATCGGGCCGACCGTCGAGCGGTGGTGACACGGCTCCAGGGAGACGGCGGTGCCAGCCTCGAAGAGCGCAACCGCGTCCTCCGGGTCGTCGACGAGACCCTCCAGGGCTGCGCCGGCCATCAGGCCGCCGCGCAGCGGTCCGGACGCGCGGTCCCACGTGATCGGCGGGCCGGCGTGCAGGAACTCGCCGCGCTGCAGACCCAACACCTCCGACGCAGGTGCGACGTCGACGAGGGTGGCGGTCACGCCGAGCATCGCGGCGAGCGCGCGCTCGTTGGCGGTACGACGCAGCGGGTCGGACGCGACCGTCGCGAGGTCGGCCTCGGTGCCGGTCATCGGCGGTCGCCAGTCGACCCGGGTGACGGGGGTTGCCTGGTCGGCGATGGCGTCGGCGAGCAGGTCGGCGCCGACGTTGACGACGGCTTCGGGAGTGCTCATGCCAGGTCTCCCAGCAGCTCGAGGGCACGGCGGGTGGCACCGGCGTTGGACAGGTGCACCTCGGCTCCCGCGCCGACGAGGGCGGCGACCTGTCGGTCGCGACCCTGGGGATCGCCGCTCGTGCCGACGACGGCGATCACCACCGGTTGGCGGAGGTCGGCGATGGCGGGGGCCAGCAGCGCCGCCGGGTCGGCCTCCGCGCCGTGACCGAGCACCACGTCGAGCAGGATCAAGGCGGTGTCCGGATCGGCGCCGGCACGGGCCACGTGCTCCAGGCGCAGACTCGGGTCGATCATGGGGTGCGCACGGCCGGTCGTGTAGGCGTCGTCGCCGAAGTCGACGAAGGTGTGGCCGGCGGCCGTGCCCGCGATCAGCGCGGCCTCGCTCTTCAGCGTGCCGCCGACGAAGAGTCCGCGGATCACCCCGGCCCCCGCCTGCTGTGCGGCACCCGTCACCGGCCACTCGGGCACCTCGCGGTCGAGCCGACGCAGCACCGCCTCGGCGGCGGCGGTGAGGTCGGGTCGACCGTCCCCGAGGAGCGCGAGCTCGACGGGGGTCGTGAGGGTGGCGGCGTACGCCTCGATCTCGGTGGCGACGTCGGGTGCCGGGGGCTTGGAGATCACCACGATCAGCTCGACGGCGGGGTCCTCGTCGAGGCGGCGCAGCGCCTCGCGGGTCGACGCGCCGCGCACCTCGGAGGAGAGGTCCCGGCCGCCGACGCCCAGCGCCGAGGTGACGCCGACGCCGGCGTGGTCGAGGAGCGCCAGCAGCTGCTGGCAGCCGGTGCCCGAGGCGGCGACGATGCCGACCGGCCCCGGGGAGACCACGTTGGCGAAGCCCAGGCCGAGGCCGCCGACGACGGCGGTGCCGCAGTCGGGACCCATCACCAGCGCACCGCGCTCGGCGGCCGCGCGCTTGAGGGCGACCTCCTGCTCGACGGGCACGTTGTCGCTGAAGATCAGCACGTCGCGACCGGCATCGACGGCGTCCATCGCCTCGACCAGCGCGCTCGGGCCGGGCACGGAGACGACGACGACCGCGTCGTGGCCCAGGTTTCCAGCAGAGCGCCGCAGAGCGGCTCCGGTGGTGCGCGGCGGTGCGACCTCGGTGGAGCCCTCGGGACGCCGGTTGGCGTCGCGCAGCGCCTGGTCGACGCCGGCCAGGGCAGTCGCGAGCGCGTCCGCATCGGTGAGGCGCAGGGCCACGACCAGGTCGTTGGTCGTCGCCGTGTCCGGGACGTCGAAGCCCATCTCCGTCAGCACCTCGATGTTGAGAGCCGTCGCCATCGCGACCTGCGCGGCGAGCACCCCGTCGAGGCCCTGCACGGCGCGGCTGACCTGGAGCAGGGTGACCGAGTCGGCGTACGCGCCGGGGCGCAGCTCCACGTGGTTGCTCATGCAGCGACTCCTTCGGAAGTGAGGTGGGACAGGGCGGCGCGGGCTCCCTGCAGCAGGCCACGTCCGGACGTGTGGCCGACCGCGCCGAGCGTCGCCGCGCGGTCCGGCTCTGCCGGGGTGCCGACCGCGGCGAGCCAGCGGGCGAACTCCGGGATCGCCTCGCCGTGCAGCGCGCAGTCGAGGAGGGTCGCCGAGAGCAGCGTGGTGCGGTCGAGGCAGGCACGTACGGCGGCGTCGACCTCGTCGGTCGCGACCCCCGCCGCGCGGTGGGCGGCGAGCCAACCGCACAGCACGTCGTCGTCGTACGGCGTCAGTCCGTCGCCACGCCCGACCATCGCGCTCACGTCGCCGGGTGGCGGGGCCGGGGAGGTCGCGAGCGTGCGGAGTGTCGGGACCCGGACGTCGAGGACGCGGCCGATCGGCAGCGCCTCGTCGTCGAGGTGCAGCACGCCCGCGGTGATCCGTGCCGAGCTGACCTCGGGCAGGACGGCCGATCCCGACCTGAGCGCGCACGGCACCGCTGTGGCCCGCGTCGAGAGGACCCCGACGCAGCGGTCGGCGACCTGGACGTAGACCGCGTCGGGTCCGTGGTGCAGCACCGCGGCCTCGCCATCAGTGGCTGCTCGCAGCAGGGCCAGCACTCGCGGCGGCGCGCTGACGGGGATCACGACACCGACGCTAGCGGGGCCGATTACGGTTTGGGGATGTGAGGTTGTGCCAACGCCTACGACGAGGGAGCGCAAGTGTTGATAAGCGGAGACCGTGAGGGGCTCGCCAGCGCCGCGCTGGCGCGCGTCGACGCCCTGCACACGGGCCTGACCCAGATCGTGCTCGAGGGCGGCAACCTCGACGGCATCGCGGCCGAGGTGAGCCGGGTGCTCGGGGTGGGCGTGGCGTTCACCTCGACCGACGGGCGGATCCGGGCGGCGGCGCTCGACGACGACCATCAGGGGCTGCTCGCGGCCCAGGGACTGGTCGACCCCACCGGGAGGATCCGGGTCGAGCGGATCGGCGGTGGCGCGGCGCACGTGTCGCGGGTGGCCGCCGGCGGGGTCGAGCTCGCCCGGCTGGTCGCGGTGAGCGCCGAGCCGATCTCGGACGACGACGTGCACGCCCTCGAGCGGGCCGCCGCGGTCGGTGCGCTGCTGATCACCCGGGAGGAGGCGGTCACCGCCGTCGAGACGAAGTACCAGGGCGACTTCCTGCGCGACCTGCTGCTGCGGCGCACCTCCGAGGAGGCCTACGTGGCCGAGCACGCGGAGACCTTCGGCTGGGACCTGTCCCGCCCGATGGTCGTCGCGGTGGCCGAGATCGACCCCAGCGACGACCCGGTGTCGGGCACCCGTCGACGGCAGTGGCAGGAGCGGTTCTCCGCTGCCTGGCGGCAGGTCGCGGCCACCGTCGCGCCGGGCATCGCGACCGTCGACTTCTCCTCCGAGGTGGTCACGTTGCTACCCCTGGCCGACGGTGACTTCGAGCCGGTGGCGGGCCAGGACGTCGTACGCCGGGCCGTCACCGCCGTGGCCGGCGACAAGGGCGGCGGGCGTCGCCCGTTCTCGGTCGGCGTCAGCCGGGTCGCCTCCGGGGTCGAGGAGCTGCCGGCGGCGTACGCCCAGGCCCGTCGCGCCGTGGAGGTCGGCCGCCGGATCCGCGGCGGCGGGTCCACGACCTTCTTCGACCAGCTCGGCGTGCACCGGCTGATCGCGCTGATCCCGGACACCGCCGCCGGCACGGCGGAGCTGCGCGCCTTCGTCGACGACGTGCTCGGGCCGCTGGCCGAGCAGACCACCGAGGCCGCCGACCTGCGCGAGACCCTGCAGGTGCTGCTGGACACGAACTTCAACGTGGCCGAGGCCGCCCGCCTGCAGTTCTTCCACTACAACACGATGCGCTACCGGGTCTCCAAGCTGGAGCGGCTGCTCGGGCCGCTCTCGACCGATCCGCACCTGCGTCTCGACGTCGCCGTGGCCCTGCGGGTCCTGGAGATCGCCGGCTGAGTCGGGATAGGTTCCCCCTACATTCGTCGGAGCTCGGGGGTTCGAGATGTCATCTGCACGTCGTCAGGTTGTGGTGCTCGCAGCGGTGGTCGTGATGGGCCTCGGCCTCTCCGGCGCACATGCGGCGTCGGCCGCGGGCGTCACCGATCCGGGGGTGCAACGAGCCGCCCCGACCGTGGCGAAGAAGGCGATGAGCCACAAGAGCCCGAAGATGGTCGATCTCAGCACGCCCTACTACCAGGGCTACAGCAAGAAGCTCAAGGCGTACCGGTTCACCATCTACGGCCGGTGGAACGCGACGTGCAGTGGCGGCAGGTACTGCTGGTCGCGCCCCTGCGCCGGCAGCTGCAAGACCGTCAACATGGGGTCGAACGACGCCGTCCGGATCCGCTTCAGCGACGCCGTCTCGTTCAAGCGGATGTCGATCCAGAACCTCGGTGCGTGCGGCACCAAGTACTACGCGAAGACCGCCAACTTCCGCTCGGGCTCGTTCGAGGACGCGTACGCCGGTGTCAACGACGAGGTCGTCGAGAGCTGGCGGCACACGGTGGCCAACGGCAAGACGGTGATCAACGACGGCTACTGCAAGCGCGCCCAGCTGCCGACCTCCGGCGGTGCGGCCGCCGGCGGCGGTGGTTCCGGCAGCTACACGATCTGGGGCGACCTGAAGGGACGCGGGTTCAGGTACGACGTGTGGGTCAACCCGTTGCCGTCGCGGGGACGTTGCTACGACCGGCTCTACGTCAAGGCCGGGTACACGCACACCTGGACCGACCAGAGCCTCTCCTGGAGCGCCGGCTACCCGTGGAGCATCGGGGTGGGCGTGACCTCGACGAACGGGTCCTTCACGACGTGGCAGAGCACCGACGGTCACCCCGACCGCGACCTCAAGACGCCGAGGCTCTGCAAGCACTGAGTCACCGGCGCGCCGATCCGCCCTGCCACAACTGCTGCCAGCAGGGACGGCGTTCCTTCGGCATCTGTCGCCGTCGTGGGTGTGTCATGGGCCTCACTAGGTTGGCAGGACTCGGGCCCTGTCCTGACACCGAAGGGGTGCTCACATGTCGATGTTCAAGTGGGATCTGGTTCATCCGCAACCGGGTGAGGCGGTCGCACCGCACCAGCGCCTCGGCTGGGGCAAGACGGTCGGCCTGGGCGCCCAGCACGTCGTGGCGATGTTCGGAGCGACGTTCGTCTTCCCGATCGTCATGGGGCTCAACGCCAACCTCGCGATCATGATGAGCGGCATCGCGACGATCTGCTTCCTGCTGATCGTGAAGGGCAAGGTGCCGAGCTACCTCGGCACGTCCGCGTCCTTCGTCGGCGGGGCGACCGCGATCTACACCTACAGCGGTGCGGGCGGCCCGGGCGGCCCTGCTGACGTCACCGGGGCGATCCTGATCGCCGGTGTCGTGCTGGGGATCGTCGGCGTGATCATCCACGTCCTCGGTGCCGGCGTGGTCAACGCCGTGCTGCCCCCGGTCGTGACGGGCGCGGTCGTGATGCTGATCGGGTTCAACCTGGCCCCCGTCGCCACCGGCACCTACATGCCGTCCGACCCCTGGGTCGCGATCATCACGATGACCGCCGTGATCTTGATGGCGGTCGGGCTGCGGGGCTTCCTCGGCCGGATCGCGATCTTCCTCGGGCTGATCTTCGGCTACGTGATCTCGTGGCTCTTCGACGTGATCTTCGGCAAGATCTCGCTGCCGCTCCCGAGCAACCCCGACCCGGGCCCGCACTACCGCGTCGACTGGACCATGGTGAAGAGCGAGGACTGGTTCGGGTTCCCCCGGCACACCGCCGACGGTCTCGTCGGCAACCAGACGCTCGCCGGCAACCTCGATGCCGTCGGTTGGCACGCCCCGGCCTTCTCGATCACCTTCGCGCTGCTCGTGCTCCCCGCGGTGATCGCCCTGGTCGCCGAGAACGTCGGTCACGTCAAGGCCGTGGGCGAGATGACCAAGTCCGACCTCGACCCCTACATGGGTCGCGCGGTCGCAGCCGACGGCGTGGGCACGGTCATCGCCAGCTCCGTCGGCGGCTCGCCGACGACGACGTACGCCGAGAACATCGGTGTCATGGCCGCGACCCGCGTGTACTCCACCGCGGCCTACTTCGTAGCGGCCGTGGTGGCCATCCTGCTGGGTCTGATCCCGAAGTTCGGCGCCATCGTGAACGCGACACCGCCGGCCGTCCTCGGCGGCATCACCCTGGTCCTCTACGGGATGATCGGGTTGCTCGGTGCCAAGATCTGGAAGGAGAACAACGTCAACTTCGCCAATCCGGTGAACCTGGTGCCGATCGGTGCGGGCATCGTCCTGGCGATCGGCAACGGCAGCCTGAAGTTCACCGACGACTTCGTGCTCAGCGGGATCGCGCTCGGCACCCTGGTCGTCGTGCTCGGCTACCACCTGGCCCGACTGGTGGCTCCCGGCGGCAACAACGACGGTGCGGTGATCGCGGTCGGGCAGGCGGGGTCGAACGTCGAGGACGAGGCGCCGCCGCACCACCACGATCACAAGCACTGACCGATCCGACCGCTAGGACATCGTGAAACCAGCACCGTTCGCCTATCGCCGGCCGGAGACGCTCGCCGACGCGGTGGCAGCCCTGGCTGGCGAGCCGAACGCCAAGGTCCTTGCCGGTGGCCAGAGCCTGGTCCCGCTGCTGTCGATGCGGCTCGCGGCTCCCGCGATGCTCGTCGACATCAACGGCATCCCGGGCCTGGACGCCATCGAGGTCGACGAGCAGGGCGTCCGGGTCGGGGCCCTCGCCCGGCACGCCGCCGTCCTCGCCTCGCCCGACGTGCGCCGGGTGCAGCCGCTCGTCCCGCTGGCGCTGGCCAACGTCGCGCACGCGACCATCCGCAACCGGGGCACGACGGTCGGCTCGATCGTGCACGCTGACGCGGCCGCCGAGATGCCGGTCGTGCTGTCGCTGCTCGGGGGATCGCTCGACGTCGAGGGGCCGGGCGGACGCCGTACGATCCCGGCCTCCGAGCTCTACCTCGGACCGCTGGAGTCGTCGGTACGGCATGACGAGATCGCGGTGTCGGCGTACTTCCCGGCGCTGGCTCCCGGCGCCGGCGTCGCCTTCGAGGAGATCGCACGCAGGCACGGTGACTACGCGATGGTCGGCGCGGCCGCCCTGGTCGACGGAGACTCGGTCGAGGTCGGCTACCTCTCGGTGAGCGACGTGCCGACGGTCGTCGACCTGAGCGGCGTCGCCGACGAGGACCTGGGGGAGGCGGCGCTCGCGCAGCTCGACCCGACGGACGACATCCATGCCACAGCGGCCTACCGCGCGCAGCTGGTGCGCGTGCTCACCAGGCGCGTGGTTCGATCGGCACACGTGTTCGCGGGAGGAGTCCGATGACCGAGGAGCTCCACGACGTACGCCTCACCGTCAACGGCCATGCGTACGAGATCCGGGTGCCGGCCAGGCGGCTGCTCTCCGACGCGCTGCGCCACGACCTCCGGCTCACCGGCACCCACGTGGGCTGCGAGCACGGGGTCTGCGGCGCCTGCACGATCCTGGTCGACGGTGCCCCGACGCGCGCCTGCCTGATGTTCGCGGTGTCCGCCGAGGGCAGCGAGATCACCACGGTCGAGGGGTTGACCAACCCCGACGGCTCGCTGAGCAACGTGCAGCAGGCGTTCGTGGAGTGCCACGGCCTGCAGTGCGGCTTCTGCACGCCGGGGTTCCTGACCACGATCACGGCCGGGCTGCGCGACAACCCGGAGCCCACGCACGAGGAGGCCCGCGACATGATCGCCGGCAACCTCTGCCGCTGCACCGGCTACCAGAACATCGTGAAGGCCGTGGAGCGCGCTGCGGAGCTGGGCGCATGAGCACCCCACGAAACTGCGTGCTTCCCCCGCTTCGCTCCTCCACCCCGCACTTTCGAGGGGACCCCGCATGACCACCAAGCTGATGGGCCAGAAGGTCCAGCGCGTCGAGGACCAGCGCTTCCTGCGCGGCCTGGGCCGCTACGCCGACGACGTGGCCATCGAGCAGCAGACGCTGCACGCCGCCGTGCTCCGGTCGCCGCACGCGCACGCCCGCATCGTCGACATCGACGTCGCGGCGGTCCTCGACATCGAGGGCGTGCACGCCGTCTACACCTGGGAGGACCTCGCGTCCTGCACGCCGCAGATGGCCGAGCCGCTGCCGCTGCTGATCCCGCACCCGGCGCTGACCCACGGCCGCACCCAGTACGCGCTGGCCAGGGACGAGGTCAACTACGTCGGTGAGGCGATCGCCTTCGTCGTCGCCGAGGACCGCTACCTCGCCGAGGACGCGGTCGGCCAGATCCGTGTGGAGTACGAGTTCCTGCCCCCCGTGGTCGGTGTCGAGGCCGCCAGGGCCGCGCGGACCCTGGTGCACGACGATGTGCCCGGCAACATCGGGGCTCGCCTCGAGCAGAACGTCGGCGACGCCCCGGCAGCGATCAGGAAGGCGCCGCACCGGCTCGAGCTGGATCTCACCGTCGAGCGCAGCGCCTGCATGCCCCTCGAGGGCCGCGGCACCGTCGCTCGGTGGGACCCGGACATCAACCGGCTCCAGGTGTGGACGTCGACGCAGAGCTCGACCGGCGTCCGCGCGGCCGTCGCGGTGAAGATGGGCCTCGACCTCGGCCAGGTCGACGTGATCACGCCCGACGTCGGCGGCGGCTTCGGCGTCAAGATCAACCACCCGTGGCCCGAGGAGCTGCTCGTCCCGATGGCGGCGAAGGCACTCGGCCGCACGGTGAAGTTCACCGAGGACCGGCGCGAGCACTTCATCTCCTCAGCGCACGAGCGCGGCCAGGTGCAGCACATCGAGGTCGGGTTCGACGACGACGGCCGGCTGCTCGGGCTGGACGTGGAGTTCTGGCACGACCACGGCGCCTACATCCCGTACGGGCTGATCGTCCCGATCATCACCTCGACCCAGCTGCTGGGTCCCTACAAGCCGCAGAACTACCGCGTCGTCTTCGAGTCGCTCTACACCAACACCGTGATGGTCACGCCGTACCGCGGTGCCGGTCGGCCACAGGGCTGCTACGCCATGGAGCGCACGATGGACGCGATCGCGGCGTACCTCGGCAAGGACCGGGCCGACGTACGCGCCGTCAACTTCATCCAGCCCGATGAGTTCCCCTACGACCAGGGGCTGATCTTCCAGGACGGACGCGAGCTGGAGTACGACTCCGGCGACTACCCGGCGATGCTGGAGAAGACCAAGGCACTGGTCGGCTGGGACGAGTTCCCGGCGTTCCAGGCCGAGATGGCGGCGCAGGGTCGGCAGGTCGGCATCGGCCTCGCCTGCTACGTCGAGGGCACCGGCGTCGGTCCCTACGAGGGCGCGCACGTCCACATCGAGACGAGCGGCAAGGTCAAGGTCGCGACCGGCCTGACCACCCAGGGCCAGGGCCACGCCACGGTCTTCGCGCAGCTGGTCGCTGACGAGCTCGGGGTGAAGTTCGAGGACGTCGAGGTGGTCACCGGCGACACCAGACGGATGCCGTACGCCGTGGGCACCTTCGCCTCCCGCGCCGCGGTGATGAGCGGCTCGGCGATCCACCTGGCCGCGAAGCGGACCAAGGAGAAGGCGCTGAGGATCGCCGCCGAGGCGCTCGAGGCTGACGAGAAGGATCTGCAGATCGTCGACGGCGTCGTGTCCGTGAAGGGCTCGCCCGGCACGTCGATCGACCTCGGCACGGTCTCGGTGCTGTCGAACCCGCTGCGCTACGCCTTCGACGAGGCGTCCAAGGCCGCGACCCAGTTCTCCGTCGGCGACCCGGGCAAGCCGCCGGTGGCCGAGGACGACGAGCCCGGCCTGGAGGGCAAGGACTTCTACTCACCCGAGCGGGCGACGTTCGCGTCCGGCATGCATGCCGTCATCGTCGAGACCGACCCGGAGACGGCCGAGATCACGATCCTGAAGTACGCCGTGGTGCACGACTGCGGCCACCTGATCAACCCGATGATCGTCGAGGGCCAGATCCATGGTGGTGTCGCCCAGGGCGTCGGGGGAGCGCTCTACGAGCGGATGGCGTACGACGAGTCGGGGCAGCTGCTCAACGCCTCGTTCATGGACTTCCTGATGCCCTACGTCACCGAGGTCCCCGACGGCATCGACATCGACCACCTCGAGACGCCGTCGCCGCTCAACCCGCTCGGCATCAAGGGCGCTGGTGAGGCCGGGGTGATCCCGTCGGCCGCCGTCTTCGCCGCTGCCATCGAGGACGCGGAAGGAACTCTGCACCCCGGTCTGGGCATCACGGCGATGCCGATCTCGCCGTCCGAGCTGTTCACCCTTCGTCAGGAGCACACCTCATGAAGATCGTCGGATCCAACGTCGTCCCCTTCCCGGTCGAGACCGTGTGGAGCGCGATCCTCGACCCACGCGTCCTGGTGGCCACGATCCCCGGGTGCGAGCAGCTGGCCGCCACGGGGGAGAACGCGTACGACATGACCGTGACCGCCGGCGTCGCCGCGATCAAGGGCACCTACCAGGGCTCCTGCACGTTGTCGGACCTCAAGGACAACGAGTCGCTGGTGATGCGGCTCACCGGGGCCGGCGCTCCCGGCACCATCGACGCGACCGTCCTGGTCTTCTTCGGCGAGGCCGAGCCGGGCGTCACCAAGATCGACTACGAGGCCGACGCCGTCGTCGGTGGCATGGTCGGCGGCGTCGGCCAGCGGATGCTGACCTCGGTCTCCAAGCGGATGGCCGGAGAGTTCTTCGACAACATCGCCTCCGCGATCGCACAGGGCCCGGACCCGTCCGGACCCGACCTGCACGTGGTCGCCGCGGCGCCGGTCGAGTCGGCTCCGGATGCGTCCGGCGCGCAGGTGTTCACGGCGCCCGCGAAGAGCGCCGCCGTCTCGTCGCAGGACGACTTCATCAAGGGCATCGCCGTCGGTGCCGGGCTGGTCCTGCTCGGCGTGGTCGCGGGATCGGTGTTCGGGCGGCGGCGGTGAGCCGGGCCCGCGCGGGAATCCCCGGTGCACCGGGGATTCCCGCACTTCTCAGGCGTTGCAACGGCCGAGAAGTGACAGGAGCACCTGAGGAGTGGCGTAGGTGGGGCGCATGAGCATCTCGGTCGACTCCACCGCGCGCGAGCAGGCCGACGCCGTACGCCGCCGCGAGATCTCCGCGCGCGAGCTGCTCGACCTGCACCTGGCCCGGATCGGCGAGCGCAACCCCGAGCTCAACGCGATCGTCTCCCTCGACGAGGAGCGCGCTCGAGCAGGCGCCGCTGCGGCGGACGAGGCGCTGGCGTCAGGGGCCGAGGTCGGGGTGCTGCACGGGCTGCCGTTCGCGTTCAAGGACACCCACGGCGTGGCGCGATGGCGTACGACGTACGGCTCGCCGCTCTTCGCCGACCATGTCGCCGAGCACGACGACCTGATCGTCGAGCGCGTACGCCGCGCGGGGGTCGTCGTCATCGGCAAGACCAACGTCCCTGAGTTCGCTGCTGGCTCCCACACGTTCAACCGCGTCTTCGGCCTGACCCGCAACCCGGTCGATCCGTCGCGCTCGGCCGGAGGGTCGTCGGGCGGTGCCGCCTGCGCGCTCGCGTCCGGCATGGTGCCGTTGGCCGACGGCTCCGACATGGGCGGCTCGCTGCGCAACCCGGCGTCGTTCTGCGGGGTGGTCGGTCTGCGCCCGTCGCTCGGCCGGGTGCCGGAGTGGCCGCTCTACAACCAGTGGGAGACGACCTCCGTCGGTGGGCCGATGGCCCGCAACGTCGGTGATCTTGCGCTGCTGCTCTCGGTGATGGCCGGCCCGGATCCGCGGGCTCCCCAGGCGCTGAGCGATCCGGGCGCGACGTTCGCCGGACCGCTCGCCGGCTCGCTGGCCGGCCTCCGCGTCGCTCTCTCGCCCGACCTCGGCGGCGCCATCGAGGTGGACGCCGAGGTCGCCGAGATCGTCGCGTCGTCCGCGATCGCCTTCACGGCGGCCGGGGCCTCCGTCACCACCGCTCACCCGTTGCTCGCCGAGGCCGACGACACCTTCCGCACCCTGCGCGCCTGGCACCTCCAGGCGAAGTTCGGCCTGATGCTCGCCGCGTCGCCCGACGAGTTCAAGCAGTCCCTGGCCGACAACATCCGGGCCGGCGAGTCCCTCACGGGTGCCGACGTCGCCCGCGCGTACTCCCAGCGCACCGCCCTCTCCGACCGGATGCGCGTCTTCTTCGAGTCGTACGACGTCCTCGTCCTGCCGGTCTCGCAGGTGCCGCCGTTCCCGGCCGACCAGGAGTTCCCCGCGGAGATCAACGGCCGACCGATGGACACCTACCTCGACTGGATGCGCGCGGCGTACTTCATCACCGTCACCGGCTGCCCCGCCATCTCCGTCCCGTTCGCGACCACCGCCGGTGGGCTGCCCGTCGGCATCCAGATCGTCGCAGCACACGGTCGGGACCGATACCTGCTCGAGGTCGCTGCCGCGTTCGAGGCTGCGGTCGGCTGATCAGCCGGGCACCATGTGGTGCCGCCCGATCGGCAGCACCATCGGCCTGCCCGAGACGGGGTCGGGGATGACCTGGCTGGCCATCCCGAAGACCTCGCCCACGACCTCGGCGGTCAGCACCTCCTCGGGTGCCCCGGCCGCGTGCAGGCGACCGGCGGCGACGGCGACCAGGTGGTCGGAGTAGCGGGCCGCGAGGTTGAGGTCGTGCAGCACCATCACGACCGTGGTGCCGCGCTGGCGGTTGAGATCGGTCAGCAGGTCGAGCACGTCGATCTGGTGGCTGACGTCGAGGAACGTCGTGGGCTCGTCGAGCAGCAGCACGTCGGTCTGCTGGGCCAGCGCCATCGCGATCCACACCCGTTGCCGCTGCCCGCCGGACAGCTCGTCGACCGCCCGGTCGGCGAGCTCGGTCGTGTCGGTCATCTCGAGAGCCTCCGCGACCGCGGCGTCGTCCTCGGCCCGCCAGCGAGCCATCACCCGCTGGTGGGGGTGCCGACCTCGCGACACGAGGTCGCCGACGACGATGCCCTCCGGAGCGATCGGCGACTGCGGGAGCAGGCCGAGCGTGCGCGCGACGTCCTTGGTCGGCAGCCGGTGCAGGTCCTTGCCGTCGAGCACGACCCGCCCGGCCTTCGGGGTCAGCAGGCGTGACATCGCGCGCAGCAGGGTGGACTTGCCGCAGGCGTTGGCGCCGACGATGGAGGTGATCTGCCCGGGCGGCACGGCGAGGTCCATCCCGTCGACGATGACGCGATCGCCGTACCCGAGGACGACGCCCTCGACGTGGAGCGAGTGGGAGTGGGTCACAGCGATCCTCCGGAACGGTTCGTGCGGATCAGTAGGTAGACCAGGTACGGCGCGCCGAGGACGCCGGTGATGACGCCGACGGGATAGCGGTTCTCGAAGGCGTACTGCCCGACGAGGTCCGCGGTCAGCACGAGCAGGGCGCCGACGAGAGCGGCCGGGACCATCAGCGACGTCCCCCCTCCAACGATGCGCGCGGCGATCGGGCCCGCGAGGAACGCCACGAAGGCGATCGGTCCGGTGGCCGCCGTCGCGAACGCCACCAGGGTCACGGCGGCGATGATCGCGACCAGCCGGGTGCGCTCCACGCGTACGCCGAGCGCGGACGCAGAGTCCTCGCCCTGCTGCATGAGGGTCAGGCCCCGGGACTGACCGAGCAGCACCGGCCCGGCCACGAGCATCGCGAACAGCACCGGGGTGACCTGCTCCCAGGTGGCGTTGTTGAGGCTGCCGGTGAGCCAGCGCATCGCCGTCTGGATGTCCCAGACCGCAGCACGCATCAGCACGTAGGAGATGACGCTGTCGAGCATCGCCGCGATGCCGATCCCGATGAGGATCAGTCGCGTGCCGACGACCCCGTCGCGGTAGGCGAGCACGTAGATCAGCAGGGCGGTCGCCAGCGCGGCGGTGATGGCCGCCACCGACACGGCCGTCTCGCTGAGCGCGTAGACGATGATCGCGACGACGGCAGCGGCGCTCGCGCCGGAGCTGATCCCGATGATGTCGGGTGACGCGAGCGGGTTGCGCAGCATGGTCTGGAAGGTGACGCCACCGAGGCCGAACGCCGCTCCGGTCAGCACCGCGAGGGTGGATCGGGGGAGGCGGAGCTCGCCGACGGTGAACGACGCGCCGGGCACGATCTCGCCCCGCAGCACGCGGATGACCTCGCCGGGTCCGTAGTAGGTGTTGCCCACCATCAGGCTCAGGGCGAAGACGCCGACCACGAGCGCGGCGAGCACGCCGATGACCGTCCGACGTCGTACGGCGCGCCTGCGGCGACCGTGCGCGACCAGGTCGGCGGTCGTCACGGCACTCACAGGGCACGCACCTTCTGGCGGCGGACGATGTAGATGAAGACGGGTGCCCCGACGAAGGCGGTGATGATGCCGACGTCGATCTCCTCCGGGCGGGCGACAACACGACCCACGACGTCCGCGGTCGTGAGCAGGGCGGCGCCGACGATCGCGGAGAGCGGCAGCAGCCAGCGGTGGTCGATCCCGATGATCAGGCGGCACAGGTGCGGCACCACGAGACCCACGAACGCGATCGGTCCGGCGACGGCGGTTGCCGCGCCGCAGAGGGTCACCGCACCCACGGCCGCCAGCAGGCGGGTCGACACGACCCGTTCGCCCAGGCCGGCGGCGACGTCGTCACCGAGCGCGAGCGAGTTGAGCCCGCGAGCCGTCGCCAGGCTGATCGCCGCTCCGACCACCAGGAACGGCAGCACCTGCGCCATCCGGGAGTACGACGCGCCGCCCACCCCACCGATCTGCCAGAAGGTGAAGGTCTGGATCAGGTCGACCCGGGGCAGCAGGATCGCGCTGACCAGCGAGCTGAACGCGGCCGAGGTCGCCGCGCCGGCCAGGGCCAGCTTCAACGGGGTCGCCCCTCCGCGGCCGAGCGATCCGATCGTGTAGACGAAGGCGGCAGCGGCGGCGGCGCCGAGGATCGCGACCCAGATGAAGGACGTCGACGACGACATCCCGAAGAAGGCGATCCCGCTGACCACCGCCAGGGAGGCGCCCGTGGTGACGCCGAGGATGCCTGGGTCGGCGAGCGGGTTGCGGGTGACGCCCTGCATGACGGCGCCCGCGAGTCCCAGTGAGGCGCCGACCAGCATCGCGAGCAGGGTGCGCGGCACCCGCTTCTGCACGGCGGCCTGGGCGATGTCCGCCTCACCGCCACCCAGGCCGGCGACGACGTCGTGCCACCCGACGATGCGGGCGCCGAAGGCGACCGAGGCGAGGCCGGCCAGGAGGGTGACGCCGAGGGCCGCCCCTATCCAGATCACCCGGGTCGTCGCCGAACGTCGTACGACGTCGGACGACGGCCCGGGTGCGAGGGTCGCGCTCACTACGCCTTGGCGGCGGCGTCGGCGAGGACGTCGAAGTAGTCGTCGACGCCCCACCCGATGGAGAGGGGTGAGGGATTCGCGGAGGCGGCCAGCGGCGTGGAGTCCTCGAGGATCGCGATCGAACCGCGCTCGATCGCGGGGATCTTGGACAGCAGCGGGTCGGCCTGGAGCTGCTCGACCATCTTGCCGTCGGGGTCGCCGTACGTCACGAAGACGTCGACGTCCGCGAAGTCGTCGGCGTTCTCCGCGCTCCGGGTCACGTAGAAGTCCTGGGTCTCGGCCGAGGCCTGCTCGACGATCTTCGGGTTCGTCATGCCGACGCTCGTCACGAAGCCTGGACGCGTGTCGTGGCTGGTGTAGAAGCCGATCTGGCTGAGGTCGTTCGGGTCGATGAACGCGAACATCACCTTCTTGCCAGCCAGCGCCGGCCGGGCCGCGACCGCCGCGGCGGTCTGCTCGTCGAGCTCGCTGATCAGCTGCTCACCCTGCTCGGACAGGCCCATCGCCTGGCTGTTGAGCCGGATCATGTCCTGCACCGACGTGCCCCACGCGACCTTCGGGTAGGCGACGACGGGTGCGATCTTGCTGAGCGTGTCGTACTCCTCCTCGGTGAGGCCGGAGTACGACGCCAGGATGACGTCCGGCTGGGTGTCGGCCACCGCCTCGAAGTCGATGCCCTCCGTCTCGTCGAAGAGCACGGGCGTCTTCGCGTCGAGCTCCTCGAGCTCGTCCTCGACCCACGGGAGCACGCCGTCGCCGTCGTCGTCGCCCCAGGTCGCCTTGCTCATCCCCACCGGCACCACGCCGAGCGCCAGCGGCACCTCGTGGTTGGCCCAGGCCACCGTGGCGATGCGCTCGGGCTTCTTCTCGATCACGGTCTCGCCGTAGGCGTGCTTCACGGTGACCGGGAACGCGTCGGCCGCCGGCGCGTCCGAGCCCTTGGCCGCCGTACCCGCAGTGTCGTCCGACCCGCCGCCGCACGCGGCGAGGGACAGGACGAGGGCGGCGGCCGCAGTGGCCGCGACCAAGAGGCGCGGTGTGTGCATGATGGAGCTCCTTCTCATTAGGTTAGGCAAACCTAACTCAATGAGTATGGCGGGCGACAACCGGCCCCGGGTGTGGTCAGCGTCGGGGTCAGTCGGACGTGCGGTCACTCGAGACATGACGACGATGTCGGACCAGGTGCTGGGGCCGCTGCAGGTGCCCAGGGTGCGGTGACCTTGAAAGGCAGATGCGAACCCGGCGGCTTAGGGTCGTCGGTGAAAGCTCACCTTGCCGTGGGGATGTCTGTGCATCTCGTACGTCGGGTCGTGGGCTCGGGCGTGGTGTCGGGGGCAGAGGAGTCCGCCCTGGTCGAGGTCGGTCGTGCCGCCGTCGGTCCAAGCGGGTCCAGTGGTGGGCGTGGCACATCCAGGGTGGCCAGTCGCAGCCTTCGGTGACGCAACCGCCGTCGCGCAGGCTCATGGCGGTGGTCTGGGCTCTGGTGAAGAACCGTCTGGTCCTGCCGAGGTCGAGGACCTCGGAGTCGCCGCCGAGGACGACGGGGATGATCCGGGCGGTGCACGCCAGGCGTCGGGCAGCGGTGGCGGAGATGTGTTCGCCGGTGTCGAGGACCCCGGCCTTCTGCAGGCGTCCGAGTGAGGGTGTCGAGGTCGATGGTGACCACGATCGTGGCGTCGCTGCGTCCGACCTTGGGGAGGTCTTTGGCGCTGATGCGGTCGATGAGCTCCATGAACGCCCTGCCCATCCGCTCGGGACCAGGCCGCCGCTCCACCCCAGGCCCCTCGGTCGCGGCGAGGTGCTTGGGGGCGGCGAGGGCGAGGAGCATCTTCTTCAGCTCCGCTGCCTGCAGTGTGGGGAGGGTGAATCGGCCGTGGACCTTCCCGTGGCCGTCGTCGGTCATCGTCAGCCGTGCGGCTTGGGCGGCTTTGGCTTCTTCCTTCTCGAGGCGGTCGGACTCGTAGGCGTCCGCGAGGTCGGGGGCGATGACCTCCATGAGGCGGTTGCCGAGGATCCGCAGGGCCTTGGCGTCATAGTCGCTGGCCAACTGCACGAGGTGTTCCTCGGCGCGGATGATCAGGTCGGGGTCCAGGCCGTTGGGCAGTGCACGTACGGCGGTGATGATGACGCGGGCCTGCTCGGGACGCAGGTCACCGGCCGCGAGACCGGCCCGGACCCGGTCGTAGGTGGACAGGTCGTAGCCAAGACGTACAACCCCGGAGGCTGCTGTCCGGGTCTGCTGGGTCTGGTGGGCGAGCCAGTTCGCCGTGGACGTGGCACCGACGTCGATGCCGACCTGGACCTCGTCCGCGTGCGCGGCGACCCGGGCCTTCAGCTCCACGACCTGGGCCTCGAGACGCGTCAGCTCCACCAAGGTCGACGCCGCTTCCGGGGCGGTCATCGACCACACCGATGCGTCGACCACACCGTCCGCAACCCGCGCATGCGCGCGGTCGCAGACGCCACCTGGTGGTGGGGTGCGGTCATCGCGGACATAGGTCTACTCAAGCACTGACCACCGACACTCAGAGGTCCAGAAGCCGCTTGTCCACAGGGGTTCAGGTCACGAACAGGTCACGATCCTCGGCGCTCATCCACACCCCGGTGGTGCTGTCCTGGCGGCCCTCGCACCTCAACCACCGGGGTTCCGGCGGCCGGGAAGCCGGCAGCGGGCCGAACCACAGCCGGCCGTACCCGTCGTAGCTGCTTGTCGGCGGCCGACCCGGACGGACCCGCAGGCCACCCTCGTCGCGCCGACCCGACTGGACCGTAGGCCGCGGATGGTTGTCCACACAGGCGGTGGAGAACCTGTGAGTTCGGGCGGCTTTCCTGTGGAGGAGCGGCGCGGATCTGTGGAGCAACAGGTCAGTTTCGGTGGAACCGAAGGAATGTCGGCGCCAGGTCTTGCGCGCCGGATCCGGCAGGGCATAGAACTTCTCTCACGCCCTCCGGCAACGGGAGGCGGGACAGCTCGGAGACGAGGGTCCACACGCGAACGAACCGGCTTGCCGGGGAGGGAGCGCGGCGGCTGGGTGACGAGGCCGCTGGGACCGGAGACGACGAGTGTGTCGATCGGAAGCGTCACCGGTACCGATCAACTGAAGGGCCCTTGCGACTCATACTCGCAAGGGCCCTTCGCTCATTTCTGGGTACGGCGGTCTCGAGGTCTGCTTCGCTCGCACCTCAACCACCCGACACCCCAATCCCGCTCAGCTGTGGGGATCTGGGCGTCTTCTGTGGACAACCAGGGGTACTTCTGTGGATGAACTGGTCATTTTCGGTGGAACCAGAAGAATGTTTCGCCGAGCTCTTGCGCAGCCCCTCCGGCAGGGCATAGAACTTCTCTCACGCCCTCCGGCAACGGGAGGCGGGACACCTCGGAGACGAAGGTCCACACGTGAACGAACCGGCTTGCCGGGGAGGGATCGCGGCGGCGAGATGACGACGACGCCGGGGCCGGAAGCGACGAGAGGTCGATCGGGAGCGTCATCGGTACCGATCACCCGAAGGGCCCTTGGGACTCATACTCTCGAGGGCCCTTCACCTATTTCCGAGGTGCCGCGCTCGCAGGACCACGCCGACCAGTCCGTGACATTCCGGCACTCGGAATCGGCAGACCGGGCAGTAACCACGAGACTGGGTCGGGTGGAGATGTACTCGGTCGTGCACGCGGTGGTGGCCCCGGTCTCGAAGCTGGTCTGGCGGCCGACGGTGATCGGGCTCGACAACGTCCCGATGACGGGGCCGGTGATCCTTGCCAGCAACCACGTCAGCTTCGCCGACTCCCTGGTGATCCCGATCGTCGCGCCGCGCAAGGTCGCCTTCCTCGCCAAGTCCGACTACTTCACCGGCACGGGTCTCAAGGGCACGGCCAGTCGGCTGTGGTTCGAAGGTCTGGGGATGCTCCCGGTCGATCGCGACGACTCGAAGGCCGCGCTCGCCAGCCTCGACACCGCGCTCCAGGTGCTCGGTCGCGGCGAGGCGTTCGGCATCTATCCCGAGGGGACCCGCTCCCGCGACGGCCGGCTCTACCGCGGTCGGACCGGGGTCGCCCACCTGGCGCTGACGGCCGGCGCCAGCGTCGTACCGGTCGGGCTCACGGGCACGGAGAAGCTGCAGCCCGTCGGCGCCCGCTTCCCCAAGGTCGTCCCGGTGACGGTGGAGTTCGGCCGGCCGATCGAGGTCGTCGGGCGGTACGACGGGGTCCCGCTGGGCAAGGCTCGCCGGCAGGTCACCGATGAGATCATGCGGGCGATCCAGGCGATCACGGGCCAGGAAGAGGCAGGCATCTACAACGAGCGCGCGCCCGACGCCTGACGCGACCAGACGATCGCTGGCGGGTCGACACGTGCGCAGCGCGGGGCGCCCTGCTCGTCGGTGAGCGACACGGTGGCGACCAAGGTGTCGTCGTCCCCGACGGACGGAGCCCCGGCCAGCATCAGCTTCGCGCGCCGGAACATCCGCCAGTCGCCGCCGTTCGGCGATCCCCAGGTCAGGTAGAGGAACCGCTCGCCGCGCCGGCCGTGCACGGCTGGCCCGCGGAAATCGTCGTCGACCAGGTGGACCCTCGTCTCCCAGTGCGCCGACGTCGCGTCGCCGGGCACCGGCGCCTCGGGTTCCTGACGCACCTGCAGCGCGACGTGCACGTCGACGTACGACGAGAACGTCCGACCGGGCAGCTCCCGTCCCTCGATCACCACGATCATGACGACCAGTGTGCCGTGCTGGCAGAGGTTGCCGGACGAAGTCGAGTTCGTCGGCAAGGTCTGCCGTGGTCGGGCCGCCTTGTGGGCCGGTTGAATCGAACCCATGACCCGACGGATCCGGATCGGCATCGACACCGGCGGCACGTTCACGGACGTGGTCGCCTTCGACGAGGACACCGGCGAGCTGGTGACCACCAAGACCCCGTCGACCCCGAGCAACCCGGCCGACGGGTTCCTCGCCGGCATCGACAAGGTGCTCGGCCTGCTCCACGCCACCGGCGCCGACATCGATGCCGTCAGCCACGGCACGACGGTCGCCACCAACCAGCTCCTGGAGGGCAAGGTCGACCGGCTCGGCTTCATCACCAACGCCGGCTACGAGGCGATGCTCGAGATCGCCCGACAGTCCGTGCCCGACGGCTACGGCAACTCCTACTTCTGGGTGAAGCCCGAGCGCATCGTGCCGCGCGACCGGGTCAAGGGCGTCGAGGGTCGTCTTGACGTCAACGGCGACGAGGTCCGGCCCTTCGACGAGGAGGCCGCACGCACGGCGGCCCGCTGGTTCCGCGCCCAGGGCGTCAACACCCTCGGGGTCTGCTTCCTGCACGCCTACGCCAACCCCGTGCACGAGGAGAGGATGCGCGAGATCCTCACCGAGGAGCACCCCGATGCGGTCGTGTCGCTCTCGAGCCAGGTGCTGCGTGAGTACCGCGAGTACGAGCGTGCGATGACGACCCTCGTCGACGCCGCCGTGAAGCCGCGGCTCTCGGCATACGTCACCAACATCAAGACCCGTCTCGAGGCGCTCGACGACCGGGTCATCCCGTTCTACGTGATGAAGTCCAACGGGGGCGTGCTCTCGGCCGACGAGGTCGTGCACCAGCCGATCACCACCGTTCTGTCCGGTCCAGCAGCCGGTGCGCTCGGCGCGGCGCTGATCGCCAAGGTCGCCGGATTCGACAGGGTGCTGACCTCCGACGGCGGCGGCACCTCGACCGACGTGTCGGTGGTGATCGACGGCGAGCCGACGCTGACCACGGAGGGCTCGGTCGGGGCGTTCCCGTCGAAGATCCCGATGATCGACGTCGTCACCGTCGGTGCGGGCGGCGGCTCGATCGCGTGGCTCTCGCCCGAGGGCACGCTCAAGGTCGGTCCGCAGTCGGCGGGCGCCGACCCGGGCCCGCTCTGCTACGGCAAGGGCGGCACCGAGGTCACCATCACCGACGCCCACGTCTTCCTCGGTCGGATCCCCCCGCACCTGCTCGGCGGTGAGATCCCGCTGGACGTCGGGGCCGCCCGGGTCGGCATCGAGGCGCTCGCCGGCAAGCTCGGGATGACCCCGGAGGCGTGCGCGACCGGCGTCCTCGAGATCTCCGCCTGGAACCAGGCCAACGCGCTGCGTCAGGTCACCGTCAAGCGCGGGCTCGACGTACGCGACTTCACGCTGACCACCTTCGGCGGCTCGGGCTCCCTGCTGCTGTGTCGCCTCGTCGACGTGCTCGGCCTGCCCGCCGTACTGGTGCCGCCGAACCCGGGGAACGTCTCGGCCTTCGGCCTGCTCACCGTCGACGTGAAGAACGACTACGTGCAGACCCACGTGACCCTGGCCGACCAGCTCGACCCGGCCGCCGTCACTGCGATCTTCGAGGGGCTCACCGCGCAGGCCGCCGAGGCGCTGACGACGGAGGGCTTCGCGCCCGAGGAGCACCAGTTCGTGCGCACGGCCGACCTGCGCTACTTCGGCCAGGCCTTCGAGGTGCGCGTGCCGGTGGCGGCCGGCGGCCTCGACCCGACAGCGGTCGCGGACGCGTTCCACGCCGAGCACCGCGCGACGTACGGCTACGACTTCGCCGACGACGCCACCCAGCAGGTCGAGTGGGTCAATCTCCGCGTCTCCGGCATCGGCCCGATCCAGCGCCCGGAGATCCAGAAGGTCGAGTCGGGACTTCTGACGGTTGAGTCCGGAGTTCTGAGCGCTGAAAGTCCCGACTCAACCGTCAGAAGTCCCGACTCGACGAGACCTGTGTGCTTCGAGGCGGGGGAGGGGTACGTCGAGTCGCCGGTGCTCTGGCGACCGGACCTGCCACCCGGGACGGTGGTGACCGGCCCGGCGATCATCGAGGAGTTCGGCTCGACGGTCCCGCTGCACCCGGGCTTCACCGCCCGCATCGACGACTACCTCAACATCATCGTGACCAGGAGCGCCTGATGACCGAGTCGAGACGAGCCCCGACGCAGTTCCCGTTCGGCCACCTCACCGACGACGCCGGAGCGAGCGCCGACCCGGTGCTCGTCGAGATCGTCCAGGGCTCGCTGGCGAGCGTCGAGATGGAGGTCGAGACCGCTATCGGCCGCACCAGCCGGAGCCCGATGATCCGCGACGCCCACGACTTCCGCGCCGGCATCCACGACCGGCTGCTGCGCAAGCTCACCGGACGCTCCTACTCCGCGCTCGTGCACCCGGTCGCCCGCGACTTCCCGATCGACGAGATGCAGCCCGGCGACGTCTTCTTCCACAACGACGTCTACCGCTCCGAGGGTGGCATCGGGCACCTGCCCGACCTCTGCGTCACGGTCCCGGTCTTCTCCGAGGGGCGGGTCGTCGCGTTCGTCCAGGCCTTCGGCCACCATGACGACATCGGCGGCGCCGTCCCCGGCTCGATGCCGTCCAACGCCACCAGCGTCTTCGAGGAGGGCCTGATGGTCCCCCCGATCCGGCTCTGGGACGCCGGCGTGCCCAACCGGGCCGCGCTCAGCATCATGACCCGCAACTCCCGGATGCCCGAGTCGCTCGCCGCCGACCTCGACGCCGAGTGCTCGGCGTGCCTGATGGGCGCGCGCCGGCTCGGAGAGCTGTTCGACCGGTACGGCGTCGACACGGTCGAGTCCTGCTTCGACGCGATCATCTCGCGCACCACCGAGACCTACCGGCGCGAGATCCTCAGCCAGATCCCGGTCGGTGAGTGGGTGTGGGAGGACTACGCCGAGCACGACGGCGTCGACGTCCCGCAGCTGCACACCCAGCGCATCACCCTGACCCGTACGCCGGCCGACGACCCGGACGGCGAGCGGCTGATCCTCGACTTCGGTGGCACCTCGCCCCAGGCCAAGGGCCCGATCAACCACTGCGGCGACTACAGCGACGGCGTCTTCCTCAAGAAGTGGCTCGCGCCGATCCTGCGCAATCTGGCCAGGGACCCCGAGAGGATGGCCGAGCTCGACGTCAACGAGGGCATCGTGCCGCTGATCGAGATGCGGTTCCCGCCGCCGGGCACGCTGCTGACGCCGGTCTTCCCGGCGCCGACCAACGCCCGCACGTTCGTGATCCTGCGGCTGCTGGGCGTCCTGGCCGGCGTCGTCGCGAAGGCCGTCGACGGCCGGATGCCGGCCGACCAGGAGACGATCCGCTACACCGGCGTCTACGGCGACGACATCGAGGGCCGGCCCTACCTGATGCGCGAGGTGCTCGGCGGTGGCTCGGGCGGGCGCTACTACGCGGACGGCGAGGACACGATCCACGTCGTTCCCGACTCGCGCAACCTGCCGTCGGAGTTCACCGAGGCGCGCTTCCCCTTCCGCGTCGAGTCGCTCTCGCTGGCCATGGACAGCGGCGGCGCGGGCCAGTTCCGCGGCGGCCTGGGCTACGAGAAGCACATCCGGATGCTCAAGGACGGCCACTTCATGTCCATCGCCGACCGGTCGATCCTGGCCTGCTGGGGCGTCAAGGGCGGCCTCGCGGGCAAGCCGTTCGAGGTCGTGATCGACGCCGGCGGCCCCCACGAACGCGAGGTCGACGCCCTCGCCGACGCCGAGCCGGTCGCCGCGGGCGAGGTCATCCGGATCCGGACCACCGGCGGTGGTGGCTGGGGCAACCCGCTGGACCGCGACCCCGTCCTCGTCGTCCGCGACGTCGTCTGGCGCAAGGTCTCGCCGGAGGCCGCGCTCACGTCGTACGGCGTGGTGCTGAGCGGCTCGATCGACGACGACTCACTGTCGTACGACGAGGCCGCGACGGCCGCCGAGCGGGCCGCCCGGCCGGAGCCGAGCGAGGCCTTCTTCGACCGTGGCCCGGGCTACGCCGCCCTCGCCGACGGAGCGGCGTACGCCGAGGTGGACCTGGTGTGAGGGTCGCCGTCCTGGGTGGGCACGGCAAGACCGGCCGCGCGGTCTGCGCGGCGCTGTCGGCGACCGGACGCGCGGATCCCGTGCCGCTCGGGCGCGCGGAGAGCGCAGACCTGACCGCAGCCCTGAGCGGGTGCGCCGCGGTCTACGTCATCGCGCCCAACCTGCACCCCGACGAGGCGGAGTACGTCGCGGACGCCGTCGTCGCTGCGCAGCTCGCCGGGGTGACCCGGATCGTCTACCACTCGGTCGCGTCGCCGTACGTCCCCGCGATGCCGCACCACCTCGGCAAGGCCGCCGCGGAGGACGTCGTACGCCGCTCGGGACTGGTGTGGACGATCCTGCAGCCCGGCGCCTACCTGCAGAACCTCGACCTCACCGGGCCCGTGCAGGTGCCGTACGACGTGGACGTGACCTTCGGCTTCCTCGATCTCGCCGACCTCGGGGCCGCCGCGGCCACCGTGCTCCTGCAGGACGGACACGCCGGCGCGACGTACGAGCTGGCCTCGCGGTCGGCCAGCGTGGCGGGGCTCGCTGCCGAGGCCGGGGTCAGTGCGGAGCGGGTCGACGACCCCGGCACCCACCCGTGGCTGAGCGCGATGTTCGCCTACTACGACCGGCACGGGCTCCCGGTCGGCACGCTCCCGCTCCGGGCGCTGCTGGGCCGGTCCTGACCTGGCAGCGTCAGATCACCAGGTGAGCGGGCGGGCCGGAGAGCACGGACTTCACGAAGCGGCTGGTCTCGTCGCCGAGGACCTCCTCCTCGCCCTTCTCCAGGGCCTCGAGCACCTGGACCACCAGGTCGGCCGGGTCGATCTTCGGGGCGTCCACGCCGGCCGTCATGTCGGTGTCCATGTAGCCGACGTGCACG
Organism: uncultured Actinomycetota bacterium; assembly: GCA_963717855.1. GTDB lineage: Bacteria > Actinomycetota > Actinomycetes > Propionibacteriales > Nocardioidaceae > Nocardioides. Next base: position 65,516 of record CAVQXF010000009.1, on the reverse strand, counting down.
CCGACAACCAGGGTGCCCTGCTCGCGCAGCTCGCCCCGCGTCGCGTTGGTGAGGGACCACAGGGCGGCCTTCGTGGCCGAGTAGCCGGCCACCTGCGGGCTGGTCATCCAGGACAGCGCGGAGAGGATGTTGACGACGGCGCCGCCGCCGTTCGCTGCGAGGACCGACGCGAAGGCGCGGGTGACGTTGAGCGGACCGATCACGTTGGTCTCGATCTCCTCACGGAGCCCGTCGAGCGACTCGCCCGTGAGCACCGATCCGTTCCGGCCGATCCCGGCGTTGTTGATGACGACCGTGACGTCACCGAGCTCGGCAGCAGCGGCGGCGACCGACGCGGGGTCGGTGACGTCGAGGCGTACGGCCGTCGCGCCCGGGGTCGCCACGGACTCGGGGTCCCGCGCGCCGGCGTACACGGTGGCGCCGGCCTCGACGAGAGCCTCGGTGAAGGCCTTGCCGAGACCGCGGTTGGCGCCGGTGACGAGGACGGTGGACTGGGCGATGGAGATGGTCATGGCTCGAGCCTTTCGTTATGACGGACCGATCGGTCCGTCATAGGCAGCGATCGTCGCACGTCATTCATTCCCGCGGGTTCGTAAAGGGACCGATCGGTCCGTACGATCGGAGCATGCCGCGTGCTGCCGACCCCGCCACCCGTGAGCGGATCCTCGATGCCGCCGCGAAGCTGTTCTACACCCGCGGCATCCGTGCGGTGGGCATGGCCGAGATCGTGACCGCCGCGGGCTGCGGCAAGAACGTGCTCTACCGGCACTTCCCGAGCAAGGACGAGCTGGTGCTGGCCTACCTCCAGCGCTTCGCGGAGCGGCTTCGCGCCTCGATGGACGCGGCCCTCGACGGCCTCGACAAGATCCCCAGCGCCGCCCTGGTGGCCGTGACCCGCGAGATCGCCGACCGGGTGACCGCCCGGGGCTCGCGAGGCTGCCCCTTCCGCAACTACCTGCGTGAGATGCGCGACCCGACCCAGGCGTCGGGTCGGTTCGCGATGACCGAGATCCGCGCCCAGCGGAGGCGGATCGACGGGCTGGTGGCCCGGCTCGACGTCGAGGACCCGGACCTGCTCGCCGACCGGATCTGGCTCGCGCTCGAGGGGCTCTACGCCAGCGCGCCGTACGGCGACCGTCCCGCTGCCGCGACCACGGCCGTCGGTCTCGTCCAGGAGCTGCTGGCAGCCGCCTGAGACGGTGGCAGACTCGAGCCGTGACGCTCTCCGAGACTGACCTCCAGCACCTGCGGCACTGCGTCGAGCTCGCCCGCGAGGCGCTCGACGACGGCGACGAGCCGTTCGGCTCGGTGCTCGTGTCCGGCGGGGGTGAGGTGCTCTTCGCCGACCGCAACCGGGTCAAGGACGGTGACCAGACCAGGCATCCTGAGTTCGACATCGCCCGGTGGGCGGGGCAGCACCTGCCCCAGGCCGAGCGCGCGGCGTGCACCGTCTACACCTCGGGCGAGCACTGCCCGATGTGCTCGGCGGCGCACGCCTGGGTCGGGCTCGGCCGGATCGTGTACGCCGTCTCCGGCGCCCAGCTGGGCGGCTGGCTGACCGAGTGGGGCGTCGGGCCCGGTCCGGTCACCCCGATGTCGGTCCAGCAGGTCGCTCCCGGCCTACCCGTCGACGGGCCGGCGCCCGAGCTCGAGGCCGAGGTGCGCGCCCTGCACGCCCGCCTGCACGGGGTCGAGGCATGACCCGCCCGGCGCTGGCCGAGAGGCTCGACCTCGCACCCCATCCCGAGGGCGGGTGGTATCGCCAGACCTGGCGGTCGCCGGTCGACGTGACGCTGCCCGACGGCCGCATCCGTCCGACCGCGACGCTCATCTACTTCCTGCTGCCGGCGGGCGAGTCCTCGGCCTGGCACAAGGTCGCCTCCGACGAGCTCTGGATGGCGCACTCCGGCGTGGTCACGCTCGAGCTGGGCGGTCGCGGCACGACGCCGTCGCTCGAGGTCGTCACGATCGCCGATGTCGAGCACCCGCAGGCGCTGGTGCCCGCGGGCGTCTGGCAGCGCACCGTCCCGACCGGCGCCGACGCGCTGGTGAGCTGCCTGGTCTCACCAGGCTTCGACTTCGCTGACTTCGAGCTCGAGCCCCATGAGTGAGCGACCCCTGACCCTGGTGACCGGCGGCACCCGGGGCATCGGTGCGGCGATCGCGCTGCGGCTGGCTCGGGACGGCCACGACCTGGTGCTCGGCTACGCGCGCGACGACCGCGCCGCCGAGGAGGCGCGGCTCGCGGTCGAGGACACCGGCGCACGCTGCGCCGTCGTGCGCGCCGATCTGACGGAACCCGAGGGTGTCGACGGGCTCTTCGACGCGACCGCCGGACGCGGTCGACTGACCGGCGTCGTCAACAACGCCGGAGCGACGCTCCACGTCGGGCCGCTCGCCGAGACACCGCCCGCAGTCATCGCCGCGACCGTCGACCTCAACCTCACCACCGCCCTGCTGGTGGCGCGCGCCGCCGTACGCGCGCTCGGGACGTCGTACGGCGGACTCGGCGGCGTCATCGTCAACATCAGCTCGGGAGCCGCGACGCTGGGCTCGCCGGGGGAGTACGTCCAGTACGCCGCGGCGAAGGCTGGTGTCGACGCGCTGACCGTCGGCCTCGCCCAGGAGGTCGCTGCCGAGGGGATCCGCGTGGTCGGGGTCGCCCCCGGCATCGTGCGCACCACGATCCATGCCGACGCCGGCGAGCCTGGTCGCCTCGAGCGGGTCGGCCCGCTGGTGCCGCTCGGCCGGCCGGGTGAGCCGCACGAGGTCGCGGACGCGGTCGGCTGGCTGATGAGCGACCAGGCGTCGTACATCACCGGGACGACGCTGCGAGTCGCCGGCGGTCGCTAGCCGGCGGGCTTCAGACGCACGGTCCGTGGCCGACGCGTTGCAAGCCCTCGAGGTCTCCCTGTCCGAGGGTCGTTCGGCCGTTGTTCTTGTCGTACATGAGCTCGCTTGGCGAGTCGACGTGGTCGAGCCCGAAGACGTGGCCGAACTCGTGCAGGAGGACCGCGAGGGCCTCGTCGTGATCGCCTCGTGCGGCCAGCTCGGCGTAGTACTGGCGGGACAGAGCGATGGTCCCGCCGATGCGCTGTCGTCCGACGACGGCGCTGCCTCCCAGCCCGGCGGTGTCGTCGGTGAGCGCGGAGATCGAGGTCCCGTCCTGCCAGGAGACGCCGATCGGGTCCACCAGGGTGACCGGCGCGGCCTGGAAGTTCCAGTTCGGGGCGCGGCCGCCGAAGGAGCCGGTGACGACGATGTCGAGGCCGGTCGCCGAGCGCATGACGTCGACGGCCTCGCGCACCAGCTCCTCGGCGTCCGGTGGACCGCCGGCCGGGTAGACCGCCACCTGCAGGAGCCGGCACGAGCTGTAGGTGACGGGCTCGACCGTCCTGCTCCTCGAGGAACGCGTAGGCGGGCTGCCGATCGGCGCCGCGCAGCGCCGACCCGATCGGGATCAGCACGACGACCGCGATGACGGCGAGGATCGCGCGCGGCAGCCAGGACTTCGGCTGCTGCGTCGAGGGATGGCTGGTGGGCTCCTCGATCCCCTGGCGCTGTCGGACGTCCTGCAGGATCCGCTCGTACTCCCAGTCGCTGAGTCCGAGCTCGGCGGCATCAGGTCGGGGGTCTGGTTCCATGGCCGCCGCAGCCTACGAGCGCTCGCCCCCCGGCGGGAGCAGTTCGGCCAACTCGGTCCGGCCTCCTGGGCCGCGACCTGAGGGACGACCGTGGGCGGACGCGGACCGGTCGGGCCAGAGCGCTCATCCCCGGGTCGTCGCCAGTCGCCGCACGGCGCGCTCGATCAGGTCGTAGTCGACCTCGGCGTAGGAGAACTTGAGCGTGCCCTTCGCCCCGGCGTACGGCGCCAGGTCGCGGTCGAGGTCCGGGTCGCCCGCGGCCGGCACGGGGTAGAGCGAGACGTGCTGCTTCCACGCGGCGGCGTGGACGAGCGACGCGCCGCCGACCTGCCAGGTCGGCATGTCGTAGCGGATCACCCGGGTCGCATCGGGCGCCACGGCGAGCACCCGCCGCTCGATCTGCTCGACCACCGCACGCTGGTCGGCGGGCAGGGACGCGAGGTAGTCGTCGATCGAGTCGTACTTCGGCATGTCTCGAGTATGGCGTCCGAGCGCAGTCCCGTTCCATCGCACGGGCGATCACGAACGCCGTACGGCTGTCACCCGAACTGCGTCCACCGCCCTTCAGACACCACCTCGACGACGCCCTCGACGACGGCGATGGCCGTCTGCTCGTCGATGGCGTAGGCCGGCCCGTCGATCTCCTCGGCCCAGCGCTCCGCGTCGGCCAGGGTGTTCTCGGGAAAGGCGAACAGGTGCGGAAAGATCGAGAAGTCGACGACCCCCAACGTGCGGTCGTCCGGCGCGGACGGCCACTCGACGAAGGCCGCACCGATCCGTGGTGTCATCACCATGCTCCCGGCACTCACCCCGACCCAGACCTTGTCGGACAGCGACGGCTGTAGGTCTGCCAGCCCGGACTCGCGCATCCAGTGGCACAGGTACGTCGCGTCGCCGCCGTCGACAAGCAGCACGTCGGCCTCGCGGACCCACGGCACCCAACGCTCGGGGCCGATGGTGGGGAGGGCGGTGAGCTCGAGGACGCCGAGCGACGCCCAGCCCAGGCCGGAGAGGTGCCGGGAGTCGGGCTCGCCGGCCACGACGCCTCGCACTGATGTCGGGCCGCACATCGGGTGTCCCCACTGCGCCGTCGGGACGACCAGGGCGCGACACTCCGCGACCGGTTTGCCGAGCAGCTGCACGAGAGCCGCGTGGATGGTCGGGTTCGTGACGCCGCCGGATGTGAGCAGGAGCTTCACGGTGCCTCCAAAGAACTCGCGTTGTCGTGCTAGTAGACCGCGACCGTGTCGGGGACTCATCGCTGTTCGATGCGGTCATGTCTGGTGCTCCGGCGTGCCCGTCGGAAGTTGCTGGTCCGACGAGGCAACCGGACGGACCGCTGACGCGAAGTAGGGGTAAGGGCCTGCCCGCCATCGATCTGGCACAGGCCGTCGTACTCTCAGGGAGAAGACATGAAGAACCGGATGACCGCAGGAATCGCGGCGACCGCACTCATTGCGGGAGGACTCATGGTTGGCGCGGCCGCCCCGGCCTCCGCCAGCTCGGCCGAAGCCGGCAAGGGGACCCGCAGTCTGGCGACCGTCCTGGCTGCCGATGGGCACCACTTCGACCGCAACTGGAATGACTTCGACATCGTCGACAAGGCAGTCGGCACAGTGCTCAAGGCGAAGCCGGACAGCCCCGTGGCCGTTCTCGCCAACGGCAAGGTCCGGCTCACGGCGTTCCTGCCGACCGACCGGGCGTTCCGTCGGCTGGTCACGAGCCTCACCGGCACCCAACCGGCGACGGAGCGTGCCACCTTCCGGAAGATCGCCAAGCTCGTCGACGTCGACACCCTCGAGACGATCCTGCTCTTCCATGTCGTACCGGGCAAGACGATCACCGCGGCCAAGGCGAGCAAGGCTGACGAGGCCCGGCTGAAGACAGCGGCGGGGATCGTCCTCGGCGTGAACGTACGCCGTACTGGCGCGATCTACCTGCGCGACAAGGACCGTAACGCGGCCAACGCTCGGGTCATCGTGGCCGACATCAACAAGGGCAACCGCCAGATCGCGCACGGGATCAACCGGGTGCTCCGGCCCGCCGACCTCTGAGTCCCTGCCCTCGATCGAGTAGTCCGCGCGACGGCCCTCCGCCCCTGGGGGAGGGCCGTCGCGTCGGAGAGGGTGGTGGATCCGGCGCACCTGGTGAAGCAGATCAACCACCTTTCGTCCCTGCGTGCGTTGCTGAGCGATCGAAGGTCTACGGCTCGATCAGCCCCGCCCGGATCGCGTAGCGGGTGAGCTGGGTGCGGTCGCGCATGCCCAGCTTGGCCAGGATGTTGGCGCGGTGCCGCTCGACCGTCTTGACGCTGATCGTCAGCGCCTGCGCGATCGCCTTCGACGAGCTGCCCTCGGCGATCAGCTTGATCACCTCGTCCTCGCGCTCGGTCAGCACGGTCGTCGGGACCCGCTCTCCGCGCCGCATCCGGTCCAGGTGGTCGCGCACCAGCGCGCTCATCGCGCCGGGGTAGACGAACGCCTCGCCGCGCAGCGCCGCCCGGCAGGCCTCGACCAGGTCCTCGTCGGCGACCGACTTCAGCACGTAGCCGGAGGCGCCGACCCGAGGGACTCGAAGAAGTACTGCTCGTTGTCGTGCATCGAGAGCATCAGCATCTTCGGTGGCTCGCCGCTCGCGACGTACGCCGTCCGATCTCGCGTGCCGCCTGGAGGCCGGTCATCCGCGGCATCGCGATGTCGAGCACCACCAGGTCGACGTCGGTCTCGCGGGCCAGCGCGACGGCCTCGGCGCCGTCACCGGCCTCGGCGACGACGGTGAGGTCGGGCTCCTGGTCGAGGATCAGCCGTACGCCGCGGCGGACGAGCGCGTGATCGTCGGCCAGCAGGATCGCGGGCGGTCACGGGGACATGCCCGCGCGACCGGTACGGCGAGCCGCACCGTCGGTCCCGCCGCGAGGTGCTGGTGACGGTCAGGTCGGCGCCGACCGAGGCGGGCGCGCTCGCGCATGCCGCGCAGCCCGGCGCCCGCCGTCCGGTGGCGTCGAAGCCGCGGCCGTCGTCGGCGACCTCCAGCAGGACACACGCTCGCCGACGCGGGTCAGCGACAGGACGACGGCGTCGGCCCGGGCGTGCCGGGCCGCGTTGGTGAGAGCCTCCTGGGCGACCCGGTAGACGACCAGCTCGGACGTCCGCCGGACAGCGGCCGGCAGCCCCGGTGCGATCTGGCGCGGCGTACCGGCGCGCCGCTGTGCTCTGCGAAGTCGTTGGTGAGGAGGCGAGGGCGCTGGTCAGGCCGAGGTCCTCGAGGACGCCGGGGCGCAGCTGACGGGCCACCCGGCGTACGTCGTCGAGGCCGTCGCGGGCGCTCTCGCGCAGCAGCGCGAGCTCCTCGGCGAGCTCGGCGGGGGCGGCCTGCTCGAGCCTGCTTGAGGCCGAGGAGCACCACGGTCAGGCTGCTGGCCGACCTCGTCGTGCAGCTCCTGCGCGATCCGGTGCCGCTCGGCCTCCTGGGCGGCGAGCGCCTTGGCGTTGCTGGTGGCCCGCTCGTCCTCGAGCCGGTGGCTCGTGTTGAAGCCCGGACCGCGGCGTACCCGGACCCGACGGGAGCCAGCGGTGCTCGACCGGGTCACGGTCGCCATCTCGCGCACGACCCGGTCGATCGGCGCCAGGCTCGAGCGGAGCAGGAGCGTTGGTCACCAGGATCACGGCGAGACCGACCGCCAGCGACCACGACCTCCGAGACGGCCGGCTCGGCGCGAGACGCTGAACGGGCCGAGCACGAGCGCAGCGGTCGCTGCGCACAGGACGGCGCCGTTGATGAGGACCACCTTCCAGTACAGCCGCACGCGCTCAGCCTCGCACGCCGGCGGATGCGTCGAGAGATGGGTGGTAGCCCCCATTCAGGCCCGAGCGCGGCACCGCAGAGACTCGAGGCATGACCGCGACGACCCTCCTCCTCGTCGCAGCCGGCGTCCTGGTGGTCTGCTGGCTGACCACGTCGCGTGCGCAGCGTGCGGGCGGGGCAGTGGCTGGTCGTCACGCGTCGCGCGGCGGCGTGGTGCGCCGAGTGCCGGTCCCGGACTCGGCCTGGCGGCTCCCGTTCGTCGAGCGGTTCGAGCAGGACCTGGACCGCCCCATGAGATCCCGGTCGACGTGCGGGCCACGACCCGGGACGGCGTACCCGTGCTCGTGCTGGCGGAGGCGACAGTCTCCATACCCCGGCCGGTGGTGGGCACGCGGTACGCCGACCCCTGGCCAGCGGCCGAGCTGGCCGCCGAGGAGACGATCGCCCGGTCCGTGACGGGCTGGTCGGCGGCCGAGCTCGCGCAGACGGCCGAGTGCCGCGCGGCCGCCGCTCCGCGAGCGGTGGGTCAGGACGGCGGTCGTCGAGCACGGGGTCGAGGTCCACGACCTCGAGCTCGTCGAGGTCGACGTCCGGCTCGATGAAGCCGCTCCTGGACCCCGCTGACCTGAACCTGGTCCTGCTCGTCGGAGCCGGGCTGCTGCTGGTCGCCGTCGCCGCGGTCCGGGTCTCGACGGGCGCCGGGCTGCCGAGCCTGCTGCTCTACCTCGCGATCGGCCTGGCGGTCGGCGAGGCCGGGCTGGGCATCTGCAGTTCGAGGACGCCGAGCTCGCCCAGATCCTCGGCACCGTCGCGCTGGCCGTGATCCTCGCCGAGGGCGGCTTCACGACCGACTGGCGCACGGTCCGGCCGGTCGCGCCGCTCGCCGGCGTGCTGGCCACGGTCGGCGTCGCGCATCTCCGTGCGTCGTCACCTCGTCGCTGGTCTACCTGCTGCTCGACGTCGACCTGCGGACGGCGATCCTGCTCGGTGCCGTCGCCTCCTCGACCGACGCCGCGGCGGTCTTCGCGGTGCTGCGACGGATGCCGATCCGGCAGCCGGCTGCGCGCGACCGTCGAGGCCGAGTCCGGCTTCAACGACCCGCCGGTCATCATCCTGGTCACCGTCGTCGCCTCGAGCGCCTGGGCCGACGCCGACGGGCTCGGCGATCCTCGGGCAGGTCGGCTACCAGCTCGTGCTCGGCGTCGTCGGTCGGCTTCGTCGTCGCCCGGCCGGCCGCTGGGTGCTGGCGCCGCAGTGCGCTGCCGGCGTCGGGGCTCTACCCGATCGCGACGCTGGCGATCGCGTTCCTCGCGTTCGCGCGTCGCCGGGGTCGCGGGCGGCAGCGCCCTGATGGCGATCTACGTCGCCGGCCTGACCCTCGGCAACTCCCGGCTCCCGCACCGAGCACGACCGCGAGCTTCGTCGAGGGGCTCGCCTGGCTCGCCCAGATCGGGCTGTTCGTGATGCTCGGCCTGCTGGTCAGCCCGGGGCGCCTGATCGAGGCCCTGCCCTACGCCCTGGTCGTCGGTGGCGCGCTGACCCTGGTCGCCCGGCCGCTGTCGGTGATCGCCTGCGCCACGCCGTTCCGGGTGCCCTGGCGCGACCAGGCCTTCATCTCGTGGGCGGGCCTGCGCGGCGCCGTACCGATCGTGCTCGCGACGATCCCGATGAGCCGCCGGGCTGCCGGGGGCGCACCGCATCTTCGACGTGGTCTTCCTGCTGGTCGTGCGTGTTCACGCTCGTGCAGGGCCCGACCCTGCCGTGGGTGGCGCGCCGGCTCGGCGCCGCCGTCGAGCACCAGCCACGGGCGGTCGCGATCGAGTCCGCGCCGCTGGAGGAGCTCGACGCCGCGCTGCTCCAGTTCTCGGTCGCGACCGGAGTCGCGGCTGGTCGGCGTCGAGGTCGCCGAGCTGCGGCTGCCGGCCTCGGCCGCCGTCTCGCTGGTGCTGCGCGGCGACCAGGTCTTCACCCCCGGCGCCGACCACGGTGCTGCGCGCCGGCGACCACGTGCTGGTCGCCGTCGGCCCGCGCCGACGTGGCCGCACGTCGAACGACGGCTCCAGGCCGTCAGCGAGTCCGGCCGCCTGGCCGGCTGGTACGACTCGCCTCCGAACAGGAGCCCGCACGTGATCCGTTCAGCGACACACGTCGTCCTCGCCGCCGTCGCGATCTTCGCGATCACCTACGCCTTCATCGCCACCGAGAAGGTGCACCGGGTCGCCGCGGCGCTCGGCGGTGTCGCGGCGATGACCGTGATCGGCCTGGTCGACGCCGACAGCGCGTTCTTCGACCACGAGACCGGCGTCGACTGGAACGTCATCTTCCTGCTCTTCGGGATGATGGTGATCGTCGGGATCCTCAAGCACACCGGGCTCTTCGAGTTCCTGGCGCTCTGGGCGGCGAAGACGTCGCGCGGCAAGCCCGCGCGGCTGATGACGCTGCTGATCCTGATCACCGCCGGTCGTCGTCGCCGATCCTCGACAACGTCACCACGGTGCTGCTGGTCGCGCCGGTGACGCTCTCGGTCTGCGCGCGGCTCGGGCTGTCGCCGATCGCCGTACCTGATCACGCTGGTCTTCGCCTCCAACATCGGCGGCACGGCGACGCTCATCGGCGACCCGCCCAACATCATCATCGCCAGCCGCGGCGGGCTGACCTTCAACGACTTCCTGATCCACTCGCTGCCGATCACCGTGGTGCTGATCGGCGGGCTGATCTTGCTGTGCCGGCTGCTCTTCCGCCGCGACCTCGCCGTCGAGACCCTCAACGACATCTCCGACATCCGCCCGTCCGACGCGATCACCGACGGCGACCGGCTGGTGCGCTGCCTGGTCGTGCTCGCCGTCGTGATGGTCGCCTTCGGCCTGCACACCGTGCTGCACCTCGACCCGTCGATCGTCGCGATGCTCGGTGCCGGCGCGATGGTGGTGGTCGCCGCGGGCGACGCCCGAGGAGTTCCTGGCGGAGATCGAGTGGACGACGCTGGCCTTCTTCATGGCGCTCTTCGTGCTGGTCGGCGGGCTGGTCGAGGTCGGTGTCATCGGCGACCTCGGCCGGCTGCGCCGCGGACGCGATGGGGGAGCGCGAGCTGCTCGCCTCGACCGTGCTGCTCTTCGGGTCGGCGATCGTCGGCGGCTTCGTCGACAACATCCCCTACACCGCAGCGATGGTGCCGATCGTCAACGACATGGTCGCCGCCTCGCCCAACGCCGGCTCCGGCAGCCCGCTGTGGTGGGCGTTCGTGCTCGGTGCCGACCTCGGCGGCAACACCACGGCCGTCGCCGCCGGGGCCAACGTCGTCGTGCTCGGCATCGCGGCCAAGGCGGGTCATCCGATCAGCTTCTGGAAGTTCACCAAGTACGGCCTCGTGGTCACCTTCGCGTCGCTGGTCGTCGCCTGGCTCTACGTCTGGCTCCGGTACTTCGTACTCGCCTGAGCCGCCTTCTGTTGGCAACTCCTGCCGTCGCCTCGACTCCCGACGGTCATTAGGTTCGAGTCATGAGAGTCCTGCTCGCACTCGGCGGCAACGCCATGACGCGAGCCGACGGGCGGGTGCGCCCGGAGGACCAGATCGCCGCCGCCGACGTCGCCATGGCCGCCGTCGCCGACCTGCTCGAGCGCGACGTCGACGTCGTCGTCACCCACGGCAACGGCCCGCAGGTGGGCAACCTGCTCGTCAAGAACGAGATCGCCGCGTCCGTCGTGCCGCCCGTCCCGCTGGACTGGTGCGGCGCGCAGACCCAGGCGACGCTGGGCTTCGTGCTGATGAACGCGCTCGAGGCCGAGCTCGCTCGGCGCGGCGTCGAGCGGCGTACGGCGACGGTCGTGACACGGACACTGGTCGACGCGGCCGATGCCGGCTTCTCCCACCCGACCAAGCCGATCGGGCGCTACCTCCCCGCCGAGGAGGCCGCCGTGCTCGTCGAGCACGGCGAGACCTGGGAGGACCGCGGCGACCAGGGCTGGCGCCGGGTCGTCGCGTCGCCCGCACCCCTGCGGATCGTCGACGCCTCTGCCGTCCAGACCCTGGTGGCGGCCGGGTTCGTCGTGATCGCCAACGGTGGCGGCGGGATCCCCGTGGTCCAGGACGCCGACGGCTCGCTGCGCGGCGTCGAGGCCGTGATCGACAAAGACCTCGGCGCGGCCCTGCTCGCGCAGTCGGTCGAGGCCGACGTGCTCGTGATCGGCACCGACGTCTCGCACGCCGTCCTCCACTTCGGCACCCCGCAGGCGAGCGACGTCGGCGTGGTGACGGTCGCCGAGCTGCGGGCGTACGCCGCGCAGGGCCACTTCGCCAGCGGCTCCATGGGCCCCAAGGTCGACGCCGCCTGCCGCTTCGTCGAGGCCGGCGGCGCCCGGGCCGTCATCACCGATCTTGCCCACCTCTCCGAGGCGGTGACCGGCCCAGCGATCGATGGAGCCGGCACCGTCGTCGTACCCGACTCACCGAAAAGGACGTCCCATGCCTGACGCCATCGAAGTACGCAAGGTCCCGATCCACTCCGTCGCCGACGCCAGTGAGCTCGCCAAGCTGATCGACGACGGCGTCATGGAGGCGTCGCGCGTGATCGCGATCATCGGCAAGACCGAGGGCAATGGTGGCGTCAATGACTACACCCGGATCATCTCCGACCGGGCGTTCCGCGAGGTGCTGATCGACAAGGGCGCCCCCGCCGACCAGGTCAAGCAGATCCCGATCGTGTGGTCGGGCGGCACGGACGGCGTGATCAGCCCGCACGCCACGATCTTCGCGACCACCGACGCGGAGCCGACCGACGAGCCGCGGCTGACGGTCGGGTTCGCGATGAGCGAGGTCCTGCTGCCCGAGGACATCGGCCGGGTCGCGATGGTCTCCAAGGTCGCGGACGCGGTGAAGGTCGCGATGGAGCGCGCCGGCATCACCGACGTCGCCGACGTGCACTACGTGCAGACCAAGACGCCGCTGCTCACCGTGCACACCATCCGCGACGCGAAGTCGCGCGGCAAGACCGTCTGGACCGAGCACACCCACGAGTCGATGGACCTCTCCAACGGCACCACCGCCCTCGGCATCGCGGTCGCGCTGGGCGAGATCGAGATGCCGACCGACGCCGACGTGATGCACGACCGGTCGCTCTTCTCCGCCGTCGCGTCCTGCTCCTCGGGTGTCGAGCTCGACCAGGCGCAGGTCGTCGTGGTCGGCAACGCGACCGGTGTCGGTGGCCGCTACCGCGTCGGCCACTCGGTGATGAAGGACGCACTGGACGCCGACGGGATCTGGGCGGCGATCAAGGACGCCGGCCTCGACCTGCCCGACCGCCCCCGCACCGGCGACCTCGACGGTCGGCTGGTCAACGTGTTCCTCAAGTGCGAGGTCTCGCAGGACGGCCAGGTGCGCGGTCGTCGCAACGCGATGCTCGACGACTCCGACGTGCACTGGCACCGCCAGATCAAGGCCGCCGTCGGCGGCGTCACCGCTGCGGTCACCGGCGACCCCGCCGTCTTCGTGTCGGTCTCCGCGGCCCACCAGGGACCCGACGGCGGCGGCCCGGTGGCCGCGATCGTCGACCTGGGCTGACGTCGGACGAACATCCGTGGTCTGATCCGCTACGAGGCTCAGGCGCCACGATCAACGGACGGGCAGGCCACTGACGCGGCGGGCTCGTCCGCCGGCCGGCGGTGGCTGAGCAACCGTCCTGGGTGCTCGTTCGGTTGCTGACGCACCGCGGCACGCCCCGGCTCGTCGACCGCGACGTTTGGTCACCAACCGCGTGGATCCGGACCTGGGATCTGCGCCCTGCCGCCGGCCACCGACCGACCGGCGCTCAGACGAAGGTGAACATCCGGGTGCCGGGCGCCAGGGTCCCGGCCGCGCCCGGCCACCGGTGCACGCCGACCCGGAAGCCCAGCGGGTCCGCGATGAACGCGATCTCCTCGAAGCCCGCATCGGCGAAGAGCAGCCGCACCAGCTCGCTCGGGTCGCCGTCGTACGCCGTGGGGTCCTGCTGCACGCGGCAACCACGGGTCCAGATCGCCGATCCGCCGGAGGCGAGGAAGGACGGGAAGGTCGCGATCGACGTGGCGATGTCGTCGTCGGGGATGTTGCCGAAGACGCCGCAGGCCATCAGGACGTCGGCAGGCTGCGCGCCGTCGTACGACGTGGTGGTGCCGGCGTCCGCGGTCCGCACCTCGACCGCCGGGAGGCCGAGGTCGCGCGCGGAGATGCGCGCCGCCTCGGCGAGCGTCGGGTCCAGCTCGACGAGCAGCACGGTGGCGTCGACCCGGGTCTGGGCCACCACCGGCAGCGTGTCGCGGCCGTCGCCGGAGCACAGGCTGACGATCCGCACAGGCCCGGATGCGGCGAGCAGCAACAGGCGCAGCTGCGCCCGGACGGCGTCGAGGCGGCGGGACAGGCTCGACTGCGGGTCGTCGTAGGCGCGGTACCACTCCGACCAGTCCCGGCTCATGATCGAGCACCGCGGCGCATCAGCCCGCCGAGGACGGCGCCTGCGCAGGCGGGGACGCCGATCCACAGCGTCCAGAACGGATCGAGCAGGTCGGACCTCAACACCCCAGGTCGACGTCGCCCGGGCCGACCAGGTTGCTGCGGACGGTGGTGGCCGCCGCGGCGAGCACCGCGACGAGGACCCACACCAGCAGCGCTCGAGACACGCCCCAGCGTGCGCCGTCCCGGAGCGCGACCAAGGACGCCACGCCCGCGATGAGGCACATCACCAGGATGCCGCCGCCGATGTCGGCGTCCTCGGCGTCGCTGAGCACGTCGATCACCAGCCACCCGAAGACCCAGTCGATGGCGACCAGCAGCAGCACGCGGAGCACGACGTCGAGGCCGGCCCGCAGCACTGCTCTCACGAGTCGAGCCACTCCCGGATCGACTCGTCGTGCTGGCCCAGCGTCGGCGGCGCGAGGTGCGCGGACCGCCCGCCGGAGTAGGGGTTGTCGTCGAAGCGGATCGGCGAGCCCGGCAGCTGCAGGGTGCCCTGGGTGGCGTGCTCGACCGACAGCAGCAGCCCCTGGGAGAGCACCTGGTCCCAGCTGTAGACGTCGTCCATCGAGCGCACCTTGCCCGACGGCACGCCGGCCTCCGACAGCGCCTCCAGCCAGTGCTCGGCAGGCTCCGAGGCGAAGAGGGTCTCGATCCGCTCGACCAGTGCGTCCCGGTTGGCCACCCGCAGCGCGTTGGTCGCGAAGCCGGCCTCCGTCGGATCCCAGCCGAACGCGCCGCACAGCGCCCGCCACAGTCCCTCCGATCCGCAGGCGATCTGCACCGGGGCGCTCGCCGTGGCGAACATGCCGTACGGCGCGATCGAGGGGTGGTGGTCTCCGGCCAGGCCGGGCACCTCACCGGCGACCGTCCAGCGCGTGCCCTGGAAGGCGTGGACGCCGACCATCCCGGCCAGCAGCGAGGTGCGTACGACGCGGCCCAGTCCGGTCCGCGAGCGCTCGTGAAGGGCGGCGACGACGCCGTACGCGCCGTTCATGCCCGCGATCAGGTCAGCGATCGGGACGCCCACCTTGGTCGGCTGCTCGGTGCCGGTGATCGACATCAGACCGCCCTCGCCCTGCGCGATCTGGTCGTAGCCGGCGCGCTTGGCCTCTGGCCCGTCGTGCCCGAACCCGGTGATCGTCAGGACGATCAGCCCGGGGTTGAGCTCGTGCAGCCGCGAGATCGGGAAGCCGAGCCGGTCCAGCACGCCGACGCGGAAGTTCTCCATCAGCACGTCGGCCCGCGCCACCAGCCGGGCGAGCACGTCGCGGTCCTCCTCGGTCTTGAGGTCGAGGACCAGCGACTCCTTGTTGCGGTTGGCCGCCATGAAGTACGTCGACTCGCGCTCGTCCTCCTCGCCGATGAACGGCGGACCCCAGCCGCGGGTGTCGTCGCCGGTCGGCGACTCGATCTTGATCACCCGCGCCCCCATGTCGCCGAGCATCATCGCGGCGTGCGGGCCGGCGAGGGCGCGGGTCAGGTCGAGGACGATCAGGTCGGACAGCGGGCCGTCAGTCATGCCCAGCACGCTACCCAGCGGCGATCGGTCGTCCTACGGCGAGAGGTGACAACCCGGGCGCGTCAGCTCTGCCACATCCACTCCATCTCGGAGACCGCGAGCTCGCGCGTCTGCGCCCCGGCGAGCTCCTGGACGACGTACAGGCTCGCGTCGACCCCGGCGGACACCCCGGCCGAGGTGACGGTCCGCTCGTCGCTGCGCACGAACCGCTGTCCGCGCATGACCTGAGTGGTGGGGGAGAGCGCGGCCAGCTCGTCGAAGGCGTCGTGGTGGGTCGTCGCCGACCTCCCCTCCAGGAGTCCGGCCGCGCCGAGCAGGAGCGCGCCGGTGCAGACCGACAGCAGCAGCTCCACCTCGGCGGCCCGCTCGCGCAGCCACGCCAGCAGCCGCTCGTCCTCCAGGAGCGCGCGGGTGCCGGCGCCCCCGGGGACCACGAGCACGTCGCAGGGCGGCGCGTCGTCGAGCGCGTACGTCGGCTGCACGGTGAACCCGCCGCGCCCGACGGCCGGCGCTCCCGTGACGCCGACCGAGAAGACGGAGAACGGATGGTCCTCACCCAGCTCACCGGCGACGTTGAACACCTCGTACGGCCCCGCGAAGTCGAGCACCTCCATGTCGTCGAAGGCGAGGATGGCGACGCTGCGCTGACCGGTCATGGGGCCATTCTCCCGGTCTGTCGGCGCCGGATGGTTGGCTAGCCACATGAGCACCCCACGAAATCGCGTGCTTCCCCCGCTCCGCTCCTCCAGCCCACGATTCCGAGGGGACCCCGCTTGACGACCACTCCGACGACGTACCGCCTCGTGCGGCCCGACGTCACGGTTGCGGTGCCCACTCTCGACGAGCACCAGCAGCGCGTCGTCGACCACCCCGGCGGGCCGCTCCTGGTGCTGGCCGGTCCCGGCACGGGGAAGACCACCACCCTGGTCGAGGCGATCGTCGACCGGATCGAGACCCGCGGCGCCCGCACCGACGAGGTCCTCGCACTGACCTTCTCCCGCAAGGCCGCCGAGCAGCTCCGCGACCGGGTCACCGCCCGGCTCGGTCGCACCATGTCGACGACGCTGAGCTCGACCTTCCACTCGTTCGCCTACGCGCTGATCCGGCGCTACTCGCCCGCCGAGCTCTACGAGGCGCCGTTGCGCCTGCTGAGCGCCCCCGAGCAGGACGTCGTGCTGCGCGAGCTGCTCACCGACCACCCGGAGTCGGTGACCTGGCCCGACTCGCTCTCTCGGGCGCTCGGCACCCGCGGCTTCGCGCGTGAGGTCCACACGGTCATGTCCCGTGCCCGCGAGAAGGGGCTGGACGGCGACGACCTGCGGCTTCTCGGGGAGGCCGAGGGGCTGCCGGAGTTCGTCGCTGCCGGGCTGTTCCTCGACCAGTACCTCACCAACCTCGACAACCAGGGCGCGACCGACTACGCCGACCTGATCCGGCGAGCGACGATCGAGGCCGAGGCCCACCGCGACGAGCTGCGAGCACAGCTGCGCCACGTGTTCGTGGACGAGTACCAGGACACCGACCCCGGTCAGGTCGCGCTGCTCCGGGCGCTGGCCGGCGACGGTCGCGACCTCACGGTCGTGGGCGACCCGCACCAGTCGATCTACGGCTTCCGCGGTGCCGAGGTGCGCGGCATCCTCGACTTCCCGACCGAGTTCCCGCGCGCCGACGGCACGCCGGCCGACGTGGTCGCACTGCGTACGACGCGTCGCTTCGGGCCGCGGGTGCTGGTGGCGTCCCAGCGGCTGGCCCACCGGCTCGCGCTTCCGGGCTCGATCCCGCTCGAGGCCCGCGAGGCCTTCCTCCACCCGCAGGCCGTCGCAGGTCCGCTCGGTGAGGGCCGGGTCGTGGTGCGCACCTTCGACACCGAGCGGGCCGAGGCCGAGCACCTCGCCGACCTGCTGCGCCGTGCCCACCTCGAGGACGGGATCGCCTGGGACGACATGGCAGTCCTGGTCCGCTCCGGGCGTACGTCGATCCCGCCGCTGCGCCGCGCGCTCGGCGCGGCCGGCGTCCCGATCGAGGTGGCCAGCGACGAGGTCCCGCTCGTCCGCGACCCGGCGGTGCTGCCGCTGATCGACGGGCTGCGCGCCGTCGTCAACCTCGACAACTCCGACGTCGAGCACCTCGACTTCATCGACCCCGCCCGCGCGGAGGCACTGCTGCTGGGCCCGCTCGGCGGTCTCGACGCGGGCGACGTACGACGCCTGGGGCGGCTGTTGCGCGCCCGCGAGAAGGAGCAGAGCAAGGCCGAGGAGCGAGCGCCGCGCACGTCGCGCGAGCTGGTCCGGGGTGCCGTCGTCGAGCCGGGCATCCTCGACGGGCTCGAGGGTGCCGAGGTGGGCCGCGCCCGGGCCCTGGCCCAGCTGCTCCTCGACGCCCGCGACGACCTCGCCGCCGGCGCCTCCGCCGAGGAGCTGCTGTGGACCCTGTGGTCCCGCACCGGTTGGCCGGCCCGGCTCCGCCGCTCGGTCGACCTCGGCGGTGGTGCGGCCCGGCGCGCCCACCGTGACCTCGACTCCGTGTGCGCGCTCTTCGAGGTCGCCGCCCGGGCCGAGGAGCAGCGCGACCACGTCGGCGTCCGCGCGTTCCTGGCCACCCTGGTCCAGCAGCAGATCCCCGCCGACACGCTCGCCGACCGGGGCGCTCGCGGCGCCGCCGTCCGCCTGCTGACGGCGCACCGGTCCAAGGGCCTGGAGTGGCGCCTGGTCGTCGTCGCCCACGTCCAGCAGGAGGGTTGGCCCGACCTGCGCCGCCGTTCGACGCTGCTCCAGGCCGACCGGATCGGTGAGGACGGCATCGTGCCGCCGGTGTCGACCCGCGAGCTGCTGATGGAGGAGCGCCGGCTCTTCTACGTCGCGTGCACCCGGGCGCGCCAGCGGCTCGTCGTCACTGCGGTCGCGGCCGCCGAGGACGACGGCGAGCAGCCGTCGCGGTTCCTCGACGAGCTCGGGGTGAGCGTCGAGAAGGTCGTGGGCCGCCCCGTGCGCCCGCTCTCGATCGCCGGGCTGGTCAGCGAGCTGCGCCGTACCCTCGCCGACCCCGCGACGCCGGAGCCGCTCCAGGACGCCGCCGCCCGGCGGCTGGCCCGCCTGGCCGGTGAGTCGATCGGCCACCGGTCGCTGGTGCCCAGCGCCGACCCATCGACCTGGTGGGGCACCCGCGCCGCCAGCCGCTCGGTGCAGCCGGTGCGCGACCCCGACCAGCCCGTCCCTGTGTCGGCGAGCGTGCTGGAGTCGCTGCTGGTCTGCCCGACCCAGTGGTTCCTCGAGCGCGAGGCCGGCGGTGTCGCCCGCGCCCACCAGTCGGCCAACCTCGGCGAGCTGCTGCACGCGCTCGCCCAGCGGGTCGCCACCGGCGAGGTCGAGCCCGCCGTCGACGTGCTCATGGAGCACGTCGACGCCGTCTGGGACCGGCTCGACTTCCGGACGCCGTGGTCCAAGCTCCGCGAGCACGAACGCGTCCGGGCCGCACTCGGCCGCTTCCTCCAGTGGCACCTCGCCAACCCCCGACGGCTGCTCGACACCGAGTCGCGGTTCGCCACCGTCGTCGAGCTCGACAACGGCGAGCAGGTCCAGCTCACCGGCTACGCCGACCGGCTCGAGCTCGACGCCGACGGCGACGTCGTCGTGGTGGACCTCAAGACCGGCCGCGGCAAGCCCACCAACAAGGCCGTCGAGAGCCACGTCCAGCTCGGGCTCTACCAGTACGCCGTCGACCACGGCGCCGTCGACGAGCTGACCGCGGGCGCCGACGGCGCTCCTGCCCGGGCCGGCGGGGCCGAGCTCGTCCAGCTCGGCATCCTCGACGGCGGACCGGACGCGGTCGTGCAGACCCAGGCCCCCCAGCCCGAGGACGGTCCCGACCGCGAGCTGCTGCGCGAGCGCCTGGGCCACACCGCGTCGCTGCTGCGCGCCGAGGAGTTCCCGGCGATCGCCGGCCAGCACTGCCGCGACTGCAGCTTCGTCCCGATCTGCCCGATCAAGGGCGCCGGGTCGGTGACGTCGCAGTGAGCAGGCACGAGATCGAGACCCCGGACGATCTCGCCCGGGTGATGAAGACGCCGTACGCGCCGAGCGAGCAGCAGTGGGCCGCGATCTCGGCGCCGCTGAGCCCGGCCGTCGTGATCGCCGGCGCCGGCTCCGGCAAGACGACGCTGATGGCCGCGCGGGTCGTGTACCTCGTGGTCACCGGCCAGGTCCGCCCCGACGAGGTGCTCGGTCTGACCTTCACCACGAAGGCCGCCAGCGAGCTGCGCCACCGGATCCGCAACGCGTTGCGCACCGCCGGCGCCCTCGACGAGGTGGCGGAGGTCGACCGTGACGGGGAGAGCGACGTCCTCGAGCCGACCGTCGCGACCTACAACGCCTACGCCGCCGGGCTGCTCACCGACCACGGTCTGCGGATCGGGCACGAGCCCGACACCCGGGTGATCACCGACGCCGCGCGCTACCAGCTCGGCGCCCGCGCGGTCGACCGGTTCACCGGCGAGGTCCGCCACCTCACCGACCACCCGGCGACGGCGATCCAGAACCTGCTCGCCCTCGACAGCGCGATGAGCGAGCACCTCGTCACCCCCGCTGCGGTCCGAGCACTCGACGCCGAGGCCCGGGTGCAGTTCGAACGGGCGCTGGCCGAGGAGGTCGCCGGCAAGAACCGCACCACCTACCGCGACCCGCCCGAGAAGGCGATGAACGCGATCGACCGCCGTGCCGAGCTGCTCGGTCTGGTGGAGGCCTACCGGCGGCTCAAGCGGGACCTCGGGCTGATGGACTTCTCCGACCAGATCGAGCTCGGCGCCCGCCTGGCCAGCGACCAGCCGGACGTCGGAGCCCTGGAGCGCTCACGCTTCAAGGTCGTGCTGCTCGACGAGTACCAGGACACCTCGGTCGCCCAGGCGACCATGCTGTCCCGGCTTTTCGGCGAGGGCCACGCCGTCACCGCGGTCGGCGACCCCAACCAGGCGATCTACGGCTGGCGCGGCGCATCGGTCTCCAACATCCTCAACTTCGCCGACACCTTCCCAGCGGCCGCCGGCCCGGTGCCGACGTACCCGCTCACCGTCAACCGCCGCTCCGATGTCCGCATCCTCGAGGTCGCCAACCGGCTCGCGGCGCCGCTCTACGAGAAGTACGGGCAGGTCGAGCCGCTGGTCGCCAAGCCGGAGGCCGATCGTGGCTCGGTGACGACGCAGGTCTTCGAGACGCACGCCGACGAGCTCGACCACCTGGTGACCGCGGTCCAGGAGGCCCATGACGAGTCGTGGGCGGCGATCGGGGTGCTCACCCGCGACAACGCGCACGCCGAGGACGTCTTCGACGCGCTCACCGGAGCCGGGATCCCGGTCGAGATCGTCGGTCTGTCCGGTCTCCTCCGGCTTCCCGAGGTGGCCGAGATCGTCGCGACCCTCCACCTGCTCCACGACGTCACCGCCAACGCCTCGCTGCTGACCCTGTTGACGGGGCCGCGCTGGGCGATCGGCCCGCGTGACCTGCGGCTGCTGAGCCGCCGCGCCAACGAGATCGCCGGGCGCTCGGGGCGCGGCACCGACCCCGCCTCGGTCACCGACCACCTGCTCGAGATCGCCGACGGCATCGACCCCGCTGAGATCCCCTCGCTCGACGACGCGCTGTCCGACCCGGGGGAGGCGCCCTACTCCGCCGAGGCGCTGGAGCGCTTCGCCCTGCTCGCCTCGGAGCTGCGGATGCTGCGCACCTACGTCGGGGAGCCGCTTCTCGACATCGTGCGCCGGATCATCGACACCAGCGGCACCGACGTCGAGCTGGCCTCCGCCGTCAGTCCCGCGGCGACCGCGCGACGCGACAACCTGGACCTCTTCGTCAAGGCGGTCGCCGAGTTCCAGGCGGTCGACGGCGACGTGACGCTGCCCGCGCTGCTGGCCTACCTCACCGCCGAGGACGACCAGGGCAACGGTCTCGACGTGGCGACGCCGACCGAGGCCGACTCGGTCAAGCTGCTGACGGTGCACCGGTCCAAGGGCCTCGAGTGGGACTCGGTCTTCCTGGTCGGCGTCTGCGAGAGCCGCTTCCCCTCCGGACGCTCCCGGACGCTGTGGACCTCGTCGCCGTCGATCCTCCCGGCGCCGCTGCGCGGAGACGCGCACGACCTGCCGCAGCTCCAGGGATGGGACAAGGCCGCGCTCGACGCCTACCGCACCGACACCCGCGCCCACGACGCCGAGGAGGAGCTGCGGCTCGGGTACGTCGCCTTCACCCGCGCCGCCCACCACCTCTCGGTCACGTCCTACCTCTGGAGCCCCCGGACCACGGCGTTCGGCCCGTCGTCCTACCAGGCGACGGTGCGCGACCAGCTGCTCGCGTGGGGCGAGCCGGTCGACGGATGGCTGGACAAGCCGGTCAAGGGCGCGCCCAACCCGTACGCCGCCGTCGACCCGTCCCGGCCGTGGCCGCCGACCGGCACCGGACGCGAGGCGGCGTTGCGGATCGAGGCCGCCGCCCGAGTCCGGGCCGTGGACCCGACTGCGGCCGACGACGGTCTCGACATGATCGAGGCGGCCCGGGTCGCCGAGTGGGACGCCGAGCTCGACCGGCTGCTCGTCGAGGCGCGGCGCGACCGCAGCTCCGACATCGCCGTCCCCCTGCCCAGCAGCCTGTCCGCCACCGCCCTCGGCCGGCTCCGCGAGGATCCCGAGACGTTCGCCCGCGAGCTGGCCCGGCCGATGCCGCGCCCGCCGTCGTCGGCCGCCCGGTTCGGCACCCGCTTCCACGCCTGGGTCGAGGCGCGCTTCGGTCAGCAGGACCTCTTCGACTACGGCGACCTGCCCGGACGTGGCGACGCGGGCATCGACGACGATGCCGACCTCAAGGACCTGATCGCGACCTTCGAGGCCGGGCCGTTCGCGACCAGGACGCCGCACCAGGTCGAGGCTCCGTTCGCGCTGGTGCTCGCCGGTCAGGTGGTCCGCGGTCGGATCGACGCCGTGTACGCCGACGCGCGGACCGACGGTGAGCAGGGCTACCTGCTCGTCGACTGGAAGACCAACCGGTCCGCGAGCGCCGACCCGCTCCAGCTGGCGATCTACCGGCTGGCCTGGGCCGAGCTCCACGGTCTGCCGCTCGAGCAGGTGCGCGCTGCGTTCTACTACGTGCGCACCGGCCAGCTCGTCGAGCCGGAGGGGCTGGCCGATCGTCAGGCGCTGGAGAGCATTCTCTCCTCAGCCGACGGTGGTTGAGGAGGTCGCGCAGCGACCGTCTCGAAACCAGCCAGCCACGCAGCGACCCCGCGGGCCGCGACCCGACCCGCCCGGTTGGCGCCGATCGTGCTCGCCGACGGGCCGTAGCCGACCAGCTGCACGCGCCGGTCGGCGACCGCGGTGGTGCCGTCGAGCTGGATGCCGCCGTGCTCCGAACGCAGGTGCAGGGGAGCGAGATGAGCGACCGCCGGCCGGAAGCCGGTGGCCCAGAGGATCACGTCGGCGTGCCAGAGCGAGCCGTCGGCCCGGCGTACGCCGTCGGGCTCGATCCGGGTGAACATCGGTTGCCGCTCGTACGCACCGAGCAGCTCGGCGGCGCGCTCCTGCTCGCGCAGCGCCAGGCCGGTGACGCTGACGACGCTGGCGGGCGGCAGCCCCCGGCGTACTCGCTCCTCGACCAGGGCGACGGCCGCCCGCCCGGCGTCGGGGTTGAACTCCTCGGTGCGCCAAACCGGAGGCCGCCGGGTGACCCACAGGGTGTCGTCGGCGACCGGCGCGATCTCGCCGAGCAGCTGCACGGCCGAGGCTCCACCGCCTACGACGACGACCCGCTTGCCGGCGAAGTGCTCCGGACCGGGGTAGGAGACCGTGTGGAGCTGCTCGCCGCGGAAGTCTGCGACGCCGGGGTAGAAGGGCAGGTGCGGCTGGGTCCAGGTGCCCGTCGCGTTGACGAGGGTGCGGGTGGTCCAGGTCCGGTCGCCGGCGCGGACGACGAGCAGCCCGCCCGCGGCGCCGGGCCGAGCATCGGTGACGGTGTCGACCGGCACCGGCCGCAGCACCGGCAGGTCGTGGGTCCGCTCGTAGTCGCCGAAGTACGCCGGCACGACCGTGTTGGCTCGGCCGTCGGGCTTGCCGGGGGCGTCGCTGTCGGGCAGGCCCGCGATCCCGTGCACGTCCTGCATGGTCAGCGAGTCCCAGCGGTGCTGCCAGGCGCCTCCGGGCGAGGCGTCGGCGTCGAGCACGACGTGCGAGAGCCCGCGCCGCTGGAGGTGGTACGACGCCGACAGGCCCGCCTGGCCGGCCCCGATCACCACTGCGTCGTACGTCGTCACACCGGTCCAACAACGACGAGCCGTCTGGTGTTTCCGAGACGTCGGACACTGGGAACAACCCCCTCATGGCGACGACCGATCCGCAGGGCGTGGCGTGGAGCGTCGAGCTGCGCAGCTCGGGGAGGGTGTGCGTCGACGTGAGCCGCGGGCGCAGCTTCGCCTACCTGCTCGTCGGGCTCGTCTTCGCCGCCCTGGCCGGAGGGCTGCTCGCGACCGGCAGGGTCTCCGGCGTGGTCGGCGGAGCGCTCCTGGCGGTCATCGGGGTGCCGCTCGTGGTGGTGACGGTGCAGCAGTGCCTGTGCATCGGCTCGTGGCGCTCGCCCCAGGTGGTCATCGACGCGGACGGCGTGACGGTGCGCCACGGCTACCTGCGCATCGGCTGGGCCGACCTGTACGGCGCGCACGCCTACACCCAGAAGCACAACCGGTGGGTCACGCTCACCATGAGCCCTGAGGCCTACGACGCCTGGCTCCGGTCGCGCTCCCTGGTCCTGCGGCTGGTCGCACGGCGGGCCCGCCGCCGTCGCTGGGGCAACCTCAACCTGCCGCCGAACCTCGCGGTCGACACCGTGGCCTTCGCAGCCTGGCTGAACGACGAGGTGCGCACCCGGCAGGATGCCGAGATCGAGCGATCCCGTCCTCAGGCCTGAGTCGCCCCCGCCGTCAGGGCGATCTCGACCATCGCGCCGAAGGTCTGCTCGCGCTCCTGGGAGGTGGTCTCCTCACCGGTGACGATGTGGTCGGAGACCGTGCAGATCGCGAGTGCGCGGCGGCCGTGCTTGGCGGCGATCGTGTAGAGCGCGCTGGCCTCCATCTCGACCGCGAGCACGCCGTACTCGACCATCCGCGCCGACAGCTCTGGCCGTGCCGGGTAGAACGAGTCGCTGCTGTAGATCAGCCCGACGTGCACGGCCTCGTCCAGGTCCTTGGCGACCGCGGCGTCGTGAGCGGCACGCAGCAGCCCGAAGTCGGCGACCGGTGCGTAGTCGAGTCCCTCGAACCGGATCCGGTTCATCGAGGAGTCGGTGCACGCGCCGGAGGCGATCACGATGTCGCGTACGGCGACCCGCTCGGTCATCGCGCCGCAGGAGCCGACCCGGATGATCGACTGGACGTCGTACTCCGCGAAGAGCTCGGTGGCGTAGATCGCCAGCGACGGCTGGCCCATCCCGGAGCCCTGGACCGAGACGCGCTGCCCCTGCCAGGTGCCGGTGTAGCCGTACATCCCGCGCACCTCGGTGTAGCAGCGGGCGTCGTCGAGGAAGGTCTCGGCGATCCACCGCGCTCGCAGCGGGTCACCGGGCATCAGGACGAGGGGGGCGATGTCTCCGGGTCGGGCTCCGATGTGGGTGCTCACGATCGGGAGACTAGCCTCGCGATCGTGGACTACCAGCACCAGCGACTCTCCGCCAACGCCCACGACCGCGCCGGCGTGCACCGGGCCGACGACGCCTGGCTGGAGCAGAAGTGGGCCGATCCGGAGAGCCGGGTGCTGGTCGTCTCCGGGACCCGGATCAAGCCGCTCGACGGCAGGCTCGACTGGGTCGCGCCGCAGGACGCGCCCGACGGTCTCAGGGTGCTGCTCGGCGAGCACGACGGCCGCACCTGGTTCGCGGTCATCGTCGACGCGGAGGTCGCGAAGTCCGACGGCGGCTGGGCCCCGCTGCGCGGGCTGCTGCCCTTCCTCGCCGACGACGCCCTCGCCGGGGCCCCGCTGGTCTTCCACGCACTCGGCCTGGCCGAGTGGCTGTGGGTCACCCGCTTCTGCCCGCGCTGCGGGGAGGCGCTGCAGCCGCGGGCGTCGGCGCACGAGCTGGTCTGCGCCAACGGGCACACCCAGTTCCCGCGCACCGACCCGGCGGTGATCATGCTCGTCACGTCGGGGGAGGCCGGCTCCGACGACGAGCGCTGCCTCCTCGGCCGGGGCAAGACCTGGCCCGAGGGTCGCTACTCGACCCTCGCGGGCTTCTGCGAGCCGGGGGAGACCCTCGAGGACGCCGTACGCCGGGAGGTGCGGGAGGAGTCCGGTGTCGTGGTCGGCGACGTCCAGTACTTCGGCAACCAGCCGTGGCCGCTGCCGGCGAGCCTGATGCTCGGCTTCATCGGTCGCGCGGTCTCCACGGAGATCGCGGTCGACGATCACGAGCTCGAGGACGCCCGCTGGTTCACCCGGGCCGAGATGAAGGCGCTCGCTGAGGACGGGACCCTGTTGCTCCCGCGAGGGATCTCGATCAGCCGCTCCCTCGTCGAGCACTGGTACGGCGGGGAGCTGCCGGGCGCCTGGTGACCGTTTCCCCGGTCAGCCGGTGAAAAGGTCACGACACGCCGTACCGAGACGGCGCGTCGTGCCCGTTTCCCCGGTCAGCCGGTGAAACGGTCAGCGCTTCGCGAGCTGAGGCTCAGGCGCTCGCGAGCTCCGCGATCTTCGCCTTGACCTGCGCGAGGGACGGGTTCGTCTGCGCCGAGCCGTCGGAGTAGACCAGCGTGGGGACCGTCTGGTTGCCGTTGTTGGCCGTCTCGACGATCTGCGTGGCGCTCGGGTCCTGCTCGATGTCGACGATGTCGAAGGCGATGCCCTCACGGTCCAGCTGGCTCTTCAGGCGGTGGCAGTAGCCGCACCAGGGGGTCGTGTACATGGTGAAAGAGCTGCTCATCTGGGACTGTCGCCTCCGACGTCTAGGGTGTGGTCGTCCGCCAGATCCAACCATTCCAGCGCAGGAGTTGTTCCCCCGGATGCCCGCCCCCGACCTGCTCTCCGCCCTCGATCCCGAGCAGCGCCAGGTCGCCGAGGCCCTCCGTGGTCCGGTCCGGGTGCTGGCGGGTGCCGGCACCGGCAAGACCCGGGCGATCACGCACCGCATCGCGCACGGCGTGGCGACCGGGGTCTACGCCCCGACCGAGGTCCTGGCGGTCACCTTCACGACCCGCGCGGCGGGCGAGATGCGGGGTCGGTTGCGAGCGCTCGGTGCCGGCGGGGTCCAGGCCCGCACCTTCCACTCGGCTGCCCTGCGCCAGCTCCGTTACTTCTGGCCGCGCGTCCAGGGCACGGAGCTCCCGACCCTGATCGAGTCCAAGATCGGGCTGCTCGCGACCGCCGCCAGTCGCCACCGGATCAAGCCCGACCAGGCGTCGCTGCGCGACCTCGCCTCCGAGATCGAGTGGGCCAAGGTCAGCAACGTCCACCCGGACGACTACGTCCGCATCGCTGCCTCCCGCGGACGCGTGGTCGCCGGCCAGGACCCCGACACCGTCGCCCGGGTCTTCGCGGCCTACGAGGACGTCAAGCGCGGCCAGGGCCGGATGGACATGGAGGACGTCCTGCTGCTCACCGCCGGGCTGCTCGACGAGGACGAGCGGGTCGCGGCGCAGGTACGCCGCCAGTACAAGTGGTTCGTCGTCGATGAGTTCCAGGACGTCTCGCCGCTGCAGTGGGCGCTGCTGCGGCTCTGGCTGGGCGGACGCGACGAGCTCTGCGTGGTCGGCGACCCCGCCCAGACGATCTACTCCTTCGCCGGCGCCGACGCGCGCTACCTGCGCGACTTCCGCACCGACTACCCCGACGCCGCATCGATCGAGCTCGTGCGCAACTACCGCTCGACCCCCGAGGTCGTCGACGCGGCCAACCAGCTCCTGGCCGGCTCGGCCAGCCGCGGCGTCGACCTGCGCGCCCAGCGGCCGTCCGGGCCCAGCGTCAGCTACACCGCCCGGCCCGACGAGGTGGCTGAGGCCGATGCGGTCGCCGCCCAGATCGCGCGGCTCCGCGACGGCGGCCGCTCGCTCGCCGAGGTCGCCGTCCTGTTCCGCATCAACGCGCAGTCGGAGTCCTTCGAGGAGGCGCTGTCCGCGCGCGGGGTCCCGTACGTGATCCGCGGCGCGGCTCGCTTCTTCGACCGGCCCGAGGTGCGCGAGGCCGTGACCCGGCTCCGCGGCGCCGCGCGCTCCGGCGAGGGCGCCGACGACGGGATCGTCGGGGCGGTGACCGGCATCCTCGGCGGCATGGGCTGGCAGGCCGAGGCGCCGACCGGCCGCGGCCAGACCCGGGACCGTTGGGAGTCCTGGCAGGCACTGGTCAACCAGGCGACGGAGTTCGCCCGCACCCCGGTCGACGGTGTGCTCCCCGACCTCAACGCCTTCGTCGACGACCTCGACCGCCGTGCGTCGGAGCAGCACGCCCCGGTCGCTGACGGCGTCACCCTGGCGACCTTCCACGCGGCCAAGGGTCTGGAGTGGGACTCGGTCTTCCTCTGCGGGCTCCAGGACGGCACCCTGCCGATCACCTACGCCGACACCCCGGCCGCGATCGAGGAGGAGCGGCGGCTGCTGTACGTCGGCATGACCCGCGCCCGCATCGACCTGTCGCTGTCGTGGTCACTCGCGCGCAACCCCGGCGGCCGCGGCTCGCGCAAGCCGTCGCGGTTCCTCGACCCGCTGCTGCCCGACTCGGTCCGCACCTCCAGCGAGCCCACCCGCAGCCGCAAGGTGGCCAGCTGCCGCGAGTGCGGCCGGCCCCTCTCGACCGGCGCGGAGAAGAAGCTCGGGCGCTGCGCAGCCTGCCCGGCGTCGTACGACGAGGCGCTGTTCGAGCGGCTCCGCGACTGGCGCAAGGAGCGTGCCGGCGAGGAGGGCAAGCCGGCCTTCGTCGTCTTCACCGACGCCACCTTGCAGCTGATCGCCGAGCACAAGCCGCGCACCTCCGAGGCCCTGCTGAAGATCAACGGGATCGGCCGGTCCAAGGTCGAGAAGTACGGCGAGGACGTCCTCACGCTCGTCGGCTGAGACCCGCTCCGCAGCGGTGGCAGAAACTTTTCGAGAAATGGGCAGAAAATCGTTTGCCCCTTACGTGGGCGAGACGATACTTTTCTCTCACTTGTCCAACCGGCGCACCTCGGTCCTGGCACGACCGGCGCACGAAGAACCGAAGGAGGTGGCTCAGATGAACAGCAACAAGCTCTGGATGACGGCTTCGATCCCGTCCGGCCTTGGCATGCCCGTGTCCAGCCACGCCTTCGTGGTGGAGACGCCGGCCACCGATGCACGCGCCATCGCCATGTCGGGTCTGGGTCGCACCCAGTCCTACTTCCCGGGGAACTCTGCCTGGAGACCACCGACCTGTTGACACCAACAGCCATCGGCAGCCTCCAGGCCGCGGATCCCCAACCGGGATCCGCGGCCTTTCTGTTTTTCAGAAGGGCAGCGTTTCTCCAGAAGCGCAGCGTTTCTCGGAACAGGCGATTACTTCAGCACCAGCGTCAGGTCAGAAGAAGGAGGTGAAAAACATGACCATCAGTGAACTCGTCCGCACCGATGGGACTGCCGAGGCCACCCCTCAAGAGATCACTCTCGGGCAGCTCCACGATGAGGCCAACTGCGTCGACGAAGAGCTGCTCCCGTGCCGGATCAACAACCCCGAGCTCTGGTTCGCGGAGTCGCCCCAAGACGTGGAGTTCGCCAAGGCCCTGTGCCTGGACTGCCCGGTCCGGGCGATGTGCCTCGACGGCGCTCTCGAACGGCGTGAGCCGTGGGGCGTCTGGGGAGGCCAGCTCTTCCTCCAGGGCGTGGTGATCCCGCGCAAGCGTCCGCGTGGGCGTCCCCGCAAGAACGACGTGGCTGCCTAGGCGAGCACCGTCTCGACCAGCAGCACCGCACGACCGACCACCCTTCTCCGACAACGACGTCAGGACACCGACATGAACTTCAGCCACGAGGACCTGGCCCGAGCTCAGCAGACCGCACTCCTGAGTGAGGCCGAGCACCGCCGGCAGGGCCGCCACCTGGCCCGAGTGATCACCACGAGCCGCAAGGCCGAGCGGATCGCGCAGCAGGCCCGGCTCGCCATCGCTCGCACGCTCTGAGCCACGTCCAGAACAAGAAAGTCGACATGACTCCCATGACCACCACTGTGAACAGCGACCCGAACGGACTCACCGAGATGAATCTCCTCAACGAAGAACTGGCACGCGCACAAATGTCCGCGCGCCTGGGAGAGGCGCAACAGATGCAGCGGGGCTACCAGCTGGCCCGCGCTCGTCGACTCAGCCGCAAGGCCGAGCAGGCGGCGCAGCAGGCGCGTCTGGCCCTCGCCCGCGCACTCTGATCACCGGCAGCACCCATGACGGGAGCCGGGCCCGACCTCAGGTCGGACCCGGCTCCCGCCGCATGTCGGAGGGTTAACCTGCAGACGTGACCACCTGTGACTTCTGCGGCCGGCAGGAGAGCGACGAGTCGAAGACCCTGTCATGGACCACCTCGGTCGAGCGCGGCCGCAAGCGCGTCTACTGCGACGAGTGCTCCCGCACCCACCTGCGCGCGATGGAGGGCAAGCTCGACAGCGAGTGGTGGTGAGGTCGCTATCAGCTGATTCCTTGACCGATCGCCGCGCAGCCTGCTCGGCACTCACCGCCCAGCCAGTTGGGCGAGGGGGTGCGCCCACGAGCAGCCGCAGTGCGGGTGCCGTGCCCACGGACGTCGCTGGGGGTCGAGGTCCAGGTCGAGATCCACGGTGGCCGACCAGGTCGAGGGACACCCGCCCGCCAGGTAGCGCAGCGCGTCCCGGATCGCCCAGCTCATGGCCAGCGCCTCGAGCGCCGGGTCGTCCGGGGCCGCCGGACGACCGGCGAGCTGCTCGACCACCACCCCGCGCCGAGGATCACGCTCGGCGAGGTGGGCGTCGACGCAGCGCAGGCAAGCGGTGGTGCCGGGCACGACGAACGGGCCCACGCGGTAGCCGCGCGGTCCGGCTCCGACCACGAGATGCGGCCGGCCGGCCCGGACGTGGTCGTCGACCAGGGCGCGGGGCGGCTCGCCGGTCGCGACCACGATCGCCAGGTCGGCGTGCTCGACGTGGACCGGTAGGACCCCCGCGGCCCGGAGGAGCCGCTCGGTCTCCACCGCGGGGTGGGCGGCGCCGGCGACTGCGACGGCGTACGAACGCGGTGGGTCGGGGGCCGGGCGCAGCATGTCGGCCGCGGCCAGCTCCTGCAGCACCCGGTGTCCCGCGCTCGTCTGCGGAGCGGGCGTCCGGCCGGCGAGCAGGTCGTCGAGGAGACGCTGCACGTCCGCCTCGTCGGGGACCACCAGTCGCCAGGGCGGGTCCACCCCGATCTGCAGGTGATGGTCGTCGCGGCGTACGACGTGGAGGCCGGTGCGCAGGAGGCTCATGACGCCCACCTACCCGGTCAGCACAGCTCCGGACGGTCGTCCACAGGCGAAATGACAGCGGCGCCGCCTCCGGACGATGTCCGGGGGCGACGCCGCCGTGGAACTCGTGTGGCGCTACGCGTGGTGCGTCAGGCCTTGCCGAGGATCCGGTTCAGGTTCGTGCCACAGACAGGGCAGACGCCCTTGGCCATCTTCGTGCCCTTGTCGTTGACGCGAATCTCGCCCTCAGCCTCGCGCTTCTCCTTGCACTTCACGCAGTAGAACTCGCCGCTCCAGGTCTCCGCCATGACGGCCTCCTTGCTTATTCAATGTCTCGGTCGTCGCGACGGGGAGTGTGGGGAAGACCCGCCGGAGTCCAGCGGGTTGCCGCCGGACCGTCTCAGACCCTACGACACGTGGCGCTGAGCGTGGCGCACGCCCTCGGCGCGCCGCTCAGGAGCGGTGTTTCGGGTCACGGCGCATCCGCGGCCGGATGGGTACGTTGAGCGCATGTCAGAACTCACCCACCTTCGCCTGGACCGGTCCCGCGACGGCGTCGCCCTGCTGACCCTCGACAACCCCGAGCAGCGCAACGCGATGTCCGACGAGATGACCTCGTCGTGGATCGCGGCCATCGACGAGCTGGCCGCCGACCGCTCGGTGCGAGTTGTCGTGGTGACCGGGGCCGGGACGGCCTTCTGCTCCGGCGGCAACACCTCGTGGATCGCGAGCGAGCCGGACGCGTCGGTCGACGACCTGCGCACCCGGATGATCGCGTTCTACCGGGCCTGGCTGGCGATCCGCCGTCTCGAGGTGCCCACGATCGCCGCCGTCAACGGCCCGGCGATCGGCGCGGGCCTGTGCCTGGCCCTGGCCTGCGACATCCGGTACGCCGCGGCCGGCGCCAAGCTCGGGGCGCCCTTCGTCAAGCTGGGCATGCACCCGGGCATGGCGGCGACGTATCTGCTGCCGAACGTCGTCGGCGAGGCGCACGCGCGCGAGCTCCTGCTCACCGGTCGCGTGGTCGACGCCGAGGAGGCGCTGCGCCTCGGGATGGTCTCGCGGGTCCTCGACCCGGAGTCGTTCCTCGACGAGGTGCTCGCGACGGCCGAGGGGATCGCCGCCACGGCGCCGATCGCGAGCAAGCTCACCAAGCTGGCGCTGCGCGACGGTGGGCACGCCGACGTCGAGGCGTGCCTGCAGTGGGAGGCGATGGCCCAGCCGATCACGCTCGCGACGGCCGACCTGCAGGAGGGCATCCGCGCCGCGCAGCAGAAGCGGGCTCCGGCCTTCGTCGGTCGCTGAGCGTCGGTCGCTGAGCGTCGGTCGCCGGGCGACGAAGAGGAGGCCCCCGGGCCGCCAGCCGGACACTTGCCTTCCCCTTGCGAGTGTCCTTCGACGACCCGGAGGCCTCGTCTGGGGTCGACGCTAGGAGCACGGCGCCGCGCGGGTCAACGCGAACCCCGATCTGCCTGTGGACGAAGTTGTGGACAAAGCTGTGGACGGACGCCCTTACCGGTGGACTACCGTCCTTCTGCACGGGACGCGGCTGTGGACAGAGGTCCGAGGGCGAGCGCGAACCGTGCGCTGACCAGCGACAATGGCTCTCCACGGGGTGTGGAGAAAAGAAATACGGCTTTCGGGTGGGAGGACTCGGCGTGTCGTACGACGGTGGCCCGGTCACGGCGCTGCGACGGATCGCGTTCCTGCTCGAACGCGCGCGCGAGGACACCTACAAGGTCAAGGCCTTCCGCGGCGCCGCCGCCGCGATCCTGCCGATGCCGGCCGACGACGTCGCCCGGGCGGTCGAGGACGGCACCCTCACCGATCTCCCGGGCGTGGGTACGAGCTCGGCGAAGGTGATCGCGCAGGCCGTCCGGGGCGAGGTGCCGGAGCGGCTCGCGACCCTGGAGCGCGAGCACGGCGGCCCGCTGACCGCCGGGGGAGCCGAGCTGCGGGCCGCCCTGCGGGGTGACCTCCACTCCCACTCGGACTGGTCGGACGGCGGGTCCCCGATCGAGGAGATGGCCTTCACGGCGATCGAGCTCGGCCACGACTACCTCGTGCTCACCGACCACTCCCCACGGCTCACGATCGCCCACGGGCTCAGCGCCGAGCGGCTGACCCGTCAGCTCGGGGTGGTCGACGCCGTCAACGAGCACCTGCGTGCCGCAGGGGGAGGCGGCTTCGCCCTGCTCAAGGGGATCGAGGTCGATATCCTCGACGACGGCTCGCTCGACCAGAGCGACGACCTGCTGGCCCGGCTCGACGTACGGGTGGCGAGCGTCCACTCCAAGCTGAGGATGGAGGCTCCCGCGATGACCCGACGGATGATCGGGGCGATCCGCAACCCACGCACCAACATCCTGGGCCACTGCACGGGACGGATGGTCATGGGCAACCGCGGCACCCGGCCGAGCTCCCAGTTCGACGCCACGGCGGTCTTCGAGGCGTGCGTCGAGCACGACGTCGCGGTCGAGATCAACGCGCGCCCCGAGCGCCGCGACCCGCCGACCAGGCTGCTCGAGCTGGCGCGCGATCTCGGGTGCCTCTTCTCGATCGACAGCGACGCCCATGCGCCCGGCCAGCTCGACTTCCAGGTCTACGGCTGCGAGCGGGCCGAGCAGGCCGGCATCGACGCCGATCGGATCGTCAACACGTGGCCGCAGGAGCGCCTGCTGGCCTGGGCGAACCGATAGTTTCAGCCCATGTCGTCCCGGCCCGAGGTGGAGGTGCGTCGCTCGAAGCGACGCCGCCGTACCGTCTCCGCCTATCGCGACGGTGACCGTGTCGTCGTCCTGATCCCGGCCTCCCTGACCCGCAAGGAGGAGGCGGAGTGGGTGGAGACCATGCTCGCCCGCCTCGAGCGCTCCGAGCGGCGGCGCCGGCCCAGCGACGACGACCTGATGAAGCGGGCCACCTCGTTGAGCAACCGCTACCTGGGCGGGCTCGCGCTGCCGGAGTCGGTGCGCTGGGTCGACAACCAGGAGGCGCGCTGGGGCTCGTGCACCCCGGGCGACCGTTCGATCCGGCTCTCGGCCCGGCTGCAGGGGATGCCGTCCTGGG
Organism: uncultured Actinomycetota bacterium; assembly: GCA_963717855.1. Taxonomy (GTDB): domain Bacteria; phylum Actinomycetota; class Actinomycetes; order Propionibacteriales; family Nocardioidaceae; genus Nocardioides. Next base: position 31,573 of record CAVQXF010000009.1, on the reverse strand, counting down.
TGATCGACTACGTGCTCATGCACGAGCTCGCGCACCTCTTCGAGCCCAGCCACAACGCGCAGTTCTGGGGCTGGGTGGATCGCTTCCCGCAGTCCGAGCGCGCCAAGGGCTATCTGGCGGGCTGGTCCGCGGCCGCCCGGCTGGAGCCCCCGCCGGACGACCACGACGACCTGGACTGAGGCGCCCTCCCACCCGGCGTACGACGTGGTCGCGCGCCGCCCTCGCACAGGGTTTGGGCACCGACGCTCGCCCTGCACCGCCGGACATCCCGGCGGATCCGGCAAACGGCCCATGGACGGGACATACCTCAGATAGGGTACGGCCCTCGGCACTGCCGTTGGGTCCATCCGTGGTCTGCAACGCGTTCGGGCGAAGGGCCCCCCTTCGTTCGTCCCTCCTTGGAAGGCCTCGATGAACACCAGCGTCGCCATGCGCAGCCTCGCCCTCTCCGCAGTCGCCACGATGGCGATCTCGAGCGTCGCGCTCCTCGCGTCGCCGGCCACCGCGGCGCCGGCCACGATCAAGCTGGTCGCGAGCTCCGCGGACGGTGCGGCCTTCGACCTGGACGAGTACGTCGACGGCGATGTCAGCGTGCAGGTGACCGACTCGGTCGCCGGGCCTATCGACATCACTGACCAGTCCCTGCTCTACCACTGGTCTGTACAGCCCTTCGACAAGACGCCCGCCGTGCGCGTGCCTGCGACCGGTGAGGACGTGCAGGCCGTCGAGCTCAACGGCTCCTTCGCCGTACCCCTGCCGGCAGCGCACACGCCGGGCACCTACGTGCTGGTCGCCGGCCTCGGCCCGGACGCGTCCGCCGCCCACGCGGTCACGGCCGCCACTCTCACGACCGTCAAGGCCGGCAACGCGGCCCTCACCTTCACCGACGCCGCCCCGCTGCGCACCGCGGCAGGGGCCGACCGCACCGTGTCCGGCAAGCTCCGCCTCGAGGACGGCACGGGCCTCACGGGCCGGCTTGTCGACCTCGACCTCACCCGCGGTACGGCGGGCACCGACCCCGAGCCCGACGCCGGCCCGAGTGCCCCGCAGGTCACGACCGGCACCGGCGGCGCGTTCAGCGTCGTGCTCTCCGACCCGGCCGAGGACGGCCAGGGCACCGAGCTCGGCGGCAGGCTCGATGCGGGCACCGCGTTCACCCCGGACGCCTCGCTCGCCGTGGACTTCGTCAGCAAGAAGGCACCCGCCGGCAGCAGCCTGGCGCTCGACGACCTCGGCGGCGGCAAGCCGGGAGAGGCGTTGGCCGGCGAGCTCACCGTCACGGCGCCCGACGACACCTACGACACCGACCCGACGGTGCCGGGAGTGCAGGGCGACGCCGACGGCGACGCGGACCCGGTGGAGGGCCAGCTCTATACGCTCAGGGTCGACCACGGGTTCTTCACCAGCGGCGCCGACGGGACGCCGCCGGTCATCGACGGTCTCGTGGGCAACCTCGAGAACCTCGGCACGACCCTCGCCGGCGTGACCGACGCCGACGGCAAGGTCTCCTTCCAGGTCGGGATCGCGCGGGACCAGGGCTTCGACGCGGACGGCCTGGTGGCCGCCGTCGTCACCGCCACCGCCGGTGACCTGTCCGGCACCACCACCGCCGCCTGGGACTCCGCGCATCCGTTCAACGGCGGCCGGGTCAAGGTCGCGCTCTCGCCGAAGTCGGAGCAGCCCGCGCCTGTCAACCCGACCGTGGCCGGCAACCGCACCTACTACGACGTCTTCACCCTCGACCAGTTCGGCAACCGGGTGACCGGCGAGCCGGTCGACATCACCTACTCCGGCGACCTGGACGACTGGGACTACAGCGCCGACTTCGTCACCAGCGACCTCGACTCGTCCGGTGACCTCTGGGTCGCGTCCTTCGAGCCGGGCGTGATCACCACGACCGGGACGTGGAACGCCCCGACCCTGCGCTACGTCGACCCCTCGGGCGGCACGCTCGCCGGCAGCACCGACGTGACGGACTCCGCGACCAACACGTTCTACGAGCCCGACTTCAGAGCCGCCAGGTTCGGCATCACGTCCTCTGCCAACGGTCAGATGGCCGAGGTCGGCACCGCCGCCACGACGACCGTGAGCGTCGTCGACCAGAAGGGCAACCCCGTGCAGGGCTACCGGGTGCAGTTCTTCCGCTTCGGTCCCGGCACGACCGGCGGCGAGCCCAAGATCAGCCGCTTCACCAACGCGGCCGGCCAGGCGACCTACACCTTCATCGGCACCCGCGTCGGCCTGACCCGCGTCACCGCCGAGGTCAGCGACGGCGTCGGCACCCGGGTCCTGAGCAAGTACGTCGTCTTCGGTTCGCCGGTGCGGGCCCGGCTCGCGGCCGTGGGCAACGGACCAGCCGCCGACCAGGTGACGGTCAGGGCGACGCCGCTCGCGGCGGGCGCCCAGGTCGTGCTCTACCGGGTCCTGAAGGGCAAGCGCGTCGTGGTCGGCAGCCGCCCCCTCGACGCGTCGGGCAAGGTCTCGTTCAAGGCCAAGGATCGCAACCGCAAGCGCGCGACGAGGTACGTCGCCGTGGTGCGCTCGACCTCGACGACGATGTCCGCCGTCTCCAACACCGCGAAGGTGCGCTGACCCTTGCGCTCCCGACGGATCAGCGTGGCGGTCACCACCGTCGGCGCCCTGGTACTGACCCTGCTCGGCGGCACGGCGTCCGCCGTGGGGGTCCCGACGCAGGCCGCGCAGGCCCAGGCGGCCGGTGTCTCCGACGTGCGGGTCGGGCTGATCCACCTCGGCCGCGCCCTCGCGGCCGCGGCCGAGCAGCCGGCGCTGTCGGAGGACCTGCCGCTGACCGACCTGTCGGTGCGCAACGTGCTCAGGCTCGACTCCGCGATCGGCGCCGAGGTCGAGGAGACCCTGGAGGAGCACCCCAGCACGACGCTGGACACGCTCCCGGACGCCTTCCCGGCCGGCGGCCCGCTGGTCATCGAGGAGGTCACCCCGTCGACGGGTGCCCCGGCCGACAGCCGTGAGTGGACGCTGACGGTCAACCTGAAGGCCGCCGTGCCCGTCGCGCTGACCTACCAGGACGACCGCCTCCAGTTCGGCACCGCCCAGCTCGACGGCGAGCTCGCCGGACGGCTGAGGGGAGAGCTCCGCTTCCGCTACGACCCCAGCCAGGTCGGCCTGCGCACCTTCGCCGTCGTGGGCACCTCGAACCTCACGACCCATGTGTGGACCCGGGCCACGGGTGCGAGCGACCAGGACGGCACCGCGGTCGACGTCCCGGCGTTCACCGCGGTCGACGGGTTCGTCCAGCTCGGCGTCCAGGGCACGGCGACGATCGACTCCAGCACCGAGCTGGCCCTGCGCGACCCCAACGGCCGGGGCCTCATCACGACCGAGGACTTCGAGTTCAGCAGCGCCGACGAGCTGTTCACCACCCTCACCGGACCAGGCCCCGACGACGTCTCGATGGACCTCGACCTCGGCAGCGACCTCGACGACACCGCCGCGGGCTCCATCACGGTCGGCACCCGGGCAGACGCCACGACCTCGTACGCGAAGCCCACCATTGCGCGCAACGACGCCCTCGACCGGCTGACCGCCCTGACCCGGGTCCAGGCGGTCACCGGCTTCACCCAGTACACCAGCGCCGTGGTGGCCGCCGAGGCGTCGGCCGACCAGGAGTTCCCGCTGCTGGACCTCTCGCTGTCCGACCTCTACTCGCCGGGCCAGCAGCTGACCGACCTGCTCACCGAGCAGGCCACTGCCACGATCATGTGCGGCGCGGCCGACACCTCGCCGCCGAGCGGCGCACCGCGGCCCGGTCAGGTGCGGTACTGCCAGGCCCTGTCCACGGCCTTCGAGCCGAGCGACACCCCCGACATCTCGTGGGAGTCCCCGGACCCCGACGTGCACGTCGTCGCGCACGACGACGGCGCCGGCACGATCGGCCGTGAGCCGAGCGCCAACGTCGCCGTCACCGGCGGCGACGGCTTCCCGGTCCTGCGCGTCACCTTCACCGGCGACGACGGCGTGGTCCACCACGCCCGCAGCACCGTGGCGTCGATCCAGGACCTGAGCCAGGCCGTCTCCGACCTGAAGCTCGACGGTGCCCTGAGCTACGACCGGGGGAGCCGGGCGCTCGAGGTCGCCGTACGGCAGACCGGTGGGGCTGCCAAGACCACCGAGGTGGCCACCGGCGGCAACGGCAACCTCGCGCCCCTCACCGGGCTGACCGGGCTCTGCCAGGCCGCCGTGGGCGTGGTGCCCCGCACCTGCCCCCAGACCGGCGACAAGCTCGGCGGCAGCTACCCCGCCCCGGCCGCCGGCCAGGCCGAGGTCACGACGAGCGACCGTGCGTTCCACGCTGACTTCGGCATCGGCATGGTCCCGCCCGCCGCGGCACCCGCCGACGGTGCCGAGGCCCCCGCCGAGCCGGTCTTCTATGTCCGGCCCGACGCCGACGGCCAGGTGTACCGGGTCGGCTCGGTCGACGCCGAGCTCGACGACGACGCCAAGCTGGTGGCCCGGATCGGCTTCCTGCAGGTCGACGTCGACGTCACCTCCTACTCGCTCGACCAGACCGGCGACGTCGCCGCCTCCGTGTCGGTCGACGGCTCCGCCGGAGTCACGTTGCCCAGCGGCGGCACGGTGTCGAACTCCGTCGCCGTCACCGACCTACTGACCGAGGACCCCGACGCCGCGGTCCTGCCGCAGGCCACCCGCGGGCTCGAGGCGACCGCCGACCTGAAGGTCAGCGGCTCCCAGCAGGGCACGCCCGGCGCGCTCACCCGGCCGATCGACGCCGAGGGCACGGTCCACGCGGCCTGGTCCCACCTGCTCCCGCAGACCCTGCCCCACGTCACCACGGGCGGGCGGTACGACGAGCTGCGCCTGCTCGACCTGGTGCCGTCGCGCCAGGCCAGCATGCGCGCAGGCACGGCCAACGGCACGATCGTCGATCCCACCGCCGACTTCCTCAAGCAGTTCGGGGTCGCCGCGAGCGACTCCGAGGTCGACCGCACCGTCACCCGCCAGCTCTACGACCTGAGCGTCGCCGGCTCCAGCAGCACCGTGTGCACGGCGTTCGTCGTCCTCGACGCCCACACCCTGCGCTGCGACCAGGGACCGCTCAGCGAGCCCGGCGTCGTGTCTGACGGTGACGACTACGTCATCAACGGTGACCCCGAGGCCCTGCGCAACGTTCTGGTCGAGGACCTCGCGGGTGTGCTGACGACGTTCTCGTCGCCGGACCCCGCCCTGGACGCCGACCGCACCTTCCCGCTGGTCGACCTCAAGCCGACCGAGATCAGCGCCGCCCGTGACGGGTTCGGCGCCACCGTCGCCGAGCTGCAGTCACGGGTGAGCAGCGAGGACCCGGCCGACACCTTCTCCATCTCCACCATGCAGCAGCTGTCCACGACCCTCGACGGGCTCCTGGGCGACGCGGTCGGCGGCGACGCGCACGCGACGTCGCGCTCGGTGAAGTTCACCCTGGTCCACTCCGCGGGGCTGGACCGGCTGGTGCTGGACACCTCCCTCGCGGCCTCCGGGACCAAGGACGTGCCGCTCCGGGTCGCCGTGGACACGAGCGAGCTCCGGGTCATCGGCAGCGGCACCGCTGCGGCCCCCAAGGTCGCGACCATCCCGCTGAACGTCGGCTCGACGGCTCGCGTCGTGGTGGGCGTGGACCTGGCCGACGCCACGTCGTCGGTCGGGGGAGACACGGCCGTGACCGAGCAGGTCACGGGGCTCAACGGCAGCCCGACCGCCATCGGCCAGACCCTGTCCGGCAAGCCCACCGAGTACGGCTCCGCGCGGGTCACCACCGGAGCCGCCGGCAACATCAAGCTCGGCATCGGCGTGGGCGCCGCGACGCGCCCCGACATCGCCGCCGCCGCGTGGCTGCCGCTCGACCAGCTCCCGACCAAGCTCACGCAGGCGCGCAGCGTCGTGGGCAGCCCGCAGACCTGCGGTGCGCCGGAACCCGCCGACGCCGCCTCGATCGCGGCGTGCCTCGAGCTGCCGCTCAATGACGCAACCGACGTGCCGCTCACGCCGGTCAAGGTCGCTCTCAAGGCCGGCCAGTCCTCCGGCGGCGCCGGGGGCGCCGCGGCGCCTCAGCCGATCGCCTACCGCTTCCTCACCGACGGTCTCGGCGCCCTCAACCTGACCCTGGCCGACGCCCTGGACGGCGACCAGAGCTTGGACACCGCTGGCGCGCCGATGAGCCTGCCGCTGGTTGGCACCAACCTGGACGCCGGTGCCGACGTCCCGGCAGACGTGACCGAGTACGTCTCCGCCGCCCGCGCCCGCCTGGCCCTCGTGGAGACCTCGGTCGCCGAGACCGCGGACGCGTCCAGGCTCCAGACCGACCTCCAGACCGCCCTCAACGAAGTGACCGTCGCAAACGTCACCCACCCGGACGTGGTGGTCACCCTCGGCTGCGGCGCTGCCGGCACGGCCACGTGCGACGACAAGACCGTGGCCGACGTCCAGCGGATCTCGGTGCCCCTGACTCTCAGCGGGAGCCTGGGACCCGAGCAGGTGCCGTTCCAGGTCGGCCCGGCCGGAGCGTCCATCAAGACCAATCTCAAGGTCCCGACCAAGACCACCTGGACGCTCGCCGTCACGGTCGGCATCGGCCGCGGCACCGGGCCCTTCGTCAAGCTCGACCCCGACCCCCAGGCCCAGGTCGTCCTGACCGTCCACGTCACGTCCCACCTGGCGGCGTACAACGCGACGAGCAACAAGTGCCACTCGTGGTCGCGGCACACGAACTGGAAGGAGAAGCTCCCGGCGTCGCGCGACATCGTCAACGTCGACGTGCGCGATGGGACCGATGTCGAGTGCGTGGACGCGTTCGTGGGCAAGCTGCCCTCAGTCCTGGTCGACCGAATTGTCGAGGGGTCCTCGAGCGCCGAGACCCTTGCGCAATCCCGGAGCACGGCCCTTGACGCGACCATCGAGGTCGGCGTGGCTCCGCTCCCGAGCGCCGGCCCCGAGGGCCTGACCTACCTGCCCGCGCTCTACGACAAGGCCGTCGCGTTCACCACGAAGGCAACCGGCAGCGGCAGGATCTCGGTCTACTTCGAGTCCTTCGCCTCGCAGTCGTCGTTCTTCGACGTGCTCGGCACCATCGACCTGGCCTGGAGCAACGGCGCCTACACGGGCGACGGCCTGCGCTTCGGCCTGCTCAACGTCGACGTCACGACGCTCAACAACGCGATCCTGCCGGGCTTCGACAAGGCCAAGAAGTGGCTGGCCCCGCTCAACCCGGTGGTCGACACGCTGTCCAAGCCGATCCCGGTCGTCACCGACATGTCCGAGCTGGTCGGCAAGGGCCCGGTCACCATGCTGACGTTGCTGCAGAAGCAGAAGACGCCGATCAACCTGGTCCTCAACCTCCTGCAGCTGCAGAACATGATCGCCGGGGGCCCCAGCACCGGGCCCGACCTCCAGGTGATCGGCACCGGTCTCCTCGGTGGCTTCACGGTGGCGCCGAGCCGGATCGGGGTGGGCACCAAGTGCACCGAGACCGTCGACAAGAACGGCACGAAGTCCGAGCGCACCACCGACGGCAGCGGCGCCTCCGGCAAGTGCAAGCCGGGCGCGATCACCAAGCTCAAGCAGGCCCTGACCGACAAGATCCCCCCGAAGGACGAGAAGGGCACCAAGATCGACAAGACGTCGACCAAATCGCCGTACCTCAGCCTGCCGAGCGTCTCGGTCCCCGTCCTCCAGGACACCAGCCAGATCTTCAACCTGCTGCTCGACGAGGGCGACGCCACGATGCTCTACGTCGACCTCGGGCACGCCGGGGTGACGGCGCAGGTGGTGCGCAACTTCGGTCCGTTCTTCATCGGCCCGGTCCCGGTCACCGCCTCCATCGGCGGCACCGTCGGGCTCGATGGACGATTCGCCTTCGGCTTCGACACCCGGGGTCTCTCCCGCAAGATCGAGGCACTCGACCCGGGTGACATCGCGGGCTTCGACGCCCTCGGCGAGGTCAAGCTGTTCAGCGACGGGTTCTACATCGACGACCTGGAGAACGGGGTCGACGTCCCCGAGATCCAGCTCTCCTTCACCGTGCAGGCGGGAGCAGCGGTGAGCATCGGGTTCGCCGAGGCCGGCATCCGGGGTGGGGTCGTGCTCGACCTGTCACTCGACGCCTTCGACCCCAACGGCGACGGGAAGATCTACTCCGACGAGTTCGCCGGCGCGGCCAACGGGCCCGAGTGCGCCTTCAACGTGTCGTCGGGGCTGACGTTCTTCCTCCAGTTCTACTTCTCGATCGACCTGCTCTTCTACACGATCAACGAGTCCTTCGACATCGTGCGCAGTCCCCGGATCAAGCTCTTCGAGTTCAACTGCAAGATCGAGGACCCGGTGCTCGCGGTCTACACCGATCCCGCGGCCGGGCACCCTCAGCTCCGCCTGACCATGGGCCCCGACGCGGCCGGGAGCCGCAAGGGCTACACCGACGTGTTCGAGGAGAAGTACACGGTGCGCCAGCTGGGGCGGCCCACCCCCGACCCGCACCCGGACCTGATCACGCTCCAGGTGAGTGCCTTCAACCTCGTTCAGAACTTCGAGGTCAAGCCCAACACCGTGATCGTCGGCCGACGGCGGCAACGGTGCTGACACGGTGCGGATGTATCCCATGCCGTCCCTGGTCACGGCCGCCGACGGCACGCCGTCGCTCCCGGACCCGTCGGACCCGGACTACGTGGCACCCCGCTTCACCGCCAAGGCGGAGATCGTCGGAGGCATCGGCTCCGACACCATCGTCACCGGCGACGGTGACGACACCGTCAATGCCGGCTCGGGCAACGACTCGGTCACCACCGGCGCCGGCGACGACGACGTCGACGGCGACGCGGACAACGACCTGCATCGACGGCGGCCAGGGTCGCGACGACCTCGGTGGCGGCGTCGGGCAACGACCGCGTCAGCGGTGGCCCGGGTGCCGACCAGGTGCGCGGCGACGCCGGCGACGACGTCCTCGACGGCGGGGTCGGAGCCTCCCCGGAGATGCTGTTCCCGACCACGAGTGCCGCCAAGATCCGGCCGCTGCTCGACGCGGGCGACCTCGTCGTCGGTGGCGACGGCTCCGACCAGGTCACCGGTGGCGACGGCTCCGACATCGTGGTCGGTGGCGGCTACACCCAGCCGGCGACGTTCGCCTCCGATCAGGTGACCTCGGTCTACGGTCTCGACCAGCTCAACCGCGTCCAGCAGCTCGACGTGGGCGGGATCGACACGATCGTGCCCCCGACCCTGGCCAAGGTGCGCGAGGAGTGCGCGACGCTCCGGCACCACGGCGAGACCGGCCCCGACACCGTGACCGGCGGCGGTGACGACGACGACGTGATCGGCGGCGTCGGTGCCGACACGCTCTCCGGCGGCGCCGGCGACGACGTGGTCTGCGGCCGCGACGGCGACGACGTGCTCGACGGTGACGGACTCGACGTCACGACCGACCTCCAGGGCGACGACGAGGTCCGCGGCGGACCCGGCAGCGACCGGGTCTACGGCGCGGGCGGCAAGGACGACCTGCACGGCGACCTGGGCGACGACCTGGTCCGCGGTGGCGACGGCCCGACACGATCGCCGGTGGCGGCGGCGCAGACCTGCTCCTCGGCGAGGCCGGGATCGACGGTGTCGACGGTGACGGCGACGGCGCGACTGCGGCACCGGCCGACCTGGACGGCCTCGGGTCGCGACATCGACTGCTCGGCCACCACCAGCGTCGTCAGCGGCCGGATCGACCTCGACGGCGACCTCTCCGGCGACGGCGACGTCGGCCAGCTCGAGGGCATGGACGTCGACGACGGCTACCTCCAGGGCGCCGACGGCGCCTACAGCGGCGTGCTCGCCGGCGTGGTCTTCATCCAGGGTCGCGTCGACCTCGACGGCAACGGCAGGATCGAGTCCCGCACCCGCACCCTCCTGGGCGACACCGGCAGCATCCCCCTGGCGGGGATCACCGGAGCGGTCGGCAACGGTGACTGCATCCTGGGCGGCGACGAGGTCGACTCCCAGCTCGACGGCCAGCTCGGCGCCGACTACGTCGACGCCGGTGGCGGCGACGACACCAACGTGCACGGTGGCGCGGGCGACGACCTGGTCCGCGGTGGCGACGGTATGGACACCGTCCACGGTGACAGCGGCGACGACCTGGTCGCCGGCGACGCCGACGACGACGTGCTCTTCGGTGACGTCGGCGACGACGTCCTGCGCGGCGGCTCGGGCGACGACCTGGAGGCCGGCGGCAGTGCCACGGCCGGCGCGGCCGACGGGGCCGACGAGGTCCTGGGCGACGGCGGCGACGACGTGGTGGTCGGCGGCAACGCGACCCTGTCGCGCACGCCCATTGCCGACACCGCCATCGACGGCGTGGGGCTGACCCTGCTCGCGACCACGGCGACGTCGGGTCTCGACGACCAGGTGTACGGCGGCTACGGCGACGACTGGGTCTTCGGCCAGAGCGGCGACGACCAGACCTTCGGCGGGCCCGGCGAGGACATGGTCGAAGGCGGCCCCGGCTCCGACACCGTGCAGGGCGACGACGGGCAGGACCTGCTCGTCGGTGGCTCCTCCACGACCGGCGCCGTCACGCTGGACCGGACGGCCGAGGGCACCCCGGACGGCGACGACACCGTCGTCGGCGACGCGGGGGTCGACCGGCTCGACGGCTCGGACGTCCTGGTCGGCGACAACGCGCGCCTGCAGGTCTCGCCGACCGGCGACCTGCGCACGCGCTGGGCTGACGTGCGCCCCGACGTGGAGGTCGTGCTGTTCGACCTGCCCACCTCGTCCGCACCGGCCACGAGCACCAGCGGCGACGACACCATGAGTGGCGGCGGAGCAGACGACCTGGTCCTCGGCCAGAGCGGTGCCGACACCATCGAGGGCGGTGACGGCAACGACGCGATCGAGGGCGGCGCCGGCGGCGACCGGATCCACGGCGACGACGGGGACGACGAGATCCTCGGTGGCTCCTGGACCGCGGCTCCTACGACGGGGTCGACGGCGACACGATCTTCGGTGACGACGGCCAGGACCTGCTGCTCGGTGACAACGGCAACCCCGTCACCGACGACCTCGCCGTACGTCACGCTGCTCGACGCGCCCGCGCCCGGAGCGCGTGCGCACCCGCGTCGACGTACGGCCCGACGCCCTCTCCGGTGGCGACGGGCGACGACCTGGTCTTCGGCCAGGGCGGCGACGACGATCGCTCGAGGGCGACGACGGGGTCGACGTGCTCGAGGGCGATGCCGGTGCCGACCGGCTCGCCGGCGGTGGGGACGACGACGTCCTGACCGGTGGCAGCTCGTCCTCCGACGGGGTCATCTCCCCGTCGCGCCAGGCCGACGGGATGCTCGACGGCAAGGACAGCCTGTCCGGCGGCTCCGGCGACGACGTCCTTGCGGGCGACAACGCCCGGCTCGACGCGACGTCCTTGACGCGCACCGACGGGACGAGCCTGCGCACCGTGCAGCTCTTCGACGTCGCGACCGCGACGCACAGCGTGCCGGCGGGCATCGGGTCGAACGACACGCTGACGGGTGACGGCGGCCGGGACCTGCTCTTCGGCCAGGCCGCCGACGACGCCATGTCCGGTGGGGACGACGACGACTACGTGGAGGGCGACAGCGGCAACGACACGCTCAGCGGCGGCGCGGGCGAGGACGACCTGGTCGGCGGCGGCTCGACCAACACCGGTGCGGTCATCTCCACCCGCGGCCTCGTGGTGGTGGACCGGCTGCTGACCCCGGTGACCGTGGCGACCGACAAGTCGGCTGCCGGGCTCCTCGACGGCAACGACGTCCTCGACGGCGGCGACGCCCGCGACGTGCTGCTCGGCGACAACGGCCGGATCACCCGCAACGGGGACAGCACGAGCCTGGCTCGCGGTAGCTCCAGCGACCCGGGGGCGGTGCTGCGACTGGACTCGACGAGACCTGTCTGGGCCGCACCGCTCACCACCCGAGGGACACCCGGCGGGCGCAAGATCGCCATGGCCGACCAGGGCCCTGGCGTCTGGGCCGGCAGCGACCGGCTGTCCGGGGGACTCGGCGACGACGACCTCTACGGCCAGTTCGACAACACCGGCACCACCCGGGCCAAGCAGACCCACCTGGGTCAAGCCGTGTCGGGTGACGTGCTGGACGGCGGGCTCGGAGACGACGCGCTCGTCGGTGACCAGGGTGTCGACGTGCCGACGCCGGCTGCCGACCTCGGCTCGGTCGACCGCACGGTCACGGACAGCGGTGGCCTCATCCGCGAGGTGGTCCGGCCCCGCGGCACGCTGGTGCGGGTCGTGACCCTGAGCCAGGGGACGCTGGGCGGAGACGACGTCCTGCTCGGCGGAGCCGGCTTCGACTCGATCCACGGTGGAGCCGGCAAGGACGTCACCAACGCCGGTGCGGGCGACGACGTGGTGTTCGGCGGCGACGGGGGCGACGCGCTCTGGGGCGGCACCGGTCACGACCGGGTGTTCGGCGGGGCCGGCAACGACCTCCTCGACATCAAGCGCCGGACCGCCGACTCCAAGCTGTGGCAGGTGGTGGCGCCTCTCGAGGACACCGACCGCAAGCGACGTACGCTCAACGGTCGCGACGTGCTCTTCGGTGGGGCCGGCGCGGACGCGATGCAGTCCGACCAGGGTGACGACGGCTCGGCACGCCGCCAGCTGGGAGACCGCCTCATCGACTGGCGCTCCACCATCAACTACTACAAGGTCTGCCGGTCCGGCTACGGGCCCGGCAAGGTCCTCCGGACGCCGAACTCGTCCATGACCTCGGCGCTGCGGCAGCTGGCGAGCGCGACCGGTGCGGTGGGCTCGACCGAGCTGGCGCTGCCCTCGACCGAGCGGGTCACCACCTACCCGGCGGTGGGGACGTTCGTCTGCGAGACCGGCTGAACGACGCCTGCGTCGCGCACGAGCGCGGCGCAGGCGTCGGCAGTCGCCGGGGCGCGGCCGGCGGCCTACTTCTCCAGGAACGCCAGCAGCGCGCGGTTGAACTCGTCGGCGTGGCTCACGTTGAAGCCGTGCGGGCCACCCTCGATGACCACCACCTGGCTGCCGGCCACAGCTTCGTGGGTGCGCTTGCCCGAGCCCTCGAACGGCACGATGCCGTCGGCGTCGCCGTGGATGACCAGCGTCGGCACGGTGATCTTCGTGAGGTCGTCGCGGAAGTCGGTGCCGCCGAAGGCGTCCATGCAGCCGAGGGCAGCGTCCTGGTCGGAGAGCTTGCACACCGAGATCGCCTCCTGGCGCTGCTCCTCGCTCACCTTCAGCTCGTCACCGGCGCTGAAGAACTGCGTCGTGAAGTCGTCGAAGAAGGCGTCGCGGTCCGCCTCGAGTCCGCTGCGCATGCCCTGCGCGGCGTCCTGGGTCAGCGGCCCGTCCGGGTTGTCGTCGCCCTGGAGGAGGTACGGCGGCACCGCACCCGCGAAGACGACGCTGTGCAGCCGCTCCTCGCCGTACGTCGCGACGTAGCGGGCGACCTCGCCACCACCCATCGAGAAGCCGACGAGGGTGAGGTCGGAGAGGTCGAGGTCGTTGACGACCTGGTCGAGGTCGCCGGTCAGGGCGTCGTAGTCGTAGGCGTCGCCGGGGTCGGACTTGCCGAAGCCGCGCCGGTCGTAGGACACGACGCGGTAGCCGGCCTCGGTCAGGGCCGGGATCTGCTCCGACCAGGACGTGTGGGACAGCGGCCAACCGTGGATCAGCACGACGGTGCGGCCGTCGCCGCCGGTGTCGAAGACGTGGATGTTGCCGGTGGTCTGGGTGTCATCAGTCATGGCGACGACGTACCCGATCGGGCGTCAGGAGATTCGGGCCCGGGCGAGAGCCACCAGCTCGACCATGTCGGGCTGGGGATCGGGGAGCGCGTCTGCCGGCCACCAGCGCACGTCGAGCGACTCGTCGCTCACTGCGTGCGCGACCCCGTCCGGCGCCAGCGCCACGAAACGTACGTCGAGGTGGTGGACGTCGCCGTCCGGACCGCAGAACGGTACGGCGTGCTCGCTGAGCTGCACCGGCACCGGATCGAGCCGGAGCCCGCTCAGCCCGGACTCCTCGACCGCCTCGCGCAGCGCCGCTGCGGCCAGCGTCTCGTCGCCCGGCTCGCAGTGCCCGCCGAGCTGGAACCACCGCCCGGCCTTGGCGTGCAGGGTCAGCAGCACCTGGCTGCCGTCGGCGCTGAGCACCAGGGTGCTGGCCGTGAGGTGGTCCGGGCGGCAGGCGCGCGTCAGACCGTCCGGGTGTGCGCGCAGGTGCGCGACGTACCGGTCCTGCAGCGTCGCCTGCCCGGGAGAGGGCGCCGACCAGCTCTCGAGCGCGGTCAGCGCGTCGGCGTGGAGGCTCACGCCTCCGGGTCTTCGGGACGTTCGAGCAGCTTCTGCAGCTCGGCGTCGAAGTCGGCCTCGCTGAGGGCGGCCGGCGCGGAGGCGTCCTCGCGGAAGCCCAGCGGGTCGTCGAGGTCGGCGGCCGTCGGCAGCAGGTCGGGGTGCATCCACACGCCGTCGCGGGCCTCGGTGCCCTGCCGCTTGCGCAGGGAGCCCCACAGGGTCGAGGCGTCGCGCAGCCGCCGCGGGCGCAGCTCGAGGCCGACCAGGGTCGCGAACGTCTGCTCGGCGGGACCGCCGGCCGCACGCCGGCGGCGGAAGGTCTCCTGCAGCTTGCCGGCGGACGGCATCCGCTCGATGGTCGCCTGGCCGACGACGTCGTCGACCCAGCCCTCGACCAGGGCGAGTGCGACCTCGAGGCGCTGGAGTGCGGACTCCTGGGCCGGGGAGCGCTCGGGCTCGAACATCCCACCCTCCAGCAGCTCCTGCAGCGCGGCCGGGTTGGTGGGATCGACCCCGCGCATCTGCTCCTCGATGCGGGCCTGGATGCCCTCGGCGTTGATCTCGATCCCGCGGGCGTACTCGGTGACCGCGCCGATGAGGTAGTCGCGCAGCCACGGTACGTGGGCGAAGAGCCGCTGGTGGGCGGCCTCGCGCAGGGCGACGTACAGCAGCACGTCGTCGGCACTGACGTCGAGGTCGGCGGCGAACGCGTCCAGGTTGGCCGTGACGATCGCGCCGCGGCCGGGTGCGGCCAGGGGCAATCCGACGTCGGAGACGCTCAGGACCTCCGAGGCGAGGGCGCCGAGTCCGGAGCCGACCTGGCCGGCGAGCATCCCGCCGACAGCCTTGCCGATGATGCCGAGCAGCGGGCCCGACATCTCTCGTGCCTCCTCGGGCAGGGCGCCGCTGAGGGCCTGCACCGACGACTGGGCGATGGGCTCGACCAGGATCTTCCACACGTCGGTGGTGCCGACGACCCACTCCGCCCGGCTCCAGGCCGCCGGCGTGGTGACGCCGGAGGGGAACTCGGTGGTGGGGTCGAGCCAGTGGTCGGCGAGGCGCATCGCGTCGGCAACGGCGTCCTGCTGCCGCTGGCTCGGGGACGGGTCGGGCGACTGGGCCACGGTCTTGCGGGCCAGGTCGAGGGCGAAGTCCCAGTTGATCGGGCCGTCGTGCGGCTGCATCAGGAACTGGAGCTGGCCGAAGAGCTGGTTGAGGTCGGGCATGCCCGCCCCGCCGCCCGCCCCGCCGCCGGCCGCGCCGAAGAGCTGCTCGAACGGCGTGCCCTTGAAGGGGTTCTGGCCGTCCTCGGGTGTGTCGCCCGGCTTGTCGTTCATGCCACTACCGTACGCGGGGCCCGGTTGCTGGCCTAAGGTCTGGCGGGTGACCTCCGCCGTACGCCTCGTCGACCTGCGCGACGACCCGCTCGATGTCGCCGAGGTGGTCGCTGCCCTCGACGACGACGCCTCCGGTGGGTTGACCCTCTTCGTCGGTCGGGTCCGCGACCACGACCACGGCAAGGGCGTCCTGGGCCTCGACTACACCGCGCACCCGAGCGCGCTGGCCAAGCTGCGCGAGGTCTGCGAGCGGATCGCGGCGGAGCACGCCGTGGAGGGCGTCGCCGCCGTGCACCGGGTCGGCAGCCTCGACATCGGCGACATCGCCGTCGTGGTCGCGACGACCTCGGCCCACCGCGGCGACGCGTTCACCGCCTCGCGTGCGCTGATCGACACCCTCAAGTCCGAGGTGCCGATCTGGAAGCACCAGCGGTTCGGGGACGGCACCGAGGAATGGGTCGGCACCCCCTGAGCGGCGCACCGAGGGCGAGCCTCCCCGACCGGGAGCCCTGCGTTGCCTAGCCTCGTCCCGTGGAGATCCTGCTCTGGCTGCTGCCCTCGGTCGTCATCGCGGTCGTGGCGATGCTGTGGGTCGCCTGGCTGGGCCGCGAGGGGCGCGGCGAGATCGAGCGCGACGTCGCCGTACGCCGGCTCGCGGGCGCCCTGGAGCACGACTCCCGACGCGACCGACGCCCCGCCCCGGGCTACGCGGCACCGCAGCCCGAACGCGACCGGAGCAGCGGCATCGCCGTACGTCCGTCGCGCCGCGCGTCCTGACGACGCAGGCGGCGCGCGAGTGCGTTGGAGGGGTCTGAGAGGCTTGGCGCCATGACGCAGCGGACCCTTGCCGGCCTCCTGGCCGTGCCGCTGCTCCTCGCCCTGTGGGTGGCGGCCGCGTTCGAGGCCCTGCCGTACGTCACGTACAACCCTGGGATCACCGTCAACGTCCTCGGGGACAACGACGCAGGCAAGCCGATCATCCAGATCACGGGCAAGCCGACCTACGCCGACGACGGCGAGCTGCGGATGACCACGGTCTTCGTCTCGCAGCGCGACGCGCACAACAACCTCTTCGAGCTGATGCACGACTGGATCAGTCGCTCGGCGGCGGTCTACCCGAAGGACGCGATCTATCCCGACGACGGTGGCACCGTCGAGCAGGACCGGCAGGAGGGGCAGGCCGAGATGACGTCCTCCCAGGACGCTGCGACCGCGGCTGCGCTGACCGAGCTCGGGTACGACGTCACCGAAGCCGTCGTCTCCGGCGTGGAGAAGGGCTCGCCCGCCGACGGCACGCTCGAGACCAACGACGTCATCCTCAGCGTCAACGGCACCAAGGTCACCAACTCCGACCAGGTCGTCGCCGCGGTGACGACCGCCCCGCCGGGCCAGGCGCTCGAGTTCGACGTACGCCGCAAGTCCAAGCCCCTCGAGCTGAGCGTGACGCCGCGTGAGGTCGACGGACGCCCGCAGGTCGGCATCCAGGTCGGCACCACGACCACCAAGTTCCCGGTCGACGTGACCATCGGAATCGACCCGTCCATCGGTGGCCCGAGCGCCGGGCTGATGTTCAGCCTCGGCATCTACGACACCCTCACCAAGGGATCGCTGACCGACGGGCAGACGATCGCCGGCACCGGCACGATCGACGCGGCCGGCAACGTCGGGCCGATCGGTGGCATCCAGCAGAAGATCGTGGGCGCCCGCAACGCCGGCGCCGAGCTCTTCATGGTGCCGCCGGACAACTGCGACGAGGCCGTGGGCGCGGCGAACGGCGACATGCGACTGGTCGAGGCGCCCACGACCCACAGCGCCCTCGAGTCGATCAAGAAGTGGGTGGCCGACCCCGATGCCAAGCTCCCGACCTGTGGGGACGATGCAGTATGACTGAGTACGACTCCGAGCTCCCTGGCTTCGACAACGTGGACCCGGCCCTGGCGGCCGCGGTCCTCGAGATCGAGAACCACCTCGCCGGCGACGGCTGGGACCAGCCCTCGCGGCTCTACGCGCTGGTCGACACCGCGGCGCTGGTTGCCCGGGAGCCGGCTCTCGCGGCCGCGATGGGGCTGGACTCCGCCTCGTCCGACGGGTCGTTGACGCCGGTCGAGCAGGAGCTGGTCGCGCCCGGCCAGACGCTCGAGGAGTCGTTGCGCTCCATCATCTGGCCGCCGGGAGTCGCCGGATGCGCCGCCGTCGTGGAGCGACTGGTGCTGCCCCCGGGCGTCGACGAGCAGATCCCCGACGACCCCAAGTCGGCGGAGGAGTTCGCCCGCGACCACCCCGACCGCCAAGAGGTGCGGATCGTCGCCGGCGTGACCCGCGCTGGCGCGACGTACTGCGCCCTGCGGTTGCGGGCCCATGACGATGACCAGTCAGTGGTAGGGGGCGCCGACCTGGTGCCCGGGCTGCTGGAGCTGTTGAGCGCGACGCTCGAGGACGAGCCGGAGCAGGGAGAGAACCAGGCATGAGTGAGCCGTTCGACGTGGAGTCCCAGGGGCCCCCGCCGCCACAACGCAGTTCGCGGCGCTCGCGTGCGCTGATCATCACCGCGGTGGTGCTCGTGCTGGCCTTCCTCGGCCTGTCCACCTTCGCCGGGCTCTACACCGACCGGCTCTGGTACCAGGGCGGCGGCTACGCCGAGGTCTTCAGCACGCTGTTCTGGACCAAGACCGGGCTCTTCCTGACCTTCGGCGCCGTGATGGGCCTGGTCGTCGGCGTCAACATGTATCTGGCCTTCCGGTTCCGCCCGTTCTTCCGGCCCAGCTCGCCCGAGCAGAACGGCCTCGACCGCTACCGCGACGCGGTGACTCCGATCCGGACCTGGCTGCTCATCGGTACCTCGGTCGTCCTCGGCGCCTTCGCCGGCAGCTCGGCGATCGGGGAGTGGCGCTCCTACCTGCTGTGGCGCAACGGCGTGCCCTTCGACCAGAAGGACAAGTGGTTCCAGAAGGACATCGGCTTCTACGTCTTCGACCTGCCCTGGCTGCACTACCTGGTCGACTTCACGATGACCGTGCTCGTGGTCGCGCTCATCGCCGCGGTCGTCGTCCACTACCTCTTCGGCGGGATCCGGCTGCAGGTGTCGCGCGACCGGCTTTCCGGTGCGGCGCAGGTGCAGATCTCGGTGCTGCTGGGGCTGTTCGTGCTCGCCAAGGCCGCCGACTACTGGCTGGACCGCTTCGACCTGGTGACCCGCTCCGGCAACGTGGGCACCGCCATGAACTACACCGGCCACAACGCGATCCTGCCGGCGAAGAACATCCTGCTCGGCATCGCACTGATCTGCGCCGTGCTCTTCTTCGTCAACATCTGGCGCCGTACCTGGCTGCTGCCGTCGGTCGGTCTGGCCCTGCTGGCGGTCTCAGCGATCCTGCTCGGCCTGATCTGGCCCGGCATCGTGCAGCAGTTCCAGGTCAAGCCCTCCGAGGCGGACAAGGAGGCGCCGTACATCAAGGCGAGCATCGACGCCACGAGAGCGGCGTACGACATCGACGACGTCGAGCTGACTGACTTCAACCCGAAGACGGGTCTGTCGGGCACGGTCGCCGATCTCGACAACACCACGTCCTCGATCCCGCTGGTCGATCCGCAGCTGGTGCCCCCGGCCTTCGAGCAGAACCAGCAGGGCCGCGCCTACTACTCCGTGAACGGCGTGCTGGACGTCGACCGCTACCCGATCGACGGCAACGACCGCGCGCTGGTGATCGGAGCCCGCGAGCTCGACCAGGGCGGCATCCCGGAGTCCGACCGCAACTGGTCCAACCTGCACACCGTCTACACGCACGGCAACGGCATCATCGCGGCGTACGCCAACCAGCGCCCCGAGGACAACAGCGCTCAGATCGACACGAACGCCGACACGTCCGACCCGGACGCCGGCCTCGTCTGGGCGCAGGGTCTCGATCCCGACCAGGACGGCCTGGCGCGCTCGCTGCCCGGCAAGTTCGAGGACCGCATCTACTACGGCGAGCAGAGCCCGCAGTACTCCATCGTCGGCAAGGCGAAGGAGGACGCGAAGGACGTCGAGCTGAACCTCCCGACAGGTGAGACCGACGACCAGGGCGCCACGACGTTCGACGCCAAGGGCGACGCCGGCGTCGGCAGCACGTTCAACCAGCTGATGTTCGCCGTCAAGTACGGCGAGCCGAACTTCCTGCTCTCCGGTCGGGTCAACAGCAACAGCCGGGTGCTGTTCAACCGCACCCCACGTGAGCGGGTCGAGAAGGTCGCACCGTGGCTCACGGTCGACAGCGACCCCTACCCGGCGATCGTCGACGGCAAGATCCAGTGGATCCTCGACGGCTACACGACCACCGATCGCTACCCGAACGCCAAGAAGGACTCGTTCGAGGAGATGACGGACGACTCGTTGCAGACCACCACGGGACTGCAGACCCTGCCGACCGACGAGATCAACTACATGCGCAACGCGGTGAAGGCGACGGTCGACGCCTACACCGGCAAGGTCGTGCTCTACGCGTGGGACGGGACCGACCCGATCCTGAAGACGTGGGAGTCGGCGTTTCCCGGCATCGTGCGGCCCAAGTCGGAGATGTCCGACGACCTCATGCAGCACGTGCGCTACCCCAAGGACCTGTTCCAGGTGCAGCGCTTCCAGTACGCGCGCTACCACGTGACCGATCCGGGCGACTTCTACCAGGGCAACAACCGCTGGGAGGTCCCCGAGGACCCGTACAAGGCGGGCAAGTTCCAGCCGCCGTACCGGCTGTTCGTCGACAACGCTGACGACGCCACGCAGCAGCGCTTCTCCGTCACCTCGGTCTACGTGCCGTACAAGAAGAACAACCTGGCTTCGTTCGTCTCGGTCGACTCCGACGCCACGAGTGACGACTACGGCAAGATCCGGGTGCTCCAGCTGCCGACGACGGTCAACCCGATCGAGGGGCCGGGACAGGTGGCGAACACCTTCGCGTCAGACCCCGGCATCGCGGACCTGATCGCGCAGTTCAACCGGAGCGGCGCGGAGCCGCGTTACGGCAACCTGCTCACGCTGCCGATCAACGACGGGCTGATGTACGTCCAACCCGTCTACGCGAGCCGCGCCGCCTCGGAGTCGAGCTATCCGATCCTGCGCTACGTGCTGGTGAAGTACGGCAACAACATCGGCTACGGCAACACGCTCATCAGCGCGCTGCGCGACCTGGTCGGCGCGTCCGGCGGCGGGTCGGTCGTCGGTCCCGGCGAGGGCACACCGACCGATCCGGCCGAGCCGGGTGCCGGAGGGACGGGCAGCCTCGAGTCGCAGATCGCGGCCAAGCTCGCGGGCGCCGAGAAGGCCTTCAGCGACGCCCAGAAGGCGCTGGACGCCGGCAACCTCGGCGAGTACCAGAAGCAGGTCGACCGGGCGCAGCAGCTGGTGGGCGACGCCATCAAGCTCGCGGCCCAGCGCGACGGGAAGGGGTCGGCCGGTTCGCCCTCGGCCGCCCCGTCGGCGTCCGCGAGCCCGTCTTCCTGACCCCGATTTGGCCGACCTGACACCGGTCTGTAAGGTTGGTTTCACCGGCGCGGGGTGGAGCAGCTCGGTAGCTCGCTGGGCTCATAACCCAGAGGTCGCAGGTTCAAATCCTGCCCCCGCTACAAAGTTCAGGCTCGGAGATCACGGATCTCCGAGCCTGAAAGCATTTAGATTTGATCCATCGGCCAGGGACCAGCCTTAACGGACATCGCTCCGACCTGACAACGCATCCGGGCCCCGCACCCGCATCGGCACCGGCACCGGCACAGCGGGGGAGTGTCGAGCATGAAGACACTGCCCGAGAGCCGTCCGTCACCACCCGCAACTCGTCGTTCGCCGGCGTTCGTCCAGCCCGGTCTCACTGCTCGTGACGCCGAGCGGGTCGCGGCTGGCCGCGTACCTGGCCGAGCGAGCCGAGGAAGGCCTCACCTACTCCAGCATCGACGTCGCCTGCTACGCGGTGTCCTACCGCCACCGCCAGCACGGGCTTCTCGACCCGACCACCGACCCGACGCTGCGGCGGGTGCGTCGCGGCCTGCGCCGCATCATCGGAGTCGCACCGCGCCGTCAAGCCCACCCGCTCGACGTCACCGAGCTCACGCAGATCGTCACCAACATCCCTGCTGACCCCCACGGCCTGCGGGACCGCGCGATCCTCCTGCTCGGCTACGCCTCGGCGGTACGACCGGGCGAGCTCGCCGCGCTCCGGCTCGCGGACATCACGGCGAGACCAGCCGGGCTCTTGATCACGATCCGCCGGTCCAAGACAGACCAGGACGGGCTCGGTCAGATGATCGGAGTCGCCCGGGGAACGAAGGTAACGACTGATCCAGTGACAGCACTGGGGAGCTGGCTCGATGTGCGGCCACGGGGGAGCGGGCCACTGTTCACCGGCTCCATCCCGACGGGTCCACTTCCCTCGAGCCGATCTGCGCCCGCACCGTCAGCCGGATGATCCAAACCCGTGGCCAAGCCGCCGGCCTGGGCCACCTCCCCATCACCGGGCACTCGCTGCGCGCCGTCCACGCCACCACCGCTGCAGCCAACGGCGCCGGCATTGCCCGCATCGCCAGCCAGACGAGGCACCACCATCTCGAGACGCTGGTCGAGCACTACATCCGACCGACCGATGCTCTGGCGACCTCGACCAGCCGCGACCTCGGGCTCTGACACTGAGCGGGCGGACGGCTCCTGACTCGAGCCGCCGGGGTTGACGCGTCGAACGCGGCGGTAAGACGCGGTTCCGGAGTCGGGCCTCTCCTGGAGGATCGTGGCGTCAAGGCGTGAGTGCCGACAGCCCCCACGCGTCAGTCGCGGCCGCGACAAAGAGAACCGAACCCAGGACGACGGCAGCCAGGTGCGGAAACATGACGTTGGGGAGTACGAATCGCCGGCGAAGGCTTTGGCGCGTCACTTGGGCTGTGATTCGTGTCGGTGGTCCATTCCTGCAGTCCGGGACCTGCTGCTGTCCGCGAAAACCCCAGGACATGTTGATCCGAGGCGAAGACACCTCTCCCAATTCGCCCAGTTCAACGGCGTTCAAAGCGTTGGCAGCTACCTCGATGTCCCGCAATCGGCCGTAGTAACGCACCTGGTGGCCCTTTATCAGGCCGTCGAGAAACCAGAATGAAGCCGCGGTAACCGCTGCCAAGCCGAACAACGCATAGTGGCTTTGCTGGAACCCAAGAGCGAGTGCTGCAAGGGACAGCGTCACGGACCAGCCTTTCACTGTCATCAGGCGGCCGTCTGCGCTCGCGACGGCATCGTTGAGCGCGTAGTACTCGCGGGAGAGGTCCTCACGCAGCGCGAGCTCCCGGGGGGTCATGTCCGGCATCGACTCCATGAGTCTGATAGTGGCCGCACGCGCATGATTTGGCGACAACTGCGACGGATCTCAACTGGTCCCTACATGACGAGTGCACCGGGTTGCCCGAATCGTCCGTCAATTCGGGGCGCCGACTGGCGGCGGAGTGACGCGCCCGCGCTCACTTCTGCGCCGAGACGCGGCCCGCGTGCACGTTCGAGTCAGGAGCTGCCTGAGGAATCTCTTTCCCGCCGACGAATGCTGTCCTAAGGTGCACGAGTGAGCCCGGGCTCCTGCCGCTCCGTTTCGTCCCTTGGCTCCCTCGAGCTCGGGACGAATCCGTGCGCGTTGCACCAGGACGATGGCCAGCTGACTCCGATCGCCGCCACGTTCTTCGGCCAAGGCATGGCGGGCGGCGACCTGGTGCTCCACGTCACGACTGATGAGCAGGCTGAGACGGCGCTCCACGCCCGGCCCGCTCAGTTGCAAGCGCGCGAAGCGCTGGTTGCCGGTCAGTTCGTGGACAGCTCGTTCGCGGACACGTACGGCACGCGTCGGCCCGAGGACCTCGGCACCGTCGCCGACGGGTTCCGTTCGGCGGCCGCGCAGTCCCGCAAGCGGGGTTTCCCGGGGCTCCGGGAGGCCGCCCAGACGGATGCGCTCGCCCAGCTCGGTTCGGCTGAGGAAGTGATCGGCTGGAAGCGGAGGTCGACCAACCTGCAGCCAGCGATCGGGGTCAGCTCGCCCTGCCCCTACAACGCGGGTCGCCTCGACGACGAGTTCGCCGCGTTACTGGTCTACGAGCACGCCGGTGTCGCCCCCGAGGTCGATGTCTCCAACCGCGACATCTTGCACCGCACGCTCCTGTCGCGCGCGCGGCAGTCCGGCCGCGCAGGCACCTGGACCTCGAAGGTTTGCGGTTCGCCGACTTCGGCACCGTCACCCGGAAGCGAGCAGTGGGCGAGCTTGCCGGACAACGGCTGGCTTTCGCTCCACTGCGTCCCGGCCGCGATACATCACCTACCGAGCACCTCCGGGCTCGGGCACCACCGCCTGAGGTTGGAGCCATGACCATGCCTGCCACCCACACCAGCACGTTCTACGACGGCGCCCGGCAGTACGCCGCCGAGATCGGCGGCTTCCTCTACGAAGGGCTCGAGCGCGGGCACCGTGGTCTGGTCATGGCACCGGCCCAAAGGGTCGAGCAGGTGCGCGCAACGCTCGGGCGGGATGCAGACGAGGTGACCTTCGTCGAGGACTCGATCGCCTACGCGCCGCAGTGGAACGTCTACAGAGTCCTGCTCGGCTTCGCGGCCAAGGCACCCGATGTCCGGTCCTGCGTGGTCGCCGAGCAGATCCTGACGGGCCGGACGCCCGCCGAACTGGTCGACTACCGCCGTCTCGAGGCGGCGATCAACGTGGTTTTCGCTGAGGCCGACGTCGACCTGCTGTGTCCCTACGACGCGGGCTCGCTTGCTCCGCACCTGCTCGAGATCGGGATGCACACCCACGGCGTGGTGCGCGCCGACGGCGGCCTGTCTCCCAACGATCGCTTCGACGACCCGATCGACATGCTCGCCGGTCTGGCCAAGGTGGTGCCGCCACCCGCCCGCGCCGTGACCATGGACTGCTCGTCGCGTGCCGACGTCGCCGGCGCACGCCGGCTGGTACGCACCCGCGGGGCCGAGGCTGGCATCGATGCTGGTGTCGTCGACGACATGGCGCTGGCGGTCACCGAAGTGCTGACCAACGCGCTGCTCTACGGCGAGCCGCCCGCGCTTCTTCACGTCTACGAGGACGGGGCCACCTGGGTCTGTCACGTGACGGACACTGGGCATGGACTCGTCGACCCCTTCGTCGGGCTGCTTCCGCCCAGCGAGCCGTCAGACCACGGCTACGGACTGTGGCTGGCGCGACAGCTCTGCGCGGCCGTCGACGTCGGCACCAACCGGACTGGCACACACGTACGGCTCCACACCCCTACGCCGGCGGGCGTCGGCTGACGGAGGACTGGTCACAAGCGGACGCAACGATGACTGGCGACGGGCGTACGGGGTGGATGATTCCATGAGGACCGGCGCTGGGCCAGCCTTTCCAGGTGCGCGCCAGGCCGTCCTGCCATTCGGTGCGGCACCGCTCGGGCGGGACATCGTTTGCTCCTCCCCGGGAGTGCAGCGACTCTTGACCGACGACGACGCCCACACTTTCTACCGGCCTGGCGTCCCCGATCGGTTCCCGGTCGGCCGGGCGCACCAGCCAGAGGGCGCCAGCTCTCAGGGAGATCCGACGCGAACGATCCCTAGACCCATGGAGGTGAGGCGCTTGGGGGCATCCAGGGACACGTCGACGCTTGCGTCATTGTGGGCGGAGTGACACTCGTTCGGATGACCTTCTTGACAGTCACACGCGGCGGAAAGACTGGGAGGATAGTGATCGCGGCCACCCACCCGTGATCTTCGAACCCTAGGGCTCGACATGGCCCGTCCGGGCCATTTGAAAGATGGTCAGGGCCCACCGTGAGATGGCCACCTCGGAGCGGCCCCGAGCAGCCAGGATGTGTCGGCGCAGGCCTCCTCACCCCGCCTGCGGTGAAGGAGTTCCTCGTGCGTGCAGTGCGGCCCGCCCATCTTGTCGTCTCGCTGGTCCTGGCCCTGGTGGCCGGTCCGTTCGCCTTCACCGGCGGTGCCGCGACGGCCGAGACCACCCCGCTGGTCATCGACAGCTTCGACAGCGCCTCGACCGGCGTCGGCTTCGGCATTCGGAGCATCGCCACCTCGGGCGGCGTCACGAACCAGTTCAGCGGGGGCGCTGCGAACCTCACTCTGCCCTACGCCCAGAACGCGGCCGCGACCCTCACCTACACCTCTTCCACCCCGGTCGACCTGACTGCGGGCGGCGCCGATCGGCTTCGCTTCGCCTTCGACTCCATCACCACCGATGACACCTCCGGCTCGGCAGTCATTGCCTACTTGACGGCAACCGACAACACGGGCAAGACGCGCTACGCCACGTCGACGGGTGTCGGCCCAACCGCCGCAGCGGGCGCCGTCGTCTGGGCCTATGGCCAGCAGTCGACCAACTTCCAAGGTCCTGGCGATCTGACCAAGATGACCCAGTTGGTGCTGACCGTGCAGCCGGCAAGCAACGCCGGTGATCACCTGAGCACGATCGCGCTGTCCACGTTCGCGACCGTCAATCCCGCCGGTGTCCCGGGGCCGAGCACGACGCCCCAGACCATCACCTTTCCCCAGCCGACCACGCCCGCCTCGATCGGCTCGAGCGCAGCCCTCGGCGCCTCCGCCTCGTCTCTGCTGACGGTGACCTACGGCGTCACGACACCGACGGTCTGCCACCTCTCGGGCAGCACGGTCCTCTACGACCATGCCGGCACCTGCCACATCACCGCCGACCAGGCCGGCAACGCGACGTACGACGCCGCGCCGCGGGTCTCTCGTGACGTGACGGTGTCGAAGACCTCGCAGACGGTCAGCTTCACCTCGACCAAGCCGGACCCGGCCGCCATCAACGACACCTACGCGGCCACCGCCACGTCGTCGTCGGCGGGCCTGACGGTGTCGTTCGCCGCCGGAGCGAGCTCACCGGCCGACGCCTGCACGGTCACCTCGACCGGCGCAGTCTTGTTCAAGCACGCCGGCACCTGTGTGGTCGCCGCTAGCCAGAGTGGTGACTCCGACCGGGCCGCCGCCGCGAGCGTGACCCAGTCGATCATCGTGGCGAAGTCAGCCCAGACGGTCACCTTCACCTCGACCAAGCCGGACCCGGCGGCAATCGGCGGCAGCTACGCGGCGACCGCGACCTCCTCGGCGGGCCTGACGGTGTCGTTCGCCGCCGGGGCGAGCTCACCGGCCGGCGCCTGCACGGTCACCTCGACCGGCGCAGTCTTGTTCAAGCACGCCGGCACCTGTGTGGTCGCCGCTAGCCAGAGTGGTGACTCCGACCGGGCCGCCGCCGCGAGCGTGACCCAGTCGATCACCGTGGCGAAGTCAGCCCAGACGGTCAGCTTCACCTCGACCAAGCCGGACCCGGCGGCAATCGGCGGCAGCTACGCGGCCACCGCGACCTCCTCGGCGGGCCTGACGGTGTCGTTCGCCGCCGGGGCGAGCTCACCGGCCGACGCTTGCACGGTCACCTCGACCGGTGCGGTGTCGTTCCAACATGCCGGCACCTGTGTGGTGACCGCGAGCCAGGACGGTGACGCCGACCGCAATCCGGCGACGACGGTCAGCCAGTCGATCGCGGTGGGCAAGTCGGCGCAGTCGGTCACCTTCACCTCGACCGCTCCGGCCCCGGCCGCGATCAACGGGACCTACCAAGCCGCCGCATCAGCATCCTCCGGGCTGACGGTGACCTACGTCGTGGGAGCAAACAGCCCAGCCACCGCGTGCACCGTCTCCGCAACCGGCTCGGTGACTTTCAACCACGCCGGCACCTGCGTGGTGACCGCGAGCCAGGGCGGTGACGACAACCATGAGCCGGCGACGACGGTGAGCCAGTCGATCACGGTGGCCAAGACCGCGCAGACGGTCGGATTCACCTCGACCAAGCCGGACCCGGCCGCGATCGGCGACGCCTACGCGGCTGTTGCTGCGGCATCCTCGGGACTGCCGGTGACCTACGCCGTCGGCGCCGGCTCTCCGTCCGACGCCTGCACCGTGTCGTCGACCGGTTCGGTGTCGTTCCAGCACGCCGGCACCTGCGTGGTGACGGCCGGTCAGTCCGGCAGCGCCGACGTCAGCGCGGCCCCGGTGGTCAGCCAGACGATCACGATCGCCAAGAGCGTGCAAGCGATCACCTTCACCAGCACCCCGCCGGCACCGGCGTACGTCGGCGCGACGTACGACGTGGTCGCGATCGGCGGCGGCGGGACCGCGCCGGTCACGTACAGCTCCACGACCCCAGCTACGTGCTCGGTCTCCGCGGCGACGGTCACGCTGCTCGCCGCCGGCCAGTGCGGGGTGCGGGCCGACCAGGCCGGCGACGCCGACCACAGCGCCGCAACCCCGTCCGTGCAGAGCGTGACGGTGACCAAGGTGCCGTCCACGGTGAGCATCGCGACCGACCCGGCCCAGCCGGTCTACGGGCAGAAGGTCACTGCCACCGCCCAGGTCGCCCCCGCGACCGGGACCACGGCCGGCACGGTCCAGTTCAGCGTCGACGGCACGCCAGTCGGAGCAGGCGGTCCCGGTCAGCGGTGGCAAGGCCACCAGCGTCGACCTGGCCCCACTGGCCGTCGGCGCCGGACGCTGAGCGCCGCGTTCACTCCCAGCAACGCCACGACCTACGCGAGCGCCGACGGCACCTTGTCGGTGGCCGTGGCCAAGGCCGCGACCACCGCGGTCGTCAAGGTCGAGCCTGCCGCGCTGGTGGCCACGGTGGCACCGGTCGCACCGGGCGCCGGCACCCCCTCGGGGGCTGTCGAGTTCCGGGTTGACGGCACCGTCGTCGGCACCGCGGTCCTGGTCGACGGCGCCGCCCGGCTGGGCTACACCGTTCCGGCCGGAGCAGCGCGTGCCGTCGCGGCGACCTACGCCGGCGACGTCCGCTTCACGGCGTCGTCTGACTCGACCACCCGCGTCGACCCGACCATCACCGCCAGCATCAGCGCCCACCCGGGGATCAGCAAAGCCGGCTGGTACCGCGGCAAGGTGACAGTGTCGTTCACCTGCAGCGCGCCCGGCGGCGCGCTCGTCGCGCCGTGCCCGGCCCCGGTCGTCCTCCACCGCAACGGTGCCGGCCAGTCGGTGAGCCGCACCGTCACCACGACCGACGGCGGGGTGGCGACCACGGTCGCCAACGGCATCAACATCGACACGACCGCGCCGAAGGTGTCCCTGAAGGGGCCGCGCGCCGGGGCACACTACGTCGGCACCGTGCCGACCGCGCCGCGCTGCAAGGCAGCCGATGCCCTGTCGGGCATCGACTCATGCCGGGTGAAGAAGTTCTCTCGCCAGGTCGCCGGTGGCACTCGCCTGCGCTATGTCGCAGTCGCCACTGATCGGGCCGGCAATCGGGCCCGCAGCGCGGTCTCGGTCACGGTGGCGACGATCGGCGTGGTCGGCGTACCGGTGCGCAACGGGGTCTTCCAGACCCGGGTGGGTCACGGCTACACGGTGGTCGTGCTCGGGTCGGCGCCGCGGTACCGCTACGCCGCCCCGGCGCCGGGTGCTCCGCACGGCGGCGACGTGCCGTTCAAGCGGGCCGGTTCGGTCGGCGGCGTGAAGCGCTGGACGATCGGGATCGCGATCACCCCGGCCATGCGCCACCACAAGCTCTGGAACCTCGGCGTCGTCCAGAACGGCCACCTGCGAATCGTCCGCATCCGCGTGCGCTGAACCGGGAACGTCACCCTTTGGCGGCGGTAAGACGCAACACCTGATGGTGGGGGTTGCGGAAGCGGGGTCGGAAGGTCGGTCGATGAGTTCCTGCGTCGAGGTAGGTCGTACAGGCATGAGCCAATACCTACTGTCCGTTCCGCACGACTCCGACGAGGAGCCGACCATGGAGACCATGGACCCGACAGAGCTCGAGGCGGCCATGGCTGCCACCGGTGCGATCATCGAGGAGTTGACGTCGACCGGTGCGTTCGTCTTCGCGGGTGGGCTGATGCCGCCCTCGAGCGCGATCACGGTCGACAACACCGGAGAGTCGCTGAGCACCAGCAACGGCCCCTTCGTCGAGGCTCCCGAGTACCTCGGAGGTTTCTGGGTTATCGACGTCGCTGACGAGGAGGCCGCCGTCGACTGGGCGGCCCGTGCGTCGAAGGCCCTCGGCGGCCGCATCGAGGTCCGGGCATTCCAGGTTCCGCCGGCCGCTTGAGTTCAGCTCCCATGATCGTCGATGCGTACGTTCCGCTCGCGCCTCAGCGCGGCGGAATGGGCTAGGTCGGTGACACGATCCGTGCAGCAGACCCAGCGGCATCCCCCGGTGTGACGGATCGATGAGAAGGATCAGAAGCACCACCCTTCCGACCAGGCGCTTAGGGTCAGGGCGTCGATCACGACGAGGGCGCCGACGAACGAGGAGACCGCCATCGCGCCCAGCACCTGGGGGCGGTAGCGAGTCAGGTGGGCCGCCAGCCACCAGCCAATGAGGATGAAGGCGAAGCCAGCGAGAACCGCGCCCTGCCCGAGCACGTGCGTCGGCTCCTCCGGCGTCGGGGTGCCGCAGGAGCCGAAGACGAACTGGGCAACCTGGTAGCCGAGAAGCTGTCCCGCAACGCTGACGACGCACGCGGTGAGGAGGAGGGCCCAAGCCGCAGCGGAGAGCGGGCGTTGCGCGGGTGCGCAGACGTAGGGATCGACGGTGGGGGCCGGGAGGCGGTCGTGGAAGGTCATGGAGCTACGGTCCCGCTGGTCGCTGGTCGACCAGCAGAGCCCGGATACTCAGATCGCCCTGGCGGGTCCTGACCGGTTGGCCGGGCACGCGGGGCCAGACTGCATCCGACGCTGACGGGCCGCCCTTGGGAACCGCGCAAGAACGCAGTGGAAGGACTGTGCATTCGCTGCGGGGTCAGCGCGCTCGATCCGCCGACTGGTGCAGGGTTCGCTTTGAATCCTGGGCGGTCCTCGCCTGCTCTGTCGAGGCCCGTCGGGTCTCCAGGCTGCGAACTATGCCGGCAGCTGCGGCCCTGTCGACGGGTTCCCCGTCCAATTGTGCGAGCCAGTTGACGAGCTTCCGGCCGGCAACGAAGTCAATGCCGTCGACCTTTGCGCCGTCCGGCACGTTGTCCTGGTCAGCGCCCAACAGGACGACGATCGGAGTGACGCTGAGTGGGTTCACTTTCGCTCGTCGGGCCCCGCGAGAGTCTCCCTTGAGAAGATCTCGGGTCAGGCCCTCCGCTCGCAAGGCGCATTCTCTGGGCGGACCGAGCCATATCGGCGGTATCGGTGATCTTGTTTCTCCACTTCGAGTCCACAGCCACGGGCTCAGCGCCCGCGAGGCCGAGGTCATTGCGCTGATCACCCAAGGCCTGGGCAACGACGAGATCGCCAGCCGCATGTTCATGAGCATCAACACAGTCAAGACGTGCATCCGCACGGCGTACCGGAAGATCGGCGTGGACAACCGCGCGCGCGGTTCTCTGGGTGTCGACCACGGGTTCCGCCCGGACCCCATCCGAGCAAAGGCACCTCACCGAGCGCATTGAGTCAGGTCGCGCTACGGCTCGGCCACACGGGCGGACACTCGCAGAGTGCAGCCCGCCCATTCGCCGGTCCGAGCGTGGGCGCGTCCGACTCCTGGATCGCTTTCCGAACTCGCGAGGGCGTCATCTTCGGGTTCGGGACTCCCCGAACTCTTCCCACGTCGCCACAGGCTCAAGGCCCACGCCCTTCACGACAGACTCGGATGCATCTATCTGGGCGGGATGATGGTCGGGGGAGTGGCAACCGAAGGTGCCGGAGCCGCAGAAGGGGTCGCCCGGTCGGATCGGTGGATTGAAACCGTCGGCCAGAAACTGGCCACTTACAGTCCGACCGAACCCGTACTGGCCCGCTACAATCCGAAGTGGAAGGCGGCGCAATCCCGCGTAAACCCTGGGGATTCCGCGATCTTCGTACCTGTTCCGTAGTGCTCGATCTCTCCCATAGGTCGCAGGTTCAAATCCTGCCC
>CAVQXF010000008.1:0-8764 GCA_963717855.1 uncultured Actinomycetota bacterium | reverse complement strand
CCATAGCTAGTCACCGGGCAACTCTCCCATTGCCCGGCGGCCCGTCGTACGGCCGGTGGTGGTTTCGAGGCTCAGGCCTAGCGGCCTTCGCACCTCAACCACCGACGTCGGTGGTTGAGGTGTGACGAGCGCCAGCGAGGAGCCTCGAAACCACGGCTTCCGTCACGCCAGCAGCTCGGCCACCGACCGGATCTCGTCCGCGGACCGGGCGCTCAGCAGCAGGGTGGTCACGCCGGTCTCCTCCCACTGCGCGACCCGCTCCTTGACCTCGCCGGGGGTGCCGACGATGTGCATGTCGTCGACGAGCTCGTCGGGGATCAGTGCGGTCGCCTTGTCCTTCTCGCCGCTCAGGTAGAGCTTCTGCACCTCGGCCGCGAGGTCGGCGTACCCCATCCGGACGAAGACCTGGTTGTGGAAGTTCGCCTCCTGGGCGCCCATCCCGCCCATGTAGAGCGACACCGACGGCTTGATGGCGTCGAGGATGAACTGCTTCTCCTCGGCGTTCTTGACCACCTGGAGGTGGCAGGTCGCGGCGATCTCGAAGTCGTCGCGCGTCCGCCGGGCGCCGGGTCGCGCGAAGCCCTCGTCCAGCCACGGCTGGTACATGCCGGCCGACTTCGGCGTGTAGAAGATCGGGATCCAGCCGTCGGCGATCTCGGCGGTCTGCGCGACGTTCTTGGGCCCCTCGGCACCGAGCCAGATCGGCACGTCCGCACGCAGCGGGTGCACGATCGGCTTGAGCGGCTTGCCCAGGCCCACGGAGCCCTCGCCGGCGAAGGGCAGCGGGTAGTGCGGACCGTCGTTGGTCACCTTGTCCTCGCGGGCGAGCACCTTGCGGATGATGTCGACGACCTCGCGGGTGCGGGCCAACGGCTTGCCGAAGGGCTGGCCGTACCAGCCCTCGACCACCTGCGGGCCGCTGACGCCCATGCCCAGGATCACCCGGCCGTTCGAGAGGTGGTCTAGCGTCATCAGGTGCATCGCGATCGAGGTCGGCGTACGACCCGACATCTGGACGATCGACGTGCCGAGCTTGATCCGCGAGGTCTCACGACCCCACCAGGCCAGCGGAGTGAACGCGTCGCTCCCCCACGCCTCCGCGGTGAAGATGGCGTCGAAGCCGGATTCCTCGGCGGCGGCGACGAGCTCCCCGACGCCCTGCGGCGGCTGTGCTCCCCAGTAGCCGAGCTGCAGTCCGAGCTTCATGTTGATCTCCTGTTCATTGCGGGACTTGTCACAAGGTGCTTGCCCGATCTTAGAACGTGTTCTAGTTTCGGACCATGACACGAACACTGTCAGCACCGGTCACCGTAGCCTTCGACTACACCCGCTCCACTGGACCCGTCGTCGGGCGGTTCCTCACCGGCCTCCGAGACGGCGTCGTCGTCGGTGGCCGGACCTCGGCGGGTGAGGTCGTCGTACCCCCGTTGGAGTACGACCCGGACACCCACGAGCAGACCACCGACTTCGTCGAGGTCGCCCCGGTCGGGACGGTCACGTCCTGGACCTGGGTGCCCGAGCCGGTCGCCGAGCAGCCCTTCGACCGGCCGTTCGCGTTCGCGCTGGTGACCCTCGACGGCGCCACCCGCCCGTTCCTGCACGCTCTCGACGTGGCCTCGCCCGACCAGGTCAGCACGGGCATGCGGGTGCAGGTCCGCTGGGCCGAGGAGCGCGTCGGGTCGATCACGGACATCGCGTGCTTCGAGCCGGCGGGCCCGGAGGTTGAGGTGCGAGGAGCGCCAGCGACGAGCCTCGAAACCACCGTGGTCGACCCCGTCACCGGCGTCATCGTCCCGGTGTCGCTCGACTACCTGTACGCCGCGTCGCCCGAGGAGTCCGCGTTCTACCGCGGGCTCAACGAGGGCCGCATCGTCGGCCAGCGCTGCCCCACCTGCCAGAAGGTCTACGTGCCGCCGCGCAGCGCGTGCCCGGCCGACGGCACCCCGACCGCGGAGGAGGTGGAGGTCTCACAGACCGGCACCATCACGACGTTCTGCATCGTCAACGTGCCGTTCCTCGGGCAGAAGATCATCCCGCCGTACGTCTCGGCGTACGTGCTGCTCGACGGCGCCGACATCGCCGTCCTCCACCTGATCCTGGGCGTGCCCGCCGACGAGGTGCGGATGGGCATGCGGGTCAAGGCAGTCTGGAAGCCGCGCGAGGAGTGGACGTACTCCCTGGAGAACATCGACCACTTCGAGCCGACCGGCGACCCGGACGCGGACTACGACACCTACCGGCACCACCTCTGAGGGGCCCCGGACAATGGAGTGCACAGTATGAGAGACGTTGCAGTCGTCGGGTTCGCCCAGCGACAGATGGCCGAGTTCGACGGGTCGCCGACCTGCGTGGAGCTGCTCGTCCCGCTCCTCGCGGAGTGCTACGAGCAGACCGGCTGGACCCGCCGCGACATCGGCTTCTGGTGCTCGGGGTCCTCCGACTACCTGGCCGGCCGGTCCTTCTCGTTCGTCTCGGCGGTCGACGCCATCGGCGTGATCCCGCCGGTCAACGAGTCCCACGTCGAGATGGACCTCGCGTGGGCGATGTACGAGGCCTGGCTGAAGATCCAGACCGGCGACGTCGAGACCGCCCTCGTGTACGCGTTCGGCAAGTCCTCGGCCGGCGTGCTCCGCCGGACCCTGGGCCTCCAGCTGGAGCCGTACACGATGACGCCGCTGTGGCCCGACACCGTGTCGCTGGCCGGGCTCCAGGCCCGCGCCGGCATCGACGCGGGCGTCTGGGACGAGACCGCGATGGCCGAGGTGGCCAACCGCTCGCTGACCGACGCCGAGAAGAACGAGTACGCGATCCGCAAGGGCGGCTCGTCGGTCGAGGAACTGCTCGCCCGGCCGATGTACGCCGACCCGCTGCGCAAGCACGACTGCTCCCCCGTCACCGACGGCGCGGCCGCGATCGTGCTCGCCGCTGGCGACAAGGCGCGCGAGGTGCGCGACCGGCCGGCCTGGATCCACGGCCTGTCGCACTTCATCGACCCGATGGGCATGGGCACGCGTGACCTCACGCGCTCGCCCTCGGCGGCTCGGGCAGCAGCGGCCGTCGACCTCTCCGGCGTCGAGGTCGCGGAGCTGCACGCCCCGTTCAGCCACCAGGAGCTCATCCTGCGCCGCGAGCTCGGGCTGGACGACGACGTACGCGTCAACCCCTCGGGTGGCGCGCTGACCAGCAACCCGATGTTCTCCGGTGGAGGCATCCGGATCGGCGAGACCGCGTCCCGGATCTGGTCCGGCGAGATCTCGAAGGGCGTGGGGCACGCGACCTCGGGGCCCGCCTTGCAGCAGAACCTGCTCTGCGTGCTGGGCTCTACGACTGAAGGGGCAACGAACTGATGGCCAAGCAGCCCGCCGCCGTGGTCGGGGTCGGACAGACCCACCACCGTGCCAAGCGTCTCGACGTCTCGATGGCCGGTCTGTGCCGCGAGGCCATCGACCGCGCCCTGGAAGACGCCGGCATGACGCTCGACGAGATCGACGCGATCGTGGTCGGCAAGGCGCCCGACCTGTTCGAGGGCGTGATGATGCCCGAGCTGTTCATGGCCGAGGCGCTCGGCGCCGCCGGCAAGCCGCTGCTCCGGGTGCACACCGCCGGCTCGGTCGGCGGCTCCACCGCGATCGTGGCCGCGTCGCTGGTCCAGGCCGGCGTGCACAAGAAGGTGCTCACCGTCGCGTACGAGAAGCAGTCGGAGTCCAACGCGATGTGGGCACTCTCGGTGCCGCTGCCGTTCAACATGCCGGTGCACGCCGGCGCCGGGGGCTACTTCGCGCCGCACGTGCGCTCGTACATCCGACGCTCCGACGCTCCGACGCACGTCGGCGCGATCGTGGCCGCGAAGGACCGCAACAACGCGCTGCGCAACCAGTACGCCCACCTGCACAACGAGGGCACGACCGTCGAGTCGGTGCTGGCCTCGCAGATGCTCTGGGACCCGATCCGCTACGACGAGACTTGCCCGTCGTCCGACGGCGCGTGTGCCCTGGTGATCGTGTCGGAGGACGTGGCTGCGGCCTCGCCCAACCCGGCCTGGATCCACGGCACCGTGATGCGCTCCGAGGCCACGTCGGCCGCCGAGCGCGACCAGGTCAACCCGCAGGCCTCCCGCGACGCGGCCGCCGCGCTGTGGAAGCAGACCGGCATCACCAACCCGCTCGAGGAGATCGACGCGGCGGAGATCTACGTGCCGTTCTCGTGGTTCGAGCCGATGTGGCTCGAGTCGCTCGGCTTCGCCGACGCGAACGGCGGCGGCTGGCGGCTCACCGAGTCCGGCGGTACGGCGATGGACGGCGTCCTGCCGGTCAACTGCTCGGGCGGCGTGCTCTCGTCGAACCCGATCGGCGCCTCCGGCATGCTCCGCTTCGGCGAGGCCGCCCTCCAGGTGCGCGGTGCGGCCGGCGAGCACCAGGTCGACGGCGCCCGCAAGGCGCTCGGTCACGCGTACGGCGGCGGCTCGCAGTTCTTCGCGATGTGGGTCGTGGGTGCGGAGAAGCCGACCAACTGAGCCTGCCGGTTTCACCGGTCAGCCGGTGAAACCGGCACGACGCGCCGGGAGGACTCGGCGCGTCGTGCCGGTTTCCCCGGACAACCCAGCGTGCATCTCACCTGGCGGGATGCCGGTGAGGCGGAGGTCGCCAGGGCGAGTCGAGCACGACGTACGACGTACGACGTATCCTGGCAACTGATGGCCGCGAGCGGACTCCCTCCTGGGGTCCCGCGCCGGCCGAAAGGCGGACGTCATGACGACGTCGCACGAATCTCCACCGACCACGTCCACCCGGGAGCCGTTGCGCCTGCGGATGAGCGACCGCCCCGGGCTCGACACGCTGGACGGCGGCTGGTGGCCGCAGAGCCGTGACCTCGCCGTCGAGCTGGCTGACCTCGTCGACCACTTCCCGCCCTCGCTCGGCCGGGTCCAGCACGCGGTCTACTCACCGCCCGACTGGGACTCGGCACCCCGCCGCATCCCGGTCCGGGACGGGCACGTCGACGTCGACGCCGTACCCCAGGACGACACCCACGTCGTGCTGCTCCGCACCTCCCAGCGCTCGACGTTGCGGCTGCTCGTCGTGCCGCCGGACTTCTCCGACGGACAGGGTGCCGAGGCGCTCCTGGCCGCGGCCACCACCGGCTACGCGCACTCGGCCGGCTCGCTGCTGGAGACCGTCACCAACGAGTTCGACGTCGACCCCGACGACCACTGGGCCTGACCAAGACAAGTAGGCGCAGTTCGCTGGTGGCGAACGGTCCTGTCACTGCCGCGCCGCCCGGCCTACTGTCGGTGCATGGGTGACGTCGTCGCATTCCCGTCCCGTCCCGCGCCGCATCGTCCGGAGCCGCTCTGGCGCGAGGCCGTCGGCCACGAGCTGCGCGAGGAGCGCCGTACGGCGGAGCGCACGCTCGCCGACGTGGCCACCGATGCGGGCGTCTCGACGCAGTACCTCTCCGAGGTCGAGCGCGGGCTCAAGGAGCCGAGCTCCGAGGTCCTCGGCGCGGTCGCCGGCGCGCTCGGCCTGCGCCTCGTCGACCTGACCACGCGGGTCAGCAGCCGACTGACCCGGATCTCCTGGCCAGTCGCGCTGGCCGCCTAGGCCGACGGCTCAGTAACCGGGGAACACCTTCCGCAGCTCGTCCAGCGTGACGTTGCCGGTGACGCCGACGCCCGCGTCGTACGGCGCGCGCAGGCGACCCGTCAGCAGCCGGACGACCGCCTCCGGCGCGCCCTCGAACGTCGCGGTCGGGTCGGCGATCTCGCCCGAGACGGTCACGGCGTCGGTGATCGAGATGCCGCCACCGGGGATCGCCAGCCGCACGTCCTGCTCGAGCTGGTCGGGCTTGGCCGAGAAGCCCAGCAGGAAGGACAGCGGCCCGGCGAAGAGCTCGACGAGCACCTCGGCGGAGCCGGCGTCGACGGTCGCGGCGGGGTCGACGCCGACGCGCACGTCCCAGGCGTGGTTGGCGACCTCGTTGAGGCGCATGCCGAGCGCGACCACGACCGGCACCGGCTGCGGCAGGAAGCCCAGGTCGATCTGCAGGCTCTCCAGCTGCTCGGCCGTGAGCGCCTCGACGGTGGCGAGGTACGCCGCGTCGTGCTCCACGAATCCGGTGGCCTGCTCGGCCGGGGTCGAGCCGTCCCAACGCGCCCAGATCGTCTGGTTGTCCTCGACCTCGACCGGCTCGCCGGCGGCCGTCGCGATCGGCTGACGGGTGATCTCGGCGCCGCTGCCGAGGTGCGAGAGCGCCTGCGCGACGGTCCACTCCGACGCGCCACTGGGCGCGGTCAGCTGGTCCTCGGTGAGCGTCGGCACCAGGGCGGCGAGCGTGTCGTGGTTGGCGCGCAGCGCCGCGATCGTGCGGAAGGCGAGTGAGGTCATGTCCGGCGCAACCTCCTAGGCCGCCCCGATCTTCCCGGCAGAGCCCTTCCTGCTGTCGAGCACGCCGTCCACGATCCCGTACGCCACCGCCTCGTCGGCGGACAGCACCAGGTCGCGCTCGGTGTCATCGCGCACCTGCTCGACCGTCCGTCCCGTGTGCAGGGACAGGATCTGCTCCATCTCGGCGCGGATGCGGGCGATCTCCTTTGCCTGGAGGGCGAGGTCGGGCAGCGTGCCCTGTCCCCCGCCCGAAGGCTGGTGGAGCACGACGCGCGCGTGCGGCAGCACCGTACGGCGACCCGGCGCTCCCGCTGCCAGCAGCACCGCCGCCGACGACGCGGCCTGCCCGACGCACGCCGTACTGACCTCCGGCCGGATGAACTGCATCGCGTCGTAGATGGCGAGCATCGCGGTCACCGAGCCGCCGGGAGAGTTGAGGTAGAGGTTGATCGGCG
Organism: uncultured Actinomycetota bacterium; assembly: GCA_963717855.1. GTDB lineage: Bacteria > Actinomycetota > Actinomycetes > Propionibacteriales > Nocardioidaceae > Nocardioides. Next base: position 1,926 of record CAVQXF010000008.1, on the reverse strand, counting down.
AGTCCGGGCTCTCGGACTCCAGGTGCAGCAGCTGCGCGATCACCACGTTGGCGACGCCGTCGTCGATCTCGGTGCCGAGGTAGATGATCCGGTCGGTCAGCAGCCGGCTGTAGATGTCGACCGCGCGCTCGCCGCGGTGCGTCTTCTCGATGACGCTCGGGATCGTGTACTGACTCATGCCGACACTCCGAACGTTGCGGTGGTGCGGGTAGGCGTCAGTGCGCCGAGGTCGGCGAGCACGTCGTCGACGAAGCCGTACTCCTTCGCCTGCTCGGCGGTGAACCACCGGTCCCGCAGCGAGTCCCGCTCGACCACCTCGCGCGGCTGGCCGGTGTGCTCGGCGATCAGCCCGATCAGGACGCCCTTCACGTGCTCGAGGTTCTCGGCCTGGATCTCGATGTCGATCGCGGTGCCGCCGATGCCGGCCGAGCCCTGGTGCATCAGGATCCGCGAGTGCGGCAGCGCGTAGCGCTTGCCCGGCGTACCGGCCGAGAGCAGGAACTGCCCCATGCTCGCCGCGAGGCCCATCGCCAGCGTGCTCACGTCGTTGGGGATCAGCCGCATCGTGTCGTAGATGGCGAGCCCGGCGCTCACGCTGCCGCCGGGCGAGTTGATGTAGAGGCTGATGTCGCGGTGCGGGTCCTCGGCCGAGAGGAGCAGCAGCTCGGCGCAGAGACGGTTGGCGATGGCGTCGTCGACCTCCTGCCCGAGCACCAGGATGCGCTGGTGCATGAGGCGGGCGGTCAGCTGGTCGTCGAAGGGGCCGGTCAGGGTGGGTTGGCTCATGCCCCCAGCGTTCGTCGCTCCAGGCCGCTACGGAAGCGAATCCGCTGCCAGCAGATCTGCTGTCAGCGGCACGGAGCTCAGCTGCTGAGATCGGAGGGCGGAGTCCAGCTGCTCCACCGAGCTGACACCGACGATCGGCTGCCAGCCCTTCGCGAGCATCCACGCAAGCACCACCTGGGAAGCAGGTACGCCGAGCCGGCCGGCCAGGGTGTTGAGCGCCGCGAGCCGCGCGGTCGTGCCCGGGTGGTCGTACGCATCCGGGAACGGCCGGTCCGCGCGGTCGTAGCTGCCCTGCACGAGCGGGCTGTAGACCCAGAGGTCGATCTCCGGGTGCACCTCGAGGTAGTCGACGGTCTCGTCACTGACGAACCCGAACCGGTGGTCCTTGCCGGGCACCTGCGCACCCGGCCGCGGCTCGACGTACGACGTCGTCAGCTGCAGCACCGTCCAGGGCTCGACGCCGAGGCGCTCCGCGATGCCGCGTGCTCGCTCCACCCGCCAGGTCGGGTGGTTGGACACCCCGAGGCGGCGTACGACGCCGCGCTCGACCAGCGCTCCGAACGCCGCGACCGTCTCCTCCAGCGACGTCGAGCGGTCCTCGCCGTGCGCCCAGTAGACGTCGATCGCGTCGATCCCGAGGCGTTCGAGGCTGCGCGCCGACTCGCGCTCGATCACCGGTGCCGACAGGCCTTCGACGCCACCGTCATCGGTGGGCTCGACCCCGACCTTGGTCGCGATCACCAGCTCCTCGCGCAGGCCGGGGTTGGCCGCCAGCCAGCGCCCGAGCAGTGCCTCGCTCTGGCCGCCGCGGCCGGTCGGCGAGGTCCAGAAGGAGTAGCAGTTGGCGGTGTCGAGCACCCGCCCGCCGGCCTCGACGTACCGGTCCAGCAGGGCGTACGACGTCGCCTCGTCGGTGCGGGTGCCGAAGTACATGGTGCCGAGGATCAGGTCCATTTCGCCCACCCTACTGAGCGCGGATAGGGTCGATTCATGATCGAGCTCCGCACCCCTGCCCAGATCGAGCAGATGCGGCCCGCCGGCCGCTTCGTCGCCGACGTGATCACCGCGCTGGCCGCGAAGGCCGCAGTCGGGGTCAACCTGCTGGAGCTCGATGCCCTGGCCCACCAGATGATCCGGGAC